>JAZQME010000001.1:0-418487 GCA_045543195.1 Lachnospira sp.
GTTTTGTCATAATATGGTTCCGGTTCGAATTAAAAGAGAGGAAATGCTAGAGAAGATAACGTGTACGCAAAAGGAATTGGATGAGATTAAGAAAAAGAGAGAATCCCTTGTGTTTTAAAGATTTTTTGAAATAGTGCTTGCATTTATAGGTGAGATGTGTTACATTAAGTGAGTTGTGATTTCATTAGGGAATTACATATATTACGGGGTGGTCCTCTGCGAGTTACAAGTAAAACGTCATATGGACATTCTTGCAAGAACATCTTATATTTTAAGGAGGTCGTGATGAACGATATTATTAAGAACATCGAAGCTGCACAGTTAAAGGCTGAGGTTGCAGACTTCAACGTAGGTGATACAGTTAAGGTATCAGCTAAGATTAAGGAAGGTAACCGCGAGAGAACTCAGGTTTTCGAGGGAACAGTATTAAAGATGCAGGGTACAGGCGTACGTGCAACATTCACAGTTAGAAAGATTTCTAACGGCGTTGGTGTTGAGAAGACTTGGCCATTACACTCTCCAATCGTTGAGAGCGTAGTAGTTGTAAGACGTGGTAAGGTTAGACGTGCTAAGCTTAACTACTTACGTCAGAGAACAGGTAAGGCTGCTAAGGTTAAGGAATTAGTTAAGTAATTGTTTATAATATGTACTTACAATCCGGAGAGCAATCTCCGGATTTTCCTTTTTACAAAATATTGTGTTTTTATGTAAATACTCTTGATAAATATACAATATAGTGTTATCATTATATTAATGATTTATAAACCGATTATAAATTATCTATTTATTCTAATACTTATTATTTGAGGAGGTTACAATATGTTTTGTAAGAATTGTGGTAAAGAAGTGAATCCTGGTGCGGCAGTATGTACTAGCTGTGGTGTACAGGTAGGTGGCGGTATGAATTTCTGCCAGAATTGTGGTAACCAGACAGCTCCTGGTGCAGCAGTATGTACTAACTGTGGTATGGGTCTTGGCAATCCACAGCCTAATATGGGATATCAGCAGCCCAATATGGGATATCAGCCAAATATGGGATATGCTCCACAGCAGAATCCTAATTCTAAGTCAAAGATGGCAGCTGGTTTGCTTGGTCTTTTCTTAGGTGCATATGGTATTCATAACTTCTATCTTGGTAATACAGGAAGAGGTATTGCACAGATTATCGTAACAATCGTTACATGTGGTTTAGGTGCACTTTGGGGCTTTATTGAGGGTATTCTTATCCTTTGCGGTTCTATCAATACAGATTCAGACGGTAATCCATTAGTATAATTTGGTATACATATGAATTAGTGGAGGCTTTGAGCGAGCAATCGTTGTCAAAGCCTCTTTTTTATATTAGTTATGTTGATTGATTGTACAAAATATGGTACTATATATAAGCAAAAATGTGCATAATTATATAGTCGGATGACTAGATGGAGTATATATGGGATTGTATTTAAAACGATATCAGGAAAACACTAAACTACAAAGCATATGCAGATTTATTTCAGATATACTGCTGATTATAATAGCTGCATTTGCTATAGTTCATTTTACCTGTGATAAGCTGGTTGTATCGGGAAGTTCCATGAGTCCCGGGCTTGAAACAGATTATTCGGTACTTGTTAATAAGTGGTCATATACTATTGCGGAGCCCAAGCGTTATGACGTGGTTGCATTTGCGGACTCAGATACCGAAGGAGCAACTGTTTATATTAAACGAGTTATTGGTTTGCCGGGCGAGAAAGTACAGATTAAGGATAGAAAGGTTTATATTAACGGTAACCTTTTAGAGGATGATGTTGTTACACAGGATATACTTACTGCAGGATTGGCTGCATCTGAAATTCAACTTGGCAATGGTGAGTATTTTGTACTCGGCGACAACCGAAACAATAGTGAAGATAGTAGGTTTGCCGGAGTAGGTATTGTAAGAGATGATGATTTGCTTGGTGAAGTGTGGCTTATAACAGCGCCAGCTTCACGTATAGGTTTTGTAAAGTAGAAGGAGAGCTGTATGAATTACCAATGGTATCCCGGCCATATGACAAAGGCCAGAAGAATGATGGAAGAAAATATTAAGCTTATTGATCTTGTTATTGAAGTTGTGGATTCGAGAATTCCTATGAGTAGCCGTAATCCGGACATAGATAATCTGGCAAAGAACAAGTCAAGACTTATACTTCTCAATAAGTCCGACTTGTCTGATGAGTCGGTTAATAAGCAATGGATGGACTTTTTTACTAAAAAAGGATTCTTTGTTCTTAAGATTAATTCCAAAACAGGTATGGGTCTTAAACAAATGAATGCAACAGTTGCTGAAGCCTGCAAGGATAAAATCGAAAGAGATAAACGAAAAGGTATTATGAATCGTCCTGTAAGAGCTATGGTTGTAGGTATACCTAATGTTGGTAAGTCAACATTTATCAACGCTTACGCAGGAAAAGCCTGCACCAAGACCGGAAATAAACCGGGAGTCACAAAGGGAAAGCAGTGGATAAGACTTAATAAGAATGTTGAACTTCTTGATACCCCTGGAATTCTTTGGCCTAAGTTTGAAGATCAGGCTGTAGGATTAAAGCTTGCCATGATAGGTTCTATGAACGATGAAGTGCTTAATATAGAAGAACTTGCACTGGATACAGCAAAGTTTATAAAGGAAAATTATCCGGGATGCCTTGCTAAAAGATACAATATTAATGAAGATAAGGATATCTTAGAAATTCTAAATGATATTGCAGGTCGCAGAGGCTGCCTTAAAAAAGGTGCTGAAGTAGATTATGAGAAACTAGCAGGTATTATTCTTGATGATTTCAGAAGTGGAAGAATAGGACAGTTTACATTGGAACGACCTGAACAGTTTGATGTATCGGATGAATAAAAGGAGTAGTTATGACTAAGAAAGAACTTGCTCAGTTAAAGAAAGAAGAAAAGTTAAGGGCAGAGATGGAACGTATTGAGTTATTGTGTCAATACGAAAAAGAATACGAAGCATATGGCAATGTATGCGGAATTGATGAGGTAGGCCGTGGTCCTCTTGCCGGACCTGTTGTGGCTGCTGCCGTAATATTTCCCAAAGGCAAACGAATTCCCTATATCAATGATTCTAAGAAGCTAAGCGAAAAGAAGAGAGAAGAACTCTTTGATGTTATTATGGAGGAAGCACTTGCAGTAGGATGTGGCTTTGTACATGCTGAACGTATAGATGAGATTAATATATTACAGGCTACTTATGAGGCTATGCGTATGGCTATTAATAAATTGTCAGTTAAACCCGATATATTACTTAATGATGCAGTTACCATACCGGAGGTTGATATACAGCAGGTTCCAATTATTAAAGGTGATGCAAAGAGTATGAGTATAGGGGCTGCAAGCATACTTGCAAAGGTTACAAGAGACAGACTGATGAAGGAATATGATAACTGGTATCCACAGTACGGTTTTGCCAAGAACAAAGGCTATGGAACAAAGCAGCATACAGATGCTCTTAAAGAATATGGTCCATGTCCTATACATAGAATGACGTTTATCAAGAATTTTATATAAGCTGAAAGGAGGACTGTATGGCTGTTAGTGTTAATATTAATAATAACTATAATCAATATAATAATACAGTAACACAGTCCACTACACAGCAAGGTGTGCCTGTCAATAATCAACAATCGGTCATTAATTCAGGCTTGCAGATGCTTAAAGAAATGCTTGCAGGTGATACATTTACCGGCAGGGTTATGGGGCTCGAAGATGGCAATGTGCTTATTAATATGAATAATGGTAAGTCTTTACTTGCTCATTTAAGCGACAATGCCACTGTTCAGATGGGGCAGAATATGACATTTATGGTGGAAGATAACAACGGTAGTAATATCGTTATAAAGCCATTGATTTCTGATGAACAGCAGTCGCTGCTTATAAACAGGGCATTGGATGCAGCACAATTTCCAGCTACAGATGCTAATATAGCTATTGTTAATGAACTTCTTAAACTGAATATGCCTATTAATGCAGATACAATAGCAGACATGGTTAAACATACAACCAAATTTCCTGAAGCTAATATTAACACAATAGCTAATCTTGTTAAGCTGGATATACCTGTCACTGAGAATAATATAGCTCAATTTGAAGCATATAAAAGCTATGAACACAGTATCAATCACGAGCTTAATGATATGGTAGACGGATTTGTTAAGCTTATTCAAGGCGGTAAGGGTGAAGGATTTTTTTCGTCACAACCTGCAGCTGCGTTTAGTGAAATAGTTAATCTGCTTTATGATAAAGATGTAAATAGCGGTGTTGGACAACGTCCCAGTGCAACTGTTGCAGATACTTTAGGGCAGGATGGTGTGGATAACCTTACAAAGCTTTTTGATAGTGCTAAGGAACAGATTGCTTTAAATGGAAATAATCCGGAAGTGATTGATTCATTGGCAAATAGTCTTAAAGGTGGAAAGATAACTGTTAAACAGTTTTTTAATGATATATCTACAATTATTAAGGATAATCCTTCGCTTACAAGGGAACTGTCAGAAGCACTGGATTCAGATGAATTCAGCAAGCTCATCAAGCAGATGATCGATGAAACTATGAAGCTTAATCCACAGGATGTTAGTAAAGATGATGGAATAAAAAAGTACTATAAACGTATGGATGAAATAACGGACAAGATTGCAGAAAAACTGGCAGGCTCCGGAGCGGGTGAGCAATTGTCTGCTGATATGGACTCTATTAAGAGCAATATAGACTTTATGAATGATCTTAATAAGAACATGACATATTTTCAGATGCCTATTAAGTTACAGCATGGCGATGCTAACGGGGAACTCTATGTTTTCACTAACAAAAGAGCATTAAAAGCCGGTAGCGACAATGTAAGTGCGCTTCTTCATCTTGACATGGATAACTTAGGACCTGTAGATGTATATGTTAAGCTGGCGGGAGTGAATGTATCGACTAATTTTTGCTTAGAAAGTGAAGAAATGTTGGATTTTGTGTATTCTCATATTGATAAGCTTAACAAACGCTTACAATCCTTAGGGTATAATTGTCACTTTGATATGAAGGTTTCGGAATCAGTTGAAACCGGGAATCCGTCCTTTGATTTTGTGAAGGATTTTATCGAAAAAGACACAGGCACCATGGCTACAACGCAATATGTGCTTGATGTTAAAGCGTAAAGGGGTAATATGAACAATTATAATAACAACAAAGACAGAGATAAGGAAACTGATAATAATAAACCCAAGATATCTGTTGCTCTGGAATATGTTCCGGGAGAGGAAGCTCCAAAGATAATTGCCTCCGGAAAAGGCTCATTAGCTGAACGAATTATTGAGAAAGCAAAAGAGGCCGATGTTCCTATATATGAAGACAGTAAGCTTGCCAACACTCTTTCAAAGTTGGAAATAGGAGATATGATTCCGCCTGAGTTATATAATGTAGTGGCAGAGATTCTTGTGTTTGTAGATGATTGTGACAGAATTCGTGCGAAGGTAAAGGGCAATCAATGAGCAAAATAGCAAATGAAAATGTGAATAAAAGTGTAAATAAAAGTGTAAATAAACGTAAAACCGGTGCGCAGTGGGAAGAACAGGCAGTACGGTATTTAAAAGACAATGGTTATCTTATACTTGAGCGCAATTACAGATGTAAAATTGGTGAGATTGATATTATTGCCAAAGACGGAGATGAGATAGTTTTTATTGAAGTTAAATATCGTAGAGGCAATAAGATGGGATATGCTCTTGAAGCGGTTACTCCTGCTAAACAAAACACTATTCGCAAAGTTGCACAAGTTTATATGGCAACAGTTTGTAAAAGTCAATATGTACCGTGTAGATTTGATGTAATAGGATTTGACAGTACTAAAGGAAAAGTGACAGTTTCACACATTAACAATGCATTTTAATAGTTTATACTTAATTAATTAAGATTAGTTTATGATGATTTAATTGTATGATTATGGGAAGGGTTATATAATAGGGGTATGAAACAGAATATACAATTAATTGATAATGAAAAGTTATATAGGGAATTTAAAGACTACTATAACGCCACTCCTATGCTTAAAGATACATTATCGTATGTTCAGTCAGGCAATGTTGTGTATTTTAAGTTTAAGATATTGGAAGAACTTGACTTTGTTAATCAAGGGTTTTCAACAAAGCTTGGAGGAGTCAGCGAAGGAATTTACAGCTCTATGAATCTGACATTTTCGCGTGATGATAATCCTGATAATGTCAAACGTAATTTTGAAATCATGGGTAATGCGCTGGGAATAAAACCGGACCATATGGTATATTCTAAGCAAACTCACACAACCAATGTACTGTCGGTTACAGAAAAGCATTGGGGGCTTGGGGTTACCAAAGAACATATATATGATGATGTGGATGGATTGGTAACGAATGTTCCACAGGTATGTCTTGTTACAGCTTATGCAGATTGCATACCTGTAATCGTGGCAGATCCTAAGAACAAGGCTATTGGTGCAGCACATGCAGGATGGCGTGGCACTGTTGGAGATATTGTTGGCAGTATGTTATCACTTATGAATAAACAGTATGGAACGAATCCTAAGGATGTTAAAGCCTTTGTGGGACCGGGGATATGCCAGTCCTGTTACGAAGTAAGCATTGATGTAGTTGATGAATTAAAAAAAGCCTTTAATGTAGATGAAGCAGGATTAATACTTACCAAAGGGAAAACTGATGATAAGTATCTGCTGAATCTGCCTATGGCCAATGTTATTAACCTACATAAACAAGGAGTACAATTTTCTAACATTGCAGTAGCAGATATATGTACATGCTGTAATCCGTGGCTGTTGTTTTCACACAGAGCAACCAACGGTAAAAGAGGTATTCTTTGCAATTTTATAGAGATTAGACAATAAAGGGGTATTACTAATGAACGAGATAAATATTTTATTGGGTGAGGAAGAGGCTTCAAAGCCAATTAACCTTAGTAAAAATGAACTTATGGAGGCGATTGAAGCAAGTTCTAAGTTTACAGAGCTTATGATGATGTACAGATGCGCCATAAGAGAGGTACAAACCAAGTTAGAGGTTTTAAATGATGAGTTTAAAACAAGACGTAAACGCAATCCTATAGACAGTATTAAGGCGCGTATAAAGAGTCCTATAAGTATATTTGAAAAGCTTGAAAGACGTGGACTTGAATTATCAATCGAATCTATCACAAGCAATCTCAATGATGTTGCCGGAGTACGAGTAGTGTGTCCGTTTATTAGTGATATCTATGAGGTAGCACATATGCTTATGTCACAGGATGATATTGAAGTAATAGAGGTTAAGGATTATATCAAGAATCCAAAACCAAACGGATATAGAAGTCTTCATTATGTGATTATTATTCCTATTTTCTTATCAACAGGTAAGGAATATATGAAGGTAGAAGTTCAGATTAGAACTATCGCCATGAATTTCTGGGCGAGTCTTGAACACCAGATGCACTACAAAAAGTTTGAAAGTGAAGAAATGCCTGATATAGTTAATGAACTTACATTGTGTGCGGATAATATCTACAGCACAGATGTACGTATGCAGGAACTTCGCGAAGATATACATAAGTATGAATAAAATGGGACCAAACGTATAACAAAAAGCGTCGCAAAAGTGCGACGCTTTTCTAATTTATGCATTAGGTCTCTTTTTCTTTGTTGTCATCTTAATTGATACAAAGAAGATTATGCCAAGTATGGCAATAGGGGCAACTGAAGTAACTACAATAGAGAACACTTCACTAAATACAGGATTATCAAAAAGTCCTGCTTTGATTTCTTTATACTGTGCAGAAGCAATTATATCTGTAAGTTTCTTTTCCATATCTGCACTTACTTCTTTTTCTGTTGTCTGAACTGAAAATGTATAATAGTAGCCATTCTTTATGGTGTAATACTTTTTAAGCTGTACAGTAACGTCAGCGGCTGAAACAGTAGTAACATCAGTACAGAAGTAGGTTGCATCACCGATTTTTTCTATACTTGAATTATTGAGAGTTTCTTCAACCTGCTCATTTTTCTTATTAATTCCACTAATATAATCATCAAAAAGCTTCTTTAATTCATCCTTTGACAAAGTGTTAAGGTCATTTATATCCGTAGAAGCAAGCTTTTCACCCTTTATGATAATTTCATAAGTAACAGCCTCAACATCCTTTGGTATTGCTTCAAGATATATATGGTTGGCCATCATATTATTTCTTAGACCTTCGGCATCCTCAGCACCGATTTTTTCAAGATAAGCATTGTTGGAAGTAACTTTTTGCGTAAAACCAACTAAATCATCTGGAACATTAACCTGCAAGTCAATATCCGCAAACTTAAAAGCAGATGTCTTAATCTCTTTAGAAGAAGCAGTTGTTTCGTCTGCATACACAGATACAGGTGCCAACGAAGTTGCTGTCAATGATATAAGTAGCACTGCTGAACTTGCAACCTTTACAATTCTTTTAAAATTAGAATGTAATTTATTAAAAAACATATTAACCTCATTTCTGCCCAAACTAGCAAATATTTGTAAAATCTAACCTAATCAAGATACCATAAATCTTTACAAAAATCAATTTAACTGCTATTATATATTAGATTATGTCTATTAATTTTTTATAAACTGATTATATGTATTTTATTGAAGGAAGGTTGAAAACTAATGGGTAAGCCGATAGTTGCAGTTGTAGGACGTCCTAATGTTGGTAAATCAACATTGTTTAACGCTTTGGCAGGACAGCCTATATCTATAGTTAAAGATACACCAGGTGTTACAAGAGACCGTATTTATGCAGATGTTACATGGCTTGATAAGTCATTTACACTTATTGATACAGGTGGTATTGAGCCTGAGACAAACGATATTATTCTTTCCCAGATGAGAGAGCAGGCAGAGATAGCTATTGAAACAGCAGATGTTATTATGTTTATTGTGGATGTTAAGCAGGGCTTAGTAGATTCAGATGCTAAGGTTGCTGATATGCTTAGACGTTCTCACAAGCCTGTTGTTTTGGTTGTTAATAAGGTTGATAATTTCGATAAGTTTATGCCTGATGTATATGAGTTTTATAATCTTGGTATTGGTGATCCAATGCCTATTTCTGCTATATCAAAGCTTGGTATCGGTGATATGCTTGACGAGGTTATTAAACATTTTCCGGAAGATGCTGATACAGATGAGGAAGATGACAGACCTAAAATTGCTATTGTAGGTAAGCCTAATGTAGGTAAGTCTTCAATTATTAACAAGCTTACAGGTAAAAACAGAGTTATTGTATCTGATATAGCAGGTACTACAAGAGATGCTATTGATACTACTGTAAAGTATGATGGTAAAGAGTATGTATTCATCGATACAGCGGGTCTTAGACGTAAGAACAAGATTAAGGAAGATCTTGAGCGTTATAGTATTATTCGTACTGTAGCTGCAGTGGAGAGGGCTGATATTGTTATTATTGTTATTGATGCAACTGAAGGCGTTACAGAGCAGGATGCAAAGATTGCAGGCATAGCTCATGAGCGCGGCAAGGGTATTATCGTTGCTGTTAACAAGTGGGATGCAGTAGAGAAGAATGATAAAACTATCTATGAGCATACTAACAAGATTAAGGATACGCTGTCTTTTATGCCATATGCAGAGATTCTCTTTATTTCAGCGCTTACAGGCCAGCGATTAAACAAAATGTTTGAGCTTATCGATGCTATTATTGATAGCCAGAATATGAGAGTACCTACAGGTGTTCTTAACGAAATCCTTACAGAGGCAGTTGCTATGCAGCAACCACCATCTGATAAAGGTAAGAGACTTAGAATATACTATATTACACAGGTTTCTGTTAAGCCACCAACATTTATTATGTTTGTTAACGATAAAGAATTAACACATTTCTCATATACCAGATATATTGAGAATAAGATTAGAGAGTCCTTTGGATTCAGAGGTACAGCAATTAGATTTATTAACAGAGAGCGTAAGGAGAAGGAATAATGGAACGAATTATATGTCTCGTTATTGGTTATTTGTTTGGTTCAGTTTTACAGACCGGTTATTGGTATGGAAAGCTTAACCATATAGACATCAGACAGCACGGAAGCGGTAATGCCGGAACTACCAATGTAATGCGTACACTTGGAAAGAAAGCGGGTATCATAACTTATATAGTAGATGCCTTAAAGGCTATATTTGCAGCTTTAGTTATTCATTTTATCTGGGGTAATTCCCTTGATAATGAAATGCTTTTGTTTTTGTATAGTGGTTTAGGTATTGTCCTTGGACATAACTTTCCATTCTACCTTAAGTTTAAGGGTGGAAAGGGTATTGCAGCAACATCCGGTGTTGTTATGTCACTTATGTTGTTCCCAACACATTGTTGGATACTTACATTAGCTGGTGTTTCAACATTTGCTATTGTTACAGCAGTTTCAAAGTATGTTTCACTTGGTTCCCTTGTAGCAATAAGTGGTTTCTTTATTGAGTTTGTTATTATGAGTCTTGTGGGCTGGATTCCTCTTGAGGGAACAGCTTTGTGGGAAGCTTATGCATTAGCATTTGTTATTACAGCGTTGGCATTTGTAAGACACGCCGGCAATATTCAAAGACTTGCTAATGGAACTGAGCGTAAAATTGGACAGAAAAAGAAGACTGAAAATGAGGAGAAATAATCATGGCAAATATTAGTGTAATGGGTTCTGGAAGCTGGGGACTTGGTCTTTCAATACTTCTTAACAATAACGGACATAATGTTAAAGTATGGTCTGTATTTGCAGATGAGATTGATATGTTAAAGAAAGAACGTGAGCATAAAAAGTGCTTACCGGGTGTTAAGCTTGATGAAAAGATTGAATTTACAGCCGATACAGAATATGCAGTTTCTACAGCTGATGTTTTAGTACTTGCTGTTCCTTCACCTTTTACAAGAACTACAGCTAAGACACTTGCTTCATATGTAAAGGAAGGCCAGTATGTGGTTAATGTAGGTAAGGGTATTGAGGAATCTACACTTATGACACTTTGCGAGGTTGTTAAGGATGAACTTCCACAGGCAACAGTAGCAGTTCTTTCAGGACCTAGTCATGCTGAAGAAGTGGGGCGTGGTATTCCTACAACATGTGTTATCGGTACAGCCAAGCAAAGTGATGCAGAATATCTTCAGAACATATTTATGAGCGATGTGTTTAGAGTGTACACAAGTCCTGATATGATTGGAATCTGTGTAGGCGGTGCTCTTAAAAATGTTATCGCTCTTGCTGCTGGTATTGCTGACGGATTGGGATATGGTGACAACACTAAAGCGGCACTTATAACTAGAGGTATAGCGGAGATATCAAGACTTGGTATTGCTATGGGTTGTGATTTTAATACCTTTATGGGGCTTTCAGGTATTGGCGATTTGATTGTTACTTGTGCAAGTATGCACAGCCGCAACAGAAGAGCCGGTATTCTTATAGGACAAGGCAAGACTAAGGATGAGGCCATGGAAGAAGTTCAGATGGTTGTCGAAGGCGTCTATGCCGCTAAGGCAGCGTATCTTCTTGCTAAAAAGTACGATGTTGATATGCCTATCGTAGAGCAGGTTAATGCAGTTCTTTTTGAAGATAAGAAACCTGGCGATGCTGTTAAGGAGCTTATGCTTAGAGATAAGAAAATCGAATCTGACAGTAAGAACTGGAAGGAGTAGTAAGAAACACTTCTTCAGAATGGAGATTGCTATGAGAGTAATTGCAGGTACAGCGCGCAGTATGCCTTTAAAGACAATTGAAGGATTAGATACAAGACCTACAACAGACCGTATTAAAGAAACTCTTTTTAATATGCTTCAAACTGAAATATATGGTTGCAGATTCTTAGACCTTTTTGCCGGAAGCGGCGGTATTGGAATAGAAGCATTAAGCAGGGGTGCTAAAGAAGCGGTTTTTGTTGAAAATGCTAAGGCTGCTGTTGCATGTATAAAAGATAATTTGAAGTTTACACATCTGGATGATAAAGCGATAGTTTTCGAGCAGGATGTTTTAACAGCCATTAATAAGTTAAAGGGTAAGGGTGTGTTTGATATTGTGTTTATTGATGCACCTTACGGTATGGGCTTTGATCAAAACACCTTGAGAGCCTTGGCTGCAAGTGATATAATTGATGAGTATACTACAGTTATTGTGGAAGAAGCTTTGAATGCAGATGTATCTTATGATGAATTAGGATATAAGATTAACAAAATCAAAAATTATAAAACTAATAAGCATGTATTTGTCTCATTAGTTTAGAAAGTGTGATTATATGAAAAATGCAATATACCCTGGCAGCTTTGACCCTGTTACTTTAGGGCATCTTGATATTATTAAAAGATCTGCCAGTCTTTGCGATACGTTAATTGTAGGTGTTTTAAATAATAGTACCAAAACGCCATTGTTTTCAGTTGACGAACGTGTTAATATGTTAAAAGAGGTCACAAAAGATATACCTAACGTAAAAGTTATGAGTTTTAGCGGTTTAACAGTGGATTTTGCAAGACAACAGGATGTTCAGGTTATTGTAAGAGGCCTTAGAGCGGTTACTGACTTTGAGTATGAATTGGCATTGTCTCAGACTAACCACGCTATCAATTCAGAAGTTGATACCATATTCCTTACTACAAGTATCGAATATTCATATCTAAGTTCAAGTATGGTTAAGGAAATCGCTATGTACGGTGGCGATATAAGTAATTTTGTACCGGAACCGGTTATTGAAAAGATGTATGACAAGTACAAAAAGTAACTAATAATACACAATATATAAGAATGCGAGGAATAGCAAATGAACAAGATTGATAAGATAATTAGCGATATCGAAGCATATATTGACAGCTGTAAGTATCAGGCTTTTTCTAACACAAAGATTATTGTTGATAAGGAACAATTAGATGATTATTTACGTGAGCTTCGATTAAAGACTCCTGAAGAGGTTAAGAGATATCAGAAGATATTAAACAGTAAGGATGAGATTATCAGAGAAGCAAAAGAGCAGGCTGATACCATTCTTAACGCAGCACAGATTCAGACAGCAGAACTCATTAACGAGCATGAGATTATGCAGAGAGCTTATGCACAGGCTAATGAACTTATCGAACAGGCAACAGTTCAGGCTCAGGCTATTCTTGACAGTGCTACAACAGATGCTAACAATATCAGACTGGGAGCAGTTGCATACACTGATGAGATGCTTGCAAAGCTCCAGTACATAATCGAACATTCTATTAAGAATAACAAAGAAAGATACACATCACTTATCAACGACCTTGAAAGCGTTCTTGAGGTTGTTAATAACAACAGAAGAGAGCTTAGCGCTGTTGACGAGGATGAGTCACAAGCTTCAGAATATGCTGAGGAAACTGTTGAATCTGAAGAGGATGATTTCGATATTAATATTCCATTGGCTGACCAGGAGAATTAATAAATTATAAACTATAATACATATATCACAAGCAATGCATTTGCAGTAGTAAGAACTGCAAATAACAACTTGTGGTATATGTATTTTTTTATGGATAATCCCGTATCTTTAATCATTCCCATAGTCTGCATAATAGTACTGATCCCACCAAATGCATTGATAGTCAGTATCAGTATTATCTTAAAATCGTTGTCTATACAAAGTTCATTACACATAAATATTCCATTAGTAATCTCAGTAATTCCGCTTATTACAGCTTTTGTAGCAGCTGATGTCTGCATAAATGTATTTATTATGGAAGATATGCATGCAAATATAGTAATATATCCACCTAATTTAAGGGCATTTTTTACAGATTGAATCAAAGACGCATCTAAAACAGTTGCAAATTGTGGAGGAATATCGGTTTGATTAAGTGTAGTGCTTGTAAGTTCTGAAGATAAAAATATTTCCTTACGGTTTAATATAAGTATAACTGTAAGTGCTTCTATGGCAGGAAGGTATGTAATAAGAAGTACAGTTAAGGGATTAATATGTTCAAAGCAGGACATAAGCATTATATAGTTAACAACAAAGGAAGGGCTGGAAATGTTACAATAAGGCATGATTTTTTCGCACACCTTTTCATTGGGATTACTTTTGTGGATTTGTCCGCAAAGAATAGCTCCTAACGGATAACCACAGAATAAACCGCAGATTATTATGTATATATAACGATATGAAGGATGCATAGGGATAAGTTTTAGTATGGCTGTTGATATAATCATGGCAGGGAATAATCCTGGAAGCACAGTGGTTGCCCATAGTTTAAGACCTGCACTTGCACCGTCAAAGGAAGCTTTAGGATTAAATATAAGTATGAAAAAAAGTGTGATAAGGGCGATTTGTAATAGTCGTGTTTTTAATTTCATAGTTTGCGCCAATAAGTTGCTTAAAATTATTTTATTGTGGATTATAAAAAAATATACGGAATAGAATGTAAATAACCAACAAATAAAAGTGTGAATACCTGTGAAAATTAAGAATTTTAAGAATTATCTAATAATTATAATTCTGTTATCAATATATAACTGCATGATGATTAATTTTATATATAACGAAGCATACACCATATATAACTATGAAATACTAGACTTTAACAGCGAAGAGGTGAAAAATCTTCATATAGATGTGGATTATGTTAAATTAAAGGAAGCTTCTGAAAGTATAAAAGCAGATATTTCTGAATATCTGACAGTTATTATGGTTATAAACGACTATAGTATTGAGTGTGAATCACTTAATAAACTAACAGAAGAGCAGTTTATAAAGCTCAGAAATCATATGGTTTACTACAATGCTTACGACTTTAATAATTTAAAAGATTTCTATAAAAAAATAATATCTGATGCAAAGTACTTTCCCGTACCTAAATCTAACGAAAGTGATGATTGGGTAAGCTTTATTGATTCATGGGGGTATGACAGAGATTATAAAGGACAGCGCCGCCATGAAGGCACGGATATTATGGCAGATATTAATGAAGCAGGTGTGTACCCGATAGTTTCTATGTGTGACGGAACAGTTGAAAATATAGGATGGCTGGAGCTTGGTGGTTATCGAATTGGTATACGATCAAAGACAGGATTATATTACTATTATGCACATTTGGATTCATATACAGAAGGATTATGCGTGGGGAGCAGTGTGAAAGCAGGAGAATTCATAGGTTTTATGGGGAATACCGGATACAGTAAGGTAGAAGGAACCAAAGGCAAATTTGATGTTCATCTGCATATGGGACTTTACATGGATGTTGAAGGGTTGGAAACAGCATTTAATCCATACTATATACTTAAAAATTTAAAGGAAAATGTACTGTATTATAACTACTAAATGTGCTATAATAAAATGGATTATGGGTGGGAGTGCGTCCTTTGAGTAAGAGAGGTGCTTCAGAAGGGAGGATGTATGGAATTACAATTATGGAAGGAAATATTAAATCCATACGAATTAGCTGTCGATGAACTGGTGCTTAAGTTCAATCATATGATAAAGGAATATAAGCAGAAAGGTATGTATTCACCTGTTGAAAATGTTACAGGCAGAGTTAAAAGCATATCCAGTATCGTAACTAAAGCCCAGAAAAAGGGTATAGATATGAACAAAATTCAGGATGAACTTGAAGATATAGCAGGAATCCGGCTTATATGTCAGTTCACTAACGATATATATGCACTTGTTGACTTAATAAAGAGCCGAAGTGATATGACAGTAAAAAGTGAAAAAGACTATATAACCAATATGAAACCTAGCGGTTATAGAAGTTACCATATGATAGTTCTTTATAAAGTGGAAACTATAACAGGCACCAAAGAAATACCCGTTGAGATTCAGATTCGTACCCTTGGTATGAATTTCTGGGCTGTTATTGAGCATTCCCTTCAGTATAAGTATCAGGGCAATATTCCACAGGAGATTAAGGACAGACTGACAGCTGCATCTAATGCGGTTATCACTCTTGATAACGAGATGGCTTCTATCCATGATGAAGTTATTGATGCCCAGAACTTTTACCTTATTAAGGCTAATATTGTTTCTGATATTCTTGGTAATATACAGAATCTTTATAAAGTGGCCAATAAACGTGAGATTATCCAGATTCAGGATGAGTTTTATTCCCTATATCAGGAAGGCGATATAGGAAAGCTTGAGCGCTTTAACAAGCAGTTAGATATTGTTGCGGAAGGCTATAGAGCTCAGTCAACATAAATGTGTTATTGAGAAATAGTTTTCTTTATAGTGACAGTTAAGACTGTCATATGTATGAAAGGATTACAGATATGAATTTACCTGAAAAGTACTTAGAAACTATGAAAGATATGTTAGGAGATGAGTTTGATGCATATCTTGAAAGTTTTAATGATAATAGATTGTATGGTTTAAGAGTTAATACACTAAAGATTAGTCCTGAGGATTTCTTAAAGATTAGTCCTTTTAAACTTACTCCGATACCATGGATAGAGAACGGCTTTTACTTTAGTGAAGAAGATAAGCCGGCGAAGCATCCTTATTACTTTGCAGGACTTTATTATATTCAGGAGCCAAGCGCTATGACACCAGCCAATGTACTTCCTGTTGAAGATGGGGATGTTGTATTTGATATGTGCGCAGCTCCCGGCGGAAAGTCAACTGAGCTTGGTGCCAAACTTGGGCATACAGGTATGCTTGTTACTAACGATATAAGCAATTCAAGAGCTAAAGCACTTCTTAAAAATGTTGAAGTGTTCGGTATACCTAATGTATGTGTTATAAGCGAAGATCCTAAGAAAATCGCTAATAGATTTACAACATTTTTTGATAAAGTACTTATTGATGCACCTTGCTCAGGTGAAGGTATGTTTAGAAAGGACAACAAGCTTATAAAGGCATGGGAGAAGAACGGCCCTGATTTTTATGCAAAGATTCAAAGGGACATTATTCTTCTTGGTGCTGATATGTTAAAGCCCGGCGGTAAAATGCTTTATTCAACCTGCACTTTTTCAAGGCTGGAGGATGAAGAAACTATCAGACATCTGCTTAAGGAACGCCCTGAGATGCACTTGATAGACATTCCTTGGTATGAGGGCTTTTGTCACGGATATGCAGACGATGAAGATTTAGCCTCTATGAATATGGATAAGACTGTAAGAATTTTTCCACATAAGATGGAGGGTGAAGGACATTTTATTGCGCTTATCGAAAAGGATGCCGATGCTTACGAAGAGTATCATTCACCTCGAAAAGCCTATAATGTCAAGCTTGCTGATGAATTGAAGGAATTTATCAACTCTTTAGATTATAAGATTGACGCCACTGATATAAGTATAAGGGATGACAAGGTTTATGTAATTCCAAAGGAAATGACTGAGGATTCAGGTCTTCGTATTATGCGTGGCGGTTTACTGCTTGGGGAGCTTAAGAAAAACCGTTTTGAACCTAGTCAGGCGTTAGCTATGGTGTTAAAGAAGTCTGAATTTAGAGAGTGTATTGATTTACCGGTAAGTGATGATAGAGTTATCAGATATTTAAAGGGTGAAACTATTGATTTGCCTGAGCTGGAGGATGAAAAAAACGGATGGAAGTTATTCTGTGTTGACGGGTATCCTCTTGGCTGGGGAAAGCTTGGCAATGGTTCTCTCAAAAACAAGTACCTTGCCGGATGGAGATGGGCATGATAAGACTTGATAAGTATCTGGCTGATATGCAGATAGGCACAAGAAGTCAGGTAAAAGAATATATACGAAAGAAAAGAGTGTCTGTTGACGGAGAAGTAATTACCTCAGTGGACTTTAAGCTTGACGAATCAACTGCACAGGTTTGTTTTGACGGAAAGAACATTGGATATGTTGAGTATGAGTACTACATGCTTAACAAACCAGCCGGGGTGCTTTCGGCCACAATGGACAAGCACGCTAAAACAGTGGTTGATTTAATAGCCTCTGCAAGAAAAGATTTGTTCCCTGTTGGAAGACTTGATAAGGATACAGAAGGTTTGCTTATCATAACTAACGACGGACAGCTGGCGCACGATCTTTTATCACCGAAGAAGCATGTGGGCAAAACTTATATTGCTCATATAACAGGACAATTACCTAATGATGCCGTAAAGCTTTTTGAGGATGGTTTAAAGGTTGATGATGAATTTAGAGCTATGCCGGCCAGACTGGAGATTCTCGGTGAACCTGAAAGTGAACAAGACTATTCCGGGAAAAGCTTTGTAGATGACAAACGTATGCAGGGTGAGCAGGTCACCACAATTTATATAACTATTAAAGAGGGAAAGTTTCATCAGGTTAAAAGAATGTTTCAGGCTGTAGGCTGTGAGGTTATATATCTGAAGCGATTGCAGATGGGACCTTTGATTCTTGGTGATAATTTGAATCCTGGAGAATATAGAGAATTATCAGAGGCTGAAATAAATGCTTTAAAAACATTCAGAGAATTGTAGGAAGGAGATAGCAATGAGTGATTTTTTGCCGATTAGTAAGGCTGATTTGATTAAACGCGGCTGGGATGAATGCGACTTTGTCTATATTATAGGCGATGCTTATGTTGACCATTCATCATTTGGCCCGGCAATTATTAGTCGTGTGCTAGAACTTCATGGTTACAAAGTTGGAATTATTTCGCAGCCGGACTGGAAAAACAAGAATAGCATATCAGTTCTTGGACGTCCTAGATTAGGCTTTCTTGTATCTGCCGGTAATATGGACTCAATGGTTAATCATTTTACAGTTAATAAAAAGAGACGCAGTACAGATGCTTATTCGCCAGGCGGAAAGATGGGGCTTCGCCCTGATTATGCTACTATAGTGTATTGTAATCTTATAAAACAGACGTACAAAGATGTACCTATTATTATTGGTGGTATTGAAGCTTCCTTAAGAAGACTTTCTCACTATGATTACTGGTCAGATAAGGTTAAGCGCTCGGTTCTTATAGATTCCGGTGCAGATATTATATCTTATGGCATGGGGGAACATTCTATTGTAGAGATTGCAGATGCATTAAACAGTGGTATTGAAGTTAGTGATATAACATTTGTTAAGGGAACGGTTTATAAAGCAAGGACCTTGGACAATCTTTATGATTATATTGAGCTTCCCGACTTTGATACCGTTTCAACTGATAAGATAGAATATGCTAAAAGCTTTAAAATACAGCATCAGAATACTGATCCCTACACTGCAAAGACCTTGGTTGAAAAAGTTAAGGAAAAGATGTACGTAGTTCAGAATCCACCTGCACTCCCTTTAACTACGCAGGAGATGGATGATATATATGCACTTCCTTACACCGGAAAGTATCATCCAACATATGAAAAGGATGGTGGAATACCGGCTCTTTCTGAGATTAAATTTAGTATAACAAGCAATAGAGGATGCTTTGGAGGCTGTAGTTTCTGTGCCCTTACATTCCATCAGGGACGAATAGTACAGACAAGAAGTCATGAGTCTATTATAGAAGAAGCTGTTCGTATGACTAAGGACCCTGATTTTAAGGGATATATCCATGATGTAGGCGGTCCGACAGCTAACTTTAGAGATACATCCTGCGAAAAGCAGAAAACTAAAGGTGTGTGTATGAACAGACAGTGTTTGTTCCCTTCACCTTGTAAAAATTTAAAAGTAGACCACAAGGACTATATTAGTCTTCTTAGAAAGCTTAGGAATCTTCCGGGAGTTAAGAAGGTATTTGTGCGTTCAGGAATTCGTTTTGATTATTGTATGGCTGACGCTGATGATACATTTTTAAGAGAGTTGTGCAATTATCATATAAGCGGCCAGCTAAGAGTCGCACCGGAACATATATCTGACAATGTTTTAAGGTATATGGGAAAGCCTGGTAATAATGTATACAATGCATTTCTTAAAAGATACCAGAAGATTAATGACAAAACCGGCAAAGAACAGTTTGTGGTCCCGTATCTTATGTCATCACATCCGGGTTCAACTATGAAAGAAGCTATAGAACTTGCAGAATATATAAGGGATATGGGATATATTCCGGAACAGGTGCAGGACTTTTATCCTACACCGTCAACACTTTCAACGTGTATGTATTATACAGGCGTTGACCCTTATACACTAAAGCCGGTGTATACACCTATAAGCCACAAAGAAAAGGCTATGCAAAGAGCGCTTATTCAGTATAAAAAGCCTGAGAATTACAACATAGTAAAAGAAGCACTTCTTAAAAATGGACGCTCAGACCTTATTGGCTTTGATAAAATGTGTCTGATACCACCAAGACAGATTAGTGGCGGTAAAGCTACACCTAAGAAAGCGACAGATAGCAAGGATACTTCTATAGCAAAGAAGCAAAACCACAAGCTTTCCAATAATAAAAACACTGGCAAATTTAAGGAGAAAAAAACTAATGCAAAAAGTAAAAAGAGGTGATTATGGACACCTTGCATATAAGAAGAAAATTAATCTGATAGTTACAGTTATTTCTTTTGCTATTATTCTGGCTATATTGGTTATTGGCTGGATTGTCAATGGCACCCGAAACAATGTTGCAACAGTTGCAGCTATTGTGCTTGTGTTGCCTGCTGCCAAGTTTGCGGTTGCATACTTTGTGCTACTTCCACATAAAAGTGCCAGCAGGGAGTTGTCAGAAAAGATTAACTCCGTTGTGGGTTCTTTAGGCGTTTGTTATGATTTAATATTTTCTAATAAAAAGAGTCCTATAGGTACACAGGCAGTTGTTGTTTCAGACAGTGCTATAGTGGCACTTACATGTGAAGAAAAAGCAGACTCAAAACTTTTTGAAACCAGTCTGACTGACTTTATGAAAACAGACAAGCTAAACGTAACAGTGACTCTTTATAAGGATGAAAAAACATTTTTAAAAAGGGTTGCTAATATGGCAACTAATTTTGATGAAACTAAAGAAAATGCCAAAGAAAAGATAGAGTGGAACACTAATTCTTTAATGAATATGTGTTTGTAACAGCCATAAATATATAAGGAGATTTCTATGAAAGAACTGATTATATCGGAGATTGAAGCAGGGCAACGTTTTGATAAGTATCTTGCCAAGTGCCTGCCCAACGCTCCTAAAAGCTTTCTTTATAAAATGTTACGCAAAAAAAATATTGTTCTTAACGGAAAGAAAGCTGATGGTTCCGAGA
Source organism: Lachnospira sp. (assembly GCA_045543195.1). Classification (GTDB taxonomy): domain Bacteria; phylum Bacillota; class Clostridia; order Lachnospirales; family Lachnospiraceae; genus Lachnospira. Next base: position 21,085 of record JAZQME010000001.1, read on the forward strand.
AGATTAGTTCAGGTGATTCTGTAAAGATATTCTTTTCAGATGAAACTTATATGGAGTTTTCAGGAAAGGCTGTGTTAGGAAAGGCTACATCAGATAAGGCTACGTCAGGAAAAGCTGCATCAGATAAGACGAAATCTTTACATATAAATAATAAAGTTAACCTTGAAATTCTTTATGAGGATGAACATATATTGGTGGTTAACAAACCTAAAGGAATGCTCTCACAGAAAGCAAATGCCAACGATGTATCTTTAGTGGAATATGTTAATGATTATTTGAGAAGCAGTGGAAAGATACAGGCTGACAGCACATTTCAGGCAGGAATCTGTAACAGGCTTGACCGTAATACAAGCGGAATCGTGGTAGCGGGAAAAAGCATTAAAGGCTTGCAGGATATGACAGAGGCTTTTAGAGAGCGAACTATTGAAAAGTATTATATCTGTGTTGTAAAAGGAAGTTTTTCAGAGCGAATTCGTGTGGATGGTTATCTTTATAAGGATGAAAGAACTAATAAGGTAACTGTTTATGGGAAGCATGATAAAAACATTCATAAGGATGCTGTATACATAGAAACAGAATATTTACCGGTGTGTGCAGGAAAAAATGCCACACTTTTAAAAGTTCATCTGCTTACGGGACGTACACATCAGATTAGAGCACATCTTGCATATCTTGGACATCCTATTGTCGGAGATTCAAAGTATGGCAATGCAGAATTAAATAAGTATTATCACAAACAATATAAAATTGGAAGTCAGATGCTTCATGCATACCAGTTAATAACGGATACGCTTAATTTAAAGACTGATATTCCTAAGGAATTTGATAAAGTACTTAAAGGGGAAATGTTATGGGAACCTGGAATTCCAGAGGCCTTAGAGGCTCTACGCTAGAAGATATGATTAATCTTAGCAATGAGAAATATGAACAGAATAATCTGGCGCTAATTCAAAAGATTCCAACGCCAATTACACCTATGACTATTGATAAAGCTACCAGACATATTACATTAGCTTACTTTGACAAGAAGAGTACTGTTGATTATATAGGTGTTGTGCAGGGAATTCCTGTATGTTTTGATGCAAAGGAAACAGCTTCTGACACATTTCCACTTCAGAACATACATGAACATCAGATAGATTTTATGTCAAACTTTGAGAAGCAGCAGGGTATTGCATTTATAATTGTATATTATTCTACAAGGGATGAGTTTTATTATATTCCATTTTGTGATATAATGAAATTCTGGCAACGAAAGCTGGATGGCGGACGCAAAAGTTTCACCTATGAAGAGATTAATAAGGAGTATCGGATTAATTCTTCAAAAGGTGTTCTGGTACATTATCTTGAAGCCTTGCAAAAATATATAAACAGCCAGGGTTGACATAATTGGATACATACTGTATAATTCCAATATCTTCATTGTGGTAATTAATTATCACGTTACCACACTAAAGCGAGTTTTGGTTTTGATTTAATATCGGAGGATTACTATGAAAAAAGATTTACTTCACACACCTGAAGGTGTAAGAGATATATATAATGGAGAATGTGCAAGAAAGCTTGTATTGCAGGAGCGCTTGCGTGATGTGTGCGTAGCTTATGGTTACGATGACATTCAGACGCCATCTTTCGAGTTCTTTGATGTATTTAACAAAGAAAGAGGCAGTGTCCCTTCTAACGAGATGTTTAAGCTTATTGACAGATATGGTAATACACTTGTATTAAGACCGGATATGACTCCGGCTATTGCAAGAAGTGCTGCAAAGTATTTTAGTGATCATATTCTTCCTATAAAGCTTTGTTATACAGGAAACACATTTGTTAATGTGAGCAAGTATTATCAGGGCAAGCTTAAAGAGAATACTATGGTAGGCGCTGAGCTTATCGGAGATGACAGTATTGATGCAGACTTTGAGATTATTTCAATGGTTATTGACTGCATGAAGAATTCAGGACTTACAGAGTTTCAGGTAGAAGTGGGCAATGTTTTGTTCTTTAAGGGATTGCTTAATGAAGCCGGAATATCAGGTGATGATGAAGAAGAGCTTGTTACACTTATTCAGGAAAAGAATTATTTTGGTGTTGAGGAGCTTCTTAATTCATGGAATATTGATAAGCATATTGCTAAGGTTTTATTGGAACTTCCACAGCTCTTTGGTTCAGCTGAAGTTCTTACAAAGGCCAGGGAACTTACAGATAACAGTCAGTGCATAGAAGCTATTGACCGATTGACAAAGCTTTATGAGCTTTTGAAGATTACAGGTAAGGATAAGTACATTTCCTTTGATCTTGGTGCATTAAGTAACCATACATATTATACAGGCATTATATTCCACGCATATACATTTGGAACAGGTGAGCCTGTAATCAATGGTGGAAGATATGATAAGCTGCTTGGACAGTTTGGATGTGACAAAGCATCTATCGGTTTTTCTATTACAGTTGATATTCTGATGTCAGCTCTTATGAGACAGAATATTGAGATTCCTGTAGATATAAGAGGTACACTTCTTGTATATGACGGAGACAATCTTGTGAACGCAATTGATTGTGCTAACCGTATGAGACAGGCGGGAATGCCTGTATGTACAATCGCTTACAATGTGCAGAAGAAGGAGTCACAGTATATTGAATATGCCCTTAACTCACATCTTGACAGAGTTGTGTTTATGATGGACGCAGGACTTAAAGATACTGTAACAATGATTGCTGCCAAAACAGGTAAGAAGAGTCAGGTTATACTTGAAGAGTTAACAGTTTAACAGTATTAGAAGCATTTAATGGAGGTTTAATATGAGATATATTACTATCGCTCTGGCAAAAGGAAGACTTGCCAGAAAGACATTGGAAATGCTTGAACAGATAGGCATTACCTGCGAAGAAATAAAGGATGAAAAGACACGTAAGCTGGTATTTGTTAATGAGGAACTGGGATTTAAGTTCTTCCTTGCAAAGCCTTCTGACGTTCCTACATACGTTGAATATGGCGCCGCTGATGTTGGTGTGGTTGGCAAGGATACTATATTAGAAGAAGGCAGAACTCTTTATGAAGTGTGTGACTTAAAGACCGGAAACTGCCGTATGTGTGTATGCGGACCTGTTTCAGCTAAGGAAAAGCTTTCACATCATGAGCTTATAAGAGTGGCTACAAAGTATCCGAATATCGCAAAAGACTATTTCTACAATAAAAAACATCAGACTGTTGAGATAATAAAACTTAATGGTTCTGTGGAACTGGCACCTATAGTTGGACTTGCTGAGGTTATTGTAGATATAGTAGAAACCGGTGCTACACTTAAGGAGAATGGACTTGAGGTTTTAGAAGAAATCTGTCCATTATCTGCAAGAATTGTAGTTAATCAGGTTAGTATGAAAATGGAAAACGAAAGAATCAGCAAGCTGATAAATGACCTTAGGGATTACCTTGATAAGAAGGATAAGTAATAAGGTCAGGAATGGAGAATATATATGAGAATAGTTAAATTAACACAGGAAAGTAAGAATAATATATTAGAAAATCTTCTTAAAAGAAGTCCTAACAGCTATGGTCAGTATGAAGCTGCTGTTAATGATATTCTTAGCAATGTAAGAAGTCGTGGTGATGAAGCTTTGTTTGAGTACACACGTAACTTTGACAAGGCTGAAATCAATGCTGACAACATCGTTGTAACTCAGGAAGAGATTGATGAAGCATATGCACAAGTTGATGCAGGGCTTTTAGATGTTATTAGAAAGGCCTTGATTAATATAAGAGATTACCATGCAAAGCAGAAACAGTACAGCTGGTTTGATTCTAAGCCGGATGGAACTATACTTGGCCAGAAGGTTACAGCACTTTCCAGAGTTGGTGTTTACGTACCGGGCGGTAAGGCTGCTTATCCATCATCAGTTCTTATGAATGTTATGCCTGCTAAGGTTGCCGGCGTTGAAGAGATTATTATGTGTACGCCTCCCGGACAGGATGGTAAAGTATATCCAACAACACTTGTTGCAGCTAAAGAAGCTGGTGTAGATGTAATTTACAAGGTTGGTGGCGCTCAGGCTATCGGTGCTATGGCTTATGGCACAAAAAGCGTTCCTAAGGTTGATAAGATTGTTGGACCGGGTAATATCTACGTTGCTCTTGCAAAGAAGGCTGTGTTTGGTTTTGTAAGTATTGATTCTGTTGCAGGTCCTTCAGAGATTCTTGTTATAGCAGATGAAACTGCTAATCCGCGTTTCGTAGCTGCTGACTTGCTTTCTCAGGCTGAACATGACGAGATGGCTTCAGCTATTCTTGTTACTACAAGCGAGGAAATCGCTAATAAGGTATCTGAAGAGGTTGAAGGCTTTGTAAAGGTACTATCAAGAAGTGAAATTATTAGAAAGTCTTTAGATAATTATGGATATATACTGGTTGCCAAGTCTATGGATGAAGCTATCGAAGTTGCTAATGATATTGCCTCAGAGCACCTTGAAATCGTAACTAAAGACCCATTTAATGTAATGACAAAGATAAAGAATGCTGGTGCTATATTCTTGGGTGAATACAGTTCAGAGCCTCTTGGTGACTACTTTGCAGGTCCTAACCATGTACTTCCGACAAACGGAACAGCAAAGTTTTTCTCACCGCTTAGTGTTGATGACTTTATTAAGAAGTCAAGTATTATCTCTTATTCAAGAGAAGCACTTGAACCTATTCATACAGATATTGAACAGTTCGCAACAGCGGAGCGACTTACAGCTCATGCTAATTCTATAAAGGTGAGATTTGAGTAATATTTTTCACAGGGTGCACTTTGGTGCCAATGTTTAGATGGAGGGACAGTTATGGCAAATGCTACTAATATAAGACAGGCTGAAATCAGCCGCAAAACTAATGAAACAGATATTAAGCTTTCTCTTGTTATTGATGGTAAGGGAGAATCAAGCATTGATACAGGTATAGGTTTCTTTGATCATATGCTTGCAAGCTTTGCAAGACACGGACTTTTTGACTTAAAGTTGAAGGTTTCAGGTGACTTGATAGTAGATTGCCACCACACGATAGAAGATGTAGGCATTGTGCTTGGAGAGGCTATTAAGCAGGCAGTAGGAGATAAGAAAGCTATACGCCGTTATGGTGATATTATTCTGCCTATGGACGAGACTCTTATACTTTGTGCTATTGACCTCTCTGGTCGTCCATATCTGGTATTTGATGGTACATTTACATCAGACAGGGTAGGATATTTCGATACACAGATGGTTAAAGAATTCTTCTATGCAGTTTCTTATGGTGCAGGTATGAACCTCCATATTAAGCAGCTTAGTGGTGAAAACGACCACCACATAATAGAAGGTATGTTCAAGGCATTTGCAAAGGCCCTTGACGAAGCCACCATGAAGGATGCAAGAATAAAGACAGTGCTCTCAACTAAGGGGAGTTTATAATTAAAAGGAGACTTACTATGAGATTATATCCAGCTATTGACATTAAAGACGGTCAGTGTGTTCGCTTAAAGAAAGGCTTGTTTAACGAGGTTACCGTTTATTCTGATGAGCCTTACAAGATAGCTAAACAGTTTGAAGCTGATGGCGCGTATTTTATACATACAGTTGATTTGGACGGTGCTTTAAAGGGACGCTCTGTTAATGCGGCAACTATTGAAAAGATTGTAAAGAGTGTTTCTATCCCTGTTCAGCTCGGCGGCGGTATCAGAACTCTTGAAAACATTAAAGAAGTTCTTGATTTAGGCGTATATAGGGCAATTATTGGTACTAAGGCTGTAGAAAATCCTGATTTCATCAGAGAGGCCATTGATAAGTTTGGAGCAGAGCATATTGTTGTTGGTATTGATGCCAAGGACGGTTATGTTGCTATAGAGGGCTGGGAAAAGTTAAGTGACAAAACAGCTGTTAATATGGCACTTGCCATGAAGGAGATGGGGGTTCAGACTATTGTATACACAGATATTTCTAAGGATGGTATGCTTACAGGGCCTAATGTTGAGCAAACAAAGCTCCTTTCAGACAAAACAGGTATTGATATTATTGCATCCGGCGGAATGTCTTGTATGGAAGACCTTGAAAACATTTACAATGCAGGTATTCACGGTGCAATCATAGGTAAAGCAATCTATGAAAAGAGAATAGTTCTAAAAGACGCTGTTGCTAAATACGAGGGCTAAATCAAAGAAATGGAGAATATTATGTCATACAAAAAACTTATTCCAATTATATATTTAAAGGATGCAAAGGCATACACAGATGATACACTTGCAACTTTAATTGGTGATGGAGATGCTCTTAATGCATCAATTTCATTCAGCAATAATGGTGCTGATGAGATTATAATTATAGACCTGTCATATGATGATGCTTCACATGACGAGGCTATAGGTATTATAAGAAGTATTACTAAAGCTATTGATACTCCGGTTATCCTTGGTGGTAATGTGAACAGAGTAGAAGATGTAAAGAAATATCTTTATGCAGGTGCCAAGGTTGCGCTTCTTGATTCTGCAAGAGAATCTAATATGATTATGATGAAGGAAGTGGCAGATAGATTTGGGAAAGATAAGCTAGGTCTTTGGTATACTGTATCCGATGAGGATGCCCTCGAAACATGCCGAAATAACGAATTGTCTTTCATTTTTGTATCAAAAAATGTTAAAAATTCATTTAATTTGTCAAAAAATGAAGGAATCCCTGCAATTTATGAATTATCTGATGGTGAAGATAACTTTGCCCCTGTGATTGCAACAGCAGGAATTGTTGGAGTTTCAGGTGGTGTTCTTTCATCAATTAACTATGATTTTATGAAAGCAAAATCTGAATTATCAGAGCAGGGAATCAGTATGAACACATTTGAAAGCAGTATTCCTTTCTCAGAATTCAAGTTAAACAGTGACGGACTTATTCCCGTAGTAGTTCAGGACTATAAGACTGACGAAGTTCTTATGGTGGCATATATGAACGAAGAAGCTTACAATATGACTATCAAGACCGGTAAGATGACTTACTACTCAAGAAGCAGACAGGAGTTATGGGTAAAAGGACTTACATCCGGACATTTCCAGTATGTTCGTTCAATTGAGATTGACTGTGATAACGATACACTTCTTGCAAAGGTTAAGCAGATTGGTGCAGCTTGTCACACAGGCAATAGAACATGCTTCTATAGAAATCTTGTTTCAAGTGAGTACGCTGAGACTAATCCATTGAAGGTATTTAATGATGTTATGAGTGTAATTGAGGATAGAAAGGCTAATCCAAAGGAAGGCTCATACACTAATTATCTCTTTGATAAGGGAATTGACAAGATTCTTAAAAAATGTGGTGAGGAAGCAACAGAGATTATTATTGCTGCGAAGAACCCTGATCCGGAGGAAATTAAGTACGAAATATCAGACTTTTTATATCATGTTATGGTACTTATGGTACTTAAGGGCGTATCATGGGATGACATTGTAAAGGAATTGGCTAACAGATAATCATAGAAAGAGTCGCTAAGGCGGCTCTTTTCCTCGTTACTAGAATTCACTAATTCACTAATCAGATAGGAGGGTACCTGTGACTAAATATATTATTACAACTCTTAAGGACAGAACTTTTACAGCAAAGTTTGAGAACGACTCCTGTGTTGAGATAAAACCTGTCACCGCTGACAATATAGTTGGCAATGTGTACATTGCACGAGTTGAAAATGTAGTTAAAAACATAAACTGTGCATTTGTTGAGATACAAAAAGGTGTAAAATGTTATTATTCACTGGAGGATAACAGAAGACATTTATTCTTAAACAGAAAAAACAATGATGCCGTTAATCAGGGAGACCTTCTTTTAGTACAGGTAAGTGCCGCTGCTATTAAGACTAAGCCAGCCACTGCCAGCGACAAAATAACTCTTACAGGTAAATATGTAGTACTTTCTACTGATATTGAAGGTGTTAACATATCAAAGAAAACACAGAGTAATAAACACTGCAAGTTCTTAAAGTCAGAGCTTTTAAAATCTTTTTCCTTTAATGTTTTAGAAAGCAAGGAAGGAATCACTGACAGCCAAAGATATATAGGAGAATACGGCGTTATATTAAGAACCAATTCTGCCGAAGCAGAATTAGAACTTGTTTTGGCTGAGGCTGAAAAGTTAGTTAATAAATTTAAAGAAATTGTATGGTCAGCTTTATATGGTCAGGCATTTGCCTGCCTTTATAAAGAAATCCCTGTGTATGTAGAAGATGTGCTTGATATACGAACTGATGAATTAGACTCCGTAATAACAGATATTCCGGATGTATATAGTACTATAAAAGATGCAGTACCTGATGATGTAAGAAACAAACTCCGATTTTACGAAGATTCTCTTTTACCGCTTAAAAGTCTGTATTCTTTAGAAAGAGAGCTTGAACATGCACTAAACAGTAAGGTGTGGCTCAAGTGCGGAGGTTATATCGTTATCGAACAGACCGAAGCCCTTACTGTTATAGATGTTAACACCGGGAAATTTGTCACTCCTAAAGGTAGTGAGGAAGCTAAAGCTAATACACTTCTTAAAGCCAATATGGAAGCGGCAGAAGAGATTGCAAGACAGCTTAAGTTAAGGGGCATATCAGGAATCATTATTGTAGACTTTATTAATATGAAGTCAGACGAACATATAAGCAACCTGCTTTCATATCTTAGAAGTCTTATTAAAAATGACACCAAAAAATGCAGTGTTGTTGATATTACTAAATTAGGACTTGTTGAGATGACAAGGCAAAAAGGTGATAAATCATTGAAAGAATTGATGGAGAGTGTATAGTGAACAATTCAAACTACGAATCCAACTACAACAAAATAGCTGATTATGTTAGGAAATCACCGGCAATTTATGGTATATTCAAAGTAATATACAAGTATATTCCTCTGGCTACTATGATTATATATGGTGGACTTGTACTTTGGTGTATATGGCTTGCGTGTAAAAATCAATCCTACGAAACAGCCTTAAAAGTCATATTAGTACCATTCACCGGGGTTGTTGCGGTATCCTTTATACGCAAGATATTTAATTTTGAAAGACCATATACAAAGTATAATATTCAACCGCTTATGATTCGTGAAAAACAAGGGGAATCCTTTCCCAGCCGACACACATTTTCCATAGGAATTATTGCTATGGCATTTCTTTACGTGAATATTCCACTGGGAATATTTATGCTTATTCTTACACCAATCCTTGCTGTAAGCAGAGTGATTGCAGGGGTACATTTCATAAAAGATGTGTTAGGTGCTGTAATAATGGCGATTTTATGGGGCACTGTAGGATTTTACATTATATAAATGTTTATTATTTTATTTACAACAAGAGGATAAAATGGAATTTATATTAAGGAGGTTCTTTATGGATGAGCAAAAAAATATAAAAATTGCCTATATAGGTGGTGGTTCTAAAATGTGGGCCCGGGTATTTATGTATGACCTGGCACTTTGCAAGGATTTAACCGGAGAAATCGGGCTTTATGATATAGACAAAGAATCAGCAGTTCGCAATCAACGTATTGGTGAACACATTAATACTTCACCTGAAACAGTTTCAAAGTGGAACTATGTAGTTTATGAAAGCTTAAATGAATGTTTAAATGGTGCTGACTTTGTAGTAATCTCCATACTTCCGGGTACATTTGAGGATATGAGAGTGGATGTGCATCTTCCTGAAAAGTATGGTATATTCCAGAGTGTTGGTGATACAGCTGGGCCTGGCGGTGTACTCCGTGCTATGCGTACAGTTCCTTATTACGAAGAATTTGCAAGAGCTATCAAAAATATATGTCCTGATGCATGGGTTATTAACTTTACTAATCCAATGAGTATCTGTACAAAGGCATTATATGATGTATTTCCTAAGATTAAAGCATTTGGATGTTGTCATGAGGTTTTTCACACTCAAGACTTTTTGTGCGATATATTAAAAGAAATGACCGGAATAGAAGCCAAGCGCAATGAGCTTTACACAGAAGTTTCCGGCATCAATCATTTCACTTGGATATCTTCAGCAAAGTACAAGGATATCGAAATATTTGACTATCTTCCTGAATATATAGAAAAGCACTTTGAAGAAGGACATTACGAGCATGGACCTGCAGACCAGTATAAGACTGATACATTTGCTTATGCAAACCGTGTTAAAATGGATATGTACAAGCGTTACGGTGTGCTTGGTGCAGCAGGTGACAGACATTTGGCAGAGTTTATGAATAATGACTGGTACTTAAGTTCACCAAAACAGGTTGATGAGTGGAAGTTTGCCCTTACAACTGTTGACTTTAGAATAAAACAAATGTATGAGCGAATAGCTGAATCTGAGGCTATGGCCAATGGCAGTGTTCCTGTGAATGTTAAAAAGTCAGATGAAGAAGCAGTTGAACTTATGAGAGCGATTCTGGGACTTTCAACTAAGATAAGTAATGTTAACCTTCCTAATGAAGGTCAGGTTCCTGGGCTTCCTCTTGGCAGTATCGTTGAGAGCAATGCTGTATTTACCAATAATTCAGTGCGTCCGATTATGTCAAAGCCACTTAATCCGGCTGTTTTAGCTCTTGTATCCCGTTGTTGCAACAATGTGGATGTGCTTTATGAAGGAATTAAGTTAAGAGACAAAGACCTGATATTTGAAAGCTTTGTCAATCAGCCGCTGTGTTCAAAACTTAAACTGCAGGATGCAAAAGCTCTGTTTGATGAGATGGTTGAAAAGACGGGCGTTACTTATTAATCAAAAGAGGTATTAATATGGATATATTGGTTGGTATATTATTAGTTGTATTTTGTGCATTTAATACATTAAGCAGCGTTGCTAAAATGTTACTTATGATACGTGGACACAAAGCTATTAAAGAATATAAAGATACAGCAAATACTGCTATAAAACTTCGCAACATGCAGGATAGCAAGGCATCTTTAAGAATATCCTTAATAACCTGCGTTGTAGTAACTGTTTTACTTGGATGCTTTCTTTTTGTAACCATAAAAGATTCAGGTTTTAGGCCTATAACAGTAATATTGATTATGGTGATTATTTGTTTTGTCTTCAATGTTGTCACAACATTTATTGGATATAAAAATATTGATGAATGTTATATTACATCCGATGGAATTGTTATGTATGACGGTATATTAAAGCTTGATAACTGCCGCTTTGTTATGGAGAGCAGTCTGTCAGGCAAAGTTAATAATCAGAAAAGTTATGGTAAAAACTTCAGTGTTTATAAAGGAGATGCTAAGGTTCCTTTTAGATTTCAGATTATTGATAACCACGAGGAAGTTGTAAAACTTATACAACGCTTTGATTTCCCACAGGATTTAGTGGAGCGTGTAACTTTAATGGAGCAGTATTTTGATGAAGTTACAATTGCTGTTCAATTAAATTCTTCCATATCTACAGATGAATCTGCGTCTGAAGCTACATCTGAAACCGCATCTGAAACCACATCCGAAGCTAAGGAGATTTCTTCTGAAATTCAAAGAAAGATTAACCTTCTTTCCACTTATTATGAGTGTGGATTATGGCTTGAGGATTACGAAGCTGACGAAGACGGTAAATTACCTGATACTTTAAAGCGCGGAGTGCTTTCACAGGATGCATTGTATAATTTATTCATTTTCTTGAATATTTTTGTTGACAAATGATTTTCCATAATATATTATATTCTAGTGTGCCGCTCAGTTAGGGTATAAGCAGGGAATCCTCCCCAAAACTGGCGAGTATTTAATTTAGGAGGTGCCATATGTACGCAATTATAGCAACAGGTGGTAAGCAGTACACAGTATCTGAAGGCGATGTAATCAAGGTTGAAAAGCTTGGTGTTGCAGCTGGTGAGACTGTTACATTTGACCAGGTTCTTTTTGTAAACAACGGTGAGGCTAAGGTTGGCGAGCCAACAGTAGCAGGTGCTACAGTTACAGCTAGCGTTATCGAAGAAGGTAAGGCTAAGAAGGTTATCGTTTACAAGTACAAGAGAAAGACTGGCTATCACAAGAAGAATGGTCACAGACAGTTGTTTACTAAGGTTAAGATCGAAAAGATCAACGCTTAATCAGGTATTCATATGACTAAAGCAATTATCTACAAGAACTCACAAGGTGAGATTGTTGGATTTAAAACAGAAGGACATGCGGGCTATGCCGAAGAAGGCAGTGATATCGTGTGTGCCGCTGTATCAATGCTTGTAATTAACACAATTAATTCCATAGATTTATTTACGGATACAAAGTGTGAAGTACTTGCAGACGAAGAAAATGCTGTTATAGAATTAGCAGTAGTTTCTAATGAAAGTAAAGAGACGCAGGTGTTACTTAAAGCACTGGAACTGGGACTTACCCAAGCAAGTGCCGGTAATCCTGATTATTTATCGATTAGTATCGAGGAGGTGTAATAACATGTTGAATTTGAACCTTCAATTTTTCGCTCACAAAAAGGGTGTTGGTTCTACAAAGAACGGTAGAGACTCTGAGTCAAAGAGATTAGGTGCAAAGAGAGCTGACGGACAGTTTGTTTTAGCTGGTAATATTCTTTACAGACAGCGTGGAACAAAGATTCATCCAGGCGTTAATGTAGGTCGTGGTAACGATGATACATTGTTTGCACTTGTTGATGGAACAGTTAAGTTCGAAAGAAAGGGCAGAGATAAGAAGCAGGTTTCTGTTTATCCTGTTGCTTCTAACGAGTAATTCAGTTCAATTTGAGCTCCAAGTCTTAGGCTTGGAGCTTTTTATAATGTTGTATTCAGCATTATAAAAGCTCTGTGACATGCGTATTGCGGCATTAAAGTATTGGTCGCTATTATAGCACATTTGTGCAAAGGAGAATAACTATGTTTAAAGATAGAGCAAGAATCTTTATTAAATCCGGTAAGGGCGGAGATGGACATGTAAGCTTCAGACGTGAGCTTTTTGTTCCGGATGGCGGTCCGGACGGAGGTAATGGTGGACGTGGCGGAGATATTATATTTGAAGTAGACAAGGGACTTAATACTCTTGGAGAATTCCGTCACAACAGTAAATATATAGCAGAAAGCGGAGCTGAAGGCGGCAAGCGTCGTTGTACCGGTAAAGACGGTGAAGACCTTGTTATAAAAGTGCCTGAAGGAACCGTTATATTAGAAGATGAAAGTAGAAAAGTAATTGCAGATATGTCTAATGGCAATCTGCGTGAAGTTATATTAAAAGGTGGCCGTGGTGGAAAGGGTAATATGAACTATGCTACATCCACTATGCAGGCACCACAGTATGCACAGCCTGGTCAGGACGCGCAGGAATTGTGGGTAAGACTTGAGCTTAAGGTTATTGCCGATGTTGGTCTTGTTGGTTTCCCTAATGTTGGAAAGTCAACATTGTTATCAAGAGTAACTAATGCTAAGCCAAAGATTGCAAACTACCACTTTACAACACTTAATCCTAACTTAGGTGTGGTTGATTTAGATGGCGGAAAAGGCTTTGTAATCGCTGATATTCCGGGACTTATTGAAGGTGCATCAGAAGGAGTAGGGCTCGGTCACGAGTTCTTGCGTCATATTGAGAGAACTAAGGTTATAATTCATATGGTAGATGCTGCATCAACAGAAGGAAGAGATCCTGTTGCAGATATTAAGGCAATCAATGCAGAACTAGAAGCTTACAATCCTGAACTTCTTAAAAGGCCTCAGGTTATTGCAGCTAATAAGATTGATGCCATATATGATGATGGTACTGAAAGTCCTGTGGATGTTATAAAGAAGGAGTTTGAGGCTGATGGCATCAAGGTATTCCCTATTTCAGCAGTTTCAGGCCAGGGCTTAAAGGAACTCTTGTATCATGTAAGAGAGCTTCTTAACAATATGGATGATGAGCCGGTAACATTTGCAAAAGAATTAGATACCGATACATTATTTGACAATCCTAATGAAGCATTTTATGTTGAAAGAGATTCCAGCGGTAAATTCCTTGTATTCGGTCCTCGTATTGACAGAATGCTTGGTTATACCAATCTCGAATCAGAGAAGGGCTTTAACTTCTTCCAGAAGTTCCTTCGTGAAACAGGTATCTTAAAGCAGCTTAAAGAATTAGGCGTTGGTGAAGGTGATACTGTTAAGGTTGGCGATTATCTGGAGTTTGAGTATTACGACTAATATTGCCATAGATTACTATATTCAATAGTAATTGATAATACACATTGATTATAATGCGGAGAATATACACCCGCAAAAGGAGGATATATGACAAGTAAGCAACGCGCATATCTAAAAGGTCTGGCGATGACTATGGAACCTATTTTTCAGTTTGGTAAGGCAAGTCTTACACCTGAAAACACTGCAGCTATAGCAGAAGCACTTGAAGCTAGAGAGCTTATTAAGATAAATGTTTTGCAAAACTGTGCTGATGACCCTAAAGAAATCGCACAGGTACTTGCAGAACGTACCCGTTCTGAGGTAGTTCAGGTTATCGGAAAGAAGATAGTTCTTTATAAAGAGTCTAAAAACAAGAAGAAAATCGAATTGCCTCCGGCTAAAAAGGGAACAAATAAGTAATGAAACATGTTATTGCAATTATGGGCGGAAGCTTTAATCCAATACACAATGGCCATATAGCTTTGGCAAGGGCTGCAAAAGAGCAGTTTAATCTTGAACATATACTTGTGATGCCTTCTTTTAATCCATCGTCGTATAAGGACACCAGCGAGCTTGTAACATCTAAACACCGCTGTAATATGGTTGAACTTGCTATTAAAGATTATCCTTATATGGAACTATCAACATTAGAGATTGAACGTGGTGGCAAAACTTATACCGCTGACACCTTGGCTGAACTAAAGAAAACATATGATTATATATACTTTATAATCGGTGCTGACTCGTTGTTCGCTCTGGACCACTGGTATAAGCCGGATTATGTTATGAAGAACTGTCATTTTCTTGCGGCCAATAGAGATAAGCATCGTATTAATGAGCTTATGGATCAGGCAAGAAAGTTAAAAGCTAAATATAATGCGTGTATTGACTTTATCAATATGGCAGATGTTCCTATAAGTTCATCTGATATAAGAAACAGGATAGAGGCAGACAAAGATATATCCCATATGGTACCGGCAAATGTATGCGACTATATATACAAACATGGATTATATAAAAAGATATGTAAACAATCATAAACTATATAAACAGGTACTGGAACAGGTTTTAAGATTAATATGAACAATGAATACATTAATAATTTAAGAAAACAGGTAAAAAAAGCATTTAAGGACGATAAAGCCCGTTATTGGCACACTATTGCAGTTGCCAACACGGCAAGCTGTCTGGCATTTGCTCATGGAGTTGATGCCGAAAAAGCATTTATTGCAGGGCTTTTACACGATTGTGCCAAATGTATTAAGGACGATGAACTTCTTAAAATATGTAAGGAAACTAACATTGATATTACAGAATCCGAATATGCAAGCCCTTATCTGCTTCACGCTAAGGTTGGTGCATTTTATGCAAAAAGCAAGTATGATATATCCGATAGTGACATCCTTAATGCCATAACATATCACACAACCGGCAGACCACAGATGTCGCCCCTTGAAGAAGTAGTATTCTTAGCTGACTATATTGAGCCATATCGCAACAAAGCTTCCAATCTGAATTCAGTTCGTGCAGTAGCATTTAAGGACATCAAAGAAGCTATATATATAGTTACAAGAGATACTCTTGACTACCTTAAACGCAAGGGTGCTACCATAGATACATTAACTTATGATACATTCAAATATTACGAAGCAGAAACCTGTGATCCGGGGTTTCTGAAGTTATAACATAAAGATTATTTAGGAGGATAAGAATATGTCTATTGATACAAAGGAAATGGTGCGTGTAGCTGTAGAAGCTATGAAAGATAAGAAAGCTGAAGATATTAGAGTTATTGATATCAGCAAAATATCAACAATAGCAGATTACTTTATTATCGCTAATGGTAATAACCCTAACCAGGTACAGGCAATTGTTGACAATGTAGAAGAGCAGCTTTTTAAAGCTGGTTGCGAAGATCCTAAAGTGGAAGGTTACAGTTCTGCAACATGGATTCTTCTTGATTATAAGGAAATTGTTATTCACGTATTCTCAGCTGATGACAGACGTTTCTATGACTTAGAGCGAATCTGGAGAGATGGAATAGAGTTAGACATTGAAAATATCTAATGTAAATGCAGTCACTATCATATAGATAGCGACTGCATTCTTTTATTGTAGTTTCTAATAATTATGTTACAGGCAATAGCTATAATGATATCTGCGCCAAAAAACAGCAACGCAAATCCAAATACAATTGCACAACTAATCGAGATTAACCCCAGCTTTTTCATTCTAATGATGTAACCAAATGTACTTATGGCTGTAAAGAATACAGTTCCTATATTAACTAATAAAGCCAAAAATACGAATCCAATTCCCCATATACTCATACACGTTCCAATAAAAAGCATCATAAAATGTAATAAATATCCCGGAATATGTATGCACTTTATAATTAAGTTTAGCTTTGCATATTCGACAAGCGGATAACTTCCTCTCGCAACAGTATAGCTATAATAAACACAGACACTTATTAATACAAAATGATAAACTAATGTAAATAAAACGACTATGGATAGCATAATTTCTGTAGCAATCAGAACACCATCTTTATCTAAAAAAGATGATGCTATCAAATAAACAAAAAATCCAAACGCAATGCATACAAGATACATATAGGGATATAACATCAATGGAATTAAACGTGTTTTCTTGCATAAATTGCTAATTAAACCTATAATTTTCTTCATAATAATTCCTCTAAAGAAATAACGGTCTTAAAAAGATCGATCTTAAAAGATCGGTAATAAAACTGAAAAGTCCTATCAGATTATATTAAGTCTTACAAGACCGATAACCTTACCCATAATCTCACAGTCAGGAACAATAATAGGATCCATATAATCGTTCTCCGGCTGAAGTCTGATATGTCCGTCTTCTTTATAAAAACGCTTAACAGTAGCAGAGTCATCAACCAAAGCAACAACAACATCACCGTTACGTGCTGTGTTCTGCTTCTTTACTATAATATTGTCCCCTTCATATATTCCCATGTTAACCATACTGTCACCCTTAACAGTGAGCATATAAACCTCTTCATTAGGCATATATTCAGCAGGAATAGGGAAGTAGCTGACAACATTCTCCACTGCTAAAATAGGTTCTCCCGCAGCAACTCTACCAACAAGAGGAACATTAACAACCTCGCGTCTTGTAAGATTAAAGTTATCGTCAATAATCTCAATGGCACGTGGCTTAGTAGGGTCACGTCTTATATATCCGTTCTTCTCCAAAGTCTCCAGGTGAGCATGAACAGAGGATGTTGACTTCAAATCAACCGCTGTACATATATCACGAACTGAAGGCGGATATCCTTTATTAAGTATCTGAGCCTTGATATATTCAAGAATCTCAGTCTGTTTCTTTGTAATTCTACCGTATGACATACAAAAACCTCCTATATATCAATCAATAATATCTTTTATATAAATAATAACACAGCATAAGAAAATATGCAAACATATTTTCAGAAAAAATGTTCGGAATATTTGTTCGATTTTTTGTTGACAAACATTTGTTCGTATATTATAATACAAACATAAAACAGAACATTCGTTTGGAACATTTGTTTTGTAAGGAGGTATTTATTATGGAAAGAACAGTGTATGAACATGATATAATTAAGAAAGATAAAGAAAGATTGATGATACGAAAGAAGATTAAAGAAGCTCGCGGAAGGAAAGTTTTCATATTGAAGTGGATGATTTTATCAGTGATTTTGGTTGCATTTACAAGTATATATGGAATCCTTATCGTTAATGCCGCTGATACTGATACAGCTAAAACTGAATCGGTTAAGTATTACACAAGTATTACTATAGAGTCCGGTGATACTTTATGGGAGATAGCTGATGAGTACAGACCTACAGGATGCAGCACAGTATCTTATGTCAACGAGATTAAACAGCTTAATCATATGGGAACTGACACATTATACGCAGGCCAGAATCTTATTGTATATTATATGTCTGAATAGACTTTTTCTTTGAATTTTGGTATCATATAACCTATAAAGCTGTTTTAGGAGGTTATTATGACTTTTTCTGATTTGAAACTTTCAGATATATTAATTGATGCCCTTAAAGCTCAGGGTATCACTGAGCCTACAGATGTGCAGGCTAAGACTTTCAAGCACATACATGACAATCGTGATATGATTGTTTCTTCAAGCACAGGAACAGGTAAGACATTATCTTATTTATTACCTGTATTAGATAGAATTGATTATACAAGCAAGGCTATACAGGCTCTAATTCTTGTACCCACACAAGAATTAGCTATCCAAGTATGTAAACAAGTTGATTTACTCTTTACGAATTCAGGTGTAGAGGCAACATCACTTTTTTTAATAGGAGAAGGTAATATCAGTCGTCAGATTGAGTCATTGAAGACTAAACCGGTAGTAGTAGCCGGAACTCCGGCCCGTATACGCCAGCTTATTGAGATGAAGAAACTACGTGTGCATGATGTTAAAACCCTTGTTCTTGACGAGGCTGACAAGCTTATGGACAAGACATATATGGAAGCTGTTTTAGCTATCAGAAAGTCGCTTATGAAGCGTACCCAAGTTTTATTGTTTTCTGCAAGCATTGATAAAAAAACTATAAAATACGCCAATGATTTGACATTCAAACCAATTGTTCTTAACGAAATCTCTAATAAATCAAGCGAAGCATTGATTCCTAATACTATAAAGCATATTTTTGTTGTTACAGACCGTCGTGAACGTATAGAAACTATGCGCAAGCTTGCAAAGGCACTTGGCAGCAAGAAAACTATGGTGTTCATTAACACAAAGTATGATCTTGAAGAATCATTACAAAAACTTCAATATCATCATTATAATGTTGCAGCATTATCAGGAAATGTAGATAAACAACATAAAAAAAGCGCTCTGGATGGCTTTAAGAACGGTAAGATTGAATATTTATTAGCTACAGATGTAGCTGCACGCGGTTTACAGATTGATAACGTAGAAACTGTTATTAATGTTAATTTACCTGAAGACGATAAAGAATATCTTCATAGAGCCGGTCGTTGCGGACGTAATGGCAAAGAAGGTTTGTGTGTATCTATCATAACAGAAAACGAACTTAATAAGATTAAGAAGTATCAGAAGGAATTTCGTATTAATATTAATCAAAAGCGTCTATATAACGGAAAACTTGTTGCAAAGTGATATTTAAACTGATATACTACTTTTTGAGGGTTCAATTTCGTTAAACTGACATTTAGCGAAGTCCTGCATATTTATAATTATCACACTATCGTTATTTATTTGTTATGGAGGTTTCATTATTTATGGCAGATATGGATAATACATATGTAAAGCAACAGAACGAACGTTATGCTAAACAGCTTGACAACCTGCTTGATATACTTCCGGACTTTTGTTCAGAATACTTCTCAAGTTTGGCTTTCAACAAGCAACCACGTACACAGATAGCTTATGCAATGGACATTAAAGGATTCTTTGAATATTTGATTGCAAAGGATTCAAGATATACCAGTCATACATTTAAAGATTTTCAACTTAAGGATTTAGACAGAATCAGCGGAGTCGATATAATAAAGTGGCTAAGATATGTATCATCTTACGAAAAAGACGGTGTACGCATTACTAACCACCCTAAAGCTGCCAAGCGTAAGTTATGCTCTCTGCGCGGCTTATATCGCTACTTCTATCGCCAGGAAAAGATAACTACTAACCCTACTTTAAAAGTTGATATGCCGGCTGTACATGAAGGCACCATCACGCGTATGGACGTTAACGAAGTTGCCGAATTCTTGGATAACGTTGAATCAGGCAATAAGTTAACCAAGAACCAGTTAAGAATGCATACTAAGCTTAAAACTCGTGATTTAGCTTTATTAACCCTTATGCTTGGCACCGGTATCCGAGTATCTGAGTGTGTTGGATTAGACCTTAATGATGTGGATTTTGATAATGACCGCATTAAAGTTGTTCGAAAAGGTGGTTCTGAGAGCTTCGTTTACTTTGGAGATGAGGTTCGAAGTGCTCTTCTAGAATATATGGATGAACGCAAAGGTCTTACACCTTTAGAAGGACATGAACAGGCACTTTTTATATCCGCCAAGAAACAACGTTTATGCGTTCGTTCGGTAGAGCTTCTTGTAAAGAAATATGCCTCTACTGTTACTACCATAAAGCATATTACTCCACATAAACTACGCAGTACATATGGCACTAATCTTTATCAGGCCAGCAAAGACATATATCTTGTTGCCGACGTTTTAGGCCATAAAGATGTTAACACAACACGAAAGCATTATGCTGAACTGGTTGAAGAAAACAAGCGTAGCGCAAGAAATATTGTTCGTTTGCGCACCGAAGAATAACTGATGCTATAACAATCATTAATAAAGGTCGCTTTTCTAGTATAAATTATTGCAATTCATACAGAAAAACGACCTTTTAAAAATCTAATCATATCCTTAGGTTATAATTATTCATATTTAATTATTCTTTATTACTTTCAAACTGCTTATGTATTTCCTCTACCTTATCTCTTATACTTAAGAACACTTCCACTATCAATGGCTCAAAGTCAGTTCCACTGCCTTCTTCAATGATTTTAAAGCACTTATCCAGTGGCATGGCATCACGGTAGCACCTTTTTTCAGACACCGCATCAAACACATCCGCAACTGCCATTATTCTTGCACATAGTGGTATTTCCTTCTCTTTTAAACCTTCCGGATATCCTCTTCCATTCCACTTTTCATGATGATAGCAAGCAACATCATAAGCCATTTTTAAGTATTCTTCATCTCCAAGATTATAGAATGTTTCCTTTATAATCTTACCACCATTGGTAGAATGAAGCTTCATAATAGCATATTCCTCGTCTGTAAGCTTACCGGGCTTTTGTAGCACAGCGTCCGGAACAGCTATCTTACCAATATCATGCATTGGTGCAGCTTTTAAAAGATTACTAATATAATCCTTTGTAAGTTCACGATAATAACCTCTGTTTCGTAGTTCCTCTGCTATAAGTTCAACATATTTACTTGTACGTTTTATATGTCCGCCGGTGTTATTATCACGATTTTCAATAATATTGGCAAAGCTCATTACTGCCTCATTATGATAATGTGATAATTCCTGCAGTGCCGGATTCTCAAGGTTAAGATATATTCCTAATATAGATATTGTAGTTGCTAAACTTGATATTAACGTCTCTGGAAAAAACATCTGTATGCTGGTAACTGTAGCTAATACTAACAAATATGTAAATATACTTGCCCTTTTCCTGCTTTCAATATAATTCCATCTTCTAAAAAATGTAAATATAGAAAGTATTATATACACTGCAGCCATTATAAAACAGGTATATGCTGACGCCCCCATTGAATAGTTAGTGGTATTGCCTCTAACATACTCAAGGGTCCCCATATTTAAAAACACAAGAATTATATTGATTATAAATGGCAAAAACACTATTAACTGCAACTTATTTTTCTTCTGATAAGCTCCTGTTATACGCAACATATAAAAGAATATTACAAAAATAACCGAATCTATACTCACAAGAAATAATCCATGTAAAATCATATTAATCATAGACGGAACTGTTTCAAGATTATTAACCGTATAAGCTGTTAGTCCATCCAACGATACATTAATTATACCTAGCAAAATGAGTACATTAAACAAGGTAATTTTAAACTTTTTATGATACTTTATATTCTGGTATAGATATACAAAACCAAAGTACACAAGTACTACTAATAATCCTATTTGTAACTTACAATTTTCCATAATCCCTCGTATAATAATAATCTAATTTAATTTGCTGACTCTTTCTTTAAAGCATCATCAGATACTGTTTCAGAAGGCTCCTCTTTTACACCACCACTGGAATTGTCTGATGCACTTGCTTGTGCTTTAGTAGTCTCTGGTGCTTTCGTCTCTGGCGATTCAGTCTCAGGTGCCTTTGTTTCAGGAACATAATTATTCGCAGCTTCAGTATCTGTAGGATCATAAGGCATAGTTGCCGGCTCGAGCTTCACACCTGCAAAAGGACTGCTCTCGCTGGAATTATCGTACACTTCTACAACTGTATTAGTCCCACAGTTTTCAAATATCCACTTAGAATCTGCCACGCTTAAATATATATATCCTAGTGTAGCACTGTTGCCTAGATTATTGTATGCGCCTTTATTTACCATATAAACATTCTGATTATAATATGGTGTAGAATGAATATAGGTACCACTTGAAAGTTTAGTAACATATCGCCCGCACAGATTACGCCCAAACACTACCCATGGATACTTATGCGCTACAGTTGTTGACTGTGTTGTTACACTTGGATTAACAGAACATCTGAATTGCTTATAAACTGTGTAATTCCGCTTTGTATCCATAGAATAAACAGTTATAAAGTTACTCGCCTTATTAACCGTAATCTTATACTGTTCATGAGGATAAATGTATTGAGTTATCTCCTCTGTTGATGATAATTCATCACTCTGAGTCTCTGCAGCTACAGCATTGGTAGATTCTTGTTGTGAATCACCTTCATTATTCCCTGTAGTTCCGAGCACAACAATAATGGCTGCTATGGTCACCAATAATATAATCGCATATATCATAGAATTACCGCCTAGCAGCCATCGTTTAAAGTCCAGTTTCTTAACATTCTTATACTTAAAATCCATCGAAACCTAAAACCCTTTTTCAATAATTACTTGTTGAAATGCTTTTCCTTCAATTCAATATACTTAACAATCAAATCAATAGCACCATCAATGCCAACTTCACCACTATCAATGCAAAGGTCGTAGCTCTTAGCCTCTCCCCACTTCTTGCTTGAATAGTAATTGTAGTAACTTGCTCTTCTTTTATCTGTCTTCTGAATAAGATCCGCAGCCTTAGACTCAGGTATATCATAAAGCTTCTTAATTCTTTCTACTCTGTTCTCAAGGCTAGCCTTAATCCACACACTAATAGCAAATGGATTATCTTCCAATGCGTAATCGGCACAACGTCCAACAATAACACAAGACTCTCTCTCTGCAAGCTTCTTAATAGTATCAAACTGTGCCAAAAACACCTTGTGATTAATAGGCATATCAACATAAGAACTTGTGTAACCTAATGAATATGTATCCATAACTAATGAATACAAAAAGCTGTTAGTAGGCTTCTCGTCCTGTGAAGCAAACAACTCTTCACACAAACCACTCTGCTTTGAAGCCATCTCAAGCAATTCCTTATCATAACACTTAATACCAAGTCTCTCTGCTAACTTGCTACCGATCTCGTGACCGCCACTACCAAACTCTCTACCTATAGTAATAACTGTTCTTGCATCCATAATAGCAACCTCCTTTAATCACGTACTTAATTAGCTATCATTGCATATATTATATACGAAATTGTTAGAAAATGCAACCAATTGTATGCAAATTCACAGCAAATTTACAGCAAATTTTCATATAGTTTCTCATACAATATATGACAAAATGTACTTACATATTCAACTATCTTCTTAAATCATCCAATACCTTATTGAAATACTCCGGCAACGGTGCTTCAAACTCCATATATTCCCCGGTTCTTGGATGATTAAATCCAAGTATCCTGGCATGCAAAGTCTGTCCTTGTAGTTTATATGGCGACTTAGCCGTAGAATATACATCATCCCCTAATAGCGGATGACCTATACTTGTCATATGTACCCTTATTTGATGAGTACGTCCTGTTTCAAGTTTACACTCTATATATGCATAATTCTTAAGATTCTCTAAAACCTTATAATGAGTCACTGCACGACGACCATTTTCCTTATCAATAGCCATTTTCTTGCGGTCAACCTTGTGTCTCCCTATCGGAGCATCAACAGTTCCTTCCTGCTCATTAAAACAGTTATAGCATATTGCATTGTAAACTCTGTTAATAGAATGTACAGCCAATTGTTTTGCCATTATATTATGTGCAAAATCATTCTTGCAGGCAATCATAACGCCTGTAGTATTCATATCAATTCTATAAACAATTCCCGGTCTTAGAACCCCGTTAATCCCTGAAAGATTATCCTTACAATGATACATAAGTGCATTAACCAATGTACCGCTATAATGACCTGCCGCAGGGTGTACAACCATCCCCTTAGGCTTGTTAATAAGTATTATATCATCGTCCTCGTAAAGAATATCCAGTGGTATATCCTCTGCAACAATTTCAGGTTCAACCAGCTTAGGTATGGTAATAATAAGCTCATCATCCGATGAAACTTTATAATTGCTTTTTGCCGGCTTACCATTAACTGATAAATTTCCTTCCTTTATAAGCTTTTGTATAAATGATCTTGAATATCCTTCAAGCTCATCAGCAAGGTACTTATCAATTCTGGTGCCATTATCAGCACTGTCTACGCTCAGACGTACACATTTGTTACCCTGTACACTCTCATCGGTTGCAAGACTCATCAATTCACTACTCATGCTTAGAAATCCTCAAAAAGTTAAAATCTTCTTCATCATACTTAAACAGTATCAAAAATGCTAAGGCAAACATAGAAACTGTCACATAAATATCAGCCATATTAAATACCGGGAAATCAATAAGCTTAAAATATATAAAATCCCTCACATAACCATATAAAAGTCTGTCAATAAAATTGCCAACAGCACCTGCTGATATAAGAACAGTTAATATATGAAGGGGCATATATTTCTTTGTATACGGCATCTTTAACACTATAAATACAATTGCAAGAAGAATTATAACAGTAAGTATTAAAAACACATACCTTGCACCATCAAACAGCCCCCAGGCAGTTCCTGTATTTTCAAGATAATAAAACTCAAAAACACCTTCTATTATAACAAATGCATCCTTATCCTTTAATCTGTCAACTGCCATAATCTTAGTCAACTGGTCGGCAATCACAAGAACTGCAGAGCTTACAAGCAATATAACAAGTGCTTTTATATTGTATCCAGACTTCTTATTATCCATTTACTACTCCATTCAAAGAATTTTCTAAAGTATCGTCAGTAAGTGTTGTATCAATGTAAGCATTACCTATTCTATCAAGCAGTATGAACTTAATCTTTCCTGCATCCATCTTCTTATCGTTCTTAGATACGCTTACAACCTCTTTTGCCGTTATTCCATCAACGCTAAGCATAAATCCATAAGACTTAAACATCTCAATAGCATCCGCGTATTCAGCTTCTGTTATATAATTCATATCTTTGCTGATATTAAGCGCTGCAACCATACCTAATACAACGCACTCTCCATGATAAAGCTTAAACTCCATAAGTTTCTCTATTGCATGCCCCAATGTGTGTCCAAAGTTTAAAAGTGCTCTGTCACCTTTTTCTGTCGGGTCTAACTCAACAACATTACGCTTTATCTGACAGCTTCTTTCAACCATTTCTTCTAAAGCTGCATTATCAAGAGCGTTAATAGCCTCAACATTGTCCTTAAGCCACTTATAATATGACGCATCTTTAATAAGACCATGCTTGATAATCTCGCCAAATCCCGAATTAAACAATCTTTTGCTAAGGGTTTTAAAAACAGATGTATTCATATACACAAGCTTCGGCTGATGAAATGCACCAACCATATTCTTATATGCCCTGAAATCTACTCCTGTTTTACCACCTATACTTGAATCAACCTGTGCAAGAAGCGATGTGGGAACCTGAATAAAATCAATACCTCTTAAATAGCTTGCCGCTGCAAATCCTGTTAAATCTCCAACAACACCGCCGCCTAAGGCTACAAGCATATCTTTCCTATCAAATTTATTCTGTATAAGGAATTCATACACATCTTGAACAGTATCCAGATTCTTATTCTCTTCTCCGGCTTCAAATGTATATACAAACACCTGATTTCCTGTTTTTTCAAGCTCTGTCTTTACAACATCAGCGTAAATAGGGCCCACGTTACTATCTGTGATAATAGCAAGCTTTCTACCCTTAACACCTAAAGATTGAAAACTAGCTGCAAGCTTATCAAAATCCTTCTCTATAACAATGTCATATATTGGTTTACTATCGTAATGTACTGTGATTAACTTAGACATAACCGCCTCCATAAATTAAAATAAGGACTGTTGCAAAACTAAACACAATCGCAACAGCCCATATAATCTCTTTTAGAACTTAATCTCTGACTTATTAAGTGATGTCAAATCAATGCCACCATTCACTATCTCAGGGATATCACCAGAAATATCAACATTAGCAGGTGTCACAAGGAATATGTAACTTGTAATCTTCTGAAGATTACCTCTCATAGCATAACATGAACCAGCTGAATAATCGATAACTCTCTGGGCTATATCAACATGTATGCCCTCAAGATTAAGAATAACAGCCTTGCCACTTAATAATGTATCTGTAATCTCACTGGCATCTTCCATACTCTCCGGTCTGATAACAACAACCTCAAGACCTCTTGATGGATTGCTCTTTATAGGAACAACCTTCTTATTAGAAGCAAATCTTGAACCATTATTAACAGGCTGTGGTGGTTGCTGTGAAGCAACAGGCTCATCATCGTAATCTTCTTCTACTCGCTTCTTGCCTGTAAACAACTTCTTTCTTGCTGAACCCTTTTCCTCTATCTCATCGTCCTCATCATCTTCAAACTCATCATCATAATCATCGTAATCATCATAATCATCATCATTTGGAAGTTTGAATACGTTAAATACACCATCTAAAAAACTCATCTTTCATTCTCCTAATCATATATTGTAGTTGCGTTCGCCAAATATAGCGGTCCCAACTCTCACAATAGATGCTCCCTCTTCAACAGCTACTGTATAATCATTAGTCATACCCATAGAAAGCACATCCATATTAACATTATCAATGTTTTGCCCCTTTATGTCAACAGATAATTGTTTTAATTTTTGAAAAAATTTCCGATTTTCCTCTGCATTGGTAACGTAAGGAGCACTTGTCATAAGTCCGCAGACCTTAATTCCCGGCAATTTAGCAATTGACGATACAATTTCAACTGCATTATCACAGGTTACACCGAATTTAGTATCTTCTGATGCAACATTTACTTCTATAAGGATTTTTACCTCACAGCCCTTTTTTAGTGCTTCTTTACTTATGGTCTCTGCAAGTCTCAAAGAATCCACAGAATGTATCATCTCAACCTTATCCACAATGTACTTTACTTTATTGCGTTGCAAATGTCCTATCATGTGCCATCTTATATCCTTTGGCATAAGCTCGATTTTATCGCAAAGCTCTTGAACATAATTCTCACCAAAGTCTCTTACACCTGCATTGTAAGCCTCCATAAGGGCTTCTACAGGCTTTGTTTTACTAACTGCTAACAAAAGTACATCGTTAGCTCTATCAGCCTTATTGCAGGATTTAGCTATATTAGCAGCCACATAATCCAAGTTATCTTTTATCATACTAATACACCATCTGATTTACAGAGTATTTCGCCGCATCAAGAATAATTCTATCATACATAGAAATACCATTTGCAATACCTTTCTTTGAAATAATGTACTCACTGTTTTCATCTATTATCTCAACTAATTTAAAGTCCGTATATCCCGAATTAACACAATACACACCTTTTAACTTAGCTAAAGAGCTTACAGTGTAACGCTTAGAAGAATCCGGCATAACAACATTGGTGCCAGCTGAAATAGCATCTGTACTTATGTAGCACATATTATCTATCGTCTTATACACAGTTGCTGTCACAAATTGTGTAGAAACATTACCTGAAGCATCGTAAGACTCACATATAAAACCACTATTATTACTGTTTCCCCCTGTTGTTAGGAACTCTTGCGGAATAGTATAGAACTCACAATCTGTAAGTGCCGAAACCGGAATTTTTAAGCCTGTTTTTGTAGATGATATAAGTTCTATATCTACAAATCTGTCTGTAACATATCTTATAACATATCTGTTAAGAGTAATTTTTCCGTAATACTCGCCATCCTTTGAAATAATAGAAAAGCCACCATCAGCTGTAACATTATCTTTCTTAAACCTAATTGTAATGTTGGATCTGTCAGCCAAATTGTACTTAATAATATCTTCTTGAGTTAAACTAATAAGAACATACCAATTCTCACTAGTAACAAGCTTATATGCCGGGCTTGCATTTACAATTAACTCTTCTGCCTTAAGGTTCTGCTTATTGTATTTACTTTTATCAAAATGTGACTTTGCAACATTCTCTTCCGAGACACCCTCATAACCATCTATATAGTACGATACGATACCTGGTTCCTCTGTCTTAATAGTTCTAAACAGATTCTCGCTGCCAGTGCTTGCAACTATAGAATCAAGATTATTCATTATATTGGCATTCATAGCATATAACACTTCAGAATTAATCTCTGTTTTCAGGTCATAAATATTGCTAAAATTGCTACCATCATAACTTGTCCTAAAAGTGTTAAGCATCGACTTGATAGAAGCCAGACTATCTTTTGATAAAGAATTCTCCCCTGACTTTGTATATTCTGAAAGTATCTGTGAAACACGCCCTGTCTCATCTACTGTATAAACAGTATCACCAACTTTTACCTTAGTTCCTTCTTTTTTATAGTAGTTAATATTACCGGAATATTGGGAATCGAATACCTTCTCCTCCCTAACAGCAATACCTGTAAACCCTGCATCAGCACTAAGGGAGCCCATATCAACTTCATATATCTGTACTTTTGACTTAGATATATACATAACAACAAAGCA
Source organism: Lachnospira sp. (assembly GCA_045543195.1). Classification (GTDB taxonomy): domain Bacteria; phylum Bacillota; class Clostridia; order Lachnospirales; family Lachnospiraceae; genus Lachnospira. The sequence goes on from JAZQME010000001.1 coordinate 49,910, forward strand.
GACTACATAAATTAGCACAACAAGGAATATCGCCAACGCAGCTCTAGGCTTACGTTTGTATTTAATTACTTTGCTTTTCTTTTTCCTTTTTGATTTCCTAGTATTACCGGTCATACAACCTCCACCTTTGCATTAATGAAAATTTCCAAAAAAACTCAACGCATTTACATAATAAATAATATCAAATTTGCAATAATAAGTACAGTAAAATACTATAATTAAGGAGGTTTATATGCATTCCAAAGTATTTGACTATCTGGCGCTTACTATTGCTATTGTTGGTGCCATCAACTGGGGATTAATCGGTTTCTTTGACTTAAACCTTGTTTCATTCCTTTTTGGCGAAGGCACATTGCTTAGCCGAATTGTATACGCACTCGTAGGTTTAAGCGGTTTATATCTTGTGAGCACATATGGCAGAATCACAGATATGAATCATGAAACAATCCAGTAAAACACTCACAAAGGGGCTTTTGTTAATTGTAACAACAGCCCCTTACATTTATTAATACTACTGATATATTTCTCTCCATTCCATATCACCACGCTCAAGTGATTTAATTAACAATTCTGCAGTTGCAAGATTGGTTGCCAATGGAATATTGTACATATCGCATAACTTACATACATTATCCGGATCCGGTTCATGTGCATTAGGATTAACAGCTTCCCTTAAGAAAATAACCAAATCAATCTGATTATGCTCTATCTGAGCGCACAACTGCTGTTCTCCTCCCAAATGTCCTGCAAGAAACTTGTGCACTGGCAGATTAGTACACTCCTCAACAAGACGTCCTGTAGTTCCTGTTGCAAACAACTGATTCTTATTAAGGATCCCTTTATATGCTATACAAAAATTCTGCATCAGTTTCTTCTTTGAATCATGTGCTACAAGTGCAATATTCATATCAACCTCCGTTCCGAGAATAATATTTTATCCTCTAAAATCTTCAGCAAAAATCTCATCATTTCTTTGTATATTTCTTTGCAGACCTACATTAATAACAAAACCTATCGCAATAAATACGGCTACCAAAGAAGTCAGTCCATAACTAAAAAATGGTAAAGGAATACCAGTATTAGGTAATAACTGTGTAACAACGCCTATGTTAATAAAGCTTTGGAATGCAATATAAGCTGCAACACCACAACATATAAGCCGTCCTGCGAAATCTTTCGCCCGGGTAGCCGCTATTACACACTCAAAAACAATCCACATAAGAAGCACTATAGCTAACATAGTACCAACAAATCCGAGTTCTTCTCCTATTACCGCGAATATAAAATCTGTATGCGCCTCAGGAACATATCCTGCATTAACAAGAGACGTTGAATCTTCATTGTTAAGACCTTTCCCTGTAAGTTGCCCTGAACCTATTGCCTGGACAGAATTCTCCTGTTGATAAACACCTGCATCATTTTCTTCCGGATTAAGGAACGCCATAATACGCTCCCTTTGATAAGGCTTCAGTAATACCTGATCAGGATTGCTAATGTATATTATAGCACCTACAGCCAAGGGAACAACTACCAATATGGCGCCCCCTATAATCTTATAACTCAAACCGCCACAGAATATAATGGTCAAAAGAACCATGGTAATTAATACACTTGTGGATAAATCCGGCTGGGAAACAACCAAAAGCACAGGTATAACAAGTAATGCCCCTAAAACTATTAAAAACTTAAAGCTGTTAATTTTGTCTTTATACATAAATATAAGCTTAGCAGTAAACAGTATAAGTATAATCTTAGTAAGCTCTGATGGCTGGAACCTGATACCTGCAATCTCTACCCAACGGGTAGCTCCCTTACCATCATCACCTACAAGCTTAACTGCCACAAGTAATGCAATATTAACAAAATACATCAACCAGTAAAACTTAAGAACCCATGAATAATCAAACAGAGACACAACTATCATCACAACAACTGCAAGCACCAATCCGATACACTGTTTCATAGTCTGGCCTGAATCTGCACTGTTAATAACAACAATTCCATATATAGCAGTAAAAATGGCTAAAATTGCAAGTCTGTAATTGTAATATCTAAAATCATACTTCTTAAACATCCTATCAACTCCCAGCCATACTTATAATTCTGTCTTTACTGTCTCACTTATCTGACTGCACCCTCTTTATCTGTCAGCACCTCTGATATCCTTTATCGGAATATTGGCAAACAATGCCGGAACTGAACCATTGTTACCATCTGACTCTGTTGATGTAATCTGAATATCAAGACCTTCTGCATCAATTACCATATATTTTGAAATAACCTTAATGATGTCATTCTTAATCATTTCCATAACTTCCGGAGAACAGTTGGCTCTATCGGAAACTAATAAAAGCTTAAGTCTGTCTTTTGCAACATCACTAGAGCCTTTTTTCTTAAATAAATCAAATAAGCTCATATTTGCCTCCTGTCCTATTACTTCTTAGTAAAAATAGATGTAATCTTCTTTAAGAAACCATTCTTTGCATTAAGATCAAGGAACGGAACCTCCTCACCGATAATTCTGCGACAGATATTCATATAAGCCTGTCCAGCCATAGAATCATCTCCTACGCAAGGCTGTCCCTTATTAGTAGCAACAACTATGCTTTCATCATCAGGAACCGCACCGATAACATTAAGCTGTAATATATCATTAACATCTTCAATAGACATCATCTCATTGCGGTTAACCATATCCATACGGATTCTGTTAACAATCAAATCCTCATGATCCTTAAGTCCATGAGCATCTAAAAGACCTACTATTCTGTCCGCATCTCTGATAGCTGAAACCTCTGGTGTTGTAACAACCAACGCTCTGTCAGCACCAGCTATAGCATTCTGGAATCCCTGCTCGATACCTGCAGGACAGTCAAGGATTATGTAATCAAAACCTTCCGGATCTGACTTAATCTCATCAATCACCTTAATCATCTGCTCCGGTGTAATGGCAGACTTGTCCCTTGTCTGAGCTGTAGGAAGGAGATAAAGCTTTGGACAACGCTTATCTGTAATCATAGCCTGCTTAATTCTGCAATTTCCTTCAACAACATCAACAAGATTATATACAATACGATTCTCAAGACCCAAAACAACATCAAGATTTCTAAGGCCTGTATCTGTATCAATCATAACTACTTTTTTACCTAACTTTGCAAGACCTGTACCAATATTGGCTGTTGTAGTAGTCTTACCAACACCACCCTTACCGGATGTTACAACAATAACTTCACTCATACTCTCTCCTCCAAAATATAAATTACTGCTAATAAATAACATTATGCGAAATTTTAAGGATTTTATCAACAGTTTTTTCCAATTTTTATGCAAAATATAATGACATTATTTTACAAATATTACTTTTTAATACTAATCCAGCTTAATATCTTCAAGAACTTCCTGACTTAAATCCTCAACATATATATTAGCTTCATATATATATGCAATCTTAGGCTGTATATCTTTACTCTTCTTCATCATCTTAATAGTTGAACTATCTGATGATCTGGCAATAGTATCTGCAATCTTTATCTGCATTGGATTCATCTCTAAGGCAACCACAAATGCATTCTCATTGCCACCAGCTCCGGCATATACCGTACCACGAAGACTTCCCAGAACAACCACATTGCCTTTAGATACAACTTTGCCGCCCGGATTAATATCTCCTAATATAATTACTGTAGACTCTGTCTCTAAAATCTGTCCTGATCTTAGTGTTCCTTTATAAAAAAGTTCTGATTCAGAAGCTTTGTTCATTTTATCTAGAGCGGAAATAAACTTCGCATCCTGCTCTTCATCTTCATCAACAACACAAGTAATATTGATGGATGTAACGCTTCCAATAAGACCAAGCACTTCCTGCTGTTGTATTGAATCTAACTTCTTACCTTCAAATGTAAGCACCATATCCGCTTCGCCAAAGAACTTCGCAGACTGTTCGAACTTACTTTTAATAAGATTCTTCAATTCATCAAAAGAGACATTATCATCTAATATTAGTGTAATTCCATACTTACTACTTTTAATAATAACAGCATTATCCATTATCTCACCTCACCATTAACTTTAATTCTCATTATTCTCGTACACATCAAAATACATTTGATACGCATCAGCCATCAATTCCTGTGCTCGTGGAGAACCATATCCGTGTGGTATAACAACAGCTGTTGCAACCTTTGGTTTGTCGATTGGATGATACGAAATCATCAAACCGTGATCCGGTTCATCAGTTCTTTCCTGTGCAGTACCGGTCTTTGCTGCAAATGTTTTCCCTTCAAGTCGATGCAACGGCATATAATAATTATAAGCTAACTCCATACCATATCTAACAGACTTCCATGTATTATTCTTTAATTCTACTTTATTAGCAACGGTAGCTTGATTATCCTTCACCAAAGTACCATCATTAGCTACAATCTTATCTACTAAAGTAACATTATAAACTGTACCAGAATTAGCAATTGTTGTAACATATCTTGCAAGATTAAGAGCCGTAAAGTTATTAGTACCCTGACCGATAACCGTTGCAATGGCATTGGTATCCGATGAATGTGGTTGGGACTCTTCAATCTCTATTCCGGACAAAGTTGCCAATCCCATTTTCTCAGCATAACCTTTTATAATATCCGTAGCTACATCACTGTTATAATTACCTGTTTTGCTAGTAGCTAATTTCATAGCGACACTGTAGAAATATATATTACATGAATCTCTAATAGCTGTAGAAACATTTTCCACACCATGACCTGTACGATTATGGCATCTTGGACTCGGTGTAACCTCTTTAAACACACCTGTGCACCTATAAGTAGTATTAGAATTTACAACTGCAGTTTCCAGACCAACAATTGCGGAAAGTGGCTTAAATGTTGAACCTGGAGCACACTGTGACTGCGTCGCCCAATTATACAATGGTCTTGATTTGTCAAGTAACAATTGGCTATAATATTGCGAATCAACAGTTCCTGCTAACAAATTACTATCATAACTCGGATATGATACCAATGCAATAACATCTCCACAATTAGGGTCAATCATTACAACAGCTCCTGAACATGGATTCAATGCTAACTGTGCAGGCGTCACCTTTTTTTGTCCTATCATTTCTTTTATATAATTGAACACAGACATAGAACCATTCTTTAATGCAACATATTCACTGTCTTCTTTAAGCACACCTGTTTCATATAAAGCAAGACACACTTGTTTTACACTTATTTTACCATTAGTTATAAGCAAACTGTATATTTTTTTATGAAAATTGGTATCATCCTGAACCATTTCGAATATATAATTCACAAGTAAATCATAAGATTCTTGTAAGCTTATATATTTCTGATTAGTCAATACACTCATATCTATCCAGTTTTTAGATATTGAATATTTTAGGAATTCTTCCATACTCAAATTCCCGCCATTAATCCACTGCTGATAATATGAATCGTTACTATCAACATTAGAACCTAAAAACACATCATAAGCTCTTAGAATGTCTTTATATATATACCAAACAAGCTCTCTATTAGTAGCTGAAAGTTTAGCATATGGTGTAGGCGAAGTATATAATTCCTTTTTAAGCCACTCATTAGTAGAATTCATCTGCGTTAAAAATGTACTATATATCGTTTTAGCAATACCAGACTCACTCTGTTTAAGCTTTTTAAGTGGTAATGTATTATTATCAATAAGTGCGAAGGCAACTTCCTTTTGCGTAATATTTACCTTTGAAACGTCAGTTCCATTATATTCCAACTTGGTATCGGTCGGAGTCAAAGCACTTAATAATATCTCTACAAGGTTCTGTTCAATTTCATTATAAATTTTTTTCTGCAACTCAATATCAATAGTAAGATATACATCGTTACCTGCAACTGATTCAGTTTCATCTATTACCTCAGTAATACGTCCAACTGTATCAACATACACAGTCTTTGAACCTTTTTCACCTGCAAGATACTGTTCCATGGACTTTTCAATTCCACCCTTACCAACAGTATCATTATTCTCATAAGAAGGATCAACCGCCTGTAGTTCTGTAAGTTCCTCCGAGTCTACAGCACCTGTATAACCAAGTATCTGAGAACAATATAAGCTGTCAACATACTTTCTGATATACTGCTCTTCTACTGTAACGCCAACAAGTGTATCAGAATTCTCTAAGATTGCTGCAACTGTCTCGTCCGAAACCTCTTCCGCTATATTAAAGGTCATATGTCTGTTATATGAATTTGCTGACATCATAGTTCTAAGATATATTATCTCAACAACATGTGTAGCCGGATATAAGGTCTTGTCCAACGCATATCTTTCGCACAATACGTCAATTAGTTTTTCAGCAGAATACGCTTTTTCTTCATCAGACAGCTCACTTGTAGTTGCTTTTCCCAATGTGTCACGTAAAAATCTAAGCCTTGAATTACCGGAAACAGTATATTCATACTCACCTTTTTCATTAACTTCTACCTGAAAACTGTTAGAAAAAATATCTCCCTTTTCCTCAATAATCTTTAAGGTTTCACTGATAGATTTGTTAACAGTTTCATGCTTAACTGCATTGCTTGAATAAACGCCGCTATCACTAATCTTAACGGCGTAAGCAAGCTCATTGTATGCAAGCAACACACCATTCTTATCAAATATTCTTCCTCTTGTGGCTGCAACACTTGTAGTTTTCTTAATAGAATCATCCAAATTAATTTTAAAGGATTCACCATTAATAATCTGAAGAGTAAATAATCTGCTTACAAGTACTGAAAACAACAAAACAAATACAAGCACCAACGGCACAAGTCTTGACTTTAGTAAACTAAAAATGTATTCAATAAATTCCTTTACCAAAATCTTTCTCCTTTTAGACCATTATTAATCTTTTATACCTTTACAGATAGTTTACGATCTATTAAAATCAACGGTTTATATATAATAAGCATTATCAATACCGTGTAAATCATCTCCGGCACAATATATCTCGATAAAAAAAACATTACATCAAGCCTGTTGTGCAATAAGAAATTTCCTACATAAGAAAGGAATCCATAAATAAAATCCCCTGCTAAAAGAATTCCTATAGGTAAAAGATTAAAGCTATCATCATAATCACTAGAAAACATTCCTGCAAAATATCCTATGTAAGTATAAACTAATGCAGAAAATCCAAACAACACAGATGCATTTAAATCGAACAAACAGCCTGATACAAAGCCCACAAACATACCTTCGTTACGACCATTCAGGAAGCCGAACATTACCGGAAGAATAATCAAAAGATTGGGTTTAATCCCTCCAATAGATATGACTCTTCCCAGTGTTATCTGTAATATATAGAACAAAAATATAATTATAAGCTCTACAACTTTTCGTTTCATTCTTTAACCGCATCCTTTTTCTGCGTAATAATTAATACTTCTTGTAAATATTCAAAATCTACTGCCGGAACAAGATAACCAGATTGTGTAAGATTATTGGAATCTTTTTTTACATCCTTTGCGTATCCTACAAGAATTCCTGGCAGATACTTATCGCTTATATTAGAAGTAACAAGCTTGTCTCCATTTCTTATAGTCGCGGAATCCTTAAAATGTCCCAATTCAATAACACCTTGGTCCATCAACTCTATATTACCTTTAACCGCGCAGGTGTCACCTGTATCTATAAGCATGGCACTTACATAACTACCATCTTCAATAATTGTCTTTATCACAGAATAATTGTCCCCAACTTCTGTAACAATACCAACGAGGCCACCACCGGCAATAACATTCATATCAACCTCTATACCATCTTTACTGCCTTTATCCACAGTAAATGTGCTATACCAGTTGTCCGATGCAGTACCAATAATTCTTGCTCCCACCTTTTTGTAACCAGGATACTTCTGATCAAGCTCATATAATGCTCTCAATCTGTCAAGCTCATACAGTTCTTGTCTTAACTGATTGTTTTCTTCTGAAAGCTCATCAACCTTTCCTTGTAACTCTTCATTCTTACTGATAAGCTCTTTTACCTCTTTATATGAGTCAACCTCATCAGAAACCCACATTCCCATATAGTTCATACCTTTCTGCATAGGCAATGCAACAACAGATACAACATTCTTAAGAGGAAGCACCAGCTTATCAGTAAAAAAGCTTGTTACTATAAAAATAAGACACAATACTGTCAACCCGGCAAGTATATACTTAGGTTTTAACATAGAAAATAACTTACTAAACATAACCTATCCTTAACATCTAAAAAATAATCAAACAATTAATCATAAGTTCTGTCCTGTGGAGTATACGCAACCTTCTGGAACTCAGGATTAGAAACAACCCCCATAAGACCTCTTACAACACTCTCAGAAGGATTCTCCACAATATTTACCTTTAGATTAGTCTCCTTGTTAATGAACTCTTCAAGACCTGCTATATTAGATGTACCACCTGATACATAAATACCATTCTTGATAATATCAGCCGCAAGCTCTGGTGGAGTTCTCTCCAAAATAACCTTAATAGAATCCATAATTGAATGTAATGGATCAATAATAGCATTGTAAACCACCTCTGACGAAACAGGAATGCTTACAGGAAGTCCCGAAAGCACATTACGTCCAAATCCCGGTGAGAACTTCTCCTCTGTCTGAATAGCACTACCAAGCTCTTTCTTAAGATTCTCAGCAGTCTTGCAACCTATAACAAGGTTATAAACTTTTCTAATATTACTGATAATGCTATCATCAAGCTTGTTACCACCTATCTTAACAGACTTACTAATAACAATACCACCAAGTGAAAGCACTGAAATCTCTGTTGTCTCAGCACCTATATTAACTACCATAACACCTCTTGACTTCGTAACATCAAGACCTGCTCCAATAGCATCAGCAACCGGCTTATCAACAATATAAATATTCTTTGCCTTAACCTTAGAATCAGCAACAAGCTCATAGAAAGCTCTCTTCTCAACTTCTGTTACATCTGTAGGAACTGCAATATAGAAGTCCGTTCCTCCTGTTATTTTCTTGCCACCGTTAACCTTGTTGAAAAAGCTTGTAAGCAGTGTCTGCATATTCTCTATATCAGCAATAACACCATACTTAACAGGGAATGAAACCTCGATATTTTCCGGTGCCTTCTCATACATTTCATAAGCTTCATCACCAAACGCAAGCAATTCCTTTCTGTTAGCGATAGCAATAATATTCTTTTCATTAAGAATATTATCCTTATCTTTGCAACACATTTTAAAATTACTTGTACCTATATCTACTCCATAAATATTACCCATTGTACCCTGCTCCTTATCTTAAAAATATTCTTTTTCTTTTAAACTCGTATACTTATTATTACCAATAATTATGTGGTCTATCAGATTAATCCCCATAATCTCTCCAGCTTTCTTTATCTTCGCCGTAACAAGTATATCATTGCGACTCGGTGTACAATCACCACTTGGATGATTATGTAAAAGCACTATAGAAACAGCATTGTATCTAAGTGCCTCCACAAACACTTCCCTTGAATTAACAAGTGAAGCGTTAACAGTACCTACCGAAATAACACAATCCTTAATCAAACAACACTTACTATCAAGCATAACCAAAACCAGCTGCTCCTTATCCAGATGACGCAAATCCTCCATATAATAATCAGCTATAGAATCAGGTGAAGAAAAATCCAATTTCTGTGCCGCCGTCTGTTTAGCCATACGCCTTGAAAGTTCACATATACACTGAATCTGAATGGCTTTAACTTCTCCTATGCCCTTTATCGACATAAGCTCAGGCACCGTCAGACTGTAGAGTCCTAAAAGTCTCTCCTCTGCCGCACCGCCTGCCATACTTAGAAGTTTACCGGCCAGTTCTGTTGCATTAAGACCATTAGTTCCTGTTCTTAATATAACTGCCAGAAGCTGCGCATCAGACAAGGATTTTGCCCCAAGCATCAGACACTTCTCATATGGTTTTTCTTCTATTATGTTGTTTTCATTAAGTACACAATAACTTTTATTATTGATATTCATATCCTGTCCTTTCCGGACAAGTGGGTCTTAACTTCTTAAATAACTAAGAAATCAAATAAACTTGTAAGCAAGAATAGCAAGTATCACGCCGATAATACTAGCTATCGTTATCCTTATTTGAAGAGCAAATGTAATAACCAGTATGCCAAGATCAATAATAATAGCATTACCGGAATTATTGATTCCAAAGGTATTACCATATGCCAGCCAGCTAAGCCCCGGCACCTTTGCAGTTAACTCCGCAATAAGCCCGCCCAGTACGATGCCTATTAAAATAAAAAGCAACAGCATCCATCCGTTCTTATACTTTGATATTGATTTTGAACCTGAACTCATACACTTATTCTCCCTCTTTTGGATAAAATTACAAATTAAAGCAACTTATATTATAACACAACTTGAAAATATTGTATATAAACTTTTCGTGTGTATTTAGTTATTTTTCCAGTATAATGCGACATTTTATGACATTATAACTTCACAATTCCTGCCTCATATAACTTCTGCAAGCTCATCATAATACCAAACTTTGCATGGTACCATGTAAGACCGCCTTGGAAATATACTGCATAAGGCTCTTTAAGCGGTCCGTCAGCACTAAGTTCAATAGACGAACCCTGCACAAATGCACCTGCCGGCATAATAACTTCCGAATCATATCCCGGCATAGCCCATGGCTCTGGAGTTACATAGCTGTCAACCGGTGCAGCCGACTGAATGCCCTTACAGAATGCAATCAGTGCTTCAGGCGTCTTTAACTCTACCGACTGAATAATGTCATGTCTGCTTTCCTTACTGTCAGGAACTACTCTATAACCTAACTTCTCATATACATTTGCCGCAAATATAGCGCCTTTAAGAGCACCTGCAACAACTGTAGGAGATAAAAATAATCCCTGATAAAAGCTCTGATTAACTCCAAGTGTTGCACCTACTTCCTTTCCAAGTCCCGGAGACGAAAGTCTGAATGCAGCCTGCTCAACACATTCTTTAGTACCTGCAATATAACCTCCACATGGTGCAAGTCCTCCACCCGGATTCTTTATAAGTGAACCTACAACCATATCAGCACCCAGCTCCGATGGCTCAATTGGCTCAACAAACTCGCCATAACAGTTATCAACCATACATATAACATCAGGCTTAATATCCTTAACAAATTTAATAAGTTCGCCTATCTGCTTCACTGAAAATGTTGGTCTTGTAGCGTATCCCTTTGAACGCTGAATAGTAACAAGCTTTGTCTTTTCATTAATAGCCTTTGCTATATTATCATAATCAAAGGTACCATCAGGAAGTAAATCAACCTGACGATAACTTATACCATACTCGGCAAGACTTCCCTTAGAAGGTCTGATACCAATAATTTCATCCATAGTATCATAAGGCTTTCCTACAGGAGACAGCAATTCATCTCCAGGTCTTAAATTAGCGGCAAGCGCAACATTTAACGCATGTGTACCGCACATAATCTGAGGACGCACCAAAGCAGCCTCTGTCTTAAAAACATCTGCATAAACCTGTTCTAAAGTATCTCTTCCATCATCATTATAACCATAGCCCGAAGAACCACCTAAATGCATCTCTGACACTTTATTCTTCTGCATAGCATTAAGAACCTTAAGCTGATTAAACTCCGCATTAGCGTCAATAGCTTCAAATCGCTCCTTAAGTCCCTCAAGGATATCCTTACAATATTCATAAACCTTTTCATCAATACCTAACTGAAGGTACATATTCTTAGTACTTTCCATATTCTCTCCTAAATCTGCATTATCTTATTTTTATTTTTACGTTCTTTACTCTATAATCTGTTTACTCTTTAACTTGTCAATCATAGCTTCAAGCATAGTATCCTTGTTGGAATTATAATCATAATAATTAATCCACTCCACACTCTGCTCTCTTCTAAACCATGTTAACTGCCTTTTTGCAAAATGTCTTGTATCAAGCTTAATAAGATACTTAGCTCTTTCTATATCATATTCGCCATCAAAATAACCAAACATTTCTTTATAACCAATTCCCTGCATAGACACATTATCTTTAGTAAGTCCCGAATCAATTAAAGCTTTAACCTCTTTTTCAAGACCTGCTTCAAACATAATATCTACACGTTTATCAATACGTTTATACAGAACCTCCCGTTCATCATTAAGTACAAAATACATAAAATTGTATGGAGATTCTTTCTGTTGCTGTTCCTTGTTATGTTCAGATATCTTCCTGCCGGTCTGCTCATAGTACTCTAGCGCTCTGATTACACGTTTTATATTATTGTGATGAATAGCATCTGCAGACTCCGGGTCCACCTCTCTAAGCATATTGTGCAGATACTCACTGCCTTTATCATAAGCCAACTGCCTCATCTTAGCTCTATACTCATTTTCAGACTCATCCTCACTACCATCGTCCTCAAATTCTATATCATAAAGCACTGACTGAATATAAAAACCGGTACCTCCTACAATTATTGGAATCTTACCTGCAGCATAGATTTCTTCCATAGCCTCCTTAGCCATTCTTTGAAACACAACAATATTAAAGTCATCCTTTGGTTCAAAACAATCCACCAGATAATGCTTAACTCCCTGCATCTCATCTTCAGTTATCTTCGCAGTTCCTATATCCATACCCTTGTAAACCTGCATAGAATCAGCACTGATTATCTCTCCACCTATAGCCTTTGCCAGCTTTATGGAAAGTTCAGTTTTACCAACTGCTGTAGGACCTGTAAGTATCACCAATGGTCGTTTATTTCTTTGTTCCATAGTCAAGCCTTTCTACTACTTAATATAATTACATAATCATTAATTCTTTAGTTATATAATTCTTTTAAACTTCTTCTCTATCTCATACTTAGACATCACGATAAGCGTGGGTCTTCCATGAGGACAATTGTAAGGATTATCTGCCTTCATAAGCTCCTGCATAAGCTCTTTTGCTTCATCAAAGGATAGCTTATTATTACCCTTAACTGCCGCTTTGCATGACATAGACGCAACCTTTTCTGTCAATATGTCATAATCGCCCTTGTGGTCATCCATCATACCATCAATCATATCAATCAAAAGCTGCTTGCAGTCAATTGACGGAAGACTGGCAGGAATACCTGTAACCTTATATGCATTACCGCCAAAATGTTCTATTTCATAGCCCGCATTGGCAAATACGTCCTTATTCTCCTTATAAACATTTTCCTGCTGCATATTAAGCTCAAGTACAACAGGAGGCATAATCATCTGCGTGTCCATACCACTTTCTCTGAAACGTTTCATAAACTTCTCGTAAAGTATTTTTTCATGGGCCGCATGTTGATCCATCATATAAAACTTATCATTGTACTCCATAAGCCAATAAGTCTCAAACAACTGACCGATAACTCTATAATTCTCTTCAGTGTTATCAGCCTGTATTAGCGGATCTTCAAACATAGACATCTGCTTTGCAGCCTCTTCCTTTTTAGCTGTATACGCGACCACATCCTCTTTAATCATCTCCTGAGAACGCTTAACTTCAAAAGGTTCCGGAAGTCGCGTTTTATCAGTAGTTATTGCTGCATAATTCGTTGTATGTGCCTTAATTGTAGGCGTTTCATCGGCCTTTTTATTAAAGCTTTCTGTCTTTCCGATTTCCACAGCTGATGCAAGTGGTTTAACTGTAGGTGCCTTATATGGTACATTGCTTTTTTCTTCCAATTGCACTTCAACATTCTGTTTTACTCTGTCGTCAGACTTCGTATCAGATTTAACTGCAACATTGTCACGAACAGGAACATAGTTTTCCCTTCTTGGATTAAATGATACAGCCTTAGCCTCTTCTAACTCTACCGCCACAGCTAAATCAATCTTCTTAAGTGCATCTTTAATAGTATCAAAGACAAAATTATAAACCATATCATTCATAGCAAATCTTAATTCCATCTTTGTAGGATGCACATTGACATCGAGTATCTGTGGATTAATAGTAAAATGCAGTGCCGTGAAAGGATAATTATGAGGCATAATATACCCCTTGTAAGCCTCCTCAATGGCCTTTGTTATAATACTACTTTTTATGTATCTGCCATTAATATAATAATTCTCATAAGTTCTATTACCACGACTAATCATAGGTCTGCCTATAAATCCGGTAATTTCTATATCTTGAGTTTTAGCATTTATCTCAACAAGATTGTTAGTAATATCACGTCCATAAACGTTATATATAATATCTTTCAGGTTAAGATTACCTGATGTATGAAGCTTATTCTGATTATTGTTAATAAACCTAAAGGATATATCCGGATGCGAAAGTGCTAAATGCTCCACCAGAGAGGCTATATAACCAGCCTCAGTTTGTGGCGATTTTAAAAACTTTCTTCTTGCAGGTGTATTGTAGAATAAGTTTCTTACAATAAATGTTGTACCATCCGGAACACCTACCTCTTCAAGACTCACTTCCTTGCCGCCTTCAATTACATACCTAAATCCTGTAAAACTGTCGGATGTCTTAGTTATAAGCTCAATCTGCGCTACCGATGCAATACTTGATAACGCTTCGCCTCTAAATCCCAATGATGACACATTAAGCAAATCTTCCACTGACTTAATCTTACTTGTAGAATGTCTTAAAAATGCTGTTTTTATCTCACTACCTTCAATTCCCGAACCATTGTCAGTAATTCTGATTAAAGATATACCGCCATCCCTAATCTCAACGGTAATAGCCGTGGCGCCTGCATCAATAGCATTTTCCACAAGCTCTTTCACTACAGAAGAAGGACGTTCAACCACCTCTCCGGCAGCTATTTTATTAATTGTATCCTGGTCTAACACTTGAATCGCCATAGCATTTCTCCTCATTCTTTGTTCGTCATTCTTTGTTCGTCATTCTTTGCTTGTCATTCTTTAGCATTACCATCTGTTATTAAGCTTACCCTGTAATTTATAAAGCGTATTAAGTGCATCAATTGGTGTCATACGTCCAATATCCATCCCCTTAATCTCTTCTATAATATCATCATCCTTAACCGTGTCAAAAAGTGACATCTGACGGACCTCAAGGTCATTAACCACCTTATATTCTTCGCCAATACGCTCTACCTTCTTTGAATACTGTGCAATATCCTTTGCTTTCTGTGATATATCTGCATTACTAAGTTCAAGAACAATCTCTTTTGCTCTTTCAAGAACCGTTTGTGGCACTCCTGCAAGTTTAGCAACCTGAATACCATAACTCTTGTCCGCACCGCCTTTAACAATCTTACGTAAGAATACAATATCATCGCCTTTTTCCTTAACTGCGATACAATAATTGTTAACGCCATCCAGCGAGCCTTCAAGCTCAGTCAATTCATGATAATGTGTTGCAAACAATGTTTTTGCACCAATCAGATTCTTGTTAGCAATATGTTCAACAACTGCCCACGCAATACTAAGTCCATCAAAAGTACTTGTACCTCGGCCAATCTCATCTAATATAAGCAAACTCTTCGAAGTAGCATTTCTAAGTATATTAGCAACCTCTGTCATCTCCACCATAAATGTTGACTGACCTGATGCCAAATCGTCAGACGCCCCAACTCGTGTGAAAATCCTATCAACTATACATATATTAGCTGAATCAGCAGGCACAAAGGAACCTACCTGGGTCATAAGTACTATAAGTGCAGTCTGTCTCATATATGTAGACTTTCCGGCCATGTTTGGTCCGGTAATTATGGACACTCTGTTATTATTATTGTCAAGGTATGTATCATTGGCAATAAACATATTGTTATCCATCATCTTTTCAACTACAGGATGGCGACCATTCTTTATCTCAACAACACCCTTATCATTAAGCTTTGGACGCACAAAATTATTCTGCTGTGCAACCACGCTTAATGATGCAAACAAATCAATCATAGCCACACACTTAGCTGTAGCCTGTATACGTGAAACTTGTGATGCTATATGATCTCTAACCTCACAGAAAAGTTCATATTCAAGATTACATAGTTTATCCTCTGCACCAAGAATTATATCCTCTAAGTGCTTCAATTCATCTGTTGTGTATCTTTCCGCATTAGTAAGAGTCTGCTTTCTTGTCCAACTTTCAGGCACCATTGATTTAAATGAATTGGTTACCTCTAAGTAATATCCAAACACCTTATTGAACTTCACCTTAAGATTCTTAATTCCCGTATTTTCACGTTCTCTCGCCTCTAAGGACGCTAGCCATTCCTTCCCCTCTGTCTTAGCCTTCTTGAATTCATCAACTTCTAAAGAATATCCATCTTTTATTATTCCACCTTCTTTTACAGCAATAGGTGGTTCCTCCAAGATAGACCTATCAATTAAATCGCATAAATCTCTTAAATCATCAAGATTATCGAAACAATTAACGAAACTCTTGCTCTTAAAGCCTGCAAGAATATTTTTAATATGTGGAAGCATAGCCAAAGAATTCTTAAATGCTATTAAATCTCTTGGATTAGCACTTTTACAGCTAATTCTTGTCATAAGACGCTCAAGGTCATAAATTGGATTTAAGTACTCTCTTAGCTCTTCCCTGTCGATAGCTCTGTTATTAAGCTCTTCAATCATATCCTGACGAGCTGATATCTCATCTCTGTCAAGAAGTGGTTGCTCAACCATTGATCTAAGAAGTCTTGCTCCCATAGCAGTCTTTGTCTTATCAAGAACCCATATAAGAGAACCACGCTTTTGCTTTTCACGCATAGTCTCAACAAGCTCAAGATTACGTCTTGAAGAACTGTCTATAAGCATATACTTTCCTGTAGCATATGGTGTTATAGAAGTAATATGGCTCATATTACTCTTCTGAGTTTCATACAGATACGAAAGAAGTGCTCCCGCCGCAATAACTCCTGACGGATAATCCTTAATACCAAGTCCGTCAATAGTTCCAACCTTAAAATGCTCAAGAAGTTTCTTGCCTGCTAAATCCTGATCAAAATACCAATTCTCAAGAGTCGACATAGCGATTCCAAGCTTCTCATTAAGAAATGACAAGTCAATACCACTCATACCAAAATACTCATTAACAATAAGCTCTGTTGGTACAAACTTATTAATCTCATCAACAAGTTCGCACTCGTCCTTTAATTCGGTGACAAAATAATCACCTGTAGTGAAATCCGCAATAGACACACCTATAACATCACCCTGATAATAAAGGCACATAAGATAATTATTCTTTGTCTCATCAAGGGCCTGTGTGTTGAGGTTTGTTCCAGGAGTAACGATTCTTACAACCTCTCGTTTTACCATACCCTTAGCAAGTTTTGGGTCCTCAACCTGCTCACAGATAGCTACTTTGTGACCGTTAGCCACAAGCTTAGTTATATAATTCTCTGCGGAATGAAATGGAACACCACACATAGGTGCACGCTCTTCCTGTCCACACTCTCTACCGGTAAGTGTAAGCCCCAGTTCCTTTGATACTAAAACAGCATCATCAAAAAACATCTCATAGAAATCGCCCAACCTGTAAAAAATCAGACAATCCTTATACTCTTCCTTTGTATCCAAATAATGCTGCATCATAGGTGAAAATTCAGCCATTTCTTAACTCCTATTCTTCATGTCTTTCACAAGGAGAATTCACAGAATTCTCCAGACTTGGCGCTTTCGCGCCAATGTCTTATTTGCCTAAATAATAAAACCCTTTACATTCTACAAGCTTAACCTTAACAACACTTCCAATCATAGAAGCATCTCCCGGAAAATGTACTAAGAGATTGTTAGTCATACGACCTGTAACAAGACTGTTATCATGGTCGTTAACACACTCAACCAATACATCTACTGTATCGCCTTCATATCTTGCGCTAATATTGTGTGATACCTCATCAACAACTGCAAGCAAACGATTAAATCTATCCTTTACCACATCCTCAGGCACCTGATTTTCCATAGCGGCAGCAGGCGTACCGGTTCTTTTAGAATATATAAATGTATACGCACTGTCGTACTTTGCCTTTCTTACTACATCAAGTGTATCCTGAAAATCTTCTTCCGTTTCACCCGGAAATCCAACAATAATATCTGTTGTAAGTGACACATCCGGCATCTTAGCTCTGATTCGTTCCACAAGCTCAAGATAATGTTCCTTAGTATACTTACGGTTCATAATCTTTAAGATTCTGCTGCTTCCTGACTGAAGCGGAAGATGTACATGGTTACATATCTTCTTAGATTTACTCATTACATCAATAAGCTCATCTGATAAATCCTTTGGATGAGGTGTCATAAAACGGATACGTTCCAACCCCTCAATCTGCTCAATTCGCATAAGAAGCTGTGCAAATGTTATATCCTCATCGAGAGTATTACCATAAGAATTAACATTTTGGCCAAGAAGCATAACTTCTCTAACTCCGTCAGCAACAAGTCGCTTAATCTCGCAAATAATCTCTTCCGGAGCACGACTCTTCTCCCTACCACGCACATAAGGCACAATACAGTAACTACAGAAATTGTTGCAGCCATACATTATATTGACACCTGACTTAAAAGAATACTTTCTCTTAGTCGGGAGTTCTTCAACAACATCCTTGATTTCATCCCATATATCAATAACCTGACCATCACTGTTGATTCTGTTGTACATAAGCTCTGCAATCTTGTATATATTAAATGTACCAAACACAATATCAACAAACTTATACGACTTTCTTATCTTCTCTACCACATGTTTTTCCTGCATCATACAACCACATAGTGCAATCATCATGTGTGGTTTCTTTTTCTTAATACCTGCAAGATGTCCTAATCTGCCATAAACTCTTAAATTAGCATTCTCTCTTACAGTACATGTATTATATATAACAAAGTCAGCATCCTCAGTTTCAACAGGTGTGTATCCCATCTGACAAAGGATTCCAAGAAGCTTTTCACTGTCTCTTGAATTCATCTGACAGCCAAATGTATTGACACAGCAGGTAACATCTCTGCCTAATTTTCTTTTTAACTCCTCAACATAAGTTTTACACAACTCTATATAATGCAACTGAACTTCTCTTTGGTCTTCAGTTAATACGATTTCCTTGCGTTCCATACAATACTCCGTTCTGTTAATCTTATTAATATGTGAATTTGAATATATATGCCTTAAAGCACATTCACATAATCCGTTAAATTATAGCACATTACTACTGATTTGTACACAAAAAGTCCGTATTGATATATAATTACCAATACGGACCTTCTCACATATTTAATCATATTATTAAACTAAACTTTAAACAAACTTACTTCCTTGATTCAAGAACTTCCTAGTAAAGTCTTCTTTAGGCATCGGTTTGCTGTAGTAGTAACCTTGAATGCAATCCGCTCCCAGGTCAACAACCTTCAAACGTTCTTCCTCTGTTTCAACGCCCTCAACGCAAACTTTTATATCCAAACCATGTGCCATCTCAATAATATACTTAACCAAAGTATAATTATCATCCAGCTTATCTACATTTTGTACAAACATTCTGTCTATCTTAATAATACTAAATATCATATCACGTATATATCTAAGATTAGAATACCCTGTGCCAAAGTCGTCTATAGCAAGTCTGAAGCAATTGTTGTTAAAAGAATTAAGCACATTTCTTACAGAACTGTTGCTTTCTAACTCACCTGATTCAGTGGCTTCAAAGACAATATTATTGTGTTCTACACCTAAGAAATCAACACACTCCAACACATCCTTTATAATATCACTCTTTAATATCTGTACAAAGGAAAGGTTGATATTCATAGTAAAGTCAGGAATTATCTTCATCCACTCCTTACACTGAGTCACCGCCTGCTCAATAATCCACTTACCCAAAGGAATAATCAAAGAGCTTTCCTCCAAAAGCGGAATAAAATCAATCGGAGACATAGACCCGTACAACTTACTATCCCATCTAATCAATGCTTCTGCACCTGAAATCTTCTCATCCTTCGCTTTAATTACCGGCTGATAATAAACCTCAAAGCCTTCAAAATTGTTGATAATACAACGTCTTAACTCTTCCTGAATATCCATCTTATGAATATAATTGTCGTAATCAGTAGTTGAATATGCAACAAATGTATTACGTCCACGAAGCTTCGCTGTATGTAGTGCAAATCTCATAGACTTAATAATATAATCCCAAGAATCACTTCCTGTGTTAAATCCAACACCACCACCTGATACAGTATAAAATGTGCTGAAATCCTTCATCTCAATATACCAGTCAATTCTTGAACGGATACGCTTGTACAATTCCTTTGCTTCCGCTAAAGCGGTCGCTCCGTCACCCAGACTTAATATGGCAAATTCATCTCCTGTAAGTCTATATGCCTTCTGACCGTCTTCAAGACACTCTGTAATACACTTAGCAACATCTGCTAATATTTTATCCCCCTTATGGGTTCCATACTTTTCATTAATTTTTTTAAAGTTATCAACACCTACAAGAAGTATAAAACCTGTCAAATCATTAACTTTACAAAGCGCCGTATAATCTCTTTCAAGACTACTTTCTCTCAAAAGACTTGTATTGTTATCATACTTATTCTTTTTACCTACCTCAGTGACACTTCCAACCAGCAGTTTCTTGCCGTCTTCTTCAACAACCTTGCCCTTACAAGCAATCCATATAGGATTCCCCTCCTTGTCAAGCCAACGATACTCAATATTGTGTCCCTTAAGTTCGCCACTGCGTAACTTCGCTATGTCAGTTGTAAATATGTGAAGATCCGGCGGATACACACACTTTCCAATTGTTTCTGTGGCATTAGAAAAAGAATTCGATTCCATTAAAAAAGTATCCAACGCCTTTTCTGATACTAAATACTCATCATCAGTTAAATTGTATATAAACATATAACTGTCTGTACAGTCATCCATAACTGACAAAAATTCAACATATTTTTCTGCACCCAACATACTTATACCTCTCCTAAGTATAGATTTTGCGTATTATCTCTTTATTACTGATTATCACATCCGGCCTATAATCAAAACTTTCAACTTCAATCTTTTCCATCAACTGAAAATCAAAACACACCGCAACCGTTACCAATCCACTACGCGATGATAAATACTTATCATAAAATCCACCGCCGTAGCCAACCCTGCCAAAATCCCGTCCAAAAGCAAGTCCCGGCATAATCATAGTACCCGATACATTATTCCATTCATCCAAAAACTCATTACATGGTTCAAGGATACCATATTTTCCAGATTTTAGCAATGCCAAACTTTCTATTTTATGAAATTTTATCTCTTTCCCATAAACTTTAGGCACAAAAACATTCTTCCCTAATGATAAACTTTTCTCAATAAGACCAAATGTTTCTACCTCTTGATTGTAACTTACATATGTAAAAATATTATCAGCCGTCACAAACTCAGGAAGTTCAAAAAGCTTATCCATAACCAATACACTTTTCTTACAAACCTCTTCCTTTGTCATATTATTCTTGATACTTTTTACATACTCTCTAGCTTCTGTCTTAGTCATTAATTGCCATTCTCCTTGGCATTTTTAACAGCCTCTGCCTGCTCATTAGCCACCTTCTCATCATGACGTTTCTTAACATCAATAATAGATCCGTCCGGATTCTGAATCTTAATAGTATCCAAAGTTCCTCTAAGATTATTTCTAAAAGCCTGAATATATTCTGTCCTCAACTGTTTCTGCTCTTCTGCTTCTGCCGCAGTCAACCCTTCTGCTTTAGACTTTCTGTATAACTCATTAATTCTTTCAATAGTTTTCTCTGTAACCATATTTCCTCCATAACATCAAATCTTAAATAATATCATATATCAAATATATCAATCAAAAATATCAGTTCACAAATATCAGCAAATTATCAAAATGCTCTACACATCCGCCATACTGCCCATTAATGCTGTATATAGAATGCTTTGTATCAGGAAAACGGTAAACTTCAACATGTTCCCGTTCTCTTCCTGTAAATATTGCTTTTCTCAGTCTTTTATATGTAACAATTAAATCTCCCGAAACAAATTTAACTCTTAAATTGTTATATAACTGAGCTTCCGGCTTTTGCGTATTAAGATTGATTATACTCACGCCGTCTTCCATATCAACCAGGTAATATGGAGTCTTATTAATAACATAAAGTCTCTTTAAGTTAGATTTATCTTCTTCGTTGTCATTAAATCGAACCTTTTTTACTTTATTTTCATAGTCATATATAACAATCTCTTCATTACCGGTGGCAATATCACGTTTAATATAAGTCAGATTATCACTGTACTTTCTGGCAAATGGAACGCTAAACTGTCCATTACCTCTGTCAAGAACATCTATATATATATTCTCAAGTCCTATAACCATATCTGATATGAATCTGTTAATATTAATAGTCCCGATTATCTCGTCACCTAGCTTTATAGCGCACAGATTCCCATTTAATGGAACAATTTTATCAAGACCATACTCGTTTATAAGCTTATTATTAACCGTAATAGCTTTCTTGCTGTTATAATTCTTTATAACAAGTTCGTACTTATTATCCTCATTCAATATATCAATGAATTCAATAAGACAATAATCCTCCGGCAACGCAAAGACCTTTATAAAAAGTGTTTCATTGATAGCACTGAGCTTTACCACTTTAGTGTAAAACATCATAGCCGTACCATCATCAACATTGTACTTGTAGAATTGAACCTCTACATCCTGTTCATTAAGCTGCTTTCCTGATGTGAATATAGTGTAATTACGTTCTCTTTTAATAAAGACATATCTTGCAAAATCATACTTTGCCACTTCCGGCATAACTTCAAAACGCTCATTCGTAAGTGGATTGAAGATAAAAAAGCTCTTGCCGGAAAAGTTATCAAGCTGCTTGTTATTATCTATTATCTGAAGAAGGAAATCTCTGTTTAATGAACTGTAACGTCCTTCTTCAAAATTCTTAACAAGTTTAATCCCCATAAAACGCACCAATCCTATATAACTTCAACTATATTGAACTTATCATCCTTATGTTGAACAAACAATGTTCCAACATCCTCACCATTAATAATCTTCTGAATATTCTCAACGTCATTTCCATTGGTAATAACCATATCTGCACCTGAATTATTAGCTATCTGTCCGGCTATAAGTTTAGCAGCCATACCGCCTGTTCCAACATTGCTTCCGGATGTAGATTTTCCCATATCAAGCACATTGTCAATATGCTCCACAACTTTAACAAACTCTGCGTCAGGATTAGCATTAGGATCATCTGTATAAAGCCCGTCTATATCCGAAAGCAGAATAAGCAAATCAGCTCCGATAATAGAGGCAACTATAGCAGACAGCCTATCATTATCACCAAATGTCTGAACCTGCTCAATCTCATATGTAGATACAGAGTCGTTCTCATTAACGATAGGAATTGCACCTAAGTGCAACAATTCCTTAAATGTATTCTCCGCGTTAGTTCTGCTAACCTCGTTAAGAATTGTATTCTTTGTAAGAAGTACCTGGGCTGCGATGGTATTGTACTCTGCAAATATCTTCTGATACACCATCATAAGCTTTGCCTGTCCGATAGCCGCACATGCCTGCTTAACCGATAATTCATCCGGTCTTTCCTGAAGTCCCAATGTATTACGTCCAACAGCTATAGCTCCTGACGAAACAAGTACTACTTCCTTGCCTGAATTCTTCATATCCACAAGTATTCTTACCAGTTTCTCTATCTTAGTAAGATTAAGCTTTCCTGTGGCTGCATGCATAAGAGATGATGAACCAATCTTTATAACAATTCTTTTTTTATCCTTTAACAATTCTCTTGAGTAACTCATATTTCCTCACATTCTTACAATTAAGTAATTACCAATAATCGCTAATTATAAGATTAATTAGCACCAAATTATTCTACACTATTTATAGTTAAATGTCACTATATCTTTTGGCTAAACATTAAATTTTGAATATAAATTATCAATTATTAATTATCAGCAGTTAATTATCATTAACAACGGCTAAAGCAATCTTTTCAGCCACCTTAATTGCATCAACCGCCGCTGATGTTATACCTCCTGCATATCCGGCACCCTCGCCGCAAGGATAAAAACCTTTAATGGATGCTTGAAGGCTTTCTGCATCTCTAAGTATCCTTATCGGACTTGAAGTTCTGCTCTCAACACCTGCAAATACTGCATCATCCATATCAAAGCCTTTAATCATACCGGCAAAATGTGTGACTCCTTCCTGCAAAGCTTTGTTAATAAACTCAGGCATAACCTTATTCAAGTCCGCAAAAGCATATCTACCCTTAATACAAGGGATAACACTGCCAAACTCTTTAGATACACAGCCGGTTTTATAATCCTTTAACAACTGCACCGGAACAGCTCCGCCTGCTATATCAAAGGCTTTTTGCTCAAGTTCCCTCTGAAACCTTACACCATCAAGAACATCTTCACCAAAATCCTTAGGTGTAACAGTAACTATCAAGGCGCTGTTTGCATTGGCGCTATCCCTGCCTGAATAACTCATACCATTAACTGCAAGCCTTCCTACCTCAGAAGATGCATTAACCACGAAACCTCCCGGACACATACAGAAGGAATAAACACCTCTGCCTTCACTGGTCTGACAGGTTACTTTATAATCGGCAGCAGGCATATTATATTCAATATCACCATAAGCGTTATAATTAATCAGCTCCTGGGGATGTTCTATCCTAAGTCCTACCGCAAATGCTTTCGGCTCCATAGAAACACTGCCCTTTTTATAAAGCATTTCAAATGTATCTCTTGCACTGTGACCTATAGCCAGACAAAGATAATCACACGGCACTGAATTCTCTTCTTTGGTCTTTGTATCCACAGTCCTAACTGCACATACAGCCCCTTTTTCTATGACAACATCAGTAATCTTAGTATTAAATCTAATCTCACCACCATTATCAAGTATAAATGTACGTATATTCTTAACAACCTTCGCCAATACATCCGTGCCAATATGCGGCTTATTAACATAAAGAATCGATTCATCAGCGCCGAAATTTACAAGTTCATTAAGCACTTCCTTAATACGCCCTGTATTATCCTTAATCATAGTATTAAGCTTGCCATCAGAAAATGTGCCTGCACCACCTTCTCCAAACTGAACATTGGACTCTGTATTGAGAACCCCTGTCTCCCAAAAAGACTTAACAGTTGCAGTTCTTTCCTCAACTGACTCACCTCTTTCAAGCACAATCGGTTTAAAGCCTGCTCTAACCAGCTTTAACGCTACAAACATACCGGCTGGTCCGAAACCGCCTATTACTATATGCTTGTTATGTACATTGGACGGTTCATCTGCATTATTATCTGCACAAACACCAACATCGGTATTAATATCAACCGGAAATTTATATGTAACATTGCTTGTTATAGTAACATCTTTAGGAAGTCTGACATTTTTCTTTAAACCCAATGATAGTTTTTCTTTAACAAGCTCTAAGTTACAGTCCTTTACATTCTCCACATCAACAGAATACACATAGTATATATCAGGCTTATACCTTGAATCCACTGACTTTTTCACTATCTTATATGTAATAGCACCGCTATCTTTAACATATGGTAACAATCCTTTTATATCTTTAACCTTAGACAGCTCATTCAGCTTCTTAACAACTTCTTTTGAAACTTCCTTCGCAAGATTCTCTTCGCTCTTATCTGCTTTAACCTTTATCTGGTTAATACGAATTGAATACTCTGACATAATATTCCATCCTTTATTACATATATTACATATTTAGAATTGTACTTCATTAGCTTTGAGCGCAGCATTAAGACCAGCCACGAAACCACTGCTCCATGCCCACTGTAAGTTATAACCTCCGCACTTACCATCCACATCAAGCACTTCGCCTGCAAAAAACAGCCCGGACTGATTTATATGCTCCATAGTGGCCGGATTAATTTCCTCCAGTGCCACTCCGCCCTGACATATCTGCCCACTGTCAAAACCCTTGAATGATACTATATTAAACTCAAAAGCTTTAAGAGTATCAACAACCTGATTAAGCTTAGCTAACTTAACACTGCCAACACATGCGTTAATATCTATATTTGCAAGCTTGGAAGCTGCATAAACCAGTTTTTTGTTAACTATCCCGGCAAAAAACTGCTCAATATTCTTATCATAATCATCTTCATAACGACGTCTTATATCCGCATACAGCTCATCTTTGCTAATATCAGGAATCATGTCTATCTTAACTACAACGGCTCTCCCCTCATCAACCGCTTTAACTGCATATCTGCTTATCTGAAACACAGGAATACCACTGATTCCATAATCTGCGTACTGAACCTCACCAGTATCTTCTGAAACAACCTTGCCATCCACATAAAGGGATACCAGGCCCGTGCTTCTTACACCTGCCATAGCTTTACACAGACTATTATCACTAACCAGCTGAACCAGTGCCGGAAGCGGCTTTTTAACCGTAACTCCAAGCTTCTTAGCAAGCTTATACCCCGAACCATCAGAACCTGTCTTAGGAGCGGCCTTAGAGCCGGTCGCTAATACAAGACATTTTCCTTTAACAAAAGTATCATCTGCACACTTAACAGAGTAAGAACCACACTCATCAACACATACATCCAGAACTTCTGTCTGAAGCAGCGTATTAACCCCCTGCTTAGATACTTCCATTCTTAACGCATCCTGTAATGAGGCAGCAGTTTCAGAGTGCGGGTAAATATACCCGTTGCGCTCTTTATGCCACACTCCCAGTTCCTTAAAAAACTCTATTACTGCATATTGATCAAATACCGACAATACATCAGCCACAAAATCTTTATTATCATTCTGAAAACAGTCAATATCCATAGCAAGATTCGTAAAGTTACACTTGCCGTTTCCTGTTTGCAATATCTTGCTTCCAAGTCTTCCTGTATGCTCTATTATGGCAACATTAGCTCCATTGCGTGCAGCTGTAATAGCCGCCATCATGCCTGAAGCACCACCGCCAATAACCACACAGTCAAAACTCTTATCAGCTTGCATAGCCTTGTAAAAACTCATATAGACTATCCTCTCCTACTATCTCCATACCCATCTTAAGATCACCTAAAACATCCTGTGGCAAATTATCAATATCCACCTGGGCATAGTCGTAAAACTCACCATTATTCTTATAAATCGTTATTATATTGTTATTAAGTTTAAGATAAAACACCTGAGCGTTTTTCGCAGAATTTACATCAGTGACATTATCACTATTCTGTATATCAAATGTTCCTCCTGAAGAATCGTTAGCTGTAGCTAAAGTGTAACTCATATCATCCGTAATAATAGTGCCGGTCTCGGGAACCACATCATCATAATCACCATCAGAACCCAGCCAGCCTCTTAACAACAACAAACCAATAAACAACGCCACCAACATCATGACGCCTATTCCTACTGCAATCCATTCTTTTCTGTCCATAACCTTTCAGCATATATATGCCGCCTCCCGGTTATATTATTGACAAAAATCTTAGAACTTATCAAAACTATGCGGTAAAAGTTCAGAAAGTGTATATTCCTTCATATCAAACTTAGTACTGTCCGACTTATCATCAGCCAAATCATAGCCAAGTATAATCAATCCTTCACCATCCATAAATTCACTCATAACCTGTCTGCACACGCCACAAGGATATGTTATATCTCCGCTGGAAGATACGATTGCAACAGCCTTAATCTTTCTCTCACCTGTTGAAACTGCCTTAAATATAGCAGTTCTTTCAGCACAATTAGTAGCACCAAAAGAGGCGTTCTCAATATTGCAGCCGGTGTATATCTCACCGCTTTCCGCAAGAACCGCCGCCCCCACCTTGAAGTTGGAATAAGGTGCATACGCCTGTTTCATAACAACTTTCGCACTAGTAACCAGTTCCCTTTTTAAATCATCAGATAATTCTATGCCTTGCCTGGAGCAATCCCCGCTAGAATCTCTTGTAATCCCTAAACTCTCAAGCACGCACTCCTGTGCATTCTCCATAACCTTAGCTTCGTCCGGCTCCATATGGTCATGACCAAAAAGATGCATCATACTGTGTGCCACAAGAAATGCAAGCTCCCTTTCTGTGGAATGCCCGTAACTCTCTGCCTGCTCAAATACCTTCTCCACCGAAACTACAATATCACCAAGCAACAATTCTCCTGAATCCGGATTAAAGTAACTGCCCGGGTCCATCTCAAACTCTTCCTCTAAATCATCAAACTTCGCAGGTTCTGAATATTCAATCATAGGAAATGAAAGTACATCCGTAGGCCTGTCCACATCTCTGTACTCTTTGTTAATCTCATGAATCGAGCTGTTATCAGTAAGAGTCACATTAACCTCAACCTCATAAGGACAGGATACATAATCCACGGAAGCTTCCACAACCTTTGTAATAATATCCTTATAATCCAGCTTTATATCTATATCTGTTTCATATTCCATATTAATAGTCATATTATTCCTCCTTATGCGCAGGCTTGTCTGTTCTGTCATTCACCTTTCGCTCTGCCTTGTCAGACTTACCACCACGCTTGTCATCTCGTCTGTCGCCACCGCCATACTTTCCGTGCTTACTCTGTCTTGACTCATAATCTTCATAAGCCTTTACAATCTTCTGTACAAGAGGATGTCTGACAACATCCTGATTAGTAAGCTTTACAAAACCAATCTCGTCCACTCTTGATAAAACCTTAATAGCCACATCCAGACCTGAGACCGCATCCTTTGGCAAATCCTTCTGGGACTGGTCACCGGTTATAATAACCTTAGAACCGAAACCGATTCGTGTAAGAAACATCTTCATCTGGGCAGGTGTTGTATTCTGCGCTTCATCCAAGATAATAAATGCGTTGTCCAATGTTCGGCCTCTCATATAGGCAAGAGGCGCCACCTCTATTAGTCCCTTTTCCATATTGGTAGCAAAACTCTCTGCACCCATAATCTGATAAAGAGCATCGTAAAGCGGTCTAAGATACGGGTCAACCTTGCTCTGTAAATCTCCCGGCAGGAAACCTAACTTCTCACCTGCTTCAATAGCTGGTCTTGTAAGAATAATCCTGTTTACTTCATTGTTCTTAAATGCATTGATAGCCATAGCCATGGCAAGGTATGTCTTACCTGTTCCTGCCGGACCAAGACCAAAAACAATCATCTTTTCTCTTATCTGGTCCACATAGTACTTCTGACCCAGTGTCTTAGGCTTTATAGGCTTTCCTGCAATAGTTCTGCATACAAGGTCAGTATCAATCTCCAGCACTGCATCTTCCTTCTCCTCAAAGCACAGTGACAAAGCATAATCAACATTCTGCTCCTGTATGGTATTGCCACGCTTAGCAAGCTCAAGAAGGTTTTCAAGCACCTTCTTGGCATGTCGCACAGCATCAGGCGCACCTAGCACCTTAACATCTGAATTGCGGCTGATTATAGTAACCTTCAATGTTCTTTCTATCTTCTTAACGAAACTGTCATACTGCCCAAACACAGCAACACTGTACTGTGCCGGCATATCAACAAACGCTTCAACTACACTCATTGAACTTCCTTTTTCTCCTCATTAACAATAATCTCTATATCAGTGACCGGTTTATATTCCACCAAAGGAGCCAAAACATCAACTGTACCTTTAAGAACAAAACAATCACCCTCATTATACATTTTAACATTATATTCAGGTATTTGCACTTGATTTTGTGATAAATCTTTAAGATATTGCAAAAAATGTTGATTCAACACATTTTTAGCACTATTCTCATCATATTTTTCAGTCACCACATTATACTCATAATAAGTTTTACTCCCTACATATATAGGCAACATAAAGCTTTCAGTCAGTTTTAACGGAGTAATATCCGTTGATACGTCAGCATTATCAAACTGCTTTAATATAAGCCCGCACTCAATATTGGTATTAGTTATTCCCAGTATCTTTTTTTCCTTAATATTACCTGTATACACCTTCTTTTCATTCTCAACAGGCAGTTTATCATTATATTGCTTGGTAGTCTTAATAATTATGTCCGCATCTGACGCAGTATATATATTAGCCACATGAGTCCCGGCATCATCCATTACCTTAACCACTCCTGACACCAGTATCTGCCCCTTTTCAACCGTATCTCCCACCTTTACAAGCGGCGTTCCTTTTCTGGTAACGATACTGTAAACAACTCCCGACTCTGTTGCCACTATATCCCGTTCCTTAGATATTTCTATATTTCCTGTCCCCATCACATCATTTTCTTTAACGCTGATTTCCAGCTTTGTTCCACTAATCTTTGCCGAAACCCAAGTTATTTCATTGTACTCATTTCTGATACCGGCCTCTATATCCGCACAATTAACCTCACTAAGCATCATACCTGCATACACACCTGAACTATTGAGATAATCAAGCAACACTCCGCTGGTATACTTAGAATTCCCCACAAATGTTATATCCCATACAAACTTTGACCAAACCGTAATAAGTATGCAGGCTATAAGCATACCAATAACAAAAGAATAGTGTTTTCGATACTTAAACATAAAAAATGCCGCGCCCACTCTTTTAGTTATTCTAACCCGATTTCCTGTATGTCTGCACACTTCTCTTAGCCTGTAAAATGTATCAACATCAGTTTTAGCATCTATACCTTCAATATCCCTTGTTATATCCCAAAGTTCAATAGATTTATGCCTGCACATATTAATAAACCGCTCTGCAGAAGCCCCTGTGACTCTGATACACACATAAGATGAAATCTTGTTAAACTGATTTCTCATAACATTATCACCACCTAAAAGTACTCAATCTTACTTATGCGTCCCTTAATTGCGATTTCTTCATCATTGTAGTACTGAATCCGCAAGCCTCCGCCTTCAATAGATATATATCCCTGTTTCGTTATAAGCCTTATGCAATCACACTCATAATGTACTATAGACTTGAAATTTTCCACAAACACCTCACAGTTTCCCATAACCGTTACCATAGGAAGCCCCAGCACCGCATCCTTTGCAAACTTAAGATTACCTGCTATCTTTTCCCTTTTATTCACAATATTCACCACTATACAACAAACACCTGCGTTAAGATATAATATTCCTAACGCAGGTGTTATATGAACGATATTTAATTCATTATAGTGTTTTAACTTATTCCGTCTTGGTACTATTATCGTTATTGGTGTTAGAATCAATAACTGTATAACCTTTACCGTAAAGAGACTCTTCTATGATACCTGATGGTCCAAATTCTGTCTCGCTTGCTATCTGAAAAGCATAACCATACGAATTATTAACAGGAATTGTTTTCATCTGCTCATATGTAAGCATACCATATATAACAGGTGTGTTATTGCCTGTTCCCCAGAACTTTTCGCCTAACCTTATATCATAATTGCAAGCACTCTTTAATCTTTCATATTCCTTTTTTAATGCATCATCCTTAACCTCATCCCCAAACGCTGATAAGATTTTATCATAATGCGGATCACCAGATCGGGACGACACATCATATACATTAATTTCAACAAGATATGTCATACTACCGGCATTATTCACGTTAATAATCGTATTACTGTCCATTATTGACTTTAGGTTGCTTGAATATGTTACCCTTGTATCTTTAGTTGGATTTGTATAATGGTCATTATAATACTCTCCGGTCTGCAAATAATTCCTTGAAACAATATACTTCTCATACTGCGAACTATATACATAACGCCATGCTGCACTTAATTCTTCCTTAGAGTACTTAGGAACCATATTGTCAGTATAAATATTGGATTTTTTAACTTCAAATTCAGATATCAAGTCATACTTTAGTCCGTTACCTGAATTCTTTTGGGCATATTTAACAGCTAACTCTTTCATTTCATCATAAGTTAACAATCCATATACGAATGTATCATGGGATACAAAAAAATCACCATAATTAGACTTGTAATTGCCTGCTTCAGCCAAACGAATTCCATAATTACCTATGTCAGCCAATGATAAGTATAATTCTGTAGCCGCATTAGCCTGCTGAGACTCATTTAACTGATTCTTAGCAGCTATTTCTACTGCATAATACATTATATCTGCATTACTTTCTGTTATTATAGCATTGTTAGATATGGCCTTTGACAAAACAGATGTCATTGTCAATCCTGAAACATCATTTAAAACCGCACTTTCTCCCGGTAAAGACCAATCAGAAACAACATACCTCTCAAGCCATGTATCATACTCATACAAAACTCCATCAATAACTTTAGCTCCGTCCGGAACATTATCATAATTAACTGCCAATCCACCGGAAGTTTCCTGCATAGAAGCCGTTTCATCCTGTGCAGCAGTTTCATTAGAAACAGTGCTTTCTACCACTCCCGCAGGACTAAAGCCATCACCTGTAACATGTTTAACTATTGTCGGCACCAGTAAAACTGCCGCTACAACAAGGCATACAATCGCTGCCGTTGCCAGATTATCCCGCTGTCTTTCCGTAAAATAAAATTTCTTCTTCGCAGCCTTAATATCCGTAGCTTCAATTATTAGCTGCTCATCAATATTCTGCATATTAATATACACATCCTTACCTGTCATAAAACACACCCTCCTTTATCAAATAATCTTTAAGTTCCTTTCTTGTTCGATGCAATGTAACTTTAACCTTGCTTTGACTACAGCCAAACATCTTTGCGATATCCTCTATAGAGTCCGAAAACCAATATCTTCTTACAAACATAGTCCTTTTCTCTTTAGAAATGCTTTTTAAAAATGTGCTAAACACCTCACTAAGCTCACTATCTTCTGAATCTACAGTCTCACCACCCGGTATACAGTCTTCCAATTCCTTAGTAAGGGAAATCACTTCTGCATGCCTTTTCTTAGCATTTTTCCACTCTATCATATTGAGTGCCGTGTTCCTGCACAATCTCATAATGTAAGCCTGCAAATTATCAGGATTGTTAGGCGGAATACTGTCCCACACCTTTAATAGCGTATCATTAACACACTCCTGTGCATCCTCTTTAGAACCCAGCATCTGTTCTGCCATACGCATCATTTTACCGCCATAGTTATCGCTGGTATGCTTAACCGCATCATTATCTCTCTGAAAAAACAATTTTATAATTCCGGAATCATTCACAATATCACCTACTTATCTTACGCATCTTTAAATCAGCTTTTTAACCCTCTCACTTATATAGACAAATTTCGCTTTTCAATAGTTACACATTTTTTAAATTTCCTCAATACTTTTATAAAATTTATAACACAAAAACCTGTATTAAGTTATTACAGCTCCTGCTGCAACCTTAATACAGGTTTTTATAATCATTTATAATCATATAATCATATAATCATATAATCATATAATTATATAATCTCTACTTATTAATCACTGGTTCTTTAGCTTTTGAAATAATATTATATCGCACGCCATATCCGGTCTTTTCGTATATATTTTTCATCTGCTCATATGTTAACATTCCATATATACAGTCATCTCTAACATATACCTTTTCGCCATACTCATTTTCATAATAGCCGGAACCTTCTACTAACTGTACTTCGTAACCTAATTTACTTACCGCCTCATAAAAAGTTTGCTGAGACGCTTCATTCCAATCAATAGAACTAGCATCAGAATTATCTTCATATCCTCTAAAAGCGACCAAATAGTACATACGTGATGCATTCTCCGGTGTAACTACTACATTGTATGTCATACTGTTCTCTAACTCATCTAATATACCATGTGTGGCAAATCCGGCTACAGTTGCATTAGAGCCATATGCTAATGATATATTAACATCAGTACAGCCAGTGCTAGAAACAATATAACTGTCATTATCCTTATCGTACTCATACAATATTCCATCTACCACCTGAGACTCATCAATATCCTTGCTGATATAGTTACACCACTCATTAATCTTATGGGATATATTCTTATATCTAGATTCTACATCACTATTAATACTCTGTCCCGGTTCCAACAGCCCGCTTTGAGGAATATATCTTTTTATCACCGGAATCAAGGCAACCAAACCTATCATCAACACAACAATGGCAGCTGTAGCAAGATTATCCCGTTGTCTTTCTGTCATCCCAAACTTAACAACTTTTTTAGACGTTTTAATTCCATCCGCCTCAGCAATAAGTAGCTCATCAACATTTTGCAATGCTTCCAACATATATTTACCTGTCATATAAATACACCTTCCTCCTTTAAAAACTCTTTTAATTCATTCCTTATTCGATGCAATGTAACTTTAACCTTGCTTTTGCTACAGCCAAATGTTCTGGCAATATCTTCTATGGAATCAGCATACCAGTACCTTCTCATAAACATCGTCCGCTTTTCCTTAGATATTCCCATAAGAAACGTGCTAAACAATTGATTCAAATCATAGTCTTTGTCAATATTACATCCACTTGGAATACAATTTTCAAGTTCACTGCTAAGGGATACAACCTCCGCATTTCTCTTCTTTGTATTCTTCCAATCAATCATATTGAGTGCTACATTTCTGCATAAGGCCATCATATAGGCTGATAAATTATCGGGATTATTAGGCGGTATAGAGTCCCACGCCCTCATAAGCGCATCATTAACACACTCCTCCGCATCTTCCTTAGATCCCAAAAATCTCACCGCCATACGCTGCATCTTAGCTCCGTATGCTTCACTTACAAACTTAATAGCGCTATCGTTTCGTTCGTAAAACAATTTAATTATTCCGGAATCATTCATAAAACATCACTCTCTTGTCTTGTATTTCTAGTAAGTCCTTAATCAGTATAATTGCAATTATATAACATATTAATTTAACTTTCCTCACTTATTAAGAAAGCAATTTTGTGAAAAGGTTACATGAAATGGAAAAAAATCGCATAAAAAAAGAGAGATATATCTCTATATCTCTCCTTGATAGTTAATTATAATTAATTAAACTTACGTTTTCTAGCTGCTTCAGACTTCTTCTTACGTCTTACGCTTGGCTTCTCATAATGCTCTCTCTTACGAATTTCCTGCTGAATACCTGCCTTAGCACAGTTTCTCTTGAATCTGCGTAATGCGCTATCTAAAGACTCGTTTTCTTTAACGATTACATTTGACATACTTTTCCTGACCACCCTTCTGTTGCAAATTGTGCACAACAATACATAATTAGGGTATTAATTAATTGCACAAAAATTATTATAACATATAATATTAATTCGTCAACTGAAAATTGCAAATTTTTGTAAAATATTTTACAACTGCTCTGCAAGTACCTCAGGTGCCTTTGCAAGAAGTGCATCGATTCCGCTTGGGTCCTTACCACCGGCCTGTGCCATATTCGGACGACCACCGCCGCCACCGCCTACAAGACCTGCAACAGCCTTTATAAGGTTACCTGCATGAGCGCCCTTTGCAACCACATCATCTGTAGCCATAGCAATCATATTAACCTTGTCACTGCCCTGTCCGCTTACAATAAGCACAACACCTGAACCAATCTGCTCCTTAAGCTTATCACCTAAGTTACGAAGCTCGTTCATATCAACATTGTCAACCTTAGTAGCGATTAATGAAACACCCTTAACATCCTGTGCTGCAACATCGCCAAGTGCATTGTTAGCAAGCTGAGCCTTGAGCTTATCATTCTCGCTTGAAAGTGCCTTAATCTCGTCATTCATAGACTGGATTCTTCTCACGAGCTGTGCAGGCTCTGTCTTAGCTGCAACTGCCGCATCATTAAGAGTCTTTTCAAGGTTAGCATAGTACTTAAGTACTCCATTACCTGTAAGAGCCTCAATTCTTCTAACACCAGCAGCAACACCAGCTTCTGAAACAATCTTGAAAAGCATAATATTGCTTGTGTTGGCAACATGTGTACCACCGCAGAATTCCTTAGAGAACTCTCCCATAGATACAACTCGTACTGTCTCGCCATACTTCTCACCAAAGAGAGCCATAGCGCCAGTCTTCTTAGCTTCCTCAATAGTCATAACATCAGTTACAACAGGAATAGCCTCTGCAATTCTTTCATTAACCAAAGCCTCAACCTTAGCAATCTCCTCTGCTGTCATGCTCTGGAAATGTGTAAAGTCGAAACGAAGTCTGTCATTGTTAACCATAGAACCCTGCTGTTCAACATGGTCGCCAAGCACAGTTCTAAGTGCCTTCTGGAGCAAGTGTGTTGCACTGTGGTTCTTACATGTGTTAGCACGATTGCACTCACATACGCTAAGTGTAGCCTCGTCGCCTACCTTAATCATGCCCTTTGTCATAACACCTACATGTCCAACCTTGCCACCCTTAAGCTTAATAGTAGTCTCTACCTTGAATTCGCCCTCTGCTGTTGTTATAACACCACAGTCGCCTTCCTGTCCACCCATAGTAGCATAGAATGCTGTTTCATCAACGATAACAGTACCCTTCTCACCCTCTGAAAGAGCCTGTACAACCTCTGTCTCAGTTGTAAGCACTGTAACCTTAGATGTGTTAACAAGCTTGTCATAACCTACAAACACACTTGTTATCTCAGGATCAATCTCATCATATACAGTT
Source organism: Lachnospira sp. (assembly GCA_045543195.1). Lineage (GTDB taxonomy): Bacteria > Bacillota > Clostridia > Lachnospirales > Lachnospiraceae > Lachnospira. Next base: position 86,420 of record JAZQME010000001.1, read on the forward strand.
GCATCTGCACCCATATAATTAGTAGTCTTACGAGCCTCACGAGCCTTCTTTCTCTGCTCGTCCATAGCTGCCTTGAAGCCATCCTCATCAATAGCGATATTCTTTTCCTCAAGGATCTCCTTAGTAAGGTCTAATGGGAATCCATAAGTATCATAAAGCTTGAATACATCTGCACCGCCAAGAACATTCTTGCCCTCAGCTACCAGTGAAGCTTCCATATCAGCTAAGATACTTAAGCCCTGGTCAATAGTCTTATTAAACTTATCCTCTTCCTCTGTGATAACCTTGAAGATAAACTCCTTCTTCTCCTCAAGTTCAGGATATCCATCCTTAGAACCTTCGATTACTGTCTCACAAAGCTTAGATAAAAACTTTCCTTCAATACCGAGAAGTCTTCCGTGTCTTGCTGCTCTACGAAGCAATCTTCTAAGAACATAGCCTCTGCCTTCGTTAGATGGCATAATACCATCACTTACCATAAATGTTACTGAACGAATGTGGTCTGTGATAACTCTGATAGACACATCCTTCTTCTCGTCTTCCTTGTATGTCACACCTGACATCTCACATATCTTATTTCTGAGTGCCTGAAGAGTATCAACATCAAAGATAGAATCTACATCCTGAACAACTACTGCAAGACGCTCAAGTCCCATACCTGTATCGATATTCTTCTGCTCAAGCTCTGTATAATTGTTCTTTCCGTCGTTACTGAACTGTGTGAATACGTTGTTCCACACTTCCATATAACGGTCACAGTCACAGCCTACTGTACAACCAGGCTGTCCACAACCGTACTTCTCGCCTCTGTCATAATAAATCTCTGAACATGGACCACAAGGACCTGCACCATGCTCCCAGAAATTGTCAGCCTTACCGAATCTAAAGATTCTCTCCGGTGCTATACCAATCTCCTTGTTCCATATCTCAAATGCTTCATCATCATCCACATAAACAGAAGGATAGAGTCTGTCTGCATCAAGTCCCACAACCTCAGTCAAGAACTCCCAAGACCAGTGAATAGCCTCTGTCTTAAAGTAATCTCCGAATGAGAAATTACCAAGCATCTCAAAGAATGTACCGTGTCTTGCTGTCTTACCAACATTCTCTATATCACCCGTTCTGATACACTTCTGACATGTTGTAACACGTCTCTTTGGTGGAATCTCCTGTCCTGTAAAATATGGCTTAAGTGGTGCCATACCTGAATTAATAATCAACAAACTGTTGTCGTTGTGTGGAACCAATGAAAAACTCTTCATCTTAAGATGGTCCTTGCTCTCAAAAAAGTCAAGATACATTCTTCTCAACTCATTAACGCCTCTGTACTGCACGTTTCTTTCCTCCTGCATATGCACTAATGTAATAATAAATATAATTATTCAGTAATAACCGCGTTCTCAGCTTCTTTTGCCGCTTCCTCCGCCGCTTTCTTCCTAGCCTTTCTTGCATCAGTTATGCTTCTAAGCTTTCCGCCAATAAGCACACCAACAACAAGTAAAACAATCATCAGAAGAAATCTTACTGTTTCAAATATTAATTCCCCTGTCAATTCGCCCATACTACATTCCCTCGCTTTCGCACATTTTATATTCATGAGCATCTTAAAAACCATAAGTATTCTAAGACTTCATAGTATTATAGCACAATTCACTGTACTAATCAACACAAACTAGTTCTGCCAAGAACCATTAGCCACAAAATACATAGCCTGCTTCTCTGCCGCACTTATTACCTCTTTATCATAACCGATAATATTCAGAAGCTTAATAGCATTTCGTGTTGTTGCAGGCCCCTTAAACAGCTGATAATTGAACTTAACATCATCATCTGTAACCTCTTCCTGAAAATGATAATTATCATAATACTTCTCAAGAAGTGTTGTAAGCTCTATATCGTGAGTTGCCGCAAAGCACAATACATTTTTAAACTTAAGACTCTTAAGTATCTCCGAAGACGCAGCTATACGCTCAACTGTGTTAGTTCCTCTAAGAACCTCATCCACAAAGCAAAGCACCGGCTTATCCGACTCAGCTGATACCGCATCAAGAATCCTCTTTAAAGACTTAATCTCCACTATATAATAGCTGTTATTGTTACTAAGGTCATCCCTTAAGGACATAGAAGAATATATCCTAAACATCGCCGCCTTGTATTCTTTAGACACACTTGTGTATATGCTCTGTGCCAACAACGCATTAATAGCTATAGTCTTTAAAAATGTTGACTTACCCGAAGCATTGGAACCCGTAAGCAACACATGCTTATCTGCACTGATAGAATTAGCCACCGGCTCTGTTATAAGCGGATGGAACACTTCTTTAACCTTAAGCCCTCTGCCCTCAGAAACCAATTCAGGCTCACTCCAGTACGGAAGTGCCTTTCTGAAGGACCCAACACTGATACAAGCCTCAAGGTATCCTAATGTATCCATAAGCTCATACATCTCATCCTGTTCATTACCAAGCTTCTTAACCATATTATTAAACTTAATAAGGTCAATATGTGTAAGCATTCTCATATATTCCAATGCCATCTCAGCCATAGAACCATTCACATTGCCCGAACTTATAAGACCTGAATTCTTTGTTATAGAAGCAAACTTAGTTGTAATCTCGTTAAGTCTTTTGTTATAAACCTCAAGTTCATCATACTTCAATGCACATATAGCCTTTGCTGAATCTATAAGCTTCACAAACTGTGTGATACATATAAAGTATGATTCAACCTTTGCCTTATAACTATAATAGCTTCCTATAGAACCGGCTACCACCGCTACTATCATACCTATACCAAGTGTGGCATCTACTGCAAAACACACCACAAATGCCGCTACCAAAAGCACATTAACTGCATAATGCAAAGCATTGCTGCCAGCCTTAAGCTCAGTAATAAGTCCTAAGTAATCACTAAGTGAAATGTGTCGCACCAATCCAAGCTTTGCAAATATTCGCTGAACGCTTAACCTTTTTTCCTCATTACCTGTGAAGAATTTAGCAAGTCTGTCTGTCTCTTTAAGTTTATTAACATCACTTTCAGGACATCTAAGCATCCTGTACAGATACTCCTGTCCCGCCGATGAATTGCATATATTCATAGCTTTAAAGATTGAATCCATACCTAAGTCATTCCATGTAATATCATCAATAACATCACATGTATCTGCACTATCTTCATAATAATGTGCAATAAGTTCATATTCATCATCACTGTACTGCTTAGATGAAAAACATCCAAAGGACTCTCTTAACCTACGCTCCATCTTGGCTTTGCGTTTCTTAGCAGCATCATAAGTCACATAAAAGGCCACAACAAAAAGTGCCGCAAAAAATATAACAATCTCCCAGCCGTCCATCTTTATGCCTCACTAGTTGCCACATCCAAGGCAACCTTCATCATATCTTTAAAACTTGTCTGTCTTTCTTCTGCCGACAATGCTTCATCTCTGTACAAATGGTCACTTATAGTAACCATACAAAGCGCACTCTTACCAAGTCTTGCGGCATTCATATAAAGTGCCGCCGCTTCCATCTCCACAGCATATACATGCATCTTCTTCCATGCATCATTCACAGCACTGTTATCATTGTAGAATATATCCGAAGAAACCACATTACCTACATCAACAGAAAGTCCCATAGCTTCCGCGCACTCAACTGCCTTTCTCAACAGCTTAAAGTCTGCAATCGGTGCAAATGTACCAGGCAGATTGTACTGCTTAGCAAAGTTAGAATCCGTACATGCTCCCATAGCAATAACAATATCTCTCAACTTAACTTCATCAGCAAGTGCCCCTGCCGAACCGATTCTGATAATATTCTCAACATCATACTGTGTATACAGCTCATAACTGTAGATTCCTATAGATGGCATACCCATGCCGCTTCCCATAACAGAAACCTCTTTACCATTGTAAAGGCCTGTATAACCAAACATATTGCGCACTGTATTAAAGCACTTTACATCCGTCAGGAAATTCTCCGCAATAAACTTAGCTCTAAGCGGGTCTCCCGGCATAAGAACAGTATTTGCGATATCGCCCTTAACTGCACTATTATGTGGTGTTCCCATAATAATCCCTCCTTTTACTTACCGTCATACTTAATAACAGCATCTACATCATAGCCCTTAAGCTTGTCTCTTCCATTAAGGCCCTTAAGCTCGATTAAGAAAACAACCTTAACGACCTGACCGCCCAGCTGCTCCACGAGCTTAATAATAGCCTCTATAGTTCCGCCTGTGGCAATAAGGTCGTCAACAATAACAACCTTCTGCCCAGGCTTAATTGAATCCTTATGCATCTCAATAGTTGCAGTACCGTACTCAAGTTCATAATCCATAGAAATAGTCTCACATGGAAGTTTACCCTTCTTTCGCACCGGCACAAATGCTTTGCGGTTATTGTAGGCTATTGGTGTACCAAATATGAATCCTCTTGATTCCGGTCCCACAACAACATCGTATTCTACACCCTCAAGGAGCTTCTCAATCCCTTCTATAGCCAGATGTAAACCATCAGCATCCTGCAACACACTTGTAACATCTCTAAATATTATACCTTCCTCAGGAAAATCCGGTATACTTCTTACGTAATCTTCTACACGCTTCATAATATTCCTCCGTTCATACAAGCATCATAGACCATACGATGCCATTTTCTATAGTATACCATATTTCCTCACTATGTAAAAGTAAAAAATACAATTACACTATAAGGCACACCAACCCTGAATTCTCATTCATAACTTTCTCAATAGTCTCACTGATCTTGCCCATGCTCTCAGAAGTCATATTGTGTGTTTTCTCATATATTCCATCATTAACAATCTGTTCCACCGTCTTTCCAAATATATTAGTTTCCCAGATACCACTTGGATTATTGACAGAATTGTCCTTAATATATTCAATTAAATCATCAGCTTGATTCTTTGTTCCAACTATAGGAGCAATCTCCACTGAAATATTAGTCTTCAAAAGATTAATAGATGGCACCTGTGCCTTTATCTTCACGCCATATTTGTTACCATTCTTAATAACCTGCGGCTCCTCAAGAGTAATATCATCCTTAACAGGCGTAACCACTCCAAAACCGCTTGTATTTACCTCAAACAAAGCATCCTTTACCTTATCAAACTCCTCTTTCTTCGCCGAAAGCTCTTTAATCATATTGATAAGCTCATATTCATTGCTGATTGTAGTACCGGAAAGCTCACTTAACACCTCATAATATATATTCGGTTTCATAACGATATTGAGCTTAACCTGACCGCTAGACATATCAATTCCGTCAATAGATACATTTTCAATCTTCTCACTTAAAACTTCCGGACTCTCCTCCATCAAATCCTTGATATATGTATACTTTGAAAGATACTCATAGGCACTGCTAAGTATCTCTTCCTTAAGCCAGTGGTCCTCCGGAAGCATTTCCAGCCATCTTGGTGCAAAGAAATCAATCTCTGTAAGCGGGAATTCCATCAAAACATTTTCCAAAATAGCCGAAACATCATCTTTCTTAAGTTGGTCGCAATTTACAGGCATAACCTTAACGCCGTATTTCTGCGTAAGAGAAGCCGCCAATTCCAAGGTGTCCTGTGAGTAGGGATATGCACTGTTTAAAAGCACGATAAATGGCTTGTTAATAGCTTTAAGTTCACTCACAGTGCGCTCTTCCGCCGGCACATACATATTTCTTGGAATATCAGTAAATGTTCCATCTGTAGTCACCACAATACCTATGGTCGAATGTTCCTCTATAACCTTCTTAGTTCCAATCTCCGCCGCCTTAGTAAAAGGAATCTCCGCCTGTGACCACGGAGTCTTTACAAGACGTTCCTTATCATTCTCTATATGCCCCGATGCACCATCCACCATAAATCCTACGCAATCAATAAGACGCACCTTTACACTAATTCCATCCACCGGACATATAAGTGCCGCTTCGCTTGGTACAAACTTCGGCTCAGTAGTCATAATAGTAGTACCTGACGCACTCTGAGGAAGCTCATCTCTAGTACGAGCCTTAACGTGCTCATTCTCAAGCTTCGGTATTACCAGTAAATCCATGAATCTTTTTATAAATGTGGACTTACCGGTACGAACTGGCCCTACAACACCTAAATAAATCTCACCATTAGTTCTTGCCTGAATATCCTTGTAGATACTCATATTGTCAGCTGTATTGCTATTTATGCCCTCCATAAAAAACCTCCTGCATATACTGTTAAATGTATATGTAGGAGGCTTTAATCATATTCAATTAAATTATTCTTTAAATCAAACTCTCATACAACTTAGTGATATCTTCTACACTTGTTTCCTTTGGATTACCCGGACGGCAAGCATCATCATATGCAGACTGTGCAAGGAATGGGATATCCTCAGCCTTAACAATATCCTTAAGGTCAGCAGGGATACCAACATCAGCCGCAAGCTTCTTAACCGCATCAACTGCAGCTTTTCTGTACTCTTCCTGAGTCATATTCTCTGTTCCGGCAACACCCATAGCCTTAGCGATATCACGATACTTCTCGCCAGTTGCCTCAGCATTGTACTCCATAACAGTTGGAAGAATAATAGCATTAGCGATTCCATGTGGTGTATCGTAAAGAGCTCCAAGTGGATGCGCCATAGAGTGAACGATACCAAGTCCTACATTAGAGAAGCCCATACCTGCAACATACTGTCCAAGTGCCATACCTTCTCTGCCTTCTGGTGTGTTATCGCAAGCACCTCTTAAGCTTCTTGCAATAATCTCGATAGCCTTGATATGGAACATATCAGAAAGCTCCCAAGCACCGCCTGTAATGTAACCTTCAATCGCATGAGTAAGTGCATCCATACCTGTAGCAGCTGTAAGGCTCTTTGGCATAGTGCTCATCATATCAGGGTCAACAAATGCTACAACCGGAATGTCATGCGGGTCAACACAAACCATCTTACGATTCTTAGCATCATCAGTGATTACATAGTTAATAGTAACCTCTGCCGCTGTACCGGCTGTTGTAGGAACAGCTAAGATAGGCACACACTTATTCTTAGTGTCAGCCACACCTTCAAGACTTACAACATCAGCAAACTCAGGGTTGTTAATGATAATACCAACAGCCTTCGCAGTATCCATAGATGAACCACCACCTATAGCTACGATATAATCAGCCTCAGCCGCCTTAAATGCTGCAACACCTGCCTGCACATTTTCAATAGTCGGGTTAGGCTTAATATCAGAGAAAATCTCATAAACCAAACCAGCACCATCAAGTACATCAAGCACCTTCTTAGTTACACCGAACTTAATCAAATCAGGGTCTGAGCATACAAGTGCTTTCTTAAAGCCTCTGCCCTTAGCTTCATCTGCAATTGCTGCAATAGCACCTGCACCATGATAAGAAGTTTCGTTCAAAATAAATCTGTTTGCCATACAAATCCTCCATTCCGAGCTCTAAGTCTCATAAAATATTAAGTTGTTACGAAAATAACTTGTTAACATTATAACATATGTGAAGTGAAATGTAAAACACAAATATCTACTCCGCTACCAAATCTTTCACAACCTCTGCCGCTATAACAAGCCCTGCCGCCGCAGGCACAAATGCTACACTGCCAGGTATACTCCTTCTGGAATTGCCCTCTTCAAGAGGTGCAGACACTTTAATCGGTTCTTCCTTTGAATAAAGCACCTTTAACTTCTTAACACCACGTTTCTTAAGCTCATAACGCATAACTCTAGCCAACGGACACACGCTTGTCTTATATATATCCTCAATCTCAAGTCTTGTCGGGTCAAGCTTATTACCTGTACCCATACTGCTTATAACCTTAGTTCCGTACTTCTGAGCCTCCAAGATAATGTCAATCTTTGCTGCCACTGTATCCACACAATCTATAATATAATCATAACCTGCAAAATCATAATCGTCATGATTGTCCGGCAGATAAAAGCAATTATGCACTTCTACAACAGCCTCCGGATTGATATCAAGAATACGCTCCTTCATAACTTCCGTCTTCAATCTTCCAACAGTGCTATGAAGCGCAATAATCTGACGGTTAATATTAGACAGACTCACGGTATCATTGTCTGTCAGCACAAATGTACCGACACCGCACCTTGCCAGTGCCTCTACCACGAAACCTCCGACACCGCCAACCCCAAACACAGCAACCTTCATACTTTTTAGTTTTTCAACCTTCTCCTCCGTAAGAAGCAACGCCGTTCTGCTTAATTCCTCATTCATACCTATCCTCCCTTTCGGCTACGGCTGTTTCGTAATATATTGTAGTAGGAGCTATGTCTATATATCTTACAGACTGTAGATAAACGTCAGCACTTAACGAAGCAAGTCAATTATTGGCTTGCTGAGTTTAGTACTGTTACGTTTAGCTCCAAGCGAAAGCGAGTCTGTAAGATATATACGACATAAGCTCTCTATTACAAATATCTTACTAAACACCTCTATTCATCAAACTCCGCTCTTACATAATACCCTCTGCTTGTCTCCCCAATCTCCGTAATAACACCATGAGTTGACTTTAGCCTTTCCGGTGTCGTGTAATTGCCGGACATAGCCACAGCCGGCTCTATAGTATAATAATAACTGCTTGGGAGCTTACCTTCCGTGACCTCCACAGTCTGTCCTACCTCAACAAGCCCCGGACGACTCATTGTAAAATCCATATATCTCATATCATTACCTTTCTGTGTACCACATCTCTACACAGGCACACTTCTACAAGTTAATCTTCTCCAAACATTTTCTTGTGTATACGGCAACCTTCTCTGCCAAATAGTGATTCTCTTCCTTCTCGAAGAACGGATCATCATCCAGAACCTCCTGTGCTGAATCTGCCGCTATCTTAAGTACTCTTGAATCCGTGTATATATCAGCTATTCCAAAGTCAAGCTCTCCACTCTGACGCACGCCAAAGAAATCACCAGGTCCACGAAGCTTTAAATCTTCCTCCGCTATCTTGAAACCGTCATTTGTTTTGTTGAGTATTTCAAGACGTTCCTTTGTTTTCTTCGACTTATTTCCTGACATAAATATACAGTATGACTGGTGCTCACCTCGTCCAACTCTACCTCTTAGCTGGTGAAGCTGTGCAAGTCCGAATCTCTCTGCATTTTCCACCATCATAACAGTGGCATTAGGCACATTGACACCAACCTCGATTACCGTAGTGGACACCAGCACATCAACCTGTCCTGCAGAATACATACTCATTATGTCATTCTTTTCCTTTGCTTTCATCTTGCCATGAAGATACTCTATACGAATATTACCTGGCAGTGCTGACTTAAGCTTCTTAGCATAATCCACTACATTTTCAGCATCCATATTCTCACTTTCTTCAACCATCGGACAGATTATGTATACCTGTCTGCCCTCTGCGACCTGCGATGTTATGAACTTATACGCCGTTTCCCTGTATGACTCATCCACCACGCAGTTTTTTATAGGCAGTCTGTTGGCCGGAAGCTCATCAATCACCGATATATCAAGGTCTCCATACACGATAATAGCAAGTGTTCTAGGTATTGGCGTTGCACTCATTACAAGTATATGAGGCGCCTCAACCCCTTTATTAGCCAGCTCCTTTCGCTGATTAACGCCAAATCTGTGCTGCTCGTCCGTTATAACCAGCGCCAGATTCTTATATTCTACCTTCTCCTGTATAAGCGCATGGGTACCTATTATAATATCAACCTCGCCATTAGCGATTCTTTCATATTCTGCACGCTTCTTTGCCGCTGTCATAGAACCCGTAAGGAGTGAAACTTTAAGATTAACGCCACATTTTTCAAATAATGCACAAGTTGACTCATACTGTTGCTTAGCCAATACTTCCGTTGGAACCATCATAGCTGCCTGATAACCTGCGAATGCTGCATTCATAAGTGCAAGCACTGCAACTATCGTCTTACCTGAACCTACATCACCCTGGATAAGCCTACTCATAAGCTTATCTCCTGACATATTGGCCTTAACTTCCTCCAAAGCCCGTTTCTGTGCGCCAGTCAGTTCATATGGCAACTTGCTTATAAACTCCTCCGTACGCTCATCATGCTTAATAACATAACCATTAGGCAATCTCTCATTAGTATTTTTAAGGCTTCTTACCGCCAACACGAATAAAAAAAACTCCTCGAATGCCAGTCTTTTTCTAGCCATAACATACTCTTCAAAAGACTTTGGAAAATGTATTGTATTAACAGCATAATTGTGCTCAGCCAACCCATATCTTCCGCGTATATCTTCAGGTATAAACTCTTTACGAAGAAAACCGCTATATATGTCAAGCGCCTGCTTTACCGCCTTTGTCACTGCATTGTTAGCAAGACCTTTTGTAAGGGGATATATAGGCTGCATACTTCCCATAAGCTCTTTGTACTTTGCCATAGTGTACATCTGTGGTTGTTCAAAAAGGAATGCTTTGTTCTTCTCCTGTGTGAGTCTGCTTCTAAATATATATCGCATCCCCATCTTCAGAGTGCTTGACAGGTATGGCATATTGTACCATTTGCACTTTATAATATCTCCGTTAATATCTCGTATATTTACAGATATTATGGAGAGCTTACCTTTTCTAAACACTTCGGGACGCCCTGCCACAACCGCTTCTATAGCAACTGTAGTTCCTACATATTCATCGTCCAATTCATTAATAAAAACAGGCTCTTCGTACACATCATAATCCCGTGGGTATAAACCCACGAGATCATCTACTGTGTATACAGAAAGCCTGTTAAAAGCTTGCGCCGTCTTATCACCGACGCCCTTTAATTCTTTAATATCCATAATCGTTCCCACTCTTAAGCACGCATATGGCTATTACTTCTTAAAAGCCATATCTCGTACATTATTCTACAGATACAAGATAATAATATATTGGCTGACCGCCATACTGCAATTCAACATCCACATCCGGATACTTTTCTTCTATCTTGGCAGAAACAGCTTCAGCCTGCTCCTCTGTGATATCTTCACCATAGTAAACGCTTACAATCTCAGCATCCTCATTATCTGACATCATAGCCTCAAGCATCTCAAGAAGTGTTCCTTCTATATCCTTACCAACCGCAAGAAGTCCCTTATCACCAAGACCCATAATATCATCGACCTTGATTTCTTTACCATCAATAGATGTATCTCTTACAGCGTAAGTAACCTGACCTGTTGCTACTGTAGAAAGGGCATCTGTCATAGCAGCCTCATTATCCTCTGCTGAATTACCCATCTCGAAGTTAATCATAGCTGTAATACCCTGTGGAACTGTCTTTGTAGGGATTACAACAAGCTTCTTATCCTCAACAATAGAAGCCGCCTGCTGTGCTGCTAAAATAATATTCTTGTTGTTAGGAAGCACATATACAACATCTGCATTAACCTTGTCAGCAGCATTAAGAATATCTTCCGTACTTGGATTCATAGTCTGACCGCCTTCGATAACCTCATCAACACCAAGTCCCTTAAATATCTCTGAAAGGCCTTCACCTGCCGAAATAGTTACAAAGCCATACTCCTTGCGTGGCTCATCCTTCTTCTGTGCCTGCTTCATAGCATTCTGTGCAGCAGCAGCCTGAATCTCAGCCTGAGCAACAACCTTTTCATTGTGCTCTTCACGCATGTTATCAACCTTCATCTTGCTTAACTGACCATACTCCAAGCCCTTTTCAAATGCCTGACCCGGATGATTAGTATGCACATGAACCTTTACGATATCATCCAAAGCCACACATACGATAGAATCACCGATTGACGAAAGGAATGCCTTAAACTCTTCCTCAGTCTTTTCGTTAAATTCTTTCTCAAGCATAATAATAAATTCAGTACAATAACCGAATTTAATATCAACATCTTCAATAGCTGCACCTTTACCCTGCATGCTTGAAGCCACGAACTCAGCCTTTGGTGCTGTAATCTCAAATTCAGTAACCTTGCCTGTAAGGGCATCGTACATACCTCTAAGAATAACCACAAGACCCTGTCCGCCTGAATCTACAACTCCAGCTTCTTTAAGAACCGGAAGCATCTCTGGAGTCTTGGCAAGAACTTCTTCTGCATACTCAATAATAGCAAGTAAAGCTACTTCCACATCATCTGTCTCCATAGCAACCTCAGCAGCCTTATCCGCAACTCCCTTCGCAACAGTAAGGATAGTACCTTCCTTAGGCTTCATAACCGCCTTATAAGCAGTTTCTGTCGCACGCTGGCATGCTGTAGCAATATCTTCCACTGTAAGAACATCAAGTCCGGCCATCTCCTTTGTGAAGCCTCTGAAAAGCTGTGAAAGGATTACACCTGAATTACCTCTGGCTCCTCTAAGTGAACCGCTTGAGATAGCCCTTGATAAACTATCCATATTAGGATTAGCAATAGCACTTACTTCCTTAGCAGCTGACATAATAGTAAGAGTCATATTCGTACCTGTATCTCCGTCAGGAACCGGGAATACATTAAGGTCATTAATCCATTCTTTCTTTGATTCAAGATTCTTCGCACCTGCAAGAAACATCTTCTGCACAAGTGCCGCATCTATAACGTTAGTTGCCACAATATCCTCCTATCTCGCATTAATCAATAACGCGAACGCCTTCAACAAAAATATTAATCTTCTTAATCTCTAAACCTGTAAATTCATTAACCTTATACTTAACATTGTCAATAAGGTTGTCACATACAGTCATAATACTTACTCCATACGATACGATAACGTGGAAATCAAGAGTAATCTTATTCTCATCATCAATAGTAACATGAATACCTCTTGTAAGGCTGTCACCCTTAAGGAGCTTAACAAGACCATCCTTCATACTAACTGCACACATACCTACAATACCGAAGCACTCAACTGCAGCAAGTCCTGCATATCTTGCAATAACCTCTGAATCAATAGATATAGTTCCTAACTGTCCGTCAATACGTCCTTTCATATTAACACCTCCATTAAAAGATATACTTATATCCCATAATCTATTAGTTACATTATAACCTTTTATACTGTAAAAAAAAAGACTTTTTTTATGTAAAAACTGTATATTGTAAAAAAAGTGGACTGCAAACAAACAATCCACCCTTTACTGATATAAATTTTCGAAAATTAATAGCAGATACTATTATAATTAAGCACGCTCTACTAAACCAGAACGTAAGCATGATGTACAAACATACATCTTCTTTGCACCGCCGTTTACGCTAACCTTTACAGACTTAACGTTTGCGTTCCACTTCTTATTAGATCTTCTATGAGAATGGCTCACAGCATTACCAAAGTGAGCAGCCTTTTCGCAAATTGAACATTTAGCCATTACAATACACCTCCTTAACGGTATTGGGTGTCTTTACCCACAACAAAAGCTATTGTAACAGAAACGCAATACATTTGCAACAACTTTTTTCATAAATTTACAAATTTATGAATTCATGAAAAGATTAAACCCTAAAATAAGCAATATTACTATCAATGTAATAGCCCAAAACAGATTATCCGCCATAAATAAGGCGATTATCATACCTATTGCTATCCAGAACATTATAAAGCCCAGCATCCTACAGCACATAACTAACCGCCCTGACACTTCTTTATATTAGAATATGCAATATATTATAAAAAATGCTTATTAAAGCTCTTTCTTCACATCATCTATAGCCTGCTCTAATTCCTGCTCTTCCTCAGTCTTAGCTCTGCCAAACTTGTCCGCCACCTTATCAATCAATTCAGGCACCATATCAATAACCTTATTAACAGCGTCCTGATTCTTAATATTGATAAGCTTAGTGTTACCATTCTGAATAACCAAAACAGCACTTGGTGACAACTTACCTGTCATAGCACCGCCTGCATTGTTCTTCTTGTCATTCACGAATGCACCTGCACCCACACCAAATGAAACATCAACCAAAGGAAGAATAATTGTATCATTAACTGTTACAGCATCCCCAACAACTGTCTTTGCTGAAACAAATGAATCCATCCCTTTAAAAAGTGTTGAAACTGTTGAATCAAACTTATTATCCATAATAATCCTCCATTCTTAATCACTTTGGTACATTTGTATTTATTATACCATTATAATTCCTTATTTAAAACAATTCTTTTAAAATGTTTGTTTCTATACAATCTGACTGCAATTATCAGTATAGTTACAAGCTGCAATCTGCCTTTAAGATACAACTCACCTTCCATAACCTTCTCCTCGAAGTCAGGAAGTATACTAATATCTATTCCCATTAAACCATACAAAACAGCCAGATACATAGCAATCTTTCCTGTTGTTTCAGGATCATCCATACCAAAATGTACGTACAATCGCCCTTTTCTCGGCTTAAGCTTCTTAAACAGATACTTTAGCTGTTCCCAGACAAACTTAACAAATTCTCTGTTGCCTTCATCATTAACGATTCTTATAATATCATTAACTTTATCTGTGGCATCTTCTTTCTTTTGTTTTACGCTGTCCCAGGTTGAAACCAGCTTGCTTTTGATCTTCAACAAAGCTTCCTTTATCTTCTCGTATACCGAGAGTATCTTATCAGCCAGTCTTTCAAAGAAACTCGTTGACTCATCCTGCTGATGCTTTTCAGATAAACCATCAGAAGCTTGTCCTATATCCAGCGATTGTTTTGCCTCTTGTGATTGCTCTGCATTTTGAGTCTTCACTGTATCCGATGATTTTTCTGCATTAACATTTGAAGAAGAACCCGTATCACTCATCTGATACTCTAAATTACCAGGGTCAAAGAAGGATTCATCCTGCAATTCCTCTTCATCAAACACACTGGCACTTTTCCCGGTTTCTTTCTTATCTTTCTTGGCACTACTGCTTTTCTTTGCCCCGTCATCATCCTTTGGTTCATCATCCTTTGGATACACTTTGAGCCAAAGCACTTTGACCCAATAAGACACACTATCAATATATTCAAACCTGCATCTGACAATCTTAAACAGTGCCGTGACATTGACTTTGGCATAGGGTTTATTATCCGCATACTTTGCAAGCACTTCATACCTCACAGGCACATACAGAAGTATCAACAGCAAAACAATAACCACCCCCAGTAATACCGCAAGAACAATGCCTATTACTTTCAAAATAGTTAATAATATACTAAGCATCCAACTCTCCTACGATTACTTACTTTTATTGCCAAATTTCAAATATCCGCTTATATCAAATCCGCCAGTGTTATGATATACTTCATCCACTATTGTTCTTACAAGTTCCAAGGCTTCATCTCTGCCCTTAGCAAGCCCCACCACATACAGCTCTTCCTTGTAAATATTCTTTTTAAAATGCGGTTGCAATACATAATTAGCTGAAACGATATCTAACAGATTATTAGGATTAGATGGCAACATAATAAGAAACGTATCCAACTGGAAACGTCCCTTTCTGATTCTACCAAACATCTTGTACTTGGCCTTCTTTGCATTGTCGCCCAGATACAATCTCCGATACCACTTCATAAACCAATCCGCATCCTTAACTAATTGTCGTCTGACATAATCATCTTAAGCACTTCAACAACTGCAGCCTTTTCCGCTACATCGCTGCACTGCATAAGTGAAACATTAATGTAACTTTGAATCTCCTCTGTATTGTTAAAAAATACAGGCAACTGTGCAAGCACCGCTGACATAACAGCTCTCTTTAACGGTTGCGCAAGCGACTTAAATGCTGCATCCAGTTCATTAACAAGGCTTTCACATGAATCGTCAGCATATGAATCATCCGGAATCTCAAGCTTTGTATCATCCTTAGTCAGACTAACAAAGTTACTTCCTGACTGAAGCTTTGTAACCACATCCAGCGAACCATAAACCTGTGAAATTCCCTGTGCATTAAGCTCATCACTGTAATTCTCCAACGCATACTCTATAGCAAAATCACTCTGACTTACCGTCATAAGGATATTCTCCTGCTTTCCTTCAAAGGCTATAAATCGCTCAAGAACCGAATCATCAACCATAATACAGCCTTCCTTATAAGCCTCATAAATAGCTTTTATTATAGCTGTAGCATTGTCAAGATCATCAGCATCAACTAATGCAACCGGTGCTGTAAGCACTATAGTATATAAATCGTTAACCAACTGTGCAAGCAATACAAATGCATCTGCGCAGGCAGTCATCTTCTCTACTGCAAGAGTAAGTGCTCCAGTGAGATTATCATATCCAGCCTTATCAAGATTAGCATAATCTGCACCTTCAAGTACTTTCAAAAGTTCCCTCGTATCAGGGAACATCTCTTCAAAGCCATCCGGTACATTAAGCATAGCCGTAGTCTTTAAAGAATATACAAAATCATCAATAGTGCCCTTTTGAGCTCCGTGATATAAAGAAAACGCATCTCTTAAATATTCATAGAACTTGTTTCTTGACAGTCTCATAGGAAGCTGCTCTACAACCTCTGATATCTTACTGTGAATAACAACATTATCCTTATCAGAAAGGATATAATGTATTAAATCATTAGTAAGGTATGTGTTGTAATATTCTTCATCAAATTCTTTATCAATGAATCTGTACTCAACTCTGTTAAGAACATATTCAAATATGCGAAGTCTGTCAACGTATGCAGTAACCACTTCCATAACTTTAGTTATATCGTTTCTTAGTGCCTCCACAGGCTCTACACTCTTAAGATTATTATCAAGAAGTTCACCTATTAATCTGTGAAATTCACTAATCTGCTTTGCATACAAAGAGTCCTTGCAAAGTTCTTCTCTCTGGCAGTCATATGCTGTGTAATAATTCATACTAAGCTTAATATACCCCAGCATATTATACATAGATGACATTCCTGTGCCGTACTTTGGAAGATTAAGTTCAAGATTCTTCCCCTTGCTTATCTCTTGCGAAATATAATTCATGGCCTTCATCAAAAGGTTCTCCTAACTAACTAAATTTGTTCAAATATCACTATTAATCCTCAGAACTATCGTTATTAATCCCTGAAATTAAAGTTCCAGCTTGCCTAAAACATCGCTAAAGTCAAATGTTGCGAAGTAATCTTTCGCAGTCTCTGCTCTTCTTATCATCTGCACATCACCATTTTCCTTTAAAAGAAGCTCTGCAGAACGCAACTTACCATTGTAATTATAACCCATAGCAAAACCATGAGCACCTGTATCGTGGATGATAATAAAATCTCCCTTGTCAATCTTAGGTAACATTCTGTCTATAGCGAACTTGTCATTGTTCTCACAAAGGGAACCAACCACATCATACATATGGTCACACGCAGCGTCTTCCTTGCCTGCAACTGTAATATGATGATAAGCACCATAAATAGCCGGTCTCATAAGATTAGCCGCACAAGCATCAACACCGATATATTCCTTGTGTGTATGCTTCTCGTGAACCGCCTTAGTTACGAGGCAACCGTATGGTGCAAGCATAAATCTTCCAAGCTCTGTATAGATAGAAACATCTCCCATACCTGCAGGCACAAGCACCTCATCAAAAGCCTTATGAACGCCCTCTCCAATAACTGCTATATCATTACCTTCCTGCTCAGGTCTGTACGGAATACCGATACCACCTGAAAGATTGATAAACTTAATATCAGCACCTGTCTTTTCCTTAAGCTCAACTGCAAGCTCAAACAATATCTTAGCAAGTGTTGGATAGTACTCGTTAGTAACTGTATTACTTGCAAGGAATGAATGAATACCAAAGTTCTTAACGCCCTTTTCCTTCAATATCTTAAATGCTTCAATAATCTGCTCATGAGTCATACCATACTTGGCATCACCAGGGTTGTCCATAATATCTGTACCGAGCTTGAAAACTCCACCCGGATTGTATCGGCAACTCATAGTCTCAGGGAACTTTCCACCAAGAATCTCATCAAGAAAATCAATATGTGTAATATCATCAAGATTGATAATAGCACCAATCTTAGCCGCATATTCGTAATCCTCTCGTGGGGTTTCATTAGATGAAAACATTATATCCTCACCCTTATAATCAAGGGCATAACCCATCATAAGCTCTGTCATAGATGAACAGTCAACACCACAACCGCACTCTTTAAGCACATTAAGAATATATGGATTTGGTGTCGCCTTAACAGCAAAATACTCCTTATATCCTTTATTCCACGAAAACGCTCCCTTAAGTCTGTTAGCATTGTCCTTTATACCCTTTTCATCATAAAGGTGATACGGTGTCGGGAAATTCTTATCAATATCCTTTAACTGTGATAATGTCACAAATGTTTCTTTCTTACTCATCTAAGTCTCCATTCTGCTGTATATCAGCCACATTTTCCTTACTCATCGGTGCTTTTTAAGCATAAAACCACCTCATAAAATCGTATATTAATAATCCTATTTTGTCAAGCAAAAACGGAGCTTTTATAAGCCCGAGAACCTAATACTCTGACCTATAAAAGCTCCGTAAATACACATATAAAACTATTCTAAACAATCGCATCCTCTAAATGCATTGGAAGCAATCTCTACACCTTCGTCGTATGTAACTTTTTTAAGATTGATGCAGTCAGCAAATGCTTCTTCACCTATCTTCTTCAAAGACTTAGGGCACACAACCTCTTCTAATCTCTCACAATTCTCAAAGGCGTTGTTGCCAATCTCGACAACTCCCTCAGGTAATTCTACCTTCACAACATCATTGCGATAAGCAAAGATATCATCACCAATAACCGAAAAATCACTCATATCGATTTCCTTGAGCGTTTTGTTGTAAAGATACACTTTAATTCTTTCCTTCATAATTCCCACCTCGCTGTTTTTTCTACATCTATTCTTCAATAGACTTAATTGTATATCCTAGTTTATTATTAACTGCATAATGCTCATATGCTGAGCCGTCCATAAGATTGCCAAGATTAATGTTCTTAAGAACCTTCTGACTTCTAACTGTAGCACCTGAATCAAGACCAGATGATACAGTATACAATGAGGATGTAGATGGATAAATCATTCCGGCATAAACCGACCCCAAAACCACGTCCTTATAACTCTCACCAACCTTAGGCTGTTCTTTATTGATAGTGGCAGTAGAACCTTCTATAGTCCAACTATCGTTATCCAACGCACCACCAAGCACTTCATTAATCTTCTGCACATATCGTACAACCTGCTCCGTGTCAGGCACACCTCCACTTGCATCCACCGCGCCACTACCAGCATTATATGCTGCACAGGCAAGTGTTATGTTACCATCGTACTTATCCATAAGAAATGCTAATAATCTGGCACCACCCTCAATGTTCTGAGTTGCATCAAAGGGATCTGTAACACCATAATTCTTAGCTGTATACGGCATCAGCTGCATAATCCCCATAGCTCCGCTCTTGGAAACTGCATCTGTTCTAAAGCTTGACTCTACGAAACCAACAGCTTTAAGAAGATTAACATCTACACCGTACTTTTCTGATGCATTATAAAAAATCTCATCGAGATTATTCTCAATGCACTTTTTATTATACATGCTGTCAAACTCTAAGGAACTTGTACTTTTAACTGTATCCGGCTTAACAATGTACGAATTACCATCTAAAATCTTAACTGCTTCTACCAAATCCATTACCACTTTCCTTGTCTGCGTAAATTCATATATTCATCATACGCCTGTTGTAAAACCTGTCTCTCGTTAGGAAACCGCAACAAATGATAAGCTTCATGAAACTTGTAGTACCCTACATCTTCAAAAAACTCCTCTGACTGCGGTTTACAGTAATAACTATCAGACATCATCAGGTACCAATGTACCCTCTTGTGAACGGTATCCTTAGCGGTATTAAACATATACTCTGTTGTATCGATATATTCCTTAATAACTGCCTGTGCACCGCTCTCTTCCTTCACTTCTCTTATGGCGGTATCTTCATGTGCTTCACCTTTTTCTACAGTACCTTTAGGAAGCACCCAGCCTTCGTACTTATTCTTATACTTCTTATATAACACAAGTACTTTGCCTCTAAAAATCACCACACCGCCACAGCTTGTTGCTTCTATCATTGCAATACCTCCTGTATAAGGGGTGTGTTCCTCTTAACTTAATTATACACTTCATTTTCAACAATATCAACAGTTAATTAACACCAAAATATTGATTTAACACTTTTCTGGCAACATACTGAGCACTTTGTCCACTGTAACCGCCCTCAAGGATAACACATACAGCAACTTCCGGATTATCGAAAGGTGCAAATCCGGTAAACCACGAATGTGTAAGTCCTTCTGTTCCATACTGTGCTGTTCCTGTTTTACCAGCTGCTTCATAAGGCGCATTTCTAAAAGCCGTGGCAGTTCCTTCCGTCACAACACTTCTCATATAGTTCTTTACAATCAATGCATAACTTTCTTCTATAACACGGGACTTAACCTTCGGCTTCGATACACTCACCACATGGTCGTCACAATCTATAATCTCCTTGATAAAATTAGGTTCCATCATTACACCCTTATTAGCAACTGCTGATGTAATCATAAGATTGTGCATTGGCGAAATCATAGTATTTCCCTGTCCAATGGCTGTTTCCTGCACCTCGCTTACAGACGAATTCTCATCAAGCACAAAACTACTTTTAGCAGACTCCATACCTATATTGAGATGTGTATTAAATAAAAGCCTGTCCGAAAACTCCTTAAACTTAACTCTATTAAGATTGATACCCAGTGTTGAAAATGCACAGTTACATGACTGAGCAAATGCTCTATTTAAGTTTGATGTTCCATGAGCTTTCATATTATTGCATGGAATCGTAGTACCACCATCAACTGTAACCGTTCCAACACAATTATACGAAAACGCATCATAATCTCCATGCTCCGAAACATACTCAAGAGCTGTTATTATCTTAAAGGTAGAGCCTGGTGCATAAAGTCCCGATGTTGCTCTGTTAAGAAGAACAGAGGATTCACTTGGCAATGACAACCATTCATTATACTTAGACTTAGCATCATTAGGGTTAAAATCAGGCTTGGAAACCATAGCAAGCACATTGCCTGTATCGGGCTCCATAACAACAACAGCTCCTTTATTGTCTCCAAGTGCCTCCCAAGCTGCTTTTTGTATATTTAAATCAAGTGTTGTAACAACCGAGTTACCTTCCATCTTCTTCCCCGTTACATCATCCCATAACTGAGCAAGAAAATCTTCTCTGTGGGACAGCAACTCAAAATCTGCAAGCCCCTCTATACCGGTTTCTTCTGATTTAATTCCAACCACATGTGAAAACATATTGTTAAAGGGATAATGTCTGTACTCAGCACCATCTTCCCCCTTTTTAGTTGTAGCAAGCACTGTTTTGTCACTAGCCAGAATATCCCCTCGTACAACCTTCTGTTCCTGATTATCTACTCTTTTATTGTAAGGATTATCAATAATATCCGGCGCAACTGCTACCTTAAAGTATATAAGATATGCAATCATAGCAGCAAATACAAGAATAAAAAAGATGGATACCACATTCATCTCACGATTATTGTAAGCATCTTCATTATTGTACAACACATCAGGAATATACTTCCCGTACTTTTTTCTTAACTTTTTTCTTTTTTTCTGGTTCATACTCATCTTCATCATCCTGCCTTAGATTATATATACCAAGAATAATAGCAAAACTTATAAGAGAACTCACAACTGAGCTTCCACCATAACTCACAAATGGTAAAGTCACTCCCGTCATAGGTATAAGCTTCATAGCCCCACCTACCGTCAAAAATATCTGGAAACCGTAAGTTACACTTAAGCCAACTGCTACAAGCCTGTAAAACACAGTCCTGCAACGGGATGCTATATACATCATTAACATAAAATTGTTAAGACAAACTACCAATAGGCACACTGAAAATATAATTCCCATTTCCTCTGCAATAACAGAAAACATAAAATCCTTTTCGGCAACAGGAATAGCTCCCGGCAAGCCTTGACCTAATCCATATCCAAACCACGACCCCATACCTATAGCAAATAGCGACTGACATATCTGATATCCACTATTCTCAATAGTCGGCCATGGATTCTGCCATACTTGAACTCTTTTCTTAATATGATCAAACATCATATACGCAAGAACACTGGCTCCTGCTCCCGCTACACCGCCAAGCAACACATAAATCGGTTTTCTTGTAGCTACATAAAGCATAAACACATAAACCACAAAGAATATAAGTGCAGCTCCCAAATCCTTTGTAAGCACCAGTATAACCACATGAGCCGCTGCAAAAAATGTTATCCTTACAACTCTTCCAAAGCCTGTATCCTCACTATTGAATGCTGACGCGACAAAAAGCACATACAATATCTTCACAAACTCTGAAGGTTGAACAGAAACCGGTCCAACTGTCAATACAAGATTGGCACCAAATACCTGACTGCAGAAAAGTAAAACACCCAAAAGTCCCAGTCCAATAAAGCAATACACCCAGCTTAGACTGCGTATAAAACGAAATCCCTTTAAAAACATTGGTACAAACATCGCAACGACTGTTCCTGCAAAACATATAGCAAACTGCTTTGCACCTTTGTCAAAGTTAAGCCTTGTAATCATAACAAAACCTACCGCCAGAAGCATACACATATTACATACTAAAAGCTGGGATGATTTCTTATACATACCACAAAACACGTAGAATACAATAAGAAAATACACCAACTGAATACCATACAATATTAGATATTTAATCTCGCATTTATTATCTAAAAACAGTATGATAAATCCAAGCAAATGAAATACCAATATAAGTATTCTCTGCCAGAAGCATACTCTTGCCTGTTTGTTATCATGCCTTGTTGAAAACCCTCGTAAGGCATTGAATGTATATAGCACAATAATTAGCGCAAATATATACTTAGACATATTAAGCACTGCAAATACCATTACTCAACCCCCACATTAAAGTGACCATCAATTGTCTTGCCAACCACATTATTACACTCATCATCAATCAACTCATATCTAATCACATCCGGTGCAATCTCGCTCAAATCTTCTTTACTAATATCATAAACATCACTGTATACCACACTATAGCAATAATCACAGAAAGACTGAACGTTGTTAATCTGCCCCTTCTGAGACCTTATATATAAGGTACCATCAGCCTTATCACACAAACCATAGGTTCTTCTGACACACTGTTCTGATACCATAAGTGGAATTCTGCCTCTTACAACAAGCTCCGTCTGTACACCACAGGCTTTTATCTGCTTAAGTTCATCTTTCTTTAACTCGTATGGCAATGTAACTCTTAACAGTTCAAGTCCCAATTGTTCTGCAATGGCCTTATACTGCCTAATTGATGCACTATTCCACACGTATAGGTTAGCATCCAGAATAACTTTTCCACATCCATCTTTACCTGACTCTTTCCAAACTGTTGCCACCAGCCCCAGTTCTTCCAGATTTCTTATGAGAAATGTGTCTATATTTACATCCAATGCCTTCTTTATCAATGCCCTGCACTTGTCATTATTCTTACCTCGTAAGATATGCGGAAGTGTTAGAATCATGCGTTTTTTATTCTTCACAGTCGACTCTGCAGATTCACAGCTCTCATCTGTAGACTGACATACGCTATTACATATATCATCAAGCATTCTGTAGTCAAGATACACATCATCAGCATCTGAAACACTGTTAAGCTGTGCAAATGTAGTAACCAGCACGCTCTTATAAGCCTGAGCCGCTTTGTAATCTACAGATACATTCTCCAAATGCTTTGCACGCACTACATTCTCTGTACAAACTGTATCCTCTACACAAACTGTATCCTCTACACAAACTTTATCCTCTGTACACCCTATATTCTTACCATTCCAATCTCTTTTATAATAAGTAAGTATATTATCAGTTAACGCATCAACCGCACTTCTTCTAATATCATTAAGCTCACCAACCGGCACAAATGCATCACCTATAAGCTCAACATGTATTTCATCAGCAACATAGTCAGTAGTACCAAGCTTACTAATCTGCATTGCCAGCTTATCTTTATCTGCCGGCTGCTTCATCGCCGCCTGAACAACAGCTCCTTCAACATATGATGAAAACATCTCATCTATATCATAAAAGCTTGCCTCTGCCATAAGTCGCAGCGGTTGTCCAACCTCTACGAAAAGTGACAGTTTAACAGGTGTTTTTTTCTCTTTATTAACAAAACATTCAATCACCCTTTGTGCAATTTTATTGTTACGGGTTCTATAAACTTCTCTCCCAACAGGAAGATTATAACGCTTTGGCAGATTGACAATAAACTTTCTTCCTGCTGGCACATCTTCTCCACTTGTAAAAGAATTGTCCTTATCAATCTCAAAAACATCCTGTTTATTTATATCTGTAAGCGCCTTAAATGTAACTTTTCCAGCTGAATTAGATACAACCTCCAACGCTTTTGTCCCCATATGATTAGGACGGTTAAGTGACATCATCGACTTCCCCTTTGAACTGTTATAATATCCTGTGGTAAATGCACCACGGTTATACATATCCATAAGTTCACTTATATCCTGCTTTGATACCTTGTAACCTTCACGACCATACTCATTAAGCATATCAACATACTTTCTGTACATAGCTGTAACTCCCGCTGCGTAAGACACATTTTTCATGCGTCCTTCTATCTTAAGGGAATACACACCTGAATCAGCAATATCCGGAAGTATATTAAGAGCACACATATCCTTAGGACTTAAGGCATACGCCTCCTCTCTTAGGTTAACTATATTTCCGTATTTATCAGTAACATCATAGGCCATACGACAAGGCTGAGCACAACGACCGCGATTGCCGCTTCTGGCACCATTCATACTACTAAAAAGGCACTGCCCCGAATAACAATAACAAAGAGCACCATGTACAAAGCTCTCTATCTCTATATCACAAGTATCATGTATCTTTTTAATCTCAGAAAGACTTAACTCTCTTGCTGTAACAACTCTTGATGCCCCCATGCTCTTAAGTATAGCTGCACCTTCGCTTCCGGTTACAGTCATCTGTGTGCTGGCATGGATCGGTAACAGCGGAAAATTATCCCGTATAGTTTTAAACACGCCCATATCCTGCACGATAGCTGCATCAAGTCCGGCTTCATAATATGGCGCAAGATAGTCTATAAGCAGGTTATCAAGTTCACGTTCCTTTAAAAGTGTATTAACAGTAAGATATACTCTTTTACCTCGCACATGGGCATAATCTAATGCCCGAATCAACTCATCTTTTCCAAAATTCCCGGCAAATGCTCTTGCACCAAACATATCTCCGCCCAGATAAACTGCATCAGCACCTGCCGCAATGGCCGCAGTAAATATATCATACGAACCAGCCGGTGCCAAAACTTCCAAATTATATCTACCGCCCATCCTACTCCTCCTATAACATAAAAAGGACTTTTACAAATTCAAACGCTACTATAGCAATGAACTTGCAAAAGCCCCTAAAATACTACTTTCTTGCCTCATTAAGCTCTGTTTCAAGTTTAACAATATTCTTCTGATACTTGTTAATCTCGCTCTTAAGCTCTTTAATCTCCTTCTGAGCAGCTTCTGCTTTTATCTGAGTAGCGATAAGTTCATGCTTAAGATCATATATCTCCTTATCCTTGCTCTCAATCTCTTCCTGCAGGCCATCTCCCAACTTCTTTGCCTTAAAGTAATCATCTGCAATATTAAGATACATAAGATTAGCTCTTACTTCCGCAGACTGCCTTCTATAAGAATCATCTCGATTATACTCTGCAAGCTTGTTATTAATATATGAAGCTACCTTCTGTAAATACTCTTCACTCTCGTATCCACTAAGCGTAAATACTTTTCCTCCGATTATAACTTCTGTATAGTTTTTTGATGACATAGCATCCTCCCGACTGTAAAATGTTTTATCTATTATATCACATTTTTAACAATATATTCAATAGTAATTTACATCAAACCACAATATATTGTAAACCAATATTCAAATATATATTATAAAACATTATGTTCTTATGATTTGTCAACACCAAGATTAATATATGCCGCATCTGTGGCCACTCTGCCTCGTGGAGTTCTGTTAATAAAGCCATTTTGAATAAGATATGGTTCATAAACATCCTCCAAAGTACCTGCATCTTCACCTATAGATGCAGCCAGTGTTTCAATTCCCACCGGTCCGCCGGCAAACTTATTGATTATAGTTTCAAGAATAAGCCTGTCATTGCGGTCAAGACCATCTCTATCAACATCTAAAAGATTAAGTGCATAATCCGCAACCTCCGATGTAATCCTGCCATCATACTTTACCTGCGCGAAATCACGTACTCTCTTTAATAATCTGTTGGCAAGTCTTGGAGTTCCTCTAGAACGTCGTGCCATTTCATTAGCTCCGGCAGTATCAATATCTACTCCCAGAACTCCTGCTGAACGCACTATGATAGTTTCAAGTTCCTTCACGGTATAATACTCAAGATGATTAACCACGCCGAATCTATCCCTAAGTGGTGCTGATAACAGTCCCGCTCTTGTTGTAGCACCTACCAGTGTAAACTTAGGTAAGTCAAGTCTTATAGACCTTGCCGTTGCTCCCTTACCAATCATAATATCAATAACAAAATCCTCCATAGCCGGGTAAAGGACCTCTTCCACCTGACGGTTAAGTCTGTGAATCTCATCCACAAATAAAACATCACCCTCCTGAAGATTATTAAGTATCGCTGCCATCTCACCCGGTTTTTCAATAGCTGGTCCCGATGTAACCTTAAGATGGGTTCCCATCTCATTAGCTATGATTCCCGCCAATGTGGTTTTACCAAGTCCCGGCGGACCATAAAAAAGCACATGGTCAAGTGCATCTCCGCGCTCCTTTGCAGCTTCTATGTAAACCTTTAAATTACGTTTGACATTTTCCTGCCCAACATAATCTTCAAGATATGTAGGACGCAGATTATTTTCTATTTTAACATCCTCTTCCACTAATTCAGTAGAAATAACTCGCCTTTCCATATATAAACCTCCATTTTGAGGGTAACCTCATTAGAACATAGCCAGATTCTTCAGCGCCACCTTAAGAATAGCCTCTGAATCCATATCTTCTATATTCTCAATCTTCTTAACAGCCTTAATAGCCTCACTTGAGCTGTATCCTAAAGCTACCAATGCCTCTATAGCCTCATTCTTCGCACTTGCAGAGCCATTCTTATCAAGCGAACCACTTACATTCTTAGCAAGAGCCTGCTCAAATACATCCGAAAGCTTTAACTTATCTTTAAGCTCAATTATAAGCTTCTGTGCAGTTTTGCTACCAATTCCCGGTGCACTGGATATAAGCTTCACATCATCTGATAACACCGCAAATCTTAAATCATCAGGTGTAATCGTAGAAAGTATAGCAAGAGCACCCTTTGGACCAATACCATTAACATTAATAAGCATTTTAAATATATTTAAATCTTCCCTTGAAAGAAAGCCAAACAGGCTTAAATCATCCTCCCTTACCTGAAGATATGTATACACCTTCAATGTCTCGCCAATACTTCCAACTGCCGACAGTAAAGTTGCAGGCACTCTTATGTTATATCCGATACCATTATTCTCAAGAACAATAGTATCATCAAAAATCTCCATTAATTCACCTTTAATAAAGGAAATCATAAATTACCTCCTAACCCTAAACAGTGATTAATAAACTGCTGGGCTGTTCTTCCTGATATTCCGCCATGAGAAAGCTCCCACTTATTAGCCTCTGCACATAACTGTTCCTCTGTCATATCAAGGCCATTCTTCTTCGCAAGATTAACCACTATATTGAAGTATTCCTTCTGTGTAGGCTTAGAAAAACTAATCTGACAACCGAAACGGTTAACTAAAGACATTTTTTCTTCTATAGTGTCTGAACGATGGATTCCATTGTCAGACTCCATATCACTTCTGTCTTTCCATGTCTCCTTTATAATGTGTCTTCTGTTAGATGTTGCATAT
The DNA here is from genome assembly GCA_045543195.1 of Lachnospira sp. Classification (GTDB taxonomy): domain Bacteria; phylum Bacillota; class Clostridia; order Lachnospirales; family Lachnospiraceae; genus Lachnospira. The sequence goes on from JAZQME010000001.1 coordinate 114,350, forward strand.
ATAAGTATGTTATCTGGCTTCGTTTCCACTCCACCCTCAATAACTGCCTTCAGGAACTTATACTCTATCTCAAACTCTTCAAAAGACAAATCATCCATATAGATAATAAACTTATAATTACGGTTCTTAATCTGTGCAATAACTGCCGATAAATCCTTAAACTGATGCTTATATATCTCAATCATTCTAAGTCCCTGGTCATAATACTGATTAACTATGGCCTTGATGCTTGTTGATTTACCTGTTCCACTATCACCAAAAAGAAGTGCATTGTTAGCCTTTCTTCCCTGTACAAAAGCCTCTGTATTTTCAATAAGCTTCTTTTTCTGAATCTCATAGCCTATGAGATCGTCAAGCATAACCTTATCCATATTATTAATTGGATTAAATTTAACATCCCCGTCGGAATTACTTGTTATTCTAAAAGCTTTGTTAAGACCAAACATACCAACACCATAATCTTTATAGAAGCCTGTTACAATATCAAAAAATGTATCTGTATCCGGTGCAGCATCTAACTTTTTACTTAAAGCCTGTACTTTCTCACTTACATTGTGATTATACATAAGTTCTTTCTTAGCAATAGCCTTGTAATTAGTTAAAAGCGAGAAACAATCTATTCCAAGTTCACTTTCAATCTCGCCAAAATCATAGTGAAACAGCTTATAAAACACTTCAAAGTCATGTTTTGCAAGCGTATTAACACTTCCTACACTGGCTCCTACCTTCTCACAAGTAATACTAAATGGGTTTTCATTAGTTATTAATAAAAATGTAAGATAATTCTGCCACAGATTACCATCAAAGCCATAATTCGTGGCAACCTCAAGTATTCTCTTAACTTGAGCGTATATTTTTTTTATCAAATCTGATTTATCGACATTTTTCTCACTAAAACATTTGAAAATGTCAGAAAAGTTTGATAGAATGTTACCAGGTGTGACATCCGCGTATAGTATTAAGTTAGATATATCCTTATACATATCCTTAATCCTTTCGTAATAAATTATGGTACACCTTATATAATATAATAATGAAATGATTTGTCAAACGTTTTTAGTGGTTATATAAGTAAAATTCCACTATATTTAGTAGTGAACATAAATAAAAACATTATTTCCTATTGACTAAATAATTTCAAATGTTATAATCATTTGTGATATTTTTGATAATTTATCATTAGGTTTATGTATATATTAATTATTACTGATTGATTTTCATCGATTTATGAGAGGATTTTGATACAATGAAAGCCGTATTAACTGTCAATACGATACTCTACATCCTTTTGGTTGTATTGTATTTTTATCAGTTTGTGTATATTATCGTTGCACTTGTTAACGATAAGAAAAAGAAAGCGACTTCCGCATATCAGGCAAAGAAGTTGCACCGTTTTGCATTTATTATTGCAGCCCGCAATGAAAGTGCTGTTATAGGTAATCTTATTAAGAGCATTAAGTCTCAGAACTATCCTTCTGAACTTATTGATGTAATTGTTATCGCAGATAACTGTTCCGATAACACAGCTGAGATTGCCCGTTCCAATGGTGCTATCGTTTATGAACGTTTCAACAATATATTAAAAGGTAAGAGTTATGCTCTTGATTATGCTTTTAGCAATATATTAGAAGAACATGGCAGTTACACTGCTTACGATGGCTATTTTATATTTGATGCTGACAATATCATCGACAGAAATTATGTTCGCGAGATGAACAATACATTTGATCAGGGTTACAGAGTTATTACAAGTTATCGTAACTCAAAGAACTTTGGTACTAACTGGATTACTTCAGGTTATTCATTATGGTTCTGCAGAGAAGCTAAGTTCTTGAATAACCCACGTATGATTCTTAAAACAAGTTGTGCTGTATCCGGAACAGGTTTCCTTATTAACAGTACTATTATAGAGAAGTACAATGGTTGGAAGTTCAATCTTCTCACTGAGGATATTGAATTCTCTGTTGTTAATGTACTTGATGGCGAGAAAATCGGTTACTGTGCTGATGCTATGTTCTATGATGAACAGCCTGAAACATTTGCTCAGTCATGGAATCAGCGTTTACGTTGGTCTAAAGGATTTTACCAGGTTATGTTCAAGTATGGACATGAACTTATAGCACGAATGTTTAAGAAGCGTGAACTTTTTGTCTCATGCTATGATATGTTTATGACTATCGCTCCTGCCACACTGCTTTCGGTAGGATGTGTACTGTTAAATTTAGTATTCCTGCTTATAGGACTTACTGATATGGAATATTTTAAACTTATATTCCCACTGGCTATGGAATCAATCGTTTTCGGTTTGATTAACTACTATCTTCTTATGTTTATGATGGGTATAATCACTATGATAACCGAAGGACCTAAGATTATAGCACCTACTAGCAAGAAGTTTATTTCGTTATTTACATTTCCACTGTTTATGGCAACATACATACCAATTTCGTTAGTTGCCCTTGTAAGAAAGGTTGAGTGGAAACCGATAACTCACTGCATATCTACTTCTATGGAAGAAATTGAGATAAAGCAACAATACAAACAGTAATTTATGAAAGTTGTCAAGTTTATACTTGGCAACTTTTCTTGATTTTATCAAGGGATAAGCGTATACTAATTAGGTATTAACATCAGGAGGAACACACAGTGATTGGAACATTTGTCAATGTAGCAACTATCATTACGGGAAGTGTTGTTGGAGGTATTATAAAAAAAGGAATTAAGGATGAATATAAAGATTGTCTTTTTACCGCTATGGGACTTGCAGCCACAGGTCTTGGCATTAACGCTGTAGTCCAGAATATGCCTAAAAGCAACTACCCTGTTCTATTTATTGTTGCACTGGCACTTGGCAGTCTGATTGGAACTATTATAGATATAGACAAGCGTTTCAACAGTCTGGTTGACCGCTTTTCAAAGAAAGGACAACTTGCAGAAGGTATGTCAACAGGAATACTTCTTTTCTGTATAGGTACACTATCCATATTAGGCCCTATTAACAGTGCTCTTCACGGTGACCATACATATCTTTTCACTAACGCAACCCTGGACTTAGTTACTTCATGTGTACTTGCATCAGCTTACGGCTTTGGAATTGCAGCCTGTGCTGCTGTCCTTTTTATATGGCAGGGTTCAATATATGCTCTGGCTTTACTACTTGGCAACTTTATGGGCGCTGATATGATGACAGAGCTATCTATTGTTGGCGGTTTTCTAATTGCAAGCTCCGGCATATCCATACTTGGCATTAAGAAGATTAAAACCCTTAATATGCTACCTTGCTTATTAGTTCCTATTGTGTTCTGCGCTATTATGCAAGTGATTTAATTATCTTTGGCTTTATATACACTTTTCACTCTCTTCACAACCAGCCCTGACACAATACCAATAACAATACCTGTTATAATACCGCTTATCAATAATACAGGAAGATAATATATAATCTCTGTCGTTTCCATAATAAATATAGCAGCAACTATCTGTCCTATATTATGAAACACGCCTCCTGCAACACTTATACCTACAACCGAAAACTTCTTAGTACATTGTAATATAATCATCACCACAAGACTTAACAAACCACCTGCTATACTAAACAGAAAGCTGTTTAGATTACCAAAAAGTATGGCAGTCAGTGCTATTCTTACTATATTAACTATTAATGCCTCTTTCTTTCCTACTACCAACAACACCGTTATAATGGCTATATTGGCTATTCCCAGCTTAATACCATAAACAGGTACCGGAATAGGAAAAAGGCTCTCTATGTAGCTAAAAATCATTGCTACAGCGGTCATAACACCACACATAGCAATCGTTTTTGTCTTCTTATTCATAACTTACTCCATAACTTCTGCAAAATGTGTCAATCTCAGTATGTGTCAAATTGATGTATATACAGCCTCAACTTTATCTAATTCGCTACCTAACTTCGCCATCCAGTTCGTTTTCGACTCCCACAACCTCAACCACAACTCTGTGTGGAAGGCACACTATTGTCTCACCGGACTTATCAATAGTGCCCGTGTGAACACACAACTCATCCGGACAGTCTGCGGAATTAACTTTAACATATCCGTTCTCTATAACTATCTCATTAAAACCGCCCTGATATCCTTCAACAGTCACTTTCATATCTTCCGACAAACTAAGCTCCTGCACTACTTTACCATCAACTTTAATAATCACTCTATCCCCAGGCTTTTTTACTAACATATTAATAATAAGCATAGCAAGCAAGCTAACCACTAATAATACAACAATCAATATTACATCGTTCTTTATACTCTTTTTTCTATTCATAAGCCCTCATAAACTAATTAATATATCATATATATTTTATCCTAAAATATATAATTAGCCAATAATTTTTTTTACTAAAACAAAAACTGCCAGCAGGTAATACCCACTGGCAGTCAAAAAAATTCATTTTATTATGATTCTACGAAATCTTAGTTCTGTTTAAGAATAACCTTCTTAGGACACTTCTCAGCACACTTGCCGCATCCTGTACACTTACTCTGGTCGATATGGGCAACATTGTTCTCAACAACGATAGCACCAAACTCACACTGCTTAGCACAGATACCACAACCGATACATCCTGTAGAACATACCGCCATAACATCCTTACCCTTATCCTTAGAAGAACACGACACCGCATAGCTAGCCTCATAAGGAATAATCTCAATCAACTGTCTTGGACATGTAGCAACACACTTACCACAAGCCTTACACTTCTCCTTATCCACAACAGCAATACCGTTAACAATATGAATCGCATCGAATGGACAAGCCTTTACACAAGAACCATATCCTAAACAACCGTAAGAACAAGCCTTTGAACCACCATTTGGTGCAATGCCAACCATAGTACAGTCTTCAACACCTGTATACTTGTAGTTCTCCTTTGCTTTGTCACAATCACCGGCACACTTAACAAAAGCTGTCTTTCTAACAGCATCACCAGCTTCTGAACCCATAATCTCAGCTATCTTAGCAGCAACCGGTGCACCACCAACAGGACAGGCACCTACTTCTGCTTCACCGGCAGCAATAGCCTTTGCAAGGCCATCACAACCTGCATAACCACAACCACCGCAGTTGTTACCAGGAAGCTCTGCTCTAACTGCAACTTCCTTCTCGTCTACTTCAACAGCAAACTTCTTCCCCATAATACCGAGGAAAAGTCCCAGTACTACACCAACACAGCCTACTACGACAGCTGCTAAAATAATACCAATTGCATCCATATGCTTTTCCTCCTATTAAAGTATACCTGAGAAGCCAAAGAAGGCGATAGCCATAAGTCCTGCTGTAAGAAGAACAATTGGCATACCCTTAAAGCTTTCAGGAACATCGTTGTACTCAATTCTCTCACGGATACCAGCCATAATTACAATAGCGATTGTGAAACCAAGAGCTGTACCGAATCCGGCAACAACTGACTCAATAAAATTATACCCGTTCTGAACATTAGTTAATGCAACACCAAGTACGGCACAGTTAGTTGTAATCAATGGAAGAAATACACCGAGTGCCTCATAAAGAGCTGGTGATACTTTCTTTAAAAACATCTCAACGAACTGAACCAATGATGCAATTACAAGAATGAATACGATTGTATTCAAATATGCCAAATTAAGTGGCACTAATATAAAATCATATATAAGATTACATACCGCTGATGCAATAGTAATAACACCAATAACGGCTCCGCCCATTCCAAGAGCAGTCTTTATCTTCTTAGAAACACCAAGGAACGGACAAAGACCGAGGAACTGGCTTAATACAACATTGTTAACAATTGCAGTAGTCACTGCAATAATAAGTAACTTTTCCATCCGTCTTTACCTCCTAGTTTTCTTTCTTCTCTGCTGTCTTAATCTCAGCCTTAGCTTCTGACATAGCTGCCGCTGCACGGCCTGCGCACATTGAGTTAGAACATGATGCACATGAACCATCCTTACCGCAGTAATCAGGCACCTTTGCAGGTTCCATACCATGCTTAGCCTTAATCTTGTTCATAATAGCTATACACATAGCAAGAACGAAGAACGCTCCCGGTGCAAGAATAAAGATACTTGCAGGTGTATAAATTGTCTCTGGAATCTTCATCTCTAATGCTGTTCCTGAAAGAACTGTTCCTGCGCCAAGCAACTCTCTTACTGCACCAAGAATTGTGATAGCACATGTGAAACCAAGACCCATACCCAAACCATCAAATATTGATGGAATCGCCGGATTCTTAGAAGCATAGCTCTCTGCTCTACCAAGAATAATACAGTTAACAACAATAAGCGGAATATAAATACCAAGTGACGCATAAAGGTCAGGAAGGAATCCCTGCATAAGGAACTGTACCATAGTAACAAATGAAGCAACGATAACAATGTATGCCGGCATACGCACACCATCCGGAATAACTTTTCTAAGTAATGATATCATAAGGTTGGACATAACAAGAACCACTGTTGATGAAAGTCCCATACCAATACCATTAAATGCCGATGTAGTAACGGCAAGTGTAGGACACATACCAAGTGTCAACACAAATGTTGGGTTTTCTTTAATTAAACCATTATAAAGTCTTTCTAAACACTTATTCAATGCCCACACCTCCTTCTGTCTTTACTTTAGAATCAACTAAATCTTTATATACAACTAATGCTGCATTGATACCATTAGTCATAGCGCTAGATGTAATTGTTGAACCACCGATAGCATCAATCTTATCATCAGCTGTTGAACCTGTGCCATCCTTTACAACTGTAAACTTATCTACAATCATATCCTTAAACTGTGCAAGGAATGTTGGATCCTGCTGTGCTCTCATACCAAGACCCGGTGTCTCACTAATTGAAAGAATTGATGTACCAAGAACCTTACCCTCTGTAGAAATACCTACTGAGAACTTAATATCTCCGGCATAACCATCTCCTGCTACTACCGTAACAACAAAACCAATAATCTTTCCGCCCTTAACGCCGGCAACAACCTCTGAAACCTCATCAGCTGAATAACCTGCGTCATTAACTAACTTCTGAGCATTCTCTACAGAATAATCGACTTTCTCAAAGCTTTCAGCATCAGTTATAACTGCTTTATATGCCTTCTGCTTTGCAAGTTCATTCTGCTCTGCAATAGGTGCTTTAGTAACCTCATAAACAACACCAAGAAGTACTCCGGCTACCAAAGTGATGGCAAAGAGAATAAGTGCATCTTTAATAATCTTACCCATATTACTTCGCCTCCTTTTCAGCTTTTTCCGGCTTCTTCTTGCCGAATGACTTAGGAGTTGTAAACTTCTCAATCAATGGTACTAAAAGGTTAGAGAAGATAATCGCATATGAAACACCTTCTGCTGAACCACCATACATTCTGAAAAGGAATGTAAGTGCACCAAGGATAATACCAAATACAATCTTACCGTTAGGTGTGATTGGTGATGTAACATAGTCTGTTGCCATAAAGAATGCACCGAGGATTAAACCACCGCCGCAAATCTCCATAAGCATATACTCTGCATCAAACTGATGACCAGGTGCCATAAGGAATACCAATGCACCAAATGTAAGTACATACGCAAGTGGAATTCTAAGTGATATAACCTTACGTACAACAAGATATGCAGCACCAATCAAAAGACAGACAATTGAAGTCTCACCGATTACACCGGCATGAGTACCGATAAAAAGGTCAAGCAACTTAACTGTTCCCTCTACCTCTGAACCAGGCTTAAGGATTGCAAGTGGTGTTGCACCTGTAAATGTATCTGTTACAAAATTAGTCATAGGACCTGTAAATGCAATAAGAAGGAAACATCTTGCTGCAAGTGCAGGATTCATAAAGTTCTGTCCGAGACCACCAAACAACTGTTTTACGATAATAATCGCAAAGGCACAGCCCATAATCTCGAAACCAATATTAAGAGTTGATGGAATATTTAATGCAATTAACAAACCTGTTACAGCCGCACTTAAATCCATAACTGTGACTTTCTGATGCATAAAGTACTGATAGAGGGCCTCAAAAGCCACACATGAAACAATACCTACTACGATTCTAATAAGTGCATCCAAGCCGAAATTGTAAATACCAAATATACTTGCAGGTAACAACGCTATAAGAACATCTCTCATAATCGTCTGAGTTGTAACCTTGCTTCGTACATGAGGATTTGTTGATACGTTATATAATTCGCTCACTTTCAAATCCACCTTTCTACTTCTTTCTTCTGTTTGCTAAAACAATACTTCTCATAGCCTTAATCTGCTGTGTCAACGGTCTCTTTGCAGGACAGACATAAGAACAGCTGCCACACATTACGCACTCCATACCATCAAATGCTGTGAAACCTTCCTCATCATTACGTGATGCAAAACCTGCCAGCTTTGCAGGAAGAAGGTTGCTTGGACAAGCCTCTCCACATTTACCGCAACGGATACATGCTGACGCTTCTACCTTAGAAACCTCATCCTTCTGGAATACAAGAAGTGATGAACTACCCTTTACAACAGGAACATCGAGGCTATACATAGCAAATCCCATCATAGGACCACCTGAAATATACTTCTCAGGCTCACCAACAGGGCCACCTGCTGCATCTAAAAGCTGTCTGTAATTCATACCAAGCCATACATAGAAGTTACCCGGTTCCTTAACGCCGTCACCTGTTACAGTAACAATACGCTTTGTAAGCGGCTTACCTTCAATAACAGCCATATAGATAGAAAAGACTGTATCAATATTATGTACAATACATCCTGCATCAGCCGGAAGCATAGATGAATTAATGCTTCTGCCAGTTGTAGCATAGATAAGACTACGCTCACCACCCTGTGGATATTTAGTCTTCAATATCTTAACTTCAATATTCGGCTCACTGGAAACAGCCTCCTGCATAATCTTAATAGCTTCAGGCTTATTATCCTCAATACCGATATATCCCTTTGCATTATCAAATAACGAAAGAGCAATCTTAAGCCCCATAACAACCTTATCAGGCTCTTCAAGCATTCTTCTGTAGTCAGAAGTAAGATAAGGCTCACACTCTGCACCATTCACAATAATGTAATCAATCTTCTCAGGATTCTTTGGTGTAAGCTTAACATTAGTAGGGAAACCTGCGCCACCCATACCAACTACACCGGCAGCCTTAATACGATCTCTGATTTCATCACGTGTAAGATCCTCAAACTTCTTGGCAACATACTCTACTTCCTTGTACTCACCATCATTTTCAATAACGATAGCATTGCACTTTCCGCCTGTAGCAAGTGTTCTTGGCTCAATAGCCTTAACCGTACCGGATACAGATGAATGAATGTTGGCAGATACAAATCCGCCCGCTTCAGCAATGAGCTGACCGGCAAGTACATAATCACCCTTTGCTACAACAGGAACCGCTGGTGCTCCTATGTGCTGCGACAATGGATATACCATATCGCCTTCTGGGAATAACTCTTTGATTGGCTTGTCTTTTGAAAACTCTTTGCCATCAAAGGGATGCACTCCGCCTTTAAATGTACATTTACCCATGACATACTTCTCCTTATATATAATATTATCTATAATTTTATCGCAAAATCCGCGTAAAATCTACTTTTTTTTACATATATTTTAATATATAATAAACAAAAGCTGATACATTTTTAACACAGTTTTGGTAAATTTAACCAATATTATGTTATAATAGACATTATATGATAAACGAAAGGGAATTATTATATGATAACAAGGAATGAAATGTTCAATATTCAACCTGACGAATCAGGCATAGAAGCACTTGCACTGTCTCTTGGAACAACTAAGGATGCATTGATAGATGACCTTTTATATTTCGATATCGAAACCACCGGATTCGCCGCTAAGAACACAAGTTGCTATCTTATCGGCTGTGTCTACCACAAGGAAGATTCATGGCATTATATCCAATGGTTCGCAGATTCCACTGATGACGAGATACTTATCATCTGGAATTTCTTTAACTTTGCTTCAAATTACAAGTATCTTGCACACTTTAATGGTGACGGATTCGATATTCCATACATCCTTGATAAGTGCAAAATGTTACGCATGCCATACACATTTGACAATTTTATAAGCATTGATTTACTAAAAGCATCAAAGTCTGTGAAGGAATTGTTAAAGCTTGATAATCACAAGCAGAAAACAATCGAAGCCTTCTTAGGAATAAACAGAGATGACAAGTACTCAGGCGGTGAGTTAATCAATGTATACAAGGACCTTCCAAAACTTTCCCTAGCAGGTAAGGATGATGCTTATAAAGAAGCTTGTGAACTACTTCTGCTACACAACCACGATGACATCTGTGCTCTTGTAAGTCTCACAAGTATATTTAATTATATGTGCTTTGAGCCTGCTGATATTAAATATACCATCAACGATACGACAAACTATGGAGGCGAGCCTGTTAAAGAGATTATATTTTCATTTAAGCTCCCATTACCGGTTCCAACTGCAGTTTCATATGGTAAAGAACCTTATTACTATAAACTGGCCGGAACTACCGCCCATCTTCGTGTACGTATGTTTGACGGAGAATTAAAGCACTTTTTCCCTAATCACAAGGACTATTACTATCTTCCTGATGAAGATAAAGCTATTCACAAAAGTGTAGCTTTTTACGTAGATAAAAATTTCCGTACGCAGGCAAAAGCTGTTAACTGCTACACTAAAAAAAGTGGTGTATTCCTTCCTCAGATAACTGATTCAGAAACACCCCACTTTAAAGACAATTACAGTGATAAGCAGACCTACTTTGAAGTTAATAATCTTTTCTTAGAAGATTCTAACAGACTGTCTGCATATGTAAACAGTGTAATTAAACACCTCTTACCTTCCTATAGAAGAACATCTTATCATACTCATAACCAAGATCGCGATGATTAATAATCTGCTCTGTGTTACCAACAAACAGACAACCATCATCCACTAACGAGCGGTTGAACTTCTTATATATGTCTAATTTAGCTTCCTCTGTGAAGTATATCATAACATTACGACATACTATTAAGTGGCAACCGCTTGGATATGAGTCCTTCAAAAGATTAGACTTCTTAAACTCTACACATCTCTTAATATCGTCAGATATCTTATAGAAACGGTCTCCCATCTTACTAAAATGCTTCTTAAGATACTCATCAGGTAATCCTTTAAGGCTGTTAGCACCATAAACACCATCCTTGGCCTTCTCAAGAACCTGATCATCAATATCCGTTGCATATATCTTTATCTTAGACATAGGAACCTTCTTCGCCATAACCATAGCAAGTGAATAAGGCTCATCTCCTGTAGAACAGGCAGCACTCCATATCTTTAGATTCTCACCAAACTTACTAATCAAATCAGGCAATATAACATCCTCTAATGTCTTCCAAAGAGCCGGATTACGATAAAACTCTGAAACATTGATAGTAAGATAATTGACAAACTGATCAAGCATCTCTTTATCAGACACCAACGCCCTACTGTAACTATCATAACCATCATACTTATTTCTCTGAATCAATGTATCGATACGTCTCTTCATCTGACGCTCTTTATAAGCATTCAAGTCAATACTTGTCTGCTTAAATACAAACTGCTTAAACTCTTCATAATCTTTAATCATAAGCCCTCCAAAATCAGCAAAAAAAATATTAGCTATGTATCACGCCATTTATTGTACATATTTTAACACACTTCACTAACAAATGCTACTAAAATTTCAAAGTACTTTTGACATATATTATGTTTTAGGTTATGCTAACAGTGTTGTGAACAAATGAATATATCATAACCTGGAGAATTAATGTTGTGCCGGGCACATCATATCAATATATAAATGGAGAATACTATGGATGACTTAACTTTACTTAAAAGAAAACTTATAGATACTGCTAATCGTGCTTATTCACAGGGCACTTACACATATAGCACATTTTTGTCAATAAGCGAGCTTTCCATATATAAAAGTCTCTCAAAGGAGCTTAACTTCATTAAATCCCAAACCTTCGGAGGCTACGCTTGTGCTGAACGTCAGGTCATTCAGTTTGGTTCTGTAGATGACTATGGATATGAGGGCATCTATCCTATTGATGTTATTAAGATTGAACCTCTGATTGCAAAGTTTGCTCAAGAGCTTACACACCGTGACTTCCTCGGTGCCATTCTTAACCTTGGCATCGACAGAAGTCTCATCGGTGATATTCTTATTCGCGAAAATACTGCTTACGTATTCTGCTTAAACCGCATATCCCAATTCATTATTGATAACCTGCAAACTATCAAACACACTCATATTAAGTGCTCTCTGACAGAGGCTCCGGAAGAAATTCTTACACCTCACTTTGAGGAACTTGACATAATAGCAGCCTCTCCTCGAATCGATGCTGTAGTTGCCTCTTTAACCAAAATGTCACGAAGTGCTGTTATTGACCTGTTTAAATCAGGCAAAATCTTTGTAAACAGCTTTTGCTGTCAGAATCATTCTGCCCAGCTTAAGGAAGGTGATATCCTTGTTATACGACATGTTGGTAAATTTATATATGAAGGCTGTGGCAACGAAACAAGAAAAGGCCGTGTTTATGTGCATATAAAGCGTTATGTGTAACCTCTTTAGGCTGACTCCCCTCTGCTAACTATTTCATAATATGCATTGGATGTTATCTTGTAAACAATAGCATACACAAGAGCAAATACAAGAAAACAGCCTACAATAACCATAATTGCCAGTGTCATATTAGTTAAATTAAACAACTGCAACAACTTCCACAGTATAGGAAACGCGACAGCTAAGTGTAAGCCTGCAAGTATCAGTGGTAAAAAGAATACTGTCAGCACCTGCGAATTAATTGACTTACGAATCTCCTTTTTAGTCATTCCTACCTTCTGCATCACATCAAAGCGTCTCTGATCCTCAAAACCTTCTGAAATCTGCTTATAATAAATAATAAGCACTGTTGCGAAGATAAATACAATACTAAGCAACACTCCAATAAAGAACAGACCACCATAACTTCCATAAAATTCTTCACGCTCTGCTTCCATACAGTCAATGACACAACTATAACCGTACTCTTCTCCCATTATGATAATATCATTTCTTTCATCATAGAGCTTTTCATAAGTTGAAACCTTTGTTTCCGGAGTGGAATTCATATCAAAGGCATAGTACCAGAAAAACTCAAGAAAAGAATCACCCTGAGATTTTTCCATGGCCAATATGGGTTCAATTAAGCCTTTTACATCCGATGTAATAACTGTAACCATAGGTACTACCTGCATTGCAGCATATCCTGAAACATACATTTCATCCACTATTGACTTAACCTTTAAAGTCTCGCAATTCTGTATACTAAATGTGTCATTAGAATAATCTGAACGATAGCAATGCAACATGCATTCATCCTTATCCAATGTCTCGTTAGTCCCCATAAGTCTGTTGTACTCTTCTAACGAAATAATATGCACAAATCCAATATTATCAAGGTCTGACATATTAAAATTCGTATAGGAAGAAGAATCCACAATAACGCCATCATCTGTAAACAATCCCGGAATATCAACACCTGAATACTCTAACACATTTTCTTCACCGTTAACTTTTTCATCAACGGCATGGCGCATATGAGAAAAACTGTCTTCATTAAAATATTCAACCCCCGGAACTGACAATCTTAACGCTATATCATGTGGATATCGTGTATTTAATGAATCCTCTGCTCCAACATAAAGACTTAATGTAGAGGAAATCATAACAAGCACTATAGTAGCTAATATACAGATTGATGCAAGTCCCGCACCATTTCTTTTCATTCTATAAACCATAGATGAAACAGAAACGAAGTGATTAACCTTATAATAATACTTTTTATTCTTCTGCAACATACGGCAAAATGCTACAGAACCTGAAACAAACAAAAGATAGGTAGCAATTATAACCACAATCACCGCAAGCATAAACCACACAATGGCAGACAATGGCTGCTTAATTGAAAGGGCGATATAATAAGCCCATCCAAGAATTACCACGCCAACAATAGCAAATAACCAGTTAGCTTTTGGCGGTTTTTCTCCAACATTGCTACTTTTAAGCATCTCAATAGCACTGCTACGGCGCACCTTGATAACCGAATTAAGAAGCAATAATGTATATATGCCTCCGAACAACAAAATTGTTTTTCCCACTGATACTACATCAATTCTCATAGTGTAAGTAATATCACCGTTTATCAGATTAAACATAGCAAGTTCTGCAAGCTTAGAGAAAGCTATTCCCGATACCAAACCACCTACAATTGATACTCCAGCTACAATAGCATTTTCAGCAAACATAATTCGTGACAGATTCCCTTTGTCCATACCAAGTACATTGTAAAGGCCAAACTCTCTGTTTCTTTGACGAATCAAAAAAGAATTACTGTAGAACATAAATATTAACGAAAAAGCTGCAACAACGACACTTCCTACAGGTAACAAAACTCTAAGTGTACCGCCCCCCTTCATATGCTCCAACATATCTGAAGAAGTAAGAAAGTATATTATATAACTCATCATGGACATTACTATACCTGTAAGCATATAAGGAATATAAAGTCTTTTATTCTTCCTAATGCCATCAACAGCCAGTTTTGAATATAAACCCATTTTCATTATCTTTCGCCTCCCATTGTAAGCATGGTAAGCGTATCAGAAATCATCTGATATAACCCTTCATTAGTGTTATCGCCACGATATATCTGGTGAAACACCTCTCCATCCTTAATAAACAAAACTCGATTAGCACGGCTGGCCGCTTTTACGGAATGTGTAACCATAAGAATAGTCTGTCCTGTTTTGTTAATCTCGTTAAATAGGCCAAGCAATTCATCCGTAGCCTTAGAGTCCAACGCACCTGTTGGCTCATCTGCAAGAATAAGCTTAGGATTGGTAATCAATGCTCTTGCAACAGCAACTCTTTGCTTCTGTCCTCCTGATATCTCATATGGGTACTTTTTAAGAAGTTCAGTTATACCAAGCTGCTTAGCAATAGGCTCCAACCTTTTCTTCATCTCAGGATATGATTTACCTGCTAAAACAAGTGGAAGATATATATTATCCTCTATAGTAAAATTGTCCAAAAGATTGAACTCCTGAAATACAAACCCAAGATTGTCACGACGGAAAGCTGCCATATGTGACTCCTTTATCTTAGACAAATCCTTTCCATCCAACAAAACATTGCCCGCTGTTGGCTTATCAAGTGCTGCCAGTATATTAAGCAATGTAGTTTTACCGGAACCTGACTCTCCCATAATAGCCACATATTCTCCCTGCTCAACCTCAAAAGTAACATTTTTTAGCGCCTCAACCTTATTGCCACCAAATCGGGTTGTATATACTTTTTGTACTCCCCTAACATTTAAAATACTCATAACAAAAATCCTCCTTATTGATTTCTGTCCTTATTGTAATTAAAAAGGGACTTGAATCGCCATAGAATCGACTTACAAATCCCACTGAAATTCTAACAATTTTGTAAGAAATCATTCAACCTCAAGCTTTTTTCTTGAAAGATCAATAATAATATCAGTTCCTACATCAATGACGGACTCTGCCTTTATACTGTGTCCCAGATTGGTACAGATGCGTTTACACAGGTACAGACCTATACCACTTGCCTTCTTGTCTGTTCTTCCATTGTATCCTGTATATCCCTTTTCAAATATTCTAGGCAAATCCTCCGCTGCAATCCCAATTCCTGTATCACTGATACACAGCTTCATATCATCAAGAAAAGCAATAGTAATACTTCCCGATTGTGTGTACTTTAAAGCATTAGATATAACTTGTTCTATAACAAAAGAAAGCCACTTTTCATCCGTAATCACTTTTGTGTTTACCGGTTCATAAACCAGCTTTATTCTTCGCCCTATAAATTCCCCCGCGAATTTCTTAACAACCTGCTTTATTATAGTATCTAAATCATACTCTTTAATAACATAGTCTGTGCTCTCACTGTCTAATCTTAAAAATGTGAGTACCATTTCTACGTATTGTTCAATTCTAAAAAGGTCCGTATATAACTTTCTGGACAGAGCTGAATCCTCGTTTTGCAAGGTAAGTCTCATAGAAGCTATTGGCGTCTTAATCTGATGTACCCACACCGTGTAATAATCCATCATATCTGAATATCTTTGTATATTATCAGCACGATACTGATTATACTCTTCACAAATTCTGCCGATAATACACTGATAATCTTCATCATCAATGTTCCCCTCCGTCGGAAACACCCCCATAAAGGCTTCAGTGACACTTTCGATACGTTTGAGTAATTCATGTTTACGCTTAACACGCAAAAAATCAATAATCACAACAGCAATCCCCAAACACACACATAACAGTGTGGGATAAATAACTGCCTCTATAGGTAAATGATACAAAGCAAATGACACCAGCAATACTACACTAAACATAGCACATACGGCAATTATCCGCCATCTTTGTTTTAAATACTTTACAAACAGCTCCATTTTAACCTACCCCTCAATAATATATCCTACCCCAAACTTAGTTGTAATAAAATCTTCAAGCCCTGCCGCATCTAATCTTTTTCTTAATCTGTTAACATTAACTGACAAAGTATTTTCGTCAACAAAGCTCTCAGATTCCCACAACTGCTCCATAATCTTTTCTCTACTTACAACTTTACCCTTATTCTCCATCAAAATAAGCAAAATGCGAAACTCATTCTTAGAAAGCGAGATTTTTTCACCTTTGTAAGTCAAGGTACTATCTCCTGTGTTAAGAAGTGCTTCTCTATGTTCAAGTATAGGAACTGCTTTAGCAAAATCATAGGTTCTTCTAAGCATTGCCTGAAGCTTCGCCATAAGCACACTCTGATCAAAAGGCTTTGCAATAAAATCGTCTGCACCCATATTCATAGCCATAACCATATTCATATTGTCAGCTGCTGAAGATATGAATATAATCGGAACCTTTGATACCTTACGAATCTCTCCACACCAGTAATATCCATTATAAAAAGGCAGCGAGATATCTAAAAGAACTATATGTGGATTAAATTCTGCAAACTCAGACATTACATTACGAAAATTTTCTATACAATGCACCTCAAGATTCCACATCCCTGCTTGAACCTTAATAGCATCGGCTATTCCTTTGTCATCTTCCACTATTAACAATCTATACATAGTTAATCTCCTTATTTTAATGGGTCAACAATGCCTTGCTTTGACGATAAAAAAGCGACAAATTATATTTGTCGCTCTATCCGCACTATCTATAGTATCTTATACTTCTTATACTTCTTATACTGCTTATACTGCTTATACTGCTTCGTCAACATTCTGACCAACAAGCATACCATAATCCCTACTCTTCTGTTCCTTGCCATAAGGACTTTCTTCATTATACTTTATAACAGTACTTGTAAGACCTCCGGCTGTATAAGACTTGCCACACTCGGGACAGATAGCCATCTTAAGTGTTACAGACGCCTGCATCACCTTACCATTATTCTTGGCTGCCTTACTATATGCATTATTCACATGCTCCTGCTCGTGCGCTCTGACCTTTGACGCAGAACTTTCAGGTGATATATGTGCAGCTGACTTGTATGAAACCATCTCATCAGAGCCATCCTGATACTTTCTGCTTGCACATGTTGAACACTCCACAGCACCAGTCTGCTTTAGGTTCTTTATCTCATTAGGATTGATACCTTGTGTATTTCCCGACTTAACTGCCTGAATTATGTCATTGCGTGACATAGAAGCCGAAGACACGCCATAACTTCCAACAGAACCTATCATCATAATCACCGCTCCTTTCATAAAGTAAATATATCATATCACTATACATCTATATATAATAATTATAACACAGCAACCAAACCAATGCAATATAACATAAATCATTGTTTTCATCAAAGCCGTATTAAAAACGCCGAACCACTTTCGCAGTTCGGCGCAATATTACATAATAATCAATTATTCCTCTGTAGACTCAGCAACAGCTTCAACTGCCTCATCCTCCATAGCAACCTCAGCAACTTCCTCTGCCAACTCTTCATCAGCTAAAAGTGCCTTGATACTAAGGCTAATCTTCTTATCAGCATCGTTAAAATCAACTACCATAGCCTCGATTTCCTGACCGATTGAAAGAACATCAGCTGGCTTATTGATATGCTCCTTTGCAATCTGTGAAACATGAAGCAATGCATCGATTCCATCAGCAAGCTGAACAAATGCACCGAAGTCTGTCATACGGGCAACCTTACCTGTTACTACATTACCAACAGCAAACTTCTCTGCTGCACCATTCCATGGATTAAGGTCCGGATACTTAACACTAAGTGCAATCTTATCTCCGTTAATCTCCTTGATAAAGCACTTAACTGAATCGCCAACCTTGTAAATCTTCTTTGGATTCTCTGTTCTGCCCCAAGACATCTCAGAGATATGAAGAAGACCATCAACACCGCCAAGGTCAATGAATGCACCGAAATCTGTAACATTCTTAACTGTACCTTCGATTGTATCTCCTTCTGAAATCTTAGCAAGAAGCTCCTTCTGTGCAGCTTCCTTAGCAGCCACGATAAGAGTCTTGCAATCACCGATAATTCTTCTCTTCTTAGGATTGTACTCAGAAATAACAAATGATACTTCCTTATCCTTAAATACTGATAAATCCTTTACGTATGCATCTGAAACAAGACTTGCAGGAATAAATACTCTAGCCTCGTCAACTACTACTGAAAGGCCTCCATTCATAACCTGATTAACAGTTGCTGTAAGAACTGTCTGATTCTCAAATGCTTCCTCAAGCATCTTACTTCCGTTGTCTGCTACTACCTTCTTGTATGAAAGTGCTACCTGACCATCCCCATCGTTAATCTTAAGCACCTTCGCTGACATTACATCGCCAACCTTAACAACTTCTCTTAAATCAATACCAGGTGTAGATGAATATTCGTTACGTGTAATGATACCATCAGCCTTATAACCCAAGTTAAGCACGATCTGATCTTCCTTAACATCGATAACAGTTCCCTCAATGACCTCTCCTGTATGTATTGTCTTAATTGTTTCATCTAACATCTCCATAAAACTCTGCTCTGACATTAGTGTAAACCTCCTCAATAATATTATTCGGGGTTGAAGCCCCAGCTGTAATACCTATGCAGTCTGACCCTTTGAGAGTACTCATATCCAGGTCATTAAGCGTCTGAATATAACAAGTATTGTCACATTCATTCTTACAGATTTCATACAGTTTACGAGTGTTGGAACTGCTGCTTCCGCCTATAACTATCATAGCGTTCGCACGTTTCGCAAGCTCCCGTGCTTCAGTCTGTCTTTCTTCAGTTGCATTACAAATTGTATTACGAATGATAATATTGTACCCCTTTTTGGATATAATTTCAACTAAATCTTGAAATTTCTTGTAATTAAATGTCGTTTGAGATACAACACACACTTCTTTCCCTTCTTCATAAGGTAAACTTTCTGCCTTTTCAACCGAATCCACCACAACAACCGGAGTAACTGCCCATCCCATAATGCCTTCCACTTCAGGATGTTTCTCATTACCGATTATAATAATCTGCTTACCATTTTTGCTCTCCTGCTCCACAATTCTGTGAATCTTTAAAACAAATGGACATGTGGCATCCACTATATCAAGTCCTCTGTCCTTTACCGCCTCATAAACAGACTTTGAAACTCCATGGGATCTGATAACCACTGTTCCTTCTTTGATTTCATCCAGTTCTTCCACACTATTGACTACATTAACCCCTTTACTTTCCAGGTCTTTTACAACCTCCTCGTTATGAATTATTGGGCCAAATGTATAAATATTATCTTTGTTAACATTATCATAAACTGTATCTACTGCTCTGTGCACGCCGAAACAAAAGCCGGCAGATTTTGCAAGAATAACCTCGCTCATAAATAACCTCTTCAATCTTTAATTTTTATACATAATTATTTAATTCATACTACACATTCTGTTTCTTATCCTCAATAATCGCTGTGATAGCCTCAACCACCTGTTCAATATTCATATCAGATGTATCCACAAGCACTGCATCCTCAGCCTGCTTAAGCGGCGAAATTTCTCTATGGGAATCCTCATAATCACGCTTCTCTATGTCAGCCTTGATTACTTCATAATCACATTTTTCACCTTTTGCACTGAGTTCATCAAATCTTCTTTTCGCTCTTGCATCAGATGTAGCAGTCAGGAATATCTTCACAAATGCATCAGGAAGCACTGTAGTTCCTATATCTCTGCCATCCATTATTACATCTGTTGTTTTAGCAAGCTTTCTTTGTAAATCCACAAGCTTAGTTCTAACCGCACCATACTTAGAAGTAAGGGATGCCATCTTACCGGTTTCCTCTGTTCTAAGCAAATGTGTAACATTATCACCATTAAGTATTACCTGCTGAACGCCATCCTTATACTCAATAGTTACATCAACGCCCTTCACGGCTTCATTAATAGCGTTCTCATCATAAGGGTCCACACCATTTTGCGTAAAATATACTGCCATAGCACGATACATTGCTCCTGTATCTACGTATACATAATTCATCTTGGCAGCTAAAAGCTTTGCTATAGTGCTCTTGCCGGCTCCTGCCGGTCCGTCTATTGCTATTGCGTAGGTCATATCTGATATCCTCCTGTTAGTTGTTATATTTGCAAATTTATGTTAAGAACTTGTGGATATATATCTTACAGACACCACAGTTCTTTATCAACCTTAATTACGCCATATATGACAAGCTGACATTCGCATATCATATATGTAAAAGCACAGTATAATTTACACAACATCTCACACGTGCATGGCGGCCACGTAGGCTGTTGACCAGGCTATCTGTAAGTTAAAACCACCTGTTACGGCATCTACATCAAGAACTTCCCCGGCAAAGAAAACTCCTTTTACAAGCTTGGATTCCATTGTTGATGGATTAATTTCTTTAACATTGACACCGCCTTGAGTAATTATGGCCTCATTGAAACCTCTAAGTCCTGTAAGGGTAAGTCTAAAATCCTTAAGAAGCGTTACGAGTCCTAATCGCTCCTGCTTTGTTATTTCATTAACCTTCTTATCACCATCTATCCCCGACAGTTCAACAACTACCGGAATCAGCTTCTTAGGAAGTAATTTATCCAATGAATTCTTGAATGCTTTGTTCTTCTGTTCGTCAAAATCCCTAAGAATTCTTTCATCCAGTTGCTCTTCAGTTAAAGCCGGCTTATAATCAATACTCAATGTAAGCGGTTTGTTCTTTATAATAGATGCTGCATAACTACTTGCCGAAAGCACCGTAGGCCCACTTACTCCAAAATGTGTAAACAACATTTCACCAAAGTCTGAATATATAACCTTACTTCCATCAAGCACTGATACATTGACATTTTTAAGGCTTAGCCCCTGTAACTCCTTCTCCCATTCTTCCGCAACAACAAATGGAACTAGTGCAGGAAGTATAGGCGTTACTGTATGCCCCAAGGCCTTTGCAAAACGATATCCATCACCGTTGGAACCTGTACTCTGGTATGAATTACCACCAGTTGCAATAATTATTGCATCGCCTGCAAGTTTTCTTGCATTGCCTTTTCCTGTCACATTAGTGTTGGTACCTGAACCTGTAATAATACTATCCTGTACTATAACACCTTTAAAAGAGCCTTCCTCTATCATCACATCAGAAACTATGGTGTTAAGCATTATTTCCACACCTAATCTTTTCAATTCCCGATGTAATGCACCTATTACATCCGATGAATGGTCCGACTCAGGGAACACTCTGTTTCCGCGTTCTATCTTAAACCTAAGACCTAATTCATCAAAAAAGCCCATACAGTCATAATTAGAAAAGCTGTTAAATGCACTATACAAGAACTTTTTATTAGTAACAACACTGTTAAATATATCCTCACTATCTCCTGCATTAGTGAAGTTACAACGTCCTTTTCCTGTTATAAAGACTTTTTTACCAAGCTTTTCATTCTTTTCTAACAAAGTAACTTTATGTCCATTTCGTGCTGCGGTTATGGCAGCCATCATACCGGCAGCTCCGCCGCCTACAACTATAACATTTTTAATATTATTATCCACTATTCATCATCTCCGGACATTTTTTGTAATTCCAACAGAACATTTTCATTAAGAAAATCTATCTCATCATTACCCTCGTACTGGTAATCCATAATAACGCTGTCCAGCATCTCCAGGTTACCTATAACCTCCTGGTTACGCTTAAGACACATAGCAACAATCAAGGCATTAATCACACTCATAGGTGCTACAAGCGAATCTACAATAGACGCCATATCGCTTCTTGCAAACAGATTACATGAAGAATACATGTTCATAGGTGAATGTTTACTGTCAGTGATTGCGATAACTTTGGCATTACGATTATTAGCAAATTCAAGTGCCTTTAATGTTCTCATAGAATACCTTGGAAAACTGATACCTATCACAACATCCCTTTCAGACACATGAAGCATCTGCTCATAAAGCTCACTGACATTACTGCTCTCTATCTGAGTAACATTTTTTCTGATAAGCTTTAAATAATATGTTAAAAATGTTGCTAAAGGTGCACAACTTCTTACTCCGATAATATACACATGTTCAGCACTGAGTATATCCTCAACTGCCAAGCCGAATGCATGCCTGTCTATAGTATCAAGGGTAAGCCCTATCTTATCCGCATCAGCCTTTAACACATTATCAAGAACCTGTTCCTGTGGCATAGAGCCGCCTGCAATTTCAATTCTTTCTATGGAATGAATTTTTTCCTGCACCATATCTGCTAATTTTTTCTGGAACTCCGGATATCCCGAAAGTCCCAGACTGTATGCAAAACGTACAACAGTAGATTCACTCACACCAACAGTTTGTCCTAACTGCAATGCTGTTAAAAAGGCCGCCTTTTCATAGTTCGCCAATATGTAATCAGCCAGCTTCTTTTGTCCCTTGCTGAAACTGTCTCTGTTTTTCCTAATTAGATTAAGCAATCCCAAATCGGTGTCCATATTATATTACTCCATTATTCATACATATTTTTAATCTGATCATACTTTTCCTTTGTAATAAGCGCATCCTTATCAATTCCCTTGAAATACACTGAGTAGGTCCAACGTCCGTACTGTTCAACACGCTTAATCATTGTAATATTGATAATAAACGACTTATGACTTCTTATAAATGTATTCTCATCCAGCTTTTCTTCAAATTCAGCCAAAGACATAGATGTCACAAAATCCTCTTTGTTCTTTGTATAAATGTGAGTAGCACTATCAAGTCTTTCAATAAAAATAATATCATCCACATCTACAAAGCTCACTACTTCTTTGCCTTTTATAAGAATTTTGCCTTTCTTATCATCATCTGTACTATCTGTACTTTCTGTACTTTCTTTATGTGACGCCCCCATATCAAAAGGACTTTCTGTCAACATCGTACGCTCAAGCTTCTCCAGTGTATGTTCAATACGCTTCATATCAAAAGGCTTAACAAGATAATCAAATGCATACAACTCAAACGCATTAGCCATATATTCACTATGTGCCGTAGCAAATATTATCTTAATATCAGGGTTAAGCTGTGACATAACCTTGGCACAATCCACACCGCTACTGTCCTTTATCTCAATATCCATAAAGACAACCTGTGGCTTCTTATCATTAAACTGTATTAGTGCATCCGTCATATTATCACATCCTGCAACCACCTCAAATGCCGGGTTACGTGCTATAACCGTCTGTAGTATCTTTCTAATATGTGGCTCATCATCAACCACCATTACTTTAATGACCATATTAAGCTTCTTTCTCCAAATCATCAAGTTTTTTCTTAACACTAATAGAAATACTTTTAACAATATCTGTTTCAGCGGCTATTTCTTGTGAACTTGCGGCCAGATTCTCAACGCGCACATTGGCGTCTGCAATCAGCTCAAGCAACATATCTGTCTCATCAATAAGTTCTTTCACCGCTGAAATTATAGCATTTTTATTCTCATCACTATTCAAGGAAATCTCCATAGTTGATTCTGCCAATTCCTTAACCTCTCTTGCTACAACTGCAAAACCTGTTCCGGCTTCACCCGCATGCTTTGCTTCTACTGTGGCATTAAGAGCAAGTATATTAGTCTGATTGGCTATACGTGTAATATTAGCATTGTTTCTTCCCAAACCATTAAGAAGACTTTCAATCTTACCAAAAGACTTCTTCAGCTTATCACAAAACTGTGCAACCTCTTGTACGCTTTGACTTACGGCTGAGCTCTCCTGTGCATTATTCATATTCCCCACTGAAACATCTGCAATAGACTTGTCTAGCGACTCAAAATCCTCGGCAATAAGTTGTGCCAGATGCTCATTCTTCTGTATAATTCGCTGATTCTGCTGCTGTATCTTAGCTGTAAACAATTCTATCTCATCTTTTATGTAATGAATACAATTACCTGGCTTATTACAACCATTAAATATAGCAGTAGCCATCTCCCTACAGTTATTATAGCCACAGGCACCACAATTGATAGTTCTCTTATACATAGTATCCTTATTCATAGACATAAATACTCTGTCAAGAACCTCTTCTGTAGGCTTTGAAAATTGTGCAAGCTTAGACTTATCTGTATACATTCGTATAAAATCTGATATATCCAGCTTTGCAAACTTCTTATTAAGCATAGCAAGTCTTTTCTTTGGTGACAAATTCTCTGAAAATGGTGTATGAGCAAGTTTTTTCTTGCTTTTGTTCTTTATATTAAATATTTCATAAAAATTATCATCTGAATCAATCCTAGACTGCTCTATACCACTTCCATAAATACATCCTTGATTGCAGTTAAGTATATCTACCATAAAAGGAAGTTGCTTACCACCAAGCACTCTTTCCCTATAGTTCTCAAGGAAATCATAAGCATGTTTCTCACCCTCAACCTGACGAACCAATACATCTTCACCACAGAACCAGTAAACATTTTCCTTAAGACCACCCGGCATCGGATATATAGAACCGAGGCCGTATTCTATCTCATCCGTCACTTCTTGTCCTATAATATTGTACTTTCTTACATAATCCATCAAATGATTAAATGTAACATTATAAGACACATATCCTTGTGTATTAGGGTCATCAATCTCTGCCTTCTTAGCTATACATGGACTAATAAATGCTAACTTGTCCTTTATTCCCATATACTTTCTGGCATATATAGCAGTGCACATTAGAGGACTATGTATAGGAACAAGTTTTGATATAAGTTCCGGAACGTATCTCTCAATATAATTAACAACCGCAGGACAAGGCTGTGATATACCACCTTTAAAGTTATGAGACGTTATATAATTTACATAGCCCCATGTTGTTATATCTGCACCAAAGCTTACGCTTATTACTCTGTTAACCCCTAATTTCTTTAAACCACCAAGTATCTTACCATATTCATTTGGATAATTAGCAACAAATGCGGGTGCAATAAGCAAAGATATCTTTTCACCATTCTTTAAATCTCTAAAAAATACTTCCGTATCATCATTATAACTTCTTGCATTGTGCTCACATACATCAAAACAAGCGCCACAATTAATACAATTCTGTCCCTTTACATCTATTCTTTGCATATTTCCGTCGCCAATTGACTGATTAGCACATAATACAGGACAGGCGGAAATACACCTGTTACACCCTGTACATAAATCATTTGTATAAATTAAAGAATCACGACCATATTTATTCATACTTATCCCCCGTTCTTTAGTGCCATATAATACATCCACACATTCGTAAAAATCAGAACTTATCAATATATATAATAATACTTTAATGTGTATTTTTCAATAAATTTTCTTACTAAAATACCGGAGCATTTCTGCTCCGGCATCCAACTTATTTCTTTTAATACTACATCATATGTCGTTCTCTTCTTCGCCTCTTGCTAATTGGCTCTGAAAGAATCTCTGACATAACGTAGGCATATCTTAAGTTATCAATACGCTCATTGCGACTTTTCCCCATCTCATCCTTAAGATGCTGTCTGACACTCATCTTAGGATATGGATGTCCACAGTCGTACTTGTCAAAATGCGCACCACCTTGCTGTTTAGCTACTGGCTTCGCTATTTGCTTCTGCAATGAAGGTGTCGCATTGTCTGCCGCTTTAGGCTGCACCTTCGGTTGAACCTTAGGTTGCATTGTAGCAGTTCTTTGAGACTGTTGTTGAACCTGTGGTTGCATTGGCTGTGGCTGCATACCACCATTATTCATCATACTGCGAGCAGCCATATTGTTAGCCTGCGCCATTCTTCCGTTAGCAACCGGTACCTGCTGAGCCCCCGGATGTCGTTGGCCCGGATAAGGTGCACCGGGATATTGTGAACCGGGATAAGGTGCACCGAACCCCGGTCTGCCACCATTAGGTACACCAGCCGCTTCCTGAAGTCTCTTTCGGATAAGATTCTTTAATTGTTGAACGTCATTATAGGACATTCCATTATTCATTATTACCACCCTCTATGATTTTGCCTGTGAGATCATCTCCAGCAATGTTCTCACGCATCTTAGTGTCTGCCTTGATATTCTGCATCTCATAATAATCCATAATACCAAGCTTACCTTCACGAAGTGCATATGCCATAGCCTTTGGAATCTCAGCCTCTGCCTCTACTACGTAAGCACGCATTTCCTGTTCTTTAGCAACAGCCATAGCACGTCTTTCCTCTGCCTTAGCCTGAGCAATATTCTTGTCAGCCTCTGCCTGAAGGCTCTGAAGATGAGCACCGATATTACGTCCGATATCAATATCAGCAATATCAATTGAAAGAATCTCAAATGCTGTACCTGCATCAAGTCCCTTTGCAAGAATAAGCTTAGAAATATCATCCGGATTCTCAAGAACACTCTTATGTGAATCTGAAGAACCTACTGTTGTTACAATACCTTCACCGATACGGGCGATGATAGTTGATTCACCGGCACCACCAACAAGTCTCTCAAGATTAGTACGAACTGTAACTCTGGCTCTAACTAAAAGCTCAATACCATCCTTAGCAACAGCTGAGATATTAGGTGTCTCAATAACCTTAGGATTAACGCTCATCTGAACAGCCTCTAACACATTTCGACCAGCAAGGTCAATAGCAGCTGCCTTCTCAAATGAAAGATCAATACCAGCTCTCTCAGATGCAATAAGTGCATTAACAACGCCATCTACATTACCTCCGGCAAGATAATGCGCTTCAAGCTGATTAACTCTTAAATTCAAACCAGCCTTTGTTGCCTTAATAAGTGGCAATACAATTCTTGCAGGCACTACTCTTCTGAGTTTCATACCAACAAGTGAAAAGATACCTACTCTTACGCCTGCAGCCATTGCTGATATCCAAAGACCAACCGGCACAAAGCTAAAGAATAAGATAAGTAAGAATACAACTACTCCCACTAAAATAAGAATTCCTTCTAATCCGTCCATAATTTTTTCCCCTTTTTTCTTAATATTTATAATTATTCACCTTACGTAAATGCTATGTACAATGTAATGTAACATTAATTTACAGCTTTTACTACCAGTGAAGAATTACTAATTTTGTAAATCTCAACCTCAACATTTTCGTCAATAAAGCGACCGTCCGATATAACATCAAATTCCACACCCTCGATAAGCACACGCCCCGCAGGTCTAAGACCTGTGGTTGTAATCCCCCTTTTACCTATAAGATACTGTAAATCACCAGAACTTATAAATCCGTTATCCTTATCCAGTTTATCATCAAGTATAATTTTTGTTCTTATCTTACCTTTAGCAACAAGTGTCATCATAGCAACTATAAGTATCACCAAAAGTATAAATACTATAGACACCGCTACAATCGCTTCCTTGACCGTATCTGCCACTAAAAACACTCCCGCTATCAGACATATTCCGCCAGCTATACCCGGAGCACCTACACCCGGAAGCAACACTTCAATGGCCACAAAAAGGAAACCAAATATAAATAGAACAATTCCTGTTATGAACAACCAATCCATCCCATACACCTCCTCTAACGATTGGGTAACCAACCTTGATTACACCCTCATTATATTATCTCCTGTAAAAATGTAAACACGTAATCCGCCAAATGTACATTTTAGACACTTAACTATACATTTAAACCTTTAAAGTGTCATTATGGTAATTAAACTGTCATATATACGTTCTAATCTCTACACTACACTTTACTTAGGAAGTGTAACTGTAAAACTGGTTTTATCAGGAACTGACGTGGCTACAATACTTCCTTTGTTACCCTCAACTATATTCTTAACTATGCCCAGCCCCAGTCCATGACCTTCTTCCTTCTTGCTGGTAAAACCATTCTTGAATATATGAGGTAGTTTTTCTTTAGAGATAACAGGACCATTGTTGAATATAGTAAACACATACTCCTTTGCAGTCTCCGTTATATGTACATGAATCTGCTTATCCTGTATATCCCAATTCTCAAGTGCTGTAATACCATTATCAATAATATTAGCTAATATCTTGCACAAATCCCACTGCTCAAGTTTTACTCCCGATATATCAGAAGACACCTCTATAAAAAGCTTAATATCCTTAGACTTAGCAAGTTCCATCTTAGCCTGCAAAAGCGCATTTACAGCAGGCTTTGAAGTTTTAAGAGCCTTTCCTACACTGGCAATATCTTCATATATAGGTTTTAAATAATCTCTTGCCTCCTCATACTCACCAATCTCTAAAAGGCCATAGACCACCTGCATTTCGTTAAGATACTCATGTCGTTGCGTACGTAGTTTGTTATTAAGTCTGTCAAGATTATCCAAACTTTCATGTATACTATTCAGATAGAATCTATCTATCATAATAGCCATAAGAATCACTATGGCAGAGCATACTGTCCCCATTGCAAACAATATAAGCACAGCCGGTTCCTTAACTTCAAACACGCCAAAACCGAATCCACCCCAAAATACTGCACAGATTATAAGCTGAACATAGCTTGGTATAGTGATTCTACGTATCATGTTACTGTTCATCAGTTAAAAACAACTCCTTAAAGTATGGCAAATCAACCAACCAATCACAAAATGTGTGCCACTCTGCAAGCTTATGATTCTTTCTTGAGTGATACATACCAATTAAATTCTCATAATTAAATGTACAAGTACGCATCTGATTATAGCTTTCAGGTAATAACTGAATCATACTGTACCAAAGTGACTTATCTTTAGTTTCATTAAACTTAACTCTTAACTCCTCTAAAAACTCAATATTCTTCTCCATCATCTTAAGTGTATCCTCTGTCATATGATCCACACTAAAATCATCCATTTCAAATGGTTTGCTATGAATCTTATGCATAGTACTTGTAGAATTGGCAACAGTACCTACTTTATATGTGTCATATTCCTTCCACCAGTAAAGCGGCGCTGTAATATCCACTGTAACAAATATCTGTCTTACAAACTTTCTATGGTCTGAACCAGCCTTACACAATCTCTTGGCAAGATCAAGATCATTAGGTCCCATAACAAATGTTCCATCTACAATCTCACTATCCATCTTTGCCCAGCTATTCATAGGATTTCTTGCTCCTCTTATTGCATTAGCAAAGTTCATTACTTCAAATCTTTCCAGCTTAATCATATTAATTCTCCTTCAAATCGTATAAATATCTATATTTTATCATGTGCCGACTTTGAAAACAGCATAAACATTGGGAATATTTCAAGTCGCCCCGTGAGCATAATCAATGACAAAAATGCCTGTACCCACGGTGAATATTCTCCAAAGCTCATCATCGGACCTACCGATGCAAGTCCCGGACCTATATTGTTAAAACATGATACCACCGCTGTAACATTGGTTTCAAAATCAAATCCATCTAAAGATATAATCAGTGTTGCAACACAAATAATAATAAAATATGCACCTGTATATATTCTTGTAGATGTAACAACCTCTTTCTCTACAGCTTTACCATTAAGACGAACTTTTGATACCACTCTTGGATCAATTATATACTTAATCTCATTAAAAAACGACTTTACAAGTATAATGACTCTCGATATCTTCATACCGCCACCGGTAGAACCTGCACAAGCCCCCACAAACATTAAAAGCACCAGCATATGTTTTGAGTACTCCGGCCATAAGTCAAAGTCAACCGTAGAAAAACCTGTTGTGGTTATAATACTTGAAACCTGGAAAAAAGCCTGCCTTAATGCAGTTCCAACATTACTAACTGTGTTACATATATTAACACATATTGTTATAGTTCCAAAAGCTATAAAGCCAAGATACCACCACAGTTCTTCATTAGTTACAACTTCCTTAACTCTCTTCATAAGAATAAGATAATACAAGTTAAAGTTCACACCAAAAAGTATCATAAATACAGCAAGAACAATCTCTACATAAGCACTGTTATATCCGGCAATTCCTGCTGATGATAATGCAAATCCACCTGTTCCGGCAGTTCCAAAAGCCAAACATAACGAATCATATAAATCAAGTCCCCCAAACAGCAAAAGAGCAACCAGTACTATAGTAAGTGCAGCATACATACTGTAAAGAATCCTAGAAGTTTTCTTCATACGAGGCACTAATTTACCGGCAACAGGTCCCGGAACCTCCGCCTTCACAAGATGCATAGAATTCTCATTCTCCATAGGCATAATCATCATAACAAAAACCAGTACACCCATACCACCAACCCAGTGGCTAAAGCTTCTCCAAAAAAGAACACCATGCGGCAACACTTCCGGTTTAGCAAGCACTGATGCTCCAGTTGTTGTAAAACCTGAAACTATCTCAAATAATGCACCCCAATATGTCTCAAACGCCCCCGAAAAATACAACGGAAACGCACCTATAGACGATATAATTATCCAAGCTAATGCAACAATACAATATCCATCTCGACTTCTCATAGCCTTTTCAGGCGCCTTAACCTTTGTAAATAAGAACCCTATAATACCTGCCGGAATCATAGTTGCTATAAAATACTTCCAGTCTCCATCGCCATATATTAGAGCTACAATAAGGGAAGGAATCATAAGTAAAACTTCTGTAAGTATAATCTTACCCAGCGAATTAATTATTCTACGTTTATTCATAATTCATTAACCCTCAAATATATCCTGCAATCCGGCAATATGATTATTTACCGTAACAACAATCACAGAATCCCCCTTCTTTATAACATCATCACCTCTTGGTATAATTGCATGTCTGTTACGAATAACACAGGCAATCAGCAAATTTTTCTTAAGTTTAAGTTCCTTCAGTGCTTTATCTGTAAACTTCTCGTCGGTACTTACCAAAAATTCCATAAACTCTAGTTTTCCATCCATAAGTCTGTACATAGATTCAATGGAATCCATATTTTCAGCAGCCATCAACGAACGCGCATATCCTACTATAATATCAGTTGCCGCATTCTCCTTAGAAACATAACCTATATCATCTCTTTTAAGTTCTTTTAAACTTGAGTTAGAATTCATCTTTGTTATTACTTTACGAATATTCTTTGACTTGGCATACATCGCTGTTATCAGATTATATTCATCATTGTTAGTAAGTGCTATACAAGCGTCTGTATTCTTAATATCTGACTCTGACATAGAGGCAAAATACTCCATAGCATCACTTTGCATAACTGTAATCCCAGGAATCATCTCTGCCAATTCCACCGCCGCTTCATGCTTCTTTTCGATAAGGATTACTTTAATACCGTTACTCTCTAACATTTTAGCAAGATAATAACCAATCCTACTTCCACCCATAATCATAACCGAATTAACAGGTTTAAACTTTATATTCATCTTCTTAAATGAATCTCTGAATTCTTTAGGCGCACCCGTTATATAAAGCACATCCCCTGCATTAATAATAGTTTCGCCCTTAGGAATAATAATTTCGCCATCTCTAACAATAGCACATATAAGAAGGTTAATCTTCATATTACGGTTGAATTCCAACAAACTCTTACCTACAACACTATTGTCATTCTCAACCTTCATCTCTACAAGCTCTGCACGCCCCTTAGCAAAAAGTTCCACTCTGGTAGCTGCAGGGAATCGTAATAATCGCTGTATCTCCTGTGCTGTAGCAAACTCCGGATTAATAGTCATAGAAAGTCCGAACACATTACGATAAAAGTCCGACTTCATAGCATAATCCGCACCTCGCACACGTGCTACTGTATTCTTAGCCCCCAACTTGTGTGCAGTAAGGCAGCTTAATATATTAAATTCATCTGCTCCTGTAACAGCAATGAATATATCGCAATCCTTGACTCCTGCCTCAACAAGCAAATCATAAGAAGCCCCATTCCCCTGATAACATATAACGTCATAAGCTGTGGATATACGATTAATAACCGCCAACTCTTTATCTATAGCTGTAACTTCACAACCACTACCTGAAAGTTGTTCAATAAGAGAGCATCCTATCTTTCCCCCACCAACTATGCATACCTTAACATTATTTTGCCTTTTCACTTCTGCCTCCATTGCAAGATTTTTCATATAATTCCACATATAATATTGCACTATATAACATCACAACAATACAGGGTATATTATATACATAATCTTGCCAAAAATCAATAAGGCACCCCAATGCTGTGATAAATCAGCATTAGAGTGCCTTATATTAAACTTTTTTATACAGGATATGCCTTATTAGCTGTATCTGCAGCCTTAGGGTCAACCTTTGTCTCCTGTGCCTCTCTGTACTTAAAGAACTCCTCTGCTACAGCCGGGAACAATGCATAAGAAAGAACATCCTCCTCCTGCTTTGCATACTGCTGTACAATTGGATTCTTCTTGAAGCTCTCAAGCTGTGGCTCAATCTTATCAGCCGGACGGCATGTGATTGGCTCAGCATCACCGATAGCCTTCTTTACAACATCCGGATTGAATGGCTTGATTGTCTGGCCGAACTCACCGGCAAGAACCTTCTTAGACTCCTTAGTGATCATCTTGTAACGCTCACCCTGAAGCACATTAAGAACAGCCTGTGTACCAACAATCTGTGATGAAGGTGTAACCAAAGGTGGCTCACCATAATCCTTACGAACTCTTGGAATCTCCTCAAGCACTGCCTGATACTTATCCTCTGCACCAGCTTCCTTAAGCTGTGATACAAGGTTAGAAAGCATACCGCCAGGTACCTGATAAAGAAGAGTCTTAATATTAACACCAAGAACCTTAGTGTTCATAAGGCCACTCTTAAGAGCCTCCTCACGCATTGGCTGGAAGTACTCAGCAATCTCAGCAAGCAAGTTCTGATCAAGACCTGTATCGTACTGTGTACCCTTAAATGTCTCAACCATAACCTCTGTAGCCGGCTGACTTGTACCCATAGCAAATGGTGACATAGCTGTATCAATAACATCACAACCAGCCTCAACTGCCTTCAAATATGTCATAGCAGCAACACCTGATGTGTAGTGTGTATGAAGCTGGATTGGAAGATCTGAACCTTCCTTAAGAGCCTGAACAAGCTCTGTAGCCTTATATGGAACCAACAAACCAGCCATATCCTTGATACAGATAGAGTCTGCACCCATTTCCTCGATTTTTTTAGCTGTCTCTTTCCAATAATCAAGTGTATACGCATCACCTAATGTATAAGAAAGCGCAATCTGCGAATGACCTTTTTCCTTCTTAGCAGCCTTAACAGCTGTCTCAAGGTTTCTCAAATCATTGAAGCAGTCAAAGATACGAATAATATCAATACCATTAGCAACTGACTTCTGAACAAAATACTCAACTACATCATCTGAATAGTGATTGTAACCTAAGATATTCTGTCCTCTGAAAAGCATCTGTAACTTTGTATTCTTGAAACCATCTCTTAACTTACGAAGTCTCTCCCATGGATCTTCCTTTAAGAAACGAAGTGATGCATCAAATGTAGCACCGCCCCAGCACTCTACTGAATGATAACCAACCTTATCCATCTTCTCGATGATAGGAAGCATCTGCTCTGTTGTCATTCTGGTAGCAATAAGAGACTGATGAGCATCACGAAGTATTGTTTCAGTAATCTTAACTCCCATTTATATTTCCTCCTGTCTGCCGCTTTAGCGGCATCTAAATATGAAATTCAACGTTATTTATAAAACTCCAAACATCGCCATAAACGCACCGGCTGCAACGGCAGTACCAATAACACCGGCTACGTTAGGTCCCATAGCATGCATAAGCAAGAAGTTTGATGGATCAGCCTGCTGACCAACCTTCTGTGAAACTCTGGCCGCCATAGGAACCGCAGAAACTCCCGCAGAACCAATAAGCGGATTAATCTTACCACCTGTAAGCTTATTCATAATCTTACCAACAACTACACCTGCAGCCGTACCAAATGCAAACGCAATAAGACCAAGTGCAACAATCTTTAATGTGTCGAGGTTAAGGAATGCTTCTGCGCTTGTTGTAGCACCTACTGATGTACCAAGCAAGATAACTACAATGTACATAAGAGCATTTGAAGCTGTTTCTGTAAGTTTACCAACTACACCTGACTCCTTAAACAAGTTACCTAACATAAGCATACCAACAAGTGGTGCTGTTGTAGGAAGAATAAGTGTTACAACGATAGTAACGATGATAGGGAAAAGAATCTTCTCAAGCTTAGAAACAGGTCTTAACTGTCCCATCTTAATAGCTCTTTCCTTCTTAGTTGTCAAAGCCTTCATAATAGGTGGCTGAATAATAGGTACAAGTGACATATATGAATATGCCGCTACAGCAATAGGTCCCATATACTTAGTCTGTCCAAGCTTACCTGCAAGGAAGATAGATGTAGGGCCATCAGCACCACCGATAATAGAAATAGCTGCGGCAGCCTTATCAGGGAATCCCATAAAGATAGCCATAATATAAGCTGCAAAAATACCAAACTGAGCTGCTGCACCAAGCAAAAAGCTCTTTGGGTTAGCGATAAGTGGACCAAAGTCTGTCATAGCACCAACACCTAAGAAAATAAGTGATGGCAAAATACTCCACTCATCCATTAAGTAGAAATAATGTAACAAACCTGCTACGCCGCTGTTTGACTCCTCAATAGACATCATAATGTCCGGATACATATTAACAAGCAGCATACCAAATGAAATAGGTACTAAAAGCAGAGGTTCGTATTCTTTTCTAATAGCCAAATATAAGAAAAATAAAGCAACACCAATCATCAAATAATTGCCCCATGTAAGGCCAAAAAATGCTGACTGTTGGATTAAATTTCCTAATGTTGTAATTATATAATCCATTTTTCAAACCTCCAGTTTAAATGTTTCATCTATCAGTAATCACTGATTAGTTCATCGTTACTAAAACTTTACCAGTTTCTACTGTATCGCCTACTGAACACTCAACTGAAGCAACTGTTCCATCCTGTGGTGCAAAGATTTCATTCTCCATCTTCATAGCCTCAAGAACAACTACGCAGTCACCCTTCTTAACTGTTGCACCAACAGTAGCATTAAGCTTTAATATCTTACCCTGCATAGGTGCCTCAACCTTAACTGCACCAGCCGCACCACCAGCTGCTGGAGCCGGAGCTGCCTTTGGAGCTGCCTTTGGAGCCGCAGCCTTAACAGGAGCTGCTACTGCACCACTTGTCTGTCCTTCCTCTACTGTAACATCATATACGTTACCATTAACAGTAATTGTATAAGTCTTCATATCTATAAATCCTCCATTAATTCTTAAATTATCTTCTTCTAATTGAACGAACAATAAGTCCATCTGTAGAAGTTCTGCCTTCTGAAGCTGCAATAGCCGCTGCAATTACTGCAATAAGCTCAAGATCATCAGCCTCACTTGTCTCATTAGAAACAATCTGTGCAATAGCATTATCAACGCTTGCCTTTTCTTCTTCACTTGGTGCCTTATCTTTCTTCTTAAAGAGATTTCTAAAGAAACTCTTAATTCCATCAAAGAATGGCTTAGTAATCTTAGTAACCTTAGCCACCAATGGATCCACGTACTTAAGCATACTAATAATCCATGCAATAAACACAAGAACAACAATAACTGTGCCCATACCGATTAAGGTATTCATAGCAGCCTTAGTCATCTTCTCAGGTATTGTATAAGTTGGATTGATGGCACCACTCACAAGATTTAAATCTTCGTCAACTGTTATTTCAAACACACAGGTTCTATTAGCATAAGTCGCATTAACTGTAACCATACAAAGTTCGCCAACTTCATCACTAATAGCAACTTCTATGCTATCTATCTTCTTTAACTCACCTAAATCTTCTCTAGACTTTACCCAACCATTGTAAAACTCAACTGTTGCAACATTCATACCACCCGGATTAACAATGTAATCTTTCTTGTTAACCGCATCAAGTGTATCTGAATTCTCTGCATATTCCTTGATTTTATCATCCGCTGTATCATCAAGGAAATTAATCATATCCGTAGCCCAGGTCTTAATCTCTTCTGTGCAGGCTTTCAACTCTTTCTGCTTAGTTGACTCTTTAGCTGCATCAGACGAAATTGTTGTATTAGAACAAGCCGTAAGACCTAATATACATAACATCATACAAAGCAACAGTGAGAACTTTTTAAAATGCAAATTCTTCATATTGTCTCACCTCTACATTAAACCGTGCCATGCTTCTTCATTGGACGATCCTCTCTCTTTGTATAAAGCATCTCAAGTGCTGCTGCAACATACTTTCTTGTATCCTCTGCCTTAATAACAGTATCAACATAGCCTCTTGCTGCTGCTGACTCAACGCTTGACTGCAAGTTTGCATACTCAGCTGCCTTAGCTGCTATAGTTGCATTAGCATCTGCTGAAGCTGCAACCTCGTCTGCATACATAATCTTAGCAGCAAGGTTAGCATCCATCATACCGATACTTGCTGTATCCCATGCATAAGTCATATCAGCACCAAGTGTCTTAGAATTCATAGCAACATAAGCACTGCCGTAAGCTTCACCAGTGATTACATTCACCTTAGGAACTGTTGCGTTAGCAAATGCATATGTCAACTTAGCAACGGCCTTAGCAATATGCTTTTCTGCGCAAACATTTGCCTCGAAGCCCTTAACATTAGTAAGTGTAAGAACAGGAATCTCGAATGCATCGCAGAACTCAACGAACTCAGCTGCCTTTCTTGCACCCTTAACTGTAAGTACAGGAGCAAACTTCTCTGCTGCTTCACCGTTCTCATCATATACAACTGTTCTGTTAGCCACACAACCAACAGTAGCACCATTAATCTTAATGAAGCCTGTTACCATATCCTTAGCAAACTCTGACTTAACTTCAACAAACATATTGTCATCAGCAATATCAGAAAGTGCCAATGCTGCATCTGCAATCTCAGCTGCCATATCTGGGCAAGCTCTGTTAAGATCATCCTCGCAGTCTGCGTAAGCCTCATCCTCATTGTTAGCAGGAAGCATAGAAACAAGCTGTCTGATACCATTAGCGATTGTCTCTGCATCTCCTACAAAATCTACTGTACCAGCCTCAGCCGCAAACTTAGCACTTGCTGTGTCAAGCTTCTCAGCGTAATTGCCATCCAATGCATTAGGGCTGTTAACAAAAAACTTACCATTCTTCTCTTCCATAAATGTAAAGTCAGAAAGTGCTGAAAGCACTGCAAGTCCACCACCGCAGTTGCCATAAACTGCTGTAATCTGTGGAACAACACCTGACGCCATAGACATTCTCTTATAGATTGCACCAAAACCTGCAAGTGCATCTGTAGACTCCTGAAGTCTTAAACCTGCACAATCAATTAGACCTATAACAGGTGCACCCATCTTAAGGGCCATGTTGTAAAGAGCTGTAATCTTCTTTGCATGCATCTCACCAACAGTACCATTCATCACAGAAGCATCCTGGCTGTAAATGTAAACAAGATTACCATTAACAACTCCATATCCTGTGATTACACCGTCAGATAACGCTGCATTCTCCTGAATGTTAAAATCAGTCGCTCTTGCCTTAACTCCGGCACCGATTTCAACAAAACTGCTGTCATCAAGAATCGATTCAATTCTCATTCTAGCAGACACCATTGTAGTGTTACTCATTCTCGAGACCTCCTATATAATTTAAAATAGCTATTGTTTATTTTATAACAAAATCTTACAAAATACAACCCTTTCCTTGTACAAAAATACTATATTTTGTGGTTTTTTTGGCTAAGAAATATTAAAGAAACTAATCTCTCGCTTCTATTACCACAGCAATTCCACTATGAATATTGATAACACATTCATCTTCTGATATTTCATTACTTTGGCATATACTAAGCCCCTGTTTTAATTCATACCTATCCAGCGGATACTTAAAGCCCGTAAGAGACAGCACTACCATTTCTGTTAAAGGTATAATGGATACATAATCTCCATACTGTTCGCACTTCTTTATAGTATGACTCGTACTGTCATCCACAAGGTATATCTTATTATTAGCATCATATATACAACATTCTACCTGCGCCTCTAATGCTGCCTTACACACATTCACATTAGTCAGCATATGATCAAGACGTGTTCCTGTAGCACCAATAATATCTATCTTAGATGCACCTCGGTTAATAGCAGCAAGTATCGCAAGGTGTGTATCCGTAAAATCCTTTTCCTTTGGATAAACCACTGTTTCAACGGAATCTCTGTATGCATCCAATAGTTTTGGTCTTACAGAATCGTAATCGCCCAATATATAATCCGGCCTAAGACCCAGTATCTTAATATGCTCCAAACCGCTGTCCGCCGCTATAACGCAGGCATATTCTTTACCACAAAGCCACTGCTTAGCCCACTCATAATCAACATTGCCACCTGTTACAACAAGAATTGAATAATCCATATATCACTACTCCTTTTTGTCATCTTTATAATTTTATCACAAATGTGGCATTTTGTTCTTTCTTTTTTCACATTTTTCATATATAATTGTGCAAATGAGCAAATTTTGTCGTAAAAGCTCTACAAAACAGCTTAATGCGACTAAATCTATATGGAGGAATATGTTAATTATGAAATCAAAGAAAAAGGAAGAATCACTTAAAAAGGATTTACTTAAAGATGAACTTCTAAGCGAAGACACTAAAGCTGCTGAAGAACAAGCTGTTAATATTAACGAATTCACAAGCGGTCTGAACTTCGAGCACTCTGTTGAAAAGTATAAGGACAATATGTCTACTGCTATCACATTTTTACTCTGCGGTATCGGTGGAATTGTATTCCTGATACTTAACTGGTTTGAAGTTATCAAGGTAATAACCGGAAGAGACACACAATCTATGGTTATATACATATCATTTACTGTTCTTTTTGTTATCTTTATTGGCATCGCTATCTATTCTTTAAAGGCTGCTAAAAAGGTTAAGAACAAGATTAAGTCCGAGGCTGACTACACTGAAGATATTAGAGAGTGGGTTGACTCCCACATTATCCCTGAGGTTGTTGACGCTTCATTTGACAGCGAGGGTGTACCATCAGAGCTTAAGTACTTTGAAAGAAGCGCATTTATCACAAAGGCTGTTAAGACTGAATTCCCTGATGCACCTAACGACCTTGTAGATAACATTGTAGATGAATACATCGAAGAAATGTTTCATGTTATCGAGCGTGCTTTAGCTGAGGAAGAAGCTGCGAAGGCTGAGGAAGATGAAGAGTATGAAGATGAGGTTTCTGATTCTAATAACGAGACTTCTGATGACAGCGATGACGCAGACGACACAGACAATGAATAATTGATATGAATTAAGCCGGAGGTAAGTCCTCCGGCTTAACTAATACATAACACTAACAAATCCCCTAATCATTTAATCCCATAAACTCCGCCAGCCTCTCACTAGCTTTATCATCCTGATATTCATAGAGCCATTTAATAAATTCTGTTCGCTCTTCCTTATAACTGTCATTGTCAGCAAGAACATTTTGAATAAATCTTTCCATATCTTGCACTGTATATATCTTGTCTCCTGGAAGGAACTTATCAAAATCTTTCACACTAAACCCTAACTTATAATCATCAAGATCCGCCAAAACAAAACCGATTGGCCTGTTTGTAAGAATATATGAGTAAGCAGAAGAACTGTAATCACTAAGAAGTGCATCCGCTTCCGCCATAAGCTCATAGGTATCTATTCCTAATTCCTTAACTTTATCTCCTGTAAGAACAAGAATATTGCTAAAACCAAAGAGTCTGTCCACAGAAGACAAATCCTGTCTTGGGTGAAGTTTAATAATCAACAGGGAATCATAAGCTTTAAGATATTCGTTAAGCTCTGCTACCTGCTCAACCGTCTCATACATAGGAATCCCTAATTCCAACTCTTTAGTTGTATCAACTCTAGAAGCAACACCACAACTCTTTCTAAATGTAGGCATCCAAAGAATAGTCTTTTTATAAGACTTACCAGTTATTCCCTCTAGTTTTTTAATCTCCTTATTAAACAAAATATCATTGGACGGGTAGCCAAGATGAAGCATTCTGTCGTTAGGATATGGTATAGAGAAATTATCACATATATATGGGTCGTAGCTTTTTGAAGAAGACAGTATATAATCTATTGATTCCGGAACCACTATTAATCCCTTAACATTCTTAAATGTACATCCGCCATGAGTACAATAAAATGTCTTCTGGTCCGGTCTCACCTTTTCCGTAATAAAGTCATCGCTTAGAATGTATTTTGCTCTAGCAATAGCACAACACTTCCATAAAGAAAATCGCGTTAATTTATAGGCTTTTACATTGGCAGGAAGCTTATTATTTAACTTATTCTTTATAAGCCAGACTATATGGTACTTATTATTGTACCCATGTTCTATAAGATAATTGTAAAAAGCTCCACCGTTGCAGTCAAAGTCATTGTGGCTCTCGATAACAATAGAATCTTTGAGTGGTTTCTTACCTATAACCTTACCTATAAGCTTCATAATCTTTTTTTCCAAAGGCCAGATCACTTTGAAAAACATTATGTTTTTTAAAAAGCTTTTTATATGCTTCATGATTTGTGAGAAGCCTTTTTCTTTAAACTCCATCAATACTTTCTTAATCTTATTCATATCGCTTTCTTTCCTTTTATCTTCAAAAAGACTATGTTTAATATCTTAACTATATTATTCTTGTATATAAACATTATAACAGCCAATACTACCAACTGTCCTATATATCCATGTCCCTCTGTCTGTTCAAATACAACCTGTACTGCCAGTAACACATAAGCCAATACATCTTTAAGCAGATTAACACGGATATTAATATACTTCTTTGACATAATCAGCCTAACCAGCCACAATGCAGCATATGTGACTGTAGTAGCTATAGCCGCCCCCATAGCTCCCATCACCGGTATGAGTAGTATATTAAGCACCACATTTACCAAAGCTGACACTATAGTTGTTAATGCAATAATCTTACTATTCTTTACCGCTACAAAGACGCTGCCTAAGAAACTGGTCATAGCATTAAACATAGTTGAAATCAACAACACCGAAGAATAATTCCAAGCTTCAAAGAAGTCTTTCGCATAAAGCACCTTTGCCATAGGAACATTAATAAGTATTAATCCACTACAGACACACACAATCAGGGAATTATACACGGAATAAGTACTTGAAAAAAAACCATCCGAATCATCTTTATCAAATTCTTTAACTGCCGACAGATTCCATGCCTGAGAAAACACCGTGTAACAAGTAGTAAGAATGGTTGGTATCTTGTAAGCTACAGCATAAACACCATTCTGGTCTACTCCACATAATGCAGTTATAAAATATTTGTCCAGGAATGCATTAATCCAAAGAGCCAAACTATTAAATATTAATGGCATGGAATATGCTAACATAGACTTATAGAATTCTTTACTATTCTGCTTTTTTACATATGCAGCTGGAGACAAGCCTATAACAAAGAAACAGTACACAACTGCCACCAGCGGTCCCAAAAACAACGAAATCATATAGCCATATATTCCTGTCTTAATAACCAGAAGGAATATAATATTGCAGGATATAAGTGCCACTGAGGAAATAATACCAGCTACGGCAACTTCTTTAACCTTGTCCACTGCTCTTAAGTAGTTTGTGAGCAACTGATACAGTGCCGGTGTAAGAAAATTAAAGAATACAAACACATAGTACTCCACCGGCCAATCAATAAAGCCTATAAAATAGACTAATGAAAGTACCGTTATTAAAAGCAAACTGCCCTTTAAGATAATTCTTATGCCATAGCCAAGAATATCCTCCTGCTTTTCCTTCTTGTCCAGTGCGAATCTCAACACTGCTTCCGCAATATTTAGAGTAAATACATACATCATAAGCATAGCTGTTGTGGATATAATATCGGCAACACCATACTCCTGCGTTGTAAGTACATTGGTATAAAGAGGTACTAAAAAAAAAGATAGAAACTTAGTACCAAAAGAACTTATAGCAAATATCAAAGTATTCGTACCTAAATACTTATACTTTTCTCTCATTATCTTATACTCCTTCTTGCAATATCACTTCCAGCTTATTAACAGCCTCTTTCCAATTCATATCCTTAACAGAATTTACACCATTGTCGGAGATTCGCTCCCGTTCTTTATCATCTTCAAAAAGACTCACAACATGATTATACAATGCATCCACATCTTTTACCGGTGCAAGATAAGCATTGTATCCGTCCTTGGCATACTCTAAAACGCCCTTATACGCAGTGGATACAAGACAAGCACCACAGGACATAGCCTCAAGACCGGTCAAACCGTAACCTTCCTCTATGGTAGCACAAAGAAATACCTGAACCTTATTATATATCTCAACAGTTTCCATCTGACTTGCACCTCGCTTATAATTAAACCATTCAGGTAAATTTTCAGGTCTTGGAAACATTCCAAACATGTCAACTTCAAGGTCAGGATAACGCTCCTTAAGCTTGTAAATAACTTCTATTGCGTACTTTACACCTTTACACTCTTCTTCATGATACAAAAGTCCTATTGAGTGATTTTTTCTATCACTCTGCAATATCTTTCTTTTATAAATATCTATATCTAACGGATTCTTAATAAGTTTAGATGGCTCTAACGAATACTCATCCACTATTTTCTTCAACCAGGTTGATACAACTACATTTTTAAATCCATATCCATATGTCTGTTTTACATAGTCATCTGTGCAATTCCAGTTCTCATACCCCTGTATATAATAGTACTTTCTAGAATTGACAAAATTATCCTTAACCTCTTCTACAGTCTGTATCCCAGTAGCAACAACTACATCCTGATCGCTCATAGTTTTCAGATATCCTTTTTTTAGATTAGAATACTTCTTTATAGAAGGATTAAGCGGAAACCATTTAGGCTCTACAGATGTAATATAATTACATGCTATATTTTTTACAAACCGAGGCACCTTAAACTTTCTAAGCGCATCATCATTAAGAAACAACAGGCTCACTTCATGGCCTCTATCCGCAAGGCGATTAGCATACTCAAACACCATTTTATAGCCGCCTATTGGTTGTCTTGTAAACTTTGGCAAAACATAGCAAATCTTCATTATATACCCTTTCTTTCTGATTTATGAGAAAACATCGGCTTCAATCGTTTCTCAAACAAGTTTACTTTCAAATACTGATACATTTTCTCAAATTGCTCTACAATATCCTCATCCTTGATTTTAGAACAAATAACACCATATGCAATCCATGTAAGTGCACTAGTAAAATGTCCTCCAAGAAATGAATAAATTATTATAAATCCAGACAATCCCAACTTTATAACTGATTTATCCTTAACAGACTTTATAATCAGAACAGCTATAATAGTTCCTATTACTATAATTCCTAAAATTCCTGTCTCGATAATAAAGTATATAAATGAATTAACAACTACCTGAACCATACCAAGATCACTATAAGATTCTATAAACTGTTCTGTGTTCTGATTACCGAAACCACAACCAATAAAATTATAATCCACAAGACTGTGCTTTAACACATTGAAACTCAGTCCAACTCTA
This sequence comes from Lachnospira sp., assembly GCA_045543195.1. GTDB lineage: Bacteria > Bacillota > Clostridia > Lachnospirales > Lachnospiraceae > Lachnospira. Next base: position 158,403 of record JAZQME010000001.1, read on the forward strand.
TAATTGCTGGATGAATCCTCTCCCATCAGAGTAAATATAATTCTCATGACCAGAGGATTACCAATATAGATAAGAACCCACAAGGCAAGGAATCCCATAACAAAAAAGATCTGATATATCCTCATCTTGTTCTTATCAGGTCTTAATATAAAATCATATGCAATCATAATAAATACAGCAACAGCACCTATGGCTATAGCTCCCATAGGCATAGCCAGATATAAAACAATTGCATTGACCAATACAAGAGCTATGCTTGCAATCTTAACTCCACAACTCTTACTAAGCATGAATATGCCGCCAAGTGGCAACATAATAAGTAAAAGATGATATCCTAATTCGCTTGGCTCTACATAAAACAGCTGTAATCTTGTCTGGGTAAAATTATTAACAAAATCATTAAGACGCCAAAAAACATCCGTTCCTGAAAATATTAAAGCAAATATTGTAAGCAATGCAAACAGACATGTAGTCGAAATAATAATCTTTCCCGCATCAAACCTATCAGCATTATCTACCGCATACCTGAAAACAAGATAACATATAAATATTTTTATAACATTTATAATCATTTTGGGTACGCTTAACTGATCAATAATTAAAAATTGCAACAACGCATAAGACGCCAACCCCACCACCACAATAAACGCTTCCAATATTCGCTTTTTACGTCGCTCTCTAAGAACATACAATACTCCAAACAAATAAAACGGGTCAACATTTCCTGCAAGAGTTGTTGAATATCTGTCTGAAAAAAACTTTGCAAACTGTCTAAACACATACATCAGTGATATTGTGATTTCCTTCATTACTTTTGCTCCTAATTACCTTGTCTTATTTATTATCTTCCAAATACTGCCTTAACATATCGTGTGCAATTACTTGATGCTTTAGCATAAATTTCATCCGTTCCTCAAGATTAATACCTTGACTTTTAAAAGAAGCTGATTCTTCATGTTTAACACTAATCTTTGGAGTATATAAAATGCTATATCCTTTCTTAATGCATCTATGGTATAAAAACATTTCCTCACAATATAGAAACAGCTCCGGTTCAAAAATTTTATCCTCATTATCAGAAAATTGTCTGGTAACAATTATGCAAGCCCCTTGCAAACCAACATCTTTATATTCTCTGCGAAAATCAATTTCTTCCTTGCCCCTTACTACCCTGTTCAACTTTCTAATAATAGATGAACTTGAAAGTAATCGACCTTTAAACGCATGAAGTTTAAGTCTTCTTACAAACTTAAGAGGATTCTCCTGATAATACTTATACTTCTCCACCTCAGCCCTTTCTTCCTCTGCTGTAGTAGGTTTCAAGAACAGTGGATTCTGGTGTTCCTTATTATGAGTAACCAGAATATCCGGACCAATAAGAGCATACTTATGCGTCTTTGCAATCTCTATCAGTTTTTCTTCAAAATCAGTCTGTTCAAACAGAACATCATTGTTGGCAACAACCATTATATCCGGATTAATATGCTCTTTAGCATACTGATAACCGTAATTATTCCCCTTAGAAAATCCTAAATTGGAGTCCAGCAACAACACATGACAATTAGAATCCTCTCTGTACTTTTCCTTCAAAGATTCTCCACTGCAATTACCTGACCCATTGTCAACAACAACAATACTGCTGTCTTTTCCCATAATCTTCTTAATTGATTCAAGACAATTCTCAGTTACAGACATATTCTTAAAATGTAGTATTATATAGCAAATTTTCATAGACTAATCCTTTAACCTTTATATATCTCAATCAACTGACGATAATTCTGCTCTGCAGTATACTTCTCTTCATAATCCTTACGTGCATTAACACCAATTTCTCTGCAATGTTCCGGTCTTTCCCATAAGAATCTTACCATCTTAACAAAACCATCCACATCGCCCAACTTTACTTTATATCCATTGTAACCGTCGGTTATAGCTTCCGCAGAGAATCCCAAGTCCGTGGCCAATATACCTTTACAAAGGCTCTCCGTCTCTATCTCAACCATAGAACAACCTTCATACCATATAGAAGGGAATATTACAAACTCTCCTCCTGCTACTATTGACAAGCATTCCATATGTTGTGTATATCCAAGAAAATGTACATTATCTTTTTCCTTTGCCCACTTAGAAAACTCCTCTTCCAATGGACCACCACCCATAACCACCAACGGTATGTCCTGTATCCGGTTCCAGATACTCATAAGGGTTCTTATCCCCTTTTCCTCACCTATTCTTCCATAGAAAACTACATATCTGTCAGGCAGGTTATCCCATTGTTTCTTGACAACTGACGCACTTTCATCTGACACAAAATTATACTTCTTTACTATCTTTTTCTCATCAAATCCTATACCCTTAAGCAGTGATATTTGATTATCATTGAGGCAAACATAAGTGTCTATCTGCTTATAAAAGCTTTTTCTAATTCTATGATACTTAAATATAAGTGCCACAATAAAGCTCTGAAGTCTTGAATTCTTAAAGCAACCATACTTCACCATACGAAGATAACCACCATCACCACACTTATTGCAAAGTTCGGTACCTCTTAAAGAACTGGCGCAAGGGCACACAAATCTTGTATCATGCAGTGTCGCCACAACCTTAACGCCCTCTTTCTTGGCAGCATACAATATAGATGGTGATAAAAGCGGAAAAAATGTATGCACATGAACAACTTCCGGCTTTTCCTTTCTAATTACTTCACGCAATCCTTTGTAATGCTTAAATGACCAAAGCATACCAAATGTAGCAGCTATCTTTCCAAAAACACCCGCATTATCAAAACTATCATTCTTAACAGAATAATTCACAACCTCATGTCCATGTCGTCTAAGCAATTCTGTCTCGTTACGAAACACCTGGTCATCGCCACTTGCTGACCCTGTTCGATGATAATTGTGCACTGATACTATCTTCATCATTATGCTCCTATAAATGTATTCTCATACTCCTGTACGATTTGCGTCCACTGATAAGCCTCTGTAATTCTGTTCTTTGCCTTACAGCCATACTCCTCAATCTGCTGGACATCCAACTTATCTGAGTTATCGATAATACCGGCTAAAGAACCTTCTTCCTTACTCCAGTAAAGAGCCCCATCCTCAGCAACTTCTCTGTTAAATCCAACATCCACCAAAAGGTTAATGTCGGTAGATGCCAAGGCTTCCAACAAACTAGGATTAGTACCACCAACCTCGTGTCCGTGGAAATATGCAAATGCTTCCTCTCTAATCTTCTTTAACAGTTCCTGATTGTAAACCGTACCAACAAATTTTATACGATTGTCCTTGTCGAAACCTGTCTTTTCTTTGAGTTCGTTATAAAATTTATTCTGTTCAACATTAGTTATAAGAACAAAATCCTTGTCAGTATGCGACTTCATAAACTCCCTAATCATAGTCTCATAGTTATTCTCAGGCACAAATCTTCCTACAACAAGGAAATATTTTCTTGCTTTAACCTGATGCTTGTCACACCATTCTTGCCAGTCCATATCATCATTATTTAACTTAGACTTCACAATATCCGCACCATAAGCAATAAATGTCGTCTTAGGCGAATATTTCTTATAATCTTCTTTGATATAACTCTCAATATTCTTGGAGTCACATATAAGGAGCTCTGCATGCTTTACCATAAGTTTCTCTGAGAATTTCCAATACTTTCTTATAGCCCAGTTCCACTTTGCTCTCTTCCATTCATGTCCGTCAGGGTTAACCATAAGACATCCACCCATTTTGTTAAGCTGCTTTTTATAACGCTTAATAAATGGTCCAATTCTGCATGCCAAAACATACACAATTGCATTGTCTATATTATTCTTCTTAATGTACTTATTGCAGTATGCAAATGCCGCTAAATCATAGTAAACAGCCTTTGCCGGACCTATATTAGGCACCTTTACATTGAAGCAATGAGCACCGTTATATTCGAATTCATCATCATTATCGGCCATACAAGCCACATGATACTTAATATTTTTATCGACTTGCTTTTCAGTTAATTTATCTACAAATGTTTCAAAGCCACCATATTTAGCCGGGATTCCCTTTGAGCCGATTATAAATACATGTTTCACAACAAACCTCTTAGTAGTTAATTTTTAATATTAGTTCCTTTATATTATACCCAATTTTTAACAGTATCTTTACATAACTTCAAGCAAGTAGCGTTGGGCAACGCCACTTGCTTGAATAAATCAATTATTAATTACTTATTAGAAAGGTACTCATCAATACCCTTAGCACCAGCCTTACCTGCACCCATGGCAAGAATAACTGTAGCTGCACCAGTAACAGCATCACCACCGGCATATACACCATCCTTAGATGTCTTACCTGTTGCTTCCTCTGCAACGATACACTGCCACTTATTAATATCAAGACCCTTTGTAGTCGAAGAAATAAGTGGGTTTGGTGATGTACCAAGTGACATAATAACTGCGTCAAGGTCAATAACGAACTCTGAACCGGCAACCTCTACAGGTCTTCTTCTGCCTGAAGCATCAGGCTCACCAAGTTCCATCTTAACACACTTCATACCCTTAACCCAACCGTTCTCATCTGTAAGAATCTCAACAGGGTTAGTAAGAACGTCAAATATAACGCCCTCTTCCTTAGCATGATGAACTTCCTCAACTCTGGCTGGAAGCTCTGCTTCACTTCTTCTATACACAATATGTACTTCAGCACCAAGTCTTAAAGCAGTTCTTGCAGCAACCATAGCAACATTACCACCACCAACAACTGCAACCTTCTTACACATTGAAATAGGTGTATCATAATCATCTCTGAATGCCTTCATAAGGTTACTTCTTGTAAGGTACTCATTAGCAGAGAATACACCATTAGCATTTTCACCCGGAATACCCATAAACTTAGGAAGTCCGGCACCTGAACCGATAAATACAGCATCAAAGCCTTCTTCCTCAATAAGCTGGTCAATAGTAACTGACTTACCAATAACCACATTAGTTTCAATCTGTACGCCGAGAGCCTTAACATTCTCGATTTCACTTGCAACAACTGACTGCTTTGGAAGACGGAACTCCGGAATACCATAAACAAGTACTCCACCTGCCTCATGAAGAGCCTCGAAAATAGTTACATCGTAACCCATCTTTGCAAGATCTCCTGCACATGTAAGTCCAGCAGGACCTGAGCCGATTACAGCAACCTTCTTACCCTTTTTCTCTGTAGCACCCTGAGGCTTAACACCATTCTCTCTAGCCCAATCTGCAACAAATCTTTCAAGTTTACCAATAGAGATTGGCTCACCCTTAATACCACGAATACACTGACCCTCACACTGGCTTTCCTGTGGACAAACACGACCACAAACAGCTGGAAGTGCTGAAGACTGACTGATAATCTTGTAAGCCTCTTCAATATTGCCTTCCTTAACCTGTGAAATAAATCCCGGGATATTAATTGATACAGGGCAACCCTGAATACACTTAGCATTCTTACAGTTAATACATCTTGTAGCTTCTTCCATAGCCTCTTCTTTGTTGTATCCGAGACATACTTCATCAAAATTCTTGTTTCTTACGTCAGGAGCCTGCTCTCTGACTGGAACTTTCTTTAATACATCCATCTTAACACTCCTCCTAATCGTTGCAGTTTCCGCATCCGCCGTGATGTGTATCACCTTCGAGAACCTTAAGCATTGCTCTGCCCTCTTCAGTCTTATACATCTGCTGACGCTTCATAGCCTGGTCAAAATCAACCAAATGTCCATCAAATTCTGGTCCATCTACACATGCGAACTTAATCTCTTCACCAACCTGAAGACGACAAGCACCACACATACCTGTACCATCAACCATAATAGGATTCATACTTACGATAGTCGGAATACCTAACTCCTTAGTAAGAAGACAGACAAACTTCATCATAATCAATGGTCCGATAGCTACACAAAGGTCATACTTCTTTCCCTGATTGTTAACAAGGTCTTTAAGTACATCTGTACCCATACCCTTTCTTACATAGCTTCCATCATCTGTTGTTATGTAGAGATTACCGGCAACTGCCTCCATCTCCTTCTCTAAAATAAGTAAATCCTTATTCTTAGCTCCAACGATTACATCAACATCAATGCCATGCTCATGCATCCACTTAACCTGTGGATAAACAGGTGCTGTACCAACACCACCGGCAATAAATATAATACTCTTCTTCTTTAACTCTTCAATATCTTCAGAGATAAGCTCTGAAGCACATCCTAATGGACCTACAAAGTCAGAAAATGCATCTCCCGCCTTCATATATGACATCTTCTCTGTAGAAGCGCCAACTATCTGGAATACAATAGTAACAATTCCCTTCTCACTATCATAGTCACAGATTGTAAGAGGAATTCTCTCCCCCTTCTCATCCATCTTAACGATGATGAACTGTCCCGGTAAACAATGCTTTGCTACTCTAGGTGCTTCAACATCCATAAGATAAATCTTCTCTGCCAGTTTCTCGGCCTTTAAAATCTTATACATTTTAATACCCCTTTCGATATAGTATAGTTATTAATATTTAACGGCTGAATACTTACCGTCGCTGATAGTTATCTTGTAGCAACTACCGCCCTTTGTACTTACACCGTAATATCCTTTTGTTCCTGTGCCACTTGATGGTTTGACTATATATTCTATGATGTACATCTCTGCTTCATCTATAGTCTGCTTTGACTCATACAAAAATGATACTTTATCTCCGCCTGTCGTCGTCTTTCCATCTTCGCTCAAGATATTAAGCCCTTTCATACGTTCTTTGAGAATATCAACACACTCTTCATAAGTATATATCTTAACCTCATTAACAATATAGGTATATCTTGTAATCTTACTTGTATCACCTGTTGCGCTTATAATAACCAAAGAAACGATAAAACTACCCTTTTCAAGCTTTATACCATCCTCGTACTTATAAGAACTCGTTGTAGGTGTAGTACCATCCACTGTATAGTATGCTGTATCACCATCTTTAAGATTAGTAATCCTAAGGACAGTATCCGTATCAATTGTTAAACCACTCTCAACACTTAACACAGGACCATCCGGAGTAACATAATTAATCTTGTACTCATACTCTGCAACAACACTTTCCACGCCTATACTATCAACTGCAATTGTTTTAACAACAACATTCTTATCGATAATAATCTCGCCTGAATACAGATTAGATGCAGTAGTCGGTGTAGAACCATCCAAAGTATAGTAAATACTACATCCTGCACCAGCAATAAGGCTAAGCTTAATAGCGCTTGAGAACTCACCAGGTGTTTCTGATGTAGTAGGTACCGCTATCTCAAATTCTTTAATGAACTCACCTGCTCGTGTACCTCTGTACTGAGCAAGCATAGAATTCAATGCTGCACCACTACCATTGTCCCTATAATGATGTCCTAACGCTTTAATAGCAGCCTCGTTGTACTTATCATAGGAAATTATGTCATCAAGCATATTCTTTGCCATAACTGTGTCCTTTGTATTCTTGTAACACTCGTACATCTTATACATAAGGTCAGTATCTTTCTTACCTTCAACTGTACCATAGGCAACATTGTAATAATTAAGTGCCGTGCTGTAATCACCACTTTCGTAGTACCCCTTAGCCTGCTCCATATTAAACGCATATGAGTTCTTATTCTTATTGCTCAGCGCAAGCGCTCCCAATATAATACCTACAACAGCAACAGTTACTACTGTTATAACAGCTACGATTATAATGGTATTCTTTCTTGTTTCAGCTTTCTTTTCCGCACTTCTTACCTTTGTTTGTGAAGTTTGAGGCGGCATCTTTCTTGACGAGCTTATATTAAGTTCTTCTGATTCATCCAAAAGATCACTAATATTAACTCCACCGACATTCTTCTTAAGCTCTTCACTATCAAACATCTGAGTGTTACTAATATCTGAAGACTCCTGCTTTCCATCCGTCTGTTTAGCAATGGCGTCACCGTTGTTTTTTACATACGCTTTAGCAACATTAGTTTCTTCCTCTACAAGTTTCTCTAACGACTTGGTAAACTCATCACTAATGTCAAACATCTCGTCATTACTCTTCATAAATTATCTCCTTGAAATAGCAATTACTGATATTGTTATAAAAATATCATTCTTTATTATAACACAAAACTACAATTAAGGCAAATCTTACTGTGTCTTTACTATCTCGTTATTGCATATAGCCTTTATATATTCCTTAGCTTGATCTACCGTCTCCTGCTTTGGAATCATAACATAGGTTGGTGGCTTATATGAATATGTTGACTTTGTCGCTCCGGTACCTTCAACGCTAAACTGCTGAACATCCCAGCTAGGCATACCATTAAGCTGCTGCTTTGCTATTTCTCCTATCTTATCATATGACATATTGGTTACCATACAATCAGAAATCGAGTTTAATACATTAGTATAATTAGCCAACATAGCTGATGAAGCCATCTTGTTAACCAAAGCCTTAATAACAGTCATAGTATTCTTACCACGCTGATTATCTCCCGTAGCAAATGCATAACGCTCTCTTACAAATCCTAATGCCTGCTTACCTGTAAGATAATTCTTTCCCTTAACGATATGATCTCCACCATGTGTAGTTACAAAATCATAATCTGAATGAACCGTAATTCCACCAAGCTGGTCAACTATCTGAATAAATCCTGTAAAGTTAACTTTAAAGTAATAATCCAGATTAGTATCATACAACAACTCTAATGTCTCCATAGAACATTCCACACCTGACGTACCCGCATGTGTCAGCTTATCTTTTGCGCCGTTGGAAACACTTGTAGGAATATAGTAATCTCTCGGTGTATTTACCAATAATATCTGATGAGTCTTAAAGTTAGCAATACATATAATATTAACATCACTGTTACTATTAATATTAACTCCACCACTTCTTGCATCAATACCACTTATATACATCGCAATAATATGATCATCAGTTGTCTGCTGCGCTTCTTCTTTCTCAATCACAGTCTCATACTTCTGTGTATAAATACACTTAGTTTTCTCCTCAAAATTGCTATACTCAGGAACATCCTTCAATATTCCAAGATAACTGTCATTAAATATGATAGCTTCTACAGAGCCCGAATATAGGGCTTCTACCATCTGAGCAATACCATCATACTCCTTATAATTAAGAGAAATCTTTGAATCATCAGCAATATGCTGCACTAATTTATCCGTATTCTCTTTATCAAGAGTTGAAAGTTTGCCACATTCTGCTTTGTCAAGCTTCAATATATTATCATACCCACTGTCTTTGAGTACGTAAACGCCGACTACAGAAGTAACCGTTGTGGTATTAGACATCTTTTTAAGTGCTTTCTCTGTAGCATTCAGATATACAGTACCAACTATCAAAACCACACTTAATATAACGGCCAGTATCTTCGTAAATATACCCATTCCTACCCAACGCTGTGTTACAAACACAAATGCTGCTATAAGAATAAGAAGGGCTGCAATAAGCACTTCATAACTTCCCGGCAAAAGATTGACCTTATTCATAAACACAATAAACACGATAGTGATTACAAGCAAAATAAGACTCAATATATATCCCACATTTCTTAATATGCGATTTCTTCTTTTTCTTTTTTTCTTATTAATTCTACTGCTGTTTACTGACATATTTCTCGCAGTCGTACTATTTCTGCTACTTGATGAACCACTTGAACTTCCCGAAGTTCCTCTTGAAATATTCCTTGAACTATTAGATGATGAACTTCTTGCATTTCTGTTTCCTGACGTATTTCTAGCGGAACTGCTATTTCTGTTCCTGCTTGTATAGTTTCTATTACTCATATCATTCCTACCTTGGACAAAATTTACATAATTTAACCACTTAATTATACTACAAAATCATATTTTATCAACCTTAAGACCGAAGTTTTTATAAGTTTATACGGCATTTTATAATTCTTTCATAAACTAAACACATTTTAAACACATTTTTATAGTAAATTATATAACAGATAGCAAAGTTATTCTTTCTATCTCCCCTCATATTTTGATTAAGCGACACTCCCCAGAGTGTCGCTTTTCCCTTTTATATCCTATTATTCCCCAGCTTTTTCGAAAAAACATAAAAACACAGAAAAACATAGGAAATAAAACAGGCGAGCTTTTATGCTCGCCCTGTACATCATGTTAATTCTTACATTTTATGCAAGTTACAACATATCAATCATATCTTTAACACCACTTAATGTATAGGTAGGTTTAATGTCCCCCTCTGTAATATCCGAAACAGTAGCTTCTCCAGTAAGCACACACACCGCCGTAACCCCTGCATTCAAGCCGCTTGCAATATCAGTATAAATTCTATCCCCAATAACTATAGTTTCTTCTTTAGTATACCCATACTTACGTCTGACTATATCTACCATAGTAGGCTCAGGCTTACCTATATATATAGGTTTCCTGCCTGTAGCATACTCCAGCATAGTACATATAGCCGCACAATCAGGCACATAACCGAAACTTACAGGACATCTTAAATCGGGGTTAGTTGCGATAAATTCTACATCCTTCCCCAACATCTCGCAAGTATTACGTAGTTTCTCGCTGGTAAGCTCTGTATCAAATCCAACTAAAACAACCTTAGCCTCATCACTTACTTCGCATACTACATTTATGCCATGGTCCCGCAACTCCTTTACAAGCGACTGTGTACCCTGACAGTACACTACCGCCCCCGGATAATTCTCCTTCAAATACAAAACTGTAGCTTGAGCTGATGTAAAGAAATTCTCCTCAGAAGCTTCAATTCCCATACTATTAACCTTATCAATATAATCCTTTACCGATTTGGAAGAATTATTAGTTATAAATACGTAACGTCCATTCTTGTCAGTTATTTTTTTTAAAAGTTCAAGCGTTCCATCAAAAAGTTTGTTTTCTTCATATATAGTTCCATCCATATCAAAAAGAAACAACTTCTTATTAATTAAGTCGCTACAATCAACACCAAAGTAATCAAGTCTTTCCATACAAACCTCTTAGTCATCTGTTGCTTATGCAAACAGCTTTTCCGCCGCATGCAAATCATCATGATTGTCTATTTCCAGCCATCTTCCCACCAATGGACAAGCCTTAAACTCGATATCCAAAAGAATATCGTTAAGAGCCACCTCGCTCCACATCTTAAGTTCCTTCTTGTCCTCTATATACTCTGCACATTTGTTAAAGAAAGCTGCTCCACCTTCCTTAGAAAACTTGTACACATCAATAGACGCGCCAAGAGCTTCTTTTTCAGTAATAGCCTTAGAAATTCTTACAAGTCGGCCATTCTCTTCCACAACTTTCATAGACTCTTCAAGATAATAGCCAATATCTGTAACTATCGCATTCGGTGCATCGCACTTAAGCAATGCTGTTATAACAGATGCATCATAAAACACATCTGCGTTCATCATAAGAAATTCACTGTCTGCCAACGCATCCTTTGCCATATATGCAGAATACATATTATTTGTAGTGGCATAATCCACACTATTAATTATGTTAATCTCAGGATACAGCTCCTTAACTCTACTCTCAAGGATCTCAGCTTTATAGCCTGAAACAATAGTTATGTCTGTTATACCATTCTCATAGAGATTCTCTATTTGCTTTATAAGTATTGGTTTTCCATTAACCGGAACCAATGACTTAGGACAATTATCTGTAATAGGTGCCAGTCTTGTTCCCAAACCAGCCGCTAATATAAGTGCTTTCATATTATTATTCCTTTCTCTTTACAAACATATAAATCTTTCACATTATAAAACATTTTTCAGCTAATATCAACTGATAACAACACTCACTATATTTTCTTACACAAATGCTTTCTTCAACAAATCTTTCTTACGCAAATCCTTCTTCGCACATCCTGTAAAGTACATCAAAGAATAAACATATTGTACCGTTTACAATTCATCACACAGATCTGTATATAGTTTCTTTAGCTTATTGGTATTAAGATCAGCTTCATGCAGATATGTATATCTGCCGTTTCGCATACTTGTCGCATTCTGCATACAATACACAAAAGTATCCATATCAATATTTAAGCGAGCCGGATTAACATCTACATCAAATCTTCTAAGATATGATAACACATCATAGTATTCCATTCCCAACATCTTTAATACAGCCACTGTTCCCAATGCAACCTGATACCCATGAAGATTTTTAACATCACAATAATAATCAAGTGCATGACTAAAAAGATGCTCCGAACCACTTACAGGTCTGCTACTTCCTGCAAAATCCATAGCTATACCAGAAAGCACCAAACTATTAGCCAACACTTCAATAAATTCCGGACATATACAGTCATACTGAGTCTTAAGTAAGCCATCAAGAGATGTCTTTGACATAATGTACGCATAACCATTCATAGTATCTTTATGCCTTGAGCATGCAAATTCCCAATCTTTAAGTGCCATATAATTAGACATAGTATCACCTATACCAGCCTTAATAAGCTTGACAGGACTTTTCGCTATAAGTTCTGTATCCAACAACAGCATGGACGGCATAGAACAACCTAAACTTTTAGGCTTATCATCCTTTCGCTTAAGCACCGCAATAGGCGAAACCAAACCATCGCTTGCCATTGTAGTAGGTATGGATAAAATCGTACGCTTTGATATATGAGCTGCATACTTACACACATCTAAAACCTTACCACCACCCATAGCTACTATACAATCCACTTCAGTAGCAATAACTCTCTCAGCTACAGACATAGCAAATGATATGGTATTATAATCTATAAGTTCTTCTTTAAGTACCCCAACCTTTTCTATCTGCGGTCTAACAATATGCCCATAAAGCTCATTAACCACAGGGTCGGATACATACAGTATCTTACCACTTACATTATTCTCCAAAAGCAGCTCATCCACCTTATTAATGAGTCCCGGACCGATTCTTAATACTCTGTCTTTAATCATCACTACTCCATACACTTATATGTTACTTTTTAGTATAGCCATATAGTTCCAAAGATATTCTAAACACTATACTTAGACAGTATGCCATAAATTAGTAAATTTGTCATCTAAAAACATTAAACAAATATCTCCAATTTAATATAAAACGGGCGAGCCTAAGGCTCGCCCATTAATTCTATTACTTTTTAGATGGTAAAGTTGTTACCTTTACAACACATGTAAGTGTTTTGTTATTAACTACAGCTGTAACCGTTGTAGTTCCAGCCTTTCTAGCTATAACCTGACCTGATGCTGATACCGTACATACTCTCGGATTAGAGCTGCGCCATGTTATCTTGCTGTCACCTGAACCAATTACATCAAGCCAATAAGAATCATACTGTTCAAGAGTTATACTTGAGCGGCTGATACTTAATGAGTGTACTATACATTTTGAAAGAACACCCTTAGCCGTACTTTCAACATAAACCTCTGCAGTACCAGGGCCCACAGTTGTAATAACACCCTTCTCATCAACAACAACGATACCTGTATCTGATGAGTACCATGTATACGAATCTGTATTAACAGCAGGTCTCACACGGACATTTAACTGTCTTGACTTACCTGTAAGCATATAAATCTCACTTGAGTTGATATTAAGTGATGTAATCTCAACTACCGGAGTTACATATACCCAACAGATACCCTTTATTTCATTGCCATCCTTTGATGTAGCTGTAATCTTAACCTTACCCGGACTAAGTGCAAACACCTCACCAGCCTCATCTACTATAGCAATCTCTTCATTAGATGACGTCCATGTTACATCCTTAATAGACGCATCTTCCGGAAGAACAGTCACCTGTAATATCTTTGACTCACCTACAAGCAATCTAAGTGTTGAAGGCTCTACTGTAATTGATGTAACCGGATTAACTACTCTGACGATACAAGAAGCACTTACACCACTTCCATCTGCCGCTGTTGCTGTAATAACCGCTGTTCCCGGTATACCGGCAATAAGGTTACCTTCTTGGTCAACTGTACATATCTCATTGTTAGATGAACTCCAAACAAGCTCTTTATTAGTAGCAGTCTCCGAACCAACTTCGGCCTTAAGTGTTCCTGATGCACCTATGTTAAGGAACTTAAACTCTTCACTGAGCTTAATACTTGTTACATACTCCTTAACTTCAATTGTACATGCAGCAATAAGCTTACACTCATCTGTTATAACTTCTATAATACAGCTACCGCCCTTAAGTGCTGTTACTACACCATTCTCATCAACTGTAGCAACTGTAGGGTCACTTGAGAAATAAGTAACCTTCTTATTCTCAGCATCAGGTGGCTCTATACTTGGGATAATGGCGTACTTCGCGCCTACCCAGAGCAACTGATATGTTGAATTAAGTGTAATACCCGTTACAGGCTGTGTTACTGTTACTACGCAATACGCTGTAAGTCCTGTATCAACATTGGTTGCAATAATTGATGTTGTACCTGCACCTGTTGCAGTTACTTTACCAGTCTCATCAACTACACAAACTTCTTCATCGCGGCTTTCCCACGCAACTATCTTATTATCAGCATTCTCAGGAAGGCATGTAGCATTGAGCCAGAATACCTGTCCCTTTCTTACTGTAATATCTGTTGTATTAAGAATAATACTTGTTACAGGCTGCTTTACATATATGTTACACATAGCTGTGTAACCACCATCAGCTGACTTACAAAGAATCGTACAGCTTCCTGTACCAACCGCCTGTACAAGACCATTAGAGTCTACGATACATACATTAGTGTTAGAAGATTCCCAGTAAAGATTCTTGTTAGAAGCCTCAACTGGAAGAACTTCTGCTGTAATTCTAAGTGTTCCACCGATAGACATAATCTCATCTGTGTAATCAAGCTTAATCTCTGTTACCGGAATACTTATAAGGAAATTACATGCAGCAATAAATCCGCCATCCTCTGTCTGACAAATAATTGTAGCATATCCCGGCTTAATAAATGTTACAAGACCATTTTCATCAACTGTACATACTGTTGGATCTGAAGACTGCCATGTAACATTACGGTTAACGCCCTCTCCTTCCGGAAGAACATTAGCAACCATCTGGTACTGCTTAACAGCCATACTTGTCTCAACTGTTGTAGCATTAAGTGTAACGCCTGTAACCGGCTCTCTTATATAAACATCACAAGTCGCAACCTTAAGTCCGTCCTCAGAAATAACACTGATAGTCGCTGTACCACCCTTAATACCCTTAATAGTAGCTGTATAGCTGTCACCTTCAACAGTTGCTACCTCAGGATTAGAGGTTCCCCATATAACATTGCTGTTAGTTGGTCCCGGTGGATTAAACAAAAGCTGAACAGTTCCTGTCTCACCTCTGTTAATCTTTATTGATGAAGGGTTAATGCTAATCTCATTAACAGGTGTTGTTACATAAACAACACATATCTCTGACTTAATAACACCATTAACCACCTGACTTGCAGTAATTCTTACCGTACCAGGTGCAACACCTGTAATCTTAAGAGTCTTACCAACCTGAGTTGTTGTAACTAATGTCTCTGAAGGTACTACACCATCAGCTCCCGGCTGATTCTCAACCTTAAATGTAATTGGATTATTAACTAAATCCTCTGTTGTAACAAGAGCTACTAATTCAATAGTCTCATCTATATTAACGCTTGTCTCAGTAGTACTAAGACCAAAGTCGTCAATTACCGTAATCTCATAAGCCAACTGACAAGGCAAACCATACAATGTATAAAGCTCGTCCTGTGTTCTTGTGGCATAAATAGTCGCAGTACCTGCACCCATAGCAGTAACAAGACCTGTTGTTGCATCAACCTGCAATATTGTGTTATCCGATGTCGACCATGTAACAGCCGGCTCCTTCGCAGTTGTAGAAAGCTGTATCTGGTCAGTAACATTCATAGTTGTAACATTGTTACCAAGCTTCTTAAATGGTACTACAATATTAATATCAAATCCTGTATCTCTAGTCTCAACACCTGAAACATCCTTACTGAAAAGTCCAACTTCGAACTTAGCAACACCTGCCTGTTCACCTCGGATACTTCCCGCTGACACGCTACATATACTACTGTCCTTTGTTCTAAATGTTACACCTGATGTTGCAGGATAAATAATGTTAGTAGGAATAACCTCATATGTAAATGGTACAAAATCAGTCTGATCAAGTACCATATATGTAACAATAGTTCCATCAGGCTTTGTAAGCTGCTGAACTCTGTGTCCTGCTTCATTAGGATTCTGATGATCAAGCACTACATGTGAACGAATCTGATATGTCTTACTAAGCTGCTCATCGCCATCGCCATCAGCAGTTCTTACTGTAAGATAAGTTGTACCACCACCAACAACCTTTATAGTAGCTGAATTACTTGTCTTTGAAACAAGTTCAATTACTCCATCATTGGTAAGCTTACCTGATTTGTCATTTCTTGTCTCTAAAAACAATCCATTAACATCCGTTGTATTAGACTCAATTCTTATAGTATCCCCAACGCTATATATAGTACTCTTTGGAGAGTTTGTATAACTGTCAAAGTAATTAACACTGATAGGAACTGTTACATTAGCACTTACACTGTTAATGGCAGTTGAAGATGTAACCGCACCTGTCTCGTCGTATGTCTTAGAGTAATATGTAGCAGTAACACTTGTTTTACCAGCCATAAAACCACACAATGTTGGCTGAAGTCCATAAACCCTGTCAACATAGCCCGTTGCTGTGCTTGATGTGTTCGACATAAATGTTACGATATTGTTATTAGCCGAAGTCCACTCTACATTAGTCGGTATAAGCTTATTGTGGTTTTCGGGATTATCATTGTCTATGTGATTCTCATCCACACCGCTGAACACTTCAATAAACAAAGAATTAGAGCTACTACCTGACTGAACCACTGTATTATTCATATTCAAACGCATAGTAGCACTGCTGGCAGCGTTAACATATATGTATATTCCACCGAAAAGTGCAAAACACGCTACCACCACACCCAGCACTTTCCAGAATGTTCTTAATCTGCTAACTTCAATAATCTTCTTCATACGAACATCTCTCCTTAATAATTATATAGTTAAAATGTGTACTCACAGGCACACATATATTCACTTACATAAAGGTAAAATACACCTTATAACTTCTATCGGCATACACCTTAGTAAATTTTACCCCTAATTGCACTTTTTTTCAAGTAATTTCAACAAATTTGTAGATGTTTTCCCCTGTTTTAACAGCATTTTTCATCAAGATATATTGCTTTTTACATTTTAACCACTCCATATATTGTGCAACAACACAAATACACCCATCAGGGACATAAAAAAGGAGATAAAAAAACAAGGACACAAGTCCATACGAACCTGTGCCCCTATCTTTCATTTCTTAATTTGATTTACCTATGCGATAAAATTATCAAGATTTGCTTACGCAATAAAATTATCTCTGAACTCTACCTGAAGCATCTCCGCCTGCAAGTGTCTCAACTTCCTTGCGTGATACAAGGTTGAAGTCGCCAGGGATTGTGTGCTTAAGAGCTGATGCAGCAACACCGAACTCAAGAGCATCCTTGAAGTTCTTGCCATCAACCAAACCGCAGATTGTACCACCTGCGAATGAGTCACCACCACCAACACGGTCAACGATTGGGTGAATGCTGTACTCCTTTGAGTGATAGAATTCCTTTGTATCTCTTGAATAGATACAAGCTGACCAACCGTTATCAGAAGCTGAACGGCTAACACGAAGTGATGAAATGCAGTACTCGAAGTTGTAGTCTGCTACCATCTGCTCGAAGATTGACTTGTAACCAGCAAGCTCAAGATCACCGCTTGTTACGTCTGTGTTACCTGGCTTGTAACCTAACACAAGCTCAGCATCCTCTTCGTTACCGATGCAAACATCAACATACTGCATAAGGTTCTTCATAACCTTCTGAGCCTTCTCTGAAGACCATAACTTCTTACGGAAGTTGAGGTCAACTGAAACCTTAACACCATGCTTCTTAGCAGCCTTAAGAGCCTCTTCTGTAAGAACAGCAGCTGAATCAGAAACAGCTGGTGTAATACCTGTGAAGTGGAACCAGTCAGCACCTTCGAAAATCTTATCGAAGTCAAAATCAGCAGCTGTAGCTGTTGAAATTGATGAGTGAGCTCTATCATAAACAACCTTTGAAGGTCTCATAGATGAACCTGACTCAAGGTAGTAGATACCAAGTCTCTCACCGCACTTAGCGATATTATCTGTCTTAACATTGTACTTTCTAAGAGCTGCTACTGCACACTCACCGATTTCATTGTTAGGAACAGCTGTTACGAACTCTGCATCATGTCCATAGTTTGCAAGTGAAACTGCAACATTAGCCTCGCCACCGCCGTAGCATACGTCAAACTCATCTGCCTGAATAAACTTCTCGTTGTTTGGTGTAGATAATCTTAACATGATCTCACCCATTGTTACTATCTTTGCCATAGTTTAAAAATCTCCTTTTGAAATTTAATATTTTACCCGGGCGGCTTTGCCGCCCGAATGAAATCAATAATAATTACTTCTGTACAAGGTGCATAGCGAATCCGCCGAACTCACCCTTGAAGTAGATAGCCTTCATCTTGCCATCCTTGATTACAGCTGACTCCTGCTCAAACTCGAAACCTCTTCTCTCAAGGTGGTAGATAGCTCTCTCAATATAGTTAGTTGCAATAGCGATATGTCCATTTGTTCCACGGCCTGGCTTCTTCATAAGCTCGAAACCAGTTCCTGCGAATACTGAGCTGTTTCCAACCTTCTTCTCAAAGCCGAACATCTTCTCAAGTGTAGCACCAAGCTCCTCAGCAGCTTCTGCGCTCTCAAGATTAACACCTACGTGTCTCATCTCGAAACCGAGCATTGTATCAACAGCCTCTCTTGTAAGCTTCTCGATACCAGCGAAATCACCAGCAGCAACAAGGTCATTCTTAACCATCCAAGAACCACCGCAGCATACAATCTTACCAAAGTCAAGGTATGACTTAAGGTTTGATGCATTAATACCGCCTGTAGGCATAAATCTCATCTTTGTGTATGGAGCTGCCATAGACTTAATCATGTTAAGACCACCAGCTGCCTCAGCAGGGAAGAACTTAACAACTTCAAGACCTAATTCAATAGCAACCTCTACATCTGAAGGATTGCTTGTACCTGGAACGATTGGGTAACCCTTATCAAGGCAGTGCTTAACAACCTTAGGATTAAGGCCTGGGCTTACGATAAACTTAGCACCAGCGTTCATAGCTCTGTCAGCCTGCTCTGGTGTAAGAACTGTACCGGCACCTACAACCAACTCTGGGAACTTAGAAGCCATAATTCTGATAGACTCCTCAGCAGCATCTGTTCTAAATGTTACCTCAGCAGCTGGAAGGCCACCATCAATCAAAGCCTTTGCTAATGGCTCTGCATCCTTAACATCGTTAAGAGCGATAACTGGTACAATACCAATCTTACTAAGTTCGTCAATAACTTTACTCATTTTAGAAATCTCCTTTTTACTTAAATAATAATTTGCTTTTATTATAGATTTTAACACACATTTTGTCAATGAATGTTGATAAAAAACTCATTAAAGTGTAACACCCTGCTTAAAGATAGCGAAATCATGGAAACCAGCTTCCTCTGCCTTAACCTTCTTACCTGAAGCTACATCAAGTACAAGCTGGAACAATTCCTTCGCAAGTTCTTCCTTAGGCATATCCTCAACCATACGACCTGCATTAAAGTCAATCCAGTTGTTCTTACGGTTAGCCATAAGAGAATTAGTAGCAATCTTAACTGTTGGTACAGGTGATGCAAATGGTGTTCCTCTACCAGTTGTGAAAAGCACAATCTGAGCACCGGCTGCAGCACAGGCTGTAGAAGCAACCAAATCATTACCAGGTGCGCTAAGAAGGTTAAGACCCTTGTTCTTAACAACCTCACCATACTCAACTACACCACGAACCAATGCAGAACCAGACTTCTGTGTACATCCAAGTGACTTATCCTCAAGTGTTGAGATACCACCCTTCTTATTACCAGGTGATGGATTCTCATAGATAGTCTGACCATTCTTCTGGAAGTACTCCTTGAAATTGTTGATAAGACTTACTGTCTGATCGAACAACTCCTCATTAGCACATCTATCCATAAGAAGAGTCTCTGCACCAAACATCTCCGGTACCTCTGTAAGGATAGTTGTGCCACCCTTAGATACAAGCATATCTGAGAAAAGACCAACGATTGGGTTAGCTGTGATACCTGAAAGACCATCAGAACCACCGCACTTAGTACCAATAATAAGCTCCTTAGCACTAACCTTCTCTCTCTTAAATGTATTAGCATAAGCCATAAGCTCATCCATAAGCTCTTCTGCTACCGCCTGCTCGTCCTCAACATCCTGAACTGTAAGGAACTTAACTCTGTCAGGGTTAACCTCACCGATATAGTCCATCATAACGCCGATGTTGCTGTTCTCACATCCAAGACCAAGTACAAGTACTGCACCTGCATTAGGATGATTGATAAGGTTAGCTAAGATATGTCTTGTATTCTCCTGGTCCTCACTCATCTGAGAACATCCGTATGGATGTGTAAATGCTACAACTTCCTCTACACCTTCCGGCTTCTTTGCTCTTGCTGTAGCCTCAATAGCCTTCGCAATTGAATTAACACAACCAACTGTAGGAATAATCCAAACTTCGTTACGAACACCAACTTTGCCGTTCTCTCTCATATAACCTTCAAAGTAAGCTTCCTCTGTAGGTTCAACATCAACACCTGTTGGATTGTATGTATACTCAAGAAGCTCGCCAAGTGCTGTCTTTACATTATGTGTATGAATCCAGCCACCAACAACAATATCTTCCTGTGCATAACCAATTCTAAAACCATACTTAACAACTTCTTCACCCTTTGCAATAGGCTTAATAGCAACCTTGTGGCCCTGTGGAATCTCTTCAACAGTTGTCACGCTAACGCCTGCCACATCAAGAGTTGTTCCCTGTGGGATTAGCTTCAATGCTACTGCAACATTATCACTGTCATTAATCTTGATAAAATCCTGCATATCTGTTCTCCTTTATACACTATTTCCCCTTACGCACAAACAAAGCGGATGTAATATCCGCCCTGTTTGCGAAAGGAATGTAACATATGAAAAAAATACTTAATGTCTGATTACTTATTTACAACATCTGTAACAACAGCTCTCATACCTCTTGTTCTGATATCAGCTATGTAACCTGCGATTGTAGCCTCAAGGCCTTCAATCTTAGTTAAATCCTCGCCACCGAAGAATGCTGTGTTGCTAAGGTAAGCATGTGCAAACTCTTCTGCAGACTTAGCTGAATTCTCCTTGAAGAAGTCAAGAACAGCCTTGTCATCTCTGATGTTGTACTTCTGACCATCTCTGTCACCCTGAAGAACCATACCACCATTGAACTCTACCTCTGTCTGTGATGTGTAGAAGCTCATAAGTGCTGCGATAGAGAATGTCAAATACTTAGGAAGCTTGTTAAACTTGTTAACATATCCTAAGAATGAAGGAAGACATCTTGCCTCCCACTTAGATACTGAGTTAAGTGAGATATCAAGGAGCTGATGCTTAACAAATGGATTCAAGAATCTGTCAATAACAGCTGAAGCGAACTCATCGCAATCTTCCTTTGAAAGTGAAAGTGTAGGAATAACCTCATCAAAGAGTGTTTCTTCCATATACTTTCTGATTGTTGGGTCATCCATAGACTCCTTAACAATGTCGTTACCTGCAAGATATGAAGCAAGTACGAATGATGTATGAGAACCGTTAAGAATTCTAACCTTTCTCTCCTTGTATGGATGATGATCCTTTGTAAATACTACGTTAAGGCCAGCCTCCTTAAATGGAAGCTCCTTCTCAAGCTGCTCTAATGGAAGATTAGAATCTGACTCAACTACCCAAAGACCAAATGTCTCTGCTCTAACGATAAGCTGATCCTCATAACCCCACTCCTCACAAAGAGCTGCAGCTTCCTCTCTTGGATAACCAGGAACGATTCTGTCTACAAGTGTTGGGCAGAATGAGCAAGCCTCGTTAACCCATGTCTTGAAGCCATCATCAAGCTTCCAAAGGTCAATAAACTGCATAATGCACTTCTTCAACTCAATACCATTGTCAGCAATAAGCTCACATGGAAGAATGATAAGTCCCTTATCCTTAGCACCGTCATACTTCTTATATCTCTCAAAAAGAAGCTTTGTAAGCTTACCAGGATATGTCTTAGGAGGGCATGCATTGAAATCATCTGTTGCATCAAATACGATACCAGCCTCTGTTGTATTAGATACGATAAAACGAAGTGTCTCGCATGTACCGTACTCCATAAACTTATCATAATCCTCGATTGCAGCAACAGCATCAACTACAGATGTAATCTGACGTGTGATTTCCTTTGGCTGTCCATTCTCAAAACCTCTTAACTGAAGTGTATACTGGCACTCCTGATCATGGAATCTCTCCAAAGTACCGAACTCGATAGGCTTAACGATAACAACACCACCGTTGAAATCTGTCTTTTCGTTAGTAACATCGAAGATATAATCTACGAACGCTCTAAGGAAATTACCCTCACCGAACTGCATAACCTTTACAGGTCTGTCTACTGCATTAGTAATACTCTTGTTTAATCTTTGCATTATTAAAACTCTCCTTTTTCTTGGTAAGCGAACTCCCGCCACCAGTAATTGGTATTCAAACATAAGTGCATATGTATATAGGAATAAAATAAAACATCGCACTTGTTTTTATTATAATAGCATTGTATAATAAATTTATCAATATGTAAGTGCTCACATTTGTGACATTTTTTTGCACATTTTTATATTTTTTTGCTAAAACATGCCATATATGGGGCTGTTGCTAATGCATACTCATTCTTACATATTACTATATGAAATGTATTTATTTTCAGGAGGATGAACCATGAAACAATTTATGGACAAGGATTTCTTACTTTCAACACCTACAGCGCAGCATCTTTACCATGACTACGCTGCTAAGATGCCGGTATTAGACTACCACTGCCACATCAACCCTAGAGAAATCGCAGAGGACAGAAAGTTCGAGAACATCACACAGGTTTGGCTTGGCGGAGATCACTATAAGTGGCGTCAGATGAGAACTAACGGTGTTGATGAGAAGTATATCACAGGCGATGCATCAGACAGAGAAAAGTTCCAGAAGTGGGCTGAGACTCTTGAGATGGCTATCGGTAACCCACTCTATCACTGGAGCCACCTTGAGTTACAGAGATACTTCGGTTACAACGGTATTCTCAACGGAGATACAGCTGAGGAAGTTTGGAACATCTGTAACGCAAAGCTTGCTGAGGCTGATATGTCAGTTAGAAATCTTATCAAGCAGTCTAATGTAACACTTATCTGCACAACAGATGACCCTGTTGACTCACTTGAGTGGCATAAGATGATTGCCGAGGACGATACATTTGACGTACAGGTACTTCCTGCATGGAGACCTGACAAGGCTATGAACCTCGAGAAGCCTGAGTATCTTGATTACTTAAAGACTCTTTCAGATGTAAGCGGCATCACAGTTAACTCATTCGCAACACTTAAGGACGCTTTAAAGAACCGTATGGAGTTCTTCGCTTCTATGGGTTGCTCAGTATCAGACCACGCTCTTGAGTATGTTATGTATAAGCCATACACAGAGGACGAAATCGAAGCTATATTCGCTAAGAGATTTGCAGGCGAGACTGTTACTGTTGAGGAGATGAATAAGTTCAAGACTGCATTTATGGTATTCGTTGGTAAGGAATACAACAGACTTAACTGGGTAATGCAGCTTCACTATGGCACTATCCGTGACAACAACACATTAAGATACAATCAGTTAGGACCAGATACAGGATATGACTGCATCAACACATTTGATTGCTCTGCTGAGATGGCACAGTTCCTTAACGCACTTAACATCACAGACGAGCTTCCAAAGACTATCATCTACTCTCTTAACCCTTCAGTTAACGCTGCTATCGGCACAGTTCTTGGATGCTTCCAGGATTCTAAGGCTATTGGTAAGATCCAGCAGGGTTCAGCTTGGTGGTTCAATGATCACAAGGTAGGTATGCAGAACCAGATGACAAGTCTTGCTAACTTAAGCTTACTCGGCAACTTCATCGGTATGCTTACAGACTCAAGAAGCTTCTTGTCTTACACAAGACATGAGTACTTCAGAAGAATTATGTGCGAACTTATCGGTGGATGGGTTGAGAACGGCGAATATCCTGCTGATGAGAAAGCTCTTGAGAAGATTGTTAAGGGTATCTCTTACAACAATGCAGTAAGATACTTCGGTTTCAATCTTTAATCTTTATATTAATCAGGCAAAATGCATATAAGTTATCTCCTTATATAGCACATATCACACAGAACCACGGTTGTCTCCCCCAATGCAACCGTGGTTCTTTATTATATTGCAATTTAAAAATAAAAGAGAAGAATCCACTTTACAGATCCTTCTCACTTAGATATCTTCTACATTTATCGTCTCTATTTCTTATCTCCGGACGTTTTATCTCTATTTCTTACTCTGCGTCCAAATCCTTCATTAGGCTCTAATGTATGCATCTTTCCCGACTTAGTACGAGGCTTCTCTCCCACTTCCGGAGCAAGTATGGCAATACTTAAGCTTTTACTTAATCTAAGCATACAATCAGGACAATACCGTCCATACCTAATATCCGTACCACAGCTTTGGCACTTAATATACACTGGAGAACCATCAGGTATCTCAACTCGGCCTTCACGCAAAAACTTTTCAATAACTTTAAGCTCTACGCCTGTTTCTTCAGATATAATCACCGCAGGCTGCGGTCCCGCAATCTCTAAAAATTCCCTAACCTTGCCGAAATCACTTCTCTCTTTTCTTCCACATGACGGACATTGAAACATCTCACCATATATATAATTCATATGATTGTGACAAATAGGGCAAAGCTTAATCTTGTCATACACCCTTTCAGTCAATTTGCTTTTATCCAATCCTGATGCCATATGAATCACCCCAATCCTTAATGCACTGCTATAGTTTCACATCAAAGCTTCACATTAAAGCTTCTTGCCTGAATACTTATCCTTAAACACATCCCGGCGTTCATTCTTGCTTTCCACTGTATCAATCTTACGTCCACCACCACCCGGCGCTGGTTTCAAACTACTCTTGCCATCATATGAAGCAAGCTTTGCCGCCGCATTAGCTTTTGCCACTTCACCTTCCGCTAATGCCTGCTGAAGCTGATCACGCATCCTTGAAGCTGATTTATCCTTATTCATCTGTAATTGTTGTCTCTGCTTAAAGTTTATATATCTAATAAGCTCGAAATTCTCAACACTTAACTTACAGCCATAAACTATCTTCTTCTCCGCTATAATAACCTTTCTGACAACAATTCCCATAAGGCTATAACTACGCTCAAGGTCTTCAAACACAAGACGCACCGGAGAATTAATAACTTCTCCCATATCATATTCACACACAAATGAGAAGCCATTCTCACTGACATCCTTAACAATAACATCCATAGCCTTCTTGTTAATTCCTAACTGTGCTACGCCTGAGATACCTACAAACAATCTGTATGCTTCGCGTCTGTTACTTTCAAATCCTTCACCTGACGCAATAACCTTATACACAGTCTTTCCACTGATTACAACCGTAGTACAAGCCACCCTTTTCCAAACCATAGGTGGTTTTTCCGCCCGTACATTATATATATCAAGCTCTACCCCTTCTCCGGAAAAGCCAACAACTTTATCATTAACTTTGACAGCCTCAATATATATACCGTCCTTATCAGTTTTTAATACAACCGAAGGGAAATCTGCAAATTTGTCATTGAAATTGACCTGCAATATGATATTGTCACCTACTTCTAATTCGTTTAACTTCATACGCAACTCCTCTCAACCTAATATACTTTATCCCCTCGAGCACCTATTAACTTATCTGTTGCTGTTTCTTCTAAATATAAAATATCCAATGCCAATAATAAGTACAACTGCGCCGATAATAAGTGGCAACGGAATCTTCTTAATAGAAGAAACTTTCTCAACCTGATTTACGCCTTCATTAACAACATTTTCAACATCGCTAAGCTGGCTACCACCGGTATTAGAATCCTGTACACTACCATTGTTACTCTGATTGCCATTATCAGCTACTTCATTACCACCTGATGAGCCGCCGGAATTATTGCCCGATGAGCCTGAACCACCGGAACCATTGCCACCTGATGAATTCGAACCACCAGATGTGTTTCCTCCAGATGTATTTGAATCGCCTGAACTGTTACCGCCTGATGAGTTTGATCCACCTGAAGTGTTTCCACCTGACGAACCTGTATCGCCTGATGTATTACCTCCTGATGAACCTGTATCTCCTGAACCGCTTCCACCTGATGAGCCTGTATCACCTGATGTATTACCGCCTGATGAACCTGTGTCACCGGAATCACTTCCACCTGACGAACCACCAGAACCGTAAGCTGCAATCCTAGTTATATCTGTTCTTGCAGAACACATAACACCAGCATTCTTATTAGTACAGTGTCTGCTCTTTTCACCGTCATTAGTAACAGTTGGATATATATCAACTGTATAACTGCTACTATAGTTATGTCCCTTTGCAGGCTTTGTCTCCTTTGTCCATGTAGCACCACAATCACAAGTATATCGTGTTATCTCAGGCTCAGTACACTTTGCCGACTGAATCTGCACTTCACTAGGATTAGAATGTGAACAAGAAGAAGAACCACCGGAAACCCCTGATGACGAACCACTTCCTGAGCCGCCGGAAGAACCTGAACCACCGCTTCCTGAGCCACCTGAAGACGAACCGCCTCCTGTATAAACTGTAAATCCCATACCATTAGAACTTGCATAAGTCTGTGCTGTAGAACCTGACGGTGCACATAAAGTTATATTAGAACTACCAGCAAAAACCTTACCTGACAACTCCTGAAACTTCAACGTAGAGTTAGCAATCGTAACCTTTGTAAGAGAAGAACAATTCTCAAACACTTTAGACTGCAACGTTCTTACATTAGCAGGAAGAAACACTGTCTTTAATCCTGTTCCACTAAATGTTGAATCACCAAGCACCTCTATGCTGTTTGAGAATGTAAAGCTTGTAAGATTCCTACATAATGCAAAAACACCTGTGCCCATATATGTTATATACTGAGAACCATTAACAGTTGTTAATGCCGTACATCCGTTAAATGCGCCTGAGCCTACTTCTATATTACCATTAAATGTTACTGTCTTAAGTGTAGTATTGTTCATAAATACTCTGTCATACACTTTAGTGACCTTTTTACCATTAACCGTTGCCGGAATATTAACGCTAGTTCCACTACCTGAATATCCCGTAACCATAACGGTTTCACTATCCTCCGGATTAGTGCTGTAACTTAAAGTAATCGCACCATATGTGGTATCTACTTTAATCCAACTGCCCACTGCAATAAATACCAGCAATGCAGCCATAAACAACGCTGTTTTTCTCAATAACCATGTACTTCTCATCATTAATCCCCTTATTCATATATTGTCGTATCCATATATATCCAAATACTTGTATTAAGTATAACATAAACCTTGTACAAATAAAAGAACATTTTTGCCTATATTCCGTATCCAATACAGATATTTCACTCTATTTTACACAAAAAAGCCACGCACTGTTATTACAGCACGTGACCTTTCTACAAACTTATTAAACCCAAAGTAAAGCACTCGCTCAACTGATAAATCAGTTCTGACTACTCCTCATCCGGCTCATCCCAGTTGTGATATACATTCTGTACATCATCCTCGTCATCAAGAAGAGCTAATATCTTTCTCATCTTCTTCATATCCTCGTCAGATGTAAGCTCAACATATGTCTGTGGAATCATTGTAACCTCTGCTGAAGCAAATGTTACACCAGCCTCTGTAAGAGCATCGTTAACAGCACCAAAATCATCCGGAGCTGTTGTAATCTCAAAGCTATCCTCTTCCTCTGCAAAATCCTCTGCTCCTGCATCAAGAGCAAGCATCATAAGATCATCTGCATCCTTGTCGCACTCTTCCTTCGCAACAATCATAAGGCCCTTCTTATCAAACATAAATGACACACAGCCCGGAGTACCTACATTACCGCCACCCTTTGTAAAGGCATTACGAATATTAGACGCAGCTCTGTTTCTATTATCTGTTAAAGCCTCAACAATAATAGCTGTTCCATTAGGACCATAGCCTTCGTATGTAACTGATTCAAAATCAGTCATATCATTACTTGCAGCCTTCTTAATAGCTCTGTCAATTGTATCATTAGGCATATTAGCAGCCTTTGCCTTTGAAACAATCTGTCTTAACTTACTGTTATTATTCACATCAGGGCCGCCTTCTTTAACAGCAACCATGATTTCCTTACCAATTCTTGTAAATATCTTACCCTTAGCTGCATCATTTGCAGCCTTTTTATGTGCTATATTAGCAAATTTTGAATGTCCTGACATAAAACTTCTCCTATAAATTAGCCTTAATCTTAGCAATCATATCAGCATACTCTTCCTCTGAAAGATACTTCTGATCAGGATTCATAAGGAATACACCGCCCCATTCAAAATCATCCTTATACTTTGGAACAAGATGAAAATGTAAATGACGACCTGTATCACCATATGCACCATAGTTAACCTTATCAGGATTGAATGCTGCCATAATAGCTCTTGCAACTAACGCAACATCCTCAAAGTAAGCTGCTCTTTCTTCAGCTGTAAGTTCATTCATATCACCTACATGCTTCTTGTGAGCAACGATACATCTGCCCGGATGGCTCTGCTCCTTAAAAAGATAAACCTTTGATGTCTCTAACTCACATATCTTAATACCGAACTTAGCAACAAGCTCGCCTTCCATACAATATGCGCAATTGTTATCTACCATAATATTCTCCATTCTGAGGACATAGTCCGAAGAGAATATAATGTCTATTTGTGATGTCCTCAGCACAAATAGACCTGTTAACAATCCTTATTATAAGGATTGTTAACATTTGTACCCTCCAAACTTTTTGTTATTTACTGAGCATCCTTGATTGAGAAACTGATTCTACCCATTTTGTCCTTGCCTAAGCACTTACACTTAACCTTATCACCAAGAGTAAGAACATCCTCAACCATATTGATTCTTTCGTTGCAAACCTTAGAAATGTGTACCATACCTTCCTTACCTGGTGCGAACTCGATAAATGCACCGAACTCTCTGATACTTACAACCTTACCTTCGTAAATCTTGCCTTCTTCAAAGTCCTCAACGATTGTCTTAATATACTTCATAGCCTGGTCCATACCTGCCTGATCAAGACCGCAAACTGATACAAAACCATCATCTGTGATATCAATCTTAACGCCGCACTCATCAATAATTGCATTGATAACCTTACCGCGCTGACCAACAACCTCACCAATCTTAGCAGGATCAATTGTTGTCTGAATAATCTTAGGTGCATACTCACCAACTGTTGCTCTAGGCTCAGCGATAGCAGGCTTCATACATGTATCCATAATGAAAAGTCTTGCTTCTCTTGTTCTTCTGATAGCCTCCTCAACGATTGGTCTTGTAAGACCGTGAATCTTAATATCCATCTGAATAGCTGTGATACCCTCTGTTGTACCTGTTACCTTAAAGTCCATATCTCCGAAGAAATCTTCAAGGCCCTGAATATCTGTAAGAACGATATAATCATCATCTGTATCGCCTGTAACAAGACCACAGGAAATACCAGCTACCATTCTCTTAATAGGAACACCTGCAGCCATAAGTGACATACAAGATGCACATGTAGAAGCCATTGATGTTGAACCATTTGACTCAAATGTCTCAGAAACAGCACGGATACTGTATGGGAACTCCTCCTCTGTAGGAAGTACAGGGATAAGAGCCTTCTCAGCAAGTGAACCGTGACCAATCTCTCTTCTTCCCGGACCTCTTGATGGCTTTGTCTCACCAACTGAGTATGATGGGAAGTTGTAGTGATGAATATATCTCTTTGATGTAACATTATCATCAAGACCATCTACCTTCTGAGCCTCTGAAAGTGGAGCAAGTGTTACAACATCACAGATCTGTGTCTGTCCTCTTGTAAACATAGCAGAACCGTGAACTCTAGGAATTAAATCAACCTCAGCTGAAAGTTTTCTAATCTGGTCGATAGCACGTCCATCAGGTCTCTTTCTATCCTTAAGAATCATCTTTCTAACAGTCTTCTTCTGGTACTGGTAAACAGCCTCGCCAAGTACTGCAAGCCACTCCTCATTATCAGCAAATGCTTCCTTCATCTTAGCAGTTACTTCATCGATATTCTTATCTCTTGTCTGCTTGTCGTCTGTGAATACAGCAACCTCCATCTCTTCTGGAGATACAACCTGCTTCATAGCCTCAAACATCTCAGCCGGAATTGCACAGCTCTCGTAAGCGTGCTTCTCCTTACCAACCTCAGCAACAATCTGGTCGATAAATGCAATGATTGTCTGATTGATATCATGAGCCATATAAATAGCCTCAATCATCTTATCCTCAGGAATCTCGTTAGCACCAGCCTCAATCATAATAACCTTCTGCTTTGTTGAAGCAACTGTAAGCTGAAGATCACCCTCTGACCACTGTGCCTGTGATGGATTAACGATAAACTCACCATTAATCATACCAACCTGAGTTGTAGCACATGGACCGTCAAATGGAATATCTGAAATACATGTTGCAATAGCTGAACCAATCATAGCAAGAAGCTCTGGTCTGCACTCAGGATCAACCGCCATAACCATATTGTTAAGAGTAACATCGTTACGATAGTCCTTAGGGAACAATGGTCTCATAGGTCTGTCAATAACTCTTGATGTAAGGATAGCGTTCTCACTAGCCTTACCCTCTCTCTTATTGAAACCGCCGGGAATCTTACCTACAGCGTACATCTTCTCTTCATATTCAACACTGAGTGGGAAGAAATCAATTCCCTCTCTTGGCTCCTTAGATGCTGTTGCTGTTGAAAGCACAACAGTATCGCCATAATGCATAAGTGCAGCGCCATTAGACTGTGCACACACTCTGCCAACATCTACTCTAAGTGTTCTGCCGGCAAGTTCCATAGTAAACTGCTTAAACATATCTTCTTCTCCTTCTGTCGCCTCACGCGACTATTATTATTCTTCTGTTACCACATTCCCGTCAAAAACGTCAGGCAACTTTATATTAAACAGAAGCCCCGAAACAACTGAAAAACACACCGTCATATCACAGTATATTGTCTGCCTGCATATACACGCCGCTATGCTTTTCAGCAGTCTCGGCAATAAACTTCTGCGTAATATCATATTAATAAAATAGGCATTAGAGTTTACAAAGCAAACTCTGGCCCTGACGCACTATCACGAAGTGACACCTACCGCTTGTGCGTCAGAGGGCATATAAACTCTGCCTTTTTTATAAAGAATGTGCTGTGCACATTCTTTATAAAAAGGGCAGAGTTATACACTCCGCCCTTACAATTACTTTCTAAGACCCAAACGAGCAACAAGATTTCTGTAGCTCTCGATATCGTCCTTCTTGAGGTACTCAAGTAACGCTCTTCTCTTACCAACCATCTTCAAAAGACCTCTTCTAGAGTGGTGATCCTTCTGATTAACCTTAAGATGCTCTGTAAGCTCTGCAATTCTTGCTGTAAGAATAGCAATCTGAACTTCTGGAGAACCTGTGTCTCCTGGCTTTCTACCATAAGTAGCGATAATTTCTGTCTTCTTTTCCTTAGAAATCATGATAAATCCTCCTTTAAATTAAACACCGTCCACTAAGAATCAGGTCGGAGTGTCCCGAATCTGAGCAGCGGCTAACATACTTAAATAATATAGCATAAACAAAACACTTGTGCAAGCACTTTTTTAATCAAGTATAATCAATCAAGTAAGAACATATTTTTTGCAAAAGCCATATCATTTTCCATCTGCTTCTTTAACAATTCTATCGATTCAAACTTCATTTCCTGACGAAGATAATGCATAAGTCTCACTTCTATACGTTTTCCATACGCATCTCCCTCATAGTTAAAAAGATGAGTTTCAAGCCCTACGCCAGGTTCATCATTGACAGTAGGCTTAGTACCAAGATTGGATATACCATAGTACTCCTTACCATCCATAACTGTAACTGATGCATACACACCGTTAGGGGGAAGCAGTTTACTGGCAGTTGGATATATATTCATAGTAGGGGCGTTAAACTCCCTTCCCAACTGATTGCCAGGGCATACAATTCCTCTTATAGAATAAGGGCGTCCAAGAAGCACATTGACAGTTTCCATATGACCTGCCCCAAGCTCTTCCCTTACATATGTAGAACTAATCTCTCTATCCTGATACTTTTCCTTCTCCACCACAATTGTCTCAAAGCCATACTCCGGACCTTTTGCAAGCAATGTAGTATAATCACCGGTTCTGCCCTTGCCGAATCTATAATCAGTACCTACAACAACAAACTTAGCCTTAAGTTTACCAACAATAATATTCTTGATAAAGTCTTCAGGCTCAGTATTCATAAGTTCTTCCGTGAACGGGTATTCCACTTCCACATCTAAACCCAATTGTTCTACCACATTTCTTCTCTCACTGTTTGTCGATATAAAATGTTGATGTTTTTGCGGGCATATGCTTAAAGGCAGTCTGTCAAATGTAAACATCACCGCAAGCAAATCATGTTCTCTAGCCTTTTCTTTAACGATTGCCAGAAGCTTTTGATGCCCCACATGAACACCATCAAACTTACCAAGTGTCACTGCAGATGCTTTTTCAAGTACAAATTCTTCTTTTGACTGAAGATATATCATCTAAGTTACACCTCACACTTCATCATTATTACCTGTATAAAACATTTTAACCGGTTTCAATCCACCCTCAACTCCTTCATATACACCAATAAACTCATTATTGCTGTTATATACAAGATACTGTTCATGCTCCAACGCCTGTTCATACGGAAGTTGATTTCCATTATATAAAAGCTTATTGAACTCTTCACCAAACACAACGTGCTCATAGTCAAACAGTGAATCCACACTTACAAGTTTCTCTTCCAATTCACCTTTTAACATAAGTGCTGCTATCTGATTAAGAGTCAAGCTGTCATCCACATCAAACTTTCCAACACGGGTTCTTGTAAGATGCTGCATACATGCCCCACATCCCAACTTCTGTCCAATATCATGACAGAGAGTTCTTATATACGTACCCTTTGAACAAGTCACTGTCATAGTAACTGTTTTTATGTCGTCTGACAGATTCATCTCATTGATGTGAATTGACTCTATCCAAACTTTTCTGGATTTACGCTCTATCTCAACACCTTGTCTTGCAAGCTCATAAAGCTTCTTTCCATTAACCTTAAGAGCCGAATACATAGGCGGAACCTGATCGTACTCCCCGGCAAATGACGAGATAACATCAACCAACATTCTCTCATCAATATTTACTTCACTCACCGACAATACCTTGCCGGATGTATCCTGAGTATCTGTAGTCGTACCCAGAAGCATAACCGCCTCATATGTTTTATTCCAGTCTGTTATAAGATCGCACACCTTAGTACCTTTACCAAGGCACACCGGAAGCACACCAACCGCATCCGGGTCAAGTGTTCCGGTATGTCCGATCTTCTTCATATGCAGGATACCTCTCAACTTCGCAACTACATCATGAGAGGTAAAACCCTGCTCTTTGTAAACATTAATTATACCATCCATATAATCACTTCCAATCGGATTTTAAACCTCCCAGCATCATCAAGACTACGTTTCATCACACTTTGCAAACTGTTTCTCAATCATAGTGCTGATACGGTTTATTATCTGATGAGCAGTGCCCGTAGCATTAAAACCTGCCGCCCTTACATGGCCTCCACCGCCAAACGCCACTGCTATCTCACTCACATCAATAACTTTCTTTGAACGAAGACTTACTTTGTATTCACTTTCATTTACCTGATAAAGGAATATAGCAACCTCAACACCGTCTGTAAGCCTTAATTGCTCAACAATACCGCCAAGTTCCTTCCCTGTAACTCCATAAAAGTCCATCACCTCAGATGTTACCACCGAGAATATACATTTGCCTTCGTAAAACAACACGCTTTCAAGAAGCGCTCTGCCAAGTATCTGATTCTGGATATAAGTCTTTTTATAAAAGCTGTTATCAATTATATCAGAATAATCTATACCTTTCTCCATCATCTTACCGGCAATAGTCATAGTAAGAGCTGAAGTTGCACTATATTTGAACACTCCTGTATCATGAATAATACCTGTGTATATACACTCTGCAACAGCCTTTGACACTTTAGTCTCATCCAATGTTTGATACAACACCTCACAAGCAGAGCTTGCAGACGGAATCACAAGACTCTCGTCTGCAAAACCTGTATTACTGATGTGATGATCAATACATACCGTTTTAGATGCACTGTTAAAATGTTCCACAAATGGCTCAATCCTATCAAGCGAGCTACAGTCAAGCACAAAAAATACATCGTATACTTTTCCCGCTGTAGGCACATGCTTAACTGAATCAATTCCACTGATATAAGAAAACTCCTCACCTGGCTCTTCAAGGTACACATCCACCTCAACACCCGGCACATTATCCTTAATGTAATTGTAAAGACCCAATGTTGAGCCAACACAGTCACCGTCAGGCCTTATGTGGCCCGTGATACCAATCGTCTTAGCACCACTGATTACTTCTGCAATTCTCATTAAACTTCGCCCTCTTCCATCCAAGATTACTCATCAATCTCATCCTCTGAAACTTCATCCAAAACTTCTTCCGAAACTTCTCCTACATGAGACTCACTATCTTTCTTTGTAACCTCGTCAATAAGTCTTGACATATTAACGCCATACTCAATTGACTGGTCAAGTATAAATGTTATCTCTGGTGTATTGCGAAGATTAAGATTTCTTGCAAGCTGTCTTCTTATATAACCTTCAGCATTCTTTAAGCCCTTAATCGTATCCTTCTGTGATTCTTCATCACCAAGGACACTGATATAAGCTTTGCAAGTCTTCAAATCCGGAGCAACATCAACTGAAACAACCGATGTCATAGGATTAATTCTTGGGTCCTTAATCTCGCCTCGAATTATATTACTTAACTCTTTTAAAACTTCACCATTAATTCTGGTGTTCTTTACACTATTTTTACGCATAAAACTCCTATCTTGGAACCTCTACCATCTCATAAGCTTCTACTGTGTCGCCTTCCTGTATATCATTAAACTTCTCAAACACAAGACCACACTCGTAACCAGCCTTAACTTCCTTAACTTCATCCTTGAATCGCTTAAGTGTAGCAATAGGTCCTTCGAATATCTTCTCACCTTCTCTAAAGATTCTTGCTGTAGAATTCTTTGTAATCTTACCATCAACCACAAGGGAACCGGCAATATTACCAACGCCTGAAGCCTTGAATATCTGACGAATCTCTGCATGACCCATAACCTGCTCCTCGTAGATTGGCTCAAGCATACCCTTAAGGGCAGCTTCAACATCCTCGATAGCATTGTAAATTACAGAATAAAGTCTTAAGTCAACCTTTTCTCTATCAGCCACGATTCTAGCCTGATTATCAGGTTTAACGTTGAAACCGATAATAATGGCATTAGAAGCTGACGCAAGTACTACGTCGGACTCGTTAATATTACCAACACCACCATGGATACACTTAACCACAACTTCCTCATTAGAAAGCTTGAGCAAGCTCTGCTTTACAGCCTCTACTGAACCCTGTACATCAGCCTTGATGATAATACCAAGCTCCTTAACATTACCGGCCTGAATCTGCTCAAACAATGCATCAAGAGAAACCTTGTGCTTTGTATCATCAAGAAGCTTTTTCTTACCTTCGCTGATAAATGTCTCAGCAACATTTCTTGCCTCCTTATCAGAATCCATAGCCATAAGGATTTCACCTGCATTAGGAACATCATTAAGACCAAGAATCTCAACAGGCATAGAAGGACCAACTTCTCTTACTCTCTCACCTTTGTCATCAATCATGGCGCGAATCTTACCGTAGCATGAACCGGCAGCAACATTGTCACCAACCTTAAGGGTACCCTTCTGAACAAGAACTGTAGCAACAGGACCTCTACCCTTATCAAGCTCAGCCTCAATAACGATACCTCTTGCCTTTCTGTTAGGATTAGCCTTAAGTTCATGAACCTCTGCTGTAAGAAGAATCATCTCGAGAAGGTCATCAATACCTTGCTTAGTATGTGCAGATACCGGTACAAATATAGTTGAACCACCCCAGTCTTCTGCAACAAGCTCATACTCTGTAAGCTCCTGCTTAACCTTTTCAACATTGGCACTTGGCTTATCAATCTTATTTACAGCAACAATAATCTCTACACCGGCTGCCTTAGCATGGTTAATAGCCTCTATTGTCTGTGGCATTACACCGTCATCAGCAGCTACTACAAGGATAGCAATATCTGTAGACTGTGCACCGCGCATACGCATAGCTGTAAACGCTTCATGTCCAGGTGTATCAAGGAATGTAATCTTATGATCGTTAATCTCAACTGTGTAAGCACCGATCTTCTGTGTGATACCACCTGACTCCTTAGCAGTTACATGTGTTTCTCTGATAGCATCAAGAAGTGATGTCTTACCATGGTCAACATGACCCATAACACATACAACAGGAGGTCTAGCCTTAAGTGAACCTTCCGGTTCCTCATCCTCCTTAAGAAGCTCTGCAATAACATCAACCTTCTCTTCATGTTCACAGATGCAGTTGAACTCCAATGCAATCTCCTCTGCCATATCGAAGTCGATTTCCTGGTTAATAGTAACAATCTTACCCTGCATAAAGAGCTTCTTCACCAATACTGATGGCTGAACTTTCATCTTATCAGCAAGCTCCTTAATTGTAAGTGTATCAGGAAGTACAAGCTGCTTAATTGTCTCCTCTTCCTTCTCTTCCTTCTTAACAGGCTTCTTCATCTGCTGACTGTTAGCGAACTTAAGGTTCTCCTTAACATCAACATCCTTCTTCCTGTCATTCTTTTTGTTATCTTTTCTTGAATCAGGTCTTCTTGAATCAGGCTTTGTCTCAAAGATAAAATCATCCTTCGGTGCTGAATCTCTTCTATCATTCTTCCTTCCATATGAGTTTCCGCCCTGTCTTGAATCTCTCTCATCCTTATCCTTGCCGCCAAAACCGCCGCGGTTATCCTTGTTAAAACCACCCTGACCGCCAAAGCCGCCACGATTATCTCTGTCACCACGATTATCTCTGTTCTGACCGCCAAAACCACCACGATTATCTCTATCGCCTCTGCCATCTCTGCCAGCACCGCCCTGACCACCAAAACCACCGCGGTTATCTCTGTTCTGTCCACCGAAACCGCCACGGTTGTCTCTGTCACCGCGATTATCTCTATTCTGACCGCCAAAGCCACCGCGATTATCTCTGTCACCACGGTTATCTCTGTTCTGTCCGCCAAAGCCGCCGCGATTATCTCTATCGCCTCTGTTATCTCTGCCAACGCTACCCTGACCACCAAAGCCACCGCGATTATCTCTATCACCACGATTGTCTCTGTTTTGACCTGCAAAGCTTCTGTTATCTCTATTTGCACCACGGTTGTCTCTGTCACCACGGTTATCTCTGTTGTCTCTGTTATCTCTTGACTGACCGTCATTTCTTACGCCCTGTCTGTCATTACGGCCACCCTTAGAACTATTCTGCGGAAAGAACACCTGAGATATATGTGACTTCTTATCATCATTCTCATTCTTTGAAGGCTGCTTAGCATTGTCACTTTTTGGCACATCGCTCTTAGGCGCATCATTTTTTGATGCTTCTGCCTTTGGTGTTTCTTTTACAGCCTCAGTCTTCGGAGTTTCCTTAACAGGTGCCGCTTTTGGTGCTTCCTTAGCTGGTTCCTGCTTTTTGCCATACTTTGCTCTTACCTTAGCAATCTCCTCTTCTCCGATACCACTTACAGCCTTGTACTCACTGCCAAGTGTATCATTAATATCTTTTGTTGTTATATTTAACTCTTTCGCTAACTCATGAACTCTCATATTTGCCATTTAACCTCACTTCCGAAATAACGTTTGTTATCCCAAACCATTTTCTATGTGCTTTATTATCTGTTTACTGAAGTTTTCATCCACCACAGCAAGTGATGCTCTGAATTCTTTTCCAATAGCGTGCCCCAGCGTCTCTTTATCGCTGTAGATATATACCGGAACTTCGTAATACTCGCACATATTTGTAAACATTTTCTTTGTGTTATCTGATGAATCGCCGGCTACAACTACCAGCCAGGCCTTTCCTGTCTTAACAGCCTTCTCTGTGGAGAATTCTCCACTAACAACTTTGCCTGCTCTTTGCGCAAGCCCCATCATTGATAATGCTTTATCCTGCTTCAATATTCTTAAGCTCCTTCTTTAAGTTATCATACACCGTACTCTCTATTGGCATCTTAAATGATCTCTCAAGCCCTTTTGTAGCAATAGCCTTGCTCAAACAATCCGCATTAGGACATATATATGCACCTCTGCCGTTTTTCTTGCCTGTCACATCAATCAATATACCTTCTTCTTCCGTCTTGATAACTCTGATTAATTCTTTTTTATTCTTCATTTCCCTACAACCAATACATTGTCTCATAGGAATTTTCTTGACACTGCTCACAAAACATCACTCCTGACATCAGTTTTATTTATGAATATCAATTACTCTTCTGAATCAGCATCCACATATGAATCTTCTGCATCATACTCATCATATTCGTAATCATCAGAAGCATCAGTATCATTCTCTGCCTCTGCCATCTGTGCTTCACTCTTAATATCAATACCAAAACCTGTAAGTTTAGCTGCAAGTCTAACATTCTGACCAGACTTACCGATTGCAAGAGAAAGCTGCTGCTCAGATACAACTATCTGTGCCTTCTTCTCATCGTCATCAGCCATAGCTGACACAACCTTTGCAGGGCTTAAAGCATTTACAATAAGCTGTGCAGGATTCTCATCCCATTCAATAATATCAATCTGCTCATTACCAAGCTCATTAACTATAGCCTTAACTCTTGAACCATTAATACCAACACAAGCTCCAACAGGATCAACATTAGGAACCTTTGCTCTTACTGCCATCTTAGTTCTTGAACCGGCTTCTCTTGCGATTCCCATAATCTCAACAATACCATCTTTAATCTCTGTTACCTCTTCCTCAAAAAGACGTGCAACTAAAGCTGGAGCTGTTCTTGAAACACGAATACGCATACCGCCCTTTTCTCCCTGATTAACAGCAGCTACATAAAGCTTAATTCTATCGCCTCTCTCAAATACTTCACCCTTTACCTGATCCTGCACCTTAAGAACTGTCTGTGTTCTTCCGATATCTACAAGCACATTACCGTTCTCGTCAATTCTTTGAACGATACCAGTGATAATTTCCTTTTCCTTTGAGTGATACTCATTAAAAAGAGCAGCCTTCTCCTCTGTTCTAATCGTCTGAACAATACCACTCTTCGCATTCTTAGCAGCTTTTCTTGAAAACTCCTCAGACTTAACTTCTACAGTAACTATATCACCGATATTGCAGTTTGGATCAATCTTTCTTGCATCTTCAAGTGCAATCTCTGTACCTGATACGTACTTCTCAACATCTTTCTTATTCTTGTCCTTTGACTCTGGAATAATAACTTCTTCCACAACTGTTCTATCTGAATAAATGTGAAAATCTCCTGTCTTTCTGTCCAAAGTTATACGTACATTTTCAACTGTATTGAACTGGTTTCTGTACTCATCATACAAAGACTTCTCAACAGCCTCAAACATAATCTCCTTACTAATTCCGTTCTCCTTCTCCAACAATTCAATTGCTGCAATTAATTCCTTATTCATAATATCCTCCTGTAATCAATATATTTATTTTATTAATCTGTCCTGACATCTTCTTTAATTAATCACAAAATGCAAGACGAATCATAGCTATATTACTTTTTTCAAATGAAATCTCTGCACCATCACAATCAATGGTAACAGTTTTTTCATCAAATGCCTTAAGTACTCCTGTGAATTCTTTACGCTTTTCAATCGGACTATACGTCTTGATATCAATCAGCTTACCAACACTTCTTATATAATCCTTCTCTTTCTTAAGTGGCCTCATAAGCCCTGGCGAACTAACCTCAAATATATACTGTTCTGAAATATAGTCCTCTTTGTCCAGAATCTCGTTAAATGCCCTGCTAACAATTTCGCAGTCATCAACAGTGATCCCACCTTCCTTGTCGATGTAAACTCTTAGGTACCATTCGCTACCTTCTTTCACGAACTCAACATCTACCAATTCGAAGTTATTGGCATCGACTAATGGTTGAATTAATTGCTCGGTCTTTGCTTCATAGCTTTCTTTCCTGCCCATTCAAACCTTCCTTTCTATTTAGTTGTTATTTAATTGTTGTGTTGGTCGTATGAATATCAATACAAAAGAGTGGACGTTTTCTCGCCCACTCTTTTGCAAACATTATTCAACCAACACTGATAATCTACCATAATTCAACAGTTTTGTCAACTATTTATTGCATTTAATAAGCATTATTCCCTCTAATGTCATATTAATATATCATCTTGCACAAACTTAATGCTTCACTACCTATTCTGGCATATACACTCATCAGCCTGCTCTTTAGTAAACGTATATTCTTCCATAAGTATCTTCGCAATTTCTTCATTTGTTGCCCCAAGTTTAATGCAGGTTTTGATAAGAACTTTGATATCAGACTTCGTAACTTCCTCTGTTACTGACTTCGTAACTTGTTCTGTAATCTCTGCAGTAAGTTCTTCAGTTACAACTTTCTTAGCTTCCATTTCAGCAAGTTCCTGCCATGTCACATAATGCATATACTGTTCACCCACTTCCTTATTACACTTAACACCATTTACAATACTGTGTAGTTTCTTAAGTTCAGGGTCCGTAGCATTATCTGCACAACTACTGCAAAAATAGTTCAATAGAGCATGAAGACTTTCATCTCCGCCGATAGTCCCTTTCGCATTAAGAAACAATCTTTTCACACCATCATTATACACTATATCCCCATTTTCTGCCACCATATTTTTTACTGTATAAATCATCCTTCCATCATCAAAGGGATCATCCGGCAGTATCCATATAGATATGTATTCCGGAAGCATATCGTAGTCCATATTGGTTTCCAGCATCTTAACATCAGACAAGGCCTGATTATACCGTTCTCGCTTAGGCAACATCGCAAAACCATAATTATTAGGTTCAATATCATAGACGCGTGCAATCTTTTCATTGTCCATTTCAGAAATAAACAAATCCAATCGAACTCCTCGGTATCCTGAATCTATTCCTCTTATAGACTTTTCGGGTTGCACGATAACTCTGCCTAATTTTTGTCCTGTAGCCCTCTCCACAATTATTCTTGCTACAAATTCTGCATCTTGGATTTTCTCTGTTGACGCATTAAACATAAATGCATCAATCAGATTAAGATCACTCAAGTTTCGTTTATGTCTTGAATGATGAAAATATGCTGTAGAACTTGCGTCCTTCATACATTTCGAGTATTCCGACTCACATATCGAGTCAAAATACGTTGATTTTTCCGGTTCTATATTAACCGTACCATTAGAATCAATCATTATTTACCCCCAATCTTTCAGGGAACAATGCTTATAGAATATATAATATACCTCATCTCTCAATTTTGTCAATATATTTTCTATACTTTTTATCTAACACCGATAGTTTCTGTCATCGAATACTCATCCGAAGACGCCTTAAATAATTAAAATGCCAACAAAAAAAGAAGTTACAACCTGCAACTTCTTTTTAATAGCTCATAGGGGAATCGAACCCCTGTTTCCGCCGTGAGAGGGCGGCGTCTTAACCGCTTGACCAATGAGCCATGGTCCATATTGTTTTATTCAAGCAAAATCACAATCTGTAATTTGCTTTAGTAGCTCATAGGGGAATCGAACCCCTGTTTCCGCCGTGAGAGGGCGGCGTCTTAACCGCTTGACCAATGAGCCGTAACAAGTACTTTGCTATAATACACTACTTTTCGGAATAATGCAAGCACTTTTTTTATTTTTTTACATTTTTATCGGATTCGCAAAACAAAACAATCGGCAATCCCAGAATTCACAAGGATTGCCGATTATAAAACAATAATAAAATCTTTACTTAGACATCACTCTTATCTTTTTATTCTCTTCCACTATTTCACTGCAAATTTCTTATTAAACTTATCTAACAAGAGTGCTGCCACAATACCTACCGTCAAACATACTACATTAACTATCGCACTTGTAACAGAAACTGTGAAACTTGAAAATGGTATAATCATTATGGTAGCTGCAATAACAACACCAATAATTGCATGGAATGCAACTGAATAGTGTTTGTCGAACAGTGTATTCACTGCTTTTGCAAAAAGAATCACTGTCACCAAGCCACCAATACCACCCGGAATCAATATAGCGAAATCCAGATGACCGATACCCGCAACAAATGGCTCATATAATCCTAACGGCATAAGCAATGTTGAAAAACTCATACCTGGCGCAATAACACTTAACGCCAAACAAAAACCACAGAATAAGTACCATAAGAAGTTAGGTGTAATTTCCACAGAGAAAATTTTCAAACTGATTAACAACGCAAACACAAGCACCATGGCAACCACCATAGACACATATGACTTCGTGCTTCTTCCCTGCTCCCCCGCCTCTTCAAAAAGTGATGGCAACATTCCTGCAATCAAACCAATAAACAGGCATACCGAAGGTGCCGGATACTTCTCCAACAAGATAGATAAAACATTGGCAATACCTAAAAATCCTATAACTCCACCTATACCAATCGGAATCAGCTTAGGTACATGTGTCTTAAACTTACGGAATGGATCAGCCAGCAATTCCATAATAGTCTTATAAATTCCAAAGATTACGCAGAGCACACCGCCTGAAATTCCCGGCAGTACCGCTCCTAAACCAATCAATGCTCCTTGCAATACTTTTATAACAAATTGCATAACTGAAAATTTCTTTTCTTCTTTCATAAATCCTCATCCTTTTATCATTTTAATTTGCTAGTCACTCATTTTAGCAGAGTTTTCCTTTATTGTCTACTCTACAAATCAAACAACGATAACTGATTAGTACTAGCCATATTACCAAGAAGTCCTAAGTCACTGAGCTTATCAACTACAGTCTGGCCTACTTTAGCACGCTGTCTAAAGTCATCCTTAGACAAGAATTCACCGTCCCTGGCTGCAATCTCTATAGACTCTCCTGCAGATTCACCTACCTTCTCGATAACCTTAAACGATGGCATAATCTTGCCATTAATAATCTGAAACGAACGTGCCTTGGCTGTATATATGTCAATCGGCATAAACTCGAAACCTCTTGCATACATTTCCTGCACAATACGCATATCCTTAAGTTCTTCCTCCTCAGTATTACTTATTGTGCCTTGAGCTTTTTTATTCTTATATTCTGTAATAAAATACTCCAACTTATCACGTCCCATAGCCATCTTTTCATAGTCAAATGCATTGGCTCTGATACTATAATATGCACAATAATATGCCAAAGGATAGAACACCTTACAGTATGCAACTCGCCACGCCATCATAACATAAGCCGCAGCATGTGCTTTAGGGAACATATATTTAATCTTCTTACAAGACCATATATACCAGTCAGGAACATCATGTTCTTTCATTATCTGCTCCCACTCTTCCTTAAGACCTTTACCCTTTCGTACTGATTCCATTATGGTAAATGCTGTTTCACTCTCAATACCTTTAAGAATCAGATAAACCATTATGTCATCTCTTGTACATATCGCAGAAGAAATGGTAGCCTTTCCCTCTTGCAAAAGCACCTGTGCATTACCAAGCCATACATCAGTACCGTGTGATAATCCCGCAATACGAACCAAATCAGAAAAAGACTGTGGCTTGGCATCAATCAACATCTGCATGGCAAAGTCTGTACCGAACTCAGGAATACCAAGCGCTCCCAATTTACAACCACCGATATCCGACGGTTTAATACCTAACGCATCTGTATTCTTAAATAATGACATAACTTCCTGAGAATCCAGCGGAATCTCAAGAGGATCAATACCAGTAAGATCCTGAAGCATACGAATCATAGTTGGATCAAGATGTCCTAAAATATCAAGTTTTAATAAGTTATGGTCAATACTGTGATAATCGAAATGCGTTGTGACGATATTAGTTGTCATATCATTAGCCGGATGCTGCA
Source organism: Lachnospira sp. (assembly GCA_045543195.1). Lineage (GTDB taxonomy): Bacteria > Bacillota > Clostridia > Lachnospirales > Lachnospiraceae > Lachnospira. The sequence goes on from JAZQME010000001.1 coordinate 202,815, forward strand.
CCGGCGTAAATGAGTGTATCTCATCTCCAATAGGCAATACTACAATACCTCCAGGATGCTGGCCTGTTGTTCTTCTAATATCAACGCATCCTTCCGCTATTCTTTCAATCTCGCAGTTACGCTTAACTATAGGAATTCCAGTCTTTTCAGACTTCTCCTCAAAATACTTTTTAACATAACCGAATGCCGTTTTATCCGCAACAGTACCTATGGTACCGGCCTTAAATGTCTGCCCTTTTCCAAATATAACCTCGGTAAACGAATGAGCCTTACTCTGATATTCATTGGAGAAGTTAAGGTCAATATCAGGTTCCTTGTTACCTTTAAAACCTAAGAATGTTTCAAAAGGAATATCAAATCCTAACTTATCAAGCTTGTGTCCGCACTCCGGACAGTACTTATCAGGCATATCACACCCTGCTCCGCCGGCATATGCTTTAACATCATCTGAATAGAAATCATTATAGTAACATTTTGGACAAAGATAATGCGGACTCAATGGATTAACCTCTGTGATACCCGCCATAGTGGCCGCAAAGGACGAACCTACAGAACCTCTTGAACCCACAAGATAACCATCATCATTAGACTTCCATACCAGCTTCTGAGCAATAATATACATTACGGAGTAACCATTGCTGATAATAGAGTTAAGTTCCCTGTCCAAACGCTCCCGTACTATATCAGGAAGCACCGGGCCATATATTTCATGCGCCCTGTTATTACATATATCTCTTAGCATCTGGTCTGAATTCTCAATCACCGGCGGACGCTTGTCCGGACGCACCGGTATAAGCTTCTCGCACATATTAAGAATCTTATTAGTATTGGTTACTACCACCTCAAATGCTTTATCGCTTCCCAGATAATCAAACTCATGTAACATTTCTTCTGTAGTATGAAGATAAAGCGGTGCCTGATTATCAGCATCATCAAAACCTTTTCCGGCCATAATAATGCGACGATACACCTCATCCTCAGGATTAAGAAAATGCACATCGCAAGTAGCAACTACAGGCTTCTTAAACTTCTCACCTAAAGCCACCACGCGTCTGTTCAAATCTCTTAAATCCTCTTCATCCTTAACATAATAATCATCCTTCTCTATCATAAACTGATTATTACCTATAGGCTGAATCTCAAGATAATCATAGAATCCTACAATCCTTGCTATCTCTGCATCTGAACGACCATTTACCATAGCTCTGAAAAGCTCACCAGCCTCACATGCACTTCCTACAATAAGTCCCTCGCGATACTTATTAACAAGGCTCTTTGGAATCTTTGGAAATCTGCTAAAATACTGCAAATGGGATGCTGAAACTAATCTGTATAGATTGATTCTTCCCAACTCATTAGCTGCCAATATTATACAATGATACTGATGAAGCTTTTTGATAGCATTCTCATCAAGAGTACCTTCCTGGTTGAGCTTATCAAGGTCCAATATATCTCTGTCACAAAGCATACCTATCATCTTTATAAACATATGCGCTGTAGCCTCAGCATCATCAACAGCCCTGTGATGATTATTAAGCACCACACCTAAATGCTTACAAAGTGTATCAAGTTTATAATTATTAAGATTAGGAATAACAAACTGTCCCAAAAGAACCGTATCCATAATAGTCGGCTCCCATGTAATCCCCTGCTTAAGTGCCTTGTCTATAATAAAGCTTGTATCAAATTCTGCATTGTGGGCTACCACCACACAGCCTTCACAAAACTCAAGGAACTTAGGAAGAACCTCTTCTATCAGCGGCGCGTCAAGAACCATCATATCACTGATTCCTGTAAGAGTTTCGATTTTGAAAGGAATCGGTATCTGTGGATTAACAAATGAACTAAATCTGTCAACGATTTCTCCATCTTTAATCTTAACTGCACCTATCTCAATAATTCTGTCAACTGTAGCACAAAAACCTGTTGTCTCTATATCAAACACAACGAACTCATCTGCAAAACTTTGCCCTTTAGGATTAGTTACTATTGTTTTTGTGTCATCAACAAGATATGCCTCAACACCATAAACCACCTTAAAGTCCAACTTCTCACCTTTCTTCTTGTAGTCTCCCTCAATCTTATCCATAGTGTGGTAAGCTTCTGTGAATGCCTGTACAACACCATGGTCTGTTATAGCAATGCCCTTATGCCCCCACTTAATAGCCTGATTTATAATGTCTGTAACCGACGATACACCATCCATATCACTCATCTTGGTGTGACAGTGAAGTTCAACTCGCTTATTAAGCGCCAAGTCATTACGTGTAGTTCTGGTATCTGCTGACTTTCTTATTCCCCACACATTGGACATAGTTATCTCATGATCAAACTTATCAAGAGAAGCAACTCCCTTAACCTTAATAAAATTCTTCTTTTTTATGAACTCTTTAACCTCAGATAAATCCTCGTTCTTCACAAACATTTTTACTGTTATTGTATCTGTAAAGTCAGTAATATCAAACATAAGAATGGTACGCTCATTTCTTATCTCACGCTCGTCCACCTTACGTATCATACCATCTATAACAATCTCACCTATAGCACTGTCAACCTGTTCAATTGCTATTGGTTCGTCATCAAAATCTCTTCCATAAAGCACATCATCATTATTAGGCTTTTTATAAAAGCCACCATTACCAAACTTTCCAGCACCAGCACTTGGCGCAGCTGACTTAGACTGAAATTTTTCTTTCCCCTCTGACTTTGAACTCTCTTTTCCTTCGCCGGCTCCTTTACCGCCTGCTTTTTCGCCTTTATCTTTTTTACCCGAGTCTGTATTGCCATCACCTGTGTTGCCCGCTGCAACACGCATATTTCTTTCAATCTCGGCAACACGTAAAGAAAGCTTATGCTCATTCTCTTTCTCGTAATGACTACCTTCTTTTTTAGCATATTCATATATTACATCAATCTCAAAACCGAAACGGTTTAAAAAGATTTTCTTAAAATAATCCGTCAGTGATTCTGCATAAGTGCGTGACAAAAAACCGTCTTCAAGTGTAATCACCAGACGGTCCTCAGTCTCAAACTCCCAGCTCGAATTTTTAAGCAAATTGTACTCCAAAGTCCAATACTTCTCCAACTCAAACATCATACTGTCGTAATAGACTTCCATAATGCTCTGCGGAGTATACTGCTTTGAAAGACTATATCGGTCTATAATTCGCACATCCATATTTTTCATACGAAAAACCTGTTTCTTCAGTGCATCTTCAGCCTTATATATAATCTGCTTATCAATAAGCCTGTCGCTCTTTATGTATATGCGTGCCATTGAATTAGTAGATGTTTTAGTTACTTTAACAACTTCTGTATCCTCCAAATACATCCCTATATCTTCAGGCAGCTTTAATGTTTTAAAAACTTCAAAAAAAAGCATATTACTTACCCCAATTATCAAGCTCGTACTTAAGAACTGCTAACAGCTCTTCTTCCGCAACTTTCTTAACAACCTCTCCATGCTTTATAAGCACACCACAGCCGTCACCGCCTGCAATACCCAGATCAGCTTCCTTAGCTTCACCAGGTCCGTTAACCACACACCCCATAACTGCAAGCTTAATATCTAAATCATACCCGGCAACCATCTGCTCTACTTTAGATGCAAGCCCTATCAAATCAATCTTAGTTCTTCCACAGGTTGGACAAGAAACTACCTCTATACCACCTTTTCTTAAGCCAAGTGTCCTAAGCATAAGCTTTGCAGCCTCAATTTCTCTTACAGGATTATCTGTAAGGGATACTCTGATAGTATCACCGATTCCCTGATTGAGTATAAGGCCAAGACCTATAGACGACTTAATGCTTCCGGAAAATACTGTTCCAGACTCTGTAATACCAACATGAAGCGGATATTTTGTCTTAGCTGCAATAAGCTCATGGGCCTTAACACACATCATAACATCAGAGGACTTAATACTTACAACAAGGTTGTCATATCCCAGTTCTTCAATTATGCGAACCTTATCAAGGGCACTTTCCACAATACCTTCTGCTGTAACACCATGGTACTTCTCAACGAGCTCCTTTTCCAAGGAACCACTGTTAACACCAACTCTTATAGGAATATTTCGCTCCTTTGCACAGTCCACAACTGCCTGTATCTTCTCCTTGCCACCTATATTGCCCGGATTAATACGTATCTTATCAGCACCATTTTCCATAGCAGCTATTGCCATACGATAATCAAAATGTATATCGGCAACTATAGGAATGTGAGTTCTTTTCTTAATCTCGCCCAATGCCAGTGCAGCTTCCTTGGTAGGCACTGTACAACGTACAATATCACAGCCTGCAGCTTCAAGTGCAAGAATCTGTGCAACTGTAGCTTCAACATCCTCTGTATGAGTATTTGTCATAGATTGAATAGCTATAGGATTACCACCACCTATAAAAACATCTCCAATCTTAATAACCTTTGTATTATCTCTGTACATATGTGCCTCCAATCTGTGTCAAATCTCAATTATTCACTATAAAATCTGCAGTAAATCTAACCATATCACCCTGCAACATTAAAACAAACCAACTATATCCTTTATCAATACGTACACCATAAGAATCATAAGAAGTATTACACCTACAAAATGTACCATACCCTCATGTTCCTTTTTAACCGGCTTGCCTCTCACAAGTTCAATAAGCATGAATACAAGTCTTCCACCATCAAGAGCCGGCAATGGTAAAAGATTCATAACACCAAGATTAGCACTTATCATAACCATAAAATTAATAAGATTAAGGGTTACATACCAAGCACCATCCGGCTTGCTCTGCTCCACAACTGTGTTAACCGCATCTACAACACCAACCGGTCCTGACAAATCATTGATCCCCACCTGACCTGTAAACATCATACCGACACTTTTAACAACAGTTTCAATCCAATAAAACACTTCCTTAAAGGCGTAACCAACTGTAGCAGCCGGTCCTACCTTCTCTCTGTATCCATAGCAGTCAAAACCTGCATAATATCCATCTTCTTCTACCAATTCCGGGGTTATTTTTAACGAAACTTCTTCGCCACTGCGATTAACAAGTAATTCAACTTCTTTAGTCTTTGTATCAGCAAGAACATCACTTATCTCAAGTTCCGGTGACAGTGTCTTTCCATCAACAGCCACGATAATATCACCTGACTTAAGTCCTGCTTTTTCTGCCGGTGCATCTTTAAGCACTTCTGAAACCACATTGTCAGTTGTAATCATAATACCCACACGATAATTCTCTGTGTGTCTCATTTCCGGAATAACTGTAGTTTTATGTGTTTCGCCATCTCTTGTATAGGTAATATTCATAGTGTCATCTGCATGATAATATGTGTGAAATGTATACTCTCTTGCAAATGACATATTGTTATTGTTAATCTTTACTATCTTATCCCCTACCTGCAAACCTGCCTGAGCTGCCGGGGAACCTTCATCAACGATACTTACATAACAAGGATCGACTCCCACTGAACCAATAATCACTATAGCAAGCACAAATGCTAACAAAAAGTTAAATATAGGACCTGCCGCAATAATAGCAATTCTTGACCAAACAGGCTTATTAGCAAAAGACTTTGAAGAATCATAACCATCCTGAAGCTTTTCCTTAAGAATCTCTGCAGAAGACTTCTTATTCACAGCTACACTTTGCGACTCCTTATCTGCCTCCGCACTCTGTGCTTTTTCTATCTCTTTACTCTTATCCTGCTCATCCTCATCTTCAAGCTCATTATAATTATCCATCAGCATATCATCACCAAGCATAGTGCATGCTCCACCAAATGGAATAAGCTTGAGACAATACTCTGTCTCACCCTTTTTGAAATGTATAAGCTTCGGACCAAATCCAATGGAAAACTCTACTACTGTTACACCATTAGCCTTCGCCACAATAAAATGACCAAACTCATGTACAAATATAACTATTCCCAGCACCAACAACGCAAGTAAAATATTCATCTTTTATTACCACCTGCCCTCAATCATTTCATAAACATTCGCTTCTGTAGAAAGTATCTGTTCTACAGTAGGATTATCTATATGTGTAGTATTCTCCATAGCATATTGAATAATATCAGGAATATCCAGATATTTCACTTTTCTGTTTAAAAACTTGCTTACAGCAAGCTCATTAGCCGCATTATATGCAGTAGGAATATTGCCACCTACTCTAGCAGCCGTATATGCCAATGCAAGCCCTTTAAAGGTATCCATATCCGGCTTTTCAAAAGTTATTTTTCCCAATTCAAAGAAATCAACTCTTTCTGAGTTAAGAACTCTTCTATGTGGATAATACAGCGCATACTGTATTGGAAGTCGCATATCCGGACTTCCTAACTGTGCCATAATACCACCATCTACAAATTCAACCATAGAATGAATTATGCTCTGAGGCTGAACAACAACCTGAACATCATCTACAGGCACATCAAAAAGCCACTGGGCCTCCATAACCTCAAGTCCCTTATTTACCATAGTGGATGAATCGATTGTTATCTTCTTTCCCATTGCCCAGTTAGGGTGCTTTAAAGCGTCTTCCAGCGTAACATCCGCTAACTGTCCAAGAGTGCGCCCTCTAAAAGGTCCACCTGATGCTGTAAGAATAAGCTTGCTTACTTCCCTTTTATGTTCTCCGTTCAGGCACTGGAATATAGCAGAATGTTCACTGTCAACAGGATATATATTAATGCCACACTCTTTTGCAAGTTTCATAATAATATGACCCGCAGTAACTAAAGTTTCTTTATTAGCCAATGCAATATCTTTACCAGCTTTTATAGCTTCTATAGTAGGAACAATACCCATCATTCCCACAACTGCAGTAACAACAATATCAGCCTCTGCAACAGTTGCCGCCTCTATAAGCCCTTCTTTACCGTAAACAATCTTAACCGGCATATCAGACAACAATACTTTTAACTGTCTAGCACCATCCTCAGTTGCAGTACATACAAGCTGTGGTTTAAATTCACGCACCTGCTTTTCAAGTTCATTAATTCTTGTACCCGCAGCCAATGCAACCACATTGATATCTTTATTAATTCTTATAACATCTAAAGTCTGTGTTCCTATCGAGCCCGTAGACCCAAGTATTGATACATTTCTCATATGGTCTCCCATCTTCTGTCTTTCGACATATTATTAAATATTATATGATAGCACCCATCAGCGCCAGCGCCCAATATACAGCCGGTGCCGTAAATATTACACTATCAAAACGATCCAGTATTCCACCATGTCCCGGAATTATCTTTCCATAATCCTTAATATCATGATTACGCTTAATAGCTGAAGCCGCTAAATCGCCAACTATTGCCAGCAATGCTCCTGCAAAACTTGCCACAGCAAATACAATAATAGCATTACCAAGCTCACCTGACATATTAGTCCCAACAATATATCCATATATAGCTCCTACAGCAGTAGCCCCCAGAATTCCTCCAACGGCTCCTTCTATAGTTTTCTTAGGCGAAAGTTGCGGTGCCATCTTGTGCTTTCCTAACAACACTCCCGAAAAATATGCTAAAGTATCATTAACCCAAGCTGACACAAATATAAGCCATACAAGGAATATGCCATCTTCCATTATTCTTACCTTATAGATGTATGAAATCATCATAGCAACATATACAATACCAAAGAAAAGCATAATCATATCCGTTGCCTTGTACTTAGGAAATGTAAACACATACACTCCCATAATTAACATAAGCCCCAGCACTATGGCAAATGTACTAAACTGCTCACAATTAAACGCAATTGTCCCATAGTAAAGCAATGCAGATAAGTATCCAAACATAGCCGGCAAGCTTTTTTCCAGGCCAACCACCTTATATAATTCGTACATCCCTATCAGCGATATTCCCAAAGTCAAGGCAAACAATACCCAGCCCCCTAAGATAAGGGCTGCTATCATTATTATAGTTAAAATAGTACCGCTTATAACTCTGACCTTCACTATTGTTCCTCCTTAACTCCACCATATCTTCTGTCTCTTTTATTATACTTCTCAAATGCTTCTATCAAATCTTCTCTGCCAAAATCCGGCCACAACACATCTGTAAAATAAAACTCTGTATATGCCAGCTGCCATGGCAGATAATTAGACAATCTCTGCTCTCCACTCGTTCTAATTAACAAATCCGGGTCCGGCATATAATGCGTATCCAGATGCTTTGATATCACTTCTTCCGTTATATCATCGCTTGATAACTCTCCTGCCACAGCCTTCTTACAAAGCTCCTGCACTGCTCTTGTTATCTCATCCCGACCACCATAATTGAGGGCTATCGTAAAGGTAATACCTGTATTGTCCTTCGTAGCTTCCTCCAACACTTCAATACTTTTTACGATATCCGGACTTAACTCTTCTCTCCTGCCAATAACGCGACAACGCATATTATTCTCCATTGACTTAGCAACACACTCCTTAAGGTACGATCTTAATATACCCATAAGTGCATCAACCTCATCCTTTGAACGCTTCCAGTTCTCTGTAGAAAATGCATACACTGTAAAATATTTCACACCAAGCTTAGCAGCTTCCCTGATAACCTTCTCTACATTGTCACTGCCTGCTTTATGACCATAAGTTCTTGGCATAAGTCTTTTCTTTGCCCATCTGCCATTGCCATCAAGAATAACCGCCACATGTGCAGGTATTTTAAGTCCAAGTTCTTCGTTAAATATATCCATACCAAGCTGCCCTCGTTTCATAATCTACTACACAAAATCCGTAGAAGCCGGCAAAGAGTCCGGTAATTCTACGGATTAATTGTTACACCATAAAGATTCCTAATTATACTGTAAGAATCTCCTTAGTCTTGTCATCAATAGCCTTATCAATAGCATTAACGAACTTATCAGTAAGCTTCTGAATCTCATCTTCCTTGTTCTTTAACTCATCATCAGAAATCTCACTGTTCTTGTTCATCTTCTTAAATGCATCATTAGCATCACGTCTTACATTACGTATAGCAACCTTAGCATTGTCGCCTCTCTTCTTAACATCCTTCGCAAGCTCCTTACGTCTGTCCTCTGTAAGTTCAGGGAAAACAAGACGAATAACCTTACCATCGTTATTAGGTGTAATACCAATATCAGAAATCATAATAGCCTTCTCGATATCCTTAATAAGGCTGCTCTCCCAAGGCTGAATCTGAATCATACGTGCCTCTGGAACTGATACATTGGCAACCTGCTGAATTGATGAAGGTGTACCATAATAATCAACCTTAATCTTATCAAGAATATGTGGGTTAGCTCTACCCGCTCTAATTGTTGAGTACTCCTCATTGAGTGCCTCAAGAGTCTTATTCATCTTATCTTCAAATTCTTTAATCTCGCTCATGTTAAACCTCTTTCTACTGTTATTAATTCTATTCGTAATATTATTAATTTATACGCAACCTAATGACTATTGCATTAACGGATTCTAAACTGTAACAACCGTACCATTAAACTTTCCTGTCATAGCATTAAGTATGCTGTCTTTCTCATCAAGACCAAACACCATAAGTGGCATCTTGTTCTCCATACACATAACTGACGCTGTCATATCAATAACGCCAAGCTTCTTATCAACCACTTCCTGAATAGACAATGTATCATACTTCTTAGCATCCGGGTTAACCTTAGGATCACTGTCATAAACACCATCAATAGCCTTTGCAAGAAGAATCGCATCTGCATCAAGTTCAATAGCTCTAAGAACAATACCTGTATCTGTTGAGAAGTAAGGATGTCCTGTACCACCGGCAAAGAACACAACCATTCCCTTTGAAAAATACTTATTAGCTCTATCCTTTGAGAAAAGCTTTGTCATACTTCCACACTCAAATGGTGTAAGTATATTAGTCATAATACCCTCTGAACGGAAAATCTCTGACACATATATACAATTCATAATAGTGGCAAGCATACCAATCTGGTCTGCCTTTGTCCTGTCAATATTATCATTAGAACGGCCTCTCCAATAGTTTCCGCCTCCTATAACAACACCAACATCTATGCCCTTCTCTATTATCTGCTTAACCTGTCTTGCAATATCAGCAATAAGCTCATCATCATAACCCGACTTATTCTTTCCTGCAAGTGCTTCACCGCTCAGCTTAAGTATAACTCTCTTCAAATCCTTCATAACGCACCTCGGTCAATAAATTACTTGCTCTTTTTCTTTGTCTTTATATCAAATATAGCTGCTGTATCCACATCTGCATAGCACTGTGAACAACGGCCGTCAATAGCTGCACCATTATTAATCTGAACTGACTTAGACTTGATATCACCTACGATAACTGCTGTTGAATCAACAATAACAGGTCCATGTACATCAATATTGCCCTTAACAGCACCTGCTATAACTGCTGATGTAGCAATTACGTTACCTACGATAACTGTTCCCTGTCCAATCTTAACAGAGCCTCTTGCCTCAATATTACCTTCTATCTCTGCACTGTTAGCGAAGATTTCGCTGGCTGTAGAATCACCAAAGATTGAACCACTTACAGTAAGCTTACCTCTACATGATACATTACCTGTCACGCTACCTAACACATCAATTGAACCTGTAGATGACAAATCACCATTAACACTAAGTCCTGCTGTAATAATAGCTGTCTCATCTGCAACCGCTTCCGAATCATCAACCTTGATATCCTCTTCAACCTCTTCAACTTCAGCCTCTGAGCTCTCCTCAAGTTCCTTTGACAAACTTGCAGAAAGGCTTGATAAGTCAGCCCCTTTAGTATCCTCGTCAAGAGTATTAACCATAACATCCTCCTGTACTTCTTCCTCTGTAGCAGCTGTCTCTTCTACTGCCTTATTAGCCTCATTAGCTGTCTCAGATAAATCATCCTTAAAATCCTTAAAAAATCCCATCCTATAATCCTCCATAGGTTCACATTTGAAATTAGTATAACACAAATTGTCGAATATTAGAAGTCTATTCCTGCAAAAAATTTATTTTTAGGTAACTTTTAACTAAACCATCTCTGCCAGTGCGATTCTATCCACCTTGCCGTTAGCATTTAAAGGGATTTTGTCAACAATCATTACTTTGGGAATCATATATGGCGCAAGAACATCCTTTAACTTAGTACGTATAACTGCTGCCAGCTTTTTATCATCCCACTGTGGTATATCACACTGACAGAACAATACTATACTTCTTTTATTACTATCATACACGCAACCACAGCTTACCACTTCATCCAATGTCAATGCCGCAGTCTCTATTTCACCTAACTCAATACGGTATCCCATATGCTTAATCTGATGGTCCATTCGACTTGTAAAAACAAGGTCACCATTATCATCATAATGCGCCATATCCCCTGTTTTAAAGTAACATTTTTCACCTTCACCTGTTAAATCACCCATGTAAAAGGACTTTTGAGTTTTGGTTGCATCATTAAGATACTTTATAAACAATGCTTCAGACGCAATGTATATCTCGCCATCCTTTAATACAACTTCTGTATTATCAAAAGGCTTGCCTATCGGTAAAACTTCATCATCCTTAAGTACATAATCCGGCTTAATTTCATAACTGCAGCACACGCCTGCTATCTCTGAAGAACCATAAAGATTAACATATCTGATATATGGCAATTCCTTTCGCCACTTATTTAACTGCTTTGCAGGAAATAGTTCCCCTACAAAGAACACATTTTTTAGAGTATCAGGTTTAATCTGTGCAAATGTATCAACTGCCGAAATCATAGACAGTGCCGACGGAACCCAGCATATGGTAGTTACCTTCTTTTCATTCAGATACTCAACAAGCTTTACCGGAAAAGAAAAGAACTTGGTAGGTATTATCTGCAAAGTCGCACCTTTCTTAATGCTTATATATATATCCTTAGCCGACGCATCGAACGAAAAAGGAGTCTGATTACCTATAACCTCCTGCTGCCCCAGTTCAAAGCGCCTCTCAAAGCTTTCTAAAAAGTCAATCATAGCTCCATGTGTTTTAACAACACCTTTAGGCTCACCTGTAGACCCTGAAGTATATATAACGTATAGTGGAGCATCAAAAGACTCACTATGCACCAACTTCTTATCTTGTGCCACCTCGTCCAATTCGTCATACATCGCCGACTCATCAAGTGCACTCCCACATACCCCCTCATCTGCCAGCTTCAGTACATCTTCTTTGGTAAGTATACGCTCGATTCCTGCATCCGCCATAATCTTTTCACGCTTAGACTGTATAAGTGCTCCATCTATAGGAACATATGCTTTCCCCGCATATAACACCCCTATAAACATAATCGGCGTGTATATATCACGTTCAGCCTGTACACCAACATATGGGCTCACTGTATCTTTCCGTAGCGTACACCCCACTTTTCTTGCAAGAATACGCAACTCTTTGTATGTAATTGTATCAGTGCCGTCATCTAACGCTATCCTGTCAGGATATCTGACCGCTGCATCTTCCAAATACTCCAACACATTATTCATACTACTTATATGTTACCTCTGTCTGATATTCTATAGAAATAATCTCGTCCGAATCATTTAATATAAATCTTAAAAAGCCATTACCTTTTCTGTATATATACGCTGTACCTGATGTTTCCGTAGCCTCACCATAAGCTTTAATCATCTCACTCTTACTCATATACAGCGATACGCCTTCTTTTGTTTTCACAACATCATCCTTAAAGTATATACACGCTATAACATCCTTTCCGTCCTTTGGAAATGTGTCTATTTGAAAGCTTGCATATGTATATATCTTGTCCAAACCTTCAAAAGCACAGCTTGTTGCCTCGTAGTAATTGAGCGGTTCCCCCAGCTTATCAATAACTAAAGATATATCCTGGTTAACCTCCATATCGATACCATTGTAGGTAAAAACATAGCTCTGCTTTAAATCCTTCTGCTCTGTGGTACTCTCCGCGCCACCCTGATTATTCTTTGTACCGCAAGCAGCCAAAGACAAACAAGACACTATAAGCAATAACACTATAACGCTCTTAAGTGCTGTAGCTTTTGGCCTAATTTTCTCTCTAACTTCCGTCGCAATTTTCACTCCAACTTTCATCGTAACTTCGCTTCCTCTTCTTTAATCGCCTTATTATACATTTCTACTTTCACATTCCATATATCCGCATACTTAGCATCATTACTTCTTACCGTTACCTTATGTTCCTCTATCAGCTTCTTTCCCAAATAATCCGAAAGCTTCTGAGCACCATAAAGGTTCATATGCATACCTGCATCATAGGTATCCTTAGTAAAGTCAATCCCTGCTTCATCTGCAAGTTTCAAGAAATTGTAATATGTAATATCATACTTATCTGCATAATCAACTACCTGCTTATCCCATTCTTCATACCAATGGGGATAAAGACTTGGTGCTTTAATAAACACAAGCTCTATATCATTGGCATCGCATAAAGTACGTATCTTATCAAGATATTCAAGCGGATACTCCCCAAATGTATAATCTGAAAGTATCTTGGGGTCCGGAAGTCCCGTGACAGGTTTAACATCCACCCTCATATAATACCCTTCAAAAGTCACATTATCTTTATGGAAAAAGTAAGTAATATCCTCTGACGTGAGTGAACTCCATCTTGTATGGAATCTCAGTATAGGAAATACATACTCCACCACACTTTCTCCCTCTGTCATAGATGCTTTTATTGAATTATACTTTGCAAAGGACCAACGCATTCCGTCCAAAGTCATACGATTATAGGCTTCATTCTCCGGCCCTGCATGCATAAGCGACATTATACTAAGTACCACAACTTCCGGCTTTTCATACATTAATGTGTCCTCAAGTAAATAATACGACTGCCACATAAGCTGCTGTGCACTTCCTCGTACATAACTGCTTATTCCATACTTCTCCCATAGTCTGCAAGGTGAAAATGTTTCATACACCTCACAGTCCCCTAAGAACAAAACATCATGATTTTTACAAGAGTTATAGTACTCTTCAATCATAGCACCTTCTCTTGAACTTGTCATATACTTAGGCATCACAAGTCTTTGCAACGCCCCCAGCACAATAACAACCACAAGCAGCGTCGCCACTATCTTAAACAGTTTCTTCTTCATTCATTACCCCGTACATAGTCATGGACATTTATTCTAACACGCCATAACTCATTAAAAACGATTATATATAAACTCACTTGCATCATATCCCTGTCCATATGCACCAGCAAGTATAACCACCACAAAAAGCGAAAGCCACAATGCAACTCTTACAGCATATGGCAAAGCGGCAACCTGTTCTCTGACAGAACCCTTTCTTTGAAGCAAGCTTACCACTATAAGACACACCACACCTAATATAATAATTATATAGTCTGTCATAGTCAAGCCAAGAGACAGCAAAGAACCATCCCACAATACATCCACATTGCCTGTTGTGAACATACTTACAAACATTTTAAATGTAACTGATACATCTTTATAGCAATCAAACATTCTAAGAGCACTCATAAGAAACACTGTTCTTATTACACAAAATGCTTTGTACCACAGCTTATGAGCCACATTAAACTTGCTATGGAATCTTCTATATAGTGGTATAAGCTCCTGTGATATGAGTATAACTACACAATTAGCCAGCCCCCACACTACAAAATTCCAACTGGCTCCATGCCAGATACCTGTCAAAAACCACACTATTACAGTAGCAAGATATACCGGCACTCTCTTACCAGCATTATCTCCCAACAGTTTTCTTGCTACCTTTGATACCTTCAACATAGGCTTAGAAACCGACACAGGATAAAATACGTAGTCCGTAAACCAACTGCCCATAGTTATATGCCAACGGTTCCAGTACTCTTTAATACTCTTTGAAAAATATGGTCTGTTGAAATTCTCCTTTAGTCTTATTCCAAGTGTTTGTGCAATACCTATGGTTATATCAATACCACCTGTAAAATCTGCATACAGCTGTAAAGCGTAAAACATCATAGCCACAAAGAAATACATTCCCTTGTAGCTATCCGGTGCTTCAAGCATAGTCTTTAAGCCTATGAACACTCTGTCAGCTATAACAAGCTTCTTAAAGTAACCCCAAAGAATTCTTTGCAATCCTGCAGCCACAACATTTGCATCAAACTTATGCTCTTGATACAATGTTTTCTTCAAATCATCAAATCTGCTTATAGGCCCCTGTGATAACTGTGGAAAGAAACCTACAAACAACGCAAAGCGACCATAATTAGTCTCCGGAGCATATTTTTCATTGTATACATCAATCAAGTACCCCACAGACTGAAATGTGTAAAAAGAAATTCCAAGGGGCATAACAATATCCATGTAAGAAATAGGCGCAAAACTCCCCACACTTGTAACTATGCCATTAATGTTGTCTATTAGGAAATTAGTGTATTTAAGCACCAAAAGCAATCCTAAATCCACAACCAAAGCCAGTACAAGCCATAACCTCTGCTTCTTTTTTACATTTTCTCTGTAGGTTTTCTTAGCATTCTTATCCAGCTTGTCCTTATTAGCCTTTATGTACTCTGCCTTAACCTTCCACATACGACCTATCCTGCAAGCCACAACATAGGTAGACAAGGTCGTAATACTTATGTATATAAGGCACTGCCAGCCTGCTGTAGCATAAAATGCATAGCTGGCTACCAACAAAAACATCCACTGAAAACGCTTAGGTATAATATAATAAGCCACCAATAATATACCCAGTGCCAGAACAAACCAGTATGATGTAAAACTCATGCTTATTCTCCGTCCTCAAGTCTTGTTATCATATTATATAACGCCTTTGCTGAATTGAAGTTCTCCGGCACAATCTCCTTTGCCGGAACCACAACATCAAAAGCATCTGCAATCTCAGATATAATCGTAATTATATCAAATGAATCAAGAATTCCTGCATCTATGAGATGTTCTTCATTCTCGTAATCCACCTCCGGATGGAGGTCTGACAATATCTCTAATAAATCTTCCATAATACTCTCCATACCACTATCCATAGCATCTTACTATTACTGTGAAAGGGTTATTACTCAATCATAAATTATCTAAGGGCCGGATACTTGCTTCTTGTGAAATTGTGCGAGCCACTGTGTGTATCCGAATACTCTTTTAACTTGGCATCCGTCCACATAAAAAACTGTGTTCCATCCATACGTGGTGTTGTGTCAAAATGATACCACCCATCTCCAATATCGATAATATTCCAGTAATGATTAGTTTGGGAGGTATTAGCGGTAATTTCCTTTTGAATCACCGAGTTTTTAATACCGGCTCTTGTAAGTAATGCCCTTGCAGTTGCGCAAAATGTAAAGCAGTCTCCATTCTTACTTGCCAAACCATCATATGCTCCCTGTAGCCAGTCGCCCTTCTCTCTGTTAACCTTATATGAAATATTACTTCTTGTGTAAGTATAAATAGCCTGTGCCTTCTGTTTCGCTGTCATGGAATTATTGATAATCTTCGCAAGTACAGCATCCGCAAGCTTGTCAATCTCTTCCTGAGTATGTTTAACTGATACAGAATCAACAACAGATATGCCAATTTCTTTTTTTGCCTGATTACCTGAAGTATCTGTAGCTGTACACACCAAAGTATAATATCCAACATTGGCAAGATTAACTTTTGAATTATCAACATTTACAACAATAGCTGCTGCCACGTCATAATTGTCACTTACTTCAATCTCCTTCTTATAGGAAACATTGGAATTAAGTATCACTTCAATACTTGAGGTTTTAATAACCGGCGGTGTCTTGTCTACTACAAGGATTGCCGCATCCATTATAGCTCCATTAACCTTAAGCTTAACATTGTAGCGGCCAATCTTCTTAAGCTGTTCCGCTACCGGTGCTGTTACATACTCAACCTCAGCCTCTCCCACCGATACAAACTTCTTTGCATCAGGCACTCCTGAACCAACATCAATAGTTATAGTATCTGCAACCTGTCTTATAGTAAGTTTCGATGCCACATTAACATTATTGCCACCCTCATCACAAACATTTATTATAACATCCTGTGTTCCAACCTGATTAAAATCCGGCTTCTTCACATAAGAATACACAACATTAGTAGCATCATCATAATTAAGAACGAAGCTTTCCGGGTCACATTCGACGCCATAATTTCCTATAACTTCTTTAACCGCAACCTTGGGTGCCTTTGTATCTGCCACCAGCACCTCTATCTCTACCGGAAACACACCAAAAACCTTGACCTTACACTTATGCTGTCCCAGACTTGTTGTATCCATCTCCTCGGATATAACAACCGCCGGCTGGCTGCCTCCATTCCAGATATCCTTAGCATCAAATTTCTCTCCTGCCTCAATCTGAACATCCGTCTTTACACGGGATACAACATATATAAAACCGCCAGCGATAAAAAACATCGCAATAGTGACATATAAAAATATCATCACATAACTGTTAACCACTCTCTTGCCTTTGCCTATGGTTTTGTTTGCAGACTTATCAGTTGCCCTATTCAATTTTTTATTCTGCTTTCTATTCAGTTCTCTATCTAACTCTCTGTCCAGTTCTTTGTCTAGCTTTTCATCTATATATCTGTCAAATTCTCTGTTATCATCTCTCACCACGATTATGTACCACCATCGCACTTCGTAATTATTGTCTAAACCAGTTAGTCATTAGGCGTTTGAAATAGCACCTAATGATTAATTGTATCATTTTATAATTTACACGTCAATTATTGTGCGGTTAAAGACTAACTGCTCAAATAAGTGCCGGTGTACGAAGGTTACGCCTGCAAATTATATGAATATAATATATAAAACATATGGAGATAATTAATGGATAATTATATAAATGATAACCCAACCATTAGAATCACTAATGGAGTTATAGATTCTATTGAATCCGCACGTCCGAACGTGCTGATTACAGTGTCTTATAATTCACGTACAGAGGGCAGAGACCGACGCCAGACCATCATACTTGTAGCCGGAAACAACACAATTATAATCGATGAACGCGGCAACGAAATTCCTGCCCGGGACTTAAGAGTCGGCATGACTATCAATGCTGTTGCATCATCAGCTATGACAAGAAGTATTCCACCTCAGTCAAATGCATTCGTTATACATGTGATACGCCGTGCAAACCGCCCCGATGAACCAAACATACCGGACCGTCCTAATCCCGAAAGGCCACCTGTCTGGGAAACTAAAACCGGCAGAATCCTTGATATCAACAGGCATAACAGAAGCTTTACCACTATAAGCGACGGTAATCTGTCCTCTATTATAAGCTTTAATGTTCCGGACAGCACAATCATAGTTGGCAGAAACGGCATTCCTATAAACTTTTCCATGCTAATCCCCGGGCTTCGTGTCAGGGTTCGTCACGCAAACTTTATGACCGCAAGCATCCCACCGCAGACTACAGCGTTTGAGGTGAGGGTGATGTGAGGTAGATAGAAATTTTCGCACACGCATGCGAAGCCCTCTATTCTAGCAAAGCACACAAAATGGCAGGTTCCGTTTGATAACGAAACCTGCCATTAACTTTAATTGCATTATTCAATTTTCTTCTAATCTCTTTTCAATATTGAAGCGTTCACGTTCTATTTCTTGCTTTAATTCCTCCTCTGACGGTATATACAGCTTATATTTTGAAGCAAATAAATGGTCATTCTCATTTAATATAGAATACTTAACCATCGTTTCATTTTTTTCCGAACATAGCACAATTCCAATCGTAGGATTATCACCTTCTGTTTTAATATTTTCTTCAAAATATTTAACATAAAAATCTATCTGCCCTACATCCTGATAAGTAAGCTTATGCGTCTTTAAATCAACCAAAACAAAACATTTTAAAATATAATTATAGAACACCAAATCAATATAATAATGATCTCCATCTATGGTAATTCTTCTCTGTCTTGCCACAAAACAAAAGCCTTTTCCCAATTCAAGCAAGAATTTCTGTAAGTTATCAATCAATCCCTGTTCCAATTCCTGCTCCAAATATGCTTTATTTTCTTCTAAACCTAAAAATTCTAATATGTATGGATCTTTAATCAAATGCTTAGGTTCTATATTAGGCTCTAATATCTGTATCTCTTCCTGCACCTCTGCTCTTTTACCTTCGCTAGTAGCCAAAACTCTTTCATAATAAAATTAATTTATCTGACGTTCCAACTGTCGAACGCTCCATGCACAATCCGCGCATTCCTTCACATAGTAATCTCTTTTTTCCTGCTCTTTTATACGAATTAGTAGTCTATAATGCGACCAACTCAATTCAGCACACACTGTGTGCCAATTTTGAAAACACTCGTAAAATTGACGCATATTACGAAGATTTCTCTCCGTAAATCCTGCCCCAAACTCCTGTTGTAATTGCTCCGAAGCATATTTCATCAACTTTTTTCCATAAGTTGAATCCACACTATTTTGAGCTTCATATAACTGTTTTCCTATCACCCAATATGCTGCAACCATAGCAGTATTAACAGTAGTAACCACCTTTTCTTTTGCCTCTAAAATTGCCTTTCTAATATCATTATACTCCGGAAAATCACTATTCTGAACTGTAATCATATCCTTCTTATTCAACAAAAAACACCTCCTAACTAACAATTCATAAAACGGCACACAGTGTGTGCCATTTCTAATTTCATAACACATACAATAGAATTATACCCTACTAATATAAATTTCTCAATTAGATTGTATACCAAAAATCATCATATGTGTTCTAAAATCAATATGCAAATATGGCAGGTTCCGTGTGATAACGAAACCTGCCATTGGTGTAAAATATGTTATTTACTGTGAAATAAGGTAGTATTTGCCATTGATTTTTACTGAACCCATACTATAAGCCTCTACCTTTTCTTTGTACACATAATCTGTAATCTTATTAAGATTCTCATCAATATAATAAAGCCCTACACCATCATACACAAGAGCTTTACCGTTGTAGAAAGAGCTACTACTTTTTACTGTCATCTGTTCTTTAGCATTATAATCTAGAAACATCACTTTACCATCCTTACAAGCAATAATGTATTTATCACTAGTAAAATTAAGCCAAGTAAATCCTTTCGCGATTTCTTTATTCCCCTTAAGTAATACATATGAATCCTCAAATAAACCATTATCTAGATTCATAGGCTTAATCCCCCAATACTCACCATTTCCACAATAAAATCTTTCAACAGTATAATCATAATTTTGTACTTCTTTTGCGGTATTAACATTTGTTATAACAGCACAAAAACTAGCAGTCTCTAGTCCTTTAATATAACCATCCGTATATACGGCACACTGTGGAATCGTCATATCTTCAACTTTTTGCGAACTATTTGTGGAAATTTTATAATATATTCTTTTCTCCAATTTAAAATCAAACCCTTCCACATATGCTATCACTCCATCATCACAAACACTTATAGCTAACCCTGATGTATCATCAATGCAATCGCTAGAATCTGTATATTCCGAATAAAACTTATTACCACTGGCAACATTAGTGAACTCTATTTTATTTCTATTTTCATAAAGCACCCTTTCCTTTGATTCACCTGTACCATTATATTCCTCATATACAAATTGCTCATCAAAACGAATAACCGCATATAATACCCCTTGTTTATAACCTCTCTTAATACTTGTCGATTTACCTATATATTTATCTTTATTATGTCCATACAACGTTGCATTATCCACATTAAACTCGTAACACTCTGTTGTGCACACCTCATAATTTACATAACTGTACACCTGTTTCGCGGTATTAATATTATAAACATATGAATTATTACCATTTACGAATTCAATTTCGTCTGTACCAACCTTTCCTGTGACGCTTTCATATATAGTTGGAATCCTAACATTTCCTGCAAAGTCAACAGCACCGTACTTACCATTAACTTTAACCACATAGAAATTATTCGCATAGTACGACGCCTCATCATACCCCTGCGTAGACAACCTATACTTCGCGACCGTCGTCTCACTCTCCGTTGGTTTATTCTCCGTAGGCTTCTGCGTCACATTCTCAGTTGAACCACCTGTATTTCCTGATGAAGTGGCACTTTCAGTGCTATTACCACCTACCGTTGAATTATCTCCTGACGAATTATCGCCTGATGAATCTCCGCTTGTTGAACCACCATTTACCGCCTCTCCGCCTGTTGCCTCGCTTCCTGCAACCTCTGATGAACCCTCCGTAGAGCCCTGTGTCTCACCTTCTATTCCCTGGGAGTAATTTAAGTCTCTCGACAGGATATCGAAAGTATATGTTGCCGCAAATGGGCATTTCTTTAAAGCTCCGGCTTTGTCAATAAGCTTCCAGCTCATCTTAAAGCCCAGCTTTGACAACACTGTGTTGTCATTATCACTGACGCCAACTTCCAGAGTCGGTGCATATGCCTCTACCTTTACCTTTGACGGTTCATTGATTGAGTATGTTACCTCTGCACCAGCTCCCATATATGCATATACATCCAGCAAATCACAAAGATTAAGATATGTAAGCGTTATATCCGGGCCTGTTTTAAGCTTTGCTTCCGCACATATTTCAGCCTTTAAGTCAACATCACATTTTCCGGTGGCATTAATAGACTTGCCCTTAGTTTTCTTAACATTTATAAGGCCGACTATCTCCGGCTTAGCTGTTATCTGACCTTTAAAGTCAACATATAAGTATATATCAACCTTTGCCGCAAATCCGAATAAATGTGGAATCTGTATAGTCTTTGAGCCTACTTTAAACTGCTTGCCTTTGATATTACCTTCCATACTAAGTTCAGGTAGTACCGTTATTCCTGTATTAAGGTCAAATGCCAGTTTGCCCTTCTCATATGTAACGCTTCCGTTAAGTATTAAGTCCTTTAATGTCAATCCACCTGTTATGGCACAGCCGCTATCATCAAACTTGCTTACAAGCTCACCTTTTTCATTAGTTGTATACTGATAACCTGATGCCTTAGCCATTTCAAGCTCATATCCTAAATCTTCCCACAATGATGAAACAGACACTTTGCCCTTTGACAGATTAGCATTTAACTTAATAAATTTGCCCTTTTTATCCGCATTAAAGCTGGCACCTATAGCTACATCATATGCCGAAAACAGCTCATCACCATCGGCAACAAGCACATTGTTTTTTGCATTTTCTGTGCCTTCCGCACCAACTTCAACTACACTTATTCCTTCTGCCGGTTCAAATCCCTCAAAATCAACAACCTGCTCTGTTTCCAGATAAAAGCTGTCAACAATCTCCTCAAGCTTTGGTTCAGTTACTTGAAGCACATACGCTCCATTTTCCTTAGACACACCTGTTACCTTAACGCCTAATCCGTTAGTGTACTCATTTGTTGCTCCAAGCACGAGCACACTTCCTACTGATATCTCATTATCCGTTGTGACGGTGAGCTTTCCGTCAGCATATGCATAATTAATAACAGTTGATAAATCAATCACATTTTCTGCATAATCAACTTCGCCGATATTCCTAAATGTTCTGTTAAGATAGTGATTATACACCTTATCAAGAAGTTCTTCTGCCGCTTTCTTGCTAAAGCCTTTATTCATACGCTCAGTGCTAACTTCTGCTTTTTCTGTTAAAAATGTTACCCAGTCCTTGTCAGTTAATTTTTCCTTTCCAAGTGCACCCTTAACATAATTATCGCCGTAATTCTTTGCAAGCTGTATATAAGCCTCCTCAAGAGTAATCTTTTCATTGAGCTTTGCTTCGCCTTCTCCTGACATCACTTCATTCTCAACCAACGTCTGTACATATAAAAATGTTTCGTCATCGCTCTTAACATCCGTATAATACGGCTCTGTCTCGTCATAATTAGTCATATTAAACTTTTCGCCAAACATCTTAATCCATTCGCCTCTGGTAATATCTCCACCAGCAAAGGTATTTCCTGTAGGAATTACTCCTGTAATCCCAAGAACCGCAACCACAGCTGCTACAACTAACGCAACCACACCTACGCCGGCACCTATGGCAACTTTCTTGTGTTGATTTGCCCATTCTAGTACATTTTTCATGTGCGTACCTCGCTTTCTTAATCTTTAAGAATCACCGAAGTCCACCAAAAAACTGCGATTATTAAGTTTCGCATCCGACAAGCTAATAGTTACATATGCACTATCTCACTTATCAAACCTCTACCATACATAATCGCAGTTCACACATAAACTCCGATTCCTCACAGGAACATCCCATAGGACAGCAAGTAAACAGGCTGTTTAACACAACTGTCAAACTCCTGCAACTCTACTATCCCGGGACATCCTTGCGAGAAATCAAGAACAGGGTGCAAGTATGCGTCCACACTTACACCCTGTAATATACGTAATATATCTTAAGGTCAGACTAACCACGAAAAAGCACACCAATACTAACCACTTGTAAACACAAGGTTTATGCGGTATAATGTACTAGCGTGTATCGCAGACATAGTCTGTATTGTGTGGTACTCTCGATACCATCCTTGCTCGGCACTGTTGGCGCAGTGTCGAGTGGTACACCATATATCCTTGAATTCTCGTATCTATTTTATCACAGACACATTACTATTTCAAGTATGAATAATAACGGTGTGTTCTCCCCTTATCAACAACAAGTGTAACTATTTTGCCATCAGGCAACAATATCTCATACCATATCGGACAATCAAAAGAATTATTAATTATATAATGCAATTTACCATCCACAATCTCTAATGCTTCTATCTCTCCGCCCATAGAATAGTGTCCGGTAGATTTGACTACAAGCGGTTTATTCTGCATCTTCGTAACCTTAAACACATTGGCACCATGCGGTTTTATAGCCTTAGATTTAATAACTTCATCTGATGACACATTAGTCCAATAATCCCCAGAATAGTAATCACATATAAGATACTTATCATCTTTGTTCACATAATCCGGTAACAACTCGTCAACACATATATCTACAGAAATATCATCATAATCATCCCAATTCACAACACAAAGCATATGCGAGTCAGTTGAACACATATACACATCCACCATACCCGGAAAACGTGTCTGCTCCATTACATTAAGCGGACGCACCTGTCTTGGCAGAACCGGAAGAATTCTTCTGTATTCCATAAGTCTGTCATCAGATATCTTGTCAAGAGGCTCTGTAGCACACATAATACCTCCACCCATAAACTGATTGATAACAGAGGTCTTAACTTCCTCATCGTTAAGCAGACCATATGTAAGACGAAGATTGCGTTCCATCGTGTCATTGACACGAATCATAAGCGCATCAGGATCATTATCCCACCACTTATTCATATAGTATCTTAAAACACTCTGCTTAATCGTATATGGCGCAGTCTTACCGTCTTTATTAATATTAGAACTCCACATAGAAAGCACATCAGAACCGGTTCGTTGTGCATCCACAAGCCCAACAATCGGGTCGTACAAACCTCCACACATAAGGAAGTATGACTCTTCCCCCATACCTTCTCTTATAGCACTAACCGCTCTATAGTAAGCTTCTGCCAGTGTAACAGTCTTATCAAAAAACTCTGCATCTTCATATATAACTGCAGCCCTTGTAAAATCAAGCTTGTGGTAAGTATATCCCCACTCAAATGTGAGCATATTATATAACTGTGTAAAATACTCATATGTCGCAGGATTAGTGATATCAAACACATGGTACACCGTGTCATTCATATGGAAAAGGCATGGATTACCTTCCTTATCATTAAGTTTCCACTCCGGATGCTCTTTCCAAATAGTGGCTGTCTCATGTGCAATAAACGGACTTGTCCAGATACCCGGTCTATAGCCTGCTTTTTTTATCTCATCAGCTACCTGCTTCATAGGAACCGGGAACTTATGGTTTGGCTTCCACTCTCCAAGCGTAATTTCCCATCCTTCATCTACCTGAAACACGTCGAAAGGTAATTGTCTTTCTTTGATTATATCAAGATTAGTTTTTACATCATCATAAGTAACAGTAAGACCATAATAATACCATGTACAGAACACCGCAGGCTGTTTTTGACTTCTACTACCATATTCCCTTGCTTTATTCGTAGCAAATGCGTCAATCTCCCTCTCTACATCATTAGTCCATACAAGTTTCACTATTTCACTTGCAACACTACAACCTGCCGGAAGTATGATATTAAATATAGCATTGGCACTGATTGATTTAAATGCATACTCTTCATCCATCAATAACACCGTCTCGAAAAGCTGCTTTCTTCCACCTGTAAACTCAATAAGCAAACTTCTATCTTTTCCAGTAACCACTGTCAAATGGTCACTTACCACTTTCCTAATCACACCTTCTGCATCAGTCTTATCACCTGTTTCAGACATAGCCCCCAACACATCCTTAAGACATTCATCCTCTACTCCTAAAGTAAATGTTCCTGGCATATCATTTTTATGGCGACCACTTCTATACACCTCAAAAGGTGCTTCCCCTATAAACAATTCAGCTGCATTATCAACACTCCACAACGTAGCATATTTTAATTCAATTTCGCTGCCGGAGCAATTCTCTATATTAAGCATAATCTCGTACTGCCCCGCTGCCGATTCGTTAATCCTAGGTGTAATCTTAACATTATCATCAGATTCCTCCACAATATGCTGCACTCCATTTACCTTATAACACACTAGAAAACTATTATTAAGATTCATATAAAACCCTCCTTTATCCACGCAAAACAATATTCTCTACATATTATTTTATACCAAGAATAATGTAAAAACCATATTTTATATACCACATTCAACAAGTAACACTGATTTTTTGCACAAACCTTGTGTTCACAAACGCATTACTATTTCAAGTATAAATAATATAAAGGCGTCTCAAAGTAACTAAACGAGCGTTCCCTCGAAAGTCTAACTTCAAAACACCTTTATAAATAAGCACTATTCCTCATTAATATACTTTATAAATCCTTACATCCTACTGAACATCTCCACACACTTCTCGAATACGCTCATTAGCCTTTTCTTCTGTAAGTGAATATTCTTCTGTAAGTCCCTTAATTATATCTTCTTTAGTTGCTCCAACTTTAACGCTGGCCCTGATAAATGATGCAATCGCCGCCGATGTAACTTGTTCAGTAACTTCTCTTTTCGCCCTATATACGGCACTATCAATCTTCATCTGCGCAAACTGTTCCCATGTTACAAATGTCATATACCGTTCACCAACTTCCCTATTATGCTTTATGCCTGTTACAATGTTGTGAAGTTCTAAAAGTTCCGGGTCCGTGGCATTCTTATCACTGCTTTCAAGGAAATAGTTCAAAAGCGCTTTAAGTTTTTTAGTTCCACCGATTTGACCCTTAGCATTAAGAAACAATCTTTTCACACCATCATTATACACTATAGTTTGGTTTTCTGTCACTACATTTTTTACGGTATAAATCATCCTGTTATCTCCAAAAGGGTCGTAAGGCAATATCCATATAGATATGTATTCAGGAAGTTCCCTAAAATCGGTCCCTGCATCAAGGAGTTTTACATCTGACAAAGCTTGATTATAACGGTCACGTCTGGGAAGCACATCAAAATCATAATTATTAGGTTCAATATCATAGACTCTTGCTACTTTTCCTTTATCCAACTTGGTTATAAACAAGTCTAATCTGACACCACGTCCATCTGTGTCTATCCCTTTCAACTGCTTTTCAGTTTGGATAATAACTTTACCTAACTTCTGACCTGTCGTTCTTTCTACGACAATTCTCGCTATAACTTCTGCATCATGGATTTTTTCCGTGGAAGCATTAAATAAAAATGAATCCATCAGATTAAGATCTTCCAAGTTCTTTTTGGACTTGGATTCTTTACTATGCTTTGAAATCCTTTCGGACTCATCACACACTGACTGCTTCAACGAAATTGATTCATCAAAGCTTTTTGAGTTCTTCAAACGCTTATCGTGCGTCGAATAACTAGAATTAATCATTATATTCCCCCAATCGCTTGAGGAATAATGCTTATACTATGAATAATATATCAAGGCAGCACTTTTGTCAACACATTTCTATATTATCATTATACTTTTAAATATTACCGTATAATATATACAATACTCAACATAATAAAGACCATATAAAAAACAGGTGACCGACATTAAGCCGACCACCTGCTATTATTACTTTATAAATTCTTTAACTAACCAGCAATTATGCAAGCTGTTTTGCTAAATTAGCCGAGCTGTGCTGCAACCTCTGCTGCGAAGTCTTCCTGCTTCTTCTCGATACCTTCACCTGTCTCGAAACGAACGAAGCTCTTAACCTTGATGTTAGCACCGTTAGCCTTAGCAACCTCTGCTACATAAGCACCAACGCTCTGCTTGCCATCCTCAGCCTTAACATAAACCTGATCAAGAAGACAAACCTCCTTAAGCTCCTTAGAGATACGACCCTTAACCATACCCTCGATAATCTTATCGTTAGCATCCGGCTTCTCATTCTTAGCCTGTGCTGTAAGAATCTCTGTCTCCTTAGCGATATAATCAGCATCTACCTCATCTCTGCTTGTGTACATTGGCTTAAGAGCAGCTGCCTGCATAGCAACGTTCTTTGCCATCTCTTCGATAGCTGGGTTAACAACGTCTGTCTCAACGTCAACGAGAACACCAATCTTACCACCCATATGAATGTATGAAGCAACGAAACCATTCTCTGCCTTAACCTGTGCAAATCTTCTAATCTTTAAGTTCTCACCGATAACAGCGATCTGGCTAGCGAGCTCGTCTGCTACTGTCTTTGATGAATCAGCAGCCCATGTTTCTGCAAGGAATGCATCGATATCTGTAGCTGTTGTATTTAAAGCCTGTGCCACTACTGCATCAACATAAGCGTTGAAATCTGCGTTCTTAGCAACGAAGTCTGTCTCTGAGTTAACCTCAACGATAGCTGCCTTATTGCCCTCAACCAATACCTTAACGATACCTTCAGCTGCGATTCTGCCAGCCTTCTTAGCTGCCTTAGCCATACCATTCTCTCTGAGGTACTCTACAGCCTTATCCATATCACCATCTGTAGCTGCAAGTGCCTTCTTACAATCCATCATACCAGCACCTGTCATCTCTCTTAACTCTTTTACCATGCTTGCTGTAACTTCTGCCATTTTAAAATCCTCCATAATAATATTATTTATAATTGTTTCTTGTCTAAAAAAATGCTTCAACCTGGTTTCAGGCTGAAGCATTTAAAAACTTCAGTTTATTTAGAACTAGTTAAAGATTACTCCTCAACTACGTCAGCCATATCCATATCCTCTGCCTCTACGTCAGCGTCATATGAAAGAGCTTCCTCACCCTGATTAGCCTCGATAACAGCATCTGCCATCTTAGCAACGATTAACTTAACAGCTCTGATAGCGTCATCGTTACCTGGGATTACGTGATCTAACTCATCTGGATCGCAGTTTGTATCAGCGATACCGATTAACTTAATACCAAGTGCATGTGCCTCCTGTACGCAGATTCTCTCCTTCTTAGGATCTACGATAAAGATAGCATCTGGAAGTCTCTTCATCTCCTTGATACCGCCGAGGTTCTTCTCAAGCTTATCAAGTTCCTTCATAAGGTTAATAACTTCCTTCTTTGGAAGAACGTCAAATGTTCCGTCTTCCTTCATTGTCTCGATTTCCTTAAGTCTCTCAATTCTTGACTGAATTGTCTTGAAGTTAGTGAGCATACCTCCTAACCATCTCTCGTTTACATAGTACATACCACAACGAGCTGCCTCTGTAGCGATAGCATCCTGCGCCTGCTTCTTTGTACCTACGAAAAGAACTGTACCACCATCAGCAACGATGTCAGCGATAGCCTTATAAGCCTCGTCAACCTTACCTACAGACTTCTGTAAGTCGATGATGTGGATACCATTTCTCTCTGTGTAGATGTACTCTGCCATCTTAGGGTTCCATCTTCTTGTCTGATGTCCAAAGTGAACACCTGCCTCAAGTAACTGCTTCATTGAAATTACGCTCATGTTAATACCTCCATTGGTTAATATAATCTTTTACAGGCTTCATCTCCTGCAATCACCGGCGCGTAAACCGGCACCAATCACAGAATCCACCTGTATGCATTTTCATACGTGTGACATTATACCAATATTGTAAAATAAATGCAAGTACTTTTTACAAAAAAACAACCAGAAGCAACTTTACTTGCTTCTGGTTATTATCTTCGCAATATTCTCAAAAGAATCGCCTTTTTTAACTTTGTAATAGCCTTCCTGTATCTTTACATCATAACCACTCTTATACAGATACATACTAAATGCATTCTTATCTGTTATAACACCTGCATTGTACAGTATCTCGGATGCTCTGCTTGCACTGTACACATTTACAATATGTACTGTTACTTCTTCACCTACAGATGCTGACTGAGTAGGTTTAGTCGTTGCAGCCTCTGTTTGTGCTGGCTTAGTTGCCGCAGTCGGCTTTTCTGTTGGTTTCTCCGTAGGTTTTTCTGTCGGTTTCACTGTAGCACTTTCAGTAGGCTTTTCTGTCGGTTTCACTGTAGCACTTTCAGTAGGTTTAACAACAGAACTTTCACCACCATCTTTTGTTTCAGCTTCTATGCTTCCGGTTTCATCCTCTATAGCATCTTTATCAAATGCTAATATAGAACCACCGCTTGCACTTTCCTTCGGCAACCCTTCACTTCTTGACACATCACGCATATTATGTGCGATAGTAAGAATTATGGTAGTAACTAAAAGGCCAATACCTATGCCTCTTAACTGATACTTAAGTTTCATAATTAAATAAATCTCCTGTTACTTTGCACTTGAGTACAAGTCAATAACTAACTTAACTTCTCCAATACCAAGATTCAACTCTTTAGCAATATCCTTGTTACTCATACCAAGCTTATGCATGGCTATAATAATATCATTCTTGCTTGCACCACTGTCACTCTTTATCTTGGCTATCTCTTCCTGAAGCTTATCTTCCGCGCTAACTTTCTTTGTGGACTTCTTTGTCGTCTTCTTCGCTACCGGCTTATCATCTGACTTCGACTTATCATCTGACTTAACTTCTGACTCAACATCCGCCTGGGCTGTAGTCTTAGTAGTAGCCTTTGTTGTCGTTTTTGTTGTAGCTTTCTTCTTAGACGCCTTTACCGGTTTAATCTCTGTCTCTGCCTCAATCTTTGCACTACGAACCTTAGCCTGCGCCTCTGCCTGCATCTCCCTTGAGCGTTCTGTACTCTTCTTAACTAATTCTATAAGTCTTTCCTTGGCTAAGTCCTTGCTACCATTCACTTGTTTAGCATCTTTTACATCAGTAGCAGCTAAAGTACTTGGCACATCCTGTGTTTCAGCAACAGTCACTTCACTACTAGCTCCTGAAGCCTTATCTTCTGATACAACTTCTGTCTGCTTCTTTGGCTCTGACACAGACTGAGCAGGCGTAACACTACCACTTACATGTTGCATCTGTGCAACTTCTTTCTTAGCAATATTAACATCCTTAACAGTGCTTTTAACTTCTTTAGCCTTTTCGTTGAGCATATCATACAAAAATACTGTTTCATTGTGATTACGATTGATTTCACCCATAATAGTCTCAGCGTAATCATTCATTTCCAATATCTTTGTATTGGAAATCTTATCAAGCTTTGCTTCGGTTCTTTCAGAAACATCACTTATCTGTTCCTCTATAAGCTCATCAATCTGCTTTCTAATATGCTCTTTGTCCTGCTCCGTCAACTCATTACTTCCGGTTTCATACCTAGGTAAATTATCTGTATCTTTTTCACCTACCAGAAAACTGGCTACTATACACAGTAATCCGCCAACAAGCAAAACTATCTCTAACAGTTCCATGTTACTCTCCGTCCTTATACTTTCATATCAAATGAACGATTACCTGCTGATTTAATCGTAACACGTCCATCCTCATTATCTCTTTTCTTCTTTTGTCCATAATATTCATTATCACTTTTATCTTTAGCATCAAACTTTCTGTCACTTTTATCGGCGTTGTCCTTCTTATTGACTTGTTCCGCCTTATTATTGACATCTTTCTGTATCTCTTTAGCAATATTCATCTGCTGTGCCACAGGCTTAACAGACTCATTTTGCTTTATCTGAGTTACCTCGTTCATCTGTTGCATGGTCATAACATCAATCGGTCTTACACTCATATCTTACTCCATTCCCAGGATGTCATCCCTTTACACTACAATGTATACCACTTGATATCAGCTCGCTCTTTCAAGAACTGGCAAAATCCCTGCTTCTCTTTTATGAAATAACTTTGATCGCCAAATACCAACTTTGCTCCTATATAAATATTGCCACGAACTCTGACTCTGGCATTGTCATCCTCACCAAGCTGTGACCTAAGTTCTTCAAGTTCTGCCTTTTGAGAAACAAGCTCCTTCTCTAACAAAAGAAGATTTCGCATAGTTTTTTGCTGAAGCTCGACCTTTTCAGGTTCTAATTTGCCATCTGCAACCTGCTTTTTGCGAATAGCATCCAGTACCTGAGTAAGTCTTATCTTATTCTCGCCAGCTTTCTGAAGTTCACTTTTCAACTCGTCCACACGTCTCTTAGCAGCCGGGTCCACACCTACACCAACAACAGTAGCTGTTCCCATCTCATTACCGATTGTCTTAGCTTCAACCAAAGTAATAGAACGCACATCACCACCAACAATAAGTCCATTCTTACCACTGGCAACAATCGGTCCCTTTGCAGTAACCTTACTGTGAAGTATAGAATCTGTATCTATAGAGCCACCGGCACTTACCATCTCTGCACTTTCAATAAACTTAGAAACAATATTACCTCCGGCTTTGACAACAGCCTTGTTCATACCCTGAACACCTCTGTTAAAAGTAATATCACCACCGGCTACAATCGTAGCTCCTTCAACGATACCACTAACAGATATATTACCTGCTGCTTTTACTGAGAAACCAGCAAGAACATTACCCTTAATAACCACATCACCATCATAGTTAATATCTCCTGTAGAAGCATCAACATTGACAAGCTCAAGTACATTAGATACGAATATCTTATCACTCTCAAGCATAACATGTCCGCTTACCTTTGAAATAAGCTCTTTACCATCTTCTGAGATTGACAAGTTATTGCCATGTCTAAATATAACATGACCAACCTTTCTTGGTGATACAGGTCTTCCTAACAAATCAACACCTGGCTCACCCCTGTCTTCAGGATGAAGTACAGCAACAACATCTCCAGCCTTAACATGATTAACATTCTCTAATGTATGGAAATCTACTGTACCATCGTCATTCATCTTAGGTGTTGGTTTAAGCTCTGTGTTAAACTTATACTCTATATATCCTTCCTTACCATCAACCGGTTTCTTACCTTCTGCCAATGTATACGACTCAAAGTATCGTCTTTCCTCAAGAAACTTTTTTATATTCTCTTCATTGATCTCCGCTTTAACACCGAGATTACGCAAATCACCTTTAATCTCTTCCAATGTCAGCTGTTCCGCCCCCTTAAATGGTGGGTAAAAAACAGCTTCCAATGTCATAACATCCGGTGACATTCTATAATCACCAAACTCACTAACCGGATGAACTGGTACAAACGATAGTTGCACTGTTGTTTCCTGTCTCGCCCCCGTAGCGACAGCTTCATTAAGCTTGGTAAGATTACACTCCCCAAGCCTCTTCTTATCAATATAGTGCATAATTTCACTAACTGCAACCGGCTTATCCCCATCAAGTGGCGGAATAACCGTTAAATACAATCCATCATCTTTAGCTTCAAATTCAAAATAACCCCTTTTACATATTCTCATACGCAGTACTCCTATTCACAATAATACTATGCCAACACTCCCATATAATCACCAAGTTTAACTTTCATCTTATTAAGAGCCTTCGTATGAAGCTGTGACACTCTGGATTCAGAAACATCCAACACCATACTTATCTCTTTTAATGTCATCTCTTCATAGTAATACAAAACTATAACACTTCTTTCTTTTTCTGTAAGTAAATCGATAGCTTCTACTATCATCTGTTTCAACTCTTCTTTTTCTACAGACTCTTCAGGGCACTCAAATCTGGCATTACCGACAGCCTCCATCTTAGCTTCACTGCCTTCCTCCGTATACTCATCCAAAGAGATAAGATTCGATACATTAGTCTGTCCCTGCCAACTATTCAGCTCATCTAAAGACAATCCTAATTCCTCTGCAATTTCTTCATCAGTGGCTGACCTACCCTTTTCAGCTTCTATCTTAGACATGGCAGCATCTATTTTCTTTTGTTTTTGTCTAAGAGACCTTGGAATCCAATCCATTTTTCTAATCTGATCAAGTATTGCGCCTCTTATTCTCAGACTGGCATATGTTTCAAACTTAACATTCTTGCCATAATCAAACTTATCAATTGCATCAATAAGTCCAAATATACCATATCCTACTAAATCATCGTACTCAACATTGTACCCAAGATACATACTCAATCTTCCGGCAACAATCTTAACCAACTGTGCGTACTCTAATATAAGTTGATCCCTCAGTTCCGCACTATGGGTTTTACTATAATTCTGCCAAAGTTTGTCTCTGCTTACTTCATCCATTATCGCCGCCCCCAACTTCTAAGCCAAACTCCTTTGACTTACTTCTTGTCAGTTCTATTTTTGTCTGAACTTCTATCTGTCTTATCCTTGTCTCTTATCCCTGTCTGTCTTCTTATCCGTTGCACCTGCACCATCACCAGCCGCATCTGACTCACTCTCTGTGACAGTACCATCTTCATCTTCATCCTCATCTTCACCCTCATCCTTCTTAGTTTCTTTAAAAACAATGTTAAGGATGAATCGTAAAAATAATCCGGCTATGTAAAAAACAACAATAACTGATACAAGCACTAATAAAAAATCGAATAAAGAATATCTTTTACCTATCATTACAACACTTGACACAAATGCTGCCAACAATGTAATGAGCGCCGGCACATTTCTAAACTTCATTATACAACCTCCAAAAAATGCCTGCTATATAGTCTTTGGTGGCTTTCCAACTGCCTTAATAACATAGTCTCCCGTCTCTGAATAAAACTCAACAGTTCTACCATAATTAAGGCCACAATCCTCTGCAAGCAAACGAATATTTAACTGTCTTAACTTATCCTTAGCCGCCTGTGCATTGCGTTCTCCAACTCTCAAGGCATCTCCGGCGCCTGACATAGCAAACATCTGCGCGCCTCCGGCTATCTTAGCTACAAGACGACCCTTGTTAGCTCCTAACGCTACCATCTGTCGTATCATCTCATCTATTCCTGTATCCGCGAACTTTGCCACATTAGAATTATTCCTTATCTGCGTACTATCCGGCAACATACAATGTAACAATCCACTTACCTTGCTTACCGGATCATACAATGCAACACCAACACAGGAACCTAAACCAAGAGTAGTCAATGAATCAGGGCATTTGCACACCTTCAAATCGGCCATCCCAACTTTAATCATATTTCCCATAAACTAACTCCAAATCTGATATTCAGTCAAAATATGTATCACATACCCAAAGATGTCAAAATCTTATCATAAGAATCCAGCTCTGGTATGAGCAGGAAATAACCTGTAACAAAATCATCCTCACCAAACTGTGACTGAATCATAAGTAACTTATCACCATACTTACCAAACTCTGCCGCCGGAACACTAAGAAGTGCTCCTACCATATCAACTGTAAGACTAGGAACTGTACTAATCATCTTCATACCTGTAAGTCCTGAGAGGGCATTAAGATATGAACCCGAAACAATATTGCCAATCTCATTAAGAGCCGACATCTCCATCTCGTTAAATGACTCAATTCCACCGTCAACATTTTCATTAACATCTCTCATCATTAATGAATTAACAAGATGATGTGCTGATGCCATATCAAAAAGGAACATCATCATACCACTGATATCTCCTTCAATACCAAGAAGTATACCAACGACAATCTGCTCCTCCGAACCAACAACAGATGCTATCTCTGCAAATGGCAATAAGGCAACCTTCGGTACAGACATGTCAACCTTCATACTAAGCATCTTTGAAAGTGCCGTTGTTGCATTACCTGCTCCAATGTTACCTATCTCTCGCAACACATCATATTGCATATCATCAAGATTGTCCAAACTAATCTTCGACATTCTTACCTCCTATGCTACACACCCTGTGTCCGAAACATATACATGCCTCGGACACATCATACATTATATAACATTATACTACATATATCAGCCTTCTTCAATAAGACTTACAATATCAAGCAAAGAAATAAGTTCGCCCTTGCTCTTACCAATGCTTGAAATAAACTTACTGGCTACATCTTCTGAAGTGTTAGTTCTTGACACTTTCTCAGTATCACAACTTTCAAGAGTCACAACCTCTTTAACTTCATCAACAATAACTCCAATAGTTGCACTTTCAACCTTTACAATAATAATTCTGGTCTTTGCTGTATATACGTCAGCCTCAAGACCCAATTTAATTCTAACACTCATAACAGGAATAATCTCACCTCGAAGATTAATTACTCCCTTATAATACTCCTGTGCCTTTGGAACTCTTGTTATTCTCTGACTTCTAACAATATTATCAATATACTTGATATTGATGCCATACTGCTCATTACCAATCTTTACTACTATATACTGAACCGGAGCACTGCTCTCTTCACTAGTTGTTAAAACCTTAACTTCTTCCATACCTGTCCACCTATCCTTTCCGAACCTGAGTCCAAGCCTTAAACAAGTGTATTAGCATCAATGATAAGAGCTACTGAACCATCACCTAAGATAGTCGCACCACTAATCATCTTGTTAATATTGATATGCTTGCCCAATGACTTGATTACAATTTCCATCTGACCGATAAGACTGTCTACTACAAGACCTGCCTGCTTATCGCCCTTACTTACAATAACAACTGTAATATTCTCCTGGTTCTCAGGCTCTCCCGGAACATCAAGAAGACTTCTAAGTCTCACTAATGGAATAACACTTCCTCTTAAATGAATAACTTCCTTAGCATGTACATACTTAATATCGCTAACAGGAATATCTTCTATAGTCTGAATAGAACCAAGTGAGATAGCGTACTTCTCCTCGCCTACCTTAACCATAAGTGCCTGAATAATAGCAAGTGTAAGAGGAAGTCTGATAATAAATGTACTTCCTTCACCATATGTAGTCTTAACTTCTACATCACCGCCGAGTGCTTCAATCTTTGACTTAACAACATCAAGACCAACTCCTCGTCCTGAAACATCTGTAACCTTTTCAGCTGTTGAGAAACTAGGCTTAAACAACAAGTCAACAATTTCCTTATCACTCATAAGTGCTGCCTGTTCTTCTGTGATAGTACCCTTAGCAATAGCCTTATTCTTAACCTTTTCTACATCGATACCATTACCATCATCACCAACCTCAATAGCAACATTGTTACCATCCTGGTATGCATTAAGGAATATAGTACCAACCTCATCCTTGCCTCTTTCTCTTCTTAGTTCTGCTGACTCAAGACCATGGTCTGCTGAGTTACGAAGCAAGTGCATCAAAGGATCACCAATCTCGTCAATAACAGTTCTATCAAGCTCTGTGTCTTCACCTGACATATACAATTCCATCTTCTTGCCAAGCTTCTTGCTAAGATCACGAATCATACGTGGGAAACGGCTTACAACACTTTCAATAGGCATCATTCGAACCTTCATAACTGACTCGTGAAGGTTTGTTGTAACTCTTTCAAGGTACTCAATCTGCTCATTGAAGTTCTGGTTAATAGTTGTATTCTCACCATCTTCTGTTGAACTCGCAGATACAAGACCATTCTTTGCAATAATAAGCTCGCTGACAAGATTCATAAGAACATCCAGCTTTTCAATATCTACACGTACTGTATGACCAACAGCCTTTGCTTTTCCTGCATTAGCTGGTGTTGCAGCTGCAGGTGCCTTCTTCTGTGCTGTTGCAGTTGTAGCCGCAGGCTTTGTTTCCTCTGTTTCAGCCTTCGTACTCTCCTGGACTGTCTCTTCCTGCTTATCAGCTACTTCATCCGGTTCTACATCAGCTGTTGCTGCAAACGGTTCCTTAATCTCTTCACCTATGCAGTCTTTAATCTCTGAAACACTCTTCACAAGACCTTTTATCTTATCAAATCCTTCTTCAGAGACCATTACGATGCTAAACTCATATTCAAACTTTTCATCCTCAATATCCTGAACTGAAGGCTCTGACTTAATAATATCTCCGTGTCCTTCAAGATTCTTAAATACTAAGAATGCTCTCGCTGCTTTAAGAATACAATTCTCGTCAACTATAACGCGCATCTTATATACATGAAGCCCCTTCTTAAGCGCCTCATTAACAGCATTCTTTTCAAACTCTGCAAGAGGAACATCAGTACCTCCGTCAGAACCTGCTTCCGAAGAAGCGGCTTCCTCTGTAGTTGCTTCAGCAGTTGCTGCGGCTGCTTTTCCTGAACTAAATTCATTCAATGCCTTTGTAATATGCTCGTTATCATTAGTTCCCTCATCCTGTGTCTGCTGAATATTAGAAACATACTCCTGCAATGCATCAAGGCACAAGAACAATGTATCAACCAAGGCTGAATTAACTTTCATGTTACCATTACGTACTTCTGAAAAAGCATTCTCCATATCATGGGTAAGATTCTGCATTCTCTTATAACCCATAGTTCCTGCCATACCCTTAAGGGAATGGGCAGCACGGAATATCTCATTAATTGTATCAGCATTGTCCGGTTCTTTCTCAAGAATCATAAGCTGATCGCTGAGACTTTGTAAATGTTCATTCGACTCATCAATAAAAATTTCCAAATACTGACTTACATCCATGTTAATTTACCCCCACGTTCTTAGTAATTTCTTCGGCCACCTGTGAAAGTGGAACAACCACATTCACAAGACCTGCTTGGGCTATTGCCTTTGGCATACCATAGACCACACATGTATCCTCATCCTGAGCAATAACATGCATATTGGCACGACCTTGAGACAATCCTTTTATTCCTTTAGTTCCATCTGCTCCCATACCTGTAAGCACCACACATGTGATATCATCATATCCACAAGTTTCTAACGACTCATACATAACATTGGCACATGGTCGAAGGCCATCGATTGCCGGTTCTGAACTAAGCTTAATCACATGTTCACTGCCATTCTTGACAACTCTCATATGATTACCGCCCGGAGCTATATAAACAGTTCCGTTAGTAAGAACATCTCCATCCTGAGCCTCCTTTACTCGTACCTTACTGAGTTCATCCAATCGCTGTGCCAGCGATGCCGTAAATCCTGCGGGCATATGCTGAACCAACACCATCGGTGCATCTATATTAGCAGGAAGAAATGGAATAACCTGCTGTAATGACTTAGGACCACCTGTTGAACATGCAAGTGCTATAACTTTCTTGCTACCACGCTTGATTCCACCATACTTACTTCCATCAATCGCCTTAACAGCTGAATGGTCAGATATTCTGTTCAGCTTACTAACATAATGATTTTCTGTAGTAACCTGATTTCTGTCTGGTGTAGATGCAGTTCTTCTGTCTGTATCTCTTGATGCGCTATCTCTTGATATGCCATGACTTGTTGAACTCACTCTCGTATGAGACTCTCTTACAGGCGTACGTTTCATACTTACACTTGTAGCCACATCGAGCATCTCATGAATCTTTTGCTTAAATACTTCACCTTTAGTTTCGAGATAATTCTCCGGCTTAGTGACAAAATCAAAAGCTCCAAGCTCAAGTGCCTTAATAGTCTCTTTTGCACCTTGCTTAGCAACCGTACTAACTACAATAACTGTCTGCTGAATACGGTTTTTCTGCAACTTCTCCAAAAGCTCAAGACCATTCATCTTCGGCATATTAATATCAAGAATAATTGCACTATACATATTCGGATTAGATACAATCATATCAAATCCTTCAACACCGTCTCTCGCAACATCTGCGACCTCATAATCATTACCTGACTTGATTATATCAGATATAACCCTTCTCATGAGTGCAGAGTCATCAATAATCAATATTTTCTTAGACAAAATATTAACCCCTTTCCTTCTGCTGTATCTTCCTTTGCTGTTCAAATATAAACTTTACAATCAAATCACGTAATTCCGGAGCAACTTCTTTAAATTGAAGCCTTGTATCGAAAAAGCGTACATTCTTTGGTGATTGTGTTGACTGAATAACCTTAGCAACTATCTCTATCCTCTTACGTCCAATATTCATATCAATATCAAAAGTAAGATATACATAGTCTCCTCTGTTAAACTTATAGTCTGCCAACATTCTGACACCACCACCACTTATGTCAACAATAGTCGCATTTACCGGTTTATTAACCATACTCTCCGGAGCTGTATGATTCTGTGCAAAATGAAATATCTCCATAAGATCAAGCACTGTTGCCTGGGCACTTATACTACATTCCAAGCGATAATACTGTCTTCTTTGAAACTTCTCAAGGTCGCTGGTAAACACAATAGAACACATAAAAATATTGTTCTCCTTACCCCTGTTGGTAATTTTACAATTGCACTTATATATACCTTGTGCCGTATAAAAATACGCCTCCATAGCAGTGCCAATCTCTAAAGGAACCACATGTCCCTCGCTAATCGGCATTGCAATAACAACCTCTCCATCTCTAAAATCCAGAATCTGGCTTACATACACAGCAAAGTCTGCTTCCCCCAGCAGTCCTTTACCTGCACTCTTTCCGATTTCGACTTTATCGCCTACTTTTAACATACCCGCCATACTTTAACACTCCATTCTCATGACAATGTCCATTTATAACTTCTTTGAGAATACCGCTCTAAAGAAACCTCTGATACCAATAGGCTTCTGCTCCGGTGACCAACCATTTTCAAGTGTATCAACCAGTCGTTCATAAGCCTTTGCTGCTTCTGAGTTAGGATACATCACAGACACAGGTTTCTGCGCCATAACTGCCTTACTCACGCTGTCATCCTGTGGAATATATCCCGCATATTGCAAATTAACATCAAGGAAACGTCCAACCACAACACTAAGCTTTTCAAAAAGGTTCTTTCCTTCTGTTTCACCTGATACTTTGTTAGCCAACATCATAACCTTGGTAACATTTTTGTTAAAGCCACGATTCATAGTTAACGCCTTTAGCAGTGAATATGAATCAGTAATAGATGTTGGTTCCGGTGTAGTTACAAGAATGAGTTCAGGGCTGGCTGTAAGGAATTCCATAACTGATTCCGATATACCTGCACCTGTATCAATAATAACTACATCTGCAATCTCCTCTAACTCTGTCATCTTAGTAACAAGTCTTCTTATCTGCTCTTTGTCAAGGTTAACCAACTTCGCAATACCTGAACCGCCGGATACAAATCCAACACCTTCAGGACCTTCGGTGATTATATCCTTTATATCCATTCCCTTGAACATAACATCGCTAAGATTATGCTTTGGAATAACACCAAACATAACCTCTACGTTAGCAAGTCCAAAATCCGCATCAAGGATAACAACCCTCTTTCCTCTTCTCTTATACCAGAGTGCCAGATTAATGGATGTATTAGACTTACCTACACCGCCCTTACCACTAGTTACTGCAATAACTCTCGCATTATTCAGTTCTTTCTGATTCTGCTGTTTAACAATATTTCTAAGATTAGCCGCCTGATCCATTATGCACCACCCCCCAGCAACTGCTTAGCCAAAGCCTGCTCGTTGATAATTTCGATATCATCCGGTACATTCTGTCCTGATGTTGTATAGGAAAGCGGCGCACCTGTCAACATTCTAAGATTAAGAATATTACCAAGGGCACACGTTTCATCCAACTTTGTAAATATTATAGACCAATCCTTAACATCACTATATCGCTTTGTAATATCAATAAGATCCTTATACTTTGTAGTAACACTAAGTGTAAGGTAGATTTCAACATCATAATCATCCTTATGTTCTTCCATTTTATTGAGAAGATTCGTAAGTTCTGACATCTGCTCCTCATGCTTATGTGAACGTCCCGCTGTGTCAATCATAATAAGGTCGTAATCCTTATACTCTGTCAATGCTTCTTCCAACTCATCTGCTGAATATACAACACTTACAGGACAATCTATAATAGCTGCATATGTATTAAGCTGTTCTACAGCAGCGATTCTATATGTATCCGATGTAATAAATGCAACCTTTGCATACTGCTCTAACTTAAACTTAGAAGCAACCTTTGCTATAGTTGTTGTCTTTCCTACACCTGTTGGACCAATAAAGAACACAACCTTAGTCTTATCACCAAGCTCGATACTTACCGGCTCACCAAGCTTTAATATAATCTTCTGATAAACAGCAGCAAGAATACTGTCAATATTAGACTCTTTCTTTAAAGAATTCTCGATATCGCCAATAATCTGATTAGCGTACTTTTCATCCACCTCATTATCAATAAGCTTGTTATATATGAGCTTTAAGAACTTAATATTGGTATTCTCACGCTCCTTAACAACCTTTTCGCCTTCTGTAAGCTCTTCCTTGTCATCATCTTCTAATGTGGCACCGGCTTCTGCTGCAGCTTTAAGTGTCTCAAGCCCTGTCTTTT
This sequence comes from Lachnospira sp., assembly GCA_045543195.1. Lineage (GTDB taxonomy): Bacteria > Bacillota > Clostridia > Lachnospirales > Lachnospiraceae > Lachnospira. The sequence continues at coordinate 244,422 of JAZQME010000001.1, forward strand.
GCCCTGACTCTCCTGATATAATCTGACTCTGTAAAAGCTGATGCAACGAATCAAGCTTCTGTTCAATAGCAACCGTATCCGGATTTACTGCTATTTTTTCATCTGCCACATAATCAACCTTACTACCGTTCGTAACAGGTGTCGCAGCAGCAGCAGCTGAATCATTAGTTCCCATCGTCGGCTTATTCTTATTAATCCCATTAACAAATTCATCTTCCTCAAGGGCTGCTGTAATCTCCACATAATCCTTCTTGAAAAGACGCATAATTCCTCTTTGTTTAACGGTCTTTACATTGAGCACTACCGCTTTACTGCCCAAGTCCTCTTTTGCTTTTAACACAGCCTCTGTCTCTGTGGCCGCTTGAAACTTCTTAACTATCATTATGCTGTCACCATCCCAACTGATTGTAATTCAACATTGGATTCCACTTCATTGTATGAAATCACAATAATATCTTTGTAATAATCCATCGCCAGTTTCTTAAAATAAAGTCTGACAATAGGTGATGTAATAACAATCGGACTTCTTCCCATATCCTCAAGCTTCTTAAGAGCTTCACCAAGATTGTTTACAATCCGCTTAACTCTCTCAGGGTCCAATGCCAGATACGAGCCCTGTTCAGTATTCTTTACAGAATTCATAATCTCCTGTTCTACCTGTGGATCTACTGTTATCACACTAGTCACCTCGCCTGTCGGGAAGAACTTAATAGAAATAGCTCTCTTTAAGCTCTGTCGAACATACTCAGTGAGAATGTCTGTATCCCTTGTAACAGCCGCATGGTCTGCCAAGGTTTCAAATATAGTAACCAAATCCCTAATAGATATACCCTCTGACAACAGATTCTGAAGAACCTTCTGAATCTCACCAATTCCAAGAAGCTTTGGAACAAGTTCATCAACAAGGGCTGTATTGTTGTCTTTGATATTGTTGATAAGATTCTGCACATCCTGTCTTGTAAGAAGCTCAGCAATATGCTGTCTTATAATCTCTGTCAAATGTGTTGCAATAATTGAAGGCGGGTCAACAACCGTATAACCAAGCGACTCTGCTCTTTCTCGCTGACCTTCCGTAATCCATATGGCTGGAAGCTGGAAAGACGGCTCTACAGTAGGAATACCCGTAATCTCCTCTTCAACATATCCCGGATTCATGGCCATATAGTGATCAAACAGAATCTCACCTTCACTAACCTGAATACCTTTTATCTTAATAACATACTGGTTAGGATTAAGCTGAATATTATCCCTCAATCGAATAATAGGTACTACCGCACCAAGCTCCAAAGCAACCTGTCTACGAATCATAACAACTCGGTCAAGAAGGTCACCGCCCTGATTAACATCAGCTAATGGAATAATACCATAACCAAACTCCAGCTCAATCGGGTCAACATTAAGTAGTGAAACAACATTCTCCGGACGACGTATCTCTTGAGCTTCTGCTTCTTCTCTCTCAACCGCTTCCTCTATCTTAGCAACGCCCTCATCCTTCTTGAGCTTACGACTATAGATAATAAGTACAATACCAAAAGGAACAAATATCAACGTTGGCAACGGTGTAAGCAAACCAAGTACAATCATGGTTCCACCAACCATCATAAGCACCTTATCAATAGAAAGGAGCTGTCCAACCATCTCATCACCAAGTTCACCTTCACTTGATGACTTGGTAACAAGAATACCTGTTGCCAAAGAAATAAGAAGCGAAGGAATCTGGCTACAAAGACCATCACCAATTGTAAGAATTACATACTTATTAACCGCCTCCATAGGCTCAAGACCTAAGAAAAGCATGCCCATAACAATACCACCAACGATATTAATGGCTGTTATAATAAGACCTGCCGTAGCATCTCCTTTTACGTACTTAACCGCACCATCCATAGAACCAAAGAAACTGTTCTCAAGTTGGAGTTTCTTTCTTCTCTCAGCAGCTTCTTTGTCTGTGATAGCTCCCGCATTAAGATCCGAGTCGATAGCCATCTGCTTACCAGCCATAGCATCAAGTGTGAATCGTGCTGTTACCTCCGCAACTCGCTCGGAACCTTTATTGATAACTATAAACTGAATAATAATAAGTACTATGAATATGATAACACCTATAACTAAGTTACCACCACCAACGAACTCACCGAACACTTCTACTACTTCACCGGCATCACCCTTAGTAAGAATAAGCTTTGTAGAAGATACGTTAAGTGATATTCTAAAAAGTGTTGTAAACAACAGCATAGTAGGATATGCGGCCATATCCAATACTTCCTTAGCATAAAGTGAATTAAACAATATAATAAGCGAAACTGCTATATTAAAGGCCAACAGAATATCCAAAAGCCATGATGGAACAGATATAATAAAGAACAGTACGGCACAAAGCAAGTAAACACCCATAAACAGGTCATTTTTCTTTATCTTCATCTTCTTCTGTCTCCTTTCGCATATTTCATCATATTATTGTACCATTTTTCGACAAATTTATCAATATCGTATTAGGGTTTATCTAAGGTTTTTCCTATACTTATACCGCTCTGGTATCAGGTGCAAGAATTCTAGCCAGTATCTCTGCTACAGCCTGATAAAGTTCAGGCGGAATCTCCATACCGATATCAACATTGTGATAAAGAATACGGGCAAGAGGCTTATTCTCAACAATGGCTATATTATGTTCTTTTGCCACTGTTTTAATCTGCTGTGCCAGATAATCAGCACCTTTTGCTATAACTACCGGTGCTCTGCCCTGATTAGGATCATACTTTAAGGCTACCGCAAAATGTGTAGGGTTAGTGATAACAACATCCGCTTCCGGAAGCTGTTGCATCATACGACGTCTTGAAACTTCCATCATCTTACGTCTAATTTGTCCCTTAATCTGAGGGTCACCTTCTGTATTCTTATATTCATCTTTAACTTCCTGTTTTGTCATCATATTATCCTGCTTAAACTTCCAACGCTGATAAAACAAGTCAACAAAACCTATAACCAAAAACACCGCACTGATTTTTATACCCATATCAAGTATTATATCAAATATAGCCACCAGTGCATCATTAAGGGAAATATTGTAAAATGTCAGCAACAATCCAATCTTATCCACGATTGACGTATATATGATAACACCCATAACAAGCAACATAGCTATTGACTTAAGCATTTCAACCATCTGTTTTACAGAAAACAGTCTCTTAAATCCATTGATTGGATTGAGTGCTGAAAACTTGGGATGAAGCGGTTTTGTTGTAATCATCCATCTTTGTTGCAAAGCATTGCCAAACAATCCAATAACAAATGCTATGAGCAATATTGGAAGCACAATATTTATCACATCCATAATAGCTTCCTTTACTATACTTAACGCAATATTAACCGGCATACCTTCTTTACTGGCATCAACTGTCACGCTAAATGAATTGTAAAAATCAGCAAACATTTCAAGAAATTTCTCGCCCATAGTTCCTGTATACACTTTTAAAATCAAAAAAAGCGCAAGCAAAGACACTGCCATAACAAGCTCTTTACTCTTGGCAGTTTGACCTTCCTTACGCACCTCATCTAACTTCTTAGCTGTAGCAGGCTCTGTCTTTTCTCCGCCAGGACCATCCTTTGCAAAGAACTGCAGATTATACTTAAGCCTCAAGCTCCATTCAGCGCTATTTAGTTGTATATCAGCACTCCCTGTCATGGACTCATACCTCTAACCAATTTAGCCATAATAGACTTAATTTCACTTTCAATAAATGTTGAAACCATAGGCATAAGCACTACAGTCAACATAATAGCAAATATTCCCACAAATATCTTAAACTGCATACCAACTACAAACATATTCATCTGTGGCGCCACCCTTGCTAAGATAGCAAGAATAACATTCAGTATAAGTGTAGCTGCAAATACCGGCAAAGCTATTCTAAACCCTATTATCAGATAATCTGACATAAAACCTATTACAGTTTCATATATGCTCGGTGAAAATGTCATCTTGCCGATAGGTATAACCTTATATGTCTCAAATATAGCTGCAATAAGATAGTGATGCATACCGGAAATCATAAGTAAAAGCAATAATATGTAATAATAGAAATTACCAAAAATACCAACCTGCATCTGGGTTGTCGGATCAAATATCTGAGCCATGGCAAGACCAGTATCCAAGTCGATTATTTTGCCTGCAAACATAATTATCTGCACACAAAAAGAAGTCATGGCTCCTAATATTAAACCAACAACAACTTCTTTAAGCACTATCGCAACATACTCAAAAACACCATCATACTCAATTACAATATCAGTGTTCATACTATACACCAGCACCGTTAAGAAAAATGCTATTGCAACCTTAGTTCGACGCGGTGTATTAGCTGTATTAAAAAACGGAGCAACGTATATAAATGAGGCCATTCGCATCAGTATTAATATAAATATTTCAAACTGTGCCAATGCAACATCATAACTAATCATCGTTTAACTCCGTCCAATTCTCTTATTCACTTCTACCTTATGTAATATGAAAAATTGCCCCAAAGCTCATTCATAAAGGCCACTATCTCATTAACTATCCATCCTCCCATAATAAGTATGGTGATGAGAATAGCAAGAAGCTTTGGTACAAACGTAAGGGTCTGCTCCTGAATAGACGTAAGTGTCTGAAACAAACTTATGATAAGACCCACTATCATAGATACTAGTAATATAGGCACCGCTGTTTCCACAATTACCCAAATCGTATCTCTTGCAATTGTTATAACGTCTCCACTACCCATATCACTTCACCTCTATCGTCAATAAAACGTGGTAACCAAATTACCAATAATCAGATTCCAACCATCTGCCATAACAAACAATAATATCTTAAACGGCGTAGAAATAGTCGTTGGCGGAAGCATCATCATACCCATGGACATAAGCGTGGACGAAACAACCATATCAATAACTATAAATGGCAGATATATAAGGAAACCGATTATGAATGCTATTCTAAGCTCACTAATTATAAAGCTTGGAATAAGCACTTCTAACGGAATATCATCCTCTGTTTCAATGGAACCTTCCTCAAAACCTGCTATTCCAAGGAATGTGTCCAAATCCTTAGTAGACACCTGCTTTAACATAAACTTTCTAACAGGCTTAACACCTATATCGAAGGCTTCTGTGGCCGATATCTCACTATTTGATAATGGCACTATGGCACTATCATAAACTTCTGTAAATGTAGGTGCCATAATAAAAAAGGTTAAAAATAAAGACAAGCCCGCGAGAACCTGATTCGGAGGAACTGTCTGTGTACCTATGGCAGTTCTTACGAAATGCATAACAATTATGATACGGGTATAAGATGTTAACATAATAAGCAATGACGGTGCAATAGCAATAACCGTCAGCACCAGTAACATCTGTAAAACACCTGCCATATCAGAACCTTCTCCGGTTGATACGTCAATACTTATCAATCCATCCTTCTCAGTAGCGTAAGCTACAGCAGTCATCGCCATACATGCGATAAAAAACACTGTCAGTGCAAGAGATGTCTTAAATATAGTCTTTTTGTGTTTCTTTACCCATCGTAACATAATGCCTTAATCCTACCTAATCTTCCGGCTTGTCTTTCTTAAACTTATCTAATATTGCCTTAAAACTCTCCGTTCCCATCTGATTAGAAACATCAGAATAGAACAAATCCTCCTCTTTAAGTTCGCATAAATACGTAACGGTATCTTTGCACACTGCTATGGCAAAACACTTACTACCTATCTTAACTACCTGAATATACTTAGTGTTCGATATTCTCATAGTTTCTAGTACTTTAATATTACTTCCTGCAATCTTCTCTTTCTGAATATTTCCCACAAATCTTGTAGAAAAATATGTAAGGCCTACTACAAACGCAAATATAAGTACCAACGTAATCAACTGTGCAATTGCCTCGAGCTGGTCACTAACAAATACAAGTTGTAATCCTACAAACTGCATTAGCCCACTACTTTCTGAACAGCCTCAATAACACGATCTGCCTGAAATGGCTTTACGATAAAGTCCTTAGCTCCTGACTGGATTGACTCGATAACCATCGCCTGCTGACCCATAGCTGAACACATAATAACTGAAGCATTAGGGTCTGCCGCCTTAATTCTCTTAAGAGCTTCAATACCATCCACTTCCGGCATAGTAATATCCATAAGCACAAGATCAGGCTTTACTTCAAGATACTTTTCAACAGCTTTTGCGCCGTTCTCTGCTTCTCCTGCGATATTATAACCGTTCTTTGTGAGAATATCCTTAATCATCATTCTCATAAATGCTGCATCATCGCATATTAAAATATTCTTTGCCATAATACTTTTCTCCTATCTGTTTAATATACTTACTCTGGTCTATAACTGTACCAACTAACTATCTGATACTATTATACATCATATCAGTAAATTTTCCTACTACTTTTTTTAAATTTACTTATCTTTTATAATTTCAGTGATACGTACACCGAAACTTTCCTCGATGACAACTACTTCTCCCTTGGCAACATACTTACCATTAACCAATACATCAATAGCTTCACCTGCAATCTTATTAAGCTCTACAATCGTACCAGGTGCAAACTCCAGAATATCTTTAATAGACTTTGAAGTTCTACCAAGCTCAACAGTAACCTCAAGTGGAACATCCATAATCAAATCAATGTTCTCTTTCTGCGTAAGAGCTGATAAATCACTAGCAAATGGCTGGAATGCTGCCGGTGAAACATTAACGTCCGGCTGAACAGGCTGTGCAGGCTGCATCTGTGGTGCATATCCGAATGGTGGCATTCCATATCCATATGGCGGCATTCCCATTGGCGGATAACCATACGGCGGCATAGCTCCATTAGGATCTGCCTGCATCTGCGGAGCCGCTGGCTGTGGTGCTGGTGCTGCCGGTTGTGGAGCTGGTGCTGGAGCCGGTGTTGGAGCCGGTGCTGGCTCTGGTGTAGATGTTGCACCTTCCAATACCATATCCTTTGGCATAAACAACTCTATAAGCTCTTGCGCAAACTCTGTTGGATACAACTGCATAATCTCACTATCTATCAATTCACCAATCTGCATCTTAAAAGCAACCATAACAAACTGGTCATTTAAGAAAGCTGGCAAATTAGCCGCTGTCTCTCCATAAGCCTCTATAAGATTAGCCACCGGAGGACTAATATCAATCTTTCTGTTAAACATAGAAGAAAGAGATGTAGCCGCTGAACCCATCATCTGGTTCATAGCCTCTCCAATAGCACTAAGATGTAACTCTGTAAGTTCCTCATCATCATTCACAACGCCTGCTCCACCCATCATAAGATCAGTGATTATTCTAACGTCATGCTCCTTTAATACAAGAACATTGTTACCATCAATACCTTCTCTATAGCTAATCTGTAACATAACACATGGTCTGTCATAACGTGCAGCAAGTTCATCCCAATTAGCAAATGTTACCTTAGGTGTAGTAATGTTAACTTTCTGGCTAAGCAGCGAACTAAGTGTGGTTGCTGCTGTACCCATACTAATATTGGAAATCTCGCCAACTGCATCTTTCTCTGCATCAGTGAGTGAGAACTCTTCGTATGCTGGTGTTTCTGTCATAGTAGACACTTCCGGTTCTGCTGTCTGTGTATCTCCTCCTGACATTCCACTCAATAACGCATTGATTTCATCTTGTGATAACATACCATCCATCTTTACTCACTCTCCTCTCTAATAACTTCAGTGACTCTCACTGCGTATTTATCTTCAGAATATCCCGGTAATGCCATAAACTTCTTTATATTACCGACATATACCACTAATTCTTCATCAACTTTCTTGTCAATCTTGATAATATCACCAATCTGCAAGTTAGCAAAGTCAGCTACACTGATTCTGCTTGTACCAAGTATAGCCTTAATCGGTATACTTGCCCTGCTGATAGCACTTTCAATAACATCTTCGTAACTTCCATCATCCTTGTCTTTCATTGATGCAAACCAATACTTTGTATTAAGCTTGTCAATAACCGGCTCAAGTGTATCAAACGGAAGACAGATATTCATATGTCCCTGTACATCGCCAATCTTAATATTTAATGCAACAATAGCAACAGTCTCACTTGGTGAAATAATCTGTGCAAACTGTGAATTAGTTTCTATTCTCTCAAGTCTTGGTGATATAGTAACAACATTTTTCCATGGCTCCTGTAAAAGGTTAACACATATTGAGAATATACGCTCAAGTATAGAAAGCTCAATCTCTGAAAACTCTCTTGCTTTCTCAAGTGCGACGCCATTACCACCTAACAGTCGGTCTACAACTGCGTATCCTAAGTTGGACTGCATCTCCATAATAACATTACCAGTCAACGGCTGCATCCCTACTACGCCTAATAACATAGGATTAGACAACGCATTAGAAAACTCCGAATAAATAACTACTTCGGAACTAACAACATCTACTGTAACTGATTTACGAAGATATGCGGGAAGATTGGTAGCCATAAGTCTTGCAAAATGTTCAAATATAATTTCAAGTGTCCTCAAATGTTCCTTAGAGAACTTTGCAGGTCTTGCAAAATCATAATTCTTAATCTGTCTCTCTTCTTGTTTCTTAGCCTCATCAACATCAAGTTCACCTGTACTTAAGGCTTTCAAGAGGTTATCGATCTCACTTTGCGATAGAACCTCACCCATCTTCCTCACCTCCTTTATGTAATCTCAAACTAGCATCACTAATAATACTCCGTTTTACACGGAATGTCCATAATTACTGAACTAAAACCTCAGAAATAGTTACTGAGCATATCATCTTTGTCTGGAACTGCTGCTGTAAAGATGACAAAAGAGCCTTTTCAATAGTCTCTTTATTAGCCAATACAGCATCATAATTATACTTGATAGCTTCGTTAGTTACTGTACTAACAATAAGTCTCATACCATTATTAACACTTACTGACTTTGTGTCATAATCCTCAGACTTTGTGTTAAGTCCAAGTGTTACCTTAAGAACTACATAATGTGTCTTTCCACCTGAACTATATGAAACTGTAATATCATCGCTATCACCATTCTTAACATCAACATACTGAATGTCATCAACATTAACCGCACCGTTAGCAAGCGAACCGTCCGGATTAAGACCACCTACATCAAGCTCAATAATCTCTGCAACCTTGGTTATAAGGCTGTTAGTCTTATTGTTGGTTGATACAAGTGAAAATGTAAGCACAACTGTCAACACAAGATTGATAAGTACAAGTGCCAGTGTAATAACATTAAGCAAACTCTTCTTCATAATAACTTCCTCCTGTAAAAATCTACTCTAGCTGTTGAGCTTGTTGTATACCTTAATCTCAACTCTTCTGTTCTGCGCTCTTCCTTCCGCTGTGGAATTAGAAGCAATCGGAACAGCATCACCCTTACCTAACGATGTAAGCGTCGCTTCATTAAAGCCTTTCTTTGTAACAAAATAATCATACACAGCATAAGCTCTATGCAACGAAAGCATCATATTATTAGGATATTTCGGTGTGTTAATCGGCAGATTATCCGTATGTCCCTCTATGTATATCAAATGCTCATCATACACATAAAGAACATCTGCAACTCTGTCTATAATAGACACCGCATCTTCTTTTAATTCCGCTCTGGAACTATCAAATAATAACGCACCATTCATATTAAGTACTACATACTTGCTGGTAGCAGTAACTTCTACCACATCACCAAGATTCTTCTGCTCAAGTGCACCTTCTATCTGCTCTGCCATATTCTCTGACTCTGCAAGGCCTTCCTTCTCAAGCTCTGTCTTCGCATCCTCTACTTCCTGGGACACTTCACCCTCTTCACTTAAACCCACGCTATTGTAGTATGTACTCAAGTTACTTAACTGGCTTGCGCCACTGCTTATAAGAATACCTTCCTCCCTAATAGACGAACCGCCATTAGGAAGCACACTAAATGTCGATGATAATGATGCCGCAACTTCCTGAAACTTCTGTGCATCAACACTTGACATAGAGAACAAAAGAACGAAGAAACAAAGGAGCAAATTCATCAAATCACTGAATGTCGTCATCCACTCCGGTGAACCGGCCTTAGGTTCCTCAGGTTTTCTCGCCATTAACGACCACCTACTTCCTCTGTTGTTTCCTCTCTAGCACTTGGTGCAAGGAATGATTTAAGTTTCTCTTCAATAACTCTTGGGTTCTCGCCAGCCTGAATAGATAAAAGACCTTCAATAATAATTTCTTTCATCTGATACTCTCTTGCATTAATTCCTTTAAGTTTATTAACAATAGGAGCACACCACCAGTTAGCAATAAGTGAACCATAAAGTGTTGTAAGAAGCGCTACCGCCATATTAGGACCAATAGTTGACGCATCTGTAAGATTCTTAAGCATGTTAACAAGACCAATAAGAGTACCAATCATACCCCATGAAGGACCCATAGCCGCCCATGTCTCATAAAAACCAGCCACTCCTCTATGACGTTCATCCATATTATTAAGCTCTGTCTCAAGAATACCTCTTACAAGTTCAGGTTCAGTACCATCGACAATAAGAAGAATACCCTTTTTCATAAAATCGTCATCCAAGCCGCCTGCAACCTCTTCCAATGCAAGAAGACCTTCTTTTCTGGCAACGTTAGACAAATTAATAATCTGTGAAATTATCTCTGCATGATTGAGTTTCGGATCCTTAAATGCAATTCCACATCCCTTAAGATGACTAATAAATTCCTTAATTGTATATGAAGCAAACAAACATCCAACAGAACCACCAAATGTGATAACAAATGACGGAACATCCAAGAAACTATCTGTCAGCGCGCTGACACCACCACTATCAATGATACCATATACAACCATGATAGCACCAAATATAAGACCTATTATTGTAGCTATATCCACTGCAAGCACCTTCCATTTCGTAATTAATTATATTTAAAATCATAAATCGTACGATTTACTATTCATTACCATTATCATCATTTAACGCAAGTCCTGTAAAGATATTGTGCTTATACGCAATAACTTTATCTCTTACCTCTTCACAACTTTCCTTAACTATATACTTAACACCTGTAGTAAGCGTGATAACTGTATCCGGTGTAGCCTCTACAGTCTGAATAATCTCGGCATTAAGCATAAATTCTTTATCATTAATTCTTGTCAAAACTATCATAATACACACCCTCCCCAAAATAGTACCAATTTAGACACAAAATGTCAATATTTTTGGCACTTTTAGACACATTTCATACATATTTTTTGCTACTATTTAACCACTTTTTACTTATAGTTTAATATAACCACCATACAAAAACGCCCCAATAGGGAGAGCTAAAATGCCCTCCCTACTAAGGATTATTTATTATCTCTTAAGATTAATCAACTCTTCAAGCATACTATCTGAAACTGTGATAATTCTTGAATTAGCCTGATATCCTCTCTGTGTTGTAATCATAGATGTGAACTGATCCGCCAAATCTACGTTAGACATTTCAAGGTAACCTGAGCTAATGCTACCATCAGACTCTGTAATATCCTGTCCAATACCATCAAATATACCTGAGTTAAGTGTTGCAGCATAAAGGTTATCTCCCACCTTCTCAAGACCTGCAGGGTTAGCAAATGTTGTAACTGCAATCTGACCGATAGTTCTTGTATCACCATTGCTGTAACTTGCAACAATCTGACCTGACTCATTAACACCAACTGATGTCATCTTACCAACAGCCTTACCGGCACCAACACCGTCAATACCCTTAACACTCTTAAGGTCTGTTGCATCCGCATACATTGTAACACCTGTAGCATCAAGTGTAATAGTTGACTCACCATTAGCCCCCGGAACACCGATATTTTCCATAATAATACCACTATTATCAGGGTCTGTATCTGTAAACTTAAGTGTAATATTGCCATTCTCCATCATGGCTGCACCTGTAGTCTCATTAAACTCCATAAGCTGATCTGTTGCAACCTGAAGCGATGTAGGCTCACCATTCTTTGTTACACTTCCGCCTGTAATCTGATAGCTTGCTCTTCCGTCAGCAGTACCGGCACCTTCAACAAAGCTAAGTGTGAGTGCTGCCTGATATTCATTACCAAGCGTATCAAAAAAGTTTACAGTAAATACTGAATCACTCTCTGAACGCGCATCAATATTACCCGAAACACTTACACCTGTTGTAACATCCGGTGATGTATACATAAACTCAGGACTTGTAACATAAAGTGGCTGAACCTTATCTCTTACAACCTGTCCATCCTCATCAACTGCCCAACCGCACACATTGGCACCGCCCTGTGTAACTAAGGCACCGCTAAGGTCTGTTGTAAAATCTCCGGCTCTTGTAAAATATGTATTACCTGCACTGCTTACAACAAAGAATGCCTCACCTGAGATACAAAGATCCCAAGGATTATCTGTACGCTCCATCGCACCCTGTGTTGCTACTGCTGTAGAAATAGCACCTACTGTTGCACCAAGACCAATCTGCTTAGCGTTAGTACCACCCTTGCCTGTCTCAGCATTAGGTCCTGTTGCAGTCTGTGTTGTCTGATAATAAACATCGCCAAATGTTACTGACTGCGACTTATACGCAACTGTATTAACGTTAGAGATGTTATTACCAATAACATCCATCTTTGTCTGATGTGCCTTCAAACCCGACACAGCAGAGAATAATGATCTCATCATAATATTAGTCCTCCAATCATAGAAGTTAATATCATGGTGTGTTTATATCCCATCCGTCATTCAGGGATAAATAAGCTTCCTTATCGGTCCAGCTAAATAATTACAGCACCATCGATATTAGTAAATATATTTTCTTCATTCATATCCTTATCCATCGCCGTAACAACTGTGTTGTTCTGCGTATTAACGATAAAGGCTATGTTATCCATAAGTACCAGGGATTCTTTAATTCCTTTCTGGCTCGCTTTCATAGTTCCTTCCGAAAGTCTTGACAACTGCTCATCCGTGAGAGTTATATCTCTTTGTTTAAGTCTCGCATCAGCATGTTTTGAAAACTTAAGTTCCTTCGTAGCTGAAGCTTCTGCCAAGCTTTCTGCAATACTCTTTTTCTGATTGAATATCTCCTGAAAGGATACTGCCGGAACATTTCCGTCCTTCGTCTCGATATTCTGCTTACGAATACTGCTGGTAGCCTGTTCTATAGAAGAGAATCCGCCGGTCAAAAGATTATTAACCATACCAATTCCTCCTATTTTATAAACTTATCATAGTAATCCTGGTCCATAACTGTATCAAGGTCAGCTATATCATAAAGCTTGTTATTAATACCAAGATATACAACTCCGTCTATTGTCTCCCAGTAATCAACCTTACCTGATACAAATCCGTCTGATGTCATATCAGTAGCCATAATAACTGACTTTCCAACAAGTTCTGATGCCATCTGCTGCTCAACCGAATTATTCATCTGAGCTGTAGCCTCAACCTGTGTAAATGTAGCCATCTGCGCAATATACTGTGTGTTATCTGTAGGCTCTAATGGATCCTGATACTGCATCTGAGCTACTAACAACTGAAGGAAATCATTAACATCAAGTGTAGATGCGTCTTTAGCTTCATTGTTCTTCTTAACAGAACTTATTGATGCATTAGATGACTCGTTAGTAACCACGCCATTAACAATATCTGACATTATCATAGTTAACTCCTTTCCGTGCTAATGCACTGTTTATTAGGCTTTGCCTTATCTTCTTACCACGATACTTATGCAAGGTATTCCACACTGCTGTTCTCGTGTACCGCCACCGAAGCTGTGGCTTCTTCCTCTTCTTCCTCAAAGTTAAGACCTTCAAGGTTAATCTTCTTTCTAGCTTTGCTTGTTGCGTTTTCCTGCTCCTTATTATCGTCAAACGCCTGATTGTTCTCAAAAGCATGACTCTGAACAGTTACTTCTACAGCTTCAACCTTCACTCCCTGTGCTTCAAATGTTTCCTTAAGAGTTGTCATCTGACTCTCGATAGCTCTCTTAACCTGCTCATTCTCAGTCATAATCTGGGCTGTAATAACACCTTCTCTTACGGATACAAGCACGTTAACCTTGCCAAGATTCTCCGGATTAAGCTGAACTTCTATACTCTGAAGCATCTGTGTGTTATTAAGCTTTATTGAGTCAACTACCTGTCGAACCACATCCGCCTGATTAACACCGGCTACATCCTGTCCCATCACCGCTTCAAAGCTCTGTGAAAGCTGCGAAACCGCATCTGAAATCGTAGTATGTACTGCAACTTCATCACTCTTAGACTCTGAATTCATCATCTGTTTCTGTGAATCATTGCTGTTATTCATACTGCTTCCCTGATTTGACTCACTTGTGTTATTAACTGTAATCTTAGATGCAATCACATCTTCTACAGTCTCGGGTGTTGCCTCATCCTGAACCACTTCCTCTGTGACAATCTCATCAGAAACATTATTCTGTGCAACAGTTTCTTCTGATACAGCCATATCAACCGGTCCTTCAACATCTGTCTGAGTCATATCCATACTTTCAAGCATAGTCTGAAGTTCTCCTGATGTCATATTAAGCTGATCAGCAAGCTCATTAATTCTTGCACCTGCATAGTCAAGAATATTCTTAAGAGACTCTGACAAATCCGCATCAGTAACCATCATCATAGCATCCTGTGTTCCTGTCACTTCCATAACAAGCTTAAGAATATTGCCCGGTTGCAAAAGATCCGCAAGGGACATTCCAAGAACTTCCATGCACTCCGCAAGCTCTTCATCTGAAACATTAAGTTCTTCCTTAATCTTTTCAAGAATATCCTTAGCCGCTTCCTCTGTTTCTGCAACAACTTCTTCTTTTTCATTAGTCGCCGCATCATCAGCCTTATCCAGTGACACACTCTCGTCAACTTTATCCTCTTTAACAGGTTCAGCATTGTCCGCCTTAGCAGGCTCCTTAGCAGCCACAACATCCATCTTAGATGAACTGTCGTTACTTACGGAAGAATTATCTGCCAATGACTTTGCCATAACATCACCAAAGCTATTAACCTTGCCAGCCTTAACATTGGTAGCAACCATACTCACATCCTGCGATGCGATTCTGCTACTTCCTGTTATTGCCGCACTTACCATATTGTACCTCCTTTCCTGTAATAATAAATATATATAAGTTCACACATAGGAACATATATATCAAAGCTTATACTACACTACCAAGAACTACTTACCCGGATACATAATCTTCGTAAGCTTAGCAGCATATACAGGATCCATCTCCTGCATAATAGCACCTCTCTGTGCCGAAGTCATACACAAAAGAATCTCCGCAACCAAATCAGTATCACCTGTCATCTCCTCTAAAATAGCCGCTGCATTTTCAGGGTCCATCTTAACAAATGTCTCTGACCAGGCTTTAACCTCTTCTGAGTGAGCAAGCTGTCTGATAACTTCCTCATAAATCTCAGCTGCATTGTCCGGACTAATTTCTTCGTACCACTTCTTGTATTCCTCTATACTAGGCGCTTTATCATTAAATACAATTTCTCTGTCGAACTTCTCTTTAAGTTCATAATAATAAAGCTGATTCTGCTCATAAACCTTAAGTCTTTCTATCTCAGCCTGCAACTGCGCAATAGTTTCAGCAGATGCTGCATTAGTTTCCTGCAATGTAGCAATCTCTGCTTCCAACTCCTTGATGCGTTCTATGGCTTCAGCCAGATTCTTGTACTTAAAGCCTGTCTCTTCCATAACTTCTTCATCGCTGGCATCAGGAAGAATCATATTAATAACAGGAATATCCTTAAGAAACGGTCTTAACATACCACCGATTCCACCTACATCCATCTTGATAAGCAATGCAAATATAGCAAGCCATATCACTATAACAACTATAACAATAATGATATTGACAAAAGGATTACCCTTATCATCGTCATTATATATATCGTCATCTACATTGTAATCCTTAGACTTCTTAGCCATAATCTTTTCCTTTCCGCTTATTATATATAAGATAAACTGCTACGACTCTTCCTCCCTGTCGTTGTAGGTAAAGCTTACCAGCTCATCAATTTCTTTCTTTTCTTCCGCATTTAACTCCAGCTTAAACTCCTCAAATGCTTTCTCTCTGAGCTTCTCATAAACCTTCCGCTCCTGCATGGCCTCATTGAGCTTTGTTCTGGCTCTGTCCATATTCTTTTCAGCGATACGAAGCACAACCGTCTGTTGTTCAATTAAGTCCTGCATAGCTTTTATGGAGTTGTTATGTCTTTTAAGCTCCACCACATTCAAAGCACCTTTTTCCGACATAGAGACCACCTCCATCTCGTAAAACCGCTTTCTTGTAAGAAGCTCTTTAAGTTTCTGTTCCTCAGCATTCAATCTTGCACTGGCCTCTGCAAACTCCGTTTTAGCTTGCGTTTCAAGACGCATCTTAATATCTAGTATATTCTGCATCTTAAATATAAACTTAGCCATACACTACCTCACACAAGCCCCGCTCATAACTACTATCTAAACCCTAAATACAGCTCTACAATCCACTTAATTCGCAGTGTCGTAATCAGTAAACAAACCTGAAAGCATCGAAATCTCTTCTTCAAAGTTAAACTTTTCATCAGTGCTCTGCCTTAAGAACTCATTAACAGCATCAATCTTTGATATTGCATAATCAATATTCTTGTTACTGCCCTTCTTATAAGCACCTATATTAATCAAATCCTCTGCCTCATTGTATGTAGCAAGAACATTCTTAAGACGGCCAGCCATCTTCTTATGCTCTTTATCCGCAATCTGACTCATACAACGTGAAATGCTTTGCAACACATCAATAGCCGGATAGTGATTCTTATGTCCTAACTTTCTTGATAACATAATATGTCCGTCAAGAATACTTCTTGCCGTATCAGTAATAGGTTCATTGAAATCATCTCCATCAACAAGTACTGTGTAAAGACCTGTAATAGAACCTCTGTCCGACATGCCGGCACGCTCTAAAAGCTTTGGCATCTCACTGTAAACACTAGGCGGATAACCTCTTGTTACAGGAGGCTCACCTGAAGCCAAACCAATCTCTCTTTGTGCCATAGAAAAACGCGTAAGGGAATCCATCATAAGAAGGACATCCTTGCCTTGATCTCTAAAGTACTCTGCTATAGCAGTAGCTGTCTTCGCTGCTTTATTACGAATAAGCGCAGGCTTGTCCGATGTAGCAACTACAACAACGCTTCGCTTCATGCCTTCTTCGCCTAAGTCGCGTTCAATAAACTCTCTAACTTCTCTTCCTCGCTCTCCAATAAGAGCGATAACATTAATATCAGCCTTAGTATTGCGGGCAAACATACCCATTAAAGTACTCTTACCCACACCACTTCCGGCAAATATGCCAATACGCTGCCCCTTTCCTATGGTTAAGAGGCCATCAACAGCCTTAACGCCAAGAGGAAGCACCTCACTAATAATAACTCTGTCCATAGGATCAGGCGGTGCTGCCTCAACAGGATATTCCAGCGCACTGTCAAGCTCAACTCCGTTAACAGGATTCCCCAGACCATCCAATGTCTGTCCAAGAATCTGTGGACCAACTTTAACGCCAAGCGGTCTTTCCGTATTCTCCACTATACATCCCGGACCAATTCCGCCTACATCCTCAAAGGGCATAAGCAGAACCCTTGAATCTCTGAATCCAACAACTTCCGCATAAAGAACCTGCGTCTTATCCGCTGAATATATCTTACACAAGTCACTCAGCTTTGCATCGGGACCAATAGATTCAATAGTAAGACCAACTATCTTTGATACCTTCCCCAATTTCTCATAGTAAGATTCATGTGTCAAATATTCGTATTTAGTTCTATCCAATACTGCCACAACTAATCCTCCTACTCTGCCCTTAAGTTAAGTACCAACCTACTACAGGCTGTTATCCTGTATACTTTATCATACGCAGCTTAATAACTTTATCTTCTTAATAAGATTGTTAAGCTCAATATCAAGACTACAGTTAAACACTCCTCCGTCTGTTTCAACCAGACATTCGTTATGTTTAAGATTAATATCTTCCACTATGTCCAAAGTTACTTCCTTATTCATATTAAGATATAACTTGCCTTGATTGCTGACAAGAAACTTATAATCCTCAGGAGATGTCTTGATAATAAACTCCCTGCTCTTCTCAGCATTTTTAAGAACACCATTAATAAGGTGTAATATAACTTCCTGATTATCTTCAGCCACTGTAAGTGTAACCTTCCTAAACACTTCTGTCAGTACACTTACCAGTTCAGGCTCCATCTGCTGCTTTAACTGCTCATATTCAGCATTTAACGCTGCTTTATGTCTTGCCAGTTCTGCATCAAGCTGGGCCTTATGCTTGGCTATCTCTTCGTCAGCCTGCTTCATACCTTCCTCATAACCTTGTTCTCTAGCATTATTCATAATAACCATAGACTGGGTTCTAGCATCTGATATAATAGAATCTGACTTTTTATTAGCTTCAGCTACCATCTGTTCCGCCGCATCCTGCATCTGCTTTGCTTGAGCTTTCTGCGCATCAATATTAGCCTGTGCAGCCGCCATAGCATTTTCTTGACTTTCCTGATCATCTGTCAGTAGTTCTTCTACAACATCAGCATTAAGACCACTTACAAAATTATCCGGATTAGCAGAAGCATTGTCCTTAGACTCAAGTATACTCTGTAGCTTCGCTCTGATAAGTTCATTATAATCTATAACTCGCTCCGTTTTACTTATAACAGAGCCTTGTTTCAACAAATTAGACAACTATCTCGTCACCTCCGCCTCTTGCGATTACGATTTCGGCAGAGTCTTCAAGCTTTCTGATTATATTAACAATCTTCTGCTGTGCCTCTTCAACATCCTTCATACGAACAGGACCCATGTATTCCATGTCTTCCTTGATCATAGCAGCAAGACGTGTTGAAAGGTTATGAAGAATGACATTCTGTACCTCTTCCGTAGCACCCTTAAGCGCAAGTGCAAGTGTACTGTTATCAACATCACGAAGCACACGCTGGATAGCTCTGTCGTCCAGAGAAAGGATATCCTCGAAGACGAACATCTTCTTACGGATCTCATCTGCCAATTCTGGATCTTCAACCTCCAATGTCTCCATAATATGCTTCTCTGTACCTCTATCAACTGAGTTGAGGATTTCAACAACAGCATCCACACCACCAACGATTGTGTAATCCTGGTTTACAAGTGTTGACAACTTACGTTCAAGAACCTTCTCAACCTGCTTGATAACATCCGGCGATGTTCTGTCCATCTGAGCAATTCTCTTTGCAACGTCAGCCTGCTTCTCCGGTGGAAGTGATGAAACTACCATAGAAGACTGTCCCGGCGGCAAATACGACAATATTAAAGCGATTGTCTGAGGATGCTCATCCTGTATAAAGTTAAGCAACTGGCTTGGGTCAGTCTTTCTGATAAACTCAAATGGTCTAACCTGAAGACTGGCTGTAAGTCTGCCGATAACATCCTTCGCCTTCTCAACACCAAGAGCTTTTTCAAGCAATTCCTTAGCGTATCCGATACCACCCTCAGCAATATACTGCTGTGCAAGACATATCTCATAGAACTCGTTTAAAACTCGTTCCTTCGTCTGTGGTGAAACGCTGCTGGTATTGGCAATTTCAAGCGTAAGCTGCTCAATCTCTTCTTCTTTTAAATGTTTAAATATCATTGCGGACTTCTCAGGTCCCAATGTAATCAACAGAGTAGCGGCCTTCTCAATGCCGTCCATCTCTCTGTCCATACCTGATGATTTCGCCATATCATTCACCCCAATCAGTTCTTATAGCTGGTTTAAGTTTTAACCCCAGCCCTCATTCAACCAGTTACGCAAAAGCAATGCAACCGCTTCCGGATTCTCGTCCACAAACTTCTCGATAGCCTTTCGCGTCTCTGACTTATCATTCATATCAATATCCTCAACAACCGGCTGGTTCTCTCTTGTAGAAGAAAGCATCTCTTCGATAGAAAGCTCCGGCTCCTTCTCTTCAACTGTAAGCGGTCTTGCACTTCTAAGTACAACAAATACAAGAAGCAACAAAATAATCGCTGCAAGTCCAAGCTGGAACCACATAGTTGGGTTAGAGAATATGCTTGTTCTTTCTTTAGCTTCAAAACGATGCTCTTCATAAGCCACAATAGCAATATTCTCCGGGTCAATACCTGTACCCTTTGAGAGAATCTCTATCCACTGGTCATCAACCTCAAGAACAGTAGACTTTGCATTCTGACTTCTGAACTCATCCCATGTCATCTCATTAAGAAGACCGAGCTTTTCACACTCCTCTTCTCTATATATTACTGTATTAACAAATGTAACTGCCAGATTAGAATCATCATAAATAATCTGTCCCGGCTCCTTTATAGTAGTTGTTACAAGGGAATTAGGAAGATACTTATACTCCTTAATCTCAATTGTGGAATGACCGCCGTATCCATCCGTTATATCATATGTAGTATCATCATCGTTAGATGATGTACCAGGAGTTCCTCCCGAACCATCAGTGCTTTCTGAAACCTCTTCATAAGACTCACCAAAGATAGCCTGCTCACCACCCTGTGTTGTATACTCAGTAGCAATCTGATTAACAGTATCCCAGTCAAGCTTATAATTAAGTGTAAAGAAAACATTATCGTAAAGTCCTGTAGCCAAAAGCGCCTCTCTAAGCGATGACACTGTAGTAGCCTCAATCTGACTCTTATACTTCATCTTACCTGTACTACTCATACCTGAACCGTTAGAAGCATTGGCTCTTCCTGAGAAAAGTGTAGCACCATCAGTTGTGATGATATCAATATTGTTAGTTGTATCATTACCAACTGCTGTGGCAAGGAACACCGCCATACTCTCTGCAGCCTCGTCATCAAACACCTTATTAGTAGTCAGCATAACCGACACAGAAGTTTCGTCTGTAGTTGCATAGAACGAATTGTTATCCGCAGCTAAAGAAACTGTAACAGTGGCATTCTTAACACCGTCCATAGACTCGAGATCGTTCTTAAACTTGTTCTCAAGGTACAATTCATATCTTCTGCTCTTATCTGACTCTGTGGTTGTAAAACTACTGCTGAGAGCATCCTCCAGTGTATATCCGTCAGACTGAATATCCTCCTCTGCAATAGCCATCTTCGCTGTTGTAAGGTCTTTCTTGTTAACCTTTACAGTCATCTTATCATCATCAACCACTGACTTAATTCCCGCATCAGTAAGTATATCCGTTATGCTGTTTATCTCAGTATAATCATCGCATGTAGCAAGAATCTCGTAATTAGGTCTTGTAAGGGCATATGCAAGAATAGCAACAGCAACTATTACAACTGCCACCGTACTTAAAAACATCGCTCTTTGCTTCCCTGTCCAATTCTTCCAGACCTCTACTACGCGATTAAGCAACTGCTTTAATCGTTCAGCCATATCTATGTACTCCAATCAATTAAATTTGCATATTCATAATCTCTTTATAAGCCTCTAAAGCCTTATCTCTTACAGCAACAGTGAACTGCAATGCAATATTAGCCTGCTGCTGGTAAACTCCAAGCTCATGTGTATTAGTCATCTTACCCAGTGCAAAATCAATCTCTGCCTTCTCTGCCTGCTGAATGTATGAATTAGTACTTCCAACAAGACCTGATACTGCATTGAATATTGAATCAAATGTACCTGTAGCTTCTGAAACCTCACCGGTCTTATTATTCAGCGTAGCGTTAGTATTCATCGCCTCTGAAATCTTAGTAACATAATCCGTTCCCAATGAACTGATCGCAGATGTCAAATCCATATCTTACCTCTTTCTAAAGCAGCTTTGCCGCTTATAGTTTTATACCTCTTATTTCACCTATTCCTTAATCCCATTAACGCCTATAAATTAAGCCTGACCTATACTTAATCCTTTGTTAGCCATAGTCTTACTCGCATTAAATGCTGAGATATTAGCCTCATATGAGCGTGACGCGTCAATAAGGTCTGTCATCTCCTGAACCACATTAACATTAGGGTATGTAACGTATCCGTTCTCATCCGCATCAGGATGTGAAGGATCATAAACCATATTCATATCTGTTGAATCATCTTCATAAACCTGTGTAACCTTAACGCCATCGCCAAGTCTTCCGCCTCTTACGCTTCTTAACACGCTGGCAAATGACGAACCTGTTGAGTTAGGTCCCTGAATAACTGTTGCCTGTGTAAGAGTCTTCTCCGTAAACACAACTGCCTTTCTAACGTAAGGTGTACCATCTGAAGTTCTTGTAGTATTAACATTAGCAATATTCTGCGAAATAACATCTGTTCTTAACTGCTGTGCAGTCATACCTGACGCACTTATGTTAAATGCTGTAAACATCGACATACCTATATCCTCCTATATCTCCTTCGCCTTCCACAAAAGCTAAAGATTACTTAATAACCGCCTTCATCCTTGTAAACTCGTTGTTCATGCTGTCAATCAAAGCATTGTAATTAATCTGCTCTGCAGCAAGCTCAACATTCTCTGTTGCAAGATCAACATTGTTACCATCCAATCTGTATGACAAATATGTATTATCTCTGTACGTCCTTGTACGAACCTTGGACAAATCCACATCATTAATCTTCTGAGTGAGAGTTGAACCAACCTCTCCCGCTGAACTAATAGCTGCCCTAAGGTATGTTGCAAATTCCACATCCTGTCTCTTATAACCCGGTGTGTCAACATTAGCTATATTGTTAGTCAACACTTCCTCTCTTAACCAGCTCGCATCAGCAGCCGACTTAAGAACATTAACATAACCAAAAACTCCTGAACTCATAGCAACATCCTTTCTTTTTAATAATCTAATCATCTAACAAGTGGACGCACTTCGCCTACTCTAAATTAAATATAGTACATTATAAACCATAGTACCCAAAATTCCAACCCTTTTTATAAAAAAAATGACTAAAAATGTAATATTTCATTGTATTTTATCCCTTAAGTAACAAATAAAAAGGAAGCCTACACTTGCGCACAGACATACGCACTATAATAGGCTCCTTCCTTTTAATCAACATCCTTATTAATTACAACAACTCATTAATCCCAAGACTAATTAATTCCCAAGACTTTTCAACTCTTCGAATATAACTTCATTAACAACCTTGATGTAAGTGCCTTTCATCCCTGAAGAACGAGACTCTATAACTCCCGCACTTTCAAATTTACGTAGTGCATTCACTATAACAGATCTGGTAATTCCTACCCTGTCTGCAATCTTACTGGCAACAAGCACGCCTTCTTTACCGTCCAATTCTTTAAATATATGTCGGATAGCCTCAAGCTCCGATGATGACAATGTACCAACCGCAGACTTAACAATCTGTTGCTTACGCTCTATCTCAGCATATTCTTCATTCACCGAACGCAACATCTCAAGTCCCACAACCGTAGTACCATACTCACATAGAATAATATCATCAATCTCATATGAGTTATCACTCTTATACATAAAAAAAGTACCAAGTCTTTCGCCGGAAATTTCAATAGGCGCAAGTAACGCCTGAAACTTCTTAACATTGTCACTGGTAAAACCAAGAGTTGAAAGATTCACATTCTCCTTAGTTGAAAGTACACTTAAAAGTCTTTCATTAAGCATATTATCAACAAAACCGCCGACTTTGTCATATATAAGCTCATCTATAACATCAACACCATCATAGAATCCGGTTCCCAACACTTTACCCTTCTTGCTTATAACAAGTATGTTGGACTCCAATATACCACTCAGTATACCGCATATATCATTAAACACAAGTCTGTGAGAATCGTTATTGTGCAACAACTTGTTAATCTTTCGTGTCTTATCAAGCAACTGAACACTCATAAATGCACCTCCATAAAACATAAATACAACGATACTTCATTAACTTATGTTAAATATTAACACATTTCCCGCAAATTTTCAACAATTTTTACACAATTCAAACTAAATTCTTTTATTTTACAACAAAACCACAATTTTCATCAGCACATACGTGAGTTTCACCCTTGATAAGCATATAGTTTCCACACTTCGGACACTTCTTATCTGAAGGCTTAACCCAGCTCATAAAATCACAGTTTGGATTATCCTCGCAACCGAAATAGCGTCTGCCCTTCTTACTCTTTCTAAACACAACTTCCTTACCGCACTTAGGACATGGAATTCCTACTTTCTCAAGGTAAGGCTTAGTATTACTGCACTCAGGGAATCCCGGACATGCAAGGAACTTTCCGTAAGGACCATATTTAATAACCATCATACGTCCACAACGCTCGCACTCAACATCGCTGACTTCGTCCTCTATCTTAACATTTTCCAGCTCCTTCTCAGCTGTCTTAACAGCTTCCTCAAGGTCCGGATAGAAGTTTCTGATTATTTCCTTCCAGTTAACGCTGCCTTCTTCAACACTATCTAAAAGCGACTCCATATTGGCTGTAAAATTAACATCTACTATGGCCGGAAATGCTCTTTTCATAATATCATTAACAGCATCACCAAGCTCTGTCACATAAAGGTTCTTATTCTCCTTAGCAACATAATGTCTTGCAATAATTGTAGTAATAGTAGGCGCATAGGTACTCGGTCTTCCAATACCAAGCTCTTCCAAAGTCTTAACTAAAGAAGCTTCTGTGTAATGCGCAGGCGGCTGTGTAAAATGCTGTGCTGTATTAAGTTCATTTAAGCTCAACTTCGAATTCTCATCAATTCCCTTTATAAGCGAATTACTCTCTGTTTCTTCATCAACATCCTTGTAAACTGACATAAAACCATCAAACTTAACCTTAGACGCAGAAACATTGAAAAGATATTCTCCTGCCGCTATCTTCACAGCCGTAGTCTCATACACCGCAGCACTCATCTGGCTGGCAAGAAATCTCTTCCATATAAGCTGATACAATCTAAGCTGGTCTCTCGACAAAGACTCCTTTATAACGGTTGGAGACAAGGCCACATCAGTAGGTCTTATAGCCTCATGAGCATCCTGAATCTTCTTTCCATCCTTCTTAGCCTTTACAACACCGCCAAGATACTTCTCACCATAGTTATTCTTAATATAGTCCGCAGCCATATCCACCGCTTCATCTGCAACTCTTGTAGAATCAGTACGAAGATATGTGATAACACCAACTGTTCCCTTTCCTGCTATATCAATACCTTCATATAACTGCTGTGCAAGTCTCATAGTCTTCTGTGTAGAGAAATTAAGCTGTTTAGCTGCTTCCTGCTGCAACGTACTTGTTGTAAAAGGAAGCGGAACCTTCTTAACCTTCTCTCCTTTCTTTACACTGTCAACCTTGAACTTACTCTTCTTAACCGCAGCAGCGATTCTTTCCATCTGTTCTTCATCTTTAATCTCTATCTTGCCATCCTTATCACCATAAAACTTGGCGATCAATGGCTTTTTCTCACCCTTCACAGAAAGCTCTGCATCCATAGTCCAGTACTCTTCCGGAACAAATGCATTGATTTCATCTTCTCTGTCACAGATAATTCTAAGAGCAACAGACTGCACTCTTCCCGCACTCAAGCCTCTCTTAACCTTTGCCCAAAGCACAGGACTTATTCTGTATCCAACCATTCTGTCAAGCACTCTTCTTGACTGCTGTGCATCCACAAGA
Organism: Lachnospira sp.; assembly: GCA_045543195.1. GTDB lineage: Bacteria > Bacillota > Clostridia > Lachnospirales > Lachnospiraceae > Lachnospira. The sequence goes on from JAZQME010000001.1 coordinate 270,061, forward strand.
TCCATATCTATCTTTCGAGCTTCCTTCAACGAAGCTTTAACAGCATTCTTTGTAATCTCATTAAATGTAATTCTGTATATATCTTTATCTTCAAGCTTCAATGCCTTAGCCAAGTGCCAAGAAATAGCTTCACCCTCGCGGTCCGGGTCAGTAGCAAGATACACTTTATCAGCCTTCTTAGCTTCTTTCCTAAGCGCCGCAAGTATATCTCCTTTCCCTCTTATTGTTATATATTTAGGCTCGAAATCATCATCCGGATCTACTCCAAGCTGACTCTTCGGAAGATCCCTGACATGTCCCTGTGATGCCATAACTTCATAGTTAGAGCCTAAAAACTTCTTAATAGTCTTAACCTTTACCGGAGACTCCACTATTACCAAATACTTCGCCATCAAAAACCTCCAAAAAACTACTCATAATATCACATCCTACTATAGCAGTTCTTTGAAATCTCCTGGGCCAGCCCCTCAAGCTGAAGGCACAAAAGCTGTTCACTGACAACTGCTATATCAAGTCCTGTTTCTTCTATAATAATGTCAAGACTTTTAGGAAGCAAATCAAGCACACTATACACTATATTTTTTTCCGTTGCAAGTGAATTTATTTGTGTTTTTTCAAAATGCAGCTTCTTATATTCCTTATCACAACAGTTGTTCTGTAGCTTTGTACCATTCTGGTAATAATTATCTTTTAACTTATCTACTCTTACTTTTGTCTCTGCTTTTAAATATTCCTCCTCTATATCTTCCGCCTCCGTTATAACACCTGCACCTATCTTTATAAGCCAGTTACACCCCTCACTCAATGCATCCCCCACTCTTCCAGGTACTGCAAACACTGACTTCCCTTGATCTAACGCATGCTCAACCGTTATAAGCGAACCACTTTTTGTTCTGGCCTCCACTATCACAACCACATCCGCAAGTCCGCTGATAATTCGGTTGCGAATTGGAAACTGCCCCGGATGCGGAGGCGTTCCCAATGCATACTCCGATATAACACCCCCTGTATCCACAATTCCCGAATACAGCTCAATATTACTTCTTGGATAGCAAACGTCCACGCCGCACCCAAGCACTGCACAAGTATATCCACCAGCATCGAAACAGCCTTTGTGAGCCGCTGTATCAATCCCCAGTGCCATACCGCTTATAACCTGCCATCCACGCCCTGCAAATCCCTTACACAGTTCATAGGCCATATACTTCCCATACTGAGTACAATTTCTCGCCCCTACCACAGCAACAGATGGCCTGCTGTCGTCTGGCAGGCTTCCCTTATAATATAATGCCACTGGTGCATCATATATACTAAGTAGCTTCTTAGGATAGTCACTCTTCCACATATGTGTAAAACTTATCCCCTGACTCTCCATAGCTTTCATACCTTCATATATAAGTACATCCCGCTTACTTTCTATTATATTACGTATATCTTTTTCCGAAAGCACCTCTAAACCGCAAAGCTCTTTTTCTTCTGCTTTATACACCGCAGCCGCATCGCCAAAACGCTTAACCAACGCACATATCTTACTTCTTCCTATCCCTGCTATATTGCACAGCCAAAACCAATAAAAATCATCCGTTAACATAGCTTCTGTAGGATATGGCCTCGCTAAGGTGTCGCACCAGTATCCGCTCCTCTCCTTCAATATCAGCAATGGTTCTCGCCACCTTAAGCACCTTATGATAACCTCTTGCCGTCATCCCCAGCTTTTCATAAGCTTTTTCCATAAGTTCCGATTCTGTTTTTTCAAGCTTACACACCTTTGACACCAGATTGGAATTCATCTGGGAATTAAACATAATCCCCATCTCTTTAAAACGCTCACTCTGAATATCTCTTGCCTTACTTACCAACTCTTTCATAGCCGCTGAAGTATATACATTATCCGTCTTTACAGTCTTACCAACACTTGATTGCTGTCCAAAACTTCTATTCCCTTCTTCTTTAACTGTGTATTCAATCTTATCCTTAACTTGCTCAGCACCCGCTTGCAAACTCTTATAATCTATAGGCTCGACATGAACATTCATATCAAATCTGTCCCACAAAGGTCTGCTTATCTTGCCCAGATACCTTCTTATGTCACTCTCTGAACAATTACACCGATTCCTGTCAGGATAATAACCGCATTGGCACGGATTAATAGCCGCCACCAGCATAAAGTCCGCCGGATACTCATAATCTCCAGATAATCTGTTAATACGTATTCTTCTATCCTCCAGTGGTTGTCTCAAACTTTCCATAATCTGCGCCGGGTATTCAGTCAGCTCATCCAAGAAAAGCACTCCCCTATTAGCCAAAGTTATCTCTCCCGGTCTTGGAACACTGCCGCCTCCCAATAAAGCAGCCTGAGTCACACTATGGTGCGGATTACGAAATGGCCTCTTAACCACTTTCGGATTCTGACTGTCAATAAGTCCTGCAACACTATATATCCGTGTAAGCTCCAACATCTCTGCCTCCGACATATCCGGCATAATAGTAGGTATACGCATAGACATCATAGTCTTGCCGCTCCCAGGTGCACCTACATACATAATATTATGCATACCTGCAACAGCTATAAGGGTAGCCCGCTTTGCTATTATCTGTCCATAAACATCACTATAATCAAGCTTCTCAGATTGTTTGCGTATTAATTCACCTTTAGACCGACCGTCGCTCCCTGCAGGTTTTATAAGTTCACCACAGCCATCAAGATAATCAACAAGCTGCGAAAGACACTCAACTCCATAAACCTCTATCCCATCAACACAAGCAGCTTCTGACAGATTCTCCAAAGGCACAATGCATCTTCTATATCCACACTCTTTCGCTGTCATAACACAGGAAAGCACTCCTTTAACGCCTTTAACCATACCATCTAAGCTAAGCTCCCCTACCATAACCGTTCCTTCAAGGAGCTTATCATCAATCACTTCATTCGCAATAAGAATCCCAACAGCCATAGGCAGGTCAAATCCGGTACCTGACTTTCTTATATCTGCAGGTGACATATTCACAATAATTCGCTGCGGTTTAATCTCCACACCTGAATTCTTAATAGCTGCCTTCACACGTTCCTTAGCTTCTCTTACTTCCACCGACAAATATCCCGTCATGTCAAAGTACGGAATTCCAGCTCCGACGTCCACCTCCACTGTAACCAATTTAGCTTCAAGCCCCACCAATGCAACACTACATACCTTACTAAACATTCGCTCTCCTTTTCTTTTAATTATTCAATACGACAAGCTATAACTTTTTTATTAAATCTTAATTTAATACATATATTACACTAGCATTTTTATATTGTCAATATATTTAATTAGTTTATTCAAACAAAAAGCTTTTAAAAGTAAGACGAGTTTGAAAAAATTTGGAACGAAAGGTTTGGAACAAAAGCACAATAACAACACAAAAAGGTGGTAACCGAAGTTACCACCTTACTAACGAATGAAATAGGTGGGGTGACATTCCCACATCTCCATCTAGGGCGACGGCTGCCCGTTCCGTCCTCTGCTTCCATTCAATATAGCTTATGTAATATCTATTTTAATTATACATATTAATGATTATTTGTCAACCTTTTTAGCGTTCCTTTTTTAATAAAGTTTTTCACTCGTGAATTATTAAGCACATAAAGAGTTCTGGCATAATACATATTCTTCAAAGACACTCTCACCGCAACCTTTACATACTCCCCATTTTCTACATACTCTTTCACGAATTCAATAGAATCATCGTTCTTATTGCGACCAACATAGTCCGGATTGAACAGTATATTTTCTATATCGCATCCATATCGCATATAATCATCTGGATGCGAAGCTTTCATATGTTCTATATTAGAATCAGAAATATACACTGGTGTTCCCTCTATAGCATCCAAATTCAATAGCGTTATAACATCTTTTGTAATGGTTCCAACTTGTTTTCGCATCACACCTCCATAACATAACCTCTTAACCAATATATTACATTAGCATTTTTATATTGTCAATATATTTAATTAGTTTATTCAAACAAAAAACTTTTAAAAGTAATGTAACTTACAAAGGTCATGGAACAATTGATGTCAAAACCATAAACCTAACGCGCAAGACACAAAAAATGGCGTGCCCTAAGGCACGCCATTTAACATTTTAATTCGATTTTTATTAATCTAACTTATGCAACTCTCTTTGTACAAACTTAAGAATTCCATAACCCTTAGCATTACGGCTATCCGTAGCTACAATACCGATACGAAGCTCATTTTTTATAAGCTTATTAGCCATCTCATTCTGAGTAGCTTCGGCAACTCCTACATTATCAAGAATTTCCCACAGCTTAGCATCATACGAAACTCCGCTGACTACCGACTTTCCACTTGGAACATCCGGTGTGTATGTAGGCACTGTACCACTATATCCGATATAACACAACCAAACATCAGTACCTTCATCAAACACGTCATTGCCATTCTTATCATAGAACATTCTCGCCTGAGAAATACGTCCTGCACCTGATGCAAGGTCAGGATCTGTGATAGTGTATTTAAACTGTGTTGGAATAGTTGTGTAATCAAAGTTATGCGGTATACTATCACCTAAAGTATAATACTGTCCTCTGTAGAACTGTGAATAAACATATTCACTGTCCTGAACCGCATTCTCATATGAAACTTCCGGCTTACTATTACCTGAAAGGATAGCTCTTACAAATGTATTAACAAAAAGCTGCAACTCTTCTGTCTGAGTTTCACCAATAAGTGAATGTCCGGCACTTGAGTATGTAATATTACCCATTGAGTATACATAGTAGTTGTTAATTGCATCCTGTCCTGTGGCAGCAAAGTATGGTGAAATTTCACTCATATACTCATAATGATCAAAAACCTTTTTACCATTTTCAGTCTTATAATGAGTCTTTGCCACAGTATTAGATGATGACTGTTCCAATGTATACCAAACTACAACATCATCCACGTCTTTCTGCTTACCGTCAACAAGTTCCTTCAAGTCCTCAAGATTAAGCTTAAAGTACTGAGCATGTGTATCAGCTACAGTAATAGTTCCCTTACTACCTGTACCCTTTATTGTATATGGATATTGAGTAATCTCACCCTTATTAAGTCTTGACACCTTATCAGTTATTCTTGTAGTACTTGTACTATTAATACTGTTAAACAACGAATAATTATTACTCTTAGTCCAAAGCGGTTCTGTAAGTCTGTAGCCCCCTTGCATACCGATAACTGTCTGGAACTTCTGTGTAAAAGCATTAAGGTTACCATAAGATCCAGCCGCTTGCTCCTGTACAACACCCTTCGTATCTTTATACTTATACTTGTACGACAAACTATCATGTGTAAAAAGCACTGATTTGCCATTGTCAATATAAGCATTAATAGCATCCAACGAATCATTAGTAAGATCACCGCTTGTAATCAATGGACTCTCCTGAATAATCAAATCTCCGCCTGATACACCATAGTTATCGCTAAGACCAAGTACAATCATTGAATAATTATCAAGAAGAGCCTTCTTATCGGCTACAGCATTGAATGCAGACTTAGTATATACATCAACATTCAATCCCAATCCTGTAATTGGTGTTGTAGCTGCAAATGCATCGGTAAATGCCTTACCTTTCAAATCAATATTAGAAGCAACTCCATCATTGACAATCTGAATAACCTCTACAGTCTTACTAACACCGCTCTTTACAGCAAATGCACCTTTACTTACATTAGTACGTCCTGTTGACTCATCAATAATCTCAACCTTCCAGCCCATATAACCATTCAAAGCCTCCGGCAATCCCATATTGATAGTTACATCCCAGGTAATATTGCCATCCTCATCTGTAGTTGATGTGTATGTAATCTTATCTGCGTTAACATTAGCTCTTTCTACACCAAGCTTAGATGTATCCGTTGTAAACGGTGCACCCTTAATAACTCCGGCCTTGTTATATACAGGCTCGCTGTTATCATTAATACAGAAGAACATAAGCTCTGATTCATCAGACTCATAATCTTCACTAAACATACTGTCGCAATCTCTATCTACATATATCTTCATTCTAAAGAATTCTGTATTAGAAACTGTTCCGCTAAACGCAAGGTTGGCAAGATCTTTCTTTTCAACGAACATATTATTTGTAATATTATCACCATCATAATCAGCAACACCTGCCGGTCTTATAGTAACATTTGGTCTTGAAATATATGTAACCGTTCTAAGATTGTCAGCTGTTGTTGCAGAAATAGTTGCAGGTACAACATTTACAACCTCTTCTCTACCGTACTTGTTGTAAATAGCCAGACCAATATCAGTAATATTAATCTTATTAACATAAGTACCGGCTGCCGCAACAGATGTCTGACCATAATAAAGTGTTCTGTCAAGAACCATAGGCATATCCGCACAGATATAATCCAAAAGCTTGTTATATGCCTTCTCTGTCAAATCGTTGTTGTATATCTTATCATCCGTATCTGAATTACTTTCAGCATAGTACTTAACACTTGTCTTTATATCTCCATTGTCATATGCACCAAGAATAACAAGGTCATACTCTGAACGAATATCCACATTAAGGCCATTAAATCCATTCATTGATATATTATCAATCTGAATATCAAGAACAATCTTTCCGGATGTATCTTTAACAGATGTATCGCCCTTGATAACACAGTCATAATAACCAAAGAACTCTGCTATTATCTTCTTATCAGCTATGCTGTCATTAGAGTATCTGTATGTACCTGCAGGTTCAATCTCCAGCACCCTAAGATCATAAGAACCATCGCCATCAATATCCATCGGCAAACCGCCACCGAATGCACCAAGAATATACTTGATAACACTAGGTGTATTCAAGTCAGACTTCATAATCTCTAACTTAAGCAACGCATCACTATATGAAGAACCCTGATACACACCGTTTACATAATCACTACGCCATGCATTCTGAGTACTGAACATATTAGTCATACCATTATTACTGTTGAAGATAAATGTTGACTTAGTAAGGAAATCATTCTTACCACCAACATTGTAAGTAGGATACATACTAGTACTATTTCCCATAAGCGCATAGCCATATGATGTAGCTCCCGAGTTATCCGCAACATCATTAGATACGTTCGTGCTTATAACACCACTGTTAATAAACATATCATTCTGCCATGGCATCTTTCTCAAACCAACAGGCTTAGTAATAGTATACCCCATACTTGTATAATGGGTATCTACATCAAGATAAAGCTCAATTCCGCCATTCTCTATACGGAACTCACCGCGATTACCTTTATACTTTTTATTATATGTAACTTCTTCAAATGCAAAATCTCTTACAAATGTATCTGCATCAAGACCAGCCTGAAGCTTACACAATCTTGTAACATTAGAATCTGTTGTTGTATTAAGATCCTCACTGTTTAATATCAAGGCTTTACGCTCAAGTACGCTGGCCATCTGAAGACGCATAGCTACCTCAGCACTGATATCATTGCCACCCAACTCATAGAGCCATGTACTTGAATAATTAGTACCATTCTTAGCATTATAATAAGTAAGTAATTCCGTGTTATGTGACTTACTTGATATGTATACAAGATCCGCATTATCAATATCAGCAACTGTTACATCCTTAGCCGCCTTAGGGATAATCTTAATCTTATCTTCCATATCAATCTCGCCAAATACCATATAAGCGAAGAAATTACGAACATTTAAGTCATCATTAACAGGCTTATAATAGCCGCCATTATGTTTTTTACAAATCACTGGTGTAAGATTCTTAAGATCATAACCAATTGTAGCTAAATCTACAGAAAAAACTCCCGTATTCTCATACTTATTCTCAAATCTATTCTTATCATCATCTATGAAACACATTACATAGTCTGACTTAACAGCTGAATAATATGTCTTACAGTACTTATTCACTGTCGTATTTATATACTCTCTTAATGCTTCAGCATTAGCTTCACCTGAAGGTGCTGCCGCCGCAATGGCATTCCAAATACTGACATACTTAAAGCCATCCTCAACATCTACATAACTTGTTGTACCATCTTCTGCAGTAACCTTCTCACGAAGAACAATTGAAACATTGTTTAAATCGTAATTAAAGCATTGTGGATTCCAACTGAAATTTCCTATATTATCATAATAAGTACTTGAATTTTGTGTGGCAGTCGGATCCGTACATTTATATACCACTTTACAACTATCATTACCAAACTGTTTAGTAATTTGTCCATAATAAGTACTTATAGTACTATTAAGATAACTCTGCATCGCAGATACATTATCTTTTCCTGATGGTGCAGCCGCTATGATAGAAGCCCACTCAGCATCTGCATCAACAGATTCAAACATCTCTTCATAATAACTGTCACCTTCCCAAGTACACAAAATAGGCTTAACATTGGTATAATCATACTCAATCTCGGACAATGGCACAGACCACGTATGATCGTAAATATCACCGGTCTTTAAGTTCTTGTAGCACATCTTATGTCCCAACTTCGTATTGTAATCTATACTGACAATAGCATTAAGATAATTACAATACTTGCTAAGAGTACTTGTTTGATAATTCTCCATCGCAGTCTTATTAGCTTCACCTTTTGGCGCAGCTGCAACAAGTTCATCCCACTTGTATGTACCCTCATTATTAGATATAAGAGGTCCTAACTCGTCATAAGCCTCATGAGGCAAAATCTCCAACACCACCAGTGGATTAGTCTTTGAATATGTATTCTTGCCATATGTAACCTCATCTGGAAGCTTTGTGGCAGCATCAGCCTTAGTAAACATAGCTACTGCGATTCCTACACACAGCATACATGTAGCGATAATGCCGGCTACAGTAAATATTCTTTTCTTAATACTTCTTCTATTAACCTCTCTCATCTGCTACACCTCTCTTATTCATCCGCAAGGAAACCATAATTTTTCAAGTATTTTACATCCTGATACTCATCTACTGAGAATCCAAGAAGCTCAATATCCTCTACTGTCATAGAATTTCTAACACCTGTAACTCTGGCTCCCTCTCGAGATATATCGCCATCTTCAACCTTGATACTTACTTTCACCTGAACAGTATCTTTAACGTCTACGATTTCATCTTCTGAATCACTGTCTATATCTTCAACCATCACACTGTCAGTAAGCACCTGAACCTTAAAATACGTTACGTTAGTACACAAAACACTTTTTATATAATCACCGGTTCCTTCATCCTTTGTTAAAACATACAGCTTCTTTTCAGCTTTTTTGTACTCGTAACCATAATTCTGGTCCTTTTTTATATAAAATTCTTCGGTACTGCCATTCTCAGAATCAGACATCTTAACATTTACTACTTCTGCCTCAAATATAGCATCTGATATATGAGTAAGTGCCAAATCCGCCTCTTCCTGAAGCTGTGCTGTGATAGTCTGTCTTCTATAACTGCTTATACCATTAGTAAGCAACGCCATAGTCGCAATAATTACCATTGAACTTACAGCAAGTGCAACAAGTAATTCTATCAAAGACATACCGGCATTATTACCATTTTTCTTAATAGCCATCTGTCACACCGCCTTTCTAATCCTGAACCACCGTACCGGTTTCATAATACAACTTGAAATCTTCTGCACCACCACCTGTTGCATTAGTAGCTTTAAGTGTACAGTAACCTTTTCTATCCGTTACCGTCGACGCAGTTGTTATGTCCGACATCACATTCATATCACCAGAACTTACCGTATACATGCCGCCCACTTTACCTGACCCCTGAACAAACTTAATAATAAGCTTTGTATCCTTGGCTATCTCTGTTTCAGCTCCGCCTTCTTTACTTATATAATATAACTTAAGACGTGCTCCAAGATTGGTATAATCATGAACTTCACCGTTCTTATATGTATACAGCTTATATGTACCATCATCATTAACTATTTCATACTGCCAGTCAGCCGCAACCGCAAGAGTATTGCTTCTCATAGCTGCAATCTCACCAGACATAGTTTTTGATGCCCTCTTTGTATCGCCTGCTCTCATAACTGTGATAGAATACGCCGCCAGGCCCACCAAAATACCCATAAGAGCAATAGCAACCAACAGTTCTATCAACGAAAAACCTTTATTATTCAGTTTCTTGTTAGTATTTTCGTAACCTCTCATACTGTTTCTATAACTCCTTACTCTTATTTATTATAAACCTACTTCAGGCACACCTGCAGCCGCACTTGATGATTCAGTCTCGCCCTCACCATCAATCACTGTAGGCGCTGACTTACGCCAGTTATTAAAGTCAATAATATGCTTATATGTAATACCACCGATATTGTAATCAAGTGCACTATCAGGTTCAGATACATTAGTTGCGCCCCATGCTTTTAAGAAAGACTGTACTGTAGCCTTATCTTCTGCTGAAAGCTTGTTCAACATAGTATTGATATCACCATATGTATTAGTAACTGTTACCTGTCCGTTAATAGTAACCTTACCCTCTGTAAAGATAAGTCCATTAAAATTAGCACTAACTTCAACATCGCCTCTTGTAATGATAAGACCGTCAGTAATATTAATTGATGAATCACTCAGATTAATATTAGTAGCATTGCCTGAACAATACACCTTGAATCCATCTGCCGCTTCAGCAGTAAATGGAGCCATTGTCGGAAGAGCATCTGCATTAATAAAGTTCTTAAATACATTGTCCTCATTAAGCATAGCCGAAATATCAATATTCTTTCCATCTACTATGATAGTGCTAGGTGCACCTCCATAGTTTGGAACACGATTGTCTCCGGTTAATAAATCACTACCTGTAATTCCCTTTTTGTCTGTAAAGAACTCCGGCTCATAAAGAACCCTATTCACAAGTAAGTATCTACTGTTTATATCTGTAGACAATGTAGAAAATGCTGAAAAATCTATACTTGTACCTGTTGACGCTGCAAGTCCTGCAATGTCCGTCCCTTTATTATTAAGCTGAACACTAATCATACTACCATTAGAGTATATCTTAGATCCTGTCTTAGTAGTAAGAAGGGACTGCTGCTGAAGCTCAAGTATATCTGCATAGAGCACTCTTCTCATAGCCTCAATATATACATCCACACCATTAGCAGGATTATAGTTTACAATATCACTAATAAATTCAGAACTCTTGTCATTCTTAATATTAAAGTAATAGTATGTATACGCACCTACTGTAACAGATGTAACCGGATTAGTGTCATCCAGATACCCTCTCGCCTTAGCAAAGAAACTGTCTGGAATCTCAACCTTTACCTTGCTTGGGTCTGTCACCGGATTAGGATAATATATACCCGGTTTATTAGTTGTATCCTTATCTTTTATAAATGTATCAGGAATAAGATACACTTCCTGATTAGCTCTAAGAGAAACTGCTTCACCTGTCACATAACCACTACTGTTATACATAACATAAGAACGTCCTCCAAGGAACAAACTGTTAATACCACTCATATTAAGGTTACAGTACTTACCGTTAAGCATCATGGCACTACTTTGATTATGCTTACCATTTACGATACCACTATACTGATATCCCACATAGTTACCTGTAATATTAACATTGTTAAACTGTCCGTCAACATCCAAGTCATCCTTAACAAATGCTGAACCATTAATATTGATTTCAGCCCACTTACTGCTATCATCTGTCTTTAAGTCAAGACACCAAAGCTTTGAGTTAGAATCAATAGTAAACTTAGTACGATTAGTATCTGATACACCTTCGCCTGTAAGGGTTACTGCACCCGGTGTATTAATAGTTGAACCTCTTGTAACGCCGGCAGCTATACCTTCAGCGGTCTCAACCTTAGCATTACCACCAATCTTCAAACCATAAACAGGACCTGCATAAAGCTTAGCACCTGAAAGAGTAAGCCCCTTTGCAGCCGGCACATCAACGCCACCCTGACCAATAATTGCATAATCGCCAAATGTCATCAACGAAGCCTCTGATACTTCAGTAAAGGCAATAAGCATATCCGGAAGAGCAATATCTGCATCAACTGTAACGTTGGCAAAATATCCCTGCTCATTCTTATACTCTATTGCAATATCATCAATCTCAACTGAATAGTTATAAAGATTAGCATGAACATCACTTGGTTCCTCTATTATACGACAATCACCTACAGACTTAACGCTGATAATCGGATTGCTGGCATCATAATCCTCGATATATGAGTTCATAAGAGCCTTAACATTATCAACTACTATCGGTGTATCATCAGAAAGAGCAATCTCAACTTTATTTGATCCTCCGGTTGGAGCCCATGTATCAACTGAGAAAAGATCCTTAATAGTTTTTTTCGCAAATTTAAGTCGAATCTCACTGTTACAATTCTCATTGCTTACAATATAACTTGAACCTGATGCATCCTGTCTTGTAATAGTCGTCATCTGGTCTGTATAAGCTATATTCAGGTTATTCATAGTAAGCATACCAAAGCAGGCATAGAGCTGGTCAACAGCTTCTTCTGCTGTATAGAAAGACTTCTTCGACTCACTGCCGACAATCTTCATACGATAATTGAGCATAGCCGCAGAAAGTGTAGTTGTTGCAAGAATAGCTATAAGAGCAACTACAACAATAACTATGATGAGGGTTGAACCCTTATTGTTCTTTTTTCTTACAAACAATCTATTCATTAGCATTCTCCTTCGTTGAATTTATTGTCCAAAATGGTTCGTTACCTGAACCTGGTCTTTCATTAATCCACACTTCAACCTTCATATTGTAAAGATATTTAATCTCTGAATCAGGGCCTACATTCTGTGTAATCGAATTATTAACCTTGTTCTGAGCATCTGTCGTCTTCCACTCTTCAACATTAGTAAGAAGATTAATATTACCCATACTACCAATACCCATAGACTTATTAGTACTTAATCTAGAATCTGAAAAATTCTTCTCATAAACATTAACATTAGTCTTCTGCAATTTCACTTTTGTAGACGGACTATTAACATTCGTAACTGTCTGCTGTACAAGATATATGTTAATCATCTTCTTTGAAATAAGTTTAGTACTATCTGCATAATCATGTGTAGCATTAAACATACCCGATTCATCACCACTTACATGGAAATTAACAATATCTCTTGAAATCTCTAAATTGGAGCCATCTGCAATTGTTCTGTACTTATCATATGGATTGTAGAACAAGTATACGCTTCTATACTTAGACTCTTCCATATTACCAATAATCTCATGTGTTCCTATTAAAGTCTCATACACCTTTGTATCTGTGCTTCCCAAAACTTTATATGTAACCTTAAGCTTCACAGTTTGTGTATACTTCTTATACACCCCCTCGTCCCTATTAGTCACATCAACATACACATCAACCTGTCTGTATATCTTGCTCTTATCCACGCCAAGTGAAGTAGCAGCTTCGTTATCATGCTCATACACCTGCTTAGTAATAGCAAAGTTCTCTGTAGACTGAAGCTCTGTAAATGATGGCATATTAAATGAGTTAATATTATTCAATGTATTACCTGTACTACTACTGCCATCTATTCTGTCAGAGAATTCGTTCGGGTCCAATGTAACTCGAACAAAGAACTGATCCCCTGAAGACTTATCCGAATAAGTCTTTCCACTTGCATCATAATCATCCATATTAAACACATAGCTATAAAATCCTGAAGAAGACTCATAATTGCTTGTATATGAACGATTAGCATCAGCCGAAACCTCATTCATAACCTGCTCTATAGTCTTAGCCTTCATATCCTCCATAACCTTCTGTGCTACAGCGTTAGCATTCTCTTCCTGACGTGCTTTTAAATTCACCTTAGCTGCTGACATAAATGCACTCAATATAGGAAGAGATAAAACGGCTAAAATAGCAATAGCCACGAGTACTTCAATCAAAGAAAAACCTTTATTCTTTGACTTTCTATTTCTCTTATTTAATTGTCCTTTATACTGCAATCTTGAAATCAAACTCATAGCCATTATATTTCACCCATCTTATTATATTACCCTACCGGATGGGAAATACTCCCATCCGGTACGGTTAATCCACATTACTTAGTTACTTAATTGTATTAATTGTATTAGTCGTAGATATTAAAGATACCCTGTCTGTCTACGATTTCTACTCTTGGATCTGTCACGTCATCATCAACAATCTTAACGTTAACATCCATATCAGACTCATTAATAAGTGTAAGGTTAACACCACTCTTATCAGCTGAAGACTTACGAGCAGAACTCATGATGAGGAGGTCAATTGTATCTCCTGCTGCGAAGCTTGAACCACCACCGTAGTTAACTGCCGGATATGTCTTATTACCAAGCTGATACTTGATATAGTATGTACCATTCTTACCCCATACACTGATTGTCATCTGCTGAGTAATATTCTCGTTAGATGTAAGGATTGAGTCACCTGTTATATCGCCCTTCTTACCGATTACACAAGCATCCATATCAGCTGTTGATGAGTTAAGGAGTACATAGTAATCGTAATCACTAAGGATATATGTTCCCTCTGTATCATCCTTACCGATAATAGTTGGGAAGAATACCTTAGAGAAGAAGATATTATCAGTTCCGTTAGTAACATCAACCGTTGGAGGTGTAAATGTTCTGTTGCTGCCTGTAATACAGTATGTAGAAAGTGTCATAGTACCTGAAACAACATCAGTCTCATTATTGTATGACATAGATATATTATCAATAGTGTTCTTGCTGTAGTAGTTATTCAAGTATGTAAGAAGATCCTGCCAGTCTGAGTACTTTGCCTCGTATGCAAGAGTCAATGTTGTCTTGTAACCAACCATATCTGATGAATAAGCTCTTGTTCCTGCTGCACTTGGATTAGTAGAACCTATTGAACCAAATGTATAGATTGGTGTAGTCGATGAAAATGTTGTACTCTTAATCCAAGAACCTGTTGTCTTCTCCACATCTCTTAAGAACATAAGAGAATTATCCTGTGAAGCACCATTCTCATAACCTGAGATAATGTAATTAAATCTGTTCTGATATATAACAGTATCCTGCTCATACTGCTTTTTGTTATCATTCTTAATCTGAAGCTCTGTAAGCTTAGACTTTGCTTTCTGGAGCTGTGTCTCAACCTTTGTAGCCTCTGCAGATATCTTTGAATAACCAAAGTAATAAGCAGCTACAACAATCAATACTGAAGCAACCAGCCATATAAGCATTTTATCACGATCACTAAGTGATACATTTAACTTATTCTTACCCATAGTTCACACTCCATTCTTATATATTACTTCTTGGCAGTTATCTGGCAAGTCATAGAAAACGTTACTGTAATAACACCATCTGCATCCTTGCTCTCTGCTTCACTGCCTACAACTACACTTGATACATACTCAAGGTCACGAAGCTTATCAATAAGATCCGCTAAAGACTCCTTGCTGCTTGCTGTACCTGAAAATGTTACAGCACCATTGTTAACTGCCATAGACTGGAAAGCCACATCCGATGGAATCTCCTTCTCAAGGTCTATGATAAAATCTTCAAGAGTATCATTGTTACTATTAGTAAGAGCCTGGAAGTTAGATGCATCCTGATGCATATCCTTCGCTGTATAGAAGTCACTTACAATCGACTCAATACCCTTTAACTGCTGAATCTGTGCATTAGTAGTCTTAAGTTCCTGCTGCTTTGGCAACAGCTGTACCAGTGGAATCGCTATAAGAATAGCTGATATAACCACAGCACCTACGAACAACGCCATCATATTCTTACTTGAACCCTGTGCCTTCGCAGCCTGTGCCCTCGTCTTTGGCTGGAAGTTAACCGGTGCGATAATAGCACCCATATTAAGGATATACTTAGTCGTATCTGACATATCGATATATGACTTCTTATCCATAATAATATCCTGGAAAACATCCAATGGTTCAAGATTAAGACGAAGCTCGTTACTTAACAACTGAACAAATCCCTGAATAGTTATGGCATTACCTACGATATAGGCCTTCTCAATAGGCTTATCCTGGTTACGTGTACCATAGAAGTCCATGATACGGTTGATGTTACCAACCAAGTATCTTAAGTTTTCTGTAATCTCATCACCATCAAATGTTGGATGCAAAAGCTGCATATCCTGTGATGCTTTAAGAGCATCATCATACTTTAACTTCATCTTATTCATTACGGAATTGACAACCAACGACTTACCGTAAGGAATAATACGCTGCATCTGCAACTGATTGTTACTAAAGATATTAACGATAGTTGAGTCGTTTTCTACCTGAATAACCGCACTTGTCTGTGGTGGTACTATCTTACTCATAATCTGGCTTGAACTGTTACCTACGTAATCAATAGCCTTAATACGTACGCCAAGGTTCGCTGCCAAGTCATAGTAAACCTCAATCATATCTGCCGGAGCGGCCATAACTCTAAGCTTAAGCTTAGGTACACCGTCCTCTTCAATCTTCGCAAGAACTGAATACTGAACGATGTGCTCCTCTATATTAACCGGAAAATATTCCGCTGCATTCGCATTTACAATACCTTCAATCTGCTTTGTCTTAACGAAAGGTATTACAACGTCCTTTGTAGCTATCTTAGATGATGCTATAGAAAAGATAACCTCATCAGTCATGATTCTATAATCACCGAATGCTACCTTAATCGCCTTATCCAAGGCACCTCTGTCTCTGATATTACCATCGCTGTAACTGTTAATAGGTGTAGGTACAACGATTGCCTTGTGAAGTGTAATATTCTTACCCGTCTTTGACGCTTCACATATCTTAATGAACTCGTTATTAATAACGATACTTACTAAATTTCCTTTTTTTCCTTTTGTCTTTGCCGCCATGCGTGTTCCTCCAATCCAAGCTGTTCCTATCCGTAGCTTCTAAATTAATATATCGTAGCGTGAAGCTACGCCAATAAGTTCAGGTACCAGCTAATCATTTCATTTCCAAAAAGCATTGCAACGAACAGTCCTGCACACAGGTACGGTCCGAATGCAAGCACATGATCCTGTTCTGATATTTTCATACGGATTGAATGAATCACTGCACCCAGTATACATCCAATCACAAAGGCTAAGACCACTAGCTTAACCCCCACTAATAAACCGGCTACTGCCATCAGCTTTATGTCACCGCCACCAAAGGCATCTACACCGGCGATTTTCCGTCCAATTATTAAAGCAATCAGCATAAATCCGCTAACCGCACAAAAACCTATAAGATACTCTGCCATGTCCCACATACCGGCTTTGTTAATAACCACTTCAAGCACAAGTCTTGCCACAGCGATTACCAGTATAGCTATATTAAGAGACGGAGGTATCTCATAAGTCCTCAAGTCAATAACCGATATTACGATAAATATCGAATATACCAGGCAAAACAATATGCTAAGCCAAGAAAATCCATTAACTACAAATATCAACACATAGCCGATACCATTAATCCCCTCGATCAATGGGTATTGCATCGATATCCTCTCCTTGCAGTATCTGCATTTTCCGCCTAAACAGATGTAGCTTGCCAGTGGTACTAAATCGTACCACTGGAGCGTATGGCCACATCCCATGCAATGAGACCTCTTGATCGCTATATTCTCTTTTTTCGGTATTCTGTATATAAGTACATTAAGAAAACTACCTATAATGATACCATATAGGAATATAACAATGTACAACAGGAAATTCTCAGCTTGCATATATTTTCACCTGATTTCTAAGATTTCATTATGAATTGGCAGCATCTCCTGCACCTGACATAAGCTGCTTATTACCATTCTCATCCTTTGTCTTTGTGCAGCTCTGAATAGCACCAGTGCTATCTACAACAGCAACTGTAACATTACCACTATTAGTGATGATAATCTTAACATTATTACCACTCTTGCATGCTGCTGATGACTTCATAGCGATTGAAGATGTGATAATTGTATTCATTTCATCCTGGAAATTATTATGTCCATTAATAGGACCGATACCAGTAACAGCTGCCGAAGCAGATGAACCCAAGTCAATTACTAACTTAGTATTTGATCCCATAGCTGCCATAACATCCTTGTAAGCAGCCTCGTTAGCCATAGCTGTAACAGCTGCGCCTCTGATTGTGTCAAGGTTCTGAAGGTCTGTTGACTCTCTTGACTTCTCAATGTTACCGATAAGTGTTGGAGCAAGTACTCCCATAAGTACTGCCATGATAGCGATAACTACGATAAGCTCTACTAAAGAGAAACCCTTGTTATCTAATCTCTTCTGATTCTTCATAATCTTAATCTCCCTTATTATAATATATTATATAAATTCTTGACGGAAGGCCGGCTAAACCATATCTCCGCCTTGAAATTATACCAAAGTAATAAATTAACCAAGTACGTTGTACATCTGAATCATCGGTCCGTAAACCGCTGCGATGATAATACATACGATACCTGCCAATACAACGATAATCGCCGGCTCCATAAGAGCTGTAGCCTGCTGTGTTGTATTCTCAACTTCTTCATCATAGTAGTTGGCGATATTAGTAAGCATCGTCTCCAAACTACCTGTCTCCTCACCGATATTAGTCATATGCACAACCATCGGTGGGAATCTCTTTGATGCCTTTAACTGGCTTGAAAGAGAAAGTCCTAAACTTACTCCCGTTCTTGCATTGTATAAAGCATCCTTAAAGTGAATATTAGTCATAGTACCCGCTGCAATCTCAATAGCCTCAATAACAGGCATACCAGCCTGAAGAAGTGTACTAAGAGTTCTTGAGAAGCTGGCACAGGCTGTCTTAGTAACAAGCTGACCGAATACCGGAATCTTAAGTATAAGTCCGTCCACCTTATGTCTTCCATTATCAGTTCTTACAAACATCTTATAAGCAACCACCAGCACAACTATGGCTATTATGTATATGTACCAACTTTTTATAAGTGAGTTAGAAAAGTCCTGAACAAGCTTTGTCATAAACGGAAGGTCAGAACCTAACTGGTCAAACATACTTGTAAAGTTCGGAATAACGAATACCATAAGTACAACTACTACCGCTATGGCAACAAGACCAAGCATAATAGGATACATCATAGCCTTCTTAACAAGTCCTGAAAGCTTAGCATTCTTCTCAAACTGGTCACCCATTCTGTCAATTGACTTCTCCAAACTACCAGATGCCTCGCCGGCAGCCACCATACTAAGAAGAAGGGACGGATATGCATCTCCACTAAGCTTCATGGCATTGGAAAGAGTCTCACCCTTTTCTACACCACTAAGTGTGTTAAGAAGCGCTGTTCTAAGCTTCTTATTCTCAGTCTGCTCTGTAAGCATCTCCAAAGCATTGATAATACTTACACCCGCTCTCATCAAGCTGGAAAACTGACGACAGAATACACTCAAGTCTCTTGCCGGCACCTTTTTCTTCTTAAGGAACGGAATCGATACCTCCTTCTGAAGCATACCCTGCTCCTGAATAGAGATAAGAGTCATACCTTGATCTTTAATCTTCTTAATAGCCTCGTCCTGACTATCAGCTGCAAGGGAAGACTTTTTCGACTTACCCTTGGCGTCTATCGCCTCATATGAATATGTAGCCATTATATAACCTCCAATTCTTCAATATCCTACATGTTACTGTAATCATTGTAAGCGTTGTAACCATTATCCATCGGTGGCATTCCGCCGCCCATAGGTGGCATACCTCCCATGCCGTTAATACCTGCATTGTATCCGCCACCGGTTGGTGCGAATCCGCCATATCCGATTCTCTTGGCAACATATGCCATATCCTGAGCATAACTTACGGCGTCTTCATATGATATAATACCCTGTCTGAAAAGATCAAGGATAGCATCATCCATAGTAACCATACCCTTCTCACGGCTTGTCTGCATAGTAGACGCAATCTGGTATGTCTTACCCTCTCTTATAAGGTTCTTAACAGGCACTGTGGCATGCAAAACCTCAAATGCTGCAACTCGTCCCGGTCTGTCTATACGCTTAATAAGCTGCTGTGAAATAACCGCTTCAAGAACCATACCAAGCTGGAAACGAATCTGCTGTTGCTGGTGAGTCGGGAACACGTCGATGATACGGTCGATAGTAGCCGCAGCACCGATAGTATGCAGTGTTGAAAGTACCAAGTGACCTGTCTCCGCAGCTGTGATAGCCGTTGAAATAGTCTCAAGGTCTCGCATCTCTCCTACGAGGATAACATCAGGGTCCTCACGGAGTACCGCTCTAAGAGCCGCTGCATATGACTGTGTATCGTCACCAACTTCTCTTTGGTTAATCATAGACTTCTTATGAGTATGTAAGTACTCGATAGGGTCCTCAAGTGTAACGATATGTGCGTCACGTCTTTCATTAACCATATCAATAATAGAAGCAAGTGTTGTTGACTTACCACTACCTGTAGGTCCTGTAACAAGTACAAGTCCTCTCTTTCTGTTCCAAAGGTCTATAACTGACTCCGGAACACCAAGCACCTCCGGTGCCGGTATAACTGTATTAACCGTTCTCAGCGCACAGGCTCTTGAGCCTCTCTGCTTGAAAACATTAACTCTGTATCGTCCTGATTCTGCACTTGAATAAGCAAGATCCACTTCACCGTTTTCTTTAAGAATCTTCTGGTCCTTCTCATCCATAAGAGAATCCGTAAGCTTCTCTGTATCCTCCGGAGTAAGCTTAGGATACGGAAGATCCACTAATCCACCGTGAAGTCTCACTCTCGGTGGAAGGCCTACTGTAATATGTATATCGGAAGCCCCCATCTCTTTGGCTTGCTTAAGAATCTGTTCAATTGTAACCATGTTCAACCTCCATTGCGCATATCGCACCAAGCAATATAACGCGTTTTATTATTATGCCTCGTAAGTAGCCTTAATCATCTCTGCTATAGAAGTAACGCCCTGCTCTACATAAAGTCCTGCAGCTGCTTTCAAAGTATGCATACCCTCAGAAACCGCCAAAGCTTTAATCTCATCCGGCTCAGCTCCTGTAGAGATAAGCTTTCTGATACCCGGTGTAATGGTAAGCACTTCATAGATACCGATTCGGCCCTTATAACCTGAGTTACCACACAGCTTACAACCGCAAGGTTCATATATAGTAAGTGGCTTAGACACATCATACTCAAGCATCATCTTTTCTTCATCAGTTGCCTCTTTAGCCTGCTTACACTCGCACAGACGACGAACGAGTCGCTGTGCAATAACACCAACCAACGAGTCTGAGATAAGATATGATTCAATACCCATATCACGAAGACGTCCGATAGAATTGGCTGTACCATTAGTATGCAATGTACTAACAACCAAGTGACCTGTGATAGAAGCTCTAACCGCAATCTCTGCTGTCTCACTGTCTCGAATCTCACCGATCATGATGATATCAGGGTCCTGACGGAGGATAGAACGGAGCGCATTGGCAAATGTCATATCCGCCTTGTTGTTAACCATAACCTGGTTGATACCATCAATATTAGCCTCTACAGGATCCTCAACTGTGATGATATTAACATCTTCACTGTTCAAAGCACTAAGAGCAGTATAAAGTGTTGTAGACTTACCACTACCTGTAGGACCTGTAACAAGAATAATTCCATGTGGGTTCTTAAGTATGTTATCAAAACGCACCAAATCATCCGGCTGAAGACCAAGCTCACTCTTATCCCTTCTGAAACCTTCCTTAGATGCGATACGGGAAACTATCTTCTCTCCGTATACTGTAGGAAGACAAGAAACTCGGATATCATACTCTCTGTTATCAACATACACAGTCATACGTCCATCCTGTGGCTTTCTCTTCTCCGAAATATCCATACCTGACATAATCTTGATACGTGTAACTAACGCCGAGAACAAACTCTTCTCGTAGGTCATAACCTCTCTCAAGCTACCATCAACACGGTATCTGATCTTAACGAAATATTCAAATGGTTCAATATGTATATCACTGGCTCTATCATGAACAGCCTGTTCAACGATGTTGTTAACCAGCTGTACGATCGGGGCATTCTCAATATCTTCCTTACGAGCCTTCTCTTCTGCCGACTCCTCCTCAACGCCCTGTTCCTTCTTATAAAGGTCAGCGATGTTCTGAGCCTGCTTCTTACCAAATCTTCTATCAAGATACCCTTTAATAGCTGAAGAGTCAGCAAGAAATGGCATAACCTGACGACCTGTAATGATATTAACATCATCCATGGCAAGGATGTTCATCGGGTCAGCCATAGCTACCTTAAGAACTCCGGCATTATTCTTATCGAAGTCCATAGGTACAAGAGTATATTTACGCATGATATCCTCATCCAGCAACGCCATAACACGCTCCGTTGGCTCAAATGAGTTCATATCAACAAATTCAATATTAAGATGTTCACAGAGTGCTTCATTAATCTGCTTCTGATCAACATAGCCGAGGGAAACAAGCATCTCACCAAGCATAATGCCCGGCTTCTTCTTCTGGTCCTCAAGCGCCTTAGAAAGCTGCTCTGCTGTTATCATTTCTTTCTGTATCAGGATGTCTCCCAATCTTACTTTCTTACGGAAATTCACGTACCATTCCCCTCCCTATTTTATAGCTTGACATAATAATATCACACTGTACAAGAATTGTAAATTTGTTTTTGAATTTTTTGTAAAAGTTGCACGAAAACTTTTATAATATTTTAATATTTAGTCAATATCGTTTGTACATTTTGCCACATCATAAGTACTATATCCAGTTTTTCCTCCTACTAAAGTACTAGACATTATAGTCTCATAGCTCGACGAGCAACTATATTTTTTCTCTACATTACCGGTTGCGATTCCGAATTCGCCTTTGCTGGTTATATATCCCTGCTGATACTCAACCACAAAGTACACCTTCTCCGTATTTTCTCCCAAAGTCACATCTGCGGAATACATATAACATATATAGTTATCATACCCTTCTGCGTCACCCTGCTGCTTCTTTAGGAACTTCCCTGTTTCAAACTGAATATTATCCACGCTTTCCTTATTATCCATACGCAGATACTTCACATCACCTGTAGCCTTGTACAGCATTCTAAATGTTTCATCCTCTGTCAGTCTCTTTATCCCTGCTTCTATCTCCTGTTGCATCAACATTTTACTATTGTCACTAATCTGTGAAACATCCGCTACATATGAACTCAATCCGTCTGCTGCATACACTTGTGAAAGAGCCTTCGCAACATATCCATGTCTTCCAAGCTCCGCCTCACTTATATTACAGGTTATAGTTATCTTATCGCCAACCACAATATCTGCACTTTTATCTGCAGTAAATGTAAGACCTGACACAAGCTCATGCTTACTCTTATTATTAATAGTAATCATTGCATCAGGGCTTATTCCAGTAAATATAACTTCCAGTCCTTCAAACAGGTCAATAGTCTCCCCATCTTTTATACCGGTAGCTCTTACCTCAACATCATCACTTCCCACACGGATACCAGCCTGCATAGCTAGTTCCTTATCATAATTAACCTTAGCATATACCTTATCACCATTAGCCAGGTCAATCTGCGCAGTCATAACCCCTACTGAATCTACAAATGCCCTGTACAGGTCAATTTTATCAGTATTCTTCTCATTACGACACAAGTCATCATACAGCTTCTCCGCATCAACGCTGCACTTAACCCCTGCATAACCGTTAATTCCGCTATACTCAAACACCGTATATTCCTTAAAGTCCACATGTTTCTGCCCCAGCATTCCTGCCACAATTATCACACACACACTTATGCCTACACAGCATATAGCTAACAGTTTTCTCTTCGTTTCACTTCTCATCTATACTACTCAATCCTTTTTGTAACATTTTTCAAAAACTCAAGTTCATCGCCCTCAAGATACGGACTAAGTAGAGTATACACCCAATTATTGTAATTATTCAATCGTTCTTTGTCTTTTTTGTCGAATAAACTTACATCCACAAGTTCCGGTTCCAACGGCACACAGGTCAAAGGCTCAAACTTTAAAAACTCGCCGTATTCATTTTCATAATCTTTAACGCAGACAATCTCATTTTCAATACGAATGCCATACTCACCATCAATGTATACTCCCGGCTCATTAGATGTAACCATTCCCGGCTCAATAACACACAGGTCATTACGACCAATCACATG
Source organism: Lachnospira sp. (assembly GCA_045543195.1). Taxonomy (GTDB): domain Bacteria; phylum Bacillota; class Clostridia; order Lachnospirales; family Lachnospiraceae; genus Lachnospira. Next base: position 294,171 of record JAZQME010000001.1, read on the forward strand.
CTTCCATCTAAACCCATTAGGCGCCTCATGGACATTCAGCATATAACCTATGCCGTGACCTGTACCGCATCTGTAATCCATACCTATCTCCCACAATGGCTGACGGGCTAATATATCAAGATTGTACCCCGTACATCCTCTAAGAAAATGTGCATCTGCCAAGGCAAGCATACCTTTAAGGGTTAATGTATAATGCTTTCGCATCTCATCACTCACCGGTCCCAGCGCAATAGTTCTTGTTACATCCGTTGTACCTCTAAGATACTGTCCGCCTGAGTCCACCAAAAGCATTCCTTCTGTCTTCAACTCACTGCAGGCTTCTTTCGTGGCATGATAATGCATCATCGCACCATTGGCTCCATAAGCACTTATGGTATCAAAGCTCAAGTCTTTATAATCCTTAATCTGACTTCTAAGCTCATCCAGATACCTTGCCGCCGTAACCTCCGTGACAACCTCACCACAATTTTTCTCAGCATTACCACCGTTCTTCTCAGCTTTCCCCACATCTTTCACAGCTTGTTTTACCCAGTATATAAACTTAGTTACCGCCAGTCCGTCTTCTATGTGAACCTTTCTAAGATTGTCTATCTCATACTCATTCTTAACAGCCTTCATAAGCACGGTAGGATTCTCTTTATCAACAATCTTAGCACCCGCTTCTATCAGTGTATTAATAAGTGCATAATTAACTCTCTTACTGTCAACAAGCACTTTACCTTGAAACCCCATACAATCCTCGTATATCTTATTGTACGGCTCAATCTTCACTCCATCAGCCTTAAATCTTCCCTTAAGTTCCTCACTAAAACGTTTCTCATCACTATAAAGAACTACTTTATCATCCTTTATTAGTACATATGCCATAATTACAGGATTATGAATAACATCTGCACCTCTTATATTAAAAAGCCAGCATATATCATCCAGCGATGCTATCACATGACAATCAGCAGCTACACTACTTACAGCCTCTTTAACCCTTGTTATCTTACTCGCCCTGCTTTCTCCACACTCAATCTCATAAGCTTCACTTGCAGGAAATGCAGGTCTGTCCTTCCACATCTCTTCTATGGCATTAAATGTGGCATCCACCTTTGCACCTTTGCTTTCAACCAGTCGCACAAGCTCCATCCCAAGGGATGCACTGACAGTTCTTCCGTCCATTCCTAGGACTACACCGCCGCTTCCTGCCGCACCACCAGACACTGTACCGCCACACTCAGTCACCTTCTGCACACAGTACTCTGTCACCGTTGGAACTTTAGCAGTCCCACTTTTCATAAGCTTTATCCCTGTTCCTTCAAGCTCTTTTTCAGCTTGTACAAAGTATCTTCCATCGGTAAACAGTACCGCCTCTTCCATATCAACAACCAGTGTACCGGCAGAACCTGTAAAACCCGACAAATACTCTCTCTCCCCAAAGTACTCACCTGCGTACTCTGACATATGATAATCCCCTGTACACACCATATATACATCAATGCCTCTGTCAGACATAATTCTTCTTACTTCGTTCAATCTCTCTGTAATATCAGTATTTTTCATTTTTACATCCCCTTGCATCTGATTATTAAGAATAGTATATAATCTATTACACTTTATACTCATAACTCATAAAAGTTACACTCCCAATTATACTCTGCCCTCACAAAAACCTCAAGTCTTCTGTTATTTACTTTTATCTACTCACGTGATATAATACAATATATTTTGCATTGGGGGGCTACCACTATGACAACTTCACAAGTTACAACAGATAAAAGTTCTAGACATACATTTATAAATGATATTTCCTATCGCACTCTCGAAAATGGTGCGCTTATCATACTGGCTATATGCACAATGAATCCATTTATCAAGTTCCTTATCACTTCCATGACATCAATTGGTGAAGGTGCAGGATACCGCGTATTTTGGGCTGAACAAAATACTTACGCTTTCTTTTTAGGAACCCTTGTATTAGTTCTCTACACATTTAAACTGCGAAGCGACAACAAACTTCCCAACATAAAAAAGTTTATCAAAGGCAATATTTCGCTATTACTTATAGGCACTTTTGCTATTTTAATGACTATATCCACTATCATCAATGGCGTTTCCGAACTCACATTATTCGGTAACGACTACCGCAATGAAGGTTTAATCACGTATCTATGCTATATAATATACCTCTTGTTAGCGGCATTTTGCCTAAATGATCGCCTTCGCAATATATTATTACATATGTTGGCACTCTCATCACTACCTATTGGTCTTGCAACTATATACGATTCTCTTGTATTGGATTTTAGCTACAAAGTAGCTCACGGAGGCGTTATATTTTCACAGTTCAATCATTTCGGATATTATCTGCTTATGTCTGTTATGACATTTGCTTTATTATGTGTAAATGCAACTACACTCTACAAAAAACTTTTATATTGTGCAGGATATGCCATTATGCTAGGCGCTCTTATCATCAATGATACATTCGGTTGTCAGATAGCTTTACTGGCCGCCATTATCTTTATATGTATTGTGTACTCAATAGCTAAGTCAAAGTTCCAACCTGATGCTTTGATACTTTTAGCAGTTACAGCTATCACATACATTATGCTATACATAATATCAGACGATGTACAAAAATATATTAACTTCAACTTAGCACAGTTATTTCACGATTTTGAACTTTTTTCAAGCGAGAAAAAGACATACACTATGCATACCACCGGTGTATCCCGAATGAATCTTTGGAATGCAGCTTTCAAACTCGCATTAGACAAACCAATATTCGGATACGGAGCCGACACAATAGGCAAAACATTGTTATCATATGTAAGCAACGACAGGTGCCACTGTGAGTACTTAAATTATGCTGTATCTTTCGGTTTCCCTGCAGCTTTTATTTACATAGTCTCAGTATTCTCTGTATACTTAAGAGGTTTGAGACTCCGAAAGTCACTCACTCCAATTAATATGCTTGGATTATGTGCAGCTTTTGCTTACCTTGTATCTGCTGTCATTGGCAACTCTATGTATTACACTACCCCATTTTTATTTATTATGCTGGGACTTGGATATACAAAGGACAAAAAAACGATATAAATTAATTATTACAAATAAACAAGGATTGAATCCTGTATTACACAGGGCTCAATCCTTTTATTTCGCCATAAATCCATTTACATTACAATTTCTGTTCCACCAACAGCATCCTCAACTTCTCCAAAGCCCTTTTTTCTATTCGACTGACATAGCTTCTACTTATGCCCAGCGCTTTAGCAAGATCACTCTGGGTCATTTCTTCCCTGCCATTGAGTCCATAGCGGTTCACTATTATCAACAGTTCACGCTTACTCAACACATTTTTCATATGCTGCTTCAAACACCTAACCCGCTCAGCGCACATACAATCTTCAACAACATCTATCTCATCATCACTGATAACATCTATTATACTTATTTCATTACCTTCCTTGTCGGACCCCACCGGCTCATATATGGATATTTCATTCATCTTGCGCCGCTCTGCCCTAAGCATCATAAGAATCTCGTTATCTATACATTTGGCAGCATATGTAGCCAGTCTGATACTTTTATCCGGCTTAAATGAATTAACCGCCTTTATAAGTCCTATAGTTCCCACAGATATCAAGTCATCTGTATCCCGCTCCGCAGTTGCATATTTTTTCACCATATGAGCTACCAGTCTCATATTCTTTTCCACCAGCACATTTCTAGCTTCCATATCCCCTTGGTGAAATCTATCCAGCATTATTTTTTCTTCTTCTGCCGAAAGTGGCTTATCAAACGCTTTCAAAAAAGGCACCCCAGACACATTTTTTATATTCTATGTGTCGGGACGCCTTTTATTGCTTTTCCTAATCTTCTTTTCTTCTTAATATATCAAACTGCGACAACTCTACACCCAAATCAATATACAGCTGCTGCTTTGGATGAGGCGCACTTTCCATATCGTTGCCTCTCTCGTCCACTATACGCTTTACAACCACTTCAATATTGGCTCCATCCGGTTTCATAACCTCAATAGTCTCGCCTACACTGAACTTATTTCTCTGTTCGATATGATATAACCCTTCTTCATTCATACCATCCACTATTCCAAGATAAGTGTACTCCTTAACATATGTGTTAGTATCATATATCTGAGTATTCTCATCAGGCTTTCCAAAGAAGAAACCTGTTGTGTACTGTCTGTATGTGCACTTTGATATCTCTGACTTATAAAATGGTATTCTTTCCTCATACAGCTTCGGGTCCTTTAAGAACTCATCAATAGCCAGTCTGTATGTCCTTGCCACAGTGGCCACATACAGTGCTGTCTTCATACGTCCTTCAATCTTAAAGCTGTCAATACCAGCATCAAGCATCTCAGGAATATGCTCTATCATACATAGATCCTTTGAATTAAATATATATGTGCCTCTCTCATTTTCATAGACAGGCATATACTCGCCCGGTCTGCTCTCCTCAACCACTGCATACTTCCAACGGCAAGGGTGTGTACAAGCTCCACGATTCGCATCTCTTCCAGCCATAAAACTGCTAAGAAGGCATCTTCCAGAATAAGATATGCACATAGCACCGTGCATAAACGACTCAATTTCCATCTCTTCTGGGATATTATCTCTTATCTGTCTAATCTCCTTTAAGGAAAGCTCTCTGGCACTAACAACTCGCTTTGCGCCCTGCTTCCACCAGAAGTTATATGTCATATAATTAGTATTATTAGCCTGGGTACTTATATGAAGTTCCATATCCGGAAGTTCTTCTTTAGCAATAGTGAACATTCCCGGATCAGAAATAATAAGCGCATCAGGACCTATCTCCTTTAGCTCTCTAAAGTACTGTCTTGCACCTTCAAGGTCATAATTATGAGCCAATATATTGGCTGTCACATATACCTTAACACCTTTAGCATGGGCAAATTCAATACCTTCCTTCATCTCTTCCATCGAGAAATTCTTAGCCTTAGCTCTTAACCCAAATGCTTCACCGCCGATATACACCGCATCTGCGCCATACATAACAGCGACCTTAAGCACCTCAAGACTGCTTGCCGGAATCAAAAGCTCTAATTCCCTGCCTTTATAAAAACAACCTGCCATATTAAACTCCTTTCTTCACACTGAGAGTTATGCCATCACCTATAGGCACAACACTTGTAATAAGTTCATCATGATGTGTAAGCATGTACATATACTCACGCATCCTTGTATGAATAGTTCTGTTTCTTCTCGTAACGCCGTACTTAGACTGAACAATCTCGCCTTCCTGCAGCACATTGTCAGATATAAGAAGACCGCCTTCCGGCATAAGTCTTAGAATCTCCGGCAAAAAATTAATATACTGTCCTTTAGCAGCATCCATAAATATAAAGTCATAAGTACCACTCAGTTCCTTTAGAACCTCCGTAGCATCGCCCTCAATAAGAGTTATAACATCCTGCTTACCGGCTCTTACAAAATTCTCCCTGGCTATAGGAATACGCTTGTCGTAGTTTTCTATAGTTGTAATCTTACAATCTGCAGGCATATTTTCACTCATAAGAATAGATGAGTACCCTACCGCAGTACCAACCTCAAGAATATTCTTAGGCTGTTTAAGTGCCAAAAGCACTTTGAGCAGGTTCCCCATCTCTTTCCTAATAATAGGCACCTCATCTGCAAGTGCCTCTTTCTCTATTAAATCACATATTGAAGAATTGCCTGTATCCAATGAATTAATATAAGCAACTATTCGTGGATCAACAATCATCTTAACTTCCTTTCGTATCTGAAGCAATAATCTTCATCATCTCCGTAGGAGTCATACCCGTATTTAACGTATATGTTCCTTCTTTAAACTTGCCCTTATAGTCAGAAAGCTGTATCTGAAGATAAAATATTGTCTTATCCTCTGTAAGCCCCTTATCGTACATAATATCAGCAAGCTCTTCTGCTGTAACATTTTTCGGTATAGTAACCTCTGTAACTCTGGCATTCTCTACCGAATCAACCGCTTGTTCATCGAAAATATTATATCCAAATGTATACACCTTACCGGCAAGCCAGAATATCACAAAAGCGCTGACAACTACCAACAGCACATCCAGCGATACCTGAACAACCAGCTTTGCCTTACTCTTGTTCATATATACCTCCGTCAAACATCATTACAAAAACTTCATATCAAAGTCTACAGCATCCACAACAGACAGACAAAGTTCTCTCACCAGACGGCACACACCAATCTCCGCCATAAGATAGCGTTCAACCATCTCCTGTCCTCTGGTAACCTTAAACCTTTCATCCAGTTCCAACGCTCTTCCCAATGGATCTTCTATGTCGCTGGCAATCTGATACAGGAAGTTTTCTCTTCTGAACTCATCAACAGCTCTCTTTATATCCGGCTGCTTCTCCAGTTCCTTCGAAAGCTCCCTGTACTCTTTATACTCCTGACTTTCTCTGATAGCTTTCATCAATTCAAGTTTCAAGCTTTCAATTCTGTCCATAAAACACTCCTAAGCTTATACCTGAGCCTCCATGATAATAGGAAGAATAACCGGATTTCTCTTCATCTTCTTCCAAAGGAACTCGCTCAAATCATCCTTGATAGTATTCTTAATCTTGCTCCAGTCAGAGATTCTCTTATCGAGACAATCCTGAACAGAATTCCAAACCACTGTGTTAGCCTCTTCAAGCAACTCTTCTGCCTCTCTGACATACACAAAACCTCTTGTGATAATATCCGGACCTGCAACAAGATTACCTGTATACTTCTCAAGTGTCAGAACAACGATAATAATACCATTCTCAGCAAGGTTCTGTCTATCCCTAAGTACGATATTACCAACATCGCCTACGCCAAGACCATCTACAAGAATAGCACCGGTCTGAACCTTGTCTACTACCTCTGCCTTCTCCTCGCTAAGCTCTATAACATCACCCGACTTAACAATAAATATATCATCCTTGTCATATCCAAGTGACATAACAACTTCCTTCTGTGCCACAAGGTGTCTGTACTCACCATGCACAGGAATCGAATACTTAGGCTTAAGAAGTGAATACACAAGCTTAATCTCCTCCTGACAGGCATGACCTGACACATGTGTATCCTGGAAAATAACCTTTGCCCCCTTCATGCCAAGCTCATTAATAACCTTAGCAACTGACTTCTCATTACCCGGAATCGGTGTAGAAGAAAACACAACGCAATCTCCCGGCTGGATAGATACTTTTCTATGAAGCGACGCTGCCATTCTTGAAAGAGCCGCCATAGACTCACCCTGACTACCTGTTGTAATAAGAACTATCTGGTCAGGTGTATAATTCTTCATATCGTCTGTCTCAATCAAAGTGCCATCAGGAATCTTAAGATAATCAACCCTCTCCGCAACCTTGATGATATTAACCATACTTCTTCCTTCAACACAGACCTTACGATTATACTTAACAGCCGAATTAATAATCTGCTGAACTCTGTCTACATTGGAAGCAAATGTAGCTATGATAAGTCTGCTACTGCTGTTATCAGCAAATATCTTATCAAATGTAGCTCCAACCGTACGCTCAGACATAGTAAAGCCCGGTCTTGCCGCATTGGTACTATCACACATAAGTGCAAGAACGCCCTTCTTTCCCAACTCTGCAAATCTCTGAAGATCTATAGGCTCTCCATAAACAGGCGTATAATCAACCTTAAAGTCTCCTGTATGAACTATAGTTCCTGCCGGACACGTAATGGCAAGTGCAGCCGCGTCCGCAATACTGTGATTAGTCCTGATAAACTCAACTTTAAAATCACCAAGCTTAATTGGCTTGTCACTGTAAGCCACCTCTTTAAGCTTAACCATATCAAGCATACTATGCTCTTCAAGCTTAGACTTAATAAGCTCACAAGCAAGTCTTGTTGCATAAACAGGCACTTTAATCTCCTTAAGAATATAAGGAATAGCTCCTATATGATCCTCGTGACCATGGGTAATAACAAAACCCTTAACCTTATCAATATTATCCTTAAGATATGTTACATCCGGGATAACAAGGTCAATACCAAGCATCTCTTCCTCCGGAAAGGAAAGACCACAGTCAATAACAACGATGCTGTCTTCATACTCAACAGCAGTAATGTTCATACCAATCTGTTCAAGACCACCCAATGGTATAATCTTTACAGAACTTGTACTCTCGCTTTCTTTTTTCATTTAACACCTCTATTATATTCTTTAATTATAAACTCAATCACAATCTTTAGTTTACGCAAGATCAATATCATCTAAAAGTTCATCAAATATCTTACCTACGCTGTCAAATTCATCCTCGTTGTCTACGAATTCATAAACAGCCTCTGCATCACCGTCAGCTGATGTATCCTTTAAGATATATGCTTCCGCCTCATCATCTGACTCATCACTTGAATCTGTAACCAAGAGATAGTTAGTTCCATTAACTCTTGTTTCTTCAATAATATAAAACTCTAATTCTTCGCCATCTTCTGTAGTAAAAATAAGCTTTTCCATAACTAAAACCTTCCATTCTTTAATTATTGTGCATGCTCTTGTAATCAAGATATCCTTGCAATATAAAAACAGCTGCAATCTGGTCTATTACAGCTTTTCTATTCTCTCTGCGAACGCCTGTCTCCATAAGTACCTTATCAGCTGAAACAGTGGAAAGTCTCTCATCCCACATAACAACAGGCAAACCCGTTCTTCTTTCAAGATTCTCTGCAAACTCCTTGCACGCTTCAGCTCGTTCACCAAGTGTGTTGTTCATATTCTTCGGAAGTCCTACTACTATTTCTTCCACATCATTCTCTTTAATAAGCTCCTCAATCCTTGCATAAGTCTTTCTAAGCTTATTCTCTTCCTTACGTGTTATAGTTTCAACTGCCTGTGCGGTAATCCCAAGAGCATCACTAATAGCGACACCTACTGTCTTAGTGCCATAATCTAATCCAATTATTCTCATTCTACAATCCTCATCCTGCCTGCTTGTCCTACAAGCCCTTACCGGCAATAAAGTATCTTATAACTTCCTCTACAAGCTCGTCCCTCTCAACCTTCATAATAAGGCTGCGGGCATTGTTATAGCTTGTGATATATGTAGGATCGCCTGACATAATATAACCTACCATCTGATTAACCGGATTATATCCTTTCTCCTTCAATGCAAGATATACCTGCTCTAAGATTCCTTCTACTGATATTGTCTTTTCAGGCTGTGCTTTAAAAAATTGAGTGTTATTGTCTATCATAATACCTCACGTCCCTTTCGTATATGTACATATAATATAATATTTTAAGCAAGAAAACAAGCATTTTAATAAAAATATGCCTACAAACTTACTTCCTTTTCAAAGCAAGTTTATAGGCATTTTTACCAATTTTAGCAAAAATATAATACATCAACGTCAATTTATTAATTATAGACCCAATCTTATACCCTTATTGACTAATTAAGCACCGCTGCATCACTTTCAACCATCCCTAATACAATACCCAGATTGCCATTACGCACTCTCAACTCATCAATAAATTCCTTTTCATTGACATTCTTCTTAAGTCGTATATGATATGTCAGTTCAAACATAGTTCCCATATTGGTAGTCTTAACTCGCCTCAAATCATTCCTTGTAGTAAACTTCTCAAAGACTTCATCAAACACGTCTGTATAATTCAAATCTTCCGGAATCACAACTTTAAGCGACTTAACGCCCTCTGTTGCACCTGCAAACCCAGTATTAGTAAGTACCAATAAAACCACTACTACACACACTACAAAAACTGCTGCAAAAGTCACATATCCAAGTCCGCACGCAAGTCCTGTTGCCATAGCAAAGAATACTATAGATATATCCTTAGCATTGCCCGGCGCACTTCTAAACCTTACAAGCGCAAAGGCTCCCGCCATAGAAAAAGCTCTGGCAACATTACTGCCTATTAAGAGAATAACCACAGACACAATAACCGGTAACAGTACAAGACCTATGATAAAATTTCTTCCATATCCTTCCTTACGGCAGGCAATCATATATGCCACACCTATAATAATTCCCAGAACTAAAGCTACGCCAACTCCGATAATCGCTTGGCTAATAACAATTGTGTTATCTGCTGTACTTGTAAATATTGATTCGAACATACCATATCTCCTTTATTATCTTTATCATCCTTATTTTCTTGTAAATCCTTCTCTTTTCCCTTGTGTAGTTCAACTGCGTTCATTGGACAAGTGACACTATCTTGTTTCATATCACAACACTGTCTTGCAGTCTTTGCACATTTTGCCGCCTCTTCGTGCAAAAACGTCATATACTCCGTTCCATACTTAGAAAACGATGTGGGATATATCTTAAGTCTTGACAAACATCTCGCAAACCACATAGGTACTGCTCCCGGCACCTTAACCTCCATAAGATACACATCCTCCGGCAGAAGTTTCTTCCCAAAGCTCCCTTTATGAAGTGCAACATCTTTCCGCCTTGTGGTTATATTAACATCAAATGTAACCCTAAAGTCTTTATCTTCCTTAGCCACATAAGCAACTCTTTCATAACTTAAGTACACCATCGGCTTTATGTGATTAATGTTTTTAAAGTAGTCAATCTCCTTAAGCACTTGTCTGTTAACCTCAGGATTCTTCGCAATCACCACCGAAGCATCAATCTTGCCTTCCAGATACCACATAGCATCTTCAAGCTTCATGGCTGTTCTTCGCTTATTAACCACACCCTTACACTTCTTCTTTATCTCAACAAATACCTTGTCACCCAGTTCAATGTCGCCGTAACCTCTGACTCTCAGCTTCTCCTTGTATACAGGCTTCGATATAGACTTACGTATGAGGTCATGATTGTCAGTATCATAATATATATTACATATCTTATAAACCTCTCCCGTCTTGTTATATACGTCATAATCCATATACTCTTTCAACACCACAAGAAGCTCTTCATATTGTTTTTTACTAAGCAGATACTTCTTCTCACACCGATTAAAGACTTCGATTGCCACTAAAGACTCACCTCCTTGCCTTTACACAACCTATCTTAAAAGGAAAATGTGTCCAAATTATGTAAAAAAAAAGTAAAAATTATGAAACATAAAAAAACAGAGTCATCCGCAAATCGTGCACAAAACACAATTACAGATAAACTCTGTCTTCTAAACCAATTCAATCACATATTAATCTTGCTTAATACGCACATCCAACTGACTAAACGGAATCTCTATTCCATTATCATCAAATGCTTTCTTATACAGCTCCAGCAACTCAAATCTTGTGTCAAAATAGTCATCCTGCAACACCCATGCTCTTGTTTCAAGCGTGACACAATCTGCATCAAGTTCTTTCACAATAACTCTGGTTTCCTTATCCTTAAGCACTGTTGGATAGTTTTCCAGCACTTCGTAAAGAAGCTTCTTAGCCTTTGCAATATCACTGCCATAACTGATACCAACATTCACATCTAACCTTCTTATACCCTCAACACCAACATTGATTATATTAGAATTCGAAAGTGCACCATTAGGCATCATAATAATCTTGTTATCAGCTGTTCGAAGCTTTGTGTACAGCATCTCTATAGATATAACCGTACCCTCAAGCCCATTAGCAATAATGTAATCATCCACCCTAAAAGGCTTAAACACTAATATTAGAATACCACCGGCAAAGTTAGACAAACTTCCCTGCAAGGACATAGACACCGCCAGTGCTGCCGAACCAAACACAGCAATAAGTGATGCCGTCTGAACACCCATAACATCCAGCATAATAATGGCAATCACTGCATACACGCCAACCTTAACAATGGAGTTAATGAAATTAACCACTGTTTGTTCAACGCCGGCTCTTCTCAAGGCTCTGTCAGCGATCTTTATCACCCATTTCATAGCAAACTTGCCAATCTTCCAGATGATGAATGCGACTATAATCTTAATAACCAAATCTGTAGCCCAGTTAAGCAACTGATTAAGCACACCTTTAATGTTATCCATAGAAAATAACAAAGCAGCTTCCTCTGCCACATCTGTAGCTCCAAACGCTAAAAATTCTTCCATTACTTCAGTCTCCTAATCAATATTACTTTTTATCCTTGACCAAAGCCTCAAGCTTTTTCTTCGTTTGTTCATCAATCTTCAAGCTAGCCTTCTCTGCTTTATCTGCAATAACTTCCGCCTGTTTCTGTGCCTCAAGTGCCTCCTTCGCAGCCTGCTTTGCTGCCTCTTCAGCTCTCTTCGCCTCTTCAGCTCTTCTTTGTGCAGCCTCAGCCCTTTCTTGTGCCTGACGACGCATCTGTTCCGCCTGTCTTGCCTCTTCCTCGGCCTTACGCTTTGCAATAGCAGCTTCCTTACGTATCTTTATCTCCTTAAGCTCTACCTCTGTAAACGGCTCGTATGTATACACAGCCACACCTAAAGCCGGCAGATTAACAACTACTGAATTATCTCTGTAATTGCACGGAGTATCCTCAGACCAGTACGCAACATTGGAACTCTTTACTCTCTTAGGCTTAACTGTTGCTGCATTACTATTAAACCTCTCGGTATATTTACCCGGGCGTATTACACCTATTCTATAACCTTCTCTTACTACAGGTGTAAAGTTAACCGTTACAAAAAGCTCTGTACCATCAGCCGCTCTTCTTGCAAATGCATATACAGTTTCCTCAACTGACTGGTTATCAATCCATTCAAAGCCATCAGAAACGCCATCCTGCTCATAAAGTGCTTTGTTAGCAAAGTAAAATTCATTAAGACCTGCTACATAACTCTTTACCCCTTCGCAATCCTTTATGTTAAGAAGCTTCTTACCCGGATGCATATACATATAACCAAGTGCCGCCTTAACACCACAAGCCTTGTTAAGAGCCGCTTCCTTTTCATCTAAAGAACAACCCGGAACTATGTCTGCAAGTTCACCAACAGCCACGCCATTAATATGCGATAAGTCAAGAATAAAGTCTTCGCTATACTGATAAAGCATACTGTACGTAAGTCTGTCATATATTCCTTTTCTAAACAGCGGATCCATCTGCACAAACGGTACAAATTCTTTCTTCCATCCATCATTAAGCTTATAATCAAAACCTAATCCATCCGATGTTATATCCCCTGTAACCATTGGCCATGCACTACTCTCCTCCGCTACCAGCAAAGGACTTCCGCCGTGCTTACTTATAAGCTTTCTCAATCCCTTAAAGAACTCTATCGCTGCAAGATTCTCATTGCCGCCATACATATTAGGAATCCACTCTCCCGCTGACTTTCCATAATCAAGATACAACACCGAAGCAACCTCATCAATAACCACTCCGTCTACATGGAACTTATTGAGAAGATAGCTAAAGTTAGAGTACAAAAACGACTTAACCTGTGGCTTTGTATAATCAAAAGTTGCAACACTAAGCTCAGGATATTTATCAAGTCTTGCATCTCCCATCTCGTAAGCAGCAGCGCCATCAAAGTATGTAATTCCCGGCTGTGCCTTGCTCATATAGGTAGCATTCCAGTCAAGCAATACTCCAATGCCATTGTTGTGGAACTCATTAATAAGCGCCTGAAGTTCCTCTGCACTCTTAAAATGCGAATTCACCGCATAGTAACTCAATGTATCTTTGCTCCCCTTGCCATCAGCTGTAGCGAAGCATGCTCCAAGCTTAACATAATTAAACTTAAGTTCTTTAACTCTGCTAACTATATCCTTATCAATATCTTCCGGCATAATCTCACATATAGCAAGAGCCTCGTCTCTACCCTTTTTCTTTGAGTCTCGGGACTTCAGCCACGCATCATCTGACCACGCATAATCAGGCTTAATATCCATGATTGATGCATACACATCACCTCTTTTGAGGCTGCAGGCATATGGATCAATCTTTTTAGATATCATTCCATTCTTAAACTTAACCTCATAAGCATATGACATCCCTGGCTTCAAATCAGGAATAAACAGTTCAAATATACCGCTCTCAGTACTTCTGTTCATTTGGAATATTCTTCCATCCCAGTTGTTAAACTCTCCAATAACACTAACTCTCATGGCATTAGGTGCCCACACTGAAAAATGCATACCTGACACGCCTGCTATGGTCATAGAATGACTTCCCATGAACTTGTAAGCATCTCTACATATGCCTGCATCAAAACGCTTCAAATCCTCTTCTGCCATACCAACCTCATATGCATAAGGATCCGCATAGGTCACTTTCTTTCCACGTATATCTTCCACTGTCAATGTATACTTCACACGCTTTTTTACCGGAATAAGTGCCGCAAAATATCCTGCCTCGTCCACTTTCTCCATAACATAAGCTTTTCTTTTACCCTCTATCTGCACTGTCATCTCTACAGCATCCGGCCTGAAAGCCTGTACCAAAAAGCCATCTTTACAAACCGTACCACCTAAAAGGCTATAGGGAGCGTCGCACTCTGAATATACTACACCTTCAATATCAGGCCAATTCATAAGATCATATAACTTTCCGCTCATAAAACACTCATCCCCTTTTCAGCTAAATAAATCATTATAATCATATACTTTTTAGATATTGTTTTCAGATATTATTCTCCATCCATGTCTTAAACATATCAGTCCATACATAAACCTCCGGCTGGCAGTGTGTACCATCCTTTGTATCAGTCTCCTTCGTACCAAGACCGAGGCCGTGATTACCACTTGGGAATATATGAAGCTCAAAAGGTATTCCTTCCTTTCTTAACGCACCTGCAAAGAGCAATGAATTCTCAAGAGGAACTGAATTATCACTAAATGTATGCCATATGAATGCCTTTGGTGTATCAGCTGTAACTCTTGTCTCCAAAGACATACTAGCTAAAAGCTCATCATGTCTGTCTCCTAAAAGATTCTGGAACGAACGTACATGTCTGAACTCTCCTGAAGTAATAACAGGATATCCCAGAAGCATTCCATTAGGCTTAATAGCTTCTGGTGTGCTTCCAAGCTGCTTTTCTACAAAGTCAGCCAACTCCTTATCCTTATACATAGTACCAAGACTGGCAGCAATATGACCTCCTGCCGAAAAACCGGCAACGATAATCTTCTCAGGGTCTACATCCCACTCTGCAGCATGCTTTCTTGCGTAATCCACAGCATATGCCGCCTCGTAGAGCGCACATGGATAATTGTTAGGCAACAAACTATAGTGGAGAACCAATGCATTGTAGCCGAAATCAAGCATCTTAAGTGCTATTTGCTCGCCTTCTCTTACAGAATGATGTCCATATCCGCCTCCCGGACAAATTACAACCAATGGGCGCTTGAACTCATTCTGATGCTCAGGAAACATATCCTTAATATAAGTTGTAATAGTCGCTTTCTTCCCGTCATGAGCAACCCCAAGCTTTGCATAATCAATATCCACATCAATAATCTTATGATACATAAAAACTACCTCCTTGAACTATGTTTAAAATATTACATTTAACTTATTATATTAAAGTCGACTTCCTACAGCCGACTTCAATCAATTAAATTCTATGAATAAATATACCGCTTCTTAACTTTGGCTCAAACCATGTTGACTTTGGAGGCATCAAAAGACCTGCATCTGCCACATCAAACAATTCACCGATAGAAGTTGCATACATAGAAAATGCAAGCACTGAATCCTCACTGCATCTTCTCTCAAGCTCTCCTAAACCTCTGATACCACCAACAAAATCAATTCGCTTATCAGTCTTTGGGTCTTCAATGCCAAGCATAGGTGACAACACATTGTTCTGAAGCACTGCTACATCAAGTCCGTCTACAGGATCATCTGAAAGAAGGTCGCTATGTGCTGTAAGCTTATACCACTTTCCTCCAAGATACATACCTACAACCGACTTCTTTTCCGGCTGTACCGCCACATCACTTGACTCTACATCAAACTTCTCTTTGATAGCCTCCATGAAGCTTTCTTCAGTATATCCGTTAAGATCCTTCACAACCCTGTTATATGGAAGAATCATAAGTTCCTCATCAGGGAACAGCACTGAAAGGAAGTAATTAAACTCTTCATCACCTGTGTATCCCGGATTAGCTGCTCTTCTCTTAAGTCCAACCTTAACAGCTGATGCTGCTCTATGATGTCCGTCGGCAATATAAACAGCCTCTATTCCTGCAAATGCTTCTGCTACCTTTGATACAAGCTCAGCATCGCCCATCTTCCACACCTGATGTCTTATACCATCCGGTGATGTAAAATCATACAAGCTTTCTGTTGCCTTAGTCTTAGCCACACAGTCTCTAATCACTTCGTTAGCTCTGTACGCAAGGAATATTGGTCCTGTCTGTGCACTAAGTGTGTCAACATGTGTAATTCTGTCAATTTCCTTATCAGCTCTCGTATTCTCATGCTTCTTTATAACATTATTCTGATAATCATCAATAGATGCACAGGCCACAATTCCTGTCTGTGTTCTTCCATCCATAGTAAGTGCATATATATAATACGCCTTGTCCGCATCAGTTACATATGTACCATCTGCAATAGCCGCCTCTAATAATTCCTTTGCCTTAGCATAAACTTCCGGCGCATATGTATCCACACTGTCGTCAAACTGTGTCTCCGCTCTGTCTATTTTAAGAAATGACATCGGCTCTCTCTTAACTTCCTCACAAGCCTCTTTTCTATTATATACGTCATACGGAAGCGCAGCTACTCTGTCTGCTACGCTCTCCTTAGGTCTTACACATTCAAAAGGTTTAATAATTGCCATAATTCTTCTCCAATCCGTTTAGTTATTAAGTTCATTTGCCAATCTATGCAGATTATTTGACAAGTTTGCAACTTCCTGTACTGTTTCTGCATTCTGCTCGCTTATTGTAAATGTATCGTTAGCATGGGCTGCCACTTCCTCTGAAATAGCAGAGATAGTAGATACGCTATCAACGATCTCTCTGTTAGCCTCTGCAAGCATTTTAACTGTCTCCACCAACTCATTAGAATTAGCAAAAATATCCTTAGCATTAGTTTCAATAACTGCAAAACTGTCAGCTGTGTGTTTTGTAGCCTCATTCTGCTCCGATATCTGTTCAACCATCTGCGTACTTACTTCAACAACCTCTTTAATAGCCTGAGATACTTCTTCAATAAGCTTAGTAATCTTAACCGTAGCAGCCTGCGTCTCGTCTGCCATCTTTGTAATCTCTGATGCAACTACAGCAAAACCCTTTCCGGCCTCACCTGCTCTTGCTGCCTCTATAGATGCATTAAGCGCCAAAAGACTTGTCTGACTTGTAATTTCGTTGATAATATCCACAATTGAATTCATACGCTCAACGGTACTACCAAGTTCTTCCATCTCTCTTGTAACTTCACGACCTGATTCCACAGATTCATTAACCTTAGTCACAAGCTTCTCAACATTAGCATTACCAACTTGTACAGCATCCATAGTAGCCTGCATACCTTCGCTGATTGCTCTTGAGCCGCCCTCAACAGCCTCTACTCTCTGCTGAATAATCTCTGTCTGGTCAAGCTGCTTTTGAACTGCATCCGCAGTGTCCGTAGAACCTGTATTAACCTCTGCCATAGCCTCCTTAGTTGACAAAACAGCTTCTTTAAGGTCTGCTATCTTGCCACTCATAACAGATACATCTTTAATCATCTGATTAGATATATTCATAGTATGGTCAAGCATCTGTTGTGTTTTCTCGCCCTGACTTGATATAAGCTGAATCTGCGCTTTTGCACTGTTATCTGTAACCCTTGCAGCCAATATAGCAAATAAGCCTATAAGAACCATAACTGCCAACTGTATCTCAATAGCTGCTGAATCCTCTGACCATACATACTTTCCAGCAACCAAGAAGTATATAACCTGAACTAAATTAACAAGAAAACATCCAACATTAATCTTTATACAGTACACAAAATCATTATACACAGTAATAGCAATAAGCATTGGAACTACATATGTAAATGTTAAATTATTGTTAGTTGTCATTACCGCAAATGCGTATGTAACTGCATATCCATATCCAACAAGATACTTTATAGCCTTACTCTCATGATTACGTGCATAAACTATTATCTCAACAATTGCAGGTGCAAGTGTAATTAAAGAAAATATCAGTATATATGCTATTGACCTTGCTCCTTTAAAATACTCAAGCAAATACGCCACAGGCAATATAAAAGCCTCTGTACAGTGGGCTATCATAACCATCTTGTTACATTTTGCTAAATTAGATGACGTTTTTCGGCTATTTAAAGCCATTAAATTATCTGCCATATTTAATTCCTCGCTTTCGCATAATTTGCAAACCTCTTTAGAATATTATACCTTATAGAACCTATACAAGTAAAGAAAAAAAGTGTGCCGAAATGACTAATTTCGACACACTTTATATAATGGATATGTGTTAATGACTATATATTACTTAACCACTCTAACCTTAATAACACCATCAATAGCTGCAAGCTTTGATACAACTTCATCGTTAGCAGCACTGCCAATATCAAGCATAGAGTAAGCATACTCGCCTCTTGACTGGTTAGACATAGCCTCGATATTGATACCGGCCTCACCCATAACTGTTGTAAACTTACTGATAACAGCAGGTACATTCTTGTGGCAAACAGCAATTCTTCCTGCTGTCTGGCAGATACCCATATCACATCTTGGATAATTAACTGAGTTAATGATATTACCATTCTCGATGTAGTTACGAAGCTCCTCAACTGCCATCATAGCGCAGTTATCCTCTGCCTCCTCTGTAGAAGCACCAAGGTGTGGAAGCACAATTGTGTTCTCCATATTAACCACCTTAGTATTAGCAAAGTCAGTAACATACTTCTTTACCTTACCGCTTGCAAGTGCGTCCACAATATCATCCTCATTAACAAGAATATCTCTTGCACAGTTAATAATAACTGTACCATCCTGCATCATATCAAATGCAGCCTTGTTTACCATACCCTTTGTGCTGTCAAGCGCTGGAACATGGATTGTGATATAGTTACACTCTCTGTAGATATCCTCTACATTCTCGATATGCTTAACCTTTCTTGAAAGGTTCCAAGCAGCATTAACTGAAAGATATGGATCATAACCATAAACTTCCATGCCAAGTGCGATAGCAGCATTAGCAACAAGCTGGCCGATAGCACCAAGACCGATAACACCAAGCTTCTTTCCAAGAATCTCCTGACCTGCGAACTGGCTCTTAGCCTTCTCTGCTGTCTTTGCTATATCAGCGTCATCCTTGTTAGCCTTAACCCACTCATAACCTCCAATAATATCTCTTGAAGCAAGAAGCATAGCTGCGATAACCTGCTCCTTAACAGCATTCGCATTAGCACCCGGTGTATTAAATACAACGATACCTGCATCTGCACACTTATCAAGTGGAATATTGTTAACTCCGGCACCGGCTCTTGCAATTGCAAGAAGGCTTTCCGGCATCTCCATATCATGCATCTTGGCACTTCTTACTAAAACTGCCTGTGCATCCTCGAATGAGCTCTGTGTGTTGTAATCCTCTGAAAAAAGATTCAAACCTACAGAAGCAATATTATTTAAGCAATTAACATTAATCATTACTTTGTATTCTCCTTCTCGAAGTTTCTCATAAATTCAACAAGCTTCTCAACGCCTTCGATTGGCATAGCGTTGTAGATAGATGCTCTCATACCGCCAACGCTTCTGTGACCCTTAAGGTTAACAAAACCGGCAGCCTCTGCTTCCTTAACAAACTTAGCATCAAGATCAGCATCGCCTGTTACAAATGGTACGTTCATAAGAGAACGATCCTTCTTCTCAACTGTACCCTTAAACATAGCGCTCTCATCAAGGAAATCGTAAAGAATCTTAGCCTTCTTCTCATTGTGCTCCTTCATAGCTGAAAGACCGCCCATCTTCTTGAGCCACTTAAACACCTTACCGCACATATAGATTGTGTAGCATGGAGGTGTGTTGTAAAGTGAATCATTATCAGCCTGAACCTTCCACTTAAGCATAGTTGGTGTACCTGGAAGTACATCCTCTGTGATAAGATCTTCTCTGATAATAGCGATAACAACACCGGCTGGTCCGATATTCTTCTGAACGCCACCGTAGATTACACCGTACTTTGTTACGTCAACAGGCTCTGATAAGAAGCATGATGAAACGTCTGATACAAGAACCTTACCCTTTGTGTTAGGAAGCTCCTTAAACTTAGTACCATAAATTGTGTTATTCTCACATATGTAAACATAGTCAGCATCCTCTGGAATATCAAGATCTGAACAATCAGGAATATAAGAGAATGTCTTATCCTCTGAAGAAGCAACCTTTACTGCCTCACCATACATCTGTGCTTCCTGATAAGCCTTCTTAGCCCACTGTCCTGTAACAATATAAGCAGCCTTCTTATTCTTCATCATGTTCATAGGAACCTCTGCGAAGAACTGTGAAGCACCACCCTGTAAGAACAATACCTTGTAATTATCAGGAATATTCATAAGCTCTCTTAAATCAGCCTCAGCCTCTTTGATGATATTATCATATACCTTTGAACGGTGGCTCATCTCCATTACTGACTGACCACTTCCCTGGTAATCCATCATCTCTGCTGCTGCTTCCTTCAATACTTCTTCCGGTAAAATAGCCGGACCTGCGCTAAAGTTATAAACTCTTGCCATATCTTCCTCCAAATTATTCGCCGCTATGCGGTATTAATAAACATTACTTGCCATTTTAAGACAATATTTTTAATGTGTCAACACTTCGGTATATTAAAATGTGTTCTTTATATCATACACATTCTATAACATATTAGTCATACATCTTGTTAGTTCTGTACATTTTCTCTGGCATCCAAATCCTGTCTGTCAAATGCCTCTGAGATAGCTGCACCAGGTGAAACCATAGGGAACACCTTATCTTCCCTGTCAATCATACACTCGATAAAGCAAGGAATATTAAGTTCTATAGCCTCTGTTAAAGCCTTTTCAAACTCTTCTATGTTAGTTACCTTGTATGATTTAGCTCCCATACCTTCTGCAATCTTTGTAAAGTCAGCAACATCATCAAGCACTGTAGCTGAATAACGCTTGCCATAGAAAAGATCCTGCCACTGACGAACCATACCAAGAACGTGATTATTAAATACAATCTCGATAACCGGTATATTGTAACGTGTAGCTGTCATAATCTCCTGCATATTCATACGGAAACAGCCATCACCTGCAATATTGATAACAGTCTTATCCTTACAGCCAACCTTGGCACCAATACAAGCACCAAGTCCGTAACCCATAGTACCAAGACCACCTGATGTAAGAAGCGTTCTAGGATTCTTATACTTATAGTGCTGTGCAGCCCACATCTGATGCTGACCTACATCAGTACTGATAATAGCCTCACCCTTTGTTATTTCATAGATTTTTTCCATAACCAAAGGACCGTTAAGACAGTCTCTATTATATCTTAATGGATACTTCTCCTTTAAGTCCTTAATGTGGTCAACCCATTCTGCATGGCTCATAGGCTCAAGCTTAGCATTGACACGCTTAAGAATCTCCAATGCATCACCAACAACGCAAGCATCTGTCTTAACATTTTTATTAATCTCAGCCGCATCTACATCAAACTGCAATATCTTAGCATTCTTTGCAAACTTTGTAGTATTGCCTGTAACTCTGTCTGAGAATCTTGCACCGATAGTAATAAGCAAGTCACACTCTGTAACACCAAAGTTAGCTGCCTTTGTTCCGTGCATACCAAGCATACCTGTGTAAAGCTCATCGGAACCGTCAAATGCACCCTTACCCATAAGAGAATCTGTGACAGGGGCATCTATCTTCTTAACAAATCTTCTAAGCTCCTCTGATGCATCAGAAGCAATAACACCACCACCTACAAAAACAAATGGCTTCTTTGCAGCCTTAATCATCTCAACAGCTACTTCAACATCTGATTCTTTGATTGTATCAGTCTTTCTCTCAATCAACTTAGGAGTTTCCTTGATATAATCGCACTCATTAGCTGTAACGTCCTTAGTTACATCCACAAGCACAGGACCAGGTCTTCCTTCCTTAGCTATTGTGAAAGCTCTTCTGATTGTATCTGCAAGGTCATTAATATCCTTAACGATAAAGTTATGCTTTGTTATAGGCATTGTAATACCTGCAATATCAATCTCCTGGAAACTGTCCCTTCCAAGTAAAGGCTTTGTTACGTTACATGTAATAGCAACCATAGGCACAGAGTCCATATAAGCTGTAGCAATTCCTGTTACAAGATTAGTAGCACCGGGACCTGATGTAGCAAAACATACACCAACCTTTCCCGTAGCTCTCGCATATCCATCTGCCGCATGGGAAGCTCCCTGCTCATGAGATGTCAATATATGTGTAATCTCATCTGAATGCTTGTAAAGTGCGTCATATACATTAAGTATAGCACCGCCCGGATAACCGAACACTGTGTCTACGCCCTGCTCCTTCAAGCACTCTATAATTATTTCAGAACCATTTAACTTCATTGGTTTTCTTTCCTTTCAAAAATGTTGTGATGAGCAATCATTCCTGCCCTTCATTATGCTTATCTAGGCAACTCCAATATAGCACCTCTGTTACCTGATGTAACCATTGATGCATATCTCTTAAGATAGCCTGTTGTGACCTTAGGCTCTCTTGGCTGCCACTTAGCTTTTCTAGCTGCCATCTCCTCATCAGAAACCTTAATATCAAGCTTCATCTCAGGAATGTTAATGCTAATAATATCGCCTTCCTCAACAAGTGCGATAGGACCACCTACAGCCGCCTCTGGAGAAACGTGACCGATAGAAGCGCCTCTACTTGCACCTGAGAAACGACCATCTGTAATAAGAGCAACACTTGAACCAAGTCCCATACCTGCAATAGCTGATGTAGGATTAAGCATCTCTCTCATACCAGGACCACCCTTAGGTCCTTCGTAACGAATAACAACAACATCACCAGCAACGATCTTACCGCCCTTAATAGCCGCGATTGCGTCTTCCTCACAATCAAACACTCTAGCCGGACCTTCATGCACCATCATCTCTTCTACTACAGCAGAACGCTTAACAACGCTTCCGTCTGGAGCAAGATTACCTGAAAGTACTGCAAGACCGCCTGTCTTGCTATATGGGTTATCATTAGGTCTGATAACTTCAGGATTGAGATTAACCGCTGTAGCAATACTCTCACCGATTGTCTTACCTGAAACTGTCATACAATCTCTATTGATAAGACCAAGGTCATCAAGCTGCTTCATAACTGCATACACACCACCCGCTTCGTTTAAGTCCTCCATATATGTAGGACCTGCTGGAGCAAGATGACAGTAGTTAGGTGTCTTCTCACTAATCTCGTTAGCAAACTTAATATCAAAGTCAAATCCAACCTCATGTGCAATAGCTGGAAGGTGAAGCATACTGTTTGTTGAACATCCAAGTGCCATATCAACTGTCAATGCATTAAGAATAGCATCCTTAGTCATAATATCTCTTGGTCTGATATCCTTTTTAAGCATCTCCATAACAGCCATACCTGCATGCTTAGCAAGTCTGATTCTGTCTGAATATACCGCAGGAATTGTACCATTACCACGAAGGCCCATACCAAGTGCCTCTGTAAGACAGTTCATTGAGTTAGCTGTATACATACCTGAACAAGAACCACATGTAGGACAAGCCTTCTGCTCGTACTCACATACCTGCTCTTCTGTCATAGTACCTGCCGCATAAGAACCAACTGCCTCAAACATAGATGAAAGGCTAGTCTTCTTACCGCCCACACGACCGGCAAGCATAGGACCACCACTTACGAATACTGTAGGAACATTAATTCTTGCAGCCGCCATAAGAAGTCCCGGCACGTTCTTGTCACAGTTTGGAACCATAACAAGCGCATCAAACTGATGAGCAAGTGCCATACACTCTGTAGAATCAGCAATCAAATCTCTTGTAACAAGTGAATACTTCATACCAATGTGACCCATAGCAATACCGTCACAGACAGCAATAGCCGGGAAAACAACAGGCACACCGCCTGCTTCAGCAACACCAAGCTTAACGGCGTTAACAATCTTATCAAGGTTCATATGTCCCGGTACAATCTCATTGTACGAGCTTACGATACCTACCATTGGCTTTCTCATCTCTTCTGCAGTAAAGCCCAATGCGTTAAACAATGAACGATGTGGTGCCTGCTGCATACCTGATTTAACATTATCACTCTTCATATCTTTTTCCTCTCTATTCTTATAATTAGTTAAATATTATACTGTTAAAACATTGAAACCATATAACACAATACTAAACTCTCTCGGCAATCAAATCACCCATCATAGTTGTAGAACACTTTGTCATACCCTCAGACATGATATCACCTGTTCTATAGCCTTCCTTAAGAACCTGTGCAACTGCCGCTTCAATAGCATCAGCTTCCTTGTCAAGGTCAAGTGAATATCTGAGCATCATAGCCGCACTAAGAATAGTCGCAATAGGGTTAGCCACATCAAGACCTGCAATATCAGGCGCTGAACCATGGCTTGGCTCATAAAGACCTAACTTAGTTTCATTAAGACTTGCACTTGAAAGCATACCGATTGAACCTGTAATCATACTTGCCTCATCAGACAAAATATCACCAAACATATTCTCTGTAAGGATAACATCGAACTGTGCAGGATTCATAACAAGCTGCATAGCACAGTTGTCAACAAGCATATTCTCAAGCTCTACTTCCGGATAATCCTTTGCAACCTCAGCAACAACCTTTCTCCAAAGTCTTGAAGAATCAAGAACGTTAGCTTTATCTACACTTGTAACCTTCTTTCTTCTCTTCATAGCGATATCAAAGCCCTTAATAGCAATTCTTCTTATCTCGTCTTCGTTATATGTAAGTGTATCAACCGCTGTCATCACACCATTAACTTCCTCAGTGTGTCTTTCACCGAAGTAAAGACCACCTGTAAGCTCACGCATAATAACCATATCGAAACCTTCACCGATGATAGAATCCTTAAGTGGACAAGCATCCTTCAACTCATTGTATAAATAAGCAGGTCTGATATTAGCAAACAATCCTAAATCCTTACGAATCTTTAAAAGTCCTGCCTCTGGTCTAAGATTAGGAGCCACATCATACCATCTTGAATTGCCCACGTGGCCTCCCACGGCACCAAGCAATACTGCATCTGAAGCCTTTGCCACTGCTACAGCCTCATCTGTAAGTGGTACACCACACTCATCTATAGAGCATCCACCCATAAGAATCTTAGTGTAATTAAACTGATGTCCATACTTCTGGCCCACCTTATCAAGCACCTTACATGCCTCTCTGACAATCTCAGGACCTATTCCGTCTCCCGGAATTAAAGTAATCTTAAAATCCATAACTCTTCCCTGTCTTTCTTATTAAAATGTATCGCCTCTTATAATCGATTTTACAAACACTTAACCTATTATAAAAAGCTATTGTGATATATGATACCGCATTTTAAATCATTTTTCAACAGTGATTTGGAAATTTCTGCGGTAAGATGTTGGGCAACATCTCACCACTCTTCATAGACTGTATATAAAAAAAGGTGCCCTATATATATCTTACAGACTGTGAAAAAACATCAGCACTTAGCGAGCATACTGCGAGCTTAGTACTGCTACGTTTTTTCCCAAGTGAGAACGTGTCTGTAAGACATATACATAGGCACCTTAAACTTTATTTACAATCCTATATTACTCCTGATTAGGCTTCTCTACCTGAGCAATAGCCTTCTTCTGCATAGAAATTCTGCAGTTCTTGTTATTACCGAACTCAACGATAACATCATCCTCAGTAATATCAATAATAACACCGTAGAAACCACTTGTTGTGAGAACATAATCGCCCTTCTCCAACGAATCCATAAGAGCCTGCATCTCTTTCTGCTGCTTTCTCTGTGGCTTAACCGCCATAAAGTACATCATCGCAACGATCACAACAATATACAAAACAATCATAAACCAATCCATGGTAAATTCCTCCTAAATTAAATAAACTTCTCACATAATACATTAAAATCCTCAATCTGTCTACACACAGATTAACATTTTATCAAAAATTAATAACTACTTTTCATTATCATATGTCTTTAACATATCAAGTCTTTCGTTCTTAAACGAACTGTAATTACCGGCATCTATGGCTCCTCTGATGTCCTCCATAAGATGATTGTAGAAATACAGGTTATGAAGCACACAAAGTCTCATACCCAGCATTTCCTTCGCCTTTAAAAGATGTCTTATATAGGCTCTTGAATACTGACATGCAGGACACTTACAACCTTCCTCTATAGGTCTGTCGTCTTTTTCATACTTAGAATTAAAAAGATTAATCTTTCCAAACTTAGTATACACATGACCATGACGACCATTTCTTGAAGGATAAACACAATCAAAGAAATCTACTCCTCTGTCCACGGCCTCAAGTATATTAGCCGGAGTTCCAACGCCCATAAGATAAGTCGGCTTATCCTTCGGAAGGTATGGTACTACTTCGTCAAGCACATAGTACATTTCCTCATGTGTCTCGCCTACTGCAAGCCCTCCTACGGCATAGCCGTCAAGGTTCATTTCACTGATAACCTTAGCATGCTCAATTCTTATATCTGCATACACTCCGCCCTGATTAATACCAAAGAGCAGCTGATTAGGATTAACTGTATCAGGTAACGAATTGAGTCTTGCCATCTCATTTTTACATCTCAAAAGCCAGCGTGTTGTACGCTCTACAGAAGGTTGAATATAAGCTCTCTCAGCCTTTGCCGGCGGACACTCATCGAATGCCATAGCTATAGTTGAACCCAGATTAGACTGTATCTGCATACTCTCTTCAGGCCCCATAAATATCTTACGACCATCTATATGCGAGTTAAATGTTACACCTTCCTCTTTAATCTTCCTAAGTCCTGCCAGTGAGAACACCTGAAATCCGCCCGAATCAGTAAGTATAGGCTTGTTCCAATTCATAAACTTGTGAAGTCCGCCCATTTCCTTTATGAGCTTATCACCTGTTCTTACATGAAGATGATATGTGTTGGACAATTCAACCTGTGTATCTATCTGATGTAAGTCCATAGTTGAAACCGCACCTTTAATGGCTGCCACAGTTCCCACATTCATAAATACCGGTGTCTGGATCGTTCCATGAACCGTTTCCATAACCGCTCTCTTTGCACGTCCGTCCGTACTTAATACTTTATACATAATTACCTCTTATAAAAATCAACAATATAATCAATTCTTGATGACATATTTTCAAAAATCATATCAACAAGTGTAAGTGCCGCCATAGCTTCCACTACAACTACCGCTCTCGGTACTATCATCGGGTCATGACGTCCCTTAATAGAAACTTCAATCTCTTCACCACTCTTATTTACAGTATTCTGAAGGGCTGATATAGATGGAGTCGGCTTGACTGCTGCCCTAAACACTATATCACTTCCATCACTCATACCGCCAAGAATACCACCTGAATGGTTAGTAGCCTTCATAACAGAACATTCATTCATAACAAATGCATCGTTATTACTTAATCCTGTTGCCTTTGCCACCTCAAAACCATCACCTATCTCAAAGCCCTTTACAGCTCCAATAGACATAATGGCCTTTGCCAGATTAGCATCAAGCTTATCAAATACAGTCTCTCCTATACCCGGCATCATACCTGTAACAACACACTCTATGATTCCTCCCACAGAGTCTCCCTTTGACATAACCTCATTAGCATAAGCTTCAACCTTAGCTGCTGCCTTTTCATCCGGCATATTAAATGCATTATCAGTGGCTGCCTGCATATCAAAATTATCATAATCAATACCTATGCCGCCAATCTCCTTTGCATAAGCGCACACCTTCACACCAAGATACTCAAGTATCTTAACAGCAACAGCACCTGCTGCCACTCTTCCAATAGTCTCTCTGCCGGAACTTCTGCCGCCTCCTCTGTAATCTCTAAATCCGTACTTTTCATCAAATGTGTAGTCGGCATGTCCCGGTCTGTAGTAACTTGCAATCTCTGAATAATCTCCTGAACGCTGAGTCTTGTTAAGAACCATCATAGATATAGGTGTACCTGTAGTCTTTCCCTCAAACACACCAGACATAATCTTAACTTCATCAGCTTCATTTCTTGGTGTTGTATACTTAGACTGTCCCGGTCTTCTTCTGTTAAGCATAGCCTGCACGTCAGCCTCGCAAAGTGGTACACCTGCGGGACAACCATCAATAACTACTCCAAGTCCCTCACCATGAGATTCTCCCCAAGTCATTATCTTAAATCTATTACCATATGTAGAACCTGCCATATTATAATCCTCCACAATCTGAATAAACACATAGGTTATATATCTGATACATCAAAATGCACCTGCATATGACATAATATCATATACAGGCACATTATTTCAATGTGTAATATTGGCTTATACACCTTAGCCATCTTATACTCATTCTATGACTAATATTCATCGTAGCTCCTTAGAAGGCGTACCAGCTTATCCTTTGCATCATCAACAACCTGTGCCGTATCAGGAGTTATATTAGCCTCCGTAATCTTTGACAAAGCTTTATTAAGAGCATGCAATGCTTCTTTTATCTCTTTTCTCTTATCCTTATCCCATTCCTTCTTATTCTCAGCAAGCTTTCGTTCCACACGATATGCTAAGGATTGTGCATCATTTCTCCTTGCAACAAGCTCTTCCCTTGCTCTATCCTGCTTATCGTAGATTTCAGCTTCCCACTTAGCTTTTTGTATCTCATCCTCTGTAAGATTAGAACGGGATGTAATGGTAATAGACTGCTCATGTCCTGTTCCTAAGTCTTTGGCGGATACACTAACAATTCCGTTAGCATCTATATCAAATGTTACCTCTATCTGTGGAGTTCCTGCAGGAGCCCTCTTAATACCTGACAACCTGAAGTTACCAAGAAGCTTATTATCCCTTGTAAACTTTCGTTCTCCCTGAAACACCTTAATATCAACAGAGGTTTGGAAGTTCCCTGCTGTAGTAAATATCTGACTATGTCTTGTAGGAATAGTTGTATTACGCTCTATCAGTCTGCTGGCAACGCCTCCTAAAGTCTCAATAGACAACGAAAGCGGTGTAACATCCATAAGAATAATCTCAGACGCCACAGTCCCCGCCATAAGCTGTCCAGCCAACTTTCCAGCCTGCACCGCTGCTCCCATAGCAACACACTCATCAGGATTAAGATTTCTTGATGGTTCTATCCCCATAATACTGCGCACTTTATCCTGAACTGCCGGGATTCTGCTTGAACCACCTACCAAAAGCACCATATCAATATCGGACTTGCTAAGTCCTGCATCTCTTAATGCATGCTCAACAGGCGCCACAGTTCTCTCAACCAAATCCTCTATCAAACCATTAAATTCCCGCCTTGTAATATCAATATCCATATGATGCGGTCCATTCTTAGTTATAGCTATGAACGGTAAATTAACATTGGCTGTTGTAGCTGTGGAAAGAACTTTCTTTGCCTTTTCAGCTTCTTCTTTAAGCCTTTGCATGGCAGCCGAGTCTCTGGAAAGATCAATCCCCTCTGCCTCCTTAAACACTGTAACCAGATGATTGATAAGTCTTTCATCGAAATCATCACCACCAAGCAAATTATCTCCTGATGTAGCAAGCACCTCAATAAGATTGTCTTCTATCTCTATAACAGACACATCAAATGTACCGCCGCCTAAATCATACACAAGAATCTTCTTATGCTGTCCATTATCAAGACCATAGGCAAGTGCTGCTGATGTAGGCTCATTAATAATTCTTAACACATTAAGCCCTGCAATACGTCCGGCATCTTTGGTAGCCTGTCTTTGAGCATCATTAAAGTATGCAGGCACAGTAATAACTGCATCCGTTACTTCCTCACCTATATAGCTCTCTGCATCAGCTTTCAGTTTCTTAAGTACCAACGCAGATATTTCCTGAGGCGAATACATCTTATTACCTATCTTTTTTCTGTATTCAGATCCCATATGTCTCTTTATAGAAAATACTGTTCTATCCACATTGACAGTTGCCTGTCTCTTTGCAATCTCACCTACAAGGCGTTGGCCCTCTTTAGAAAATGCCACAACAGAAGGCGTAGTTCTATAACCCTCGCTGTTAGTTATAACAACGGGAGTATCGTTTTCTATTATTGCAACGCAACTGTTGGTTGTTCCTAAATCTATACCAATAACTCTACCCATAGTATCACCATTATATTAAATAATTCCTAGACTAGTATATCACAAATAACCTGAATAAATATTAATAAATACGTAAAAAATAGAAAAAAAGTATAAACAGGAGGTAACTTATGGAAATCTGTATTAAAGAAGTACACGGAAGAGAAGTTTTGGACTCTAGAGGAAACCCTACAGTTGAAGCAGAAGTTATTCTGTATGACGGCACAAAAGGCACAGGCATCGCACCAAGTGGTGCTTCCACAGGTGCTTATGAAGCTATTGAGCTTCGTGACAACAATCCTAACCGATACAATAAAAAAGGCGTTCTACTGGCTGTAGGAAACATAAACACTGAAATAAATGCATTGCTCTCAGGCATTAACGTATTCGACCAAAGAAAGATTGACCGTATTATGACAGATGCTGACGGCACTCCGGGAAAAAGCCGCTTTGGAGCCAACGCTATACTGGCAGTGTCCATTGCCTGTGCCCATGCTGCTGCCAAAGCTCTAAAAGTAGAATTATTCCAATATATAGGCGGATTTACCGGCTCAGACATTCCTATTCCTATGATGAATATTCTAAATGGTGGCGCCCATTCTAACTCGAGCGTAGATATTCAAGAATTCATGATTGTACCGGTTGGTATTGACACGTGTATGGAGCGTGTTCGTGCCTGCTGTGAAGTATATCACGCACTTAAAAACATTTTAAACGAGCGGGGACTTAGTACTGCTGTAGGTGATGAAGGTGGTTTTGCTCCTAACTTAGACAAAGACGAAGATGCTATTGAACTCATTCTGGAAGCTATCGAAAAAACAGGCTATGACACAAAGAATGACTTCAAAATCGCCCTTGATGCTGCCTCAAGTGAATGGTACAAGGATGGTTATTATATTCTTCCTAAGAAAAACACTCACTATTCTACAACTGAACTTATTTCTTATTGGAAGAATCTTGCTGAACAATACCCTATTATGTCTATTGAAGATCCTTTGGCTGAAGAAGACTGGGAAGGCTGGGAATCTATCACCAAAGCTATGGGACATAAAACCATGCTTGTAGGTGACGATTTATTCGTAACCAACTCAGCCCGACTGGTAAAAGGCATTCGCAACTGCTGTGGCAATGCAATCCTTATAAAGCCTAACCAGATAGGCACATTAACTGAAACCGTCGAGGCTATAAAGCTTGCCCGCGCCAATAACTACAATATCATTATGTCACATCGTTCCGGCGAAACTGAAGACACTACTATCGCCGACCTTGCCGCAGGACTTGCAACCACCTATATAAAGACCGGTGCTCCGGCCAGAGGCGAGCGCACAGCAAAATATAACCGACTACTTCGCATTGAGGAAGCAATCGGCCAATATCGCTAATATATCAATTAAAGTATATCCTTGAAAACTCTTAAAGCATTTAATTGCCACATCTTTTCAAGTTCACTCTCAGGGATGCCCTCTTTATGCAGGGCATCCCACAATTTTTCCATTTCTGTAGGTTTTCCGATCTCCAACCTTCCCTCTATACCATCAAAGTCACTGCCGATAGCCAGTATATCGCTACCTCCCACGTTCCTGATATGAAGCACATGCTGTACCATATCCTCTACTTTACTGCATCCTTGCGGACTCTCCATCTTATTCAAGAAATGTGGGGCAAAATTAAGTCCCATAACACCACCACATTCAGCCAGCGTCTTTATCATATGATCGCTCATATTGCGAGGATGATTGGTTATTTCCCTGGCATTAGAATGTGATGCCACAAATGGCTTTCCATTTCTTCTTGCCATATCTGCCACATCATAGAATCCTCCATCTGAAAGATGTGACACATCCACTACCATACCTATCTTAAACATACGGTCAACCAATACATGCCCCAGTTCTTTCAGCCCAAGATTCATAAGCTGATAGTTGTCAGAATTAGGATATGCCAACTCATTTTCATGATTCCATGTAAGAGTAATAAGACGGACACCTTTCTGATACATATCAAATATAGCATCCATAGAACCAAACAGAACCCCGGCATCTTCGATGGTAAGCATTATTCCGGTTTTTCCAGCTTCCTTACAAGCCTCTATATCATCATATGTAAGAATTTTCTTCAAATCATCTGCGTTAGCCTTCATCTCCCGTTCATATGTAGCATATATTCTGTCACACTCTGATTGTATTATACCCGAATCTCCCAGAAGTCCCGTAGGCACAAACATGGAACAACACTGAACCAACACCTTCGCCTCCTTAAGTTCTGAAAGATTAACCATCCTCTCACTCATTGCAAGAGTTTCACCTGACCTAAGCTCAGTAATGGTATCACAATGCATATCTATATATCTCACAGCAAAACCTCCAAAATCATTATTTCAAAAAACTAACTGATATAATTATATTTAAGCAATTCCCCATGTCAAGTACATAATATGCTAATAGGGCTAATAGTATGTCTTACTGACATACCTTAGCCCATAGCAAATTACAACTATTGTCCCGCTCAGCACATTATTGCCTCTTACCGTGAGGAAGTCTGACTCTGAACACACTTCGCTTTAACATATTAGCATCAAAAGGAATTAAAGGATATATATAGCTTTTTCCTGATATAGTCCTGTTAAATGCAACACACAATACACCAACAATAATACCAGCAACATATCCCCACACATTGAATATAGCAGTAAGACTCAAAGTAAGCACTCTTACGAATTTAAGAGCATATCCCATTTCAAAATTCGCCTGCGAATAAGTTCCTACTGTTACAACTGCCATATAAAGAAGCGCTTCCGGATTAAACCATCCTGAACTTACGGCATATTCGCCAACCACTATACCTGCGATAATACTTAGTGGCGTAGATAACAATGTAGGTGTATTTACTGCTGCCATTTTCAATCCGTCCACAGCTAATTCTAACAATATAAGCTGCAGCACTATAGGAACAGTAATCTCATCTGTTACTAATATAAACGAAAGCCATTGCGGCACCCACCCCGGATTAAGCACAAGTAACAACCATGTAGGAGTAAGTATAACCGTAAGTAACGAGAAACCAAATCTAATCAATCTCAAATACGTTCCTATCAGTGGTGCAAAATTGTAATCATCCGCTTCCTCCACCAAATCGAATATAGATGT
The DNA here is from genome assembly GCA_045543195.1 of Lachnospira sp. GTDB lineage: Bacteria > Bacillota > Clostridia > Lachnospirales > Lachnospiraceae > Lachnospira. Next base: position 327,515 of record JAZQME010000001.1, read on the forward strand.
AGGTATTATCATTACTGCTGGAGAATTGTCAACCATAATAACTATATTTCCATCAAGTACGGCAGCAGAAGCTGTGTCAGGTCTTTCAGAGTATTTAAACTTAGGAAACGGATTAATCCACCTATGCTCAAAAAGACACTCAGCAATACTTTCAATATTCATAGTCAGAGACTCAACCTCTATAGATTGAATTCTTTTCTTAACATTATCCAGCAATTTTTTATCCACTTTATCCTCTATATAGCACACAGCCACATCCGAGCGGGAACGCTCCCCCACATTAAACATTTCCACACTAAATTTAGTATCCCTGACTCTTCTTCTAAGAAGTGCCACATTGGAAACAAGAGTCTCAACAAAGCCATCCCTTGAACCCCTAAGCACTCTGTCCTTCCACGGCTCCGTAACAGAACGCATAGGGTAGGTCCGACAGTCAATAAGCAAGCATTCATCAAAACCATCAATAACCATAATGGACACTCCTGATAAAAACTTAGTGATAACCTGATTAATATCCTTACATCTGTCTATCTCTGTATAGGGCATTCCTTTTTCCAAAAATGTATCAAGAGTTTCCATATCCTCTTCCTTTAGCGAATAGAAAAACTCCATAAGCCGCTCCACCATAGCTTCCTGAACAAAACCGTCAATAAAGAAAAAACCGGCCGTGCGTCCGCCAATCTTAACACGCCTTGTAAGCATATCAAAATTGGCATCCACTCTCAGCCGATTCTTTAAAAGCTCAATATTCACATTGGCATTCTTTGTAAAATCACCCATCTTAGCAATCCTTTCATGTATACATAATCAACTCCATATACATATAATTGCCAATTTCCGTGGATTTTACACATTTACTCTACAATAAACTTATCACTCACACCATCTCCGTACTCTTCATACAGCTTTTCCCAGTCAATATCAAGATTCTTATCAAGAAGCACATAATAAGTCACATAGTAGAAGTTATACATATCCTCGTCATTAGAATATGACACTCTGACAAAAATCTTATCCTTTGCTGAGAAATCATAATTCATATCAGATTCAAGCTCCTTAAGAATTGCAGGATACAATACTTTCTTTATTGCTTCGTCTTTACTTGCTATATGAATATCTGCATATATCTCTGCACCGCTTTCAGGCATACACAATGAAGTATCCAGATACTGCGACTTAGTAAGTGCATCTGCATCAATATCTTTTTCAATGCATTCTTTAAGCAACTTCTTTGCAGCTTCCATTCCCTTTGTGTGTTGCTTTGCTACCTTGTTACTAAGCTCGTAGCTCTTATTCACAGTTTTAGGGAAATACTTGTTATTTACCATAATTGATGCAGTATATATATATCCATCTCTTGAGAATGACAACTCCAACTCAACTGTACCGGAATAATACTCATTATTCTTAAGTGTTTTGTAGTAATCCTCAAACCTTACAGTTTTCAATTCCTCCAAAAATGTTTCATACAAAAGTTTGCTTTCTTCCTCGCCTAAGTCATTGTTAGTATACCACAACACAGAAGCATCAGAATACTGTGGCAAATCATAGAAAGCATCCTTATAATCTTTAACATTCTGAATATTCTTTATAATAACCTGCTCTTGTTCAGCCGTAAAGTAAATCGTTCTGTACTTTCCTAACAAGCCATCCTTTATATACACCTCATAGCCTACAAAGTTTTCAGATTTGCCATCTTCATCTTCATAATATCCATGACCACCATAATAGTAGAACTTATCATATTCATCCTTTTCAACCATCTCAATGTTACTCTTTAACGCTTCCGTTACAACATCAAGTATCTTTTCATCATCAATCTTTGTACGCTTAGCTATAGAATCATAATAATCAATTCCTGCACTGTCACTGTAATATCCAAACTCATCCTTTTCAGATATAATAACATACTCTATATCACTTCTGTCCGGCTTATATGAAAGTATACTGTCAGCAGCAACATTTAACACCGGAATCATCAAAAATGCAAATCCCCAAGCGCAGGCAGTTGGAAGTAAACAACGTTTAAACTTAAATGAATGTCTTGAAGCAAAAAACTCGTATAATACCACCGCAATAGCACTTATAAAACAACATACAATCACTACATATACATAGCTTAACTGTTCTACATTACTAATATCAGAATTATTATAACTTTCCACAACCATTGACATAGTACCGGTCGCAGATACAAACGCAGCAACAACAAATTTACTTACAAAATCTACTCCTCTGCCACTAGATGCTTTTCCTGCTGTTTCACTTTTTCTTGCTACAAACAGCACCAACGCTAAAACCATATATATAACAGCAAGCACTAATGTATATATATTACCTTGAACAGATAACATAATCTCCTGTGTATTATAACCAAACGTAAAACAGCTGAACACATATGCTGTAACCAGATTCTGCGTTCCATTAATAAAAGAAATAGCTCTATCAGCTGTTACTATCTGCGACATCGTAGATACTGCTGAGGTTCCAAGACTAATCATTATTCTTGGAAGGAACAATATAATTCCTGATACCACTATATTGTTAAATGTGTTACCTGTAACTGCACATGCAACAGAGATGGCCGCATACACAAGCAAACAACATATCAATGTTGCAAGGAAAAACCTAAACAGTGTAGAATGATCCACAATAAAGTACTTCTTTAACAAAATATAGCTCACAGCTGTAGTCACATAAGACACAACCATTATCTGCACAATCCAGGTAAGTGCGGCCGCAGTCTTGCTAAGGAATAAACACACTCTCGTGTATGGCAGAGAGTGATAGAAATCACTTGTATTTCTCCTATTAAGGAACTTCCATGTATTTAGTGCAAAAATAGGAGTAAACACTACAAACATCAATACCAACGCCCCATGAGCATTATCAACACTTATAATTTCCGGCATATACTTAAATGTAGGATTATCCGCATTCATCTTTATAGCAGCTTCACAACCTATGGCATTCATCCATATCGTAACCGCATTAAAGAATAACATAAGTATGTTCGCCACAATAGCAATCGCTTTAAGTTGTTTAAAGCTCTGCCAAAACATATTAATACTAAATATATTTTTATTATTCATTGTGCACTGCCCTCCAATATATTTTCAAAATTATATCCTAGCGCTTCCATCTCGTATGTAAACACTTCTTCCAGTGTAAGTGGAAGAATATCCAGAACTGCCGGATTCATAGCCTTGAACTTCTCAAGACATTCTTCTCTGTCTCCGTTAATAATCATATTGGCAACTGAGCCTTCCTGATTATAACGTGTAATATTAAACTCAGAGAACTTTTCTTTCGTAAATGGCTCCATAAATGCTACCTGTGCCTTAAACTGTGCCGTTTTAAGTTCAAGCACATCACTGTCAAGTACCATACCGCCCTTATGAAGAAGTGCCAAATGATCGCAGATATCTTCAAGCTCTCTCAAGGAATGAGAAGTAACAATAACTGTAGAGTTAAGTTCTGCAACATCATTACATATAAGCTTCTTAACAAGGTTTCTCATAACCGGGTCAAGCCCGTCAAATGTCTCATCAAAAAACATATACTTTGCTCTTGTTGAAAGTGCAAGAATAATTGACACCTGACGCTTCATACCCTTTGAAAAGTTAGCAATATTCTTTCTAGGATCAAGCCCAAACACTCCTGTTAAATATCTGAATCTCTCATAATCAAATCTGTCATATATAGATTTATAGAGGCTGGCCATACTATTCATGCTCGCCCCAGGCAAAAAGAACAATTCATCTGCAACAAACACCATCTTATTCTTTGCCTTTGGATTATCATAGGAAACCTCGTCATCAATATATGCAACTCCCTTATCAGCCTTGTAAACACCTGACAACACTCTAAGAAATGTTGACTTACCGGCTCCATTAGAACCAACCATTCCATAGATACAACCATCCTGAATCTTGCAACTGACATTATCCAGTGCCACAAAATCCTCAAAATGCTTTGACACATTTTCTGCTCTAATCATTACTCTTCTCCTCTATAATACAATCTTCGATTTCAAACCCTACATCATCAAGCTGCACATAATATGTAATTGCTTTGACGTTATACTCGCCTTCCCTTACACTAAGTTCTATACGTGCAAGTGCCTTCTTAGAATTTGTTACATCAATTTCCTGTTCCTTAGATAAACTATCCATCAACTTAGGATACAAAATATTAATTATCTCGCTACTGTTTTCCACAGACTGACCATTTGCACCAACACGTCCCCAAGTAGAAACTGTAATATACTCATTTCCTCCTGGCATACCACAATAAACACCCACTGTAGCATTGCTCTTATTCGCCTTTTCCGGATCTTTCATAACTTCTGCCAGTGCTGACTTCGCAATTTCAATATTCTCTTTATCTGCAAATGCATACTTATTAGATAAACTATAAAACAGCTTTACAGTCTCAGGGAATTCTGATACATCAAGTCTCATACCTATAGCATATAGATAACCTTTTCTGGTAAACTCTACATAGATATTCATTCCTATCCTGTCATAATCAGTGCTATAGACAGCCTTATAGTAATCCTCAAACTTGAGTTTCTTCTGTTCTTTTAAGAAACTTTCATAAATCAACTTTTGTTCTGCCTTAGTTAACCCCTTGTTTCCATATATCTGCACATAGGCATCATCATACTTTGGCAACTCACTAAAGGCATCCCTATACTCTTGATTGGCAACCATACTATTACTAAGCTTTTCAGCCTCTTCCACTGTAAGATACACATATCTGTATTTTCCAAAAAGTCCGTCGGCAAAGTAAACCTTATATCGAATATAGCCCTTTTCAATTGCTTCTTTGCCTTCTAACAGATTGGTAACACCGCTTTCATAATAATCATACTTACCATATTCATTCTTATTATACGCGTCTACATTGCACTTATAAGCATCGGTAATCAGTCTAATAACACCGTCATCTTTGTACTTAATTTCACTGGTCAACGCATCATAATAAGCCATCTCGTCGTAAGAAATCCCCACTTCATCTGAACGCATAATCTTAACATATTTCACATTATCTTCAGACGGAACATATGAAACAACTGCCTTTGCAGCAATTATAACCATTATTCCAACAATAACAGTACCGCCCCAGCCTGCCAAAACTGATAAAAACGTACTTTTATAATTAAATGCTTTTTTAACAGATGCGTATTCATATATAACAACAATAGCCATACTTACCACTAAGCTTGTAAATACAGAAACTGCCAATGTCATCTTCTGCTCATCATTCATACCAGAATTATTATAAACATCCACAATAACCTGAACTATTCCTACAGTTGCAACACTACCGGCAACAATTGCCTTAACCACAAACGACACTTTACTGTTACACAATGATTTTCCCGCTGCTTCGCTCTTTCTTGCCTTAAAGAGAAGAAAACCTACAACCATATAAACCAAAGCCAGCACCAATGTATATACATTAGATTCAACTGATAAAAATAATCGTTGCTCGCTTATCGCTCTCACTTCCATAAACGTCATCATAATCCATGAAGCCACAATATTCTGTGAATGGTTAATAAATGAAATTGCATTTTCTGCCGGCACCATCATAGTCATCTGCTGCACCACACCTGTAATTATCTGTATAATTCCTCTTGGAAGCAACAAGATAAGTCCCGATACCACAATATTATTAATACCATTTCCTGTTATAGAACATCCCACTGAAAATGCAGCAACCACAAGTAAACTACCTATAAATATTGACAGATGCATTCTGAACAATGTATAGAAATCCATTCTAAAATAATCAGACATTGCCGTATATGCTATAACGTTAACAATATATGATGCCACAAGTATCAGGAATATCCAGGCTATAACCGCTAATATCCTGCTTACATATAAACAAATTCTTGTATATGACAGCGAATGATAAAAATCACTCATCTTTCTGTCATTAAGAAATTTTAATACACTCATTGTAAGCAATGGCGCAATCATTAAAAACACAAAACATAGAAAGAAATATTCTGAAATGACCTCAATAGTTGTAATACGTCCAGACAACAACATGTCAGCTCCCTCAGCCCCCATAGTGTCCATCATCACACCATATTCCATTGCCTCAAATATCCTAGGAACAGTTCCTAACCCAGCCATAAGAAGTGTCCCTATAATACCAATCGCTTTTATTTGCTTGAAGGTTTCAAAAAAAAGATTAAAACTAAATATTTTCTTATTGTTCATTATTCTCCCCCTCCATAATTTCATCAAAATTGTAACCAAGCGCTTCCATCTCATATGTAAATACTTCTTCCAAAGTCAACGGCAACACATCTACAACCACCGGATTCATAGCCTTCAATTTCGCCGCACACTCTTCTCTGTCACCACTCATAATCATATTGGCAACAGAACCATCCTGGCGATATTTAACAATCGTAAATTCCTCAAATCGGCTCTCATCAAAACTATCCTTGAACGCAATCTGAACTTTAAACTGTGCTGTTTTTAAATCAAGCACATCACTGTCAAGCACCATGCCACCTTTATGTAATAACGCTAAATGATCACAAAGATCCTCAAGTTCTCTTAACGAATGGGATGTAACTATTACCGTTGAATTAAACTCCGCCACATCATTACATATAAGTTTCTTCACAAGATTACGCATAATAGGGTCAAGACCATCAAATGTTTCATCAAAAAACATATACTTAGCTCTTGTACAAAGTGCAAGAATAATAGCCACCTGTCTCTTCATACCCTTTGAAAAGTTCGCTATATTCTTTCTTGGATTAAGTTCAAAAACTTCCGTAAGCTTCTTAAACCTTTCCATATCAAATCTGTCAAATATAGACTTGTAGTACTTTGCCATACGGTTCATAGTAGCTCCCGGCAAGAAAAACAACTCATCTGCCACAAACACTATCTTCCCCTTAGCTTTAGGATTCTCATAAACACTCTCATTATCAATATAAGCGACACCTTTATCCGCCTTATACACACCGGATAACACTCTAAGAAATGTTGATTTTCCGGCACCATTAGAGCCTACCATACCATATATACATCCATCCTTGATATTGCAGCTCACACTGTCTAATGCAACAAAATCTTCAAATTGCTTAGACACACCCTCTACTTTAATCATAATCTTCCTCCTTAACACCTAATATTTGGTCCAATCCACATCAAGATTATCTAACACAACATCATAATCGGCAGATTTCTGTTCCGCCCCTACCTTGTATGTACAGCCTGTCTCTATTATCACCTTATCCTGCCTGTTAGTTATATCAATATCGTCCCTATATTTTAGATTATCTTTGATAATAGGAAACAGTTCGCTTATAAGTTCTTCCGAATTCTCAATCGACCTTTCCTTTACAATAGTCTCCTCATCTACTACTTGTATTTCTTTTATCGTAGCCGTTCTGTCTGATGAGATAGTAACTTTTCTTCCATCCGGCATATTTATACGCGCCCATACCTTACTACCATCAGCTACATATGCAACCTTGCCACGTGCTGCTATTTCAAGCACTTCTTTCACTCTATCTAACGGTTCAGAATTCATATACTCATATTTGTAGCACAAATTCCTGTACATATGGATAGTCTTCGGATAATGCTTAACCGTAAAAACATGCATATATTCCAGACCGTCTATTGTTACCTCTATCCCCATTGCATCTTCAACATATCCCAAGGTTCCTAAAATCAATGATTCATAATGTTCTTCAAAGCTTAACTTTTCTCTTTCTTCCAGATAATATTTATATAACTGTCTCTTTTCATCCTCTGTAAATTTATCCGAACAATATGTAACAAATTCTGTATATTCTTCATCGGAGTAATTAAAATATGCATTTATAAATTCAGGCGTTTCTTTAATATAATCCACAAGAACTTTTTCTTTTTCTGCTGACAAATACACTATTCTATACTCTCCATGACCGCCTTCATCAAAATATATATAATATCGCACATCCCCGTCTTGCAATGACTTCGTGGAATCGAACTCTACATTGTTCTTAAGAGCATTAGTAACAATATCAATAACCTTTTTGTCATCATATTTCAAAGTGTTAATAACATCTCTAAACCTGTAACCGTACGATTCCTCTTTATTATCGTAATTTATTACTACATATTTAACATTGTCAGTATCCGGCTTGTAATCAATAATACTCTGTGCACGAACACATACAAATATTCCTAATAATGCTGCGATTCCCCATCCTATGACAGTTGTCATAATACAACTTTTAATCTTTACTTTTCTATCTTCAAGAAAATATTCATATATAATTACTGCCGCAACACTTCCAATTAGCATCGCCAATAATGATGATGATATTATCTCAGACAGCATCGCCTCTTCGTTATGAAAAACATTAATAACATATCTCACAGCTCCCACTGTTGACATGGCTGTAACAATAATAATTTTAACGATCTGCGATACTCCGCCTATTGCCAGAGCTTCACCTGCGTACTCATTATTTCTTATCTTAAATAACACAAGTCCTATAACAATATATATAACTGCAATCACAAGAGTATATATATTAGCACGATCAGATACAATCAATTCCTTATAATTAAAGTGTTCATTAAACATACAGTCATACAAACCACTTATCCAACTTACTAACATATTCTGCTTCTCATCAATAAATGGTATTGCATCACAACTAATTACAACTTTTGCCACCTTTACTATCGCAGAAGATAATAGTGACATAATAATTCTAGGCACTAATATAACTAGCACTGATACGAGAATACTATTCATTATATGACCTGAAACCGCACACCCCACAGAGAATACAGCCGCAACCAACAATGAACAAATAAATGATGCAAGATACAATCTAAACAGCATATTATAATCCAATATATCTACGTAATATTCCATAAATATTGCATATGATACAATATTAGATATATAAGAAATAACAAGTATCACAAACACCCATGCAATAATTCCGGCAAATCTGCTTAAGAACAAACTTACCCTTGTGTGTGCAAGCGAATAGTAAAAATCACTAGCCTCTCTATTATTGAGAAAATTCCATGCAAACAGACTCAGAATCGGTACAAACACAATAAATATAAGTGCAACACTTAATTGCTCATTAAACGTATTCTTTGAAAACATCTCTATCCTCAGATCATAATCAAGATTTCTTATAGATAACATAACCTTAGGATACATCTGTATACCAATCGTAACCAATGCCGCAATTATACCTACTACTCTTAAATGCATGAAGGTTTCTATAAACAGTCCCAAACTAAATATCTTCTTATTATTCATTACAATCCACCTCCAATGCTTCGTCAAAATTATATCCCAACTCTTCCAACTCACTGGCAGACACTTCTTCCAAGCTTAGCGGTGCTACATTCATTAAAACAGGATTGGTCATCCTCAGCTTCTGTATAAAACTTTCTACAGGACCTTTAATAACCATATTAGCTATACGTCCCTCTTGATGGTACGAAATAATATCAAATCCCTCAAATCTTTTCCTATCAAACTCATCACCAAATGCTATTCGTACTTTATATTGAGCTGCTTTTAAATCATTAATATCACCGTTCAACACAACTCCACCTCTATGCAAAAGCAGCATGTGATCGCAAAAATCATCCAACTCCCTCAATGAGTGCGATGTAACTATAACTGTTGTATTATGTTGGGCCACCTCACTACATATCAATTTCTTCACAAGCTCTCTTACAACAGCATCCAACCCATCAAAACTTTCATCAAAAAACATATACTCAGCTCTTGTACATAATGCCAGTATAATGGCAATCTGTTGTCTCATGCCTTTTGATAAATCATTGATTCGTTTTTTCGAATCCAGTTTAAACATTGCCATCAACTCTTTAAATTGAGCCATATCAAACTTATCAAACAACAAACTATAGTGCCTTGCCATTCTTCTCGCAGTTGCTCCCGGCAATGCATATGGCTTATCTGACACATACACAATTCTCTTTTTAACCTTTGGATTCTCATAAACCAGCTCTTCGTCAATAGTAACTGCACCACTATGAACTTTATACACACCTGATAAAACTCTTAAAAATGTGGATTTCCCCGCACCGTTAGAGCCTACAACACCATATATACAGCCATCTTGTATATTACAGCTTACATTGTTAAGAGCAACAAAACCTTTAAATTGCTTAGATACCCCTTCAACCTTAATCATATCTGCCCCTTCTGCTTGATATACAAGCTACATATCAATACTCTTGTAAACCTGCTCCACAGTCTCAATCACTTCATCCTTTGTAACTCCGGCATATGCTAGTTCCATAATAATCTCGGTAAGATTCTCAATCTTCCCTCTGGATTTCTCTCCTACCAACTCAGAAGCATTATCCGATATAAATGAACCTTTACCCGGAACAGTAATTATCAAGCCGCGTCTGTCCAGCTCTGTATATGCTTTCTGAATAGTATTAGGATTAATTGAGAGCTTAATTGACAGACCTCTTACCGAAGGCATCTTATCCCCTGCCTTCATAACACCTATCAATACCTGCTCCTCTACCTGCTTGATTATCTGCTCATAAACCGGCACACGTGACATAACATCAATCACAAACATAAACAAGCCTCCTCTTTATCTGTACTAGTTGTGTTAGTACAGTTGTTATTCTTAATATAGTCCATATGGAAGAGATTGTCAATAGGAATTTTTAATTAAAAAGAGCCGAACAAGACACTTTCGCACCTTACCCGGCTCGTAAAACCCATTAACTTTTCACAACATTAACATTTAACCAATCTCTTTTTTTCACTATATTTAGCCATAACATTGTCGCCAACACTATAATCCCTACTCCAAACAACAAAGTATGCATTGGTTCAATCCCATCATCTGAAAACCACTTAAACCGTTGTGCCATACTTCCATTTCCCATTGCAATCACACCTGTATCATAAATAGACAGAACATATATGGAAATAGATACTATAACTCCAGGAATATTTCCTAGTTTTTCAGACACCACCGCCTGCACCACACTGATAGCCATATGACAGAATACAGGAACAATAAAAAACACCAAAATCATCAGCTTCCAATCGTTTGTATCCAGAGTACACATCTCAATCCTCATAAACCTCTTGCAAATATCCTGATTAATAGTGAACTCCTTACGCCCTAGAACCACTCCTATCACTAACATCATACAATACACAAATATTATATTTATCAAATTCACCATCAACTTAGTAAAAACCCACGCCTTCTTTGAACGCCCTCTTACAAGTATGGTATACCCTCCATCTCCTGTAAGATTATTTCCCGTCATAAAAGAAAATGCTATAGCTAGACCTAAATAAACTACCGGAAACTCAAAACTAATTTTTTTCTCCTCTGCTCGTAAAATTTCCATACCTTTTTGGAAATTGAGCATATGTTCGGTTATACTACCAGATGTATTCGTAACCTCCTCGCCAGACTCACTTACCATATATTTTTCGTATGCTTTTACATCATAGTTTAAGTCTAACGCCACAACAAAAAACAAAAGTACTAAAGCAATATAAACCACTCTGTTATGATACAACCCTGTTTTTATATCATATACAATCATCCTTATAACTAACTTAACGCTACTCATATGCTCTACCCTTTATAAACTGTTTCCTTGGAACCACATACATAGCAATGCCAAATATTGCACACAACATAATAACTATAAGAAAAACATTCTGCATATATCTATAAACATCAAGAAGCTCTGTATAATACGGCATAAACTCTACATTCAAATTACTTTTATACGCTGAATTTCTACCTGGCACTATTATACCGACTGTCAAAACCGCAAGAACTGCTAACACTCCCGAATCACTTAGCCAATATATAAGCAATGCAGCCATTACATATGCATACAACTGTAACGAATTAATAAGCAATGCTTGTAAACACATACATATCAAATTTAACTCCTCAGGAACTGACATACCAGCCCTTAACAGCTCAACAGCTAATATGCTCCTTTCTCCTTCTTTATTACATAATACCCCCGTCTGTAAATATGAAACACAAAAAGCAATAACCATAAGCATAGCAACCATAGTTACACATTGAACTGCGATTTTTACCGCATGCTTATACCAAACTGTCAGCTTATCCCTCTGTCTCACGATATTATGAGGTATGAAATCATATCTCATAGCATTGAGATTACAATACACCATAATCATTGGAAGTATGGTTTTAGAGTTATTATTAGAAAAAATGAATAACCCGTCATAACCGCACATTGCCCATTCTGAGGGACTTATGGTCGTTATAATCCTATACACGGATATAGCACAAAACATTCCCGCAAAAACATACATTCTAATCAGATATTTTTTCATATCCTGTTATTCTACCTTCCTCAATGGTATATATCTCATCTGCTAACAAATTCATTTGTTCTTTATCATGGCAGGCAATTATAATTAATGCACCTTTATCCTTATATTCCTCCAAAATGCAGTGAACCATCTGAATTCCAGCTTCATCCAAAGCATTTACAGGCTCATCTAAAATTATAACCTCAGGCTCCTCCATGATAGCACAAGCTATTCCTAACTTCTGTTTCATTCCTAATGAATATTTTCTAAAAGTTCTCTTATCATCTGGATCAAGCCCCACACACTGTAGACTTTCACGTATCTTTTCATCGCTTATTTTTTTTTGTATGGATGCAATCATTTTTAAATTCTTAAATCCTGTATAACTTCCTACAAAACTAGGATATTCAATCAGTAACCCAATGCTTTCCGGGAAGGAAATATCCTGCCCCAAAACCTTCTCATCGTACAAAACCCTTCCGGTTGTAGGATTAATCAAACCACACACTGCTCTCATAAGCATAGTTTTACCACAACCATTCGGTCCCCTGAATCCATATATCTTGCCACTTTCCATGGTTATATTAACATTCTTTAATATAGTGGCATTTTTTATCTTCTTGGTGTAATTCTCCACTTTTATTATCATAATTACCTCCTCTTCGCTATTTCAAATGTAATTTAATCCGTTGATTAACACCTAACTCATGATACTCAAGTTCATAATTAAGATGTTCTTCCTGAATAATATACACATACCTAGCCGAAAATGTTTCTCCGGAGTCAAGTTGTACATCTCTTACACTTTCACTGTTAAATAAACTTGTATAATAAGTATTATACAAAAGCGATTGTAGTTCCCATATATTTCTCATAGCAAACTGATTATCATATACTAAAGACTTGCCAGATACATTTTTTATATCAACACCAATTACAACCACATTATACTCTGAATCGGGTTTATATATCATTGCCACATCTGCATATTCACCGTAAAAATCCTGTTCAGGTACAATATTATTCTCGTCAATGTACTGTCCCCACGCTTCTTTAGCATACACCCGTGTATCTTTTATACATATTTCAAACTTATTTCCTGTAAATTTATCTTCAACATACTCTGTTCTCGCTGAAGGATACACCATATTAACATATACAATTCTTGTTATAATCCCCACACAAATTAATAAAGTTATTATAAAAACAAGCATTTTTTTCTTATTCACTTATATCACATCCTTCTTTATTCTTATAAGAAACGAAACTGCAAACATTAAAAGAATTCCTACTTGAATCAAAATCGGTATTACTTCTTTGTTATAAAGCATCATCATATCCATATTAGACAGCAAAGAACAATTAGATTCTGTCGGTAAATATTTGCATATTGCCGAAACAACATAATAAAAAATAAAAGGAGATAAAACCAAAGCAAAAATATTATCTTCTATGTATACAAAAGACAAGCATATACAATTAAGCAGACCAAAAACTATAAAATTGAACAATATATATATAAACACATACAACTCAGGAAATTCGTAAAACAAACTTGCAAAAACCGCATCCTTTGTAACAAGATAATAATTAAAAGAATATACCGGCTTTCCCCATGGAAGTGCACACATGCATACAATCAAATTAATTAAAAGTGGTATTACCGCCACTGTTCCACCACTTATAAAAGCAACCAACATCTTAGAGATATAATAATATTTCTTTTTACATCTTATGGCAAACTGATTAATCAACCCGTTCTTTTTATCCAAAACATAACTTGTACCATATGGTATGGCAGCAAGTATAGGCATTATTGTAGTTAGTAAATAATAGAACTTATTAGAATACCCTGCATTAGGCATCCATAATTGCAATGCCATACGCGTTTTATCCACATCTAACACTTTAGCCCCTTCTTTTCCAGACACGAAATCATACCAATATTTTGCTACCTCCAAATCACCAGAACAAGTAAATGCTAATATAGCCAAAACACCTCCAAAAATCAGAACAAGCAGAAACATTTTGTTACAAAATGCCCTCTTAAGTTCAACTATAAAAACAGATTTCATAATATATTCACCAACCTTCTCCTAACATAGCATCTTTATACCTCTTATTTATTAACATAAATTCTAAATCCTGATGTTGTATAATTTCCCTCTTTAGCTGAATTAACCGAACCGCCTCCACCTGTAAGCCCATCTCCCAATGCGAGATCAGCATTGGTTACATACTCTTTCGGAATATGATAATACAATGTAAATGATACACTTTCTCCCTTAGGTATCAACACCCATACTTTATCATATTTTATATTTTGCGAAGGCACAATGCTCATAACATTTCCACTCGGAGCAAGATTCTCACAAAGCACACAATCATCCCCATATTCTATATACGCCAAACCAAAACCCTTTCCATATGTATAATTGCCTATCCCCTCGTACTTTTTATCACCCATAAATATATAATTATCATTTATGATACCCAAGCCATACCCCCTAAGCATCTCCACATAATCTTCTCCTATGCAATTATACATTCTCATATTCAAAGCTACATACTTAAAGCCATCTACAACTGGCGACGCAGATAAATCCATACTCTTAGGTGGTGTATCCATAATCTCCACAGACTCAAGAACAAGCTGAGTTTCACCATCCTTAACATCTGCACTTGCTACACCTGTTTTATGGTTGAAGAAAGAAACCTTATCCCCTTTATTTGCAACATTATATTTACCAAAAACATTTTTACGCACATAAAATACACCCGTATACATCTTAGATTCTAATTCATTGTCTCCAATCTGCAGGTTGTACAGCGAATACATTGGATCAGACAACTGCTTTGAACTCAATTCCTTATCTCCTCCTACATTTTCTGTCTCAGCTATCTGACTATGTTTCTCTTGAATATTTCTATCCGCATTACCACTTCTAAGTAGAAAATAACACATAGCTGCCAAAACAATGATTACACCCAAAACAATGTATTCTTTTTTTATCTTTTTCATAGTTAGTCTCCTTAATTAATAATCCCCGAACCGCTTTTATATCACCCATTAACAATTAAGCATAACGATTAATTGCGCCTCCTGACTTCCCCTATATTCATCAATCGTTACGCTATATATTACATCATACGTATTTTTGACAAAAAAAGTTTATCACTGTAAAAAATAACCTTTCTAATGTAAAAATTTGCACAGAAACTTATAAGACAAAAGACTGCTGCTTTTACACAACAGTCTTACATATCCATATATATCCCAATATTTATATATGCAATTCAACCTCTGCAGAAAACATCCCATCTTTTGCTTTAACAAACATACTTCCTTCATACTTTTGTACCGTTTTTCTGACGTTTTTCATTCCCAATCCATGGTTAATATTATCTTGCTTAGAAGTTAATGGAATACCATCTTTATCAAATGCTATCTCGCCTTCATAAGAGTTAGAAACAATTATGCAAAGTCTGCCCCTCATATATGACATTTTTAAATCAATACATCTATTTTGACATTTTAACACACCCCTAATAGCATTATCTAAAAGATTACCAACTATAACAGACATATCATATCCTGAAATTTTCAAATTCTCAGGTATAATGATATTTTTAATCAATAGTATATCTTGTCTCCGCATTTCCTCCGCTTTATTATTAATTATTGCATCCAGTTCGATATTGCCTGTATCCACCATATTATCAGCACTTTCCACCTCTATACCGAACCCTTCAATATACTGTTCCAGCTTATCATAATCCCTTTTATCAATTAACTGTTTAATGGCTATAATGTGATTTTTCATATCATGACGAATCAATCGCATAGCTTCATTACTCTCAGTTATTACCTCCAACTGTTTCTTGTATGCTCTATTTTGCTCTGCAAGAATCTGTTCTTCTGTTTCATTTTCATACTTCCTAACTATTACATTATACGCAATCAACATAAGCACCACCGCAACCACTAATGCAAGCACTAGTAAATTTCTTTGATATAACATCATCTGCGCATTAGAAACAACACATATTATTGTAACCATCATAACTGTTGGAAGTATAAGAAATAAAGTGCTTTTAGCACGAGAGGCACTTCTCCACATTGCTACATACACTTTAACCGATATGTATTCTATTGCAACAAACACAATCCAAACGGTAGTCAACTCATACTCTGGTGTCATAATATAATGTAATACCATATACCCCACGAGTATTATTATCATAAGTTTAACTAATAACTTTATGGAACGTTTGTATGTTGTCGCAAATCCTATTAACAAAACAAACATCGAGCCACATACAGCTAACGGATATGCCACATCAACATCAGTTATTTCCATACCTACAAAAACTATTATTACTGCTGCGATATAACTCAAACAAATAACAATTGGATCATTTTTTCTTTCCGTGTAAAATGCAGACAGTACTTCCGAACCTACAAACACACTAAATACCGCTACCGCACATTGCATCATTAATAAATACTGCATATATGTCTTACTTCTTCCCTTCTGCTTCTACTAATAGGTAATTCCACTCCATTTTCCATCAAAACACTTTCTTTACGACAAATTTTAACGTGCAAATTATTAATGACATATGACTTATGTATATTAACAAATCCATATCCTTTAATCTTGTTATAAACATCGTTTAATTTACCATAAAAACACTTTTCGCCCTCGATAGTATGCATAATAATCTTTCTTGCCTCACTCTCAAAATATATAATGTGTGATAATTCTTCCCTATAACTTTCACCACCTATATCATACTTAAATATTTGACGTCCATTATCTAAAACTTTGCAAGCAAGCTTAACAATCCGCTTAATCTTCTCTCCATCAACAGGTTTAATCAAAAAGTCCAACGGTTGAACCTGAAACAATTCCATAGCATATCTACTGTCAGAGGATACAAAAACTATTTGAGTTATATTGTCACCCAGTTCCTCTCTAATCAACTTTCCCACCTGAACACCATTAGTCTCTGGCATTGATATATCCAAAAATATCAAATCATACTTTTTCCCATCTTTCAAACTGTTACACAATTCTTTACCTGCTATATACTGATCTATATATAACTCTTCATTAAACTGTTCCTGCAAAAATAATAACAAATCCGTTATTTGCTGTACAATCTCTCTTTCATCATCACATACTGCCACACGAATCACTTTATAACTCTCCGATACACATATTTATGGAATGATTGTATCATTTAACATCCCAAATGTAAATGACAAATCAAAAACCGGCGTAACGCTTACGCGTACGCCGGTTAAAATTAAACTTTGTTGAAATCAACCCATCAAGAATTAGTTCTCAGCTTTCTTTACAAGTGCCTCGTACTTAGCCTTAGCATTAGCCTCAGCCTGACCGAACAACTCAGCTGCTCTCTCAGGATTCTGCTTCTGAAGGTTGATGTAACGGCTCTCACCCATGATGAACTCCTGATAATCCTTTGTAGGAGCCTTGCTGTCAAGTGTGAATGGATTCTCGCCATTAGCTGCCTTTCTTGGGTCAAATCTGAACAAATGCCAGTAACCTGACTGTACAGCCAACTTCTCCTCTTCCATAGCCTTTGACATACCCTTACGGATACCATGGTTGATACATGGAGCATAACCGATAATAAGTGATGGACCATTGTAGCTTTCAGCTTCCTGAATAGCCTTTACACACTGGTTCATATCAGCACCCATAGCGATCTGTGCTACATAGATGTAACCGTAGCTCATAGCGATAGCTGCAAGATCCTTCTTCTTAACATCCTTACCTGCTGCTGCGAACTGAGCGATAGCACCAAGGTTAGTTGACTTAGAAGCCTGACCACCTGTGTTAGAGTAAACCTCTGTATCGAATACGAATACGTTAACGTCCTTATTAGCTGCAAGAACGTGATCCAATCCGCCGTAACCGATATCGTAAGCCCATCCGTCACCACCGAGAATCCACTGTGACTTCTTAGAAAGGAATTCCTTCTCTACAAGAACTTCCTTAGCCTTGTCACATCCGCAAGCCTCAAGAGCTGCAACTAACTTATCAGTAGCAACTGAGTTAGCCTCACCATCTTCGTATGTTGCGTAGTACTCTTCGATAGCAGCCTTAACCTCAGCATTGTCTGTTGAAGCTAAAATCTCATCAAGCTTATTCTTAAGTGATGCTCTGTTAGCATCCTGCGCAAGCTTCATACCGAAACCGAACTCAGCGTTATCCTCGAACAATGAGTTACCCCAAGCTGGTCCCTTGCCTGCCTTATTAGTTGTATATGGTGTAGAAGGTGATGAACCTGCCCAGATTGAAGAACAACCTGTTGCGTTAGCGATCATCATTCTGTCACCGCAAAGCTGTGTAATCAACTTAGCATATGGAGTCTCTCCACAACCAGCACAAGCGCCTGAGAACTCAAGCAATGGCTGAACGAACTGAGAACCCTTAACTGTACCCTTCTTGAACTTCTCAAGAACTTCCGGCTTATCAGAAACTGTTAAACCATACTCGAAGTACTTCTGCTCATCCATCTGTGACTCTAAAGACTTCATCTTAAGAACATCGTTCTTGTTGTTACCAGGACATACATTAGAACATGAACCACAACCTGTACAGTCAAGAACTGAAACAGTCATAGCGAAGTAGTATCCTGGCATACCTGTCATAGGATTAATCTTCATACCAGCTGGAGCTGCGTTCTTCTCTTCCTCTGTCATAACAACAGGTCTGATTACAGCGTGTGGACATACATATGCACACTGGTTACACTGTAAACATCCCTCTGTATTCCAGCATGGAACATCAACAGCGATACCACGCTTCTCGTAAGCAGCTGTACCCTGTGGGAATGTACCATCAATAACATTCTTAAATGTTGAAACAGGAAGCTTATCACCCTGGCAAGCGTTGATAGGCTTCTGGATATTGTTAACGAAATCAAGAACCTCAGGTGTACCCTCTGTTGCCTTGCTTCCAAGAACCTCATCTGTGCAGTTAGCCCACTCAGCTGGAACTGGAACTTCAACAACCTCACCGGCACCTCTCTCGATAGCCTGATAGTTCATCTGAACGATATCGTCACCCTTCTTAGCGTATGAAGCAAGAGCCTTCTCCTTCATATACTTGATAGCCTCATCCTCTGGGATAATGTTAGCAAGCTTGAAGAATGCTGACTGAAGAATTGTGTTAATACGTCCACCAAGACCGATTTCCTTACCGAGCTTGATACCATCAATGATGTAGAACTTAACATTGTGCTCAGCCATATATCTCTTAGCCTGGCCAGGAAGATGTGAAGCAACCTCATCTGCTGTCCACTCACAGTTAAGAAGGAATGTACCACCATCCTTAACATCCTGAACCATATCATACTTATCTACATATGCAGGACAGTGACATGCTACAAAGTCAGCCTTCTCAATCAAGTATGTAGACTGGATTGGAGTCTTACCGAAACGAAGGTGTGATGTAGTAACACCACCTGACTTCTTAGAGTCATAATCAAAGTAAGCCTGTGCATACATAGGTGTGTGATCACCGATAATCTTAATAGAGTTCTTGTTAGCACCTACAGTACCGTCAGCACCAAGACCCCAGAACTTACATGATGTAGTTCCATCAGGAGCTGTATTAGCTGTCTCTGTACGTGGAAGTGATGTATTAGTAACATCATCTACGATACCAACTGTAAAGTTCTTCTTAGACTCATTAGCAAAGATTGCCATAATATCTGCTGGTGTTGTGTTCTTAGAACCAAGACCATAACGACCATTAAGAACTGTTACATTAGCGAACTCTGTATCCTTAAGAGCTGCAACAACATCAAGGTAAAGAGGCTCACCGATTGAACCTGGCTCCTTTGTTCTGTCAATTACGCTGATAGTCTTAACTGACTTTGGCATAACTGAAAGTAAATGCTTTGCTGAGAATGGTCTGTAAAGACGTACCTTAATAGCACCAACCTTCTCGCCCTTAGCTACCATATAGTTGATTGTCTCATCAATAGTTTCACAAACTGAACCCATAGCGATAACAACCTTCTCTGCGTCAGGTGCACCAACATAGTTGAATGGCTTGTAGTTAGTACCAATCTTAGCATTAACCATATCCATATACTTCTCAACCATATCAGGAACTGCCTCATAATATGGGTTACAAGCTTCTCTTACCTGGAAGAAGATATCTGGGTTCTGAGCTGTACCATGAAGTACAGGATGCTCCGGATTAAGAGCTCTCTTCTTAAATGCAGCAACTGCTTCCATGTTGCACATTTCCTTAAGGTCATCATAATCCCAAACCTCAATCTTCTGAATCTCGTGTGATGTACGGAAACCATCGAAGAAATGTAAGAATGGAACGCGTCCATCAATAGCTGCCAAGTGAGCAACCGCACCTAAGTCCATAACTTCCTGAACGCTGTTACTACAAAGCATAGCAAAACCAGTCTGACGACAGGCGTAAACGTCCTGATGATCACCGAAGATAGACAATGCGTGAGATGCTAATGCTCTTGCAGAAACATCAATAACGCCTGGCAATAACTCACCTGCAACCTTGTACATATTAGGAATCATCAAAAGAAGACCCTGTGAAGCTGTATAAGTTGTTGTAAGTGCACCAGCTGAAAGTGAGCCGTGGAAAGCACCTGAAGCGCCACCCTCTGATTCAAGCTCTACTAACTTAACTGTGTTACCAAAAATGTTCTTTCTTCCCTGTGTAGCCCACTGATCTGTGTAGTCAGCCATAGGTGAAGAAGGAGTGATAGGATAGATAGTAGCTACTTCTGTAAACGCATAGGATACGTGTGCAGCAGCTGTATTACCATCCATGGTTTTCATTTTTCTTGCCATAAATGCATACCTCTCTTTGTATAAGATATTTTGGAGTATTGCAATACATATGTGCTAAATAAACCACAAATTAATTACGAACTCCGCTAATTATTATTTTAGTATGATTTGTACAAAAAGTAAAGGCATTATTGCCATTTTTTCTGTTAGTTTTTTAACAACCAATCTGCCAAATCATACAACTCTTCTTTGTTTTTTTCATTCATTCGAGTTTTTATAGTAATCGTCTCCGAATAAATATCTACATTTTTCAACTGTTCAATCTCTTGTCTTATGTGTTTTCCTGCTGTTGGGGCCCATGAACCATTCTCAATAACAGCAACCTTTCTGTTCTGCATATTCTTAAGTTTCAAATGATACAGCAAGTCTTCCATACAAGGCATAACACCACCATCATTAGTTACAGAAGCCAGAACCAGTTTGCTCCATCTAAATGTTGCAGCCATAACATAGGACACATCCATCTTAGAAAGGTCAAACACAGCCACTTTCTTATCAGACTTCTGTCTCAAAACTGTCGCCAACAATTCAGCCGCCTTTCTTGTATTGCCATGAAGTGTGGCATATGCTATCACAACGCCATCTTCCTCCGCTTCATAATTACTCCACTTATTGTATTTTTCAAGATAGTAATCAAGTCTTCCTCTAAGCACAAGCCCATGCAGAGGCGCAATCATAGCAATCTCAACATTGGCAAGCTTTTTAAGTAATACCTGCACTACATTGCCATACTTACCAACTATATTGGCATAATATCTTTTTGCCTCACCTGACCATGCACCCGGCATTCCTTCTATCTCGTCACTAAACAAAGCCTCTCCCTGCACACCAAACATACCAAATGCATCCGCACTAAAGAGAATCCTCTGACTCAATTCATATGCCACCATTACCTCAGGCCAATGCACCATAGGCGCCATAAAAAACTTAAGAGTATGACTTCCCAATGAAAGTTCATCCCCTTCCTTTACAACATGTCTTTGCTCTGTTCTAATTTCAACATCAACAAACTGCGGCAACATTGAAAAGGTCTTTTCATTACCTACAATTATAGTTTCAGGATATTTCTGCATAAATCTCTCTATATTAGCAGAGTGATCCGGCTCAAGATGAGAAATCACAAGATAATCAGGAGCCTTTCCCTCCAAAGCTTCTTCAAGATTATCAAACCACGCATCAGTAGCAATCTCATCAACAGTATCCATAACAGCAACTTTCCTATCTCTTATAAGATACGAATTATATGATACGCCGCTAACAATTGGATACTGATTCTCAAACAATTTACTCTTAGTGTCATCCACACCGATATAGCTTATGTTTTCAGTCAATTTCTTCATACTTTTCCTCCATTTTAGCATTTATAACATTTTGTGCATAAGCACTGCTATGCCATTACTATTTCACACCAATGTGGGTTTAATCTAAGACAACAAGAAGTCCGCTAAAACCATATTGCTTACATCTATCCCCTTTGAAGTCAGACGAATCCCTTCCACAGAACCTTCTTTTTCGTCACAGCAATTCACATACTCCAAAAGTCCTGCGTTCACATTTTTTCGTATAATCTCGCCATACACATCCAGCATATTTACACCAAAGCTTTGCTTAAAGTCATTTAAACTTACACCGCACATTTTACGCAGTCCCAAGAACATAAACTCTTCCATAGAATCTTCTTTTGAAAGAACCGTAACTTCTTCATACACATTTTCACATCCGGCCTTTCTTATATATTCCTCTATGTCCGATATGTTATTCATTCTTTTGCCATTAAACAACGAAGCGGCACCTATACCAAAACCCATGTAATCCACTCTGTCCCAATAGGAAAGATTATGACGACACTCCTTTTCTACCTTTGCATAATTGGATATCTCATAACGCTCATATCCATAAGCCTTAAGAAGCTTGTCCGTCTCATAATACATTTCCCGCTCCTCATCTTCCCCCGGCAACTTGGGGAAGCTTTCCGGATTCTCACAAAGGGGTGTCCCCTCTTCAACAATGAGACTATATGCCGATATATGTTCCGGCTCATACTCAAGAACCTTCTTTAATCCTTCTATATATCCTGCAAGACTCTGTCCCGGCAGTGCTGACATAACATCAATATTGATATTGCTTATTCCAGCTGTCCTTGCGATTCTTACGCTCTCGTCAAACTGGGCAAAGGAGTGAATTCTTCCTAACATTTTTAACAGTTTACCATCCGGTGACTGCAAACCAAAACTTATTCTGTTAATACCAGCCTTTACATACTCAGACGCCTTCTTTTCATCTAAAGTTCCCGGATTACATTCTATAGTAATCTCCGCCCCTGCTTCAACAAGAAAATATTTCCTTATGGTGTTAAGAACATTCGTTATATCTTCTGCTTCCACCACCGTAGGCGTTCCACCACCAAAGAATATAGTTTTAACAGTTCTTTTTTCCACTTCTTTCGCATTCGCTTTTGCAAAGTATTCAATCTCTTTTATCAGAGCCTTCATATACGCTTTCTTTGTGGTATCATCAGCCGGAGCTGAAAGAAAGTCGCAATACACACATTTGCGTACACAAAAGGGGATATGTACATATATCCCCATTGCTTG
This sequence comes from Lachnospira sp., assembly GCA_045543195.1. Taxonomy (GTDB): domain Bacteria; phylum Bacillota; class Clostridia; order Lachnospirales; family Lachnospiraceae; genus Lachnospira. Next base: position 351,353 of record JAZQME010000001.1, read on the forward strand.
TTTGTTATTCTCTTTACTGCTCTGTCCATTATTCTGTATAGAATTAACAAATCTATTCATAATTATTCCTCATCAAGCTTAAGAACACTCATAAACGCCTTCTGTGGTATCTCTACATTACCAATCTGACGCATTCTCTTCTTACCTTCCTTCTGCTTTTCAAGAAGCTTCTTCTTACGCGAAATATCACCACCGTAACACTTAGCAAGAACATCCTTACGAAGCGCCTTAACAGTCTCTCTTGCAATAACCTTGCTTCCGATAGCAGCCTGAATAGGAATCTCAAAGAGCTGGCGCGGAATCTCTTCCTTAAGCTTCTCACACATCTTACGTCCACGCTCCTCTGCACTGCCCTGAAATACAATAAATGAAAGGGCATCCACTTCCTCTTTATTGATAAGAATATCAAGTTTGCAAAGCTTTGACTTTTCATAACCCTTAAGCTCATAATCAAATGAAGCATAGCCTCTTGAACGTGACTTAAGTGCATCGAAGAAATCATAAATAATCTCATTAAGTGGCAAATCATACTTAAGCAATGCTCTTGACTGCTCAATATACTCCATACCGTTGTATATGCCTCGTCTCTCCTGACAAAGCTTCATAATAGAACCTACGTACTCTGTTGTAACCATAATCTCTGCACTAACCATAGGCTCTTCCATATAATCAATCTCTGACGGGTCAGGCATATTAGAAGGATTGGTAAGTTCTATAACCTCACCATTAGTCTTATGAATCTTATAAATAACACCCGGTGCAGTTGTCACAAGGTCAAGATTATATTCTCTCTCCAAACGCTCCTGAATAATCTCAAGGTGCAAAAGTCCTAAGAAACCACATCTGTAACCGAATCCTAATGCAATAGATGTTTCCGGCTCAAACTGAAGCGAAGCATCATTAAGCTGCAACTTCTCCAACGCCTCTCTCAAATCCTGATACTTTGAACCGTCTGCAGGATACATACCGCAGTAAACCATAGGGTTAACCTTCTTGTATCCCGGAAGCGGCTCTGCACAAGGATTGTTAAAGTCAGTAATAGTATCACCTACACGGGTATCTGAAACATTCTTAATACTGGCTGTTATATAACCAACCATACCAGCAGAAAGCTCGTCACATGGTATAAACTGGCCTGCTCCAAAGTATCCAACCTCAACAACCTCTTCCACTGCACCTGTTGCCATCATCTTAATCTTAGTACCCTTCTTAACAGTACCTTCCTTAATACGGCAGAATACAATAACACCCTTGTAAGCATCATACAACGAGTCAAATATAAGCGCCTGAAGCGGATTATCCGGCGAGCCTGACGGTGCCGGAATCTTTTCCACTATGCTTTCAAGCACACCTTCAATATTAATACCATTCTTTGCAGATATAAGAGGTGCATCCTGCGCCTCAATACCAATAATATCTTCTATCTCATCAATAACACGCTGTGGTTCTGCACTTGGAAGATCAATCTTGTTAATAACAGGAAACACATCCAAATCGTGGTCAAGCGCTAAGTACACATTAGCAAGCGTCTGAGCTTCTATACCCTGCGCCGCATCAACTACAAGTATAGCACCGTCACAGGCGGCAAGTGCACGAGACACCTCATAATTGAAATCAACATGTCCCGGAGTATCAATCAGATTAAATATATACTCCTCACCATCCTGTGCTTTATATACAGTACGTACTGACTGTGCCTTAATAGTGATACCACGCTCTCTTTCAAGGTCCATATTGTCAAGAACCTGCTCCTGCATCTCTCTGCTTGTAAGAAGTCCTGTCTTTTCAATAATACGATCTGCCAGTGTAGACTTACCATGATCAATATGTGCTATAATACTAAAATTTCTGATATTTTTCTGATTTATCTTTGCCATTATCTTTCTCCATCAAAGTTAACTTAAGGCTTTACACAAGCCAAATGCACACAATATGCACATTATATATTATTTTCTATAAATCTTCCCTAATTGTCAAGTAAAAAAGCAGAAATTTGCAAACCGTTACAGTCTCAAATCTCCGCTTTTTACAAAGAGGGAATCTATGAATATTTAACCATCTCTTTTTTTAATCTGCCAATAATCTTCTTCTCAAGCCTTGATATATAAGACTGAGAGATGCCAAGCATATCGGCAACCTCCTTCTGAGTCTTCTCCTCACCATTACTTGCGCTAAGTCCATAACGCAAATCCACTATAAGTCTTTCTCTGTCAGACAGCTTATCTATAGCGTTATTAAGCATTTTGCGTTCTGCTTCATTCTCAAGATCTTTATATATAATATCTTCGTCTGTTCCAAGTATGTCTGACAACAATAGTTCATTGCCATCCCAGTCTACATTCAGCGGCTCATCAATAGACACTTCCGCCTTAGTTTTACTGTTCCTTCTAAGGTACATAAGAATCTCATTCTCTATACATCTTGAAGCATATGTAGCAAGCTTGATATTCTTATCAGGCTTATAAGAATTAATAGCCTTAATAAGACCTATCGTTCCTATAGATATCAAATCTTCAACTCCCACACCCGTATTATCAAATCTTTTAGCAATATATACCACAAGTCTTAAATTATGTTCAATAAGCTCTGATTTCGCCTTTTTATCATCATCACTCCCCAGCATATTTATAATCCTTGCTTCATCCTCTGCCTCAAGCGGTGCCGGAAGCACATCTGAACCTCCTATGTAATGCACATCCTGCTGTTTTAAAAACATTAAATTCTTAAATGTTGGAACCACCTTTAGCTGAAATCTATCCTGTACTGCAACCTTAAGCAACATATTTAACCTCCACTTATTTGTGTCATTTTACAATCCTTGCATTAATCAGCATATCAAACTCTCCATCTGCAGACAGCACTGTATCCGCAAGCCCAATCAATGCCTTTTCAACCTTAATTTCACTGTCTTTGTAGTATATGTACATATTATCCGCTGTAATGACCTCCAACACTCCCTGTTCACACCCCAGGGAACTAAAAGGAATCATATGGTATCCAAGTTCATACCAATTATTTATTTCACTAAGAATGCTATTAAAATGTGTTTTTTGTGCAACACATACCGGTTTCCCACTATATGGGTCTGTCAAAACATTTCCTGTATCAATCATACCCTTTAACTCAATACATTGTTCGCATAATTCAATACGCACCCTGCATATCTTATCTCCATAAGCCTTTACTTTAAAGAATTGAACAAGTATCAGATACAAAAGCACTGCCGACACCATCACAAACAACAGCAAATCACTGTCATTTAAAATAACCTGCTTTATAAAATACCCCGCATAGGTATTGTAATAAAGCATATGTACAGCTCCTGCCAGCACAAATGTTACGCCATAAAGCACAACAACACCTTTTAACGCATCCTGTAATTTACATGGAAAAGCACATATTTTAATCATAAGAAAGCTGATTAAAATATATGTACATACAATCGTCAACCAATGCATTTTTTCCGGAACCAAAATCTCTACAACAGACCACGCGGCACCAAAAGTGGCAGAAAGAAGTATCCGCAGCTTAGTGGCAGCAAATCTGCAGATCTTACTTACTATGTAAAGCACCACATAATCCATCAAAAGATTGGTCAAAAAAAATACATCCAAATATATTACAATTGTCTTATCACCTCCTGACAATGTGTATTATAAATGGATGTATTTGAAAAAAATGTCGCTTTGAGTGGGTATATTAATATTTTTTTGATATATACCTAAATCTTATAATCCGTTACATTGATACCACACAATGCACTTTTTTAGTGCAATATCCTCCCACACATACATATTTTCATCAACCTTTTCTATATCATCATATATGACCTCTACATCACATGCTGTGACTTTCCCTCCACTTACCGTAGTAACCGTGATGGTAGCATTACCTTCTCCCACTGCTGTAACTACTCCCTGTGAATTCACTGTTGCCACTGCTGTATTACTGCTTCGCCAAACAACCGATTTATTAGTAGCATTGCCCGGCTGTATCGTTGCTGTCAAAGGCAGAGACTCTCCCTTTTTCCTAAGCGAAACATTAGTTTTATTTAATACTATTCCCGTACACGGAACTTCTTTCGCTATATTAACAGTCTTCGAACCTATCAAAACAGGTGTCGCACCTGATTCAAAAACTGCGTATACATATACCTTCTGTGTGCCATGAAGATTAGTTTTCCATATCTCATTAAAACCATGATACTTTCCTACACCATACATTTCATCAACATCTTCTCTATAGGCATTCGCCTTAACTTTATACACCGTTGTTCCACCAGCTTCTCTAGATGTACCAACATACACCAATATCTCTACCGCTTTAGCCAAATTCTTATTATTAAATGCCCATCCATTAACCGTGACAGTACCAACACCTCCTGAACATCCTGATAAAACAGCCTTCGGTTCAGTCAGCGATGTTACATGGGTTTTAACATACCAATATCTGTCAGCCATAGCTATGGTAACTGTTGAATTAGCTGTCATAGGAATTCTTCCTGATGCAATTTTCGGATTAGGATCTGCATAGTAAAACACTCCATCCGTATAATCCGTAAGCAAAATCGCATGAGTACTACCTCCGCGATTATTATCACTGCTTGTAATCTTATTTTCATCAAATAAAACCACACCTTCCGGGTGCTGTTTTAAAAGCTCAATCAAATAAGCCTTCTTAGCATCCTCTCCTAATGGCAAACGGGTATGCGAAACACTCAATCCTTTATATGTATAATACCAATACACTCCCACTCCCGGTAGCCTTGCCGTAGAAGATATAGCATCTGCTGTTATACTTTTCCAATCACTATCCCCCCTTATAATGGCAGCGCGTCTAAGCATCATAGCATTACCATACAGTGTACACGTTGAAGAACCTAGCGGTTGTTTCAAAAAAACATCCGAAGCATTAATATTAGAAAACAACTTCGCATCAACAACAGTGCTAGCCTCAACCTGTACATAACTCATATGTATCATTGCAGACATAAAAACAACTACCATTAATAGCGAAATAATCCTTTTTATTCCAAACTTCATAGCCAATCTCCTATATTCTAGACCGATTCGTACATCAATCGGTTCCTCGTATCTCATAACATTAAATCGTACATAAATATAGTATAACACTATCACTTTGATATAAAAATGTCAATATAACACTACCTTACACCAATAAAAAAAGGATATAATCCTACGACTATATCCCTTAATCTAACTAAAGCAAATATCTAACTACTTCTTACCCTTCTGTAAGAATGTTGGAATATTAATTCCCTTCTCTTTTACACTGCTAGTTACCACACCCGGCTGCTTAATGCCCGGCAATGGCTGAACAGGCTGAGCTGTTGGCTGTGTAGCACCTGCGTATGTATATGGCTGCTTAACTGTTGTCTGAGCAACTGGAACTCTTCCCATACCTGCAAATACACTGTTAATATCACCATCTTCAAGGCCTGTAGCAATAACAGTAATAGTTGCTGTATCTGTGCTTGTCTCATCATACATAGCACCAAAGATAATATTAGCATTCTCTCCTGCAAGTTCCTGAACATAGCTTGCTGCTTCATTAGCCTCAATAAGGCTGATATCACCTGAAATATTGATAATAACGTGTGAAGCTCCCTCAATAGTTGTCTCAAGAAGTGGACTTGTAACAGCCTTCTTAACAGCTTCAATAGCCTTATCATCGCCTGTGGCACTACCAATACCAATATGAGCCACACCCTTATCAATCATAACAGTCTTTACATCAGCAAAGTCAAGATTAATAAGACCCGGAACATTAATAAGGTCTGTAATACCCTGAACTGACTGCTGTAACACCTCATCTGCCTTCTTTAAGGCATCCGGCATGGTTGTTCTTCTATCTACAATCTCAAGGAGCTTGTCATTAGGAATAACGATAAGTGTATCAACATTCTCCTTTAACTTCTCAATACCTGCAATAGCATTAGTCATACGGGTCTTAGCCTCAAACTTAAAAGGCTTTGTAACAACACCTACTGTGAGGATACCCATATCCTTAGCAATCTTAGCAACTACCGGCGCTGCACCTGTACCAGTTCCGCCACCCATACCACAAGTAACGAAAACCATATCTGCGCCCTTAATTGACTCTGTAAGTTCTTCTATATTCTCCTCAGCGGCCTTCTCACCGATTTCAGGCTGTGCACCTGCACCAAGTCCCTTTGTGAGCTTCTCACCAATCTGAATCGCTGTTGGTGCCTTACATAACTGTAAAGCCTGTCCATCTGTATTAATACCGATAAACTCTACTCCACTAATATTCTCATCTATCATTCTATTGACAGCGTTGTTACCAGCGCCACCAACACCCACTACTATAATCTTTGCTGATGCTTCTGAATCATTCGTTTTAATCTCTAACAAAGTACTGCCTCCTTAAAATCCTTTTTTTGCACTACAAAATATAATATAATTTTTTTCTAAAAATATCAATATATTTTTTAATTTTCTTTTGTAAAAATAATTGAAGTTTCTGTTCCATCGTAATCTGCAAGCTTCAAAGTGCCTTTGAGTCCTATAAGCCCGGCAGACATTCTCTTTAATATATACAACTTTTCTGTACAGTCCTTAGGATCTCCCAGTTCTACCTTGATATCTCCTATGTCAAGAACCACTTTATATGAAGAATCAAACACAATTCTGTCAATATCAAGCTCGTGCTTATCAAAGCCTTGTGTCAACTCAAGTATCCTTGCAAACAGTTCTTCATCCCCTACATTAAGCTTTGTATTAAGCACTATAGAATCAAACTTAAGTCCGTAAACTTCCGGAACACCTTCATAGCTTTTAGAGGAACTTTCCACCACCATTCCCTCTCTGTCAAAATACATATTGCACCCCATATAACTTATATAACCAACTATAGGTTTTTCATATACAGTAACATGCATTTTGTTGGGCCACTTAATATCAACGTCATACTTCTCAACAAACGGAATCTCTTTATCCTTTTTGCCAAAAAACTTAAAGAACAAAGCATTCGGGGAATCTGTTTCAAATATAAGCTGATTCAATTCTTCCTTATCATACTGTCCGCTTCCTTCATACTGCACATCCACAACCCTAAACACTGCAAAAGACGAAGCAATAAAAACTATCACCAATAACAGCAACACAATCATTCCCCACTTTATGTATGCTCCCTTTCCACGCGGTTGCTTCCTTGAATCACGCAAGGGTCTATATTGTTTCCCTCCGTCTGTTACTCTCAATCTAGAACTCATATTATAATTACTCCAAACCTCTTCATCAAAGTTACTTTTCCTGTTTTATCTTGCTGGATATATTAAGAACAATACCTATCTCCGCCAGCAATACTACACTGGAAGTACCTCCATAACTAATAAACGGTAACGATACACCTGTATTAGGAATAAAATTGGTAACAACAGCTATATTAAGCACTACCTGAACTGCAATATGTGCAAACACGCCAGCCGCCAGCATAGTACCGAACAAATCCGGTGCATTTTGAGAAATACTTGCTATTCTCCAAAGCATTATTCCAAATACAAATATTACACACACTGCACCAAAAAGTCCCAATTCTTCGCATATTATGGCAAATATCATATCATTCTGAGACTCAGGAATATATCCTAACTTCTGAAGACTTTTTCCCAAGCCCTTACCAAACAGCCCGCCTGAACCAATAGCATACAGTGCCTGAACAGTCTGAAAACCTTTTCCTGTAGCATAGTTCTCCGGATTAGTCCACACAAGAATACGTTCCAAACGGAAGTTATCCGGTGTAGTTCCCGACTTCATCATACTCATAACATAACTATATAACGCAACAACCGCAGCTCCAACTGCACTGGCTACCGCTATATATATCTTATAGCCCGGATATGCAATAAATGTCATAACAAGCGCAATAGCCAGAACTATCAATGCACTACTTAAGTTATTGGATATGACATATATAAGCACAGCGAGAACACCCGCTGTAGCTCCACAAACAGCAATTACATATCTAAACTTTTTCATTTTCTCGCCCAAGCCACAGCACAACGCCGAAACCATAACAATAACCGCTGTTTTAGCAATATCCGCCGGCTGCACACCTATTCCTGCAAATCTAATCCAACGGGTCGCACCATTGGCAGATGAACCAAAGGGAATAAGCATAAATATCAAAAGTATTGAACCGATGAATACAATTGGAGCTAATTTCCTCCAGTACCTATAATCTATCTTATAAGTTACAAACATACCTACAAGACCTATTCCGGAATACAATACCTGTCTGATAAAATAGTACTCTGAAGACAACCCATCCATCTGTGCCGCATAAGAGCTTGCACTATATATCATAATAGCACCAAAACCAGCCATAAATACAACAACAAACAACAGACTATAGTCAAAATACCGGCTTGTTAACTTTTTCTTTTTCTTTACTTCATTATTCTCTTCCATATAAGACCCCAACTCTACAAAGCATTAACATAGTCTTTAAACATATTACCACGCTGTTCATAATTATCAAACATGCCCCAACTTGCACAGGCAGGCGATAACAATACCGCATCTCCCGGAATCGCATGCTCTGCACATATCTTCACAACCTCCTCCATGGAGTTTGCAAAAACTATATTGTGAAAACCATATCTTCTTGCGGTTTCAGCAATCTTTTCACTAGTCTGACCTATAAGTACCAACAACTTAACAGTATCTCCAAACGCCTTGACGTACAAATCATACTCAGAACCTTTGTCATAACCTCCACCTATAAGGATAGTCGGTCTTGACATAGCCTCTATAGCCTTAACTGATGCTTCCGGATTAGTTCCTTTGGAATCGTTATAATACAAAACATCATTCTTGGTTGCAACATATTCTATTCTATGTTCAACAGCCTTAAAACGTCTTATCTCTGACACAATTATATCATCCGGAACTCCGGCTGCCTTAGTTATGGCAATAGCCGCCATAACATTCTCGTAATTGTGGGCACCTATAAGATTCATATCATATACATTGATAACATCACTCACCGTTGTACCATCTGTATACTTAATCATATCTCCATCTAAGAATGCACCAACTTCCGGCACTTCTTTTCTTGAAAACCATACTACAGATGCAGAACACTTAGCTCCAAATTCTCTTAGCATCTCATCATCATAATTTAATACACAAGTCTCAGCCTTAGTCTGCTTTGCACTAATAAGCTCCTTAGTCTGCGCGTAACATTCCATTGTGTAGTGTCTGTTAAGATGATCCGGTGTAATGTTAAGTATGGCACTTACCTTAGGCGCAAATTCATGCACTGTTTCCAACTGAAAACTGCTTATCTCAGCAACTGTATAAGAATTATCAGTAGTATTGAACACTTCCTTCGTATATGAATTACCAATATTGCCAACAACTAACGTTTTTTCAGCCCATGCGCCTACAATCTGTCCTACAAGAGCAGTGGTTGTTGTTTTACCATTAGTACCTGTTATAGCAAGCACTGTTCCCTTATCATAATTGTAAGCAAGCTCTACCTCGCCCCACACCGTAATTCCTGCTGACTTAACCTTAAGAACTATCGGACTGTCTATAGGAACACCCGGACTTATAACCGCTAAATCAAGGCCCTTTAATACAGCCTCCTCTAATTCCCCTATAATTATATCCGCTTTCTCTCCTGCCAGTTTAACCTTTACTTCTTCTACCGTAAGCTTGTCGTTACCATCATATAAAACCACATTGGCACCCACCTGATTAAGTAGCTTCACTGCCCCCATACCACTTATTCCGGTACCTACAACGAGCACATTTTTATTATCAAGATTCATCATTACAGCCATTCCTCTCTTCCTCACTGTATCTTTATTATTTTACTATCAATTACCACTAATTTCAAGGTATGGTAACACATTTTCATATAACTCTTTTATAACCGGTGCCGCTATTGTGCCACCATAATAAACCCCTTGAGGCTCATCAATAATACACATGGCTATAATCTGTGGATTATCCACCGGTGCAAACCCAACAAATGAAGAAATGTATTTCTTCTCGCTTCTGGGAAGTTTTTGTGATGTCGCAGTTTTTCCACCTATAGAAAAACCCTCTATACGAGCCTTATTACCACCACCCGTCTCAACAACCTGCCAAAGAACACTTCTCATCTTATCACTGGTTTCCTTACTTATAGCTCCAGTGGCAACCTCATAATTATATTCGGTAACTGTCTGACCGTCTGACGCAACACTCTTTACTGCAAAATGTGGTGTTACAAGATTACCTCCATTCACTATAGCACTGGCAGTTCTCAACATCTGTATAGCCGTTATCTGAAAGGACTGTCCGAATGACATAGTAGCAAGCTCCACTTCCTTCACATTTTCCTTCTTATGAATAATAGTCCCCGCCTCTCCCGGCAGATCTATTCCAGTCTTTCTAAGAAGTCCCAGTCTACCCATATACGTATAAAATTTGTCCGTCCCAACACGTCTGCCCCATTCTATAAAAGCCGGATTACAGGAATTCATAACCGTTTCGGTAAAAGTCTGTGTTCCATGACCAGCTATTTTATGGCAACGTATTCTTCTATCAGCCACCGTCGCATGACCTATACAGCTAAACTTATCCTCTAAAGACACCACACCTTCCTCCAACGCAGCCGTAGCCGTAACTATTTTAAATATAGACCCTGGTTCATAGGTATCATTAATGCAAAAGTTTCGCCACATATTATTAAGCGCATCCATTTTGTTTCCGGTGATATTCTCCGGACTTACATTCAGTTCATACGGAGTATTCAGATCATATTCAGGGACGCTGGTCATGGCTAATATTTCACCATTCTGCGGATTCATAGCTATAATAGACACACTCTTTGCATTTTTTTGTGTCAATGTCTTTTCCGCTAATTGTTGTGCATATGACTGTATATTATAATCAATGCTTATGTATAGATCACTACCGGCCACAGGTTCCTCACGCTTTTCCTCACTTCCGTTAAGTTCTATCCCCCACGCATCTGTTAAAGTCAATATCTGACCTTTCTCACCTGCCAATACCGCATCATACTTTGACTCCAGCCCTACAATCCCTTGATTATCAGCACCAGTGAAGCCAAGTACCTTTGAACCCAGTGTACTATATGGATAAAACCTTTTATAATCTTCGTCTACTTTAACACCATCCATATTATATTCTCTGATTCTATCACCAGTTTCTTTATCGACATTGGCTTTAACCCTTTCAATAGCCGACACCTTCTCAACCCTCTTTCTGACTTCTTCCTCAGTCAGTCCAAGCTCCTTTACAAGCATATCAACAACTGCTTCTTTGTCCGTTATCTGACTATTGATTACCGATATTGTACATACAGTCTTATTATCAGCAAGCACTACTCCATTGGTATCAAGAATTCTGCCCCGTGCTGCCTTTATACTTCGCTCTCTTTCATGAAGCTCCTGGGCAAGTTCAAGATAATAGGTTGACCTTATTACCATAACATAAACAAGCCTGCCCACAAGAAAAAGCATACATACAATTATCACAAGGAGCATAACAATCACTTTGCGTCTGTGACGTGTGCGCACTTTATTGTCCATAAAAAACCCCAAATCGTGACACATTTATAATATATTATTAGCAACAATTTGGGGTTATTCTTACTATTCAGTTGTATTTTATCATAACTATCTGCTCTGAGGTTTACTTACAGATTGACTCTCACTCAAACTTTCCGGTTGATTAGCAGTTTCACCTGCACTAGTTTCACTTTCAGTTTGACCTGCACCACTCATATCCGGAAGCTCAACACCTGTATCAATCGGTACATCAACATTTTCCACCTTTTCTTCCTGTGTATCTTTATACACTCCCATATATGGCAACAAATCGTTCATAATACCGATAAATATTTTCTTAGCATCCAATGAGTAATTATTAGTTCCTGATGTCCCATAAGGCTCATCCACAAGTACAAACACTAAATACTGTGGTTTATCCATAGGGACTCCGCCAATAAACGATACTACCCACTTTTTGTCTGCTCTTGGAATTTTCTGTGCTGTACCAGTCTTACCACCTATGTCATATCCTGCAATTTTAACATCCGCAGCAGTTCCTTCATTAACTACAGCTCGCAAATATTTATTAATTAAAGCTGATGTTTCTTCCGTAACCGTCTGTTTAACCAGATTGGCATCATAAGTTCTAACAACTTCTCCACTAGCTTTCTCTATACGTTTCACCATATGTGGCTGATAATAATTACCACCATTCATAAGGGACGAATAAGCTGCACTCATCTGAATCATAGTAACATTAATATTCTGTCCAAAAGATATACAAGCTAAGTCAAGTGCTGTCATATTATTACCATACACGATACCTATTTCTTCACCAGGCAAATCAATTCTCGTTTTATTTCCAAAGCCAAAAAGATTCTGATACTTAGCAAATTTCACAGTTCCTATTTTAGCACCTATCTGCATCATACATGGATTACAAGACTGTTCTAATGCACCGCTAATATCTAGCATTCCATGTCCTTTCTTGTTATGACAATTAAGCCTATAATTTGCCATATTAATAAATCCAAGGCAACTAAACTTATCGCCATCCTTTATAACGCCTTCCTCCAATGCTGCTGCTACAACAAACGGCTTAAATGTAGAACCCGGTTCAAACACCTGTGATACACAGTAATTACTCCAAAGAGCATACATAGCATCTAACTGTGCCTCGTCATTCATTGCTTTCAGTTCTTCCTCTGTGTATACCCCACTCAAATCTCTCGGATTATTAAGATTGAAAAACGGGTAATTTGCCATAGCCAATACTTCGCCATTATTAGGATTCATAACCACTACAGATGTTGCAGTTGCCGGACTTCCCTCCATAACTTTTGCAATATTACTCTCCACCGCACTCTGAATCTTGTAATCTATAGTAGTCACAACATTGTATCCATCAACCGCCTCTTTTTGTACCGACTGTGCCTGAAGCTGATCGTTCACATAAGTATATGCCGCACCATCTACCCCCGACAACTCATCATTGTACTGACGCTCAAGTCCTAATTCACCACCGTTAGCCACACTCGCAAAACCCAAAACATCGCAAGCCAGCTGTCCATATGGATACTTTCTTATGTAGCTTTCCTCAAACCACACACCTTTTATACCACTGCCTGTACTATCATCTTCTTTTAAAGCCTTAAATTCCGCTATATCATCTTCCGTAAGCTCTTTCAGAAGTTTCTCATACTGACTTGTACTCTTAGTTGACAATATATTTTCCAATTCAGCCCTATCAAGTTCAAAACACTGAACAAGCGCATTAAGTGTTGTATCCTTACACTCCTCATATGATAAAAGCACTTTCGGATCTAATATAAGATTATAGACCTTTTCGCTATAAGCTAATACTGTTCCATTGCTATCCAGTATCTGCCCTCTTTTATATGGCAATGTAGTTGATGTGTAAGACTGATGATTTAGAACAATTTTGGAATACGCCTCACCATGATTGTAATTAATGTAAAGTATTCTACCTGACAGCACAATTAACACTATAACAAATATTATGAACGTAGCCCCCATCTTATTACGGGCACTCCTAAGCATAGCTCTTTTTCTTCTTTGTTTACTACTTCTTACTCTCGAACCTTCAGTCATATAACTCTCCCAATTTTGACCAAACTCAATCAACCTCAATCAGCTGATGGTATCTGTGCATACTGCTTTACATACTCACTTTCACCTGCATCAAATGTTATCACTTGGCTTTTCTTTGGATGCACCATACCAAGTTCTTTAACAGCTGTGTTATATATTGCATCATAATCTATACCAGCATTAACACGAACTTCAAGCTCATCATTAGCAATAGTAAGTTCTGTAAGTTCTGACTGTAATCTTGCCACCTCAGCAGCATTAGCTTTTGCTGTTGCCTGTGACTGCAAATACTGACAGCACACAGTAAATATTAACACAACAACACCAATTACCGCTACTGTATATAAGAAATTCATATGATTAGCTCTTCTAATCTTCTGCTCTCTTAAAAGTCTCTCTCTTTTCTCTTCCTCTGTTTCCACACGTCTTCTTCTCTCAACCTGTGGTGCTGCCTGGGCAGCGCTCAACTTTCTTGCAGCACTTCCACTGACATAATCCGCACGACCTGCATATCTTGCAGTTGTTTTTCTAACTTCACGTGCCATATTTTATCCCTCCCTGATTATTAATAACATTTTTCAAAAACTCTCAATTTAGAGCTCTTAGATCTCTTATTCTCCTCTAATTCCTCATCCGATGGTACAATGGGCTTTCTAGTAATAACCTTACCCATAGACTTATTACCGCACACACATACCGGAAAGTCCGGTGGACATGTACATGGATTTTCATTGTATTTAAATCTTGTCTTTACAATTCTGTCTTCAAGAGAATGAAATGTAATAATACATATTCTTCCACCATCAGAAAGCTTGTCTATCATAGTGTCCACTGAGTTTTCCAACACATCAAGTTCCTTGTTTAATTCAATTCGAATTGCCTGAAATGTTTTCTTGGCCGGATGACCTGTTGCAACTCTAAATTTCATAGGAATTGCAGCTTTAATAAGTTCATTTAACTCAAATGTAGTCTCAATAGTTTTTTCTTTTCTTGCCGCCACAATGTGTTTAGCAATATTCTTAGCAAACTTGTCCTCTCCATAATCCCTGATTACTCTGTAAAGATCCATCTCACTATAACCATTAATTATATCCTTAGCTGTAATCTCCTGCCTTTGGTCCATTCTCATATCCAGCGGTGCATCTACCTTATATGTAAATCCTCTTTCTGCTGTATCAAGCTGATACGAAGACACTCCTAAATCAAGAACAATACCATCAACCTTATCAATACCAAGTTCATTCAAAACCTGCTCAATATTGCAGTAATTGTTACGAACTATAGTAACTCTGTCAGAAAACTCCGAAAGGCGCTTAGTTGCTGCCGCTATAGCATCAGCATCCTGATCAATACCAATAAGTCTTCCGCCCTCCGTTAGTCGGCGTGCGATCTCATGTGAATGGCCACCGCCACCAAGTGTGCCATCCACATAGACCCCGTTCGGTTTGATATTAAGATTTTCAATAGTTTCGTCTAATAATACTGACTTGTGCTTAAATTCCATAACCGACACACCTTCATAAAATCATTTATCTCAAGCATAGTGCTCTTGAACAATTAGATACTAAAACCGAGATTTGCCATATCTTCTGCCACTTCATCCATATCCATGTCGTAACTGTTAATTGACTCATCCCAATGTTTCTTGCTCCAGATTTCAATTCTAGAAGCTACTCCCACTAAAACCACATCCTTTTCAAGTTCTGCAAACTCTCTAAGAACCTGTGGAAGAAGTATTCTCCCCTGTTTATCCACCTCACAGGTTGCTGCTCCTGCAAGAAAGAAACGCGTGAATTGTCTGGCATTCTTATTAGTAAGTGGTAACGTTTTTAACTTTTCTTCAAATATATTCCACTCAGAGTCAGGATAAACAAACAAACAGCCATCAAGGCCTTTAGTCACGACAAATGAGTCGCCAAGCACTTCACGAAACTTCGCAGGCATAATCAAACGGCCCTTGCTGTCTATCGAATGATTGTACTCACCCATGAACATGACATGTTTCCTCCTTACCCTTAAATTCTTGGAATCAACTGGTCACACTCTTCTGATTCATACAATTTTCGTTAGAATTCTACCACTTTCCTCCATTTAGTGTCACAAAGTTACCACTTTCCACCACTTTAATGTCAATAATATACCCTTTTTTTGAAAAAAACAAGAGTTTTTTATAAAAAAATTAGGCGGAAGCTAGATAAAATCTAGCTTCCGCCTAATCAGCACTTTATATTGTGTTTTTCACTCAACCTTTATACAAGATATTGTTTTGTGTGAATTGTATTTTTTATGTATTTTGAATTATTACACATTGAATCTAAAGAGAATTACATCTCCATCTTTAACCACATACTCTTTACCTTCCATACGAACAAGGCCCTTTTCCTTAGCTGCATTGTATGTACCACAATCAAGTAAATCCTGGAAATATACTACTTCTGCCTTGATAAATCCACGCTCAAAATCGCTGTGAATCTTTCCTGCCGCCTGAGGTGCTTTTGTACCTCTTGTAATAGTCCAAGCTCTTGTTTCTGTCTCTCCAGCTGTAAGGTAACTAATAAGGCCAAGCAATTCATAGCTTGCTGCTATAAGCTTGTCAAGTCCTGACGAACTTATGCCCAAATCCTCCAAGAACATCTTCTTCTCGTCTTCATCAAGCTCTGCAATTTCCTGCTCTATCTGGGCACAGATAACAAAGGCTCCACAATTTTCCTTCTGAGCAAACTCTCTAACTTCCTTAACATATGCGTTACTGTTGCCATCATCAGCCAAATCATCCTCTGTTACATTGGCTGCAAATATAACCGGTTTCGCTGTAAGAAGATTATACTCCTTGAAGAATGCCTCCTCATCGTCGTCCTCTCTCTCAAAGTTCTTAGCAAGATTACCTTCTTCAAGATGCTTCATGAGACGCTCTATCATAGCAACTTCCTTTGCTATATCCTTGTTATTATTAGCTGCTCTTTTCTGCTTAGCATGTCTTCTCTCAAGAACTTCCATATCAGAGAATACCAACTCAAGATTAATAGTCTCAATATCTCTAAGCGGACTTACAGAACCGTCAACATGAACTATATTAGCATCCTCAAAACATCTTACCACATGAACGATTGCATCAACCTCACGAATATTAGCGAGGAACTGATTTCCAAGTCCTTCACCCTTTGAAGCGCCCTTAACAAGACCTGCAATATCAACAAATTCAATAACAGCCGGTGTAATCTTTGCAGAATTGTAAAGTGCTGCAAGCTTATCAAGTCTCTCATCCGGAACTGTAACAATACCCACATTAGGGTCAATTGTACAGAATGGATAGTTTGCAGACTCTGCGCCTGCCTTTGTTAATGAATTAAACAATGTACTCTTTCCTACATTTGGAAGTCCTACGATTCCAAGTTTCATAATTATTTTATCTCCTTTATTTATTCATAATCTCCAAAAACTTCTTAACATTGTCAGCCGCATCTCCCTTAAACACTGCCGAACCAGCCACAATAACATTGGCACCAGCCTCAACTACTGTCGCAACATTTTCAAGATTGATACCACCATCTATTTCTATATCAAATCCCAGTCCTTTGGCATCCTTTAAAGCCTTAAGTTCCTTAACCTTATCTACAGATGTTTCAATAAACTTCTGTCCTCCAAAACCCGGATTAACACTCATAACAAGTGCCATATCAACCTTATCAAGATATGGTTCTATAGCTGATATATGTGTAGCCGGATTAAGTGTAATGCCTGCTTTAACTCCATATGACTTAATCTTATCAAGTGTAGCTTCCATATCTTCGCATGCCTCTATATGAACAGTTATAATATCCGCACCTGACTCAACAAACTCCTGAATATATCTTATAGGCTCATTAATCATCAGATGTACATCAAACACTTTCTTTGTAGCTTTTCTGATAGACTTTATAACCGGCATTCCATAAGATATGCTCGGCACAAACAACCCATCCATAACATCCACATGGATATATTCCGCTCCCGCGTTATCAATTGCTTCTATCTGTGCTCCCAACTGTGTAAAATCAGCTGAAAGTAACGATGGCGATAATATATTCATCTAATCCTCTTTCCCGCACATAGAATTAATACTTCTTCTGTGCCTTTATTTCTTCATATAACTCTGTGTAGCTTTTATATCGTTTATCACTTATAACGCCGTCTGCCACAGCATTTTTAACAGCACAATCCGGCTCATTTATATGAATGCACCCATTAAACCGGCACTTTCCCTCATACTGTGAAAACTCTTCAAAGTAGAATCTTAAATCTTCCTTTTCAAGGCTAGGAAGCATAAGTGATGTAAATCCAGGAGTGTCACATATATATGTACTTCCGTAAAGATTAAATATCTCGGAATGCCTTGTTGTATGCTTACCTCTGCCGATTCTGCTTATATCTCCGGTTTCCATATCTGCTTCCGGCTTAAGCAGATTGGTAAGTGTAGATTTCCCAACACCTGAAGGCCCGGCAAGAATAGTTGTTTTACCCTCCATAAGTTCTTTTATGGTATCTACTCCCTGATGCTTACGCATACTGGTGAATACAACCTTGCACCCACACCTTTCATATACACTCCTTAATTGTTCTATGGTAGCCTCATCAACCAAATCTGCCTTATTAAAGCATACAACAGTCGGAACTCTTTGATAATCCATCATCACAAGAAATCTATCCAACAGATTGTAATTAGGTTCGGGATTAGTTACCGCAAATATAATAAGAGCCTGATCTATATTGGCTGCAGCAGGTCTTATAAGTTCGCTTTTTCTTGTTAAAATGTCAATTATATTACCTATTTTATTGGTTTCGTCAATAATTTCTATGTCGACATTATCACCAACAAGGGGCTTAATCTTCTTATTTCTAAATATCCCCTTTGCTTTACACTCATAAACACCGCAGGCTTCTACGTGAACGTAGTAAAAGCCTGCGATTCCTTTAATTATCTTTCCCTGCATATATTATTCCGTTGCTCCGCTAGACTGCGAAGTTGTCTCTGTGCCTGCTCCTGTACTAGCAGACTGGCTTGAAGATTCAGGTTCCTTTGATATTTCAGAGCTTGAATTTTTCTCCGTACTTGGTTCTGTAGTTTCCTTTGTTTCCGGCTCTACATACACGTTGACATAAATCTTAACCACAGTATCAACCTCTACGTTAGATTCAGCATCATATTCTTGCGAAATAACAACGCCACTTTTCTTACTCTTATCCTCAACATCAACAACTTCAGCTTTAAGCTTCTGATCTTCCAGCAACTTTATGGCAGCTTCTTTTGTAAGTCCAACAAGATTAGGTACTGTAACCTTTTCCTTACCCTTGCTTACAACTATTGTAACATTGCCACCAGGTGCAACCTTTGCTCCAACTTCAGGCTCAAGTCTCACAACCTTACCTGCCTCATAATCATTGCTGAACTCTTCTACTATCTTATCAACCTTAAGTCCTAATCCCTCAAGCACTTCTATAGCAGTACTTTGTGCATAACCTGCAATATTAGGAAGTGTAACACTTTCCGGTCCTATACTTATAGTTATAATAATCGTAGAATTCTTGCTCACCATAGTTCCGGACTGTATATCCTGTGCCATAACATAGCCGGCCTCCACAGACTGTGATGTCTGGTTATTCGCTTTATATCCAAGTCCTCTTTCGTTAAGTCGGCTCTTCGCCTCCGCCTCAGTAAGACCTACAAGTGGTGGAACCTCTACCATCTCAACATCTGCCTGTGATGTATTGGTTTGCTGCTGTTGCTGTGTTGCCGTTGTAGATTCTGCTGTACCTACCGGCTTATTCTCTTTTTTGCTACCACCAAATATTCTTACACCTAACACTATTACAAGTATCACAATAAGTGCAGCAATAATTATACCAAACCACTTGAAAATTTTATCTATACGCTCATCCGCCTCGTCATCGTCATCATCACTTACAGGATGTACTTTTCTTGACTCTTTTTCTTTTTTATATGACACCGCTACAGCATCCTCATCATCCTCATCATCTGCATCATCGTCTAAAAGCATAGAATCGTCATAAATTTCTTCTTCATCTTCTTCAACATCTGATGCAACCTGAGCCGTTGAATATACAGAATTAATCTTCACAAAATTCACATCAGGCATAACAAGTGACTTCTTCAAATCATCTATAAGTTCAGAAACCGACTGATAACGCATATCGGTCTTTTTCTGTGTTGCCTTAAGAACAATATTATCAACACTCACCGGAACATCCTCAGCAATTTTTGACGGACTTGGAATCACTTCCTGAATATGCTGTACCGCTACTGAAACAGTTGTATCCCCGTCAAAAGGAACTTTTCCTGTTATCATCTCATACAATGTAATACCAAAAGAGTATATATCACTTCTTTCATCTGAATATCCGCCACGCGCCTGCTCCGGTGATATATAGTGAACTGAACCCATAGCAGAAGAATTAATGGTACTTGATGTAGCCGCTTTAGCAATACCAAAATCAGTTACCTTAACCTTACCATCTCTTGAAATAATAATATTCTGAGGCTTAATATCTCTATGAACTATATGATGGCTGTGAGCAGCCTCCATACCTTTGGCAACCTGAATAGCTATACTTACAGCTTCCTTGTATGGTATCTTACCTCTCTTTTCGATATACTTCTTAAGAGTAATACCTTCAACAAGCTCCATTACAATGTAATAAACACCATCTTCGTCTCCTACATCATAAACATTAACTATGTTAGGGTGAATCAGCCCTGCTGCCGACTGTGCCTCACCTCTGAACTTTGACACAAATGTCTTATCTTCACTAAACTCTTTCTTTAACACCTTAATAGCAACATGTCGATTTAACTTATGACATTTAGCCTTATAAACATCTGACATACCGCCAGTGCCTATCTGCTCAATTATCTCATACCTGTCTGCTAAAAATAATCCTTTTCTTAACATACTTTTTACCTTTCATTCTATGGTTCTATAATAATTACTGAAATGTTATCCTTACCACCATTGTCATTAGCCATCTTTATAAGTAACTCGCAGGCCTCCTGCAAGTCATCGTACTCCTTGACAACCTTCATGATGTCATCATCTTCAACCATATTAGACAATCCATCCGAACACATAACAATTCTGTCACCCTTGCTTATCTCCACACTAAACATCTCTGCTTCGATAAACTCACATCCGCCAACAGCACGAGTTATAACATTCTTATTTTCATGTTCCCTTGCCTCTGTACGATTAATCTTTCCACTAGAAACAAGTTCTTCCACATAAGAATGATCTCTTGTAATCTGTCTAATATCCTTACCTACTATATATAATCTACTATCTCCTACATTGGCAACTTTTAACACACCATTGCTTATGGTAGCTGCAACCAGCGTAGTTCCCATTCCTGCATAGTCCTCGTCCGAACATGCCTTTTCATATAATCCTTTATTGACCTTGGCTATAGTATCATTGATAACTGTAATTATATCATTGTCTTTAGAGCCACTTACCAGTTCAACAAAATTCTCAACTGTGTATCTTGAGGCAACATCACCTGCTTTATGTCCACCCATACCGTCTGCTACAATAAACAGATTGGCAAGCTTGCCCACTGCATCTAAAGAAGAATAGATATAATCCTGATTGACACTACGCTTAAGTCCTACATCCGTAGCTGCGTAAGCCCTCATATTGTCTCCATTCTGTCGCATCCTGCAACCTTTTCTATTTATTATCTAAATGTGATTTTCTCAATTGTCCACAGGCACCATCAATATCTCTGCCCATTTCCCTTCTTATAGTAACATTTATACCATTTTTTTCAAGTTTATTTTTAAATTCATTGATTGATTTTACTTCCGATTGCTTGTAATCCCTCTCTTTTATTGGGTTTACAGGAATAAGATTAATATGACAATTCATACCTTTTACTAAATCAATCAACTGTTTCGCACACTCACTTGTATCATTGACACCTTTCACAAGACTATATTCAAATGATATCCTTCGACCAGTCTTTTCTATGTACGCCTTACAAGCAGCCATAATCTCTTTAATAGAATACTTATTAGCTATCGGCATCATAGTTTTTCTCAATTCATCATTAGGTGCATGCAAGGATACCGCAAGTGTTATCTGTAATTTATGTTCCGCCAGCTCATATATCTTGGGTACTAACCCGCAGGTAGAAACCGTAAGATTTCTGGCACTAATATTTAATCCTTTGTCATTATTTAACAACCCAATAAACTTAATCAGGTTATCAAAATTATCAAAAGGTTCACCTGAACCCATAACAACCACATTGTCCACACGTTCACCGCTTATGGTCTGTATTCTGTATATCTGATCCAACATTTCTGAGGGTGTAAGATTTCTCACCATACCATCCAAAGTGGAGGCACAGAATCTGCACCCCATTCTACATCCTACCTGTGATGATATACAGACAGAATTGCCATGGTGATACTTCATCAGCACACTCTCGATAAGATTACCGTCATACAACTCAAATAAATACTTTGACGTTCCATCCAGCTTTGAAACCTGAACTTTTTCCTCTCTCAGCGCAACCAAACGACACTTTTCCTTTAGCTTTTCCCGTAACTCTTTTGATACATTAGTCATCTCATCAAAATCCGTTATCAGCTTTTGATGCAGCCACTGGTATATCTGTCCGGCCCTAAACTTCTTATCGCCCAGCGTTATTATTAAATTTTCCAATTCGCTTATGCTTAGCGACTTAATATCAATAAGTTCATTGTCAGACATATTAACATTCCTTTCTTCTAAGTCTAGCAATAAAAAAGCCATCAGTGTGAGTATCATCCGGCAATATAGTTATTGGTGGTTCCATAAGTTCATACGGATACTCCTTACATAACCAATCCACATTGGAATCATTCTCCATTCTGTTTACAGTACATGTACTGTAAACCAGAATACCGCCCGGTCTTACGTACTCCCATACCACTGAAAGTATCTTTCGTTGAAGCTCAACAAGACTCTCTATCTTATCTTGTGTAGCATGATATCTTATATCTGGCTTTCTTCCTATTATGCCCAGTCCCGAACAAGGCAAGTCAGCAATTACCACATCCGCTTTTTCTACGACAGACTCGTCTTTAACTGTTGCGTCCCACACTTTAGTTTTGATATTATTTATCCCAAGCCTGTCTATATTACTTTCTATAAGTGACACCTTATAATCACTTATGTCTCTGGCATCAACACAACCCTCATATGCTTTCAACGCCGCATTAATACTCTTGCCACCCGGTGCTGAACAAACATCTATTACGTAATCCGCAGGTTTTATAACATCGCCTTCCCCTGCCATAACAGAACTAATGTCCTGAACCTGAAACTCTCCTGACACAAAGCTTTCCAATTCTCCAAGATAATCATATCCCGAAATCTTAAACACATAATCAAGCTTGGTATTCTCTACATTAACCCCTTCTGATTCCAAGTGTTTGGAAATCTCTGCCGGTGTAAGCTTACTTGTATTACACCTTATATAAGTCACTCTTTCTTTATTAAAAGAATTAAGCACTTCTTCAATATTAATATCCGGATAGTCTGTAATCCACATATTAACAATCCACTCAGGGACAGAATACTTTACAGACAAATACTGCAACCAATCCTTTTCTTTATCAGGATATTCCACGGCATCTATGCCTCTTGCAACACTCCTAAGCACACCATTAACAAAACCTTTAAGCGTCCCAAATCCCCGCTTAACAGCAAGATTCACAGCCTCATTGCACACCGCTGACTCAGGCACACTATCCATATACTTAAGCTGATAAACAGACATTCGAAGCAAGCATCTTATGAGGGGTTTCAACTTATTAACCGGTGTCTTAGAAAATGTATTAATTATATAATCAAGTTCTATCTGCCGTTCGACAGTTCCCTGGGCAATCCTTGTTATAAAGCTTCTTTCCTGCTTATCAAGATACTGATACTTTGCAAGTGCCTGTCCAATAACTATATGACTCATTGCGTCAGGTTTATTAAGTTCTAACAAAATGTCTAAAACAACATTTCTTAAGTTGACCTGCATCTTGTTATCAGTCATTACGTCTTCTTCCTCCAAAGAGTATAATTAATCTTAAAAGCTGCAATATAGCACTCGCCGCTGCCGCAACATAAGTAAGTGCTGCCGCTCTAAGCACTTTTCTTGATTGTCTTGTTTCATCCTGCGTAAGTATACCAATTGATTCTATCTGAGCCAATGCTCTTGATGAAGCATTGAATTCCACCGGCAATGTTACTAACTGGAACAATACTGCCGCAGAAAACATTATTATACCTATGTTAATAAGAAGCTGTCCCCAGCCACCACCTATGCCTGCTCCAAATCCAAACACTAGGCCCAACATAATAAACACCCATGAAAGCTTTGAACCGATATTAGCTACCGGAACCAGCATACTTCTAATAGAAAGTGGTGCGTATCCTTTAGCATGTTGTATGGCATGTCCACACTCATGAGCAGCCACTCCTATAGCAGCTACCGAACTGGAGCCATATACACTATCCGAAAGGTTGAGTGTCTTTTTAGTTGGATGATAATGATCTGTAAGATTCCCCGCTACGTGCTGTATTGTAACATCTGTAATTCCATTGTTTCTAAGTATCATCTCCGCAGCCTGTGCACCTGTAATGCCTCGCATACTCGAAACTTTTGAATACTTTGAAAATGTTGAGCTAACCATTCCCTGTGCAATAAGAGATATAACTGCCGCTATAATCACAAGGATATACGTAGGATCAAAACCGTAGTAATAATATCTGCCAACAACAGACATACTAACCATCGAAAAACTAATCAGTGTCATAATGAAACTCCTTTTACTGTGTTATATTGTAGTCCATCACTTGTAAATAATCTAATCACTCGCCAAGCATCGTGCCTTCTGCAAGCTGATATCCACGAAGAAAATCAGCTGTATTCATACGTTTCTTTCCTTCTAACTGAAGTTCATTAATCTTAAGTACTCCGATTGCACACTGTACATAAAAGGAATCTGCATAAACTTTAACTACAGTGCCCGGTTCAGCTTCACATCCATCTAACACATCAGCATCCCATATCTTAAGCATTTTACCACCAATATGAGTGTATGCACTTGGCCACGGATTAAGACCTCGTATAAGACGTTCAAGCTCTGTTGCAGACTTTGTAAAATCTAATTCACCCATAGATTTACTTATCATCTTTACATAAGTTGCCTGAGCTTCATCCTGCTTTACAGGCGCCATATTTCCTGTTTTCTTGGCATCAAGTGTCTTTACCAAAAGTTTAGCGCCTACACTGCTCAATCTATCAAAAAGACTACCTCCAGTCTCCTTTTTATCAAGCTTCACTTTCTCCACCAACAGGATATCACCTGTATCAAGTCCTTCGTCCATCTGCATAGTTGTAACACCTGAATACTCACAGCCGTCAATAACCGCATACTGTATAGGAGCTGCACCTCTATACTTAGGAAGTAATGATGCATGAACATTAATGCAACCGTATGGTGGCATATCAATAATACTCTTTGGAAGTATCTGTCCAAATGCCACTACAACTATAACATCCGGATTGTATGTCCTTAATTCTTCCACAAATGCATCATCTCTTGCCCTTTGTGGCTGAAGTACAGTAATACCATATTTTAAAGCAGTTTCTTTTACCGGCGACATGGCTAATGCACCACTTCTTCCCTTTGGCTTATCCGGCTGTGTTACAACTGCAGCAACTTCATGTCCTGCTCCTATTATAGCTTCCAATGTACCTACCGCAAAGTCCGGGGTTCCCATAAAAACAACTCTCATACGCTTCTCACCTCTTAACAAGTATCATTATATTAACAAATATCGTATCTTTAAAAACAGCTTATTCTTATTCTTCTTCAGCTGAAGCAGCCTCCATAAGCTCTCCTTCAACCTTCTCCACATATACAATACCTTCAAGATGGTCTATCTCATGGCAGAAACATCTAGCAAGAAGTTCCTCACCCTCAAGTATAACCTCTTCCATATTCTCATCAAGAGCCTTCACCTTGGCATAGTTAGGTCGTGTTACAATACCACATTTGCCTGGTACGCTAAGGCAACCTTCCTGTCCTGTCTGCTCACCGCTAACCTCCAAGATTTCAGGATTAATAAGTACTAACGGCTCGCCGCAGTCAATAACTACTATTCGCTTTCTAATCCCCACCTGTGGAGCTGCAAGACCGCAGCCGTTTGCCTCGTACATAGTGTCAAACATATCATCGATAAGCTCCTTAATCTTCGGAGTCATCTCTGTAACTTCCTTTGCCTTCTTTGTAAGTATTTCATCTCCAAGTGTTCTAATGTTTCTGATTGCCATAGTATTGTACCTCCAAATTATCAATCAATTCTTTAATCATTTAACTAATTAAAATCATATTGTAAATATATATCGTTAAACACTGTATTGCTACGTGCATAACCTTCTATACTATCTTTACAGACTGTAAGTTCATCGTAACCTGCAGCTTTTATGTGCATATGCTGAGTATACTCATCATTAATCTTATATATACCTGCCGGTATAGGCCCAGTACAAACCATACCTTTCTTTAATAGGCCCTGCACATACTCTCTTATAACATCGCAAGCTGTCTGTAACCCTTTTTCATCCTTTGACAGAAAACTCACTCTCAACATATTTCTTACAGGTGGATACCCCATAAGACTTCTGTAAGCAATTTCTTCCTCATAAAACGCTTTATAATCCTGTCTGCTTGCAGTTCCCACGCTGTAATTATCAGGGGAATATGTCTGTATAACTACTTCTCCAGCTCTACTTCCACGGCCTGCCCTGCCTGCCGCCTGCACCAGCAGTTGAAATGTTTTTTCTGCCGCACGATAATCACCTACATTAAGAGACATATCTGCCGCCAGTATTCCTACCAAAGTTACATCCGGGAAATCATGTCCCTTTACTATCATCTGCGTTCCTACAAGGATATCAGCTTCATGATTAGCAAATGCCGACAAAATCTTTTCGTGACCATCTTTTCCCGAAGTAGTATCCATATCCATTCTAAGTACATTAGCGTGAGGATACATTTTGGCGATAGCTTCCTCTACCTGCTGTGTACCTGCCTTAAAACCGGATATGTACTTGGAACCGCACTCCGGGCACTCTGTGACTTTTCTTTCTTCGTATCCGCAATAATGGCACATAAGCTTTCCATTCTTATGTTCCGTAAGGGATATGTCACAGTGCGGACACTTCATTACATGCCCACAGGCTCTACAAGACACAAATCCGGCATAGCCTCTTTTGTTAAGAAACAGCATAATCTGTTCCTTTTTCTTAAGTCTGTCTTCTATAAGCTCTTGAAGCTTTCTTGAAAACATAGAACGATTGCCGTCCTTTAACTCCTGCCTTAAGTCCACTGTATGAACCTTAGCAAGTTCACCGCCTGTAGCCCTGTCATTTAGCTCAAAGAGCTGATATTCGCCCTTCATAGCCCTGTAGTAAGCTTCCATTGATGGTGTAGCAGAACCAAGCACTACCGACGCATTGCACTCCTTTGCAATGTGCACCGCTGTCTCTCTTGCATGATAACGAGGTGTAACCTCGCTTTTGTAAGCATTTTCATGCTCTTCATCTATTACAATCAGTCCAATATCCGCAAATGGTGTAAACAATGCTGACCTTGGTCCAATCATAATGCTAATCTCACCGCGCATAGCCCTTAAAAACTGGTCATAACGCTCTCCCTTAGACATTCGGGAATTCATAATAGATACCTTATCCCCGAACCTTCTGTAAAACCTTTGCACCGTCTGAAATGTCAGTGCAATCTCCGGTATCAGTACAATAACCTGCCTGCCATTCTGTATAACATGCTCAATCATATCCATATAGCAGACTGTTTTGCCACTTCCCGTTATACCATGCAGAAGATATGTCTTTCGCACTCCTTCACTATAATCTTTAACAAATGTTTCAACAGCCAAACGTTGTTGCGGATTAAGTGATACTCTTTTATCTTCCCTGTCCTGTACATTTACAGGATTTCGATATAAACTTTCCGAAACAATCTCAACCAATCCAGCTTTTTCAAGGGTTTTAACCGTGCTGTCACCAATATTAAGTTTAGTTTTAATTATTTCTAAATCTATAATTGATTCTTCTTTCAGTGCTTCTAAAAGCCTAAGTCTTGCCACAGTATTTTTCTTAGCACCCAGTTGCGTAAGATAATCATCTAACGTTTCCTCATCCGCAACTAATCGAACCGACTTCTTTTCTTTTGCCTTAACCTTATCCTTAACAGGAATGACTGTTTTTAGCGCTTGATTCATAGTAGAACCATAATTAGCTTTAAGCCACGCCGCAAGCTTAATCATACGTCCAACTGTCTGCACTTTATTAGACACTATGCTGTCAATTAATTTAATTCTATTGGGGTCAAAATTAGGTTCTTCGCTTAATCCAACCACATACCCTGTTATAATTCTATTTCCGTTTCCAAAAGGAACATTGACAAGCATACCTATTTCAAGGCATCCTTCCATATCTTCGGGCACTCTGTACTGAAACGCTTTATCAAGTTGTTCATGTGTTATATCCACAATTATATCCGCGTACATAATGTCCTCCTATAAGTTCGCCTTCGCCGAACTTTGGAGTTTGATTCTATCAAACTCCTCTTAAATAATAAGTTCGCCTTCGCCGAACTTCGGAGTTTGATTCTATCAAACTCCTCTTAAATAAGTTTCGCCTATTCTAGCCTTCCCAGCCTTCGTTTTTAAGTTCCTCCAGAACTTGCGCAATTATCACTCGTTCATCCATAGGATACTTAACACCTTTTATTTCCTGATAGTCCTCATGTCCCTTCCCTGCAAGAATAATAATATCTCCCGGCTGACCATTTCTAATAACATACTTAATGGCTTCACGCCTATCAATTATGGCAACATATTCACCATCAGTTTTATTAATTCCTGTTTTAATATCTCCTATAATAGTTTCCGGTTCCTCAAAACGTGGATTATCTGAAGTAATTACAGTAAAGTCCGCAACTCTTCCTGAAACCTCTCCCATCTCAAAGCGTCTGTCCCTTGAACGGTTACCACCACATCCAAACATACACACCAGTCTATTAGGCTTATACTCCTTCAAAGTTGACAGCACACTTTCAAGCGCCATAGCATTGTGCGCATAATCAATCATCAAAGTAAACTTATCAGACACCTTAACAATCTCTATACGCCCTTTTACCTTTACATCCAAAAGCTTCGCTTTCAAAACATCCTTTTTTACGTTAAAATGTCTTGTTACAGCTATTGCACAAAGTGAATTATATACAGAGAATTTTCCCGGCATCTCAAGTTCAACAGGCATCTCAATCAAGCCTTCACACTGATACTTAAGTCCTATCCTGCCATTATCATGATATAACTGAACATCTTTAGCCCTTATATCAGCGTCTTCAGACTCTCCATACTTCTCAATCTCGCATGTACAATCCTTAATAACATCCGCTGTATGTGAATCATCAGCATTGACAATACCAACCTTACACTGTCTAAACAACATAGCTTTACATGCCTTATACTCCTCGAAATCAGCATGCTCGTTAGGACCGATATGATCTGGCGAAAGATTAGTAAACACACCTATATCAAACATAATGCCTGCTGTTCTGTCAAGCTTAAGCCCCTGTGACGAAACCTCCATAACAACCGCCTTACAGCCTGCATCTACCATCTTAGCAAATGTCTCATGGATAACATAGGACTCCGGCGTAGTATTATTGGCATGGACAGACTCATCACCAATAATAGTCTCTATCGTACCTATAAGTCCTGTCTTGATACCGCAAGCTTCCAATACATTTCTAATCATATAAGTAGTAGTAGTCTTGCCCTTGGTACCTGTGATTCCGATTGTAAAAAGCTTCTTAGCCGGATACTCAAAGTACGCTGCTGACATTAGCGCCAACGCCAGTCTGGTATTATCAACCTGAACAACTGTCACATTGTCCCTCACCGGCTCATAACCTGCACCTTTTTGTACAACAACTACTGATGCGCCACCTTCCACAACTGCAGGAATATACTTATGTCCATCACTCACCGCACCTACTATACTAACAAATGCAGTATCTTTCTGTACCTTTCTAGAATCCGATGTAAGTGTGCTAACTTCAACTTCATCATTTCCCTGTATAATTGTGTAATCAAGCTTTTCAAGCAGTTTAGAAAGTTTCAAATCAATTACCAGCCTTTCCTAAAACAATCCCGTAATACGGTTATTCTCTTCATCAAAGTCTATCTTCACCGCTGCCGGCTCTTTTGGAAGTCCCGGCATAGTAAGTATTTTTCCTGTAAGCACAACAACAAAGCCTGCACCCGCACTTACATACACATCTCGTACACTAATCTTAAAACCTTGTGGTCTTCCAAGAAGTGTTGCATCATCAGAGAGCGAATACTGTGTCTTCGCCATACATACAGGAAGATTGCTAAAGCCCATCTTAGTGATATTAGCAAGTTCCTTCTTTGCTGTCTCCGAAAACTCAACTCCGTCAGCGCCATAGATTTCCTTTGCAACAGTTTCTATCTTTGCTTCCAATGAAAGTTCATCCGCATATATCGGTGCAAAGTCTGACTTCTTGTTCTCAAGTGTCTCCACAACCTTCTTTGCAAGTTCAAGGCCACCTTCGCCACCCTTTGCCCACACTTCTGAAAGTGCGAATTCACATCCCAATGCTTCACAGTGCTCCTTAATAAATGTATACTCAACCTCTGTGTCTGTTATAAATGCATTGAGCGTCACCACAACCGGCACTCCATACTTCTTCATATTTTCAATATGCTTATCAAGATTAACAATACCAGCCTTTAACGCCTCCATATTCTCCTTTGAAAGCTCATTCTTAGGCACACCGCCATTGTACTTAAGTGCCTTAACTGTAGCTACTATCACAACAGCATCCGGTTTAAGCCCCGCAAGTCTGCACTTAATATCAAGGAACTTCTCCGCACCTAAGTCCGCTCCGAATCCAGCCTCAGTTATGGCATAATCGCCAAGCTTCAAAGCAAGCTTTGTAGCTCTTACAGAGTTACAACCATGTGCAATATTGGCAAATGGACCACCATGTATAAGCACCGGTGTATTCTCCAAAGTCTGAATCATATTAGGCTTGATGGCATCCTTAAGTAATGCCGCCATAGAACCCGTAGCCTTTAAATCGTCTGCTGTTACCGGTTCACCTGACATGTTGTAAGCAACGATAATTCTACCAAGTCGCTTCTTTAAATCCTTCATATCCTCTGCAAGGCAAAGAACAGCCATAATCTCAGAGGCTACCGTTATGATAAAGTGATCTTCTCTAACCACACCGTCAGCCTTAGTTCCCATACCAACTATAATGTTACGCAATGCCCTGTCATTCATATCAAGGCAACGCTTCCATACCACTCTCTTGGTATCAATCCCAAGTTCATTGCCATGCATTATATGATTGTCAACCATAGCTGCAAGCAGGTTGTTTGCTGATGTTATGGCATGAAAATCACCTGTAAAATGCAGATTGAGGTCCTCCATCGGTACAACCTGTGCATAACCACCACCTGCTGCACCACCCTTAATACCAAAACATGGTCCCAAAGATGGCTCTCTAAGCGCAGCCACAGCATTTTTTCCCATCTTGCAAAGGCCTTCTGTAAGTCCTATGCTGATAGTTGTCTTCCCTTCACCCGCAGGCGTTGGATTAATCGCAGTTACAAGCACCAGCTTCCCATCCGGCTTATCAGCTAACTTCTCAAACAATTCATCTGATATCTTAGCCTTGTACTTTCCGTACATCTCCAAATCATCTGCTGATACTCCAACCTTAGCTGCAACATCGGCAATATTAAGCAATGTTGCTTCCTGTGCTATTTCAATATCAGTTTTTACTCCCATGTATAACTCCAATCCGCACATGTCGTGCTGTATTAATTAATATTGTGTTCTTTAAGATATGCTTCAAATTCATCCAAAGTCATTTCGATCTTTCTTGGCTTAGTGCCTATCTCCGGTCCAACTACTCCCGCCTGACTAAGCTGATCCATAATTCTTCCTGCTCTATTAAAGCCTATCTTATAATATCTTTGCAACATACCAATAGAGCCTTTTTCCTTCTCTATAACAAATCTTCCTGCATCTGCAAAGTACGCATCTCTGTCATCCTCTGCGTGTGCGATTGTGCGGGACTCTCCGTCTCCACCGGCTTCCATACTGGTTATTGCTTCATTGTAAACAACTTCCTGTTGCATATTCTCCTTAAGGAAATCAACCACCTTGCTAACTTCCTCATCTGATACAAATGCTCCCTGTACTCTGACAGGCTTTGGATATCCCGATGGGAAGAATAACATATCACCCTTACCAAGCAGTTTCTCCGCACCATTCATATCAAGTATAGTTCTTGAATCCACACCTGAAGACACTGAAAATGCTATTCTTGAAGGTACGTTAGCCTTAATAAGACCTGTGATAACGTTAACTGAAGGTCTCTGTGTAGCAATAATAAGATGAATTCCTGCAGCTCTCGCAAGCTGTGCAAGCCGGCATATAGCATCTTCCACATCTCCCGGCGCAACCATCATAAGATCCGCAAGCTCATCGATAATAATAACTATCTGAGCCATCTTCTGTGGTGCTTCTTCACCCTCAGACACTTCCAGCTTCTCTATCTTGGCATTGTAACCCTTAATCTCTCTAACGCCCATAGCCGCAAACTTATTATATCTGTCAGTCATCTCAGCAACTGCCCAGTTAAGTGCTCCCGACGCCTTCTTCGGGTCAGTTACAACAGGTGAAAGAAGGTGTGGTATACCATTGTAAACGCTAAGCTCAACCACCTTCGGGTCAATCATAATAAGCTTTACATCCTCAGGATTCGCTTTATATATAATACTCATAATAATCGTATTGATACACACTGACTTTCCTGAACCTGTTGCACCAGCTATAAGAAGGTGAGGCATCTTAGCAATATCCGCAACTATAGTTTTTCCGGCAATATCCTTACCTGCTGCAAATGCAATGTTAGACGGATTACCTGAGAAAGTCTCAGATTCAAGAAGCTCTCGCAAAGTTACACTTCCCGCCTCTTTATTAGGAACCTCTATACCGATAGCTGCTTTGCCCGGAATCGGTGCCTCAATACGAATATCTGCTGCCGCAAGATTAAGTTTAATATCATCTGCAAGAGATACAATCTTACTAACCTTTACACCTTGCTCCGGCTGCAACTCATATCTTGTGACAGATGGACCACAACTAATATCAGTTATAGTTACCTTAACACCAAAATTCTGCAATGTCTGCTGAAGTCTAAGCGCTGTATCCTGATTCTCTCTTGCCTGATTGCCTGCTTTTTTAGCATTACCCTTATTAAGAAGTGACAACGGTGGGAACACATACTTAGGCTTATTAGCTATTGCAGATGTTGCTGTGACTTTTACAGGCTCTGTAGTTTTTTCAACCTTTGTCTCTGACTTTGGTCCCTTGTATGTATTGGCACTATTAGATACCATCGGCTCCGCATACGACATCTCATCGTCTTCCAATTTATCTTCTACAACACTTTCATATCCGCTTTCTATATAATTCTCCACAGGTGCTTCTTCATTAGCTTCCGCCTGCTTCTCCATATAAGTAACACTGACATCATCTTTATGGCTTCCGTCAAATCCTGCATATCCTTCTATTTCAATATCATTAGCAGGCTTTAACACCTGATAATTACCATCCTGACCTTCATGAGCTGCCTTAATACAAGCATTCATATCCAACGGCTCATATATATCATCACTGTACTGGTCGAAACGCTCAAGGTCATTACCAATCTCATGGATATCGAAACTACTTTCCTGTGCTACAACTTCTCTAGGCAGTTCCGTATCTACAGTAACACCTCGCACCTTTCTTTCCATACGTGGCACATTTTTTTCTTCAGCCTTCTTCTTAGCCAATTCTTCCTTCTTAGCAAGCTTTTCCTGATACTTCGCCTCTTTCTGTGCCCTTCTTCTTTTTAGGTACTCTTCATCAGACTCCGTATCATCTTCATCAGAATCTTCCTTACCATAACGTTCCTTAGAGTGTTCCTTATACATATCATAATCCTGCTTTGCAGCATGTACCATACGTGTTCCACTCTTGCTAACATTCATAAGCCCTTTTATGAATGACTTCTCCGTAATCACTATAATACATATAATCGCTAAGATTATAAGAATAACCATCGTTCCAAGAAGTCCCAATGGCGAAAGCATCTTGCACAGTAAACCGCCGAAAAATCCACCACCTGTCTTTTGCTCAGCACTATATGTAAAGAATCCGCCAACTGATGTATCATCTATTACCGGCTCACCACACAATCTCTGCCATATCGCCGCCAATATAACAGACAACACATACACAGCCACCGTCTTCACCCTGGCAACTGAAAGCATATCCTTATTGGACATAAGAAATATAAGAGTTGCCACAACAATTACAGGAAAAATGTATTCAACCACGCCAATAAGGCCAAACATAAACCACTTAATCTTCTCACCTACAACGCCTGCAAGATTGAAATTACTCAGTATAAGTATGATTGACACTGCAAATATAACAAGCACCGAAATTTCCTCAAACAACTGATTCTTAGGTGACTCTGCCTTACTCTTAACATTTCCCTTTCTTGTACCTGACTGCGTCTTAGTCGTAGATTTAGCACTGGATTTAGAACCGCTCTTAGTTCCTGTTCTGCTTCCCGACTTTGTATTCTTATTGTTAACAGCACGACCTGCTTCACTACTCTTCTTTGTAGCCTTCTGTCCTCCTGTTGCCATCGTTAAGTCCCTCCATTCATAGGCAAATAGTGCACAGTTACCCACTATTTGCATTGTACAATATTATATCATCTTGAAGGGATTAAAACAAGGCTGTTTTTGCACAAAGACAGGTACAGAAAAGCACCCTGACAGTTGACACAGCTCTTTTTCAGCGTCATACCATCAGGGTACTTTTACATTGTATTTATCATATTTGATATGCCACCCCCTTAAATCATTCTTATCGTATATTTTAATACATATTTATCATATTCAACTTGCACATCGCATAAACGTTCGGTATAATATGTATAGTAGCTATCAGCTACTGGCAATCGTGTTACAGGGTGGTTGACCTTCATTCTACATAGAATGGAGGTGATGCTTATGAAGAATAAATTCGACTTTAAAGATTTAATGTCTTTTGGAATGTTTCTCTTAGCACTACTGACATTCATTTACTTGATATGTCAATAAAGTAGCAAAAAAGCCTCCCCTGTACTTTGACGAGAGCAGGAAGGCTTTTCGCTTTTATTATCTGGTCAACCACTCTGTGGCGATTGCCTTTTCTAAATATATTATATCACAACTTTTTTTGATTACAAGCAGAATTTTCACCGTCTATTTATCATATCCTCCATAGTAAATAATGGATTCTTATTTCCCGAAAGATACCCGACAGGATGTTTCCCATGCTCATATACATACCCTTTTGCTATTCCTGGTATATAATCATCCCTCGTAGCATAATACTGCTTCCCGCAGTGTGGACAGTCAAAGGCCCCGAGATTACCATATCTGCCCTCCCCTGTTAGCAAAACCACCTTATAATTACACTGTATACAGTTAAATTCATACCTGCAACTCTCCTCACCTTTAGATGTTGCTAAATAAACTATTTCATTCATATCAAACTCCTCAAAACCATCCATTTTATACATTCCTTTTAGTTCGAATACATTATCCTAATCACTATCAATCCTACTACAATTGAAACAATCCCAACAGACAATCCACAGGACGAAACATCCATTACAATTTTGCTTAAACCTTCTTGTCTGGTCATGCACCATGCCCAATGTGCAAAGTAGCTTACTATACTCAGTTGTAATACATCTATAACAATGTTAAAGGCTGTTCTTAGTTTATCTTCTCCTGTGGCATTAATCTTCACCCCCACTTTAACTTTCCATACCAATCCATACGCAACATTCGAAACTACAAGAACGATAATATTCACTATATGCGGGTATAAGCAAAACCACTTACTTGCATACACATCAAACTCTCGCGTAGCCAGATTAAAATGCACACCTGCCGGGTCGGGTATATCATTCCACTTAATCAACATATATATCATACTCAGTGCGAACATCCCCCACACTGCCACATTTACACCTCTATGTATCCACTTAACCCAAAACTTCATTTTATGCTCTCCTCGTTCCCTTTGATAGCAATTAAATAACGGGCTATATTATGTACCTTGTGGACTGTGAAAAAACGTCAGCACTTAGCAAGGTAAGAGGAGATGCTTGTGGAAGCGATTTCAATCAGCTTACACAAGCGTATGCTCTTACCGAGCTTAGTACTGCTACGTTTTTTCCCAAGTGAGAACGCGTCCACAAGGTACATATATAATAGCCCGTAGCTTATTTACAATCAATCCTCATCATCCGTATTAGCAGCTGCAAAACCCTGACGTTTTCTAGCCATCTCGTCACTTTCAAGGTACTCATCATAAGTTGTAATCTTATCGATAAGCTGACCACTTGGAACAATTTCCATAATACGGTTTGCTGTTGTCTGAATAAACTGATGATCGTGTGATGTGAAAAGAATCACACCATTAAACTTAATTACACCGTTATTAAGAGCTGTGATAGACTCCATATCAAGGTGGTTAGTAGGGTCATCAAATACTAATACATTAGAACCCATAATCATCATCTTAGAGATAAGACAACGCACCTTTTCTCCACCCGAGAGAACCTTAACCTTCTTAACACCATCCTCACCAGGGAAGAGCATTCTTCCAAGGAAACCTCTAACATATGTTGGGTCCGGGTCTGGTGAATACTGAGTAAGCCATTCAACAATAGTATCATCACGGTCAAATTCTGCCGCGCTATCCTTAGGGAAGTAGGCCTGTGATGTAGTGATACCCCACTTAAATGTTCCCTCGTCCGGTTCCATCTCTCCCATAAGAATCTTGAAAAGTGTTGTAGTTGCAAGCTCGTTTGAACCTACAAATGCAATCTTATCTTCACGATTTACGATAAATGATATGTTATCAAGCACCTTTACTCCGTCAATAGTCTTAGAGATACCCTCAACCTGCAAAACCTCGTTACCGATTTCTCTCTGAGGTCTAAAGTCGATATATGGATACTTTCTGCTTGAAGGTCTGATTTCATCAAGCTCAATCTTCTCCAATGCTCTCTTACGAGAAGTAGCCTGCTTTGACTTAGAAGCATTAGCAGAGAATCTCTGAATGAACTCCTGCAACTCCTTAATCTTTTCTTCCTTCTTCTTATTAGCTTCCTTCATCTGCTTAATAAGTAACTGGCTTGACTCATACCAGAAGTCATAGTTACCTGCATAAAGCTGAATCTTAGCATAGTCAATATCAGCAATCTGAGTACATACCTTATTTAAGAAATATCTATCATGAGATACAACAATAACTGTATTCTCAAAGTTGATAAGGAACTCTTCAAGCCATGCAATAGCATCAAGATCAAGATGGTTAGTAGGCTCATCCAGAAGAAGAATGTCCGGATTACCAAACAATGCCTTTGCAAGAAGAACCTTAACCTTTTCGCTACCATTAAGCTCGCTCATAGTCTTATAGTGAAGTTCTGTTGTTATACCAAGACCGTTAAGAAGCTGTGCCGCATCCGACTCTGCCTCCCAACCGTTCATATCTGCAAATTCTGCCTCAAGCAAACTAGCTCTGTTACCGTCTTCCTCTGTGAAGTCCTCCTTAGCATAAATCGCTTCCTTCTCCTTCATAATCTCGTAAAGACGCTCATTACCTCTGATAACTGTATCAAGAACAACACAATCATCATACTTAAAGTGATCCTGCTCAAGGAAAGAAAGTCTCTGACCAGGTGTAATACTTACATCACCCTTACTTGGCTCAATCTGTCCTGTTAATATCTTTAAAAATGTTGACTTTCCTGCACCGTTAGCACCAATAAGTCCATAACAGTTGCCCTCAGTAAACTTAATATTAACATCCTCAAACAAAGCCTTCTTGCCGATTCTGAGTGTCACATTATTTGCACTAATCATCTTAAAACCTCCATAAAACTATAAGTAGTTACCAATTGTTAACACACACATTCGACATTATACTATAGTGATAATAAAATTGCAAATACTTCTTGCCACATTGCACCATTGCTGCATTGCACTGTTGTCTACTACACATTTCAACGCACCCGCTCCAGCATATCTACCACACAGCAGACAAGTACATTCATCTCATGCTTTCCTATGGCACGCGCACAGTAAACTGTTTCTGCCAGATGGGTTATGCACTGCTGATTCTCTTTAGATAACTTAAGAACAGGATATTTCATACAAAGATATCGGTTTAATACTATAAGCACCACCATACACCTTGAATAGTTGTGCTTACCTATTCGTATATACACATCCAGTAACTCTTGCACAAATCTATCTTTTCCCACATAGGACTCTTTGAGGTAGCTATATATATTAGGATTATCCCAGTCAAGCTTTATATCCACACTAAGTGCCTTATCATACCAATACTGCTCCGCTATAACAATAGAAGCCCACAATGCCCCTTTAGCATCATCTACGTCTATTACACAGGTTTCCTTAAGCCACTTCACCCTTTCCGGAAGACTTTCACTGTCTATTCCGTACATTACAGTAAACACTTTAATTTTTCCGGATTGAACAAGCTTATTAATAATATCCAGCTCCACAAGCAGGGAAATATCCCCAAGCAATTCCTTGGTTACCACCAACACTATGTATCTGCGTTTCTTCAATGCAGTAGACATTACATAATAATCAGTTTCCCTAAGCAAACCTCCTTCCTCCAATACCTCGTTACACTCATCAAACACCGGCACGCCTAATTGACGCATGCCTGCGATTAATGGCTCCACAACATTTTCTCTGGTAGACTTATCACCAGAATAGTAGTCAATGACCATACACTAACCCTCCTATTAAATTAATAAATAAATTGGAATGTGCATACGACCCATGTGCAATTAAAACCACACACTAATATGCGATACCACGAAGCCACAGCTCCGTTTAAAGAAACGCCTTACGGCGTATAGGAAATAGTCCCATAAGACCATTTAATGTGTCATCTGATAAAAAGTATTCTATCAAACGACACATTAAGTATATTATTATTTATATATTTTGTCAACAACTTATTCAGATAAAGATTCTGATGCTGATTCTGACTCATTCTCCTGACTAGTTGCTGTTTCCTTGTCAAGTTCTTCCTGAATCTGTCTTTGCATCTCAAGATTAATATCTATTACCACCCACTGTACAGCAACAGATGCCAATGCCAATATTACAATTATTATAAGTGGCGCAAACGGATTCTTAAACTTCTTACGATTTCTGTCTGTACTTGTATTTTTAAACATTTTGCTGTTTACCTGCTGTGCCATATGTCACCTCGTATCTTAATATTATGTATTTCTATATCTTTATACACACTTCCAACATAATACCACGAAATTTACATTTTAACAACACAGAAACTGTTAACAATTGATAAAGATTGTTTTTTTATTTTAAATATGGGATAATTAGGTATACTTATTAGTGTACGTAACTTACCCGAAAGGAGTGATTATTATTAAGAAGTTAATAAACACACTATTAGCACTCACACTTACAATCAGTCTGTGTGCTTGTGGCGTTCCTAATTCCAAATCTGAACAAAACACTAATCATCAGGAATCTACGATTACTCAGATTAGCGAATCCACAACTTCCGAAGCTTTAGAGGAAACTATTATTCCAGCCGAAACTTTGGCACAAGCCTCGACAGTGGCGCCTACCGTAGCAACAACTTCTAAACCTACCGAAGTCACAACCCAAGCACCTACTCAGAATTCAACAGAAGCTGCCACTCTTTTCCCTAAATTGCCGGCAGTTACTGTTACATCAGCTGATGTAGCAACATTTTCAAGTCTGTCTTATTATAAAGCAGATAACATCGCTACCTATGTAGCATATAAGCAGTTACATCCGGAATTAGGCATTGAGGATATTGTAACCCACGTTAATATTGGGCTTCACACCCCTTTTTATTCAAACATCAAAACAACCAACACCCCATCTGACTTGCTTGTCCTTTGCAACAAATATAACTCACTGAATGCCAATTATGTTCCACCGGATTTGGTAACCATGACACAATACGCAAATCCAGGTCAAAAAATGCGCAAAGAAGCTGCCGAAGCATTTTACAAGCTTTCAGCAGCTGCCAATGCTGCCGGATACAAAATCACTGCCGCATCAACTTATCGAAGCTACAGCTATCAAAGTCAATTATATAACAGCTATGTAGCTAAAGACGGACAACAAAAAGCTGATACCTACAGCGCCAGAGCCGGCACATCTGAACATCAAAGTGGACTAGCTGTGGATGTCACTGCAGGTGAAGTAATTGATTTTGGAAAAACAGAATCCTACCAATGGGCCAAGAAAAACATTCACAACTACGGTTTCATAATCCGGTACCCTGAAGGCAAAACCCATATTACCGGATATATGGCTGAGCCATGGCACTTTAGATATGTGGGAGTTGAAACTGCTAAAAAGGTATATGAATCCGGCCTAACTTATGATGAGTATTATGTAAGATATATTGCGAAATAATGATTACCAATTATTTATTGCCAAGTAAGGCAAAACAGGGGCTGTTGTATACCAACAACCCCTGCTATTTATTTACGTACTTCAAACTTTCTTTTATAGTTATCAATACACTCTTCTATAATAGCTATAGCTTCTTTCGGACCTCCCAGATCATTAACCACCGTCTCTTTTTGCTCAAGATGCTTATATATTGAGAAGAAATGTCTTAATTCCTCAAAAATATGTGCCGGAAGTTGCTTAATATCTGTATATCCCATATATGTAGGATCTCCATAAGGAATGGCAATAATCTTCTCATCGCCCATACCGCCGTCTGTCATCTTCATTACACCTATAGGATAACATCTGACTAATGTCATAGGCTGTATAGCCTCTGAACACAGAACAAGTACATCAAGCGGGTCCTTATCATCACCATAAGTTCTTGGAATAAATCCATAATTCATAGGATAGTGTGTTGCCGTAAAAAGAACTCTGTCAAGCTTAAGCAAGCCCGTCTCTTTATCAAGTTCGTACTTCATATTACTTCCCTTTGATATCTCAATAACCGCCATAAAATCATTTGGCTTTATTCTGTCTTTTTTAATATCGTGCCATATATTCATAATTCTTCTCCTGTTTTTCACTCTCTTGTCATCAACACCACATTTTCAACATGCGCTGTGTGCGGAAATAAGTCATAAGGCTTACACATACTAACCTTGTATCCACCCTTAATCAGCACATTCACATCTCGTACCTGCGTGCTTGGGTCACAAGATACATACACTATTCGGTCAGGCTTAATCTTAAGAAGCGAATTCAAAAACTCTGGTGTAGAACCACTTCGCGGAGGGTCCATAATCACAACATCTGCTTTGCCCTTCTTGGCATATTCCACAAGAAACTCTCCTGCATCGTCACAGACAAAGCTTATATTCTTAACATTGTTAATCTGAGCGTTAACCTCTGCATCTTTTACTGACTGCTGATTTAATTCAACGCCGATGACCTTGCCTGCTTTCATCGTTGTTGCTGCAACGATTCCAATAGTTCCTACTCCACAGTACGCGTCTATTACCGTATCATTAGCCTTAATATCCGCCGCCTTAATAGCTGCCTTATAAAGTTTTTCAGTCTGTGATGGATTAATCTGATAAAATGTATCCGCACTTATCCTAAACCTGCATCCACACAACACATCCTCTATATACCCTTTGCCTGTAAGAACAATATTTCGCTTTCCAAGCACCATACTTGTCTTCGCGCCATTAATATTCTGTACAATAGTGGTTATCTGTGGATGGACCTTCTTTAATTCCTTTAAAAATGCGTTCTTCGAAGGGAATGCTACATCAGCCGTTACCAAAACAACCATAATTCCCTTAGTAGAGAACCCTTTTCTGATAAGCACATGACGTATAAACCCACGTCTGCTGTCCTCATTATATGGTACATATCTGAAAGAAGTAAACAACTTACAAAGTGTATTCATAATACTGTCACTCTCTTCATCCTCTATCATACATGAATCAACAGGAACCAGTTTATGTGTACCTTCTTGATATATACCGGTAACGATTTTCTTATCTTTGTTATAGCCAACTATTCCATGTACCTTATTTCTGTAATATACAGGACGATACATCCCCACAACCGGTTCTACCTCGGTTATTCCTTTAAATAAGTCAGACACATATTTATGTTTAATCTCTAACTCTTTTTCATAAGGAATCCCTGTATAACAACATCCACCACATACATCACATACAGAACATTTTATTGACTTGTCAGATTCATTATATTTTCCAGCCATAAAACCTCCAACCACCGATACGATGCTCGCCCTATACGAATGCAAGCATTCGCGCATGGCTCGCTATTCGCGTAGTGTCTTGCAACTTCGCGTAAAAAAAGGGCTATATTAGCCCTTTCATAAACTTTCATTACTCTGTCTCTGTATTACCTACAATTGTAAACTTGCCTTCGTAAAGTTCTTTAACAGCTACTGAAAGTGGTTTAACTCCATCAGCACCAGAAACAAGTGGTGTACCCATCTTAATAGCTCTCTTTTCTGCACTTGTAAGATATGGACCATTCTCCTTGTCCTGAACCTTTGCAGCCTTCTCCTCAACTGTTCTAGCATCAATTATCTGCTTTGCTCTTGCAGCTGTTGCCTTTACTATTGAATAACGGCTTGAAACTACCGGCTGTTCGCCCTCTTCAACTCCGCTATTAATCACTGACATTAACTCTGAATACGATGGATGTAACATTACTTTCTTCCTCCTGATAATTCTTTTAAATCTTCTCTAATCTTATTAATCAAATCTAAATTGTTAGCTGTTTTACACTTTGCACAAGCTTCTTTATCATCTCCTGCAAGCTTATCAATCATCTCAACGCAAGCTTCAACCGTATCATTAAGAACTATATAATCATAATTCTCAACACCTTCTGACTCTTCCACCGCTCTGGCAAGTCTTGCATCAATAGTTGCTGCATCCTCTGTACCTCTGCCAACAAGCCTTGACTTAAGCTCCACAGCACTCGGAGGTGCTATAAACATAAGCTTTGCATCTGGAAAAATCTTCTTAACATTAAGCGCCCCAACTATCTCAATCTCCAAGAGACAATTGTTACCTGCCTCAAGCTGGGACATTACGTATCCTTTCGGAGTTCCGTAATAATTCTCCACATACTGCGCATGCTCCAAAAACTCGCCCGCTTCAATCATTGCCTTAAACTCTTCTACAGTTTTAAAGAAATACTCTCTTCCATCAACTTCACCTTCACGAGGCTTTCTTGTTGTGGCTGATATTGACAAGTTGTAATTATCATATGTTTCTAACAGCTTCTTCATAACCGTACCTTTACCGGCACCCGAAAAGCCTGAAACCACCAACAGTTTTCCCTGCTTACTCATAATACCTCCATAGGAACATACCTTTGTATGGAATACGCACAAATGTGCATAATAAAATATTATACATAAAACCTTCTAAACAAGCAAGCCTTTTTTACTCAATATTCTGAATCTGCTCTCTGATTTTTTCAATCTCAGTCTTTAAATCAATAGCCTTATTAGAGATATTAATATCATTAGCCTTTGAAAGAATAGTATTAGACTCTCTATTCATCTCCTGTGCGATAAAATCCATCTTACGACCGATACCGCCATCCTCAGACAAACACTTTCTGGCATGCTCTATATGACTCTTAAGTCTTACCGTCTCCTCATCAACACATATCTTGTCAGCATATATAACAAGCTCCGTTGCAATTCTAGACTCGTCCATCTGTGTATCTCCGAGAAGTTCCTTCACCTTATTCTCAAGCTTAGTGCGATACTCCCTCATAATCTCCGGACTTCTCTCTTCTATATATGCAACAAGTGACTCCATATTAGCAAGCTTCCCAAGAATATCCTTCTTAAGATTCTCGCCTTCAAGAATTCTTGCCTCTACAAACTGCTCGCAAGCTGTCTTAATAGCACTCTCTATAAAATGCCATAATTCTTCTTCATCAGCGCCTGCTTCTTCCATAGTAATAACCTCTGGATATCTGGAAAGTGAAGATATGGAAACATCATTATTCATGCCAAACTGTTCTGCCATTTGGTCAAATATGCCCATATATTCTGATGCAAGTTCTTTATTATACTTAAGACTAACCTTATTCTCAGTCAGGTCTTCATATGTAATAAACATATCAATCTTACCACGCTGAGCATACTTTTTAAGCAAATCCCTTATACGCGCTTCAAACACATAAAGCTTCTTTGGCATCTTAATACCAGCCTCAAGATAACGATGGTTAACCGACTTCATCTCTACAACAATGCGTCTCTGCCCCTCACTTATCTCGCATCTTCCAAACCCCGTCATGCTCTTAATCATTACCGCAACCTCTTTTCCGTGCCCATATACATATGCACTTTTTAATGTAAATCCAATTGCTGTCCTACTCTACAACCTTTTCACAGCAATAATTAATTATAACAATTTCTCCTCAAAAGTACAAGACATAAGGTATTTTTTATGCTATTATGTGTGTACTATTTTATTTGATATTTGTAGCTTTGCAGTGGTACTGTCTCATTTTGGTACCGTAGGAAAACGTCGGCACTTAGCAAAGCCAGCTAAATACATTTAGTTGGCTGAGCTTAGTACCGCTACGTTTTCCGACGAGCGAGAGCGCGTCCAAAATGAGATATGTATCCACTGCACACTCTACAATATAGGAAAGAAAAGGAGTACCCTCATGGCACTTGACGGCATCGTAATCGCTAACA
Source organism: Lachnospira sp. (assembly GCA_045543195.1). Taxonomy (GTDB): domain Bacteria; phylum Bacillota; class Clostridia; order Lachnospirales; family Lachnospiraceae; genus Lachnospira. The sequence continues at coordinate 396,036 of JAZQME010000001.1, forward strand.
TATGCAAAGAACTTAACAATACAATCCTAGGTGGCAGGCTCTATAAAATAGCTCAGCCGGAAGCAGATGAGCTTCTACTGACAGTTAAGGCACCAACTGGTCAATACAGACTTATCATATCTGCTAATGCCAGCCTTCCGCTTATATATTTGACTGATGAAAACAAACCAAGTCCTATGACTGCACCGAATTTCTGTATGCTTCTTAGAAAGCATCTTAACAACGGACGCATTGTATCTGTAACACAACCGGGACTTGAACGTATCATTGATATTGAAATTGAACATTTAGATGAGATGGGCGACCTTTGTAGAAAGCACATTATAGCTGAGTTTATGGGAAAGCACAGCAATATAATCTTCTGCAATGACAACAACATCATTATAGACAGCATTAAACGTGTATCAGCACTTGTAAGCTCTGTCCGTGAAGTTTTGCCAGGGCAGGAATATTTTATCCCTAACACAACTGACAAATCAGACCCTCTTTCAACTACACAGGAAGAGTTTATACACACGGTATGTACAAAGCCTCTGCCCACAGCAAAGGCCATTTATACAAGCTATACAGGCATCAGCCCCCTTGTTGCTGAGCAGATTTGTCATACAGCTTCCATTTCAAGCGAACATCCGGCCAACTGCCTGAGTGACAATGAACAGATTCATCTTTACAATATTTTTACCCAACTAATAAATAATGTTAAAATGGGGGAATTCACAGCAAATATAATATACAATGGCAGTGAACCTGTTGATTTTGCATCCATACCTATAGGTATGTACGAAAACTACACCGAGTATGACTCTATCAGCAAACTTCTTAGCGACTACTATGCAAAGAAAGCTATAGTAACCCGTATCCGACAGAAGTCATCTGATATACGACGCATCGTAAGCACTGCTATTGAGCGTTCATACAAGAAGCTTGATATTCAAGAGAAACAGTTAAAAGACACTGAAAAGAGAGACAAGTATCGTATCTACGGTGAGCTAATCAACACTTATGGCTACGATATTAAAGAAGGGGCAAAGTCATTGGTGGCGCTTAATTATTATACTAACGAAGAAGTCACCATCCCTTTGGATGAAACACTTTCTCCTTCTGAAAATGCAGTTAAGTACTTCAACAGATATAACAAGTTGAAACGTACTTATGAAGCGGAGAGCAAACTTATTGAAGAAACACGGGCTGAAATCATGCACCTTGAATCTATTGCTACCGCTCTTGATATAGCAACCTCAGAGGATGACCTGGCCCAGTTAAAGGAAGAGCTTATGGAAGCCGGATATATTCACAAGCGTCCAACTAACGCAAAGGGTAAAAAGATCGTTAACAAGCCTTTACATTATATATCTTCCGACGGTTTTGATATGTATGTTGGAAAAAACAACTTCCAGAATGACGAACTTACATTTAAGTTCGCCAATGGCAACGATTGGTGGTTCCATGCTAAAGATATGGCTGGTTCCCACGTAATCCTTCGCTCAAACGGAAAAGAAATTCCTGACCGCACCTATGAGGAAGCTGCAAGTCTGGCAGCTTACTACTCAAAAGGGCAAAGTCAGGAAAAAGTCGAAGTTGATTATGTAATTAAAAAAGAAGTTAAGAAACCTGCGGCGGCAAAGCCGGGCTTCGTAGTATATTACACTAATTACTCAATGATGGCGTCCACGGACATAAGCCATATAAAAAATGCCGACTAAACCAAATATATTGGCTACAAGGCAGATTCCGTACACCACTGCAACACTCACACTTGCCAGTAGTATCGCAATACAACTTATAACACAGTGACACCCAAGTATTATCAAAAGAGTTCGCTTTGCGAGCTCTTTTTTTGTACACCAGTGCGCAAGTAGCATAATCAATAAAACATCCGTTACCAATAGTATCATATACACAGGATATGCTGCTTCTGTTACATCACAGATATTTTCATCAAGCGTAAGATATCCAAACAGTCTCAGTGGATTCATAAGGTATACAACACATCTTATAACATAAAGCGCACTCACTATCCCTAATAGAACTGGCATTACCTTGTTTTTTAAGCTTTTAAAATATCTATTTGCAACTACAACTGCTGCGGCTATGATTATTACAAACCACACATACGGAATATCAAATCCCCAGGCACCTTTTCCCGAAAAATAATAATCCTGTACCAATGTATTAACTGTAAATGTAATACCGCCTACTTTCTCGCACACTGTCATTATAATTACCGGTCTTATAGTCTGCATAAACAATACGCCATATAGCACCGGTATAATCATTCTTACTATTTCACGAGGTCCTTCATTATTATAAAGCTTTATCTTATCAAGCTTTCCCATAACAATAAGAATCCACGCTACAACCGCCAGCACTAACATAACTACTGCACCTATAACAGGAAGCACACCCAAATAGTCACCATATGTGTCAACCACACCGGTCTCTTTAAGATATATCTTAGCTGCAACTTTATGAATCAATCCATTGCCAGCCAACAATTTAGCCGCCAATACGACAAATGCCAATACTACGTCCGCAATTACCGCACATTTGGCAAGTAATGCTGCACCATTAAAACGAAGCATAAGTGCTACAGGTGCCAGCAAAGTAGAAAATAATGCCACCGCATACACAACTGCATACACAACATTGACAGCGTTATAATAGCATATATCATATATAGTTGCAGTCTCATAGCCTTCCTTTGTACTGTTTATATCAGCAACTATATCTGTAAACAGCCCGCCATGCAGTAGCAATATCAACATAATAGCCAGTGCCGCCAAAACACCGGCGACACTCACTATCTTAACTATAACCGAATCGTTATTTTTCTCCATATGTCAACCTCCATATAGGGAAACTAATTACTTAACAGTAACCTTTCTAAATGATTTCTTACCCTTCTTTACAACAACTCCGTCACCCTCAAAGAGTTCCTTCGCAAATGTTGTATCAATAGCAGAAACCTTATCTCCGTTAACACTTACGCCACCTTGCTCTACAGCTCTTCTAGCCTCTGAGCGTGATGTCGCAAGACCTGCCTGACATACAAGTGTAATTACATCAACCACACCATCCTTGAAGTCTTCAGAACTAAGCTCTGCTGATGGCATATCAGCTGCATCTCCGCCTGTGAAAATAGCCTTTGCAGTCGCCTCCGCCTTAACAGCCTCATCTTCACCATGAACAAGTTTTGTAAGCTCATATGCAAGAATTTCCTTAGCCTTATTAAGCTGTGCACCTTCCCAATCGCTCATAGCCTCAATCTCCTCAATAGGAAGAAATGTAAGCATTCTGATACACTTAAGTACATCCGCATCAGCAACATTTCTCCAGTACTGATAGAAATCGTAAGGTGAAGTCTTATTAGGATCAAGCCAAACAGCACCAGACTGTGTCTTACCCATCTTCTTACCTTCTGAGTTAAGAAGAAGGGTAATAGTCATAGCAGATGCATCCTTGCCAAGCTTTCTTCTGATAAGCTCTGTACCGCCAAGCATATTACTCCACTGATCATCTCCACCAAACTGAAGATTACAACCGTACTTCTGGTATAACATATAGAAATCATATGACTGCATAATCATATAATTAAACTCAAGGAAACTAAGTCCCTTCTCCATACGCTGCTTGTAGCACTCTGCTCTAAGCATATTATTAACTGAGAAGCAAGCACCAACCTCTCTTAAAAGCTCAACATAGTTAAGCTTAAGAAGCCAATCTGCATTGTTAACCAAGATAGCCTTGTCATCAGAAAAATCAATAAATCTTTCCATCTGCTTCTTGAAGCACTCTACATTGTGCTGAATTGTCTCTTCAGTCATCATCTGTCTCATATCAGTTCTTCCTGATGGATCGCCAATCATAGCAGTACCACCACCAATAAGTGCAACAGGCTTATTACCAGCCATCTGAAGTCTCTTCATAAGACAAAGGGCCATGAAATGTCCTACATGAAGGCTATCCGCAGTTGGATCAAAACCAATATAGAATGTAGCCTTTCCATTATTAATAAGCTCCTTAATTGTTTCCTCATCTGTAACCTGGGCGATTAAACCTCTCGCCACCAACTCGTCATAAAGTGTCATCTTTCTTCCTCCTAATTCTATAAACTTTCTTTATTTGTTTTCTATGTTCATCACTGTATGTCGCTGATTATCTCAATTGTTCCTTTTCGAAGGATGTGTGATTTTCTTAGTGCTTTGCTTCACCCCCCAGCAATTCGCCAGCATGGATGTTGGCGAAAGGATTTGCCACGCCAAGGACGGCGTGTCAAATCCGGTTGCGTAAGTTGCAACCATCTATACGAAGCACTTAGAAAATCCACATACGCAGAACGGAACAATTAAGATAATACAGTGTATATACTTAATGAATCTACGAAAACAAAAACGAGAGCTTCCATCCTTAAAGGACGAAAGCTCTCACTTCGTGTTACCACCTTTATTCATAAACGGCTCACACCGTCTACCTTATCAAGTACATTTAATACTCCTGCGCTATAACGTGCACAATTCCGTCGCCGCCTAATAGTTTTATCTATGACGGTAACTCCCAACCATATACAATACGTTCAGCACGATGCTCCAAAATGTATTCACATATACTTTTAGTTAGCGCCTCTCACCGCCCGGCAACTCTCTGTAACCTCCATATATGCTACTTCTTTTCTTCACAGCATTTATTATATTATTTTTTCATATCATAGTACACTATTGCACTTTTTGTCAATAGTTAACCTACCTTTTATACTAACAGTTATAATGCAAAGAAGCGTTCCAATAACACATCCAACCGAATCAATAAGCACATCTGTAACTAATCCGGCTCTCCCCGGCACAAAGAGCTGATGAAACTCATCCGTGCACGCAAAAAGCACTGCACTAATTAAAGCTATCCACCATCCTTTGCCCTTCTTTATACCATCTACCGCTAACGCAATGTAAATAAGTATAGTAAGCAATGCGTATTCTGACATATGAGCAAGTTTACGAACCGGGTACTGAATGGACTCTATAACAGACTCCCTCTCTGACTCTGATACATCAATCACTCCAGCAGCATCAGCCACATCAACAATGACTGCTGCCACCTTCCTGCTTAATCCACCTGATTCCTCACCATTCTGTGCTGAGAAACCAAATATAAAACATGCCAGTAGTATAACAGGTATCCAAACTACAATCTTCTTAATCATAATTATTAAGAATTAGAGTGTTACAACTCTCATTGTGTTAGTAAGACCTCTCTTTGAGCTTGGGTCTGAATTAGTAGCAATACCAGCTGAAATAATAGCAATATCGCCTTCCTCAAGGTAACCTGCATGTTCAGCAACTTCAATAGCATGCTCAACAATCTTATCTGTTGACTTCTCAACAGCAGTCTTTAATGGTCTTACACCCCAGTATATCTGCATCTTTCTAAGAACGTTCTCATATGGTGAACATCCAATAATCTCAGCATTTGGCTTAAGCTTAGATGTAAGTCTTGCAGTAAAACCTGAAATAGTTGGGCAAACAATAGCCTTAGCATTAAGGTTGTTAGCTGTAAGAACAGTTGCGTTAGTAACAGCACTTGAGATACTTCTCTTTGTGTGAAGTCTAACCTCTCTCTCTCTTGAAGAAAGATCCTTCTCTGTTGTCTCAGCAATCTTAACCATCATCTTCAAGGCCTCAAGTGGATACTTACCATTAGCAGTCTCACCTGAAAGCATAACTACGTCTGTACCATCATAAATAGCATTGGCAACGTCAGTAACCTCAGCTCTTGTAGGACGTGGGTTACGAATCATTGAATCAAGCATCTGTGTAGCTGTGATAACCGGCTTGTAAGCCTCATTACACTTTCTGATAATCTCCTTCTGAATGTGTGGAACCTGCTCAGCTGGAATCTCAACACCCATATCACCACGAGCAACCATGATACCATCTGCAACACGAATAATCTCGTCTAAGTTCTTAATACCTTCAGCATTCTCAATCTTAGCAATTACAGGGATATCTGCATCATGAGCCCACATAATCTCCTTGATTTCCTGAATACAAGCTGCATTTCTAACAAATGAAGCTGCAATAAAGTCAAAGCCCTGCTCAATACCAAAGATAATATCATCCTTATCCTTATCTGTGATACCAGGAAGTCTGATGCTTACGTTAGGCACGTTAACACCCTTCTTTGAGCCAAGCTCACCACCATTGATTACTGTACATTCAATATCTGTTCCATTAACAACAGCATCAACTCTAAGCTCAATAAGACCATCGTCAATAAGGATTGTATTACCTGTGGCAATATCCTGTGGCAATCCTTCGTATGTGATGCTAACCATTGTATCATCACCAACGATTGTATTAGTAGTAAGCGTAAACTTCTGTCCCTCATTAAGAGTAACCTTCTTACCATCCTTAAGCTCACCTGTTCTAATCTCTGGTCCCTTTGTATCAAGCAAAGTAGCCAAAGGTATATTTAACTCTTCTCTTACGCTCTTAACAAGTGCAAAACGACCAGCCTGCTCCTCGTGATCACCGTGTGAGAAGTTAAATCTGCAAATATCCATACCGTTCAATGCAAGATTCTTAATGAGTTCTCTGTCGTTTGTATTAGGACCCATTGTACATATAATCTTAGTCTTCTTCATCATTACCTCCAAAGTAATTCCTCTTATTCTTCATTGCGTATTATCTATAAATAAAAATGTGTTGACATACGCATACAGATTGATAATATCATAAACAAAAATAATTCACAACTACTTTTTGGCAAATCTTAGTCAGGTTTATATCCGGCAACTCTTAAAAGATTTGCTTTAGTGCAGAAAGTATGCTCCTGTAAAGCTTCATCATATCACTATGGATACCATTAATTGTATCAACATCATTTTGTTCAGCTGCAAACTGTAAGTTCTCTGCTAACTCCGCCAATTTATCAAACCCTAACATCCTTGATGTACTTTTTAGAGTGTGAACCTCCATTGTATACTGCTTAAGTTCCATAGTTTTATATGCACTTGCAATTCGTTCATATCTTCCATTGGCAGCATAATCTTTTAAGAATTCAATATATATATCTTCGTTACCGGAACAATAAACAATTGCCATATCAGCATTGACATCCGGTATAAGTTCTTTAAGTCTTTGCAATGGGCTCTGCACATTATCAATCTTACCACCTGAAATATCTGACGTTATATCAAGATAATCTGAGCTTTCAACCTCTGTGAAAACATTCTGCTCTTCTTCGTGGGTAAGTATTTTTTTATCCTCCGGCAAATAACGTTTTATCATTTTTTCCAGCTTATCCGGCACGACCGGCTTTGATAAATAATCTGTAAATCCCTTTTCAAAATACATCTCCTTCATACCAATTAACGCATTGGCTGTCAGCATAATAACCGGTGTATTCTTATTAAGATTCTTTGTATCTGCCTTCATATTGTGAAGCGTTTCAATACCATCCATTTCAGGCATCATATGATCCATAAAAATTATGTCATACACATTTGATCTAGCAAGTGCCAAACATTCCTGTCCGCTCAATGCAGTATGAACCTGCATTTTATAACCCTTAACCAAATGTACAAACACATTAATATTGGCAGCAACATCATCCACCACAAGTATTCTTGCCTGCGGTGCAATGAAATCACATTTATGTTTATAAGTTGCTTTATCTACAGCTATTGTTCCAACATCAATCCTTCCAACAGGTTTAGCATCTACAATTCCTTGCGGAATACATACAGTAAACACAGAACCTTGACCATATTCACTTTCTACCGATATGGTTCCATTCATAAGCTCAACAAAACTCTTTGCGATATTAAGCCCCAAACCGGTACCTTCTATATTACGATTCTTCTTCAAATCAAATCGCTCAAATTTGCCAAACAGTTTATCAATATTTTCTTTTGCAATTCCAATTCCAGAATCCTCAACTATAATCTTAAGTAGCCATTGTTCTTTTTCCTTTTCTCCGGTTATCCGAAAATGCACATCACCTTTTTCAGTATATTTCACAGCATTGGTCAGAAGATTCAAGATTATCTGTCTTATATGAGAGATATCGCCATACAGCAAATTAGGGCTCTGTTCATCACACTCAACATAAAGTGTTAACTTCTTTTCATTTACTCTCTCAATAATCATATTGTAACAGTCTACGACCAAAGATGATAACTCATAATTAGCTTCAACAATTTCCATTTTACCAGATTCAATCTTGGAAATATCTAATACATCATTAATAATGGCCAAAAGCGATTGTGAAGACGAACGAATTGAAGTGGCATACTCCATTATATTATCATCATTTGATTCTCTTAATACCATTTCATTCATACCAATAATAGCATTAATCGGAGTTCTAATTTCATGGGACATGTTAGATAAAAACTCACTCTTTGCTTCATTAGCCTTTTTAAGATTGTGAAGCATTTCTTCTTCTTGTGTTAAATCATAAACAAATATAACAATACAATATGGTGTATTCTTTTTATCACGACCTACTGTAAACTGCAACGCACAACTTTTATTATCCTTTATTGTGTGCAACTTAATTTCGTCAACTCTCCCTGAAATCACATCGTCTAAACATTGGTCTGCATCTTTCTGAGATATATCAAACAAGTCCGACAAACCAATATTGGCATCTTCTTTAATTGCAAAAAATTGATTAGCCGAGTCATTTCCCATATAATATTTTTTTGCCGTATCAAAAACCAATATATTGACATTGGTTCCCTGATAAATATAATCACTAACATTTTGAAGTGTAATTGTAAGCGCATTATTATGTACACAGTTGTACCAGGTAATTAGATAAGAAACCATAACACCATAACAGGTTGATGGAAAATATGGAATATCAAACATAGGCAAAATCGTATCTGGAATCATAGAAACTAACAAACAAAGGTGTGCACATACCATCACAAGCACTAGCCTTCTATTTTGAGTTGTCTTACGACTGAACAACCATGTAAAACCAACAAGGAACAACATAAGCACCGCAACAGCTAAAAACACTTTATGATAAGTGCTTCCAAAATAGGCTTCTGTAGTAAAGGAAGTACGTCCATCAACCTGAATAAAATGATGATGATCCTTTATTGGTGAAAACAATATTATGTCTCCAACAGCCAATATTAAATAAACCACAATAAATATACGGGTACAATATTTATCAAAATGAATCAGATTGGCAATAAGAACCATTAAACAAAGCAAATAACCATCAACAGCTATCAACCCAAACATTCGGCTTATAAAAATACCATTCATATCTGAATACATTCCCATAAAACCGAAACTGTAACACCACATGGCCGCAAACAAACTTGATATCAAAATATAACTACGGATGATACCTGCCTTTTTTTCTTTGTTAAAAAAGGAATACCCCGTTAGTACTGCAACTGTGCCTAATACCAGCAAACTACCATTTATCAACTGTCCCATTTGTTTTAACCCCCTCCTTAATCAGCTTCACAATAATTTCGAAGTTAGTATAATTAATTGCACATTATCATAAAAATCTCTTCCAGCCTCAATAGCCGGAAGAGATTTTGTATTACTTACTTCCCACATGTATGTGCGTATATAAGTGGTCCTGACAATATTCAAAATCTCCTTGACACTTTGAACAATATCTGAAAGTTAAATCACCATCATGCTCTGTTCTTCCACACACCGCGCATTTATGCTTAGCCCCCCCCTGGAATCTTATATTTCCTCTTGCAGAATTGTCCGTTGTTTGCCCCGCACCTGACTGCTGTGCAGCGCCATACCGATTGTGCTGTGTATTGGCATTTCTCTGCTGTCTTTCCATCTCCTGCTGTCGCTTCTTTTCAGCCTTCATAGCTGAATCCATAGCTTTCTTGTAGTTCTTTTGAGCCTGACTCTTAACAGGTCCTCTCTTGAACATAATAAAGAACACGATAAAGTTAAACATGGATATCAGTGCACACGCCGCATACTGTGGCAATGCAAGGATTCCTGCGTTAAATAATCCCATATAAAGATTTGGCACTATTCCGGACAGCACCGGAAACAGAAAACCAAAAATAATTGTCAGTGCAAATATAGCTCCATCAAGATATGCAAGCCACTTAATCTTAATAGGCAGAATAAAAAATAAATACACCACCGTCTCGCCGTACTCCATGGCAAATGCCATAAAGAGTGCAAGGTTAATATAATATGTTGTCATCATACTGAAATCCCAGCCAAATATAAAGAATATCAAAAATGCTGATATTATATGAAGTATCACACCTGAAAAGTAATACATATTAAACCTGAAAGAGCCCCAGATTCGCTCCAGATTAGTTCCAATCAGATAATAAAAATACAAGGTGAATGCCATAAATATAAAACTGCTGGATGGGGGTGCTATTATAAATGTAATAACTCTCCACACCTGCCCCTGCAACACCTTCTCTACACTAAGGCTAAGATATGTCATATAAAAGCCAGGTGCAAACAAATCAATAATAAATCCAACAAGATAAAGACCTATTATATAGTACATAAGATTTGGAATAGCATATTTGCCGAATCGACGTTCTAAGTTATTAAACCATTTCATAGGATAAACAAGCCCTTTCTAAATCAAAATATCTCTTAATATCAATGAAAAGTATAAAAAAATGTAACTCTTTTGTCAACGAATGACATTTAAAAACTTGCCTTTTTTATATAAATTTAATATAATAAATTGGTTTGCATTTTTCGACATTATTTTCGAAGACTATGCAGGCTATATATTTCTTTTAAGGAGGCGGCACTTTTTGCCGGATATTTTATGAATACATATAGGTTAGGTATTGATATTGGTTCTACTACAGTAAAGATTGCCATTCTCGATGACAATCATTCAGTACTTTTTTCTGATTACGAAAGACATTTTGCAAATATACAGGAAACTCTTCAAGGCTTACTTGAAAAAGCTGTAGAAAAGCTTGGTGAGTTTAATGTCAATCCTGTCATCACAGGTTCCGGTGGTCTTACATTGGCCAAGCACTTGGATGTACCATTCACACAGGAGGTTGTTGCAGTTTCTACTGCTCTTCAGGCAGAAGCTCCTCAGTGCGATGTTGCTATTGAGCTTGGTGGTGAGGATGCCAAGATTATATATTTTACAAATGGTATTGATCAGCGTATGAACGGTATTTGTGCCGGTGGTACAGGCTCATTTATTGACCAGATGGCTTCTCTTTTACAGACTGATGCCTCAGGTCTTAATGAATATGCAAAGAATTACAAATCAATATATCCTATTGCTGCACGTTGCGGTGTATTCGCTAAGTCTGATATTCAACCGCTTATTAACGAAGGTGCTACTAAGGAAGACCTTGCAGCCTCTATATTTCAGGCTGTAGTTAACCAGACCATCAGTGGTCTTGCCTGTGGTAAACCAATTCGTGGTAATGTTGCGTTCCTTGGTGGTCCGCTTCACTTCTTATCAGAGCTTAAGGAAGCATTTGTAAGAACATTAAGTCTAACTCCTACACAGATTATAGCACCAGACCATTCGCATCTTTTTGCAGCTATCGGTTCTGCTATGAACTATAAAGACGAGTTCTGCTATGCTGTTGTTGATATTATTGACAAACTTAAAGGTAAGATTAAGTTAGAATTCGAAGTTGAACGTATGGAGCCTCTTTTTGAGAATCAGCTTGTATACAATTCATTTATCGAAAGACATAACAAAGCTAAAGTCGCTACAGGCGATATATCTACATATAAAGGTAACTGCTATCTTGGTATTGATGCAGGTTCCACAACAACCAAGATTGCTTTAATCGGTGAGGATGGCAAACTCCTCTACTCGTTCTATAGCAATAACAACGGTTCACTTATTGCAACAACAATCCGTGCTATTAAAGAAATTTATGAAAAACTTCCTGCTGATGCTAAGATTGTTCGTTCATGTTCAACGGGCTACGGTGAGGCTCTTATTAAGGCTGCACTTATGCTTGATGATGGCGAAGTCGAAACTGTTTCTCACTTCTATGCTGCTGCATTCTTTGACCCTGAGGTTGACTGTATCATCGATATCGGCGGCCAGGATATGAAGTGTATCAAGATTAAGAACCAGACTGTAGACTCAGTTATGCTTAATGAAGCATGTTCTTCAGGTTGCGGTTCATTTATTGAGACATTTGCGAAGTCACTCAACTACAGTGTTCAGGATTTTGCTAAGGAAGCACTTTTTGCCGCACATCCAATTGATTTAGGTACACGTTGTACAGTATTTATGAACTCTAAGGTAAAGCAGGCGCAGAAAGAAGGTGCATCTGTTGCAGACATCTCTGCCGGACTTGCATATTCTGTTATTAAAAATGCTTTGTACAAGGTTATCAAGATTGCTGATCCTGATGATTTGGGTTCACATATCGTTGTTCAGGGCGGTACATTTTATAATAATGCAGTTCTTAGAAGCTTTGAAAAGATTACAGGCGTTGATGCTATAAGACCTGATATTGCAGGTGTTATGGGTGCTTTCGGTGCTGCTCTTATTGCTAAGGAACGTTACGATGGTGTTTCAGACTCATCTATGCTTAGTATTGACAAGATTAATGACCTTAAGTACGAAACCTCTATGACTCGTTGCAGAGGTTGTACCAACAGTTGTCACCTTACTATTAACAAGTTCTCTGGCGGACGCCAGTTCATTACAGGTAACCGTTGTGAGCGTGGTCTTGGTAAGGAGAAGTCAACAGAGAAGCTTCCTAACCTTTTTGAGTATAAGCTTCATCGTATGTTTGATTATGAACCACTTGAAGCTGATGAAGCAACTCGTGGTGTTGTTGGTATTCCAAGAGTACTTAATATGTATGAGAACTATCCGTTCTGGTACACATTTTTCACAAAGCTTGGCTATCAGGTAGTGCTCTCTCCTCTTTCTAACAGAAAGATTTATGAGTTGGGTATTGAATCAATCCCTTCTGAGTCAGAGTGTTATCCTGCTAAGCTTGTGCACGGTCATGTTTCTTGGCTTATTAAGCAGGGCGTTAAGTTTATCTTCTATCCTTGCATCCCTTATGAGCACAAGGAAATTGATAAGGCTAACAACCATTACAACTGCCCTATCGTTACTTCTTATGCAGAAAACATTAAGAATAATGTTGAGGAATTGAAGACAGAAAATATTGACTTTAGAAATCCATTCCTTTCATTTGAGAGTGAGGAAAAGCTTCAGAAGAGACTTGTAGAGGAATTCTCAGATATTCCTGCCAAGGAAGTTAAAGAGGCTGTTTCTCTTGCATGGGGCGAAATGATGAAGTCTCGTGAAGATATTAGAAAGAAGGGTGAAGAAGTTCTTAAACTTCTTGACGAAACCGGTAAGCGCGGTATTGTACTTGCTGGTCGTCCATACCATATTGACCCTGAAATCAATCACGGTATCCCAGAGCTTGTTAACTCTTATGGAATCGCTGTATTAACTGAGGATAGCATCTCTCACTTAGGTGAGGTTGACAGACCACTTATCGTTATGGACCAGTGGATGTATCACTCAAGACTTTATGCTGCCGCAGGTGTTGTTAAAATGCGCGACAATCTTGACCTTATCCAGCTTAACTCTTTCGGATGTGGTCTTGATGCCGTTACCACTGATGCTGTTAACGATATTCTCGTTAAAGCAGGAAAGATATATACTGTATTAAAGATTGACGAGGTTAATAATTTAGGTGCTGCACGTATCCGTGTTCGTTCTCTTATTGCCGCATTAAAGGTTCGAGACAAGAAGAACTACAAGCGCAAGATTGAAAGCGCCGCATTTGACCGTATTGACTTCACTCCTGAGATGAGAAAGAATTACACTATCCTTTGCCCTCAGATGTCACCTATACATTTTGACTTACTTGAACCAGCTCTTAATGCTTGTGGATATAACATTGTTGTTCTTGATAACGATAACAAGTCTTCTGTAGATGTAGGTCTTAAGTACGTTAACAATGATGCCTGCTACCCTTCCCTTATGGTAGTTGGTCAGATTATGAGTGCCGTATTGTCAGGAAAGTATGACTTAGATAAGACTGCTATTATCATCACTCAGACTGGTGGTGGTTGCCGTGCTTCTAACTATATTGGATTTATCAGACGAGCTTTAACAAAAGCCGGACTTGCACACATCCCTGTAATCTCACTTAGTGCACAGGGACTTGAGTCAAACTCAGGCTTCAAGCTTACTCTTCCAATACTTAAGAAGGCGTTCCAGGCTGTTGTATACGGTGATGTATTTATGAATGTTGTTTACAGAACACGTCCTTATGAAAAGGTTCCTGGCTCTGTTAACGCACTTCACGATAAGTGGAAGAAAGTCCTTATCGAAGAGCTTACAAGCAAGAAAGGTCACTCAATGCGTAAGTTCAACAAGAATATCCGTGCTATCGTAAAGGATTTCGACGAAATTGAACTTCTTGATATTAAGAAACCACGTGTTGGTGTTGTTGGTGAAATTCTTGTTAAATTTATGCCGGCAGCTAACAACTACCTTGTTGACTTATTGGAAGCTGAAGGCGCCGAAGCGGTCGTTCCAGACTTAATCGGATTCCTGCTTTACTGCTGTGAAAATGCTAACTTCAAACGTGACTATCTTGGTTACTCTAAGAAGTCCGCATTTATAAACAACTCAGTAATTGCTTTTATCGAATGGTTCAGAAGCGGTGCCAAGAAAGCTCTTGCACAAAGCAAGCGTTTCACCCCACCTTCAACTATTAAAGAAACTGCTGCATTAGCTAAGGATCTTGTTTCTTTAGGTAACCAGACTGGCGAAGGTTGGTTGCTCACAGGTGAAATGATTGAGTTAATTCACAATGGTGCCGGAAACATCGTATGTTGCCAGCCATTTGCGTGCTTACCTAACCATATTGTTGGTAAGGGAGTTATTAAGGAACTTAGAGCCGCATTCCCTGAGTCTAATATTATCGCAGTTGATTATGACCCTGGCGCTTCTGAGGTTAACCAGCTTAACAGAATCAAACTTATGCTCGCTACAGCTAATAAGAATCTGCATAAGCAGGAAGAAACACATAAATAAGTATACAATATAAAACGCCGCAGACGATAAACAATCGTCTGCGGCATAACTTTTTTATACAACATACTTATCAATAAACTCTTCAACCGGTATCGGCTTACTGTACAAGAAACCTTGTATGATATCGCAACCAAAAGAACAAAGCAAATCTCTTTGCATTTCAGTCTCGATTCCTTCAAAGACAATAGTATAATCTATGTCCTTAAACAGATATATAAGTGTCTTTATAAGTTTCTGTTCTTTCTCTGAACGAAGACAGTCATTAATAAAACCTCTGTCCATCTTAATAATATCTGCTGGCACTGTGGCTATCTGATTAAGAGATGAATAACCTGAACCAAAGTCATCAACACTAATCTTGAACCCATATTCACGGAGCACATTGATAGTGTCTATTATGTAATCCATGGCATCAATAAATGTACTTTCAAGAATCTCAAACTCTACATACTCCGGTGGAACCCGATACTTCTTCTGGTGTGCAATAACCTTATCCGCAAACCCTTCGCTTGAAAATTCCTGTCTTGAAACATTAACTGAAATAGGGAGTAAAGGCATACCTTTTTCCATCCAATCATGTTGAAGTTTAAACACCTTCTCAATCATAATCTCGTCAAGCTTGCCAATCATACCGGTTTCTTCTAAAACAGGTATAAACTTACCTGGCATAGTTACATTGCCTTCCTTGTCCACTATACGCACCAAAGCTTCTGCTCCTACCACCTTGTTCTGAGATACAGAAAACTTCGGCTGTAGATAAACCTCAATCTCATCACGCTCACATGCACGTAAAAACAGATTGGATGCATCCATCTTGTTTATCTGACTCTTTGTCTCCTTCGGGCTGTATATCTGACATTTAATATTATACTTACCCTTAATCTGTTTCTTAGCAACATGAGCGTTATCAATAGCCATACGAATATCTGTATCTGTATCACGCAGGAAATATACTCCTGTATATACATGAATATACACATTCGGGTAACGCTCTGACATTATCCTCTCAAATTCACTATTCATGTGTACAATTCGCTCTACTTCTTCTTCAACGGTTCTGTCACCTATATCAAACACGCCTCTGAACTGATCGCAACCTGTACGACATGCAGCGATACAACTTTTGTTATCAACAAAGAAGTACTTAGACATTTCCTCTAAGAACCGGTTACCTTCTGACATTCCGTAAAAATCATTGATATACTTAAAATTACTAACATCATTGGTAATGAACACCAGATTGCGATTTCCCTCTTCCGCTATCTGCGTCGCCTTGTCAATAAAATCGTCGGTATCTAATAATCCCTCTAAATTTAAAGAACTCATAGAACACCTCCTTTGCATTTATAATAAACTAAATGTTTTCAATCTGCCAATCTATAGGCTCCATTCCATTATCTACAAGGAACTTATTGGCCTGTCCAAAATGTCCACATCCAAAAAATCCTCTATATGCTGACAACGGGCTTGGATGCGGTGCCTTAAGAATAAGATGCTTTGGATTATTAAGCATAGGAATCTTACTCTGCGCCGGTTTTCCCCATAGCATATAAACAATCGGTCTATCCTGCTGATTTACAGCCTCAAACACTGCATCAGTAAACTTCTCCCAGCCTTTTCCCTGATGAGAGTTTGCCTGATGAGCACGAACCGTAAGCACTGTATTAAGCATAAGCACACCTTGATCTGCCCATTTTTTGAGATAACCATTATTAGGTATGTAACATCCACAATCATTACTTAACTCTTTATATATATTCTGTAACGATGGCGGTATCTCCTTCTGACTGGTCGGAACTGAGAAACTCAATCCATGAGCCTGATTAACATTGTGATAAGGATCTTGACCCAACACAACTACCTTAACTTTATTCAATGGTGTGAAATGAAAAGCATTGAATATATCATCAGCCGGAGGATATATAACGTAATTGTCGTATTCACTCTTAACAAACTGAAACAATCCCTTGTAATACTCTTTCTTAAATTCACCACTTATGGCATCAAGCCAATCATTAGTTATCATCGACATATTAAATCATCCTCATAGGAACGCCCTTACCAGAAAGGTAACGCTTCAAATCCATAATCTCCATCTCTTTATAATGGAACAACGATGCCGCTAAAGCTGCATCAGCTCTGCCTTTATCAAATGCATCATAAAAATGTTCCATATTGCCTGCACCACCTGATGCAATCACAGGAATTGATACATTGTCTGCAATAGCCCTTGTAAGCTCTATGTCATAACCAGCCTTCGTACCATCGCAATCCATACTAGTAAGAAGTATCTCTCCTGCACCGAGCTTCTCTACCTTCATAGCCCACTCAACGGCATCAATGCCCATATCAACACGACCACCATTCTTGTATATGGTCCAGCCTTGACCATCCTCGCGTCTCTTTGCATCAATGGCAACAACAACACACTGGCTTCCAAACTTATCAGCTGCTTCACTTACAAGATTAGGGTTCATAATAGCAGCAGAATTAACTGAAATCTTATCCGCACCTTCTCTTAAGAGAAGCTTAAAGTCTTCAACTGTACGAATACCTCCTCCAACTGTGAACGGAATAAACACTTTTTCAGCTACGGCTCGCACCAAATCAACTGTAGTATTTCTTCCGTCACTTGATGCTGTAATATCCAGAAATACAAGCTCATCAGCGCCTGACTTATCATACATAGACGCAACCTCTACCGGGTCCCCTGCATCTCTTAAATCTACAAAATTAGTTCCTTTAACCACTCGCCCATTCTTACAATCCAGACAAGGTATAATTCTCTTTGTAAACATCCCTAAACTCCATTCTTATATGTACTGTCAATACGCCTCTAACTTCGAAACATTTATAACTCCGCAAAATTCTTAAGAATCTTAAGCCCTATATCACTACTCTTCTCCGGATGGAACTGACACGCATATATATTGCCACTTTCAACTGCCGCATGAATATGTGTTGAATACTCGGTAGATGCTGCAACAACCGCTACATCTGACGCCTTTAAATAATACGAGTGAACAAAATATACATATGAATCATCACTAATACTGGCAAATAACTTAGACTTAGGATTAATCTTTAATGAATTCCAACCCATATGCGGAATCTTAAGCCCTTCCTGCGGAGGAATTCTAAGAATCTCTCCCCCAAGAATCGACAATCCAGCAACATCTGGTGTTTCATCACTTCTTTCAAACAAAAGCTGCAATCCTAAACATATACCAAGCAGTGGTTTACCACTCTCTGCTATCTTCTTAATAACATCCACTAAACCAAACTTATTAAGATTATCCATAGCATCACCAAATGAACCGACACCTGGAAGAATTACTTTATCTGCCGAAAGTAACACATCCGGTTCCCTAGAAACAACTACTTCCTGTCCTAAAGACACCAACGCCTTCTCTACACTTTTCAAGTTACCTGCATCATAATCAATTATAGCTATCATTGTTTTGCCTTTCCATATGCCTCTACTTTAATATAATACTGCGTATAATCTGTTTGTGATAAGTTTGCAAGTGATATAGCCTCTGTTGTAGAAATACCATACTCATCAGTAATCTCTAACAATATTCTCTCTCTTGTGGCAATCAGTTGCTTATCAACACCTAAGTCCACAGCTCTCATATAATAAGTCTCGTATCGTACCAGACCTGTAATAAGTGCATCTAACGCCTCTGTTGGTCTTCCCATGAGCTTATAATTCTGATATGACTCGTAATGTCTTTCAACATACATAATAACAGATGCCTGTTCATACATAACCACATCATTACCTTTAAGTTCCATGCCTGACAATGCCTCATAAGCTTTAGCATAATTGCCATTCTCCATACTAGCTTTAGCCGTTGATACAGCTCTATTATATCCAAGCGTATTATTAAGCATAAATATAAGCACAATTGCACCTACTACAAATAAGATAAACAAAAACATAGACTTTGGCTTAATCTTAAGAATATCTCCCGGCTTTGGCTCAGGCTTTGGCTTTTTCTCTTTTTTCTTTGCATCTTTCTTTGCCTTAGCCTCTTCTGCTTTTTTAGCTTTTTCTGCTTTAGCCTCTTCTTTCTTAATCTTATCAGCTTCCTGCTTTTCTGCTTTTACTTTTTGCTTTGCTTCATATTCTTTAGCTTCTGCTTCATCCTCAAGTGCATCTTCTTCAGCACTTTTCTTCATAAATAGAGAAAGTCTGTATTTAAGCTTTTCAAAAAATCCTTGCTTGCGAGCTACATCATCTTCTTTCTCTTTACCATACATCTCTTTTAGAAGCTTCTGATTCTCATCAATTTCCTTCTCTCCAGCTTCATTAACAACAGTCTCTTTTAGAGCTGCTTCCGACTCTATTGCATTAGCTTTCGCTTCCTTAGCAGCCTTCTGGCCTTTTTTCTTAGCATCTTCAGTCTCTGTAGTGCTATCTGTACTCTCAAAGAAGATACTCTTTAAAACTGCACCAAATCCGCCCTTTTTAGACTTATCCTTTGGTGTTTTTTCTTTCTTAGCTTTCTTATCCTTCTTACTCTTAATCTCACCTACGTCTTGACCAACAATTGTTGGTGGAATATCTACAGGGTCTGTCGCTGTTTTAACTTCTTCTGCGACAGATGTGCTTGCCACAACAACCGCATCCGACACCGCAGCAGACTGCACCTCCTGTGCTATAGGCTCGCCAGTCGTCTCTGCTACTACATCTTCAACTGCCTTATTCTCTGACTTCACCTGCGATAATTCACCCTCATCAAACAATTCTTCAACAGAATATGAATCTGATGTGACATCTTCTATAAGCGAATCTAACTCCATACTCTCAAGACGTTGCATATCACTTTCTGATAATTCAGGTTCTGAGAAATCCGGTTCTAATACTGTATTCTCAGTTTCTACCTCCAAAGCAGCCTCTATCGGCAATTCTGACTCACCCGATACTTCTTCTTGCACATCTTCTACCACTATCTCTGTATCCACATCTGTTACAGCCTGCTGTTCTTCATCTGCTTGAACTTCATCATCTGCAATATATTCTACATCGGACAGAACTTCACCTACTTGATCAGTATCTATTTCCGACTCGTCACTCGCTTCAGTTATCAATTCTTGTTCTTCAATCTGCTCTATATCTTCTTCCGTTTCAGGTTCTGATTCTATTGTATTGTCATTCAAAAGAGTCATCAATTCAGATGTAGAAATATCATCATTATCAACATACTCTACCACATCATCCACATTATCTTCATCCATAAATGCTTCTGCTTCTATCTCAGGTATATCTAATGGTGACATAATACCAGCTTCCGCAAATGCTTCCATCACATCATCATCTTGCGAATATTCATGATTCTCTGGTACGCTATCCATTTCCTCCTGTTGCTCTATCGAACTTAGCAATCTATCCAAGTAGCTTTCTTCTTCCATTCCTGACACGGTCATCACCTCGCTTGTAAAATTCCAATATGTAAATTATCTATTATTATACCACATCCTATCTAATTTAACAATATAGACAATTCCTTTATAAATTCATATGCATTAACTTGAATTCCTGTAGCTCTCTTGCTAATATTCTCAGGCAACTGATAAAAAACATCGTGTATTCTATACATACAAGCCTTTTGATTAATAAACACAACATTTTCAAAAGGCCATCGAAATACGTTAGGTCTATTAAAATCCTCCCCCAATTCTATAATCATAAGCTTTTTATTCAACGTAGCAGAAAGCCACTTATTGTATAGCTCCCACTGTTTCTCCTCATCTTCTGACTCTTCCGCAAGTAACGGACGCACAAGTCTTCGCCTATTAAACCCTGCATCAATAAACATATCATCTACCAATGTTGTGATAATAAAGTAATTCTTCTTATCAAGCTTTTCCTGATAAAAATGTAATAACTCCATTAATTTCTCATCATCTGCAACAGCCTTCCTATGTAACTGTGCTCCTATTCCTATAAGAACCATATCTGCCGCATTATAATCGTCGATAAATTTTTTGTACAATTCTTTATCCATAACACTCCTTAAATATAAAAATGCTGCCGCAGAACGCAGCAGCATTAAAACATAAATCAACGCAATAACTTGTCAATCTCACCTACAAGTAATCCTATCTCCGGCTTAGAAAGCTGCGCATCTGCACCAAGCGACTCACCTTTTCTTCTCATCTGTTCATTGATAAGCGATGAGAAGATAACAACTGGTAAAGATTGTAAGACTTCATCAGTCTTAACAAGCTTTGTAAGTCTGTGTCCATCCATTTCAGGCATCTCTATATCTGTAATAATACACTTAACATCTTGAGCCAACTCACCCTTTTTATACTGATTCAAATAATTCCATGCCTGCGCACCATTCTCACATTCTTTAAGACTTGTATAACCTGCTGTCTTAAGTGAATCCGAAATCAACTTTCTTAAAAGTGGAGAATCTTCCGCAATAACAATATGAGAATCACATCTCGCACGACCTTCAAGTGCTTTAACTTCCGAAACTTTCAATCCTGTTTCCGGACTAATATCCGAAACAATATGTTCAAAATCAAGAATAATAATAAGCTGATTGCTAATCTTAATAATACCTGTAGCAATACCATTGTCAGCATTATTCACAGTTGAATCCGGCTTAATAATGTCAGCCCAGGAAACTCTATGAATACCAACAACACTATGAACATGGAATGCAACATTCAAATTATTAAAATTAGTAATAATAAACATATCCTTAGTCACATCTGCTGAAGACGGCACATTAATAACCTTCGCAAGATCTATAACAGTAATCATCAAATCTCTTGGCATAAATATACCTTCTACGCTTGGATGCGAATTAGGAACTGGAGTAACCATATTAAATGGCACTATCTCCTTAACCTTAGCTACATTGATACCATAGTGATTATTACCAACTGTAAACTCAAGCACTTCAAGCTCATTAGTTCCACTTTCCATCAAAATATTAGTTTCCATATCTATATTACCTCCGACACACGTTCTAAATCTGTTAACATTATAACAAAATGCGTGTACAATTTCAATGGTAAATGTAAAATAATTCATCAATTTAACATTTTCATACTATTAAAACCTGTATATTATTTCACAAAAAAATCCGGGCTACAAGCCCGGATTTAATATTCCTTCAAAACTGCACATTAAATATATCACATGTTGTTGCCCTTGGCAACATATTTTTAGACTTCCGTTTTCCACTTGGAATAACTCTCGTTGTTCTTCTATCACTCTGTGTTCGTTACAAACCTCTTAACCTTCTTCGGTTAAGCCCTCGACCTATTAGTACTGTTCAGCTGAACACATCACTGTGCTTACACCTACAGCCTATCAACCTCGTCGTCTTCAAGGGGTCTTACTAGATTAGCTCTATGGGATATCTCATCTTGAGGGAGGCTTCA
>JAZQME010000002.1:0-155371 GCA_045543195.1 Lachnospira sp.
TAAAATGCTTCGTTCGACTTGCATGTGTTAAGCACGCCGCCAGCGTTCATCCTGAGCCAGGATCAAACTCTCATAAAAAGTTTAATCACCAGTCAGTACTAAACTAACTAGCTTTAATAGTTAACCCGTATTTGAATCCGAAGATTCATTTACTGTGTTAAGGACTTGCGAAATTGTTCATCTCGCATAGTTCGTAAAAAATTGAAATTCTTAAAGAATTTTCAGGGTTGTTTTACTGTTCAATTATCAAAGACCATTTTATGTTGCTGTCTTGTTTGCCGACAGCTTTAATAGAATATCACTCAATTAATTGTTTGTCAACAAGTTTTTTCAAAATATTTCAAACATTTTTTGAGCACTCTATTTCGCATATTAACTGCGATAAAAAAACCACTTATATCAATAAGTGGTTTTAAGCGGAGAGGATGGGATTCGAACCCATGCGCCCGTGAAGACAAACGGTTTTCAAGACCGCCCCGTTATGACCACTTCGGTACCTCTCCATATTATTCAGTTGCCGTCTCGTGACGACTTGTTTATATTATCATCTGTATTTTGATTTGTCAACTACTTTTTTCAAAATTTTGTAAAATTATTTTACAACCTTATTATATACGCATTTTCAAGATTTATTCAGAAAAATTTCCGCAATTGCAATATCTTCAGGAGTGGTTATTTTGATATTCTTATAAGAAGCCGTTGTAAGCTTCACCTTGGCGTTCGTATACTTCTCCACAACCATGGCATCATCAGTAATATTTCCTCTGCTTTCGTCAGCAGCCATATCTTCATAAGCAGCTCGCACTATATCATAAGCAAAACATTGCGGGGTCTGAATCTGCCACAGATAATTTCTATCAGGTGTCTGTGCTGCATATCCATCAGTATCAGCAATCTTAATAGTATCCTTAACAGGCACTGCGGCGATACATGCCTTGTATTGCACAACATCTTCCATACACCGCTTAATAACATCCAAAGATATACATGGTCTGGCACCGTCATGAATGTAAACATAATCACACTCCTTAATTGCACGCAAACCATTAAGCACGGAATAATATCTTTCCGAACCGCCCTCTACTATATTGGCAATCTTGGTAAAACCATACGCATCAACAATATCAGCGCGGCAAGAATCAATCTCGCCTTTCCCTACCACTAGAACTATTTCATTAATATCGCTTTCCTGAAATGCTTTGAGAGAATAATATAGCACCGGCTTCCCCATAAGCTGCATATACTGTTTAGGAATATCACTATTCATACGGCTGCCTTTTCCGCCAGCAAGCACTATTGCAACATTCTTCATCAGATTCTCTCTCCTAACTTAAGATTAGGAACTGCATTAAGGTCATACCCATGCCTTGTTCCATTAATATATTCATAATATCCGGCTGCACCAATCATAGCAGCATTGTCCGTACAAAGCCCCATTGAAGGATAATAAAGCTTAATTCCCTTTTCTTTACAAGCAGTCTCCATAGCCTCTCTAAGTGCCGAATTGGCAGCTACTCCTCCTGCCAACGCAAGCTTGTCAAGCTTTACTTCCTCCGCAAGTTTAATTGCTCTTGATACCAATGCCTCAACAACAGCATTTTGAAAAGA
This sequence comes from Lachnospira sp., assembly GCA_045543195.1. Taxonomy (GTDB): domain Bacteria; phylum Bacillota; class Clostridia; order Lachnospirales; family Lachnospiraceae; genus Lachnospira. The sequence continues at coordinate 1,609 of JAZQME010000002.1, forward strand.
AGCAACCAAATCAGCTTTATCAATCTCTATCCCTTTCATCTCACATGAATTGAGATAATTAAGAACTGCTGACTTAATTCCGCTGAAGGAAAAATCATACGGCGCATCATCCACCTTTGCACGTGGAAATTCTATCGCATGAGGATTGCCTTCCTTGGCAAGCTTATCAATCTTAGGTCCGCCAGGATATCCTAGCCCAACCGCTCTTGCTACTTTATCAAACGCTTCTCCAGCCGCATCATCCCTTGTTCTTCCTATAATTTCATAACACCCATAATCCTTAACCAAAACCAGATGTGTATGTCCTCCCGAAACTACCAATGCTGCAAATGGAGGCTTTAAATCCTCGTGTTCTATATAATTAGCAGATATATGCCCCTCTATATGATGCACTCCCACCAATGGCTTCTTCTTAGCCCATGCTATAGCTTTAGCTTCTGCAACACCCACAAGAAGAGCTCCCACCAGCCCCGGTCCATAAGTTACTGCAACAGCATCTATATCATCTAAAGTTACCTGTGCTTTATCCAAAGCCACTCTAATAACCGGATTAATGTTCTCAATATGCTTTCTTGATGCAATCTCCGGAACAACCCCACCATATTCGGTGTGTATATCAATCTGGGAATTAATCACATTAGAAAGTACCATCCTGCCATTCTTCACTACAGCAGCTGCCGTCTCATCACAAGAACTTTCAACAGCTAATATTAACACATCTTCCTTATTATCCATTATATCTCCATTCTACGACTACTTTGTTGCAGCCTCCGTACTACCTACTCCATCAAGCTCCCAGTAGAGAATTTTCCATCTACCTTCGCCATCCTGTCTCAACATATATTTAGTGTTAGAATTCGTAAGTGCCGCTTCCTGTCTAATCATATACACAACATTAAGGCTTGCATACTTCTTTTCATCAAATGTCTTATAGACAACATTTTCACTCTCATCAACCTTATAATCAGACACATAACGCTTCAAACTTCTATATTCTTCAATATCCTTTTTAAGCTCCGCCAAAAACTCATCATCAGTTTGAGTTCCTTTAAGCTCATCATCAAATAGCTTTCTCGCTTGTCTGCCAAGAGTATTAATCTGGTCTTCCGAAAGTTCTGTCTTATAATAAGCTTCTGTAATTCTTGAATAAAGCTTTACAACCTCCTTAGGCGACTCCGGATATCCCTTGTCAATATCCTTTGTAAGCAATGCCTCAAGCTCTCTGTTATTATTTTCATTTTCCACCGTTTGCGTAGAAGGTTCTTTATTAGACAGATACCAGAAATATCCAACCCCCAATAGGGCCATTATCGTAATCAGCAAAATCGTTTTAATGTACTTTTTCATAAAAACCTCCTATTCTAGGACTCTAATCCTCAAACGTAAGCTCTACTGTTTTACCATCACTTCCAACACTAGCATTAGCAAATATCAACTTCACACTCTCTATATAGTCTGCCGGTCGCACTAATGAGGGACTAAAATGTGTCAACCACATTTCCTTTACATCTGCATCCTTCGCAAGTTTTGCCGCTTCCATAAAGGTCATATGCTTATTCTCTTTAGCCTTGCCTTCTTTATCTTCCTCACCATACATACCTTCGCATATAAACAAATCTGCTCCAGCTGCATTATCTGATATAGCCTTTACAGGTCTTGAATCCGTACAGTACGTAACCTTAATTCCTTTTCTTTGTGCGCCCATAACCATGTCCGGTGTATATACCACGCCTTCAACTTCAACAGTACTTCCATGTTGCAACTTATTCCACAGATTATGCGGAATATTAAGAGCTCTTGCTCTATCCACATCAAACTTTCCTATTCTAGGAATATTTATGCTATAACCATAACAGGTCACTGCATGCTGTACCTTGAAAGCATCTATCTCATACCCCTTTATAGATATATGTTCCTGCGAATCTGTAAGTTCAATGAATTCTATTTCATATGGCAACTCCGGTGCAATAACTCTGAGCGCCGAAACCACTCTGCCAAGCCCTTTAGGTCCTATTAATGTCAATGGTTCGGTTCTGTCAGAATTGCCGATAGTAAGAAGTAATCCCGGCAAACCACTAATGTGATCAGCATGATAATGTGTAAAACATATAACGTCTATGGGATTGAAACTCCACCCCTTCTCTTTTATAGCTATCTGCGTACCCTCACCACAATCTATTAACAAACTGCTACCATTATATCTTGTCATAAGTGACGTAAGCCACCTGTTTGGCAATGGTAACATTCCGCTGGTTCCCAGCAAACAAACATCTAACATAATACTTTCCTATTCTGCTCTATATATTTTGGACATAACCAAAGCATCTTCCTTAGGTTTTTCATAAAAACCTTTTCTTCTGCCTATCTCTCTGTAACCCATCTTCTCATATAATTTCTGTGCAACTACATTACCGGCTCTAACTTCTAAAAAGAATATTGACACATCCATTTTCTGTCCCAACATCTCCATAGCCTGCATAAGCGCTGTTCCTATACCATGCTTCCTGTACTTCTGCGCCACTGCCATATTAGTGATATTGCCTTCCCCCATAACAGTCCACAAACCGCAATATCCTGCTATTTCTCCGTCAATCTCGCACACAAGATAGATATTATACTCCTCCTTGCATGCATCAAGAAATGATTTTGCCGACCATGGTATTGAAAATGTTTCATTCTCAATAGCTACAACACCTTCAATATCCTCTTCCCTCATAGGTCTTACAGCAAATAATCCTGATTCCATAATACACTCCCGTCACACATTACTTCCCATTTTCTCGCGTTCAGCCTGAGATGGCCTTAAATAATCCGGGCAGAGTGCTTCTGCCGAAACTACTTCTCCCCTATCTGCCATAGCTCTCGCAAGCATCGCAACACTTCCTGCACGTTGCGTATTCATATGCGCCGGTGCAATTTCATAACCACAAGTTATTCTTTCTGCAAATGTTTCGCCAGCTACTGTTGTGCCATCTCCCACAAACACAACCTGTTCTCCAAGAACATTAACCATATCACACAAATCTTCGTATGACACAAGCATTTGTTCTTTCACACATTCAAGCTGATTATTATCTTTATTAAACTTATAAATTCCCGCATACAAATGCCTTCTCTTAGCATCCATAACAGGACATATAAGCTTGTCTGTGCCATACATATTGTAGGCAAGTGCCGCAAGAGTCGCCACCTCCACCATAGGCTTGTCCATAGCCAGGGCTATACCCTTACCTGTGGCTGCGCCTATTCTTAAGCCTGTAAACGAACCCGGCCCCACAGAAACTGCAACTGCATCAAGGCTCTCAGGCTCCATCTCCGTCATCTTAAACACTTCATCAATCATAGGAAGTAACGTTTGAGAATGAGTTTTCTTATAATTAACCGTATATTCCGCCACAAGCATGTCATTATCAAGAACCGCTATGGACGCAGTCACCGCCGAACTTTCTATTGCAAGTATTCTCATAACACCAACCTCCGTATGGCAAACTATTCAATCTCAATATCGCCAACAATAGTAATACTTCTGTAATCAAACCCTTTATCAAGATTCTTTTCAATAGTGATATATATAGTATCTTCAGGAAACAACTCCGGAACCAGATTGCCCCACTCTACCAAACATACACCATCAGAAAAAAAATACTCTTCATAACCAATCTCATCCATCTCAGACACATCACCAACTCTATATACATCAAAGTGATACAACGCCAGTCTGCCTTCGTGATATTCCTGAACAATCGTAAAAGTAGGACTACTTATAGGCTCATCTATCCCTAGTCCTAATGCAAAGCCCTGTGTAAAAACTGTCTTTCCTACACCCAAGTCTCCGGTAAGACAAATAATCTGCCCGGCTTTAACTTTGCTCCCTATCATCTTCCCAAGTTCCAAAGTCTCTTTAGAACTCTCTGTATCAATCACTTTCTCAGTCATACCATCACCCGTTGTTTAACTGCTTACATTTCTGGGCAAGCTTTTTATCGTTAATCTTTACCTGAAACGGTCTTAACTTCTTTCTGGCAATCTTTATAAAGTTTTCTGCCTCACCACCAATGCACCTTAACGGAATAACATTCGCTCTGACAGCAGTGATATAAAGTATAATACTTCTTCCTGTAGACTTAATCTTAAATATATCATCCCACGAAAGCTCTTCTTCAATCTCACCCTGTGACAATACAATTTTTTCCGAAGTAACAGTATACTTTATAGGCTCCTTGAATGCTTCTGCCTTTTTCATCTGCTTCTTTACACTGAGCCACATACCAATTGGTGTCCAAACCGTAAAAAACAAGCCAAAAAATCCTGTTATAAGCACGAACGAAATATTCGCATTCTCATATGTGGATGTTATGACGCATATAACCAGCATAATAATACCAATCAAAAGAGAAACAACTCCACTCCAACTGGTATAGTTGTGATACATCTTAAAATTCATCAAATCTTTGGCATCTACTTTGGTCTCAAATTCAGCTTTTAGTCTCTTGTTTTCTGTCTCCATCACCAAATATTCCTCCAATAATGTTTCTGCTGTGGCGCCTAAAGGCGCCACATCTTCAACTCCAATTATCTCATAAATTTAGAAAGGCCATTAAGATTAAGTCCTTCTTTCTTAGGCTTTCTATCACCTTTTCCATTAAACTTACCACCATTAGGTCTTCCCTGTCCATTACCTTTGCCAGCCTGTCCATCTTTCTTATCAAAAGACTTCTTCTCGTAAACCTTCTTTGCTGCCTCAGCTTCATCAAGAATCATCGAAAGCGCAATTCTGGCCTTTGGTATATCAACCTCAATAACTCTTACATCAACGATATCGCCTACACTTACAACATCCAGCGGATGCTCCACGCGTCTTGCTCTTGTCATCTGCGAAATGTGTACAAGTCCATCCTGATGTACACCGATATCAACAAATGCTCCGAAGTCAATAACATTTCTTACAGTCCCCTTAAGAATCATACCCGGCTGCAAATCCTTCATATCAAGAACATCCTTTCTAAGGATTGGCTTTGGCATCTCCTCTCTTGGATCTCTTCCCGGTTTCTCAAGCTCTTTAATAATATCCTCAAGTGTAATCTGACCAATTCCCAAATCATCCGCCATCTTCTGGATATCCTTAACCTTGCCTCTAAGACCAATAAGCTCTCCCGATGTAATCGAATTAATATCGTAACCCATAAGTTCAAGAAGCTTACCTGCTGCCTCGTAGCTCTCAGGATGTACACTTGTAGCGTCAAGAGGATTATCTCCACCTGAAATGCGCATAAATCCTGCACACTGCTCAAATGCCTTTGGACCTAACTTAGCAACCTTAAGAAGTTGCTTTCTGTTAGTAAATCTTCCATTAGTCTCTCTATAATCAACAATATTCTTCGCAACAGCCTTAGATATACCTGAAATATACTCTAAAAGTGACGCAGATGCAGTATTAAGGTCAACACCAACCTTGTTAACGCTGTCTTCTACGACACCTGTAAGTGTTTCACTTAACTTCTTCTGGTTCATATCATGCTGATACTGACCAACACCGATTGACTTAGGGTCGATCTTAACAAGCTCAGCAAGTGGGTCCTGAACACGTCTTGCAATAGAAACAGCACTTCTTTGAGCAACATCAAAGTCAGGGAACTCCTCCGTAGCAAGCTTACTTGCTGAATATACAGAAGCACCTGCCTCATTAGTAATCATATACTCAACCTGTGTTAAGTTATACTCCTTAATCATATCTGCAATAATAAGCTCAGACTCTCTTGAAGCAGTACCATTACCACAAGAAATAAGTGTAATACCATACTTGTCAATAAGTTTCTTAACTGCTTCCTTTGACTCTGCCACCTTATTATGAGGCTCTGTAGGATAGATAACCTTAGTATCAAGCACCTTTCCCGTAGCATCAACTACCGCAAGCTTACAACCTGTTCTAAATGCAGGGTCCCATCCAAGAACGACCTTTCCTGCAATAGGTGGCTGCAAAAGAAGCTGTTCAAGATTCTTACCAAACACCTTGATAGCTCCATCTTCAGCTGTCTCTGTAAGAGCACTTCTAATCTCTCTCTCAATAGCCGGTGCGATAAGTCTGTCATAGGCATCCTGCACAACCGCCTTAAGGTGTGGCGTTGTGAATTCATTCTCTGCTGTAATGACATACTTTTCAAGGTAAGTTATAATACGCTCCACTGGAGCCTCAATCTTAACTGTTAAGAACTTCTCTTCCTCACCTCTGTTAAGAGCAAGTGTTCTGTGTCCCGGAATCGTAGCAAGAGCTTCATTGTAGTCATAGTAATTCTCATACACTGACTGTGCCTCCGCATCCTTTGCAACAGAAATAATCTTACCTTCCTTAAATGTTATATCTCTAATATATGTTCTGTAATCAGCAACATCTGAGATCTGCTCTGCTATAATATCAAGTGCTCCGGTAATAGCCTCTGCTGCACTTGCAACAACCTTGCCCTCCTCGTCAGATATGTACTTAGCAGCCTCTTCCTCAACAGGCACAGTTGTATCCTGCTTCATAATAAACTCAGCAAGCGGCTCCAATCCTTTCTCCTTAGCAACTGTCGCCCTTGTTCTTCTCTTCTGCTTGTATGGACGGTACAAGTCTTCAACCAAAACCATAGTTTCTGCCGCCAAGATAGCCGCTTTAAGATCATCAGTAAGTTTTCCCTGCTCTTCTATGCTGGCAATAACCTGTTCCTTTCTATCTTCAAGATTACGAAGATATCTAAGTCTCTCATCAAGGTTACGCAACTGCTCGTCATTAAGAGAACCTGTAACCTCCTTACGATATCTTGCAATAAACGGAATAGTACATCCCTCATCAATCAATTTAACTGCCGCTTCCACCTGTGTCGGCTTAATCTGCAACTCTTCCGCAATCTTTTTTGTAATATCCATCTGTATAACTCCTTCTTGTAATTCTTGCACTTTTTTATATTTCAAATCCCCATTTGAAAATGTGCAAACCAAATCATCTTATTATACCAATTAATAAGAAATTTCGCAAGAGTTAGGAATAATAAAACCGCCGCCGGTACACTTATCTGTGCGCCGACTGCGGTCTTACCCTTTTTACTATATATAATTAATTGGAAATCGTCATATACCTACTTTTACCTGTGCTATCATCTACAAGGAAACCATTACCCGATATTCTTACACCAACCCCATCAATAGCCTCAGACACAATCTCCATATTTTCATTAATCACATAAACCTTACCTGATTTTACAACAAGTGCATAACCACCATTAAAATCACTTGCATCATCATACCATGTGGTTACATTGAAATTCTTATCAGCATAGCCCCATTTACCATCCTTTGAGGCAAGCATTCTGCCTGTGCTATAGTCATCCAATCCACAATAGCTGAATTTTGTTGCTACAACCTTATCGTCAAGATAGTTATATATACTCCACTCTCCTGCTGTATATTCAGACGATGACGCCACCAGCATATACCCATTCTGTAAGCATGAATTTGCTCCATTACCAAGCTTGAAATTCTTCCAACGGAAACCCGAACTCCATAACGACTTAAGATATGTGCACGCCTTTGCCGCACCGGTCTTAAGATTGTATACATATACACCTTCGCTTCCACCTTGTATATCCAAAACAAATGTCCAACCGTTAGAATCAGGCGTTATGTCATACCCTTGATAATCATGAGAAAGTACAACCTTACCATTCTTATCAACCGCTATAATAGCCTGTTGAACATATCCGTCAGTCTCATAATTAGTACTCATATCCCTTCCAACTACACACTGTGTAGAAAAATATCCCGCATTATATGCACTGATGTCAAACGGAGCAACTGCTTCAGTCGTACAATTAAGAGTCTGATCCGTAATTCCACCCACAACCTTCATACCATTCTCAACATCAACAAAAATGTATCCGCCCAACATAGTATTTGGATCTGTAATTACAAGAATCCCACTAGCATATGAACAGAACTGATTTTTACTGTAATCACCAGTATTAGACCATATAAGAGTATGCGTTGCACCGTATAGTTCCTGTGTACCGTTTGAATATTTAAGCAAATAGGCATCTTTATAAAGTTCTGCTTTATATTCTGCTATTCCTGACTTAACAGTTTTCCCTGACGAATTGATAAGTGTATATTCGCTTTCGGAATTCTTAACTATAAAATATCCATTCCCTACTTCAGTCACCGACGAATAACTCCATGAAAGGAATTTCACAGATACGTTCTTCTTCGTTGCTGTTGTTTCTTGTAGCTTTGTTGTCTCTGGCACCTTTGTTGTCTCTGGCGCCTTTGTTGTCTCTGGCGTCTTTGTTGTCTCTGACGAGCCTGTTTCCTGCTTGTCCTCTGCTCCCGAGCCACCTTCCTTTGATGCTTCAGCGCTCACATCAACCGCTGTCTCTGTCTCCTCCTGTATGCTTGCAGACTCCTGCGTCGCATTAACTGCTGTCTCGCCACTATCATTCTTCTCGCCGCACGCGGTCAAACAAATGCCCAAAACAAGAATCGTTGCCAAAATAATACTAAATTTTCTCATGTGTACCTCCTACATTTTCAAAAACTTCATCTTTAGAAAGTGTGGCATTATGAAAATATATTGGAATGGTACCTCCAAAAACATAATAGGAGATAAAATCAAAAAACTACGAAAAGCACACCACCTTACACAGCGTGAGTTAGCCGAAAAACTTCAACTAGAGGGGCATGACTTCTCAGATCTTACAATACTACGAATCGAACAAGGATCTCGCTTTGTACCCGACTATGAGGTATTAATCCTCGCAGATTTCTTTAATATATCCACAGAAGAACTGCTAACAGACCACAAAAACAGTAACAACCCTCAAAAACAATAAAAGCAAACCGCAGTAAGCTAAATAGCCCACTGCGGTTTTATCTATTTTATGACTTATTTTATTACTTCTCCTCTGCCACAAACACACCATAGATTGTCTTGATAGCATCCTCAAAGTATCTGTTTCTTACACCGATGATAATGTTAAGCTCACTTGAACCCTGGTCAATCATCTTAATGTTAATCTTAGCCTTTGCAAGAGCTGTGAAGATACTTGCAGCAATACCTGTGCTATTCTTCATACCACGACCTACTACTGCGATAAGAGCAAGGTCCGGCTCAAGCTCAAGAACATCCGGATTAACTGCACGATGAAGCTCTGCGAGAACCTTCTGCTCTTTCTCCATAAACTCATCCTGATGAACGAATACTGTCATTGTATCAATACCTGATGGCATATGCTCAAATGAGATACCATTGTCCTCAAATACCTGAAGCACCTTACGTCCAAAACCTATCTCTGAATTCATCATATCCTTATCAATGCTGATTGATACGAAATCCTTCTTACCTGCAATACCTGTAATAATACACTCTGGCTTTACACATGTTGTCTCAACAATCATTGTACCCGGATCTTCAGGCGCATTAGTATTACGGATGTTGATTGGAATCCCTTCCTTTCTTACAGGGAAGATAGCAGACTCATGAAGTACTGATGCACCCATGTAAGAAAGCTCACGAAGCTCCTTATATGTGATAATAGTAATAGGCTTAGGATTCTTTACAATTCTTGGATCTGCTGCAAGGAAGCCTGATACATCTGTCCAGTTCTCGTAAACATCAGCCTTCAATGCTCTTGCTACGATTGAACCTGTAACATCAGAACCACCTCTTGAAAATGTCTTAACTGTTCCGTCAGGCATAGCACCATAAAATCCAGGAACAACTGCGTTCTTAGTCTTAGCAAGTCTTGCTGACATAACTGTGTTAGTCTTCTCTGCATCAAACTCACCATTCTTATCAAAGCATATAACTGTCGCAGCATCGATAAACTCATAGCCTAAGTAATTAGCCATAATTATACCATTTAAATACTCACCTCTTGAAGCTGCATAATCCTTACCAGCCTTTGACTCAAACTGCTTCTTAATTGTCTCAAACTGCTCATCTAAAGAAAGCTTGAGCTTAAGTCCCTTAATAATTTCGTTGTATCTTTCCTTAATCGCCTTCAATGATTTCTCAATATTCTTACCAGCCTCTGCTTCTGCATAGCACTTGTAAAGCATATCTGTAACCTTTGTGTCATCGTCAAAACGCTTTCCCGGTGCTGAAGGAACAACATACTTTCTGCTCTCCTCCGCACGAATAATATTACCAACCTTCTTAAACTGGTCTGCACTGGCAAGTGAACTACCGCCAAACTTAACTACCTTTACCATTTCTTACTCCTTATCTTTCAAATAACTTATTAATCATCTTGTAGCCTTCTTTTACAACATTGCCACTCTTAGCAGCTTCCTTTTCGTTGTAATCCCAGCTATTATTCCGCTTTGCAGTACTATCATAAAGCATATATGGAACTGCATCAGCTGTATGGGTTCTTATAGCAACCGGTGTAGGATGGTCCGGAAGAACCAACATCCTATATTCCACTCCTGCTGCCTCAAGCTTTTCTGTAACTCGCTTTATAACTCTCTCATCAAGATACTCGATGGCCTGCACCTTTCTTTCAAAGCTACCCTGATGTCCCATTTCATCAGGCGCCTCTACATGAATATATGCGAAGTCACAGCCTTCATTCACAAGTGCATCAAATGCAGCGTCAGCCTTCCCTTCATAGTTAGTGTGAAGTCCGCCATTAGCACCTTCCACCTCTATAACCTTCATCTTAGCGCCCACTGCAATACCCTTAAGCAAATCTACCGCAGATATCATAGCACCACTGTGCCCTGTCTTTTCCTCAAATGAGTCAAGCATTGGTCTTGTGCCTGCACCCCAGAACCATATTGAGTTGGCAGGATTTAAACCATTCTTAATTCTCTCAAGATTAATTGGATGATTAGCAAGTATATCATAACTCTTCTTCATCATCTCACGAAGCATAGCATCTTCCGGAAGATGTTGCCCTATAGTCTGGCCAAGCACATCGTGAGGAGGTGTAAGCTTTACAACCTCGCCATTATCCCATATGGTAAGATGTCGGTAGCTTGTTCCTACATAGAACTTATATATATCATTTTCAAGCTGTTCCCTTACTGCCTCAATAAGAACAGCCGCATCTTCTGTCTCGATTTCACTTGAGCTGTGGTCTATAATAGTCTTCTCTTCATAAGGAAGGTCATCTGTCGAAACCGTTACAATATTACATCTAAGAGAAACATCTGTTGTCTTCATATCAACACCGATGCTTAATGCCTCCAATGGAGAACGTCCACTGTAATACTGCTTAGAATCATAACCAAGCACTGAAAGGTTAGCAACATCGCTTCCCGGTGACATTCCCTCAGGAACGGTGTGCACCATACCTATCTCAGACATTTTAGAATATTTATCCATAGCAGGTGTCTTAGCATACTCAAGGGGAGTCTTGTTACCAAGCTCTGCTATATCCTTGTCTGCCATTCCATCACCAAGAACTATTAAATACTTCATAATATAAGCCTTCTTTCTAAATTTATAACTGATATAATTATAAAACTGTCTTATCAAGACGAATCATATTAATAACTTCTACCTTAGCAGCAGCTTCCTTATAAGCCTTTTCGCTCATTTCAGATGTGACAAAACCGAACTCACCATCGATTCCGTCAACCTTTACAACTTCAACATCGCCAAATGCTGCCTTTGCCGCAGACTCATCATCGCCTTTAACTCTTACAAAGAAGCTTCTTACTTCATCATCTGTTACACCGAGCTCAAGCTTTTCACTGTCCCAAAGTGTTGCAACATTAGTTCCGCTATGCTTTACACAGTCAACAATATCAGCAACTACTGCACTCGCTGTAGGAAGCTTACCAGCACCTGCACCTATAAACATAAGACTGCCAACCATATTACCGTTAACATAAACTCCGTTAATAACATCGTTAACATTGTAAAGAGGATGACTTGCATTAATCATAAATGGCGCTGTCATAGCATACACCTTATCGCCATCTCTTCTTGATGTACCAAGAAGCTTAACTACGCAACCAAGCTTCTCTGCATACTTAAAGTCTGCTGTGCTAATCTTAGTGATACCCTCTGTTGTAATCTCTTCAAACTTAACTGTCTTTCCTGTATACAAAGATGTAAGGATAGCAATCTTTCTACAAGCATCGTGTCCCTCAACATCAGCTTCAGGATTACGCTCAGCATAACCAAGTGCCTGCGCTTCCTTAAGTGTCTCCTCATATGAACAGCCTTCCTTGCTCATCTTTGTAAGTATGTAGTTAGTAGTTCCATTAAGAATACCTGTAATCTGTGTAACCTCATCAGCTGTCAAGCACTGATTAAGTGGTCTGATAATTGGAATACCACCGCCTACTGATGCTTCAAACATAAAGTTAATATTCTTTTCCTTTGCCATAGCAATAAGCTCAGGACCGTGAGCAGCAACAAGTGCCTTGTTAGATGTACAAACACTCTTTCCTGCCTCAAGTGCCTTCTTAACAAATGTGCAAGCTGGCTCAACACCGCCCATAACCTCAACAACTACGCTAACCTCAGGGTCATTTATGATAACATCCAGATCGTGAACAATCTTTTCCTGAATCGGATCGCCAGGGAAATCTCTCAAGTCAAGAACATACTTAACTTCAACTGCTTCCCCTGCCTTCTTTGTAATAGATGCTGCATTAGTCTCCAAAACCTCAACAACACCTGAACCTACTGTACCATAACCTAATACTGCTATTTTAGCCATAACTAAAACCTAACCTTTCTTGTATATGTTTATATATGTAAATGAGTTGTTCCTTTGAACCCCTCTTTTAACCAATTATAATTAACGCTAGTGCTAATTTATTAACACACCGTGAGTTTGTTTACAAACTCACCGAGTTATTGCGAAGCAATTACTCCTATTCGCGGCTCAATATCTTCAGATATCTTACACCTTCCAGTGCTTCAATCTCCTCAACCATTGCCGCTGAATCTCCTGTAGATGGCAATATATCGACACTCAATGTAAGAGACGCAACCCCATTAACCGGTATCGTCTGATGAATAGTAAGAATGTTCGCATGAAACTCCGCAACCTTCTTAAGCACCATAGAAAGAAGCCCCGGTTCATCATCCATAGACAGGACAAATGTGATTGTCCTCCCCTTTACATTGTCCCTGAACGGAAATATATCATCCTTATATTTATAATAAGAACTTCTACTTATTCCAACCTGTTCAGTTGCATCCGCTATTGATATTCCCTTTGTCTCTATTAAGCGGTTTGCCTGCGCCACCTTCAGCAACACTTCCGGCAATGCTTTCTGTTTTACAACATAGTATTTGCTATCTTCTGACATAAATGTTTCTCCTACACATACATCTGTCTTTCTGCTGTACGTCTACAAAATACATTTGTTTTCCGTAGAGAGAATATAGCACATTAGAATAATAAATGCAACCCTTTATTGAAATGTTTTGCAATTTAATACAAAAATGGGCGAGCCGGCTGGCTCGCCCTGTGCATTTAATTACTCCAAATCTTCATCACTATGCGATTCCTTCAATAACTCCCAAATTTCTTTAAGGGATGTCTCCGAGGTAGTTTGGAATTTATAATCCACACTATCTATAGAACAATTATCTCCCGCAAAAACAAAGTCTGTTGTTTTTCCATCCGATTCTATAATAAAACGATAACTCCAACCACAAGCTCTTGGCTTTAAATAATTAGGCGTAAATATACAACTGCTAAGATAATCTTCAATCATCTTACATTCATCTTCATCTGCATATATCCGCTGTCCATTATTGCCATTCATCATCATAATCCGTTCAATCTTTTCAGTATCATTAATATAGAAAAAACCAGCTTGTTTCGGTACAAACAACACAAAAAGCACCGCAATCACAGCAATTGCTACTACAACTATCAAAACATTTTTAACATCCCTCTTCTTATTTTTCATAGTAATTCCTCCTAATATGTATCACAAGCAACTGTTCCTGCACTTCACTACAATTCCTTGCTATACATATATACTCGTAAAACAGGGGTTACAGTTTCATATAATCGATATAAATTTTATAATTTAATATAAATTGATATAAATTTAGGGCGAGCCAATCGGCTCGCCCCGTACATCACAATAATATGTAAATCGCACTTTACCTTCCAAACACACTTGCAAGATATCTCATATCATTAATATGCTTATCATTAAGTGCCCCCGGAAGCATTCGCCACTTCCAGTTATCGCCAAAGCTTGAAGGTGTATTCATACGTGCCTGATTACCAAGCTTAAGTATATCCTGCGTTGCAAATATTACAAGGTCCGCAACACTGCCATATGCAAGTCTGAACACATTGTCCACCATACGTGCCCTGTCTCTTGTATCAAGGTAATCAAATGCATATCCTAACTCCCATTCGCCGTGGTCGCTAAAGTATCCCATAAGCGTTTCGTTATCATGAGTTCCACCGTACACCACGCAATTCTTCTTATAATTATACGGAAGATGTGGATTCTTTCTGTCACCTCCAAAGGCAAACTCCAAAACCTTCATTGAAGGATAATTGTTCTCCTCTAGTATCTTATCAACCTCCGGCAGTGCCACTCCTAAATCCTCTGCGATAATCTTTTTACTGCCTATCGCTTCATTGATAACGTCTAAAAGTTTCTGACCCGGACCATCCGAGTAGCTACCCTCGCGAGCATCCGGTGACTCGGCAGGAATAGTATAATACTTTACTATTCCAATAAAATGGTCGATACGTATAACATCATATAGCTTTGCAGAATGTTGCATACGTTTTTTCCACCATGAAAAATCGTCAGCCTCCATCTTCTTCCAGTCATATAATGGATTACCCCATTTCTGACCCAATTCAGAAAATGCATCAGGCGGAACTCCTGCAACCTTTGTAGGGGTAAGATTCTCATTAAGCAGGAACTCTCCACTGTTTGCCCATACATCTGCACTATCATATCCCATATATATAGGAATATCACCAATTATTTCAACGCCCTTGCCGTTAGCATACGCCTTGAGCTTGGTCCACTGCTTATCAAACTGGAACTGTATAAACTTAAAGAAATCAACCTCTTCCTTTAACAGTTTACTATACTTTGCCATACCTGCTTCTGTGCGGCACTTAATATCTTCATCCCAGTCACTCCAAGAACGATACTCAAAATGCAACTTAAGTCCCATAAATAACGCATAATCCTCAAGCCAATGAGAATTATCCTTCAAAAAGTTCTCATACTTTTTAAACTCTGGAAGTCCGGCACCCAACTTAACCTTGCTTTCTACAAGCTTCGCCCCGAATCTTTCATATGCCTTCCTTAACACAGGATAGCGATTATTATACATCCTCTCATAGTCCACATACTCCGGATGCCCATCCCACTGAATCGTATTAACTTCTTCAGGATAAAGCAAGCCTTCCGATATAAGCACATCCAAGTCAACAAAGTAAGGATTACCCGCAAATGCAGAATACGACTGGTACGGACTATCTCCATATGTAGTAGGACCTAATGGCAAAACCTGCCAATACTTATGATTACATGCACTTACAAAGTCCACAAAGTCATAAGCAGCCTTTCCAAATGTTCCAATTCCGTAAGGAGATGGCAGACTGCTAACCGACATAAGTATTCCGGCACTTCTGTCAAACGACTGCACCTTTTTCATTACTGCATATCCTCCGCAAGCTTCATAACACTTTCTTCTTCCTCTTCCGTAAGAAGCTTATTGACATCAAGCAACACAATAAGCTTACCTGAAACATTCGCAACTCTGTCAAGATACTTTGTTTCTACACTCTTAACAAGGATAGGCATTGGAGTTATATCCTTTGGCTCCATATTTCCGATTTCTATAACTTCATCTACTTCCAGTGCAAGCATAGCATTACCCGCAGTTATAATAATCCAACTTCTGGCATTATTATCGTCTTGCATATTAAACTTTCTTTTAAGACTATACACTGGCACTACCACGCCTCTTAAGTTTATAATGCCTTTGACATATGCAACTGCATTTGGCACAGGAACCATATTGACATTATTCTCAATACCTTGAACAAGATTAATGTCTACACCATACAACTCGTTTCCCAACTTAAACACTACCGGTTTATTATAATTTGCCATAGATGCCTCCTCGCTGCGGCTGTGCCGCTATAGTATATTTAAAGCATTTCCGCTTTATTAACATAATTCATAACTTTTCGATTTACTCATCCTCGCCAGCCTTAACACCTGTACTTACCCAAGTAAGGTATGCATTAATAAAAGGATTGATATTACCATCTAATACACTCTGAGCATTACCTATATCTTTATTCGTACGATGATCTTTTACCATAGTATATGGCTGTAAAACATAACTTCTTATCTGGTTACCAAAGTTAATATCCTTAACATCGCCACGAATATCCGAAGTCTTCTCAGCATTTTCCTGTTGTTTCATAAGATAAAGCTTAGCCTTTAACATCTGCATGGCCTTATCCTTGTTCTGATGCTGTGAACGCTCACTCTGACACTGAACAACTACGCCTGTTGGATTATGTGTGATTCTAATAGCCGAAGAAGTCTTATTGATGTGCTGACCACCGGCACCACTGGCGCGATAAGTATCAATTCTCAAATCCTCTTCATTAATCTCTACATCTACATCCTCATCAATATCAGGCATAACATCGCAGGAAACAAATGATGTCTGTCTCTTTCCCGCCGCATTAAACGGAGAGATTCTTACAAGTCTGTGAACGCCATGCTCTGACTTTAGGTGTCCATATGCATTGTCACCGGATATTTCTATAGTAACACTCTTAACTCCTGCTTCTTCTCCATCGAGATAATCTATAGTCTGTGTAGAATAACCATTAGCGTCTGCCCATCTTGTATACATTCGGAGAAGCATTGAACACCAATCGCAGGCTTCCGTTCCACCTGCACCTGCATGAAGTGTAAGGATTGCATTATCTTTGTCATATTCTCCAGACAAAAGTGTCTCAACTCTTAACGCCTCTAACTTCTCCTCAAATGCTGTGATTTCGCTTTCAACCTCAGGAACCAGAGACACATCATTCTCCTCTTCCGCCATTTCAATTAAAGTCTTAGCATCCTCGAGTCCTGTTACGAGCTCGTTGTACTTTTCAAAAGCATCCTTAAGTCCCTTAAGCTCCTTCATAGCTTTCTGTGACTTATCAGGATCATCCCAGAATCCTGGAGCTTCCATATCAGCCTCAAGCTCTTCTATACGCTTTTGCTTATTGTCAAGATCGAGGGACTGCTTAATCTGCGACAAAGGCTTATCATAGCCCGAAATCTTATACCTAAACTGATCTAATTCTACCACTTTTTAATCCTCGCTTATATCCTGATTAAAATGTGTAATACACTACACATTACGCCTGTCTTCCACAGCAGTTTTTATACTTTTTACCACTGCCGCACGGACACATATCATTAGGATAAACCTTCTTCTCCACTCTCTTTGCAGGAGCTTTAGCCGATGCGGTTTCATCCTTGTTGGTTCCCGTAACCTTAGCAACCTGCTCACGTTCAACCTTCTGTTCAACTTGAATGTGCATAAGAAGTCTTACAACATCATCTGTAATAGCATCCGTCATATCCTGGAACATATCATATCCCATCATCTTATACTGAATAACCGGATCCTTCTGTCCATACGCCTGAAGACCGATACCCTGCTTCAAAAGTTCCATATCATCAATGTGATCCATCCACTTACGATCAATAACCTTAAGCAGAACAACTCGCTCTATTTCTCTGATAGCTTCAGGCTCTGTAAACTCAGCTTCCTTGCTCTCATATAATTTAATAGCACTTTCCTTTATACTGTGAAGAAGCTGATTCTTATTTCTTATATCTTCATCATACTCAAGCGGTTCCACCGGAATAGTTGGCACAAGAAGAGCATTAATCTCATCATAATCCCACTCATCCGCATGAGCATCCTCTCTGATGCAACGATTAACAACATTTTCTACAAAATCATTAATCATCTTAATTACAGTATTACGCATACTTTCGCCATTAAGAACACGATTACGCTCAGCATAAATAATCTCTCTCTGCTCATTCATAACCTGATCGTACTGCAACAAGTGACTTCTTATACCGTAATTATTAGTCTCTATTCTCTGTTGAGCCTTCTCAATAGCTCCACTTAACATCTTATGCTCAATCTGGTCCGTTTCTCTTACACCAAGTGCATTAAATACGCTCATAAGTCGTTCCTGACCAAACAATCTCATAAGATCATCTTCCAATGAAATGTAAAATCTTGACTCACCCGGGTCACCCTGACGACCAGCACGTCCTCTTAACTGGTTATCAATACGTCTTGAATCATGTCTTTCAGTACCAATAATCTTAAGGCCACCTGCTGCCTTTGCCTCTTCATCAAGCTTAATATCAGTACCACGACCGGCCATATTGGTAGCAATAGTAACCGCACCGTGCTTACCTGCTTCTGCAACAATCTCAGCTTCTCTCTCATGATACTTAGCATTAAGTACACTATGAGGAATGCCTTTCTTTCTAAGCATTGCACTTATAAGCTCAGATGTCTCAATTGTAATAGTACCAACAAGTACAGGCTGTCCCTTAGCATATGACTCCTCAATAGATTCCAAAACAGCTTGAAACTTACCATTCTTTGTCTTGTATACAGCATCATTAAGATCTACTCTGGCAACAGGCTTATTAGTAGGAATCTCGACTACGTCCATACCATAGATTTCTCTAAATTCCTTCTCTTCTGTAAGCGCTGTACCTGTCATACCAGCCTTCTTCTCAAACTTATTAAAGAAATTCTGGAATGTAATAGTAGCAAGAGTCTTACTCTCTCTTTTAACCTTAACATGTTCCTTTGCCTCAATAGCCTGATGAAGACCATCCGAATAGCGACGACCTGACATAATACGTCCTGTGAACTCATCAACAATAAGAACCTGGTCATCTTTTACAACATAATCCTGATCTTTAAACATAAGGTTGTGTGCACGAAGTGCCAGAATAACATGATGCTGAATCTCGAGATTCTCAGGATCTGCATAATTATCAATATGGAAGAATCTCTCAACATTGTGAACACCCTGCTCTGTAAGATTAACAACCTTGTCCTTCTCGTTAACTATAAAATCTCCATCTTCTTCAAGCTCTTCACCCATGATAGCCTGCATCTTAGTAAGTTCACCCTTATACTCACCTCTGTGAAGCTGACGTGCCAAAAGGTCACAAAGCTCATAAAGCTTTGTTGACTTACCGCTTGAACCAGAAATAATAAGCGGAGTTCTAGCCTCATCAATAAGAACAGAGTCAACCTCATCGATAATACAGTACTTAAGATTACGAAGCACTAACTGCTCCTTATAAATAGCCATATTATCACGAAGATAGTCAAATCCAAGTTCATTATTAGTTACATAAGTAATATCACACGCATATGCAGCACGTCTTTCCTCATCATTCATATCATGAAGAACAACGCCAACAGTGATCCCCAAAAACTGATGAATCTGGCCCATCCACTCTGAATCTCGCTTTGCGAGGTAATCATTAACTGTAACTACCAAAACGCCCTCTTCTGTAAGCGCATTAAGATATGCAGGCAATGTTGACACAAGTGTCTTACCTTCACCCGTACGCATCTCCGCAATACGTCCCTGATGAAGCACAATACCACCAATAATCTGAACTCTATAATGTTCCATACCAAGCACACGCTTACCAGCTTCTCTTACTGTAGCAAATGCTTCAGGCAAAATGTCATCTAGCGTTTCCCCTTTACCCAATCTATCCTTGAATTCTCTGGTCTTACCCTTTAATTCTTCATCACTTAATGCCGCATAAGCCTCGCGGTAACTTTCAACCTTATCAGCAATAGGTTTAATACGCTTAAGCTCGTGCTGACTATGTGTTCCAAATATCTTCTGGACTAATCCCATCTCATTAATCTCCTTAAAATAAAAGCTAAAATTATATGTAATTGTACCACTAATTGAACAATTAGGCAAGTATTGATAAGTTAAGGAACTATTAAGAAAATGTTAACAGATTAGCACAACATATAAAAAGAGTCTCCATTAATAAGGTATCATCCCCATTAACAAAGACTCTTGATGTTGGTATTAAATATTAAATTAATCCAATTCCGGCTCAATTAAACCGTATGTGTTACCCTTTCTCTTGTATACAACATTAACTTCTTCTGTCTCTGCATTAAAGAATACATAGAAGTCATGTCCGAGCAATTCCATCTGAACACATGCCTCTTCAGGATCCATTGGTTTGATTCCAAACTTCTTGGTTCTGATAATCTTAACATCTTCGTTGTCGTCATAATCCTTCTCTACATACTCTGGAGCAAATACTGCAGAATTGTGCTGCTTGTCAACGATTCTATTCTTATACCTCTTTAACTGACGCTCAATAATCTCTTCAACAAGATCAATTGATACGTACATATCACTGCTAACCTGCTCACTTCTGATTACATTACCCTTAACAGGGATAGTAACCTCAATTTTCTGCCTCTCTTTCTCAACACTAAGTGTTACATGTACTTCTGTCTCCGGAGCAAAGAATCTGTCAAGCTTCCCAAGCTTCTCCTCTACTGCTGACTTCAACCCTTCTGTTACATCGATATTTCTTCCTGTAATAATAAAACGCATGATGCCCAACTCCTTTACGTTAAATTCCTCGCAAACAAAACTTCAAGAAATCCACTTATTACAACTGTTTTTACTTTACGCTCTATTTGCTATTGAGATTATTATAACACAATTTTTAAAAATAACAAGTTTTTTCACACAATTTTAATTAATTTCTTTTATTAACTACGCAAAACCCCATAAAACAGCACTACTTGACACTAAACTCTTTTGTCAACCTTTTGGTAAAACTTTTTAACTCAAGAAGACATTTTTGTATATATTGCACAAAACATTTATTCTAATTATTTACCCGTAAATCACGATTAAACGCTTTACACATTTTTGTGGATAAAGTGGATAAATCGGTGTATAAATAACTTTTCACCAAAAATGCACATTTTTCATTGTGGATAACCTTTTACTATTTTATGTTTTTTTGTCAACCTTTTTTTTAAAAATCTTACTACTTTTTTAATTTTCGTTAATGATGCACAATCATAATTTTGTCAATAAGTTTTTTTAAAATTACTAATAAAAATGTTTATGCAAGATTCAAATTCACCTTTACGCAAACTCCCATATTTACTTGCTTTTTACCAATTTTCGCTGTATTATTATGTAAAATACTTTTACAAAAAGGATCTGAAAATATGAGCACTACCATTGTCATCACAGGCGCTTCAAGAGGCATAGGCAAAGCAATCGCATTAGCTCTAGCAACCCCCAATGTGAATATGTTAATCAATTGTGTGAATAACTCTGAACTTTTAGAACAGGTTGCAGATGAAATTCGCCAAAAAGGTGCTTTATGCACAACATATGTAGGTGATATCAGCGATTATGATATTACAAAAAATATGTTTGAACTGGTCAATAATATTTATGGCCCCATTGATATCCTCATCAACAACGCCGGCATCTCAATCGTCGGACTCTTTCAAGATATGAACCGGGCCAAGTGGGACCATATTATGAATGTCAATGTAGGTTCTGTATACAACTGTTGCCACTTTGCCATCCCTGATATGTTGAGAAATCACAAAGGCAAAATTATCAACATATCTTCAGTGTGGGGCAATGTAGGAGCCAGCTGTGAAGTAGCATATTCAACTACAAAAGGCGCCATAAATTCTCTTACCAAAGCACTTGCTAAAGAATTAGCGCCAAGTAATATACAGGTTAATGCCATTGCTTGCGGAGCTATCAATACAGATATGAATTCTGTTTTCACAAAGGAAGAACTTAATGAACTTTGTGAGGAAATTCCAACCGGAAGAATGGGCGCTCCTAACGAAGTGGCAGATATTGTAACATTCTTATGCAATGCACCCGAATATCTTACCGGCCAGGTTATTACACTTGACGGCGGATGGACATAATAAATATGCAACACAAAAAGCTGATGCTTAACGGTATTTACATTAAGCACCAGCCTTTTATTTTTTTATGAAATCCTTTGTAGCATAACACTATGCTCAGAAACCACTGTTTTCAAAACAGATATATCCCTTTTCATCTCTTCATGTTCATCAATACCTTGCCTATATCTGTCATATGTATCCTTATAGCACACAGACAAATCATTAAGAACCGGAATTATCTCATTTTCCTGTGTGAGCTGAACCTTCTTAATATCATTTTTCATAACATCCATATCTGTTTTCATAATGTCCATATCTGCCTTCATAACATCCACATCTGCCCTAAGCTCACGCACCTCGCCTCTCAGACTAGTGAATCCTTCTTCCAAACTACACACATCTCTCTGCAATCTACTTACATCCTCTTTTAAGCCACTTACATCCTCTTTTAAGCCACTTACATCCTCTTTTAAGCCACTTACATCCTCTTTTAAGCCACTTACGTCCTCTTTTAAGCCACTTACGTCCTCTTTTAGATCAACAAGCTTCTCATCCATCAAATCAGATATAGCGGACAACAACTCTTTATCTACCATACAGCCAACTCCTTTCTCAAACAAATCACAATATATTAACCTTACATTTAGTATATCTTTTATGTTGCGAAATGTCAATATATTTTTTAAACTTTTCAAATACCAGGAGTCTTCCTAACAAAATCCTTATCTACATTAATAACTGTTTTACACTTACTATCCCTTAATGCCACTTCATTTCCAATACGCTCAACTAATTCATCATCTTTCATCTTAAAATCATATGGCACCAAAACATCAAATATTAAATTAGTAATATAAGGACCTTTAGTCACTCTGAAATCATGAATCTTTATACTTTCTCCAATACAGGCAATGACCTCCTGTACCATACTTTTAAGGCTATTTATTTCCTCATCATCAGTAATAACCGGGTCCATATGGATAGACACCTCACACCCAAGTTCTGTCTTAATCTTATGTTCCGCCAAATCAATTATATCATGAGCCTCAAGCACATCAACATTGTAGGGAACTTCCGCATGCATAGATGCAAAAACTCTTCCCGGACCATAATTATGTACTATAACATCATGAACCCCGATAATCATCTCATTTTCCATAACATAAGCTTCTAATTGCTCAACAAACTCCTGCTCTGCCGGCTCACCTAATAGAGGATTCAATGTATCCTTAGCAGCTTCTACTCCAGCCATTAAAACAAACGCAGCAACAACCAACCCTGCATAGCCATCAATATTGAATCCTGTAATCGCCGAAATAATAAGCCCCAAAAGAACCACCGCTGTAGATATGCAATCGGATAAACTGTCAGTGGCCGTAGCCTTCATCGCTGTAGAATCCAATTTCTTCCCAAGTGTACGGTTAAACACCGCCATCCACATTTTCATCAATATTGACCCTACGAGAATCACTACCGACACAATACTAAACTCTGTGTCTACAGGATTAAATATCCTATCCAAAGACTGTGTAAAAAGCTCGTATCCCATTATCACGATAGCCATCGCCACCACTAACCCTGATATATATTCAATTCTACCATGTCCGAAAGGATGATCATTGTCAGCAGGTTTACCTGCCATCTTAAAACCTATAAATGTCACAATAGACGAACCTGCATCCGACAAATTGTTAAATGCATCTGCTGATACAGACACTGCCCCTGTCATAAGTCCAGCAACAAATTTAAACACAAAAAGTATGCAGTTACATACAATTCCTACAATACCCGAAAGCATTCCGTATGCAGCACGAACTTTAACATCTTTTATATTATCATTATCTTTTACAAATGTTTTAACTAACAATCCAGTCATATAAACGCCACCTTACTAATACTATTTAGTCAATTATGCAACAATCTTTTTCTTATGTCAAATATTGACAAGATTGTTTGACGTTTAAACTAATATCTTATATAATGTAGATTAGATTTATATGTTCGGAGGTTAAATGTTTAGATGAACAAATTATACAGCTACGCAGCTCCAGAGTCCGTAGGTATAGACTCACAATGGTTGATTAATTTTCTTACCCGCTTAGAAAAGCAGGAGATTCCCATTCACAGTGCCATCATTATGCGCCACGGAAAAATATGTATGGAATCTTACTATGCTCCATATACCCACGATTCCCTTCATAGAATGTTTTCCATAACAAAGAGCTTTGTTTCTCTTGCCATCGGTCTCTTAGCCGAGGAGGGTAAGCTTTCTTTGGACGACCATATCATAGACTATTTTCCGGAAAAGCAACCCGCTGAAGGGCCTTATGAATACACTGCTATGCTCACTATCCGAGATATGTTGCAAATGAAGACATGCCATAACAGTACTACCTACAAAGCTAAAGGTGTTACAGACTGGGTTGGCTCATTCTTTACAACTAAGCCAACGCATGTGCCTGGAACAAATTATTCATATGACACCTCTTCTACACATGTACTTGGAGCACTCGTAGAAAAGCTTTCCGGTATGAACATGCTTGACTATCTTAGAGTTAAATTTCTTGATGAAATAGGTTTTTCAAAAGATGCATACGTACTCCCCGACCCTAATGGGGTAAGCATGGGTGGTTCAGGTCTTTGTGCTACTCCTTTGGATATACTTAAGGTTATGATTCTTATCGCAAACGACGGACAATGGAACGGCAAGCAGTTGCTTCCTGCCGAATACATTCGCACAGCTAAATCCCGTCTCAGTGACCCATATCCTAAGCAGGGCACTCTTGAGGAACTTCAAGGTTATGGCTATCAGATATGGACTGCCCGCAATGGTGGATACGTTCTATACGGTATGGGAGGTCAGCTTGCATTATATGTACCGGATAAAGATATATATATGATTACCACAGCCGACACCCAAAGTCGTCAGGGCGGCATACAGTTTATATATGATGCATTTTGGGATGAAATCTATCACAAGATAGACTTCGATGAACTTCCGGCTAACCCTGATTTAACGAAAACACTTGAAGAATTTGCCAAAACCCGTAAGTTATTTGTTATGCCAGGCTCAGCCTCATCACCATTATTAAGTGTGGTAAATAATGCAACTTATAGTTTCAATGATAACGTATGCGGTATAACAGAGCTCTCTATACATTTTGACTGCACTGATAACAACACTGCAAACGGTGGAACATTACAATACACCAATAGCACCGGAACACATTGCATTAACTTCAAGATAGGAGACAATTCTATTGGTATGTTCCCTGATTATGACCTTCGCTATGCCGCTTCAGGTTCATGGCGAACTGATTCAAACTTCCTTATAAGGGCTCAGATAATTGATTCTGCCATAGGATGTGTGTATTTCAATCTCAACTTCAAAAATGATTACATAACAGTAATGCTTAGAAAGATTGAAGAATCTCTTTTCACTGAATATGATGGAGTCTTCAGCGGAAAGAAAGTACAGTAACAACAGTACAATATACAATACAATGTCCCCAATATTATAAACCCCCGTGATACCGAATATCTGATATCACGGGGATTAATCTTTACTCTTTTTAATACATTTTTTCAGCTATCTCAAGCATTTTGGCAATCCTATCTTTATAAGAATGGAATTCTTTAACTTTCCTAAACCCACTTTCTGCAATAGCCATACGCTCATCCTCATGCTTTAAGTAATAATCCACCTTCCGCTCCATATCTGCCAAATCTTCAAAATATACCAAATCCTTACCATTCTCAAAATATGCAGGAAGCTCTGCTTGAAAGTTAGTAAGAAGAAATCCCTTTGCTCCTAACACATCCCACACTCTAAGAGGAATACCGCTACGTATATTACGAATAGTAAAATTCATATTAATTTTCGACTGATTGAACACCTTTGGCATATCACTAAGATAACTCACAGTTCCCAAGCATCTTATATCCTGCAAGTCAGGGTGAGTTCTGTCAGTGTACAGGCTAACATCAAATCGCCTTGCAAGTCGGTTGAGAGCTTCAACTCTCTCTATCTGCGCTAACTTAAACCCTAAAAATGTGTTAGTAAACACAAGTTTTAAATCAGACAAAGAATCCTCACCTTCGTCAAACTTAACAACCTCTGCCAGCTTTGCCAATACATCAACCGTCAACATTCTATCGAATATGTTCTCACCATATATATCAAGCTGTGCCCATAAAGCGGCATCAAAGTAGCCTTGCAGATACTCAGGCAAGCTACCCTTTATGTCATCATAAGAATTCTTATAATACATTCCACCTACAAAGGACACATCCGATTTATATCTGCCAAGCTTAAAATCCTCAGTGGCAGACAACAATCTCTCAATACGTGAAGCATTTACAGCCAGTGGCATATAAAACACATTTTTAGCCCCCATAGAGGCAAACTGATAATAATTGAACTTATCAAAGACAAATATACAGTTACATTCATTAAACACCGATTTGTGGTACATAGATATCATCGGACTATCTACCGTCCATGCTATATACCTGCGTCCTGCTGCCTGACAAGCATTGGATACTCTTGGAAAATAGTTGACTGAAAACACAATATCATACCCCATAACAACATCCGCAAGTCCGGAATACTCCTCTTGCTTTCGCAGCTGCTCCGGTTCTTCGTAATATGTCACCTCGTGACCGAAGCTTTCCAGCGCCTCTTTTATATCCTCCTGATTAAACACACTCCACCGATATAACATAATCTTCATATCATTATCCTCTTAAATCTGCATTGGCAAAAAACGTTTCAACTGCCGCAGTGTAATCGCATATTCTCTGGGCTTTCTTAATTTCTTTAAGAATCTTTTCGCCTCCCACAAAACGTGGACTCATATACACTAATATCTCTTTCATCTTATGCATAGCTTTAGGGTCCCCATCCATAGCTGTAAGATAACCATCAAACAC
Organism: Lachnospira sp.; assembly: GCA_045543195.1. Classification (GTDB taxonomy): domain Bacteria; phylum Bacillota; class Clostridia; order Lachnospirales; family Lachnospiraceae; genus Lachnospira. The sequence goes on from JAZQME010000002.1 coordinate 28,541, forward strand.
ATCCTTTATAAATGCCTTTAACTGTAACTTTTCAGCCTTCAAATCCCTAACATATTCCGCAGGGCTCTCTGACGCTATAACATTAATCAATGTAGGATCAGCAATAAAGCCTCTTCCTATCATCACCGCATTAATCTTATTGGCCTCTGTATATGTCATTGCATCTCTATCTTTAGAGAAACCACTTCCATATTTTCCGACAATCCTTAAATAGTCTTCCACTGTATTCACATCACCGTTATAACACACAGGATTCTTACTTTCCATAAGTGCTTTCTCAAAAGTTTCCATTCTCGGAGTTCCATTATACTTATCCGCCCTAACTCTGGCATGTATAATAATCTCCTTGAAATCATACTTATTATATATAGAAAGAATTCTTTCAAACTCACTTTCTTCACTCATACCAAGACGTGTTTTCACAGACATTTCTACACCACTCATAACAGACGAAGCCAACACTTCATATAAAAACTTATCAAGTTCATCCGGTATGGCAAGAAACCCTGCACCTCTATACTTACTTACAACAGTTCCGGAAGGACATCCAACATTTAAGTTAATCTCCTTGTAACCAAGGTCTTTAAGCATCTGTGCCGCCTTTAGAAAATACTCGCTGTTATTTGCCATAATCTGTGGTATAGCCACCATACCTGTATTGTTGTCAGGATTAATGTCATTAACCTCTCTTGTAGTATAGCCATCACTGGAATTAGGCGATATAAATGGTATAAAATACTTATCTACCTGACCTTTTCCAAAATGCTTTTCAAAACACCTTCTGTATATATGCCCTGTCAGTCCTTCCATTGGTGCCATATAAATCATAGCCATTACTCGTTACCATCCTTTGTATTCTTTGTAGTCACCACATTCTTTGCACCTCTTGTGCTCTTCACATCAAATTGGGAAACATATGCCACCCAGTCTGGGTCTGCACCAAGCTTGTCGTACAGCTTATATAACTTCTGTACACCATTCTCCAATATAAAATAGTGTCTTATATATGGAACCAGTAATACCATAAGCATAAGCACCAATGCAATAACAACAACCTTCTCTGTCACCAAAAACGCTACAACTGCCATCATAGTAAGCACCGCAAATATCACTGTAACGATTAAGTGTACAAGTCTTTCATGTGCAAAAAATCCTATCTGCACAAGAAGTTCCTCTCGAAGTTTAGTTACATTCTTCGGATTATTCACTGCATTTTCTATGTAGGATATATAATTAAGCAATCTTTTTTCCATAGTTCTATCTCCCTAAGATTATTCTATTTCTACCTATCATAAATCAGTCTCATTATAACACCGATTATTTTATCTGCGCAACCGCCTTTCTTCGCCCCATTGTACCTTGCAGTCCACTTATGTATAATGCCTTATTTCATTGACAAAATCCCACTTGGTTGCTATATTCGTATTATATTTCTTTAGTCATTGAGTGCGTGTTTATAAGGCTCCGATGACCAATCATACAAAAAGGAGAAACCTTATGAATATTTTTAAAAAAGCCTATTATCGTACATTTCAAACAGTATTTAAAATTGCACTGCCATTTTTACCTTACAGGAAGCCTAAGATAATTGACAGTGTAAAAGGAATTCATGATGTATTAAAGAAGAAAGATTATAATTCCGTGCTTATTATAACTGATGCAGGAATCATGAAGCTTGGACTTCTTGAACGCCTTGAAAATGCTTTGCATAAAGAAGGCATAGAATATTACATATATGACAAAACCGTTGCTAATCCAACTACAACCAATGTAGAAGAAGCACTTGAAATATACAATTCAAACAACTGCCAGGCTCTTATCGGTTTTGGTGGTGGTTCCAGTATGGACTGTGCAAAAGCTGTTGGTATCAGAATTGCAAAGCCTAAGAAAACTCTTGCACAGGTTAAGGGTATATTAAAGGTTCACGCGAAGCTTCCTTTACTTATTGCAATTCCTACTACTGCCGGAACCGGTAGTGAAACTACTCTTGCTGCTGTTATCACAGACGCAGAAACACGTCACAAGTATGCAATCAATGACTTTCCACTGATACCTAAGTATGCAGTGCTTGACCCGAAGGTTACACTTAGCCTTCCTCCTTCACTTACTGCAACAACAGGTATGGATGCTTTAACCCACGCTGTTGAAGCCTACATCGGAAGATCTACTACATACGGAACCAGAAAAGATGCTACCATGGCTGTTGAACTTATATTTGGCAACTTAGACACTGCATTTAGCAACGGAAGCGACATCACCGCCCGCAAAAATATGCTTAAGGCTTCCTTCTATGCCGGATGTGCTTTCACTAAGTCCTATGTTGGATATATCCACGCAGTAGCACATTCTCTCGGTGGTGAATACAATGTACCACACGGCTTTGCCAATGCGGTTCTTATGCCTTATGTACTTGAAAGCTACGGTGAGACAATCTATAAAAAGCTTCACAAGCTTGCCATTGCTGCCGGCATTGCTACAGAGGAAACTCCTGCCGAAGATGCCGCCAAAGCATTTATACAGACAATAAAGGATATGAACGACAGATACGGTATCGGCACAACTATCAAAGGCATTCAGGAAGATGATATTCCAAAGCTCGCTAAATATGCAGCTAAGGAGGCTAATCCACTCTACCCTGTTCCTGTACTTATGACTGCAAAGGAACTTGAGCAGTTCTATTATGCAGTTATGCCACAAAGCGAAATATAGACATTTAAAAGCTAACCACAAACATAACAATACCGAAAAAGGCACAAGGAATTATCAGAAAAACAGGAGACAATATATGACAGCAACAGAAATCAAGCAACTGGTAGAAACCCAGCGCGCTTACTTTTACAAAAACAACACAATACCTGTAAATGGCAGAATTGAGGCTTTAAGGAAACTTAAGGCCTGCATCCTTAAGTATGAATCTAACATTAATGCAGCGCTTAAAACCGACTTAGGAAAAGGTGATTTTGAAAGTTATATGTGTGAAGTGGGTATGGTACTTTCCGAGCTTAGCTATATGATTAGTCACACTAAAAGATACGCTAAACCTAAAAGAGTCCACACACCACTAGCACAATTTCACTCAACAAGCTACAAACTGCCATCACCTTATGGCGTAACTCTTATTATGAGCCCTTGGAACTATCCTTTTCTTCTTACCATAGACCCACTTGTGGATGCTATTGCAGCAGGAAATACCGCCATTGTAAAGCCAAGCGCCTACTCTCCGGCTACAAGTGCCATAATAACAAAGATTATTGAAGAGTGTTTCCCTAAGGAATTTGTTGCAGTAGTTAATGGCGGACGTGCAGAAAACACCTGCCTTCTTAATGAACATTTTGACTATATCTTCTTTACAGGAAGTCAGGCAGTTGGCAAGGAAGTTATGAAAAATGCTTCTGCTCACCTCACTCCTGTAACTTTGGAGCTTGGTGGCAAAAGCCCATGTATCGTTGAGCGTTCTGCCAATATTAAACTGGCAGCCAAGCGTATTGTCTGGGGCAAGTATCTAAACTGTGGCCAGACCTGCGTAGCACCTGACTACATATACTGTGATGCTTCCATAAAAGATGCACTTATATCTGCCATCAAGGCCGAAATAACCAAGCAGTTTGGTGTAAATCCTCTTGAAAACAAAGACTACGGCAAAATCATTAATGAAAAGCACTTCGAGAGAATCAATGGTCTTATAAATCAGACAAAGGTAGTGGCAGGAGGTAACTCCAACATAGCCACACTTCAGATAGCACCTACTGTTATGAACAATGTTACTTGGGAAGATGCAGTTATGCAGGAAGAAATATTTGGACCTGTTATGCCCATCCTTACATACGATAATCTTGATTCAGCAATCGCTAAAATTAATTCTATGGCGCATCCTCTCGCCCTATATATATATACAGGGGATAGTAAGATTGCAAAAAAGGTCACAACACTTTGCGGCTTCGGTGGCGGTTGTATTAACGACTGCATAATTCACCTGGCCACAAGCGAAATGGGCTTTGGTGGTTTCGGGGAAAGTGGTATGGGCTCATATCATGGAAGAACCGGATTTGAGACATTTACACATTATAAATCAATTGTTAATAAAAAGAACTGGATCGACCTGCCAATGCGTTATCAGCCATTTAAAGCATTTAACAGCAAACTGTTGCATATGTTCTTAAAGTAGAACCTGATAAATATACTACTGAACATATATAATTTTACTTAAGTAAATCAGGAGGGGAATTATGAAATTACTAATTAAGCAACGGGTTTTTGCCTGGAGTGACACATACGACATCTACGATGAAGCCGGTCTTGTCCGCTATACTGTAAAAGGAGAAGTTTTCTCTTTCGGACATCAGCTTCATGTATATGATGCGTTAGGCAATGAAATAGCCCAGATTCATCAAAAGTTATTCTGTTGGACACCTCAATTTGAAATTGTTATTGGAGGAGTTCTTTACGGCACGGTTAAAAAACAGTTTTCTTTCTTTACTCCGGTATATGATATTGACTTTAATGGCTGGCACGTAGAAGGTGACTTTTGGAACTGGAACTATGATGTCTTCTCAGGCAATATGCCTATTATGCGAATTTCAAAGGAATGGCTCACTTGGGGCGACACTTATGTAATCGACTTTATGAATCCTCAGGATGAACTTATGGGAATGATTTTGGTTGTAGCTATTGATGCGGCAATCTGCTCGCAGGATAATGATTAGATATTCCATTGATAATTTCCAAGAACACTATCTATGTACCTTGCAGACCCGTTCTCACTTGTCGAAAAACGTCACATTAAACTAAAGCCCGGAGCACTGCTCCGGGCTTTGTTTATGTACTACTTCATATTCTTTTTCATCGCATCAAGCTGGCTGTCAATACCGCCAACTGAACTGCTGTCTGAGAACTTCTGGCGCTTACGTCTCGGTGTATAATCATCATCACTGCTTCTGTTAGCAAATGTTACCTTTGCCACCATAGCTCCACCACCAAAGATAAGCACTAAGATAAGTATCCAGTCATACAACTTCATAGTATCAAGCGTTAATCTTGTATTCATAATAATAACTGCGATAATAAAAAGCACTGCGATTGTTGTGAATATCTTTGATGCAAAGCTTCCGTCAGATATAAACATCCACACAATACCGATGATAAGCGGCACAATAACAAGACCTGTTGGCACCGCTGGAGCCCATCCGCCTAAACTCATCATACTAAGACCATTCGTTGTACTCACAGTTACCTTGTTGCAGAAGATAAATAAACCTACTGCAAGCATTAACAATCCACCTAGGAATGTTAACAAATCATTCTTTCCTTTATTCATAATAACCCCTTCCTTTCTCTGCATACATTACATCTCACCGCAATGTTGCACCATCGTAGTTTATTACCTACATTACATATTATTTCATAATTCTACCATTTACGCAAGAGGTTTATTATTCAACGTCGTCATTCAATATCTTCTTACTCAGTGTCTTCTGCGTCCTCAGACTTGTCTTTATCAACCTGCTTTGTCTCTATCTTTCCTAATCTTACACGATTAAACACCAGAATTCCCACACCTATTGCCACCATAAATATAGAAATAAACTGGGATGTAGAGAAAATTCCTACAGTTCCACGATAGTCTGCACGTAAAAACTCAACAGCAAATCGTCCAACACCATAAAGAATCAGCCACGCACATCCTATATCACCATACACATGACCAAACTTCTTCGACTGCTGTTTCTTAACATTTTTAAAAACAATATCAAGAAGTATCATAAGACCAATTGCAATAATCCAGTCACCTGCTGCCGAAATAAGCTGTGTAGGAATACGACTTACGCCATCTGGCGGTGCAAGACAATCATCAGGAAACACCACGCCATACCACGCAGTAGTTTCTTTACCATAACAACAGCCTGCAAGGAAGCATCCGATTCTTCCAAATCCTTGAATCATCGCTATTTCCGGCATAACATTGTCCCAGTACTCCATAAAATTTATCTTTTTAATACGCGTATACACCCAACCTGCTATAACGCCTGCTATAAGACCGCCATATACAACAAATCCTGTAGAACCAAGCACTCCAAGCGGATCCTTTAAAAACTCCTGAAACTCCACTATTACATAAAGAAGCTTCGCTCCCATAAAGCCACATATACCACCTACAAGAACGATATCAAATACTGCGTCCTCTTTAAGTCCGCGTTTCTTAAATCTTATGGTTCCCACTACCATTGCCAGCAATATTCCCAGTGCAATCATAGCTCCATATCCATATATTGGAATGTTTCCTATTCTAAAAAGTTCTATCTTCACCCTGTTACCTCCAAATACTAATCCATCCCCAATGCTGTATAAGCATTTTTAATCCTTAGCTTAAACTGCTGAAAAAATGTCCCATCATCAACATAGTCTGTTCTATAAAACACCTTCAGCGTATATAAACAAATAGTCTTAATCTGTGTTGTCGCCAGCTCCGAATCCAGTTCACCTGCGGCTGCCCTCTGACATATATCACCTACCGCTGCCTGAATTCTCTTTAAATACTGATGCCACAACACAACATACTTATTATACTCTGTAAGGTTATCTGTATCAAGCCACTTTTTAACCTTAATCTTGGCAAGGTTGTCCTTCTTACACTGTCCCACCTGCAGGATGTACTTAAAATGTGTCTCATCCTCCCAGTACCTTCCCAATGGAAACAACCTGCACAATGCAGGACGAGCTTTATGAATCATACATCTTTTATTGTCATCAAGAAAAGAACAACTGTTAGTACCTGCTGCCATAGCAAGATTCGGAAGCATTATGCCATCTACCTGATTAATAACAAGCTTTCCATTCAACAGTTCATCAAATGTTGTGCCAAGCTCTTTTGTCATAATATATATATCATAAGGCTCCACTATGATGGTATTCTCCATACCATGGCAACAGACGGACTTGCAACCTTCACAGTTACAAGTGTCAGCCTTAACTAAATCGTTCTCTGTATACAATCTGCCATCTGAAATCTCTTCCAAACTGCAATTTCTAATCATAGGTCCCTTTCCTTTCTATCATATAATGTTTCACAACTTTCGCACCATTCACACCATATTTTTTACATATGTCACTTAAACAGCACTTATCACAGTATGGTGTAGTCCTTGCAGTACACACTTCTCTGCCATGATCCACAAATCTGTGACACAGGTCACTCCCTTCATCTGGCGGAACTATTTTCCACAGTGCCATCTCCACTTTCTTCGGGTCCTTTTCATCTTTTACAAGGCCGATTCTGTTGCAGAGTCTGATACAATGAGTGTCCGTAACGATACACGGCTTTCCATACACATCACCCATAATCAGGTTAGCACTTTTCCTTCCCACCCCGGGAAGCTTTAACAAATCATCCATATTATCAGGAACATTGCCATCAAACTCTTCCATAAGCATCCTCATACATGCACTGATATCCTTCGCTTTACTTTTACCAAGCCCACAAGGACGAACAATATCTTCTATATCTTTAACATCTGCCGCCGCCAATGCCTCTACGGTAGGATACTTCTCAAACAATCCTTCTACCACAACATTTACTCTGGCATCGGTGCACTGTGCAGCCAATCGAACGCTTACAAGAAGCTTCCACGCATCATCATAATCCAACGTACAATGAGTGTTTGGATATTCAGTTTTAAGTCTGTTTATAACTTCCAACGCCAGCTGTTTCTTAGTCATATATACTCCTATCTTAATCTCTCCACCACTCAGCAGGAATCTCTTCTCTATCTATAACACAATTAATCTCGTGGCTTAATACCTTCTTCGTAACCTCAAATATAGCCTTCGCATCGCACAATATACAATCTGCAGCTCCAAACTTAACATTTTTTGCAGCTCCGCACTCCTCATATGCCAAACGCAGCTTCTCAAAACTTTCAGATATATGAGCTGTATGTCTGTTATAGTGACGGTACATATTAACTTCCTTTAAACTTCCATCAGGCATAACTATCTTAAAAAGTGTAGGTTCTGCTGTAAGCCTCTCCGGCACATCAAGAACTTCTCCAACCGCATGTATAAATGTATTCTTAACATGATTAACACCAATCAAAAGAATCTTGGCATCTATATCTTTCAGTCTGTCCCAACATCCTCCCGGAGTACATGGAGTTGTGCAATTTTCCTCGCCCTGTACGTACTCCTTTGCTGTAATAACTTTATCTCCACATCTGCGTTTACCCCACACTGCCATACTGTGTGTAGGATGCAATGATCTTTCAACGCCATCTCTTTTGTAAAATATATTCGGAATAATTCCTACACAAGTATCTTCTGTCTTAGGATCAAACACATTATATTCAGCACTCATCTGTGCCCATGTCTGCGCCGGTGTCATAAACATACCATCACTTAAGTATTCCATAAATGTATCAACCACAGTGTCTGCACCGCCTTCAACTTCACCTATGGACTTCATAGATGAATGCACAAGCACTGCATCTGTTGATTTTATTCCCATATTTTCAAGGTCTTTCATAAGCATTTCCTTATTAAATGTATTCATACTTCCTCCACTATCTTACTGTATAGAATATCTTACTACCTTTTACCAATGTGTACGCAGAATATTATTCGACAAATCTTTCCTACTATGCACATTTTCACTAAATTATACTACATATTTTGTCTAAATAACAGACAATTTCGCCACAAAATTTTCCCAGAAAAAAAAGTTATGTACAAAACTAAAAAATTTCTTGTGCTTTTTCGTTTTTTCTATATAATATACAATAGAATAAAAGGAGGATTTTATTTATGCCAAAAAGAACAGATATTAATAAGATACTCATTATTGGTTCCGGTCCTATTATTATTGGACAGGCCTGTGAGTTTGACTACTCAGGAACTCAGGCATGCAAGGCACTTCGTAAGTTAGGCTACGAAATCGTATTGGTTAACTCTAACCCTGCTACGATTATGACTGACCCGGAGACAGCTGATGTTACATACATTGAACCTCTCAATGTTGATCGTCTTGAGCAGATTATCAAGAAAGAGCGCCCTGATGCTCTCTTACCTAACTTAGGCGGACAGTCAGGCCTTAACCTTTGCTCTGAGTTGAATCAGGCAGGTATTCTTGATAAGTACAATGTACAGGTTATCGGTGTTCAGGTTGACGCTATTGAGCGTGGTGAGGACCGTATCGAATTCAAGAAAACTATGGATAGTCTCGGTATTGAAATGGCTCGTAGTGAGGTTGCTTACACAGTTGACGAGGCTCTTGCTATTGCAGACAAGCTTGGTTATCCTGTTGTTCTTCGTCCAGCATACACTATGGGTGGTGCCGGCGGTGGACTCGTATATAATAAGGAAGAACTTGCAACAGTATGTGCAAGAGGTTTACAGGCCAGCCTTGTAGGACAGGTTCTTGTTGAGGAGTCAATCCTCGGCTGGGAAGAGCTTGAGCTTGAGGTTGTTCGTGATGCAGAAGGTAATATGATTACTGTTTGCTTCATCGAGAATATTGACCCTCTTGGAGTTCACACAGGTGATTCATTCTGTTCAGCTCCTATGCTTACTATTTCTGAAGAATGTCAGAAGCGCTTACAGGAGCAGGCATATAAAATCGTTGATTCTGTACAGGTTATCGGTGGTACTAACGTTCAGTTTGCACACGATCCTATTTCAGACAGAATTATTGTTATTGAGATCAATCCTCGTACATCTCGTTCATCAGCGCTTGCTTCTAAGGCAACAGGTTTCCCTATCGCTTTAGTTTCAGCTATGCTTGCTGCCGGACTTACATTGAAGGATATTCCTTGTGGAAAGTACGGCACACTTGACAAGTATGTTCCAGATGGAGATTACATCGTAATTAAGTTCGCTCGTTGGGCATTTGAGAAGTTCAAGGGCGTTGAGGACAAGCTTGGTACTCAGATGCGTGCCGTAGGTGAAGTAATGAGTATCGGTAAGACATATAAGGAAGCCTTCCAGAAGGCTATCAGAAGCTTGGAGACAGGCCGTTATGGTCTTGGTCATGCTAAGAACTTCGACGAGCTTTCAAAGGAGCAGTTATTAAAGATGTTAAAGACTCCTTCAAGCGAGAGACATTTCATTATGTACGAAGCTTTAAGAAAGGGTGCTACAGCTGATGAAATCCATGAGATTACTAAGGTTAAGCACTATTTCATCAATCAGATGAAGGAGCTTGTTGAGGAAGAAGAAGCTATCCTTGCTAAGAAGGGTGCTATGCTTCCGGATGATATGCTTATCAGTGCTAAGAAGAATGGTTTCTCAGACAAGTACTTAAGCCAGTTACTTGAGATTAAGGAAGAGGATATCCGTAATCGTCGTATTGAACTTGGCATTGAGGAAGCTTGGGAAGGTGTTCATGTAAGTGGTACAGAAAACAGTGCTTACTACTACTCAACTTACAACGCAACAGACAAGAACCCTGTTAACGAAGAAAGCAAGAAGATTATGATTCTTGGCGGTGGTCCTAACAGAATCGGTCAGGGTATCGAGTTCGATTATTGCTGTGTACATGCGGCACTTGCTTTGAAGAAGTTAGGATTTGAGACAATTATTGTTAACTGTAATCCTGAAACTGTTTCAACAGACTACGATACATCTGATAAGTTGTATTTCGAGCCACTTACACTTGAGGATGTACTCAGCATTTATAAGAAAGAAAAGCCTCTCGGCGTAATCGCACAGTTCGGTGGACAGACACCACTTAACCTTGCTGCAGAGCTTGAAAAGAATGGTGTTAAGATTCTTGGTACTGCTCCTTCAGTTATTGACCTTGCAGAGGATAGAGACCTCTTCCGTGCTATGATGGAGAAGCTCGAAATCCCTATGCCAGAGTCAGGTATGGCTACTACTGTAGAAGAAGCTGTAGAGATTGCTAACAAGATTGGATATCCTGTAATGGTTCGTCCTTCATACGTTCTTGGCGGACGTGGAATGGAAGTTGTTTACGACGATGAAGCTATGGCTGGCTATATGAGAGCTGCTGTAGGTGTTACACCTGACAGACCAATCCTTATTGACCGTTTCCTTAACCACGCACTTGAGTGCGAGGCTGATGCTATCAGTGATGGTACACACGCATTTGTTCCTGCTGTTATGGAGCACATTGAGCTTGCCGGTGTTCACTCAGGTGACTCAGCTTGTATCATTCCGTCAAGACATATTTCTGAGGAAAATGTTAAGACTATCAAGGAGTACACAAGAAAGATTGCTGAAGAGATGCACGTTAAGGGTCTTATGAATATGCAGTATGCAATTGAGAATGATAAGGTTTACGTTCTTGAGGCTAACCCTAGAGCATCACGTACAGTTCCATTGGTATCAAAGGTATGTAATATCCGTATGGTGCCACTTGCAACTGATATTATTACTTCAGAGATTACTGGAAGACCTTCACCGGTTCCTTCCCTTAAGGAGCAGGTAATTCCTAACTATGGTGTTAAGGAATCTGTCTTCCCATTCAATATGTTCCAGGAGGTTGACCCTGTACTCGGCCCAGAGATGCGTTCTACAGGTGAGGTATTGGGATTGTCTTCATCATATGGTGAGGCATTCTACAAGGCTCAGGAAGCTACTCAGTCAAAGCTTCCACTCGAAGGAACTGTATTGTTCTCAGTTAACCGTAAGGACAGAGCTGAACTTGCAGAAGTTGCTAAGTCATTCCACGAGAGCGGCTTCAATATCCTTGCTACATCAGGTAACCATGCAGTTCTTGAAGCTGCCGGCATCCCTGCAACTAAGGTAAACAAGCTTTCAGACGGACGTCCTAACATCCTTGACATGATTACTAACGGAGATATCCAGCTTATCATCAACTCACCTGTTGGCAAGGACAGTGTGAACGACGACAGCTACCTTCGTAAGGCTGCTATCAAGGCAAAAGTTCCATATATGACTACTATCGCTGCTGCTAAGGCAACTGCCGATGGTATCAAGTATATGAAGGAGCACGGCGACGGTGATGTTAAATCACTTCAGGAACTCCACGCTGAAATTCATGATAAGTAATTAGATTTTGGCATTAAATAATAACCCCCACATTTCAGATTTCTTGAAATGTGGGGCTTTTCTTTATGCAAATACATATATAAAGCAATTATACATCAGTATAAACTATTAAGTTTTGCAACATTTCTTCCGATAAATATCTTAGAATATGTATCAGTGAGGATCTTATTATGATAGTTGCACATAATCTAATGTCGCAAAACACATCCCGCACAACAGGGATTAATAATAGAGGGCTAGCTAAGGTTACAGAGAAGCTTAGCTCAGGTTACAAAATCAACCGTGCTGCTGACGACTCTGCCGGATTATCTATATCAGAGAAAATGCGTTGGCAGATTCGCGGTCTTGACCGTGCATCTGATAATGTACAGGATGGAATTTCTCTACTCCAGGTTGCAGATGGTGCCTTGACCGAGTCTCATGCACTCCTTCAGCGAATGAATGAGCTTTGTGTTCAGTCAGCTAATGACACTAACACAAGTACAGACCGTCAGGCTATACAAGCAGAAGTTGACCAGTTGAGTAAGGAATTAACCCGTATTGCAGAGAGCACTTCATTTAATGGACACATTTATCCATTATGTAATGGAGTATCCTTTCCTGATAACATTCAAACCCGTACTGCTTCAGTTACCAATAACAGCACAAATCCTATTGATTGCAACGGAACAATACTCAATCCTGGTGATTCTACTACTGTTGATGTAGCTGCTGTTGTAACCGGTCCCGGCCCTAATGATTTCTTCACTGCACTATGCTGCAGAAACTCGTCAGGCGGTGGTAGCTATGGATATAATACTAACCATTTATACGCTGATGCATCATCACCCAATGAATTATATTACATCGACTACCGCACACTCGCTGATATACAAACTGACGAAAATGGCTATCTTTATGTAAATGATTTAGAAAACAACAACAAAAGATGTTATATCTCTGAAAGTATGTTTCAAAATCCATTCGGGTTCACATTCAGCTCGTTTCCACCTACTGTAGCTGAACTTGAACAATACAATGTTATCAAGGTTGTAGGCAATACCGAACCTATCAGAATACAGTGTGGTTCACTTTCAGGGCAGTCAATCGACATCCCATATGTGAATGCTACTGCAGGTTCACTAGGTGTTGATCCACTGGATGTATCTTCATTTGATAACGCTGGTATGAGTATGTCAAAGGTTCAGAATGCCATTGATACTGTTAGCGGTTTCAGAAGTACATTTGGCGCATTACAGAACAGAATGGAACACACTCTTAACAACCTGCGTAACACATCTGAAAACACACAGAGTGCAGAAAGCCTTCTTCGTGATACCGATATGGCTGAAGCTATGGTAGAATACTCTAAGTTCTCCATACTGTCACAGACATCACAGAGTATGCTTTCACAGGCACAACAGATACCACAGAATGTACTTTCATTATTACAATAAGAAACGCCCCAACAGGTGGTAACATATCAAACAGATATCTACCCAAACCTGCTGGGGTCTTTTTAATTGATTAATCAACACTGCTTTCAGTTGATACAACCATAATACTAATAACATTATGATGCTGTTCTTTTAAGTTATTACGATACTCCAAACGATATGTGTCCATCTGTTCCACAGTCATACTATCAAAATCAATGTCGTTCTTTTCCACTACATCCATATCCGACTGCACAGCTATACTAATCGCTAAATTATCAGATTGCTTTTCCTTAACCTGCTTTGCTATATCACTATAGCTCATGCCTACAGGCATACTCCCCAATCCCATCTCAAATATAACTTTATTAGCCACCATTAATGCTACTATAGATAGTAGCTTCTTTCTCATAAGTCTCCTCCCCCTTGAAATCAAACTTCCTCTACCTCGCCGCCACTTCCCCGGTAAACCGCTCTCCTAAGTCACTGGCAGACTTCTCAATACCCAAATCATAATAGGAAATATTCCTTCTCTTCCTAAACCTTTCAAACACCTTAAGCTCACACCACAACATAGAAGGTAACAAAATCACAATAAAATACAATGGGCCCAAAACTAAAGACTGTACACAATGTCCATACTCGTGTGCCACCATTTTACGGCGCTCAGGCTCCTTCCATCCTTCTGACACATATATAAACATCCCTAAAGACACACTTGACTCCATATTCCAATAAGTCACTATGGCTCCATGATAGACATAATGCTTTCTTGCTATTAGACGCACAAAAAACAAGGCTCCTATCAAGGTCTGAAAGAAGCCCCATGTACATTGCAATATTATAAAAAACAACTGTTTAATACTCATATGCGTCCCCCTGGGCGGTTATCTGGAAGTTCCAATCATCTTAACAGCCAAATTTTCTACAATCCCAATACTTCCTCAACCACTTCAACACCACATCTGATGCAGTCAGGACAAGAACACAACATCTTTCCTGTATCTACACCCTTGAGCTCACGACAGACCGTGCTTCCAGTCTTTTCCTTAAAACGCTTCACCATCTCCTTTGAGAGTGCATAAGTTGCTGCCTTTGTTGCCGGAGCGTCCACATTGCCATCGCTATTCTTAATACCTGCAAGCATAACCGCTCCTGACAGTGCGCCACAAGTTGCGTCCATCCCTCCCATGCCAAGTCCGAAACCTTCTCCTGCTCTAAAAAGTGTCGCTTCATCCATACCCACTTCCTTCGCAAATGCACAGGCAACCGCCTGACAACAGTTAAATCTTCTGTCGTGTAATTCAATCGCTTTGTCTTTCTTGTTCATAATATGCTCCCTTCTGAGGACGTAGTCCTATGAGAATAAACAGTCTATTTGTGACGTCCTCGACACAAATACACAAGTGAAAAATCTTAAATATAAGGATTTTTCACTCTAATCTCCTTTAAATTTACTTTTTATCAGCTCTCGCCTTACCCTTAAATTCCTTCTCTACGTGAATATGCTCTATCTTGCCTACCAGCTTGTCACCTTCAAAATCAAGTTCTATTATGTAAGGCATCCAGTCTATAATTCTAAGAAAATCTTCACAGCCAAAATCACTGTCATAATAATTTAAAATGGTGCTAAGTGCCGTTCCATGCGTACCGATAACAACCGACTTCCCTTCCTGCTGGCACAAAATATCCCTAAGTGTAGCCATATTGCGTTCTTGAACCATATTAATAGACTCTCCGCCTTCTTCATGATAATCATGGTCTGCCCATCGTTTCTGAAACATTCCGTGATTGTTGCCATCCGGCCCCTTTTCACGCTCACGCAGTCGTTCATCAGTGAGTATCTCCTTATTGAAATACTCTGCAGTTTCCCTGATAGTATCTATACTACGCTCATAAGGGCTTGCATAAAATGCATCAACCTCTTTTCCCTTAAAAAACTCAAGTACAGCTTTACTGTCCTGTTTACCTTCTGCTGTCAGCGGTCTTGTCCTATCATCTTCCCAAGCATGCTCCGGCTGTGCATGACGTACAAAATATAACTTAGTCATACATATCTCCTTTCAATAAATCCTATTTTCTTCTTACTTCCTTCACCATACTAATAATCCCAAATATATTAGATATCTCAAGCACCACAATCACTAAAAGACTCACAGCAATTCCCATAACAGCTGCCGTAGCGTATATACATAACACAAAAAGCTGCATAGCCAGAAAGAATAATATTTCAAGTATCATGCAACCAATAAGCAGATATCTATTCTCCTTTGCAAAAATTCCGCCAAGCAGTATAACAAGCTGAACAACAGAAAACACAATCATATAACCTACCAGCCATTGTCCCAATGCTCCTGCAATCATTCTAATACCGTCGTCACTATGCAATAAATTGTCCATACTAATATAATACATTAGTGTAGTTATCCACACAGCCACAGCACTTAACCCAATATATGTATTTTTCTTCCTGTGTCCAAATAATCTCTCCATCGTCCCCTCCACAATTATCCTTTTTAATATTTTTCCTTTTTAATAATTCTTCTTCGCCTTTTCATCCCACACTGGCACGTTCGCCCCAGCCACATCAGACGTAAAGGCAGTTCCATCACATTTTTCAAAATGTGTCGTCGCACATTTAACATACTTAAAGCCTATATAAAGAAGTGGTATGTTGCAGTACGCAATCAATATATTAGCAAAATCCGAAAGATTCCATAACGCCCCTAAGTCAAGCCCTGCAATGCTCGTAAGTACACCAAATGACACTACCACGAGACACAATACCCTTATAAAGATAATAAATGATTTCCTTGTAGATATTCTGTTTGCGCAGATTTCAGTAAATGAAAAGAAGCCCAGCACACATGTAAATGCAAAAAGTCCGAAACACACTGACACAAGCAATGTCACTGCCTGATTAAATCCCGTACCCGGCGTAAGCTCTACCGCAGATGTCAAAAACTTTGGCAATCTGTCCATGGCAAACCACGCATCAGCCCCTTCTGTAAGCCACATACGCCCCATAATCACCACGAAGCTTGTAAGTGTACAGATTACAATAGTGTCAAGAAACACACCTATAGCCTGTACACATCCCTGGTCGCAAGGATGCTTGGCATCTGATGCGGCTGCCGGCATAGTAATAGTACCCTGGCCTGCTTCATTAGACATAAGTCCACGCTTAACACCCTGAACCAAAGCCACACCAAATACTCCGCCAAACACTGCATCCGGCTTGAAGGCTCCTGTAAACACTGCTCCAAAGAACCATGGAATCCTGTCAACATTAACAACTACAAGCACTAACACCGTAAGTACATAAACCACCGCCATAATTGGCACCACTATATCCGTTACCTTTGTGACCTTCTTAATTCCACCAAAGGAAATCACAATCAAAAGCACAATAAGCACCCCAAATGTTATCCAATATAGTACCGAATCTGTTGGAATTGTGTTCCCCGTAATAATCTCTGCTATCTGACCTACCGAAGAAACTGTATTAAATCCTTGCGCAGGAAAGCAAAGAAGCGCGTATACAATATACATAACAGAAAGACCAACACCTACTACTGCCGAGCCCTTTAAAAGCTTTTTTCCGTAAAATGCAAGTCCACCCACATATTCATCGCCTTTTTTCTCTTTAAATATCTGTGCCAATGTAGACTCTGTATAGGCTGTCGCCATTCCAAAGAAAGCAGACACCCACATCCAGAACAACGCTCCCGGACCACCTACAGCTATTGCTCCAGTAACTCCAAGAATATTTCCCGGGCCTACTCTCATAGCTGTTGACAGAAAAAATGCTGCCAGAGGTGATATTCCCGTATCCTTCGCCTTACTATTTTTAAGAATCTTAAGTCCGTATCCAAACTTCCTGATCTGAATAAACCTAAGCCGACAACTAAAATATATGCCGGAACCAATCAACAATATAATCGCCAATGAAAAGTTTCCTAGTATAGGAATGTTAGCATACCAGTCCAGATTCGTTGGAAAATCCCAAAACAAATCAGAAATCACCTGAATCTTTGAACATATCTCATTAATAACATCAAATAATGCCTGCATCCAAACCTCCCAATTTTACATATTAATTAAGTATACCATTTATCACCTATAAAATAAAGCAAATTAAAACTGACACTATTTTCTATTGCTTGTACAAAAAAAAATGCTTAAAAAAATAAATTTTTTTAAATTTTGTATTTTCATATTGGTATGTTTTGTGCTAAAATTTCTCTGTTGAGTTAAACGCTTAACCTAATCTTTAATTTTAAGGAGATTTCAACGATGAAGAAGATTTATGAAGGTAAGACAAAAGACGTTTACAGCCTTGACAATGGCAATGTTATGCTCAAGTTTAAGGACGACTGCACAGGCAAGGACGGAGTATTTGATCCAGGTGAGAATAGTGTTGGTTTAACAATCGAAGGTATCGGTAAAGCTAACCTTGAGACATCAATCCACTACTTCGAGCTTTTGAAGGAAGCCGGCATCAAGACTCACTATGTAAGTGCTGACCTTGAGAACGCTACTATGGAAGTTCTTCCTGCTACAGTATTTGGACATGGTCTTGAAGTTATCTGTCGTCTTGTTGCTACAGGAAGCTTTATCCGTAGATATGGCGAGTACATTGAGAATGGCACACCACTTGAAGGTGGTTATGTAGAATGTACATTCAAGAATGACGCTTTGGGCGATCCACTTGTAACAGGCGTAGGTCTTGCTGCACTTGGCATTATGACTCCTGCTATGTTTGAGAGTATGAAGGAGCAGACATTGAAGATTACTAAGATTGTAGCTGATGACTTAAAGTCAATTGGTCTTGACCTTTGGGATATCAAGTTCGAGTTTGGTTACAACAACGATGAAGTAATCCTCATCGACGAAATCGCTTCAGGTAATATGCGAGTTTACAAGGATGGACAGATTGTTGATCCTGTAGAGCTCACAAAGATTATCAATAACAGATAATCCTAACTGAATATACATTGTATAATGCAGGCTGTGCTTTAACATACTATGTTAAGCACAGCCTTGTTTTATATTCTTACAGCTCATTGCATTTTATTAGCTTTCATTACATCTTATTCTAAATAAATTCCATTGACAAATAATTATCAATACAATATAATATTACTATATAATTCGTGTAATTAAATATTTGTTTTAGAAAGCATATATGCAAACTAGACTTCTTTACGCATCTGTGCTTTCAGATTGGAGGACGTTATGGCAAAAGTTAATGGTGCACAATCAGTAGAAGTTATTACAGGAAGAAGAATCGTATATTCTAAAGGTACCGGAATGACCAATGTTAATGAACTCAGATGGCTTAGCGACACGGTACTGGCTGAAGCTCATAACTGGAAGCTTCTCGGCTGGGTTTATGTGGCAGACTGCTCTGAAATGGATCCTGTTGATGCCGAAGAAGGTGCTGTATTGGTAGAGATGACAAAAAAGTTTGTTGATGCCGGCTGCAAGGCATTTGCATTTGTAGATGGTTACTCAGTAATGCTTAAAGTTCAGTCTAAAAAGAATACTGAACAAGCAGCTACCGGTGTTATAGAAGAACACTTTAAAACTAAAGAAGAAGCTCTTACATGGATAAAGAATTTCTTTAATATCTAATAACTTGCTTTTTAACAAAGATGAGTGTA
The DNA here is from genome assembly GCA_045543195.1 of Lachnospira sp. Lineage (GTDB taxonomy): Bacteria > Bacillota > Clostridia > Lachnospirales > Lachnospiraceae > Lachnospira. Next base: position 47,640 of record JAZQME010000002.1, read on the forward strand.
ACTATTTGAGGTATTCAAACAGTTACACTCTTTTCTTTTACTATCTTTATAATAACTTGTGTTCAATTATTAAGCACTTATCAACATTAAAGATTATCAAGCACCGCACCAAGCACGCCACCAACAATGCCGCCACCACTTGTCTTTGCCTGACTTGGACCATTGTTACTGTTAGACTCTGCTGGTGAATTAGTAATCTTTTCCTTAATAGTTGGTGCCATAAGCACTGTACCTGTACCTCTGAAAACATTAACAAAGCCTTCTCCTGAAGCCGCTGAACCAAGAAGGCTCTTTCCAGACTTCTCAACTGTAAACTGCAACGAACCAGACCAGGCAACTGCCATATTACCGTCGATTTTCAAGCAATCATCCTGCAAACCAACGGAAATTAATTCGTCCGCAGGAACAGGACTTTCAAGGGCTGCCAAACCATTACCCACCAAAGATAAGTTAAACAAACCTTCGCCGCCAAGAACAGCTGAAGACACATTGGAACGTGCAACAACCTTTGGCTGAAGACTAGCCTGACAAGCAAGAAAAAGACCATCATCTAACACGATAGCACCGCCCCACTTTGTCACATCAATCAATAAAATATGTCTGTATGTAGGCTCAAGCATAACACTACCCGTACCTGAATAGATTGGCTTAACACCGCTCTCCCCGGTAACTGCTCCTGATACCATCTTGCCAAGGAAGTTACCTACACCCTTAACACCTGACTGCATCTCAACATTACCACTCATCCACTGCATAGCGCCTGCCTGAACGATATACGCATCATTGTTAAGGTCAATAAGAACCTGTCTCTTCTTAACATTCATCTTTGCCGCAAAATACTCTTCTACAGCACTGAGTGTAGACACACTCAAATCCTTCTGATGCTCTAACACCTTAAAACCGCCTAACTGACTAAGAACCTTAACGTTAGAGCTGTCGCACAAATTCTTCTGTACTATCACTTTACATTACCTCCTTTTGTCTATTACGCTGTAGGCGCCATAAGAATCTTACCTGTACCTCTGTATACATTAACAAGTCCCTCGCCTGAAGCTGCAGAACCAAGTAAACTCTTACCTGACTTTTCAACTGTGAACTGCAAAGAACCTGACCATGCAATAGCCATATTACCGTCAATCTTAACACAATCATTGTTAAGTTCAAATACTACAAGTTCCTCCATAGGAACATAGCTTTCAAGAACTGCAATACCATTACCTGTGAGGTTAAGATTAAACAAACCTTCCTTACCAAACACCGCAGAGGACACATTAGAACGTGCTACAACATGCTGCTGGATAGTTCCGTCACAAGCAAGGAACAAACCATCGTCAAGAACAACATTGCCGCCCCACTCTGCCATATCTAAAAGAATAATATGCTTATATGTAGGCTCAAGCATAACGTTACCATAACCTGAATAAATAGGCTTAACTGCGCTCTCACCTGTAACTGCTCCCGATACCATCTTACCGAGGAAATTACCTACACCCTTAACACCTGATGACATCTCAACATTACCGAGCATCCACTGCATAGCACCTGCCTGAACTACAGCAGATGTACCATTAAGTGTCATAAGCACCTGTCTTTTACGTACATTCATCTCTGATGAGAAATAAGCTGTAACCGCATCTGATGGCGATACACTCAAATCTCTCTCATGTTCGAATACCTGAAAATTCCCCTTCTGTGCGATAACCTTCATATTCTTGTTATCGAATAAATTATTTAACTGGTACACTACAAATCCTCCTTAGAAGTGATATATTTATGATTGGTCACCAGTACCTCTCACAATAAAATATTATATCATAATTGTAAAAATGTTTAAATATTTTTTCCAAAATCCGACAAATAATTTACTTGCCTTGATTCTCTTCCATCCACTTATGAATACTTGTGTAATTCATATCCCCATAACCATTATTGGCACAGGCACGGAATAACTCATACACAAGATTAGTAACCGGTGTAAAGCCCTCCAATTCATCTGCTGCATCTATAAACAGTCCAACATCCTTTTTCATAAGGTTAAGTCTAAATCCCGGTGTGTGGTCGCCACTCATCATAAACTTAGGAACATTTCTGTCAAACACGAAGCTCTGTCCACTGCTTTGACTCACAACATTTTTAAGGACCTCATCATCAACCCCCAGCTTTCTTGACATGCAAAGCACTTCTGCTGCCACTGCTGTGTTACCTGCATTGAGCATCTGATTAAGCATCTTAACATTGGATGCAGTACCAACTTCTCCTGTATATATAATATTCTTCCCCATAGCTTCCAGCACAGGCTTGACCTCATCAAAAACAGCCTCTTCACACCCTGTCATAATAGTCAGCGTGCCACTAACTGCTCCTGCCACACCGCCACTAACCGGCGCATCTACTAATCTTAAATTCCTAGCTGTCGCTAATGCCGCATCATTAATCTTCTCCTTTGTACTGCCCTTTGCCGATGTCATATCAATAAACATCACGCCTTCAGCTGCATTGGCTAAAAGACCATCCTCACCAAGATAAAGCTTCTCTATCTCCTTATCGGCAGGCACAATAGTAATCACTGCATCACACTCTTTTGCCATATACTTATAGTCCGTTGCTGCCTGTGCTCCCTCCTGAATCATCTGCGCCTGACTATCTGCACTGGTAGAATGCACATAAACCTCAAAACCTGCCTTACAAAGGTTCTTCGCCATAGGAAGTCCCATTTTACCTAATCCAATAAATCCTATCTTTTTCATCTGATTCCTCCATAACTATATACTTCTAACCGTCTTACTTAAATCAGCCTCTACCATGTATATGTTGAGACTACCATCCTTATCTGACGAGAACATTATGTGTCTGCCATCCGGAGTAAATACCGGATGTGTATGTGCGTGTTTCTTTCCTGACGCGCCATGAAAACAAAGAAGATTCGTGTTTGCTTTATGATAATTCCTATCATACTCTATAAGCGCAATATACTTGTTACTGTCCTTCATATCCTCAGTGAGCATAGCCCTGTCTCCAACTGCATAGGTTTCATCGTAATTCACATTAATATGTTCGGGTCTTAAAAATGGATAATAAAAACGTTCTTCATTCTTACCATCAAAATCCACCAAAATATCTGCATTCATGAAAAATGGCATATCTGCCTTATAACGATATGAATACTGCGCACCAATTCTACCCTTAGCAGTAGTAAATTCATGGCCTACACGCTCAAGATACTTCTGCTGATTTACTAACGGTTTCACCTCATCCGTAGATACCCTTACAGTCCAAAGTCTCTGAACCAGCTGCCATGGACCATCATGGCAGAATACCATATAGTCCCCATCATCCGGTTTAAAACTGGTATGTGTAATACGATCATGTCCACCAGTTACGACCTCGCCTTTTCTTTTCTCACAATCATATCTGATAACAAGACTACTTGGCTGCTTAAAGAATCTCTCCCTTGAGCCGGGTGCTGAGCCTGACAATGGATCAGTAAACTGACTGGTTATTAAAGGAACCTCCTCCACAACTGTGAAACCTATATATCTTCCATCATCAGTACAGGTTAAGCTATGAAAGTTATATGTAAATGGTACCCTCATCAGTTCCTCTGACTCTAACGTCTCAAGGTCAACAGATTTTAAAAATTCATTGCTATAATAATACGCTTTCCTGCCATCCTTTGAAATCATAGCATGAGCTCCATGTCCCATCTTGATGGCTTCACCTTGTGTAACCTGCAACGCCTCACCTTTCTCTATATCAAGAAGAAAAAGCTCTCCAAATCCCACCTTTCCAATAGCTGGTGCGTCCGGATTCACCACTATTGATGTATGCGTAAAATCCGACACGAATATAGTATACTTTCCATCTGAACTAAACTGTGGCGTTGTAAAATAGGGCCTGTCATACAATGCCTTGTTGTCGGTTATTCTAACCACCTCCACACCTGTTATGGGATCCTTAGAAGACGTCATGTTAAACTGATACCTGTTTCCCTTCATAAAACATACCTCCATAGCGTACTATCAATAATATAATTGTCGAAAAAATATTCTATAAATTATTGTACCACATGTTATAAGAAAATAAAATAAAAAGTCATATAGGCTCATTGCAAACCTATATGACTAATAAAATTAACCATTTATATTAATGTATCACTGCGCTTTAACCGGCTCATTCTCTTGATTCGATAGAATTCTTACAATAGCTTCTTCCACCAAATGATTCTCCACGCGAGTAACTTTCACACTCAAGCCTGCAACTTCCACTTCCAAGTCACTGCCATCCTCCGGAAACTTTCCAAGCGCATGGGATATAAGACCATTAAACGTATCATGCTCTTCACTTGGCAACGCAACTCCAATAACCTTAGATACTACATCAAGCTCCGCACTTCCGTGAATCTTCCATACACCATCCTCAATACTTTCAATAAGTGTAATTTCATCCTTTACTTCATCGTCATCGCCAAGGTCTCCCACCAACTGTTCTAAAAGATCGTTTATGGTAATAATTCCTGTCATACCGCCATATTCATCAAGCACTACTGCCATAGAATGATGCTCCTTCTTCATATTACGGAACAGCACATCCGCCTTAACAGTGTCCGGCACAAAATATGGTTGCTTAACAGCTGACTTCATAACTGACTCACGGCTCTTATCTTCAAGTCTAAAATACTCTTTTGCATTAAGTACACCCACTATATTGTCAGCAGAATCCTGACATATTGGGTACAATGTATACCTGGTATTATATATAGTCTCCTTCCACACATCCATTGAATCCTCTAAATCAAGCATAACAACATCAATTCTATGAGTTGTCAGCTCCTCTGTGGAAAGGTCATCAAATTCAAATACATTTTGTATGAAAGTTCTTTCCTCATCATCAATAGTACCCTTCTCACTACCTACATCAACCATCATACGAATCTCTTCTTCGCTGACCTCATCATCCGATGCATTAGGGTCAATCCTCATCAATCTCAGGATTCCATTAGTTGATATAGTTAAAAATCCTACTATCGGCGCAAAAACTGTTGATATACCGCTAATCAGACCCGACATAGCAAGCGCCAACGGCTCCGCCTTTCTCATAGCAACCTGTTTTGGCACCAACTCACCAAACACAAGCGTAAAATATGACAACACAATAGTAATAAACACTACCGCTATTGAATCAAGTACTTCCGGCGAAATCGATACTCCCAATCCAACAATCCAGTCTACAAGCACTCCCGAAAAATTCTCTGCTGCAAAAGCACTTCCCAAAAATCCAGAAAGTGTAATCGCCACCTGAATAGTAGCTAAAAACCTTGCCGGCTGACTGGTTAATCTTGCAAGCCTTACTGCCCGCTTATCACCATCTGCCGCCATCTTTGCAAGCTTGTTATCATTCATAGAAATAATCGCAATCTCCGCACAGGCAAATACCGCATTTAAGGCAATCAGTACCACCTGCAATAAAATCATCAATAAAATAGTGTTAGTGTCTCCTTCGTCCATATAAAATGTCTGAAACTCCCTTCTTAATAAAAAAATATGCGATGCGGGGGCGCACCCCCGCATCAATCGTAGCCAAATTATATCAAATGGACCTGCAAAGTGTCTATGCAGGCCCTTCATTCTTAACTAAATCTTAACCAGTTGCATGTTAGTCATCATAACGCTCCACTTTGTTATTGCACGTTAATCAATGTCTCCATCTCTTTCAGCGACAATCCTCCAAGCACATAATTAGCACCATCATATGCCGAAAGCTTGTTCATTGGAGCAAATGTTATGAACTTATCATAGGATATCTCGCCGATTATCTTGTCATAGGTGCAAGAGAATAACGCCACTGCATAATCGCTACACTCCAATGCTTTCTGTGTATCCGGATCAACTGTTCCAAATGGCACCTCAGGCTTTATCGGAATTATACTATCTACTCCTTCTGTAATTGCAAACCTACCCAAAACGTGTCCCTTATCATCTTTATAAAAGCGCGGCACAGCATAATACAGATCCTGAACTTGTTTCTCGTGAAGCCACTTTCCATAAGTTTCAGGTTCCTTTAGAAAGCGCTCTGCCTCTGCTTTACCTAGCGCTAAAGGCCACATAGTTGAAAACAGGGTCATAGCCCCACTATCCTCATCTATTATCTTCTGAGACATATTTTTTAGTACATCTATATTAAATTGTTTAATGCCTTCTCTTGTCTTAAAGAACTGCTGAGCCCCTATCTTAGAACCATCCATCTCAATGTCACAATTCCAATACTTAGCTATTCGCTCCACGATTCTATATAAAGCATCTATCTCCTCATTACTTGTGGGAGACAGCATTCTAAGTATGACATTTTTCTTTTCGCCCTGTCTCCACTCAACACTAATCCCACGACCAATGCACTCCGGCTGATAAACTATAAACTCCCCGGCTCCCAGCACATCAGGCTTTAAGCGACATCCGATTTCCATAACGCCGAACTTAAGCTCTCCCCCTAGTATAACTTCAAGAGGAAGTGTTTTCTTAAACAACCCATTTTGTTTAACAACTATATCTACTGACATACTCTCTCCTTTGGCAATATTTAGACTTACTAATGCCAATCTATCATATTTTTTCAAGAGTATCAATAAACTTTCCGCCTAAAATGTACCAGCTAAATCACACCCACACTGATTCTTTCCCCACAAAGAACCTGTATCTGAAACCACAGGTTAAGACGAAAATCATCTTCTTTCATCTCACTAAATTCCATAGGAGTATACCCTGGCTTCTGCCACACTTTATTATACATTTCTACATATCTTTGATTGTTTTCTCTAATCTTGGATTCCGCCGCTTCCCTATCAAATGGATATGTCATATACACCTTATATGTAGACAGTATATCCCTTTGCACATCCGTAATGACCCCCTTCACGCTAAGTCCCTCTAAAAATGAGTCAACCTGCATGTCTCTTAATTGCTCGTATTCACCCCGTACCATAACATTTCCTCCTTAATGATTTTCAACATTAATATGAAATAAATGTATCACACGGAAACAGCAAAAAATGTCGAACTAAGATATATAATATTTAAATTTCACATATTAATCTTACACTTTATATCAAATACCTCATTTCTTTTCGCCGCTCTTTATATATGGATTTGCATTGTAAACCATCTCTACCAGCTTCTTATTACGATAAGTACAATCCTCTCTGCTTTCAAATCCCATACTTTCCCAGAACCGGTTCCCCAGTTCATTGGCACTAAATGCAAGCAGGGCAACCTTACTAATCCCCTGCTTCTTTAAGGCATCCAATGCTTCCTCTACCAACTGCTTTCCTATGCCCTGCTTCCTATACTCAGGTAATACCGCCGTATGATATATGAATCCCCTTCTTCCGTCATGCCCTGCCAGAATCACTCCCACAAACTTATCTTCACTAATAGCAACAAAGCTTGTATCAGGATTTCTTTCAATATATCTGCTAATGCCCTCAAAAGAATCATCTACATCATTAAGCCCCATTCCCGGAATGTTTAACCACAATTCATACACTGCATCATAGTCTTCTATTGTCATTTTTCTAATAGTAATCATGTGTAATATTCATGTCCTTTCAGGGAGAGTGTCAAAATAGGTATCAAGCGGTACCAATAAAAAGAAAAAAACTTCAGAAACAGCTTGTTTTCGCCATTTCTGAAGCTGTGTTTATTATTCAAACTCTTCTTCGTAAAGTTTTTCTGTGGTGTAATGTGTTGATTTTGGCAGTGGAAGGCCAGGGGTTTTGTCTGGATTATACCTGATGCTTGGATTTTTAGGGGTTTGTATTGTCATTTTGTTGTCACGTACTTTTAGCCGTATGGTTCCTCCTAACGCATACATGACCATCATCTCTCATTTGTATTACTCGAACTCCCTACTGACCAGCTTATTTCGGCTGTTTTGGGAGGTTTTAGCTTTCAGAAACAGGCGTCTTTTCGTCTATTTCTCATAATTATTTTTAGTTTTCAAAGTTTCGGATATCACGAATGGGTATCAATATGCCTACTGGCATTATGACTCCAACGAGAGAAATGTGCAAGGGGATTTTGGAACTTTTTTAATATTCCCAAATTTCTTGGAAAGCTGTATTCATATCTTCTTATACTTGCATACTACTTGCACACACTTGAACACCACTTGCATACACTTGCACATACTTAATCAGCAAACTATAACTTAATTCTAAATTTCATAACATTACCGTTTTGTTCGCTTCACATATTTCTGTTTTGAGCTTTGTGGTTTTTCTGGTATTGTCATATCTACAATTCCCGCCTCTATCAACGGAGCAAGAATATTCTTTCTGAAATAATCTCTTGACTTGTATCCGCAAAATTCTTGTATTTCTTGTCTTGTTCTCGGTACACTTAAAAATTCCATTAATCTTGCATACTCTTTAATATCCAAGCCTATTGATACAAACGAATGCTTTAATTCCTCATTTTCTGATTCATTATTTTCTTGAACTTCATCTATATTGACCTGTTTAACATCGTTATGCACTTTCCTAAACATCGTAACCTTAATTCCATCGCCAAATTCTTCAAACAAAGGTTTTGGCAAACCATATTCAGCACTTCTGTTATATAATCTTGGGATTCCGGTTCCCCAAGACTCAATAATATGCATATAATGAAAAGCCTCGGCAATGGCTTCATTTCTACATCTAGACTTGCCCATCATGATCGTGGCTATATCAAGACCTCCGTACAACATTCCCGGTGACAGCACTTCAATCCTATCATCAAATATGCAGACCTGCACACAGGCTTCATCAAGATAACTTCTATGAACAACCGCATTTGCCACCATCTCTCTGATAGCTTTTGTAGGCAATTCATATTCCTCACTTCTATATACGCCATTAATTTCTGCACCCATATTTATATGCCTCAAGATAAAATGATACGCATCATCCACCTGTTCATATATAGGTCCTGTAAATTCTTTTTGGTCTATAAATATGTCTCTTGTAGTACCCTTGAACAATGCGCACTGAACCTTCGCATTTCTGTTCTTATTATCTGTCATAAGGTCAAATGCATTTGTCACACTAAACTTTTTACCAGTCTTACTGAGCACACCAAAGTCTTCCAGTTTTTCAATTGTCATATCCTTTACTTCTGCTTTTTCATCCTCAGATTTGCAAGCTTCGAGTGCAATTCTTTTCATCTCTTTACACAGATGCAATGCTTTTTCCTCATCATATTCTTTTCCAATACAGAGCATTTTATCATACGAAAGATTCTGACCTTCAAGTTCTAATTCCTTTAATCTCCTTGCATCCGCAGGTCTACTGGTTCCATTTATTCTGATATACGAAGTAGTTTCTTTGCCTTTACTTGCAATATAATATGGTCTAAATTTACCTGGTACAACATCAATTTCAAGTACAGTCTTACCCTCCAAGGTTCTCATTGTAATGTCTGGGTCTATCTGTGGTGTACAAGCATCGGAAATCATATTTGAAATACTGTCTGATAACTTAAATGGATTCTGGTCACCGATACCATATACGATATTGGTTTTATCCTCGATGCCTATAATTACTTTGCCACCGGATGTATTGGAAAACGCAATAATATCCTTAAGAAATTTTTCATGCTTATCTGGTAATTCTCTTTTGAATTCTATATTTTTATCTTCACCAAAATATTCTTTTTCGACCATATCGATCTTCCTTTCCGTTTTTAAAACTATTTTCTGTACAAATTTTAGTCATACCACAAAACCGCTCTTCCATTCACACGACTGGCAATTTCCTTTGCCAATATAAGTGTTGCCATAAACTTATCTTCTTCATCAGAATTGCGCTCTATAACATCAACTAATGCATCGGCAAAATCTTTCTCCGACTGATAGCCTAATAAGTTCGCAGCGTTTTGTATCAACTCATCATCCACGATTGCAAAGTCTTCCGGTACAAGTTCACTGCCTATTCTTGTGTAAAACCAGCTTAAACTACACTCTTTATACACATTACAATATACATTTTCTGCAATGTGCTCCCTTTCAAAACTTGCCACTTCTTCTGCTGTTACAATATATCTATTGCCCTCATGCTCAATCTCATAATTACACTGACTTACAATTCATTATATTTTTTTGCACTATCTTTGGATTTATCTATCGGATACTTGAGATTATTACGATTAATTTTCTCCTGTATTATTTCATCCATATCTAAACCACACACATCCGCCATCAGAATACAGTAATTTAATACATCTGCCAATTCTTCTCTGATTTTATCTCTCTTAGCTTCACATACAGTATCAGAACCACTCCATTGGAATACTTCTAATAACTCAGCCGCCTCTAAACTAATTGATAGTGCTAAATCTTTGGGATTATGAAACTGTTTCCAGTTTCTGTCATCTCTAAATTTTATAACTTGATTAATTGTTTCTTGCGTCATTATATCACTCCTCTTTTAATGTAAGCTCATTAGCCAACGCAATATATCTTTTTAAATATTTTCTCAAATTTGAATTACACGCATACACATAACAACCTTTTATTCCTCTAGACAAAATAGTCGTATATGTATTCCTAATAAGCTCTTTTAATACACTTGCCTCTGTTCCGGCCTTGACCTTTTTGTCTTTATATTTATCCAAGTTAATGACAATAGACTCAGTTTCAAAATCATAATCTATTTCTTCACCAAATATAACACCCACATAATTCATATCAAATCCCTGAGAGGTGTGTATACATCCGATTGTATAATGAGAATCCTGTCTAGTCACCCAATCCTCATTTGTCAGATTCCAAATATAACGGTTATTCTCTATCAAAATATCATATTCACCTGCACTGACTAGCATATCATAACAATCCATATTATCCTTTGGTTTTCTACTTTGCTTGGTCTTCCATTCCCATGCAAATCCAGCCACAGTTTTACTTAAACCATATTTCTTATCTTTCTTACGTACGGTCTCTACCATTAGATTTACATCGTCAAAAATCAAGAAATCATAATTCTCTATTTTTTCAAAAGACTTTCGCGTAGCACTCATAATCTCTTTTATATACTTTAAATACGAATCTCCACCTTCACACCTCATTTGAGTCTCAAGATTATGTCTTCTAATAATATTTCCATATGTATCCAAAGATTTCTGATACTCATCATGAGTTATGTCAGATGATTTTACACTTTGATATTGATCATAAAAAAGTACTGTATGTTTTGCAGATTTCAATATCCATTCCAACTGATTTGTCTTCATAGGATCAAGCCCTAGCCCTCTACTGGTATCATCAAACGAAGCATATCCAGTTAAATTCTTTCTTTTTGATAATCTATGGGACTCATCTACTACAAGTATATCATACTCTTCCTTCACAACATCGCACGGTGCAATAACCATCCCCCTTTCCAAACCATTTCCACAGTCTTTGAAAACCTTGGCCACAGTCTCACGAATTCCAGGCATTGGAAAAACAAAACCTATTTTAAATGGTTTCCCATTTCTTTCCTTTTGAATATACTTTTTGAGTCGTAATAACGCTATCTTTTTATCTTCATCGATACCATCCTCAAAATCAACAATTGGAGATTCAAGCAAATCATCATCTATATTTATTGCATTAATCAACGAATTAATCAGACTTATTGCCAAAACGGTTTTACCAGTACCTGCACCCCCGTTCACAAGGCTCACTCCGCTAGTATTACTCTCAAATGAATCCATAATATCGTTCATAATAGCTATACTTACTGAATTTTGCTCTCCTGTTAATGCATTATATGGTGAAAATTTAAAGATATTCTTATTCTCAATAACATCAAGTGAATGCTTTGCAAGTCCACTATCTCTTAGTTGATTCCATAAAACCGCAAACTGATTTCGATAAAAATTCCGTTCATAATAATCATGTGCAGCTTGCTGCCCTTTATTTTTATTAAGTATATTTTTAAACTGTTTATCTACAGAACAATATTTTATCAAACGTTGTTCATAGTCTAACACTACAGATTTATTGTACATTCCATCAAAAATAATCTCAATAACTTCTAGTTGCTTTTTTTCTTCACTTTTTAAATGCTGGCTCATTCTAGTCGCAACACTAGTAGTTTCTCCTATATAGAGATTTTCATTGTCATGAATAAGATATACAACTGGCCAATTTTTACCATTTCTTGTTCTTTTTAGCTGCTCTAAACCATCCTCGTTAAATGGAAAAGAACGAATTTCATTTATTGTTGGCATATATCCATCTCCTATTTACAATTCATTGCAACTTATGTAATACTTCATTCTTGAAAACATCCACATCATAATTATATTACTAAAATCAAACGCTTTCAATATTTTAATTCTCTTCATCATGTTGCATAAACGCTCCCATCACCGCCAATTCAAGTGCCATATCAGTACCATCCAAGCAAAAGAAAAAAGCTCCAGAAACGGCTTGTTGGGGCCATTTCTGGAGATATGTTTATTTACTCGAACTCGTTTCAATGAATAATTATGTAATTACAAACCGCTATTTTACAGTGTTTGTAGTATCCATATTAACATAAAAGCATACATTTTCTCGCTGTAACAGTTTTTCTAATGCCAAATTAATGCCATGAATCCAGTTCTCCTTAACAACTGTTATTATTCTGCGTTAGCAGAATTGTTATCTACGTTTCTTATTCCACATTATAACAATCCAAAGCAATAACTATTATTTGCCATCAGTGCCTATATCAATATAAGCTTTAGCCAGCTCTTTGATACTTTGATAAGTTTTAGGTCTATCAAATTTAATCTCACTATAGGCTTGTTTCTTTATTGATTGATTTATAATTGTTTCAGCTATTGGATTAAGGCATTCATATTCTACATGAAACACATAATTTGCGTAAACAATTCCCAGTTGCCTCTTTATAAAATCTATTTCAGGATATATCATATCTATTTCTTGACAACCAAAATATACTTCTTCAATATCTTTTGCTTCAATTATAGATTCATATAAATTGCTTACATTTACAATCGGAATATTAGGTTTAATTTCAACATCGTAACCTGTGTACCTATGTGAGACAACAACTCCATACAATTTGTTTAATTCATAATCTTTAAGACATTTTTTTCTCTTTATATTATCCCAATCTAAACGTATTGCCTCTAATTGCTTAGGCATTTTATCTAGCGCCGCTGTTAATTCTTTGTCCAAAACTTTTATCTCACAAAATGATTGCGGATTGTAAAAATGTTTTAACTCTATATACAATCCTATTCCATTTTCATCTACTATCAAAACATCACATTCCCTCTTTCTCTTCCTCTCATTAGGTATCTTTACCTCAAAATTTGAAACTTGTTGAGATTTAGGAAATTTGCACTTAAACATTTCTATAATTAACGGAATTTCTCGCTCTTTCACTTTATCTTTTATACGCAAATACCTAGGATTATCGCTCCTTCTTAAATAATTCATAAACTGGGTTTCCATAGAATCATTAAACAATATAACAAAAGGATTCGTAAATATATAACCATCTTTTGTTTTTATTAATGGTGTATCTGAAATATTCGATTTCGGATTACTTAGATTTCCTATTGGCTTATATATATGGTCTTCTAATGCCATATCATACAATTTATCATCATCCGACGGAACAAAAGACCTCATTTCTTTTGTCCCGTGTGGAGACATAACTATCATCATTTTTTGAGAGCCAACCGACACAATATCAAAATCAGATTCATACAGCTTATTAAATCTTCTCATAGCTGCAACTATAAAGAAAAAACTTATCCCTCCCCACTCCATCGCCGTATACGGTTCATAATCTGTATTAAACATATTTTCATTCCAAAAATGCATATATATATCCGCTAATTTCATAGCAATATCATCATCATCACATTTTCGTAATAATCCACTTGCATATTGCAATGAATAACTTAACTGTTTCCTCATGATATAATCATTTATATATTTGTAATTTTTTCTAGGTAAGTTACTAATATGAAAATATATGTCATTTCCCTCTACACTCATCTGTGCCTTACCTGAATGCAGCAATGGAAATATATCACATAACTTAGCATAAAACATGCCATCTATAATCATTCGAAAAGCTATAGGATACAAATAAAAATCTAACTCACAATCAAATTCTTCTTCCTCTTGCAAATATTCATATGCAAGATATGTGTTATAATTCAATGAAAATTGCAAATGCTTTTCAAAAGGCGAAAACAAGTATTTATGCTCCACCAAACAATCAATATAAGCAAGATTACAATGATATATATATTTATATCTAGGTATTGTTCTATCTAAACACTTCCCCAACCATGTATCAATCTCTGTCTCTATTCTATTTATATCCTCGTACATAGCCACTCCCAAAGTCCAATTCTTTTTATCTTTTTAAATTGATATATCTCTTATTAACATCTACCTAATATGAAAAATCGCACTATTTATCTTAGTAATTTTTCCTTGCACAAATCTGTTATATCGTCACCTTTCATACCATGTCTTTTTAAGAAACAACAATATACAAGACCTGCCAGCACATGAGCTGTCACTGCGATTTCCAAACTCATAATGCAATATGCTCCATGTGTAATCCTATTTCTATACTTTACAAAATTCTCAATCATAACATCCGTTATATGCATATTGCTTGGATTTAACATAAACATCTCTTCTTCATACTGATGATACAATTCTATAATCCTGTCACTCGCTGATAAATTCCAATGCTTAACATCTGAAAAAATAAAATCATAAGTTTTTTTCGATAATGCATTATTACCTTCTCGGTGTTTCTTAACAACCATCTTCACTTTATTTATCAATTCTTGTAGATTTTTATTTTCTTCACACTTTATATCATCTCTGAAACTCAACTCACATTCTAATGCTGAGCATATCTCACGCAGTTTGGTATGCGTCATACGATACACGTCTGTATCATCTTCAGGAATAAAACCAAACACATATGACGGTTCATTATTAATATCATTAAAAAATGTAGTAATAACATTTTCTAACGTTTTCCCCAAATCATCAAAACAAATATTCTCATAGCATGTTTTTTTAGTTATATTCACATCTTCCTTTATATATACTAATGCTAACGGACCCAACTCACCATTATATATATCTTGCTTTTTTAAAAGTGAAATTTCATTAAAAACCACATTTCTTCTGTATGCCATAAATGAAAACAATTCTTTTATTTTCGATATGTATTTAAACGCACTTCTCAATTGCTGTTTTTCAGAGAATCTGAGTTGAAAATGAATAGTATCATTTGTAATTGTATGTCCACTTTCTCCCATGTTCTCACGACTAGATGAGCCTAATTCAATTTCACATTCACAACCATCCATATTAAACTTATATTCTTCGCTATCATCATTATATCGAAGCAAAATTGCCCCGTCTTCACAATATTCCTTTTTTATTCCCTCAGGTCTTTTTAGCTTATTTAGTATTCCACCTGAAAATTGTATTCCATCAAAATAATTCAATTCTTGTTCATACACATTAGACGACGAGACTATATACGCCCCCGTGCTCAAATTACCAGTATTAGTAATTAATATTTCAGAATCACCAGCGTAAAGCGCAATATTATGATTATTATGTGTTTTACCAAAAATAAATCCATCTTGTGACTTTAAAAAAGAAACTTTATTTCTATTTGCAGATGTGCTCATAAATGTGACTTTATATTCACTAAGGTAGAAATTCAGTTTTTCATCTTCAAATTCCACAATACCTGTTCTTGAGTCTTTCAAATCTTTCATATACATACCTCTTTTCTGAGTCATATTTAATAGGACCATGCAAAATAGCTTTTTTATCACATTAGTCTTCCTTTTGTCATTTGTTCGTATCAACTAATATATTATATTGCTTGTTAAATAAACTCGCTCCCATTTACGAACCGCAGAAACATATTTCAAAAATAGTTTCAAATTTCTGTAACTGAAAATATCGGATATTTATTTTGCTCTATAATATTTCCTACAACAACATACTTATGTAAGTCATCAAACTTATCCTTACACTGCATATCAAATAGAATTCTATGCGTTATATTTTCAATCGTTTTGTTGTCCAAACTAATATCAAAGAACGATACTCCTCCTACAACTCCCATTCCCTCATTACGCTTTCTTTCCCACACTACATTATCAGCCTCATCTACAATACGAATATTTTTTACCAAAACTTCATTGGCAATATTTTCTGATATATTCTCTATTCTAATTTTCAAATTCCCTAACGCACCACCAAATCCAACTCCTCTTACTCTAAATTTAGGCATATTGCTAATATACTCTCTCCGCTCATATTCTTGAGTTCTTTTATCAGATTCAGCCTTAATTAAATGATTTTGATATAGTGATAAAACTCCTAATGCAGTAGTTCCAACAAATGCTAATACTGCTCCATAATAAGATAATAATTCTCCCGCAGTCCATTCCGCAACCCAGAAGCTATTGATTGCATTAACCTTAAACAAACAATGTATAATTAACGGGACTCCAAATAAAGCAAATATAATTGCCAAACTTATTAATACCACATATCTTTTTTTCAATTCTACCATCCTTTCTGAAAATCCCATACCATATCATTAATATACTCAACCTACCCTGCAAAAAAATCATCATAACATGTATTCAACACATCTTTTAATCCTCTAAGCTGAGTTGCAGTAATATGCTGAATACCTCTTTCGATTTTTACAAGAGTTTCTCTAGTCATTGATACACCCTGCAACTGTAAAAGTCGCACAGTCTCTGTCTGTCCTAGCCCTCTTTCTTTTCGGATTCGCCTAATATTAGCCCCAATCCTTATCTCATCTTGCTTTATTTTTTGTTCACTCATATTATAACACTTCTTTCTGAACTAATTCTAGTCCACTTTTATCTTTATTTTATTCACGTACTGTGTTATAATGGGACTAGTATTAGTCCACTTTGTTGTTTTTATACAAGTAAACAACTCAGTATGACAATAAATAATAAAACATAAGAGAGATTGGAGAATATGAAATGAACAACTCAAAAAAAATCATGCTTATTTTAATGGTACTACTTTCTGTAATTCTAATTCCAGTTGAAGTGTCAGCAGGAGTCACTACAACCACAAACAATGGCGAGAATTCAGGTAATACACTTACTCTTTCTGCTGACAATAAATATTTCCCTAATATGACACTCACAGAAATTAAGAAGTGGTATTTAGATGAATGTGCTAAGTTTATTGCTACTGGTAAATCAAATGGCTGTGATTTAGAATACTATAAACAAGGTGTTGAATTGTGGAGCAAGTGGAGCTTTAATGAAAAGAAAAATCAAATGGAATCAGCGTATGCTGCAAGAGTAGAAGCATATAATACGACCGACACACAAGACTTTTATAAAGTACAGAAGAAGATTTATGATTTCATAAAAGACTATCATACCAATAACGAATATATGCTTAACTTTTCTAATTGGGATAAAGTTAATGAATTATCAACAGAAACCACCACAACAAATAGCACTGAAAATAGCGGTAATACACTTACACTGCCAGCAGATAATAAATACTTTCCTAATATGACTCTAACGGAGATTAAAAAGTGGTATTTGGATGAGTGCAATAAGTTTGTTGCTACTGGAAAGAAAAGTGCTGGCAATCAATTTTATGATGTTGAGTATTTTAAACAATGTGTTGAAAATTATAGCGAGTACAGTTTTAATAAAAAAGAAAAGAGGATGTTATCAATGTATATGACTATAGTAGATGGTTACAATAAGTCAGATACACAAGAGTTTTATCAGGTTCAGAAGAAACTATATGATTTCATAAAGGACTATCATGCAAACAATGAGTATATGCTTAACTTCTCTAACTGGGATAAGGTTAATCAGCTTCCAACAGAAGCTCCTTCAAGTAGTGAAGAATCAACACAAACTCCTACACAGCAGGTAACAGAACCCACCGCAGAATCAACAGAAACTTCTACTGTAGCTAATAATGATGAAGGTGATAAGACATCTCCTAACATTATAATAATTGCAGTCCCTATAATTGTACTCCTTATCATTACCACTGTCGCAATTTTCTTATGGAAAAGGAGAACAACTAACAAATGATTTTACTACAGACCATAAAACACATTTGCATATCAGTATTTGATTTTATAGGAGTCATATTAGGCTACATACTATTTATAATTTCAGCTCTTTGCAGAGGTTCTCTGTATGCTGTACTTGCACTTGTAGGCATAACCATCATAGGATTAATTTCCTCTGTCAACTTAGAGATTATTTTTGTTGAATTGATGTTTATGACAATTCCCGTTTTAATAATAGGGTTTATTATGTTCTTACTTGTCGTTATCATATTAGGTACACTTATTGTAACAGGAAAAGGAACATTCACTATTGGTACCTGGCTTATCAAACGTCATAATGAGGCTGATTTTGCATGGAGCAATCACATAAGAAATGTTACAAGTACACGAAAAGAACGTTTTGCTTTTATTACTTGTTATATCTCAGAGCGTACATATAGCTGTATCAAATTTGTATTAAGACTGCTATATATACCTGCTATTATATTTACAGTTGGAGTAATTGCATATTTTATATACTCATGTACTGTTAATTTTACTGACCCTTTGGCAGAATTGTTTATTTATACATTCGACTATTTTACAACCGGGTCGAAGTACTTCAATGTATTCTCCGCAATACTATTCATAGCTGGTATACTTAGCATTATCGTACAAACTACACTTAACTTAAAAAACGATATGGACTTTTTAGACCAATTACGTGGGATGCAATATGAAGCATTTCTAAAACTAACTGGGGCTTTTGAAGAATGTTACGAACCCGCTACTCCTATTACTCGTAGCAATCCTTTTACTGGCGAAAAAGACTCTGAAGAATACCTAATTATATCCAAAAAGGAATATAACGACCTTAAAAGCAATACAAGGGCAGATACCTAGCGGTTCTGCCCTTGTATTGTTAACATATAACTTATCTTATAATATTTGTACTCTTCTTAGCACATTCAACTTTCTTCACTACCTTTTATATCCCTGAGCCAAATAATGTTTTAACATATCGTTTCTGGAATTATCTACATACCACATCCACTTTTTTAAAAATGGAAAAAACCATTCCTCTTCTCTCAAGTCTCCGATGGCACATATAAACCTTCCCAAATCCTTATCATCTTCATTGCCAACATAAAAACCATTTTTATCTTTCCTTGTGATTCCATTATTTTCCATAACATTGTTTAACTTTTCAAGAATGTCTGATAACGTATACTTCCCATTTTTCTTAACTTTCCTTGTATCAAATGCAATCTCCATACTTATCATGCTTCTACCTCTTCTCTTTTCAAATCATACCTTCTTCCTTAAAGAACTTTAGTACATTGTTCTTATTTCCATCTACATTCCATATCCATTTTTTTACAAATGGAACAAACCACTCTTTTTCAATTAATTCATACATCACTTTAATAAATCTCGCATAATCAGTTTTATCTCCATTTTCAAGCCACTTTCCGTTTTTATCCTGCTTATAAATACCATTTTTATTAAACACTATCTTAATATTATTTTCTATATCTTCATAACTAAAGTTTCCATTCTTAATTTTTTCCGCATCTAAAACAATCTCCATACTTATCATGCTTCTACCTCTTCTCTTTTCAAATCATACAGTCTTTCATACATCACTTTTGTTAATTCATCAAAAGTGATTCCAACCGTTTCTATCAACCTAACCGCTTCACGTATCTGCTCTTCATAATACAAATCATTATTTTTATGAATAATTTTTACAAGTTGATTGATATTATTACCAATGTGATTAATTTCAAGCTTATAGTCATTTATAGCTCTACTCGCTTCTTTTATTTCATCAACTGGCAGTTTTATAATCTTACCATCAACTATAATTCTCCGAATATATTGTCCTGCAGTAAAACTAGCATAACTAGCCTTATCGTGAAGAATTTTCAGTTCTTCTTCTGTAAGCTTAACTCTTACTTCCTTTGTTCTTATTCTATGAATTTCAGCCATAACACCATTTCCATTTCATTAATATTCTATAGCATTTTTTCTGCTAACCACTCTTTTGTTTCTTTAATACAGTCTTCTTTTTCACCATCAACATCTAATTCCATCTTTTTTATATACTCCATATAAGACGAATTCTCACGTATCAATTTTGTAGCAATATTAAGAATAGTAGCTAAGGCATCATCCCCATTTTTTTCAAAAACGCCATACTTAATTTCTTTTATATTATTCTCAGCAGCATAACTTCTCATTTCCTTCAATAAATCAGCTTTACTAACCTCATCCTTTTTAATTATTTCTTCATTAAATTCAAATGTTAAACTTACCATTTCAATTCTCCTTTTCTATCGTAATTGGGTCATATCGACTAATATAAAAATATCATATCGAGTGTCCAATAAACTACCCTCGTCTCACAAAATCCAACAAAAAATTTTGTTTCTCATCCTCACGGTGAGGATATTTTTTTAGGGGTCTTAGGGGCATTCCCCTAACAAGCGAACATTTCACACTTTGAAAAAGTGGGGTCAAATGTTCTTTGCTTGCTACTATAAATTATAACATATATAACAACAAATCTATATACGTTGCGTAACCGCAACATAACAAAACATAAATGACAAACCATGCTTCGATTATTTTCAATTTTCAAAGTCTTGGAATTTGATTAACATTTGTCTTTCCTTAGCTGCACTTTTATTATTAATCAACTTCGGATTAATCATTATCGCGCCTACTCGTCTATGAATTATCCCTGCATTTGCTAAAAGCTTTAATGTTTCTGATACCGTTTGCCTTGATGTTTTAGTTTCCATTGCTAATTGCTCTGTCGTAATCATCAACACATTATTAGACTTATTCATTTTTTTAATAATATATTTTACAATTTGCATTTTTTTGTTACCTAACACATCAAACAAGTTGACAATCTCATTCATGTACGTAATCATAAATGGTTCATTTCTTCCAACCAACTTTTCAAAACAATCAACATCTTTTATTTCCCCAGTTGATGTATCAACATATTGTTTAGTTCCAACGTATTTCATACTACTGTTTCTTGACATAATCGCTCCTATTAGTGTCAAAAAAACTAGACACTAATGTCCAATTTTTTTGACATTGCACAATCCTTCAACACCGCTATTTTACTAAGTAAACACGTATTTTTCTTAAAATTTCCTCTTATCGTATATTTACATACATCATACACCATTGTCCTTTCCTGCCTTTGCAATATCATATATCGCACCAACCATAGCAATATAATCATCCTTTATTTCTTTTATTTGCTCAGTTGTAACAGAAGGTGTACCACTTTGAATCTCTTCAAGCAACACTCGCAAAAAAAGCTCCATTTCATTTAGCTCATCAATAAGTTTATCTATGTTTTTTCGGTCTCCAATAACCATAATTCGTCCATACAAGCATGATTGTATGTAATAATCCGTCTTCTTTATATTACTAGTTTCTATCCTTGCATCCAATCGCCTTTTCTCTTGTTCTGACACTCTAAATGTTATTGTCCTGTTTCTATATCTGCTATAATCTTCACTCATTCTTTTACTCCTTTATACACATTGTTAAGTTTGTCTGCCAGTTTTTTCTGCTTATCAGAATACAAATGTCCGTAGGTATTAAGTGTTGTTTCCACCCTCTCATGTCCTAACCTATCTCTTACATCAAGTATCTGTGTTCCCATTTCAATAAGCATTGTTGCATGGGAGTGACGCAAGTCATGAATTCTAATCCTTTTAACCCCAGTATTTTTACAGCCTCGCTCCATTTCATGCTCTAAAAAGTGCTTTGTCATATGAAATATCCTATCTGTTTCTAAAAATCCATACAAACGATTTGTATAATCACGTAATATATCTACCAAGAAAACTGGTATAGTTATAGTCCTTACACTCTTTGGTGTTTTGGGTGGTGTGAAAATATCTTTTCCATTTATTCTCTGATATGATTGCTTTATATCAATCGTACAGTTTTCAAAATCAATACATTTACAATTTAGTGCTAATAACTCTCCCACACGCATACCTGTCCAAAATAGCACCATAAACGCTACATAGGACTGTGGTTTATCTTCAACACCTTTTATAAAGGCATCAAATTCTTCTTTTGTCCAAAAATTCATTTCATCAGCTTTGCTTTTACCCATACTTCCTGCAACTGTACATGGATTGCTCTTTAATCCATAATATCTAACTGCATAATTGAATATGGCTGATAACTGATTATTTACAGTCTTTAAGTACGTTTCCTTGTAGCCTTTCTGCAACAAGTGATTTTGCCAGTTTCTAATATCGGTAGGCTTAATATCCATCAAAGCCTTTTCTTTGAAATATGGCAGAATTTTAAGCTCTACAATATATGATTTTGTTATCATTGTACTTTCTCTCAAACGAACTTTCATATCTTGCTTATAAACTTCCCAAAATTCACCAAATGTCATATCCACATCGCCTTGTTTAACTTCTAAAAAACTTCTTTCCCAAGCTAATGCTTCTCTCTTAGTCTCGAATCCTCTCTTTTTCTTGATACGTTTCTTACCAGTCCAATCTGTGAAATAGAAACTACAATACCAAGTATTTCTCTCAATATCCTTATATGCAGGCATTACTGCCACCATCCTTTCATACTATTTTGTTAGCAAATCTTTAAATCCATAATACTTCTCACAAAAGTATTTAATTGGAACTTTACCTGCAATACATATGTACCCTTGCTTTTTTAATTCCTCATTACATTCTCTTATAATTACGTATGCATGACCTTTACTAATTCCAAGTGCTTCCGCCACCTCTTCTGCAGTTAAATAAATTTTCGTCATCTCTGCTCTCCTTTCAAAATTGTTGACTTTGTATGTTTTTGCTGATACAATAACTACATTATCACACACAATACAAATAACAAATTCTAAAATAGCTTATGACTAACATTTTTGTTATTTATATGTTATTATTATATTTGTGTGTTTGTATTTTGTCAAGTACGATTATTAACATTATTTTTAGAAAGGTACATAAAATGACAATCGGGAATAAAATAAAGAAAGCTAGACAACTCAATAATTGGACACAAGCTCAACTTGCGAACGTTGTCGATTTACCAGTATCAAGAATTCAGCAATACGAAGCTAATATAAGAACCCCAAAAACAGCACAGCTAGAAGAATTTGCTAAAGCCTTAGGTGTTCCTTTAGAGTACTTTACGGATTTTTCTTTAGATACATACCATAGTGTTATGTTCGCATTATTTGAACTAGAAGAAACCTTTAACTTAAAAGTAGAAAATGTAAATGGTAAACATATGCTTTGCTTTGATGATAAACAGTTATCACATTATATTTCTTCATGGGCAAAAGAACAGGAAAATTCAAGGTTATCTCAAGATACCCTTAATGCTTATAATGAATGGAAAATACGCTTTCCAAAGAAAATGATGGATGAAACTGGAGAACTGATTAAGAAAGCTAGAGAACTTAACAATTAATGCCAAACCAATGCCACAAGGCATAAAAAATCCCTACAAACCCAGTATTTACTAGGCTTGCAGGGATTTAATCATTTACTCGAACTCAATCGTCGCCACTGGTTTCTTTGTCAACTCGTAGCAAACTCTATTTACACTTGGAACTTCCGCTGTGATTCTGTCTACAACCTTCTCTAAGAAGTCATAATCCAGTCTCTCGATAGTTGCTGTCATAGCGTCAATTGTATTAACTGCTCTGATAACTACCATGTAACCCATACTTCTAGCATTGTCGCGAACGCCTACTGCCTTGAAGTCAGGGATTACTGTGAAGTACTGCCATACCTTCTTGTCAAGGCCTGCCTTTGCGAACTCCTCGCGAAGGATAGCGTCTGCCTCACGAAGAGCCTCAAGACGGTCACGTGTGATTGCGCCAAGGCAACGCACACCAAGTCCTGGGCCTGGGAATGGCTGACGATATACCATCTCTGCCGGAAGACCAAGCTGTACACCGCAAGCACGAACTTCGTCCTTGAAAAGCTGAGCAAGTGGCTCAACAAGTGCAAACTGAAGGTCCTCTGGAAGACCACCTACATTGTGGTGAGACTTAACACACTTTGCAGTCTTTGTACCACTCTCGATGATGTCCGGATAGATTGTACCCTGACCGAGGAAATCGATGCCCTCAAGCTTTCTTGCCTCTTCTTCGAATACTCGGATGAACTCGCCACCGATAATCTTTCTCTTCTGCTCTGGGTCTGCAACATTTTCAAGCTTTGTAAGGAAACGCTCTGTTGCGTCTACATATATAAGGTTAGCGTTGAGCTTATTCTTGAATACCTCAACAACATTTTCTGACTCATTCTTTCTCATAAGACCGTGGTTAACGTGAACACATACCAGCTGCTGACCGATAGCCTTTAAGAGGAGGGCCGCAACTACTGATGAGTCAACACCGCCTGAAAGAGCAAGAAGCACCTTCTTATCTCCCACCTGCTTACGTACAAGCTCAACCTGGTCCTCAATAAAGTTCTTCATATTCCAGTTAGCTTCTGACTTACATGTGTCAAATACAAACTTCTTAACAACATCCTCTGAAGGCATGCTGTCATACTTCTCGTCACACTTTGATGTTGGGTAATCGATTGATATCATAGGGATGCCGCATGTGTAAAGCTCGTCTGAAACTTCAACTGCAACACCATCTACAACACGGTTTTCGCCACCGTTTAAGATAATACCCTTAACATTTTCTAACTTGCCAAGTTCTTCCAATGTAATGTCATGTGGATGAATCTCACTATACACTCCCATATCACGAATCTGACGCGCAATCACTGTATTCTCAGTGCTGCCAAGATCCAAAATTACAATCATATCCTGCTTCATTGTAGCTCTCCTTCGATAATTAATAGTGAGTTTTGGCCTCAAAGCGTACCCATCGGTCAAAAAACATACTCCTATTATAAATGAACCCCTATACTTGTAGCAAGAATTTTTTTGAATTTTTTGGTGTTTTTTGCATTAAAAATGTGGTTTTCTCCGGAGCATTTTTACAATTCAGCACCTATACTTCTTGCAAAACATAACACTAGTGTCTACTTCTTAACCGGAAACTTCACAAGTTTCTCCCCGTCAAGATTTTCACCACGCATATCCACCGCCCTTATCCTACCATCATCATAGGTTTTGTAATAATAAGTGCCACTGTCCGTATTACAGCAGGAACTATACACAGTAATCTCATACTTTCCCTGTCCCATATGAACGCAGCCCCTAGGCATAGCAACCGAATCAAGAATGTGCATAAACTGGCAGACACTTTCCTGCTCAGAACTTTCCGAAACAGAATTTAACCTAACATATGCTGCCCTCACAAATCGTGAAGCCGAAGACCAATCCCCTGGAAGCCCCAGACTCCCCATTCCGCGACTATATGAATAAAACTTCATATTATCCCACAGTCTTGTAGTACTACACCCGGCGACACCACATACGCTTTCATCATCCAAGTTTCTTATCGGCGTCGACTGTTCTTGCCCCGCTTCACATTCCGACAATCCTCGCAAATCCACCTCATCTGCCGACAGGTTCATATAATTATTTAGATTCATCATATGCCAGTCAAATGTTGGGTTATTGGTAAGCACACCTATGGGATTGTCATACACCTTAAGCCCGTCTCTAAGAGGTTCCACCACTATAGACTCTTTCTTATCAGCAATCATCCAGTGTAGTGGGGTTAGTGGCAATTCTTTACTATAGGGAATCGCCACAACCCTAGTATTTTCAAGAAGTTTCTTTGCTTCTGCTACATTGGCACACTTGGCAAGCACCCACGGAATGAATTCGAAGGGAGATATCTCACACCATACAGCATCCGGCTCGAACTCTTCCACCTCTGTCATACCCGACTCTACATTCCCAGATTCACTACTTTCAAACTCAGTCTTACTCTCCTTACCACCTTCACTCTCCCCACACTCCCCATAATATGCATTGCCTGGGAAGTTCAACCCCGCCATACTAAGTCCTGCTTCATTAGTGGCATCATAAAAAAGCGGGTATTCGTCAATAACATATGCCATACCAATCATGGCATAATGTGAAGACATCTCTTCCGTTCTTGTGAATCTAAATTTATAATTGCGTGGTACTACCGTAACACTCTCGTCATATGAGTACTCTAGGTCAAGATTTCTTCCAAAGTAATGTGATGTAGTCTTGTAAGTAATCGCTGTACACATAAATGCTCCGAACCTCCTAATATAATGAACTATACTTTAACGGGCGAGTGCATTTGCACTCGCCCATCATTCATTCTTATATTAGTATGTCCACACACACTTAAATTTAATATTTTATCATATTTAACTACTTTTTAAATGTTACAGTTACCAGTTTTCCACCATTATAATAATACTTATAAAATGTAATCGCATATCCTCCACCAAACTTTATGGAAGCATCAACATTGCCATCTGCCGGCTCAAACCTTATATTGTATGAAGCAACTCCCTTGTTATACTGCTCAACAGCATACGCTTTTACTTCATCTGCAGTACGTGCAACATATGCAGTATCAAAATCTGCTTTTTTCACAGGAGTTACTGCATAAACTACAGTGCCCCACTGTGGAGCAAAAGTGCCAAAAGTACGCATCGGTCTGGAAAAAGTATTTGCAACGTCTTTCAAGGTAGACCATTGGTTATCAGCATTGACAGAATCAGATATGTATATAATATAATATTTCTCCACATCTTTTACCATCAAGGTCTCTGCACATGTCTTTATCTCCTCTTGTGTAGTAGCAACCATGCAGTTTGGATTTTCTCCTCTTGCAACGCCAAGCTTCGTAACCTTCACTGCATCATATGCACTAGGACAAGCATGGATTCCTGTTGTAGTTGCTGCATAATAATCAGCATACTGCTGATCCGATCTTAAACAATATGTATAGAAGAAGCCGATACCGGCATAGCCATCATCATTGGCCACATCTATGTTATACCACTGTCCATCTATCTCCACCTTATTCCACATATGGTTTCGCTTAGTACCATCCAAGTCGGTACATATTCCTTCTACACATTCACTTCCCTGTCCTGCAAGCTTCGCCATCATGGCAAATGTTTTGGCATATCCCCAGGCATTACCTTTTTTCGTGTCTAATAATCCCTCAACCGTTGCAGCACCTTCACTTTGGCTTTCCTTACAGTTAACACATATCCAGTTATGTATAGCTATAACCTTTTCCACATCACTCATAGATGGCGTAATTATAGTGTCAACTACTGCCTTTGCTTTCTTTTCTTCCTCTGTAAGTTGAATCTGTGTTTCTGTTTCTTTCTGAGTTGGAGTTTCTGTTGCCTTTTGTGTTTCCTTCTGAGTTGGAGCCTCCGTTGCCTTTTGTGTTTCCTTCTGTGTTGGAGCTTGAGTCTCCTTTTGTGTTTCCTTCTGTGTTTCTAAGTCCGCCTCTGACTGACTCTCTACACTACTCTCCGATTCTGTCTCTCCTTCAATATCTAGTATTTCCTCCTGCTTCAATTCCATAGCCGACTCAGTTTCTGTAGCTACCTCTGTCTCCTTTTGTGTCTGCGTCTGAGTCTCACCAGCCCCATTAGTCACTTTAGAATCGTTACAACCACCGAATCCTACCAAAAGACATATCAACGCAATTACAACAACCGCAATAGCCACGCCTATCCAAAGCTTTGGGTTCTTCAACCAATTATTAGTATTTCCATCCACTTTCAACGTACCTCTTTTCCCTTTCTCTTGTTGTGATTGGTGCACAACGTTACGCATTATAACAAAAACAGCGGCAGGATTCAACTTAAATCCTGCCACCATTCAATTACGATTTATAAATCGTATACAACTTATAATTGCTGCCATACGAAGTCTGTTTATAACTTATGCCATATTTAAGCCCTGACATACTAAAGTTTCCATCCGTCGGCTCGTAACGAACCTTGAATCCGCTCTCACCGTTAGCAAGCTTTGTGTTACATACATTAGCGAATTCTTCCACATTCTTAACCACCGGTGTGCTATTCCATTCACTAAGCGGCACCGATAACACCACTTTGTACTTTGTAACACCATCAGATGGCGGATATGACGAATCCGGTGTAACCGGATATGGCGATGTTGCAGTCAATGCAAAGAATTCATCCCACATAGTTGCCTGTGTCGTGGATGTGTTGTAGTACCATATATAAAACTCACTGTATCCCGCCTCAACACATCTTTTAATAACCGCATTAGCTTCAGCCTGATTCTCCGCAAATCCGGTGTCCTTACGATAACCATTATTGACGCCTGCCTTTAATACAGTTTTCCTATTATAATCAGACGGACAGTTATTAGGCGTAGAGTAAGAATCTGCAAAATGATTCTTATTCATATTGGAATTAGATATAAGGAAATAATCGTATCTGTTAGCTACGTGATTATTAAAATCCTTTCCTTCACTTGCAGGATCATCCCACGTAACGTCAACATTGTACCATGTACCACTAACCTTAACCTGATTCCATGCGTGACTTTCAGTCTTACCGTTGCTGTTCATCGCAGTTCCTGTTATTCTCACACAATCAAGTCCAGCAAGGTCGCACATCATCATATATGTCTTGGCATATCCGTCACATACTGCTCTTCTCTTATCCAATGTACCATCTACATCATATATGCTGTAAGAAAAATCGTAATCCACATTGAAGGTAAGCCAGTCGTGAATAGCCAATGCCTTATCAAAGTCCGTCATACCTGACTTAATAATCTGATCAACAATGACCTTTGCCTTCTTTTGTGTAGAAGTAAGATTAGATGAACCTGTATCTTTAGTTGTTGTTGGCTGTGCGGTTGTACTCGGCGCCTTTGTTGTGGTTGGTTGCGCGGTTGTACCCGGTGTCTTTGTTGTGGTTGGCTGCGCTGTTGTACCCGGTGCCTTTGTTGTTGTAGGCTGCGCGGTTGTACTTGGCGTCTTAGTCGTTGTCTCCTGCGGCTTTACACCACCTGTCGTAGTGGTTTCCTGTTGCTTATTAGCATCTGATGAAGTTGCGTTCTCTGTGCCGTCTGTAGCCATTCCTCCACTTGATGTATCTCCATTTGAGCCGCCACCTGATGTATCTCCATCCGCTGTATCTCCACCTGGCGGAAGTATAACTTCCACACTAGGAACTACACCTGTCACAGTCTCTTTGTCACTCTTTGTTTCTCCTGTTGGACCGGTAGATGAAACATCACCCGTTCCTGCTACTGTTCCCGAACCTTCTGACTCTTTTTCCTGTCCACCATCTGCTATGGCAGTTGTTTCCCCTGCACCTGCGGTAGTCTTGTCACCTGATGATACTTTATCATCGCAACCTACAATTACAGACATTACCAATATAATAGCCACAAGCAGATATGACATCTTTTTAAACATCTTCATCATAAATGCACCTCCTCAGTATTCAATTGTCACCGCCGTTAAATCTTTAACTATTATAACAAAAAATGCGGAAGAATTCAACCCTAATTGAACTCTCCGCATTTTACATATGTTACTTCTCAAATTTCGCAATCTTTTTAAGCTGCTGTGGTATATCAATGTGCTGTGGACAGTTCTTCACACACTGCCTGCACTCTATACAATCTGAGGATTTACCTCTATTATATATAATTCTTTGATGATACATATTCGAAAAGTTATTGTTTATCTTATAATTATTGTAAAGACCGAAAAGGGACGGAATGGCAATATCCTTTGGACAGACCTCCATACAATAACCACAGGCTGTACATGGAATCTCCACACTGCGGTTAATTATATCGGTAACCTTTTCTAGCAACTCCTTCTCTGTATCGCTAATCGGTGCCGGATTAGCCATAACCTTAGTGTTATCCAGCATTTGTTCTATGCTGCCCATACCACTAAGCACCATAAATACATTGTCAAGTCCTGCTGCAAAACGCAATGCATATGACGCCGCCGAAGCCTCAGGATTGTGCTTTTTAAGTAACTCTGCTGCCGCCTGTGGCAGATTAGCAAGTGTTCCACCCTTCACAGGCTCCATAACAACTACAGGTTTTCCATGCTTTACTGCCACTTCATAACATTTTCCTGACTGAATCACTTCATTATCCCAGTCAAGATAATTAATCTGAAGCTGCACGAAGTCCACCTCCGGATGCTCTGTAAGAATCTTATCAAGCATAGCTGCATCATCATGGAAAGAGAATCCAAACTTCTTAATCTTGCCCTCTTCCTTCATCTTCATGGCAAATTCAAAGCCACCAAGCTTCTGTGTAAGGTCATATCTATCCTTACCCATATTGTGCATAAGATAGTAGTCAAAGTACTCTACGCCAGTCTTTTCCAACTGCTCGTTAAAATACATCGGGTACTCCTCTGCCTTCTT
Source organism: Lachnospira sp. (assembly GCA_045543195.1). Lineage (GTDB taxonomy): Bacteria > Bacillota > Clostridia > Lachnospirales > Lachnospiraceae > Lachnospira. The sequence continues at coordinate 78,123 of JAZQME010000002.1, forward strand.
AACAATCACTGTTGGCATCTTATCCGCCAATATGTAACTTTCCCTTGGATATCGCTCCACTAAAGCCTTTCTAATGGCAACCTCTGACAACTGCTCATGGTACGGATAAGCTGTATCAAAGTAATTGAAGCCTGCCTCCATAAATGTATCAACCATCTTGCAAAGCGTTTCCATATCAATTGATTTACTGTCCTGTGGGTCAGTAAGCGGAAGACGCATAAGTCCAAATCCAAATTTTTTCATAATATTCCTCATTTCCGGACGCCTGTATGGCGACCTAATCTACATTGCTATTTAGCATTTTAACAAACACTTAACAACTATATGTAATTATATCATATTCTTATAAGAACTCCTACAGTGTATTTGTCCATTATAATCACATAATCTGTAAAAATTGTCCGTGATGCAAATATCTTACATCACGGACATTCATTCACAATATACTTTCACTTAGCTTAATTGCGACACTGTATGCATCACATCCTAGATTACCGACTTAACACAAGCCTGATACTGCTGCTTAACCTGCTCAAGCTTTTCCTCCTGAGCAGCCGGTGTTGGGTAGTACCCCTTTGCATGCATCATATTAAACACTTCCTGCTGAAGTGTATGCTCCTCATTCAAAATGTTCATCATAGTCTGACGCACATCCTCGTTAACACACTCGTTAGCAGATGTGTTAAAGTTAGCTGTAGTCATCTTCTGTGTTGCCAACGCATCACCTAATATCTCTTTCTCTGTAAATACACCCATAGTTTGCCTCCTCACAAGAACTTATTTTCACGATAACTTTGCATAAAGCTTATTAAAATGCTCCTGATGCTTGTTAGATATCTTTGTCATCTCTTCCTTTACATCCGGACTTTCAGCCTGGTCCGCAAGCATCTTAAACTTCTTTACCAAAAGGTCCTCTTCTGACAATAAGTCCTTAACAAAGGACAATTCCTTTTCTGATAAATGTGGCATCGCCAATACCTCCTGCAAATTATATTTACATAGAAAGTATTGGCGAGCTGTCACATTTTATACACAAAATCTTCACGTTTTATTTCTTCTTTCCTATCTGGTCAATTAACCAATAGAAATACCCTTGAGGATTAGTTAATATATTCTCCTTCGCTTCTCGCTCATCAACTTTTTCCATGGTTTCGTTACTCTCATGTGCATTGAAACCTTCAGGGAAGTAATCAGCCGGCATATGTTGTTCATAATTCTTAATACTATAATGCTCTGCCCAGAATATCATCTCCACGTATATGATGGTATTCTCATCATCAGTCAAAGCATAGATAAAACCGTAGTTCTCGCTTGACATAATAGTAAGCAATGTATAATCTTCAAAGCCCGTAATCTCATACAAGCCTATATATTCCATTGGCTCATAAGACTTAAGTCGCTTAACCTCTGCATCATAATCAGCATCGTCATACTCCACTACCAAATAACTTAAATACTCTCGCTCCCAAGGACAATATGTAACCATCTTATAGTCCTTAACGTTCATATCATCCGTTATCTTATCAGGAAAAATAAACTCATACTTCTCCATACCAAACTTGAATTCATGCTCATTACCAGAACCTTCTTTGCTCATAAAATCTTCATATCTGTTTATGTCAGTATAAACTTCAATCTGATCCTGTGAAGACCCTTGAAATAAAAACGCCATAAATCCAAACCCCAAAACCAGAAAAAGCACCAGTACAATAACCATTGGAATAATCCACATCAAATGCTGTTTACGTATGATTTTATTAACATTTTTAATGTCTTGTGCTTTTTTCATCTGGATATCATTGTCAAAAGACATCGCCGCCACCACATCGGCTTGGCACAATTCATCATAGTATCGCTTGCATCCTGCGCACTCCATAAAGTGTTCCCGGACAACATTCCTGCTCTCTACACTACACATAGAATCATGATAGAGTGGAAGAATATCTTTAACCAAATCGCAATTATGTTTCATATCTATCACTCTCCCATTATCTTCTTTCTATACGCATTATCTTTAGTTGCATCAAAACCCTCAGGAAAATACTCTGCCGGCATATATTCCTCATACTTTAAATCATAAAAGTAATTACAGAATATAAGTTCCACATATACAATTGTGTCTTTATTATCAGTTAAAGCATATACAAAGCCCTGATATTCATCAGCGTACATAGCAAGCAGTGTATAATCCTCATTAAACCCTGTCACTCCATAGTTTCCAAGATAATCTGTTGACTCGTACTCCTTAAGCCTTTGAACCTCTGTTTTGTAATCAACCTCATCGTATTCCACTACCAGATAACCTAGATATTGTGCATCAAAGGGATTGTAGTAAACCATCTTATAATCCTTTACATTCATATCATCCGTTATCTTATCAGGAAATATAGTCTCGTCCATGCCCCACTTATTCCTATACGCTTCCTTAGAGTCATCCCCTATCATATATTGCTCATACTGAGTAATATCCGTATTCACTTCAACCTTCGATAGAAACCAATCCAAACCAGCGAGGCCGAAAACCAAACAAAACGGCAAAAGTTGTATAAGTAAATATATACCAATAATCCCCCCTACAAGCTTTGAAGTTTCCTTACGCATTTTCTTCTTTGCCTTCTTGACCGCCTGCAAACGCTTCTGTTCCATATGGTTATCAGGGTATGTAATTGTTGCTCCTCCCGACTGACACATATTGTTATAATACTGTGTACAATTCTGACACTGGCTTAGATGCATCTCAATCTCAGCCTTGCTGGCATCACTACATATCTTATCATAGTACATAGGGAGCAAATCTTTGATAACATTACAAGGATATCTCATTCCATCTCCTCCTTTATCATCATTTTCGCCCTATGATAAGTCACTCGTGCCCAAACCTCTGTCTTTCCGTGCACTCTTCCTATCTCTGCAAATGTTAATTCTCCGAACGTCTTCATCCAAAACACTTCCTTATAGGGCTCCTTTAGGTTATGCAGAACCTTATGTATACACATCGCCATCTCTTTATTATATATATCCTGCGTAAAATCTCCCGGCGCCGCAAGTGTTTCTTCCAGCATCTCCGGAGTTGTATCTGCTTTACGCTTGTGCTTTTTAAGATAATTAATATATATATTCTTCGCAATCTGACACATCCAGACACTCAGTTTACATTCACCGCGGTAATTATTAATACTCTTTAATACTTTAAAAAATGTATCCTGAGTTATCTCTTCTGCCAGTTCCTCGTCTCCGCACATTTTAAGACAAAACCCATAAATCTGCGGATAATACTCTGAATATATTTCTTCAAAATTCTGCACCTTAAGGCCTCCTTTCTTTGGTATTTACATATGTAAGACATTCGGCTTAATTAAACGTTACAAATTTTTTAAATTTTTTATCGTAGTTATTTATCGCATCTGAACCCCTGTTACTATCCAGTCATCATCACCTATATCATATCTGCTGCCACAATTCGGACAATTAGCAGTTTTTAAAGCATCAAAACTGCCACCGCAACTCTTACAACGAATCTGACTAACAGAAAAATACATATCAACCGGCTTTGAAACATTTTTACTAAGACTCATAGTAAATACTGCACGATTAGTCCCTAGCTTGCCACCATTAGAGTACACTATATCCATATATACATCTGCCACAACATTGCAAAAGCCATTCTGTACGTTATACTGTCTAAGCCCAACAGCTCCTGTATATGTCATATCCACTATATTATAAAACCTGTCTCCAATAGGCTGTCCTGCATAAATTGGCAGTTTAGTGGCATCCTTAGAAAACACAATCATCTTAAGAAGTGATACTGCCTTATCCTTAAAGTACTCATAAGAAAATTCCGGACTATACTGCCTCATAAAGTTCACATACTTGCTTTCAGACCCCATAGTTCCAACTACTAATCGTGCAGACTTTCCTGCATTAACAAATATACCGCCAAGCTTCGAAAATGCCCATATAATATATCCGAATATTCCGCCGCCTAAAATTCCTCCCATAATTCCGCTGACAAAAGCTCCCGGAACTCGTCCTATAAGCTCATTATCAAACTCCGGATTCAGCAGAGAAAATGCAGTAAAAACTATGATACCTATTATAATACTTGGTATCATAACACTTTTTAAACTGCGATTAACTTCCTTCTCCGTTCCACCTGCATCCTCCACAAAGAAGTAATTAGTAACCTTCGGGTATATATCTGACATATCAAAGTGTGTGTGACAGTTCGGACAACCATCCTCCATAACAGAAAATGTATTGATGGCACCACAACTAGGACATGTGTATAGGTCATCACCAATCATAGTTCCATCTTTTATATCAGTAACCACCTGATAAAATATGTCATTACTTTTCTTCTTAAACACACGCCTGCCATCTTTATAAAATGCCTTTGTCGTCTTACAGGTTCTGTACTCATTTGTTGTCATATAACGTGCATCTTCGCGCCCCTTTGCATATCCGCCACCTTCAGAATATGCACCTCGTGGCACAAACTCATATTCCATAGTAAGAGCCTGTTCTCTCAAACGCTCCCTTTGCAGCTCCATAGAGTATTTCATATCCTGGTCCGAATGCTTTGGAAGCTCCCCTGTCTTAGCATAATCCTGAAGCTCCATTGCAAACTTCTCGTATATATATGGACTATTTTTTCTCCACATTACTTTTTTCTCTGAGTTTCTATTCATAATAATCTCCTAATTGTTATATTATTACAAAATTCTAATTTATTATATTGCTTTCAAGAAACATTTTCAATGATAGTAATTACTTATCATATAATATAATTAAATAGTATAAAAGCTAGGAATATATACTATATCCCTAGCTCTATCTTTATTCTCTGTCACTTGGCTGACTTGGATCATATTCCAATATATCTCCGGGCTGACACTGCAACACATCACATATAGCCTCCAGTGTACTAAAGCGTATAGCACTTATCTTACCGGTTTTCATCTTTGAAAGATTAACATTGGATACTCCGACTCGCTCTGATAATTCATTCAGGCTCATCTTTCGATCCGCCATAACCCTATCCAATCTTAATATTATCTTGCCCATTTAATCATCTCCATTTCTTATATCTTTCATGAGCCACACACAGATTACAATGTCTCATCCGATTCCTGCTGAAGCATTGCACCATACTTAAATACATATGCGATAACAAACACAATAACTATAGCAAGTACAACCGCTAAGTCCAATGACATGGATAAGTTAAACTTACCTATCATTACACTGTTAACGAATGAATCTGTAACCGATGGAAGGATTGCCAATGGTATCATAGCAAAACCCAGCTGCTTTATTCTCTTAATTATTCTTTCTTCAAATGGTGTCTCACAATCACGGAACGCTCTGCAAAGTCTGCCTGCAAAAATAGTTACCACAAGTCCCATAGCAAGGGCAAGAATAGCCGCAACCATAATCCATACCAAATTCTTAAGTTCCAATGTAGCATTGGCTGCTTCTGTATCAACAATAACCTTATTACCATCCCTCGTTACTGAAGCCACTACATATTCCATATTGTTGAGCTTCATCTCCGCTTCCATATCTTCCTTAAGTTCTTGGTTTATCTCCGCAATCTCTTCATCTGTAATATTTTCACCAAACTCTCTGCCAAACTTATCACCATCCATAGTCACTTTAGCTTTACTTGCTATATCAACGTGAATAAAATCCTTAGGAATAGCTGCAAATACCACCCCCGCAATAATAACACCAACAATACCTATAATAAGTATAATCTTCGCAATTATTGCAATAATATTACCGATTTTACCAAAATTCTTAATCTTATTAATTGCCATCTCTTTCATATAATACTTCTCCTTTTCGTAAACGACTTATATTACTATGATTGCTTGCAAGCCATTGTGATAGCGATAAATAATTATCGTTTATCGTTAAACTCATAATACAACAATAATAAATGTTTGTCAACCGCTTTTTAATGAAAAACATTAATTTTTTTACATTTTTTAATAATAAAGGTGATGCAAAGATTTTAATTTACTTTACACCACCTTATCACATATTAAATATTACACTCTCTCATAAGTCTTTTCAAACACTTCACGCTTTACCACATAGACATCCCTGTGGTCAGTTGTTGAGTAACACAACATATCCCCTTCGTTACCAACCATATATCCTTCGTAGTCCCAGCGTGTGAACACTTTAGTGTACTTCGTAATAGGCCTTACATACATCGGCGCACCCACACCTGTTTTGCACATTTTTGCATAGGGCATAAGCTCGTACAGCTTGCCTTCTGCTACATTGATAATAGTCGGCGCATACTCAAACTCCCTGACAAATGTTTCATCTGTTGCAGTGTACTTGCTGTCAAATACATGCTTTTCGATTGGATATACCTCTCCCGAATATCCGATCATTAAGTATATATCGTCCTTTACCGTTATGAAAACGTCACCTTCCATAGTTCTGATCTTGCACTCTGTACCAACCGGAAACAACTCTGTTGACTTAACATAACCATTGTTGCCTGCTTTCTTCCGATACATATTAAACTGCGCAAAATCCGGACAGTCGTCAGTATAATTCACTACGTCATAGCCTTCTCGATACTCGTCAAGCTTTTCTCTAAAGTACTCCTCCAAAAACTTGTCCTCATACTTTTCTCTATAACGATGTTTACTTAGAAATCCCCCTGCTTTGTTAATATGTCCACCACCATTACCTATTCCTCTTGTAAGAAAATACACAAGCTCATTGGCAGCAACATCAACAGCACAGCTTCTTACAGAAAGCTTATAGCCACCTACACACTGATTGTAGATAATACAGACATCGATACTATCCACCTGAATCACAAAATCACCAATAACTCCTAATATATTAGGGTCACAAGGCTCTGCCATAACTATTGCTGTGCGGTTCTTCTCTATGTAATTGTTATTGGTTATGGCAATTCCTGCTGTCTCAAGCTCTGCTATACTAAAATTAGCATATTTAAGCCTGTTAAGTAATGTTTTATCGTACTGAATGAAATCCATCATATCTCTGTCCAGTGGATGACAAACCTCTGACAACTGATTACTATCCATATAAAGACCGTAGTACAATGCAGTGGCAACCTTGATATCTTCATTAACATCAAATCCAGCATCCTTAAGAAGGGCATAACACACTGTTGCGCAACTTACCAGATTGCTTCGCACCTCAGCCATATCATCAGACTGCTTTCCTGTACTGTGGTGGTCAATCATAGCAATGTTCTGAGCTTTAAATGCCTGAACATTGCCCTCACCATACTGACAATCCACCGTTATAAGCAGTTCAGGATTCCCCAGCACATCTTCCGCTCCATCTTCACCATCACTTCCGCCTACATACTCCAAAGGTATGTTAAGCTCTGATATTAAAAGCTTCATATTGCTCTTGCTGACTTGATTCTTTCCACCATAAACCAGGCGAACATTCTTCCCCTTAGACGCCAAATACGTATACATAGCATATCCTGACCCTACTGCATCTGCATCCGGATTGTCATGCACCTGAATAACTATTTGATTGTACTTTTCTAGTGTAGATAGTACCATATTGCCCCCTATTTAATCGTAATACTTGATGATGTCACTTATTATAACACAAAACTATACATTTTTCTACATTATTGCTGACATTAAAAATGCTAACAGAGGCAATGTCAGGATACTCAAAAATGTTGTAATAACCACCGCTCCTGCTGCCAAATCTTCATCGTGATTAAACTGAACCGCAAACACTGATGTCATTGCTGCAGTAGGACACGACTCCTGTATAAGCACTACCTGCATAACCATAGGTGAAAGTCCCATCAATGCAAACAGCCCCGCCTTATTAGCCAACAAAAACAGTGCAAAGCATACTATAGGCACTACCAGCATACGCACCATAATAACAAAAAGTATTCGCTTATTAGCAAGCAGCTTCTTCACATTGCTTCCTGCAATAATCATACCTGTAATAACCATAGAAAGCGCTGTATTCATACTTCCTAGAAGATTCACCGGCTGTTTTATAAGCTCCGGCACCGGAATCTGCCCAAGATAAAGAACAAGTCCTATAACCACTGATATAAGCACAGGCGTTGCCAACACATTTTTAATAACAGACTTTAGCTTAATCTCTCCACTGACAATGGCATATCCTACAGTCCACAAAAGGAGATTAAACATAGTTACAAATGCACTGGCATAAAGCAATCCTTCTGCACCAAACAATGCTCTTATAAGTGGGAACCCCATATATGCCGCATTAGGAAATATGCAAGCAAATCGTGTAATGGCTACATCCTTTCCCTTCGACTTCACTGTAAGCAACATAGAAATAGCAAGTCCCGTAAGTAATAAAAACGCACTTAACCCGAATGCCCACATTAAATTACTAAAAATCGCCGGGTCAAACTCTGACATATAAGAGTCAATAATCATGGCAGGCACTACCAGATATATAAGCAGATCTGAAAATGCTTTCTTTCCTTCCTGCTTTATGGCCCCAAACTTTGCTCCTACAAATCCTGCTCCTATAAGTATAAAAAGCACAAACACCTGCTGTGCCGTAATTGACGCTAAATCCATATATTCCTCCGTCTTCTATATTAATACATTTCTTCCAAGTCCAGTACTATAGCGATCCGGTATATGCCCCTTAGATTACATACCTGTCCACCCTGCAATCGATTTTATGCAAGCCTTGTAACAACTGTAACACACATATCTTCTCCATCAATCTGTGCGTAAATCTCACCGTCCATAGCCTGCATCAGTTTCTTACATATATATAATCCCAAACCGCTTCCTTTGTTGTCACCAACATTGGAGCCACGCCAGAAACTGTCAAATATATGTGTAATCTCTGCTTCATTAAGCGAACATCCACTATTCTTCACCGTAATCAACCGGCAGTCTTCCTCCTGCCCAAATCCTATCTCGATATACTTGCCATCGCCGTACTTTATAGCATTTTCCATGATATTCTGCAATACTTCTATCAGCCTGTTTTCATCACCTTTTATAAGACAGTCTGAATATTGTCCCACCTTAAACTCAGTCTTTACAAAGCCTAATTTATCATCATAGTATCTGCGTGTACTCTCAATAATCTGTGAAAGATATATCTCTCCTTTTTCAACTTGCAAATCAAGAAAATCATCATTGGATGCCTTGATTATGTCACTGACGTAACCTTCTATCTCATCTGCTTTAACATTGATATTCTCTGCTATTTCTGCCTGCTTTGCAGCATCTGAATACAGTCCCTTTGATAGAGCCTTGGCATAAAGCTTTATAGCTGAAAGCGGAGTTTTAATATCATGGGAAAGTGACAAAACAAGAGTCTTATTCTCCTTTTGCAGCTCAAGCTCACGCTGTTTTTGCAACTCAAGGTTCTCCCTTAGCATATCAACGCCCCACACAAATCTTCCAAAAAATCGATTCTTACTCTCCTTTACCGGCACTGTAAGATTACCTTTTGACAGCTCATATGGAACTTCTTTAAGTCTGTCGAAAGGCTTTAGAATCTTCTGTCTGACATACAAAAGCACTGCAATAACAACTGCTGCCATTAATATCATAGCCACATTAGTAAGAAATATTACATTACCACCTAAGGACTGATTGTCCGCTGCATACTCTATACGATATAGACTATCTCCCACCTGTCTAACAACATAATCATTATTAGACTCAAAGAAGTCTTCATCAATTCCATCAGCAAGCTTAAGTTCGTAAACTGCCCTTATAGTTTGATATTTACTTATATCAACATCGTTAAGACTCTTCTGTTCAATCTCACTTGCGATTCTGTTGGCATCCACCCGGTACTGCCTCTGAATACTGATTTCTCCATAATAATACAATCCAAGATTCCCCAACACGACTATCGCCACAAGGAGAACCACAACTGACACAAATATTCTGTTAAAACTTTTCATACTCTTCTCCTTACCAGCGTTATACCTAATTATATCACAGACGCACAAAAGCGAAAGACCTAAAATCTTTCGCTTTTCACCATTATATAATAAATTATATAACCTACTGCCTAAACAAACTTATATCCCACTCCCCAAACCGTCTGTATCATTTCCGGTTTCTTAGGATTGTCCTCTAACTTGTCACGAAGCCACTTTATATGTACAGTCAGAGTCTGTTGCTCCGAAAAGCTGTCACTTCCCCATATCCTGCTAAAAATATAGTCTTTATTCAGAACCTTACCTCTATTCTCCACAAGAAGCTCTAACAAATCAAACTCTTTTGCAGTCATATCCACAAGCACTCCACTCTTCTTAACAGTTCTATCCGCCCTGTTAATCAAAAGACTACCGCAGACAACCTCATCCAGTGCCAGCCTTCTTCTAAATATACCTTTAATCTTTGCTAAGAGTATATCAATATCGTAAGGCTTCTCAATGTAATCATCCGCCCCAAGAATAAGTCCATTAAGCTTGTCATCCTTATCTACCTTCGCGCTTACAATCAGTATAGGAGTATCACTGCTCTCTCTTATCTTGGCGCACACACCAAAGCCATCAATACCCGGTAGCATAACATCCAAAACCACAAGCCTAGCTCCATACTTCTCATACAGATGCAACGCCTTCTCTCCACTATCTGCAACACTGACAACATACCCTTCCGCCTCAAGAAAATCCCGAAGCAACGTGGAAAGCTCTCTATTATCCTCAACTATAAGTATATCTGTCATACTTTATTACCTCTGCTGCAATTTTGTTTTCTTTCTAATAACGCGAGCTATTAGTATATCTATTACAACTGCTATCACTAAAAATGGCACCACATATATCAACACTACCAATCCAACCAATCCTGCAAACCAGCCTTCATCTGTCATTAAATCATATATACCCCATATAGCAAACGCTATTGCAAGTAAGCCTTCCAAAACACCAAACAATACAAAGGGCGAAATTATTCTCTTATTCATACTTTCCCCTATATGTACTGTCCAGAAAACTATCATCATTGGAACCGTAATTAATGACAAATAAAACCCAAACACCCAGATTAAAGAATCGCTCATAGCTTTACTGTCAAACATCGGCATTAGTGCCGCCACACTTATAATAGCCATAACTGTAACAATAATCGCCCTCATTAATGTTCTTTTCATAGCAATCCCCCTCTCTCACCATAGTATTTTGTAAATGCACTGTTATGTGGCGAGAGTGGTCATATACCTTATAGACCCTCTCGCCCTCTTACAGACATCTACAAAATACTCCTACCAGCCCATCTCCATCAGCCAGTTACTTATGGTTCTTTCGCGCTCACGGAGCTTTGTTTCATCTGTGTATCTGCCCAAATCATACTCACCCTTGATGTTACCGTCTTCTATATACATAACTCTTGTACATTTTGCCGCAACCTTAGCATCGTGAGTAACCAACATAATAGTGGTCCCTTCAGCATTAATCTTTAAAAGCTCTTCCATAACTCCGTCTGATGACGCTCTGTTAAGCGCACCTGTTGGCTCATCTGCAAATATCATCTTAGGCTTGTTAATCATACTTCTACATATGCAGGCTCGCTGTAACTGACCACCCGAAACCTCATTGATATCATTGTCTGCTATATCAATTATTCCAAGCTTTCTCATAAGAGCCTGACCGCGCTCCACAGTCTCTTTTCTACTTTCATTATTCTTATCAGACTGGCAAGCCGGTAAGATAATATTATCAAGCACTGTGAGATTTTTCAACATATACATTTGCTGGAATATAAATCCCATCTCATCAAGTCTTAACTTAGCAAGTTCTTTGTCAGAAAGCTTTGATATATCCTTGCCGCCGAAGTTCACACTTCCGGCAGTAATACTATCCATGCCGGAAACCGCATAAAGAAGTGTAGACTTTCCTGAACCTGATGGTCCCATAATGGCAACCATCTCTCCTTCTGAAACGGCAAAATTCACATTTTTCAAAACATTGTTCTGACGCTTATTTACTATGTATGTTTTACAAAGGTCCTTAACCTCTAATATATTGCTCATAATTATTCTCCTATTCTATTATCTACTATCTATTGTTTATTCCATATTAGCAGTGTCGCTAGCCTTAATTTTTCTTATCTGCAATGCTGAAAGTAATGCACTGCACGATGTTACACAAAGTATCAGCACAGGATAGAACACAAACACTTCCAATGGTTTAATAGTAAATTCTATACTGCTTGCGCCCATCATCTTAAATATCGGGCCACATGTTAGCTGTGACAATGGTGTTGACAGTAACACTGCCACAAGTGATGATATAACCAAAATCGCACCAATTCTTAATGTCTGCCATGCTATAATCGCACCGTTGCTAAAGCCTGTAGCCTTTAGCATAGCAATCTCGCCCTTTTCTTTAGTGATGAAGCTCTTAACCATAAGCACTGTAACAAGTGCGTTGATAGCAATAACCACTACTAATATAAGATTCTTTACTGAAGCTAATGCACCTGATATATCACCTATCATAGCTTTGATATATTCTGTGGCTGTATACACTTCACTATCTTCTATCGACGATAACAGTTCCGTTCTATCAGCAATCTCTTCCTTTGTAGGATTATCATTGTACCTTATCTGAATACACAAATATCCGGCCAAATACTTATAATCAACTTCCTCTTCCTGATAGAATCGCACACCCTCTCCCATATTATTCATAGACTGAAAAAGAGCTGTTACTATATATTCTTTAGTTTCTTCTCCCAATGTTATCTTAATTGTATCACCTATATGCGCCCCTACTGTATCAGCAGTCATCTTAGTAAGTGCCACTTCACCTTTTCTTTCCGGTGCAGTTCCTTCCATATACACGTAATCAGCAGCTGTTATCTCTCCAAGACTTATAAATGCCGCCGAAGATGCTTTCTTATCATTATATAAAACATTGACGCGAAACATAGTCTCCTGAAAAACATCTGCGTCAATATCATTGTTTTCAAGCAGTTTCTCTATATTAACAATCTGGTCCATAAGGTCTTTTTTATTGTCTTTTGTTGCATTTATAGATACCACATTTGCAGCAACCGCATGGTCACTATATGCCGCATTAAACCACTCTATTATACGATCTGACTCTAATGTATTGATTGAATTAGCTGGTATTATTATAAGAAGTAGCCCCAATGTAAATATCACAATCATAGCAATATATCTTCTGATATCACTTAATATATCATTAACCGCCATAAAGAGCACCGGTTTAAATCTACTCTTTCCAAGTGTAATGATACTTTTCCTTCTAAATCGCTCACCATTTTCACCATTTCTAATTGCATCAATTGGCGAAAAATGCTTTATCTTTCCTGTACACATATAACAGAACAACACTACAATTCCCGCTGTCAATGCTGCACATAAAGCATTCAATACGATATTTCCACTACTGTCAATAACTATATTTTGAGATACTTCTGCCATAAGCATATCCCCAAAGGGAATACTAAGTCCAAATCCTATAACCGCACCAACCACCGCTGTAGCAAGGTACTTAACTATATAAAGCAAACGGATGTTACTGCATCTAAGACCAATCGCTTTCATAACACCAATCTCGCGAAACTCTTCACTCATAGTAAAATTAATAGTAAATCTTAGGATTACCATAGAGATAAGTACAAGACACACACTGACAATCAGCATAATACCTGCAATAATCATATCAAATACATAACAGAATTTAATAGTTGCCTTGTCAACATTAAATAATACACTAAGTTCTAAGTCCAAAAAGTCCTGCTTAAAGGATGCATCAATATCATATACATTAACTGAATAGACTAACATTGCATTGTCTGTATTAAAGCACGCTAAGTCACTGTCACTAATAAACAAACGATTTAAACCGATTTGATCCGAGCTTGTAACGGCATCTTTTACGCAGCCCTTAACCACAAATTCTTTGGTAACACCATCTGACATTACCTTAAGAACATCCCCTACTTTACACTCATTGGCATTAAACATAGACGGAGATAACCATACCTCTCCATCATTAATCTTTTCCATGACTTTGTCATTCTCATCGAATATGACAAGCTCCTCTTCCAGTCCTGCCAACAGCAATGTATTACTACACTCAAACTCCTTACCATCCACAAAAATATCTTTTTCATTAACTATAACCATTTCTGAAACATCATATTTATTGTCATTCTTCTTGGCATATTTCTCATATTTTTCAAGATGACTTTCATCCATAGTAGCAAACCAGTAATCCGGCACATTAGCCTTCTCAAAATAACTGTCCAGCGCCGTTGTCACTGTAACCACATTGTTGGCACTACTGGCAATAAATGTTGACGCAAGAATAATGAATATCAAAAGTATGATGTTCATGCTCTTCTTACGCTTTAAATCCTTTTTCAATATACGCAGGTACATTTTACTTATCCTCACTTTTCGTAGTTTGTGATGTACGTGTAGTCGCTTATTTGCTAACCTTTCGGCATGTCAGCGAAGGACTGCCCGTCACCCTATGGTCACAGTTTACTATGGTAATTATTAAATAATCCTTAAATGATTTTATATTGTTAATAAACCAAAAAATAACCGCCCCCAGCTAACAACTTGGGGCGATTACTTCGTCATTCTCTATCAAGGAATGCCAGCCGTCTATCGGCAACACCCTTTTGTATAATTATTATTGCATTAGTCTACAGAATTGTCAATAGACTTTTTCCTCTTTGGTCTATGCTGTATGCAATGCACAACAATACTTGCAGTCAGCAACATACCTGATACACCATGGGCAATCCCCATCCACATTCCCGGAAATGGGCGAAGCAACATACCTGTTACCATAACAATAACCAGCGACACTGCCATCACATAATTAACAATTAACATCTTTGTTCTCTTATTCATTCCATCAAACCACCTTTATGTAATCTTGTTAAGTTATGTGTACCCCAATCGCGTTGCGATTAGGCGCAACTAACTTCCTAAACAAGATTACACTGTAGGATACTTTACGTATAGATGTAGATTGCTGGAAATTTGACCTTAACCATCATCTGCTTTTTCTTAATTTAATGATTGGCAATACAATTGTGTATTCTTTTTCATCCTCCTTGTTCCACCATTTCACAACATAATTAACCTTTGCCAAATATGGAACATAGCCCTTTTGCCGTTGAGCTTGCAATTTCTCTGCAAAACTACTTGAGCAACATGCTACATTGCTTACCTTGCCTTCCTTAATTACCGAAAAATATAATCTGTAATACTTCCCTGATGAACTTTCCTTTATATCAAGTTTACATCCCGCTCGTAGTTCTGATACATTGTCTGAACGTTTGCCCTCGGTAAAGAATCCAAGATTCACATCTCTATGGGACATAGCCATAACTATCTCCTCTGGCTCCGGATACCGCGTGTTGTCCTGCAAAAACTGAACTCCAATGGTATTCAATTTAGCACTTATTGCATCAAAGTAATCTGAATTATGGAACACATATAGGTTATTTTTTGCTCTCGTCATTCCTACATATATACTACGCTTACGTGTATCATCAAACTTTTGACCTTGACTTACTAACATATACACTTCATCAAATTCTCTTCCCTTTGACTTATGTATTGTTGACACACAGATTTCATCTTTATCTGCCTTGTAAAAATCTTCAAAGCGAGCCTCTTTAAAGAAACTCTCCAAGTCTGTAAAATACTTTTTAGCCGTAGTTCTCTCAAACTGTTCAAGCATATACATACAAGACTCTAGATTGTCGCTTTCTGCATATACACATTGCAACTTATACTTTGCCTCTTCCCACTTCTCATCTGTAATAACCGGAACATTGATTGCCTTTAGGGTATTAACAAAGTATCTTATCTCGGCCAAATCGTACAGTGAAAACCCATCATTTGACTGTAGTAGTCTTGCCTTATACCCTTTTTTATTTAACAATTCCATAACAAGGTACGCTTGTTCATTAGTTGTTGTTAAAATAGCAACAGTTCTTCCCGACACAGCACCTACATTCCTTCTGGCAAGCTCTAATCTATTGATTGCAGCCATTTCTAATGATGTGCCATTTCTTATTATCTGAACCTCTCCTACATCTTGCTTAACCGACATTATTTCATTATGTTTCATTCGATTACTTATTAACTTAGCAAATGTATTTGCAGTCCACACAATCCTCTTACTACTTCTATAATTTTGTAGCAACTCATACATTTTTGCTCCTGGAGCATTCAACAATGCTCCCATATATTTCGAGTCAGAGCCTCGAAACTCGTATATATTCTGGTCGTCATCACCTACAGCAATAACTCTCATATCTTCGTTTCGCTCCATTAACGCCCTAACAAGATTATATTCATTGCCATCCATATCCTGTGCTTCGTCAATAACAAGTACTGTTTTTGTGATTCTATCCAGTTCAACTTCTCCGTTAAGAATCATATCAGTAGCATCTTTCACTACATTTTTTGAATTCTCTATATTACCAATTTTACCGAGCAAATCAAAACAATATGAATGAAACGTTTTTATCTCTACAAAATATGCTGCATTACCTATCAGCTCAATAAGACGCATCTTAAATTCCATCGCCGCTGCTCTTGAAAATGTTAACAAAAGTAACTGCTCATGCTTAACATCCTCAAGCAACATCAATGACGCCAGTTTGTGCACCAATATCTTAGTTTTACCACTACCAGGCCCTGCAGCAACAACAATTGCACCAGAAGTGTCATCTTCAATAATTTCAGCCTGACGCTTTGAAAGATTCTCAAAAAGCATATGATACTTCATCGGAGTAATATTTCTAGCAATTTCACTCATTCGACTACCTTCGAAATATTTTGTTAAAAACAACTTATACTCCATGCCAAAGTAATCATTTACAAATGTAAGTGCTGCATCATAATCCCGAACCATCATATTAGCGAATTCACCTACAATATGAATCTGCTGTGTTTTCAAATCATAATGCTCCTGAAGTTGTTTATAATCCTCTACCTTATAACGTATTTTATTATCTAACTCTATTCGCTCTATGGACATAGCATTATAAAGCACAAGAAATCCGCCTTCCAATCTAAATGCATTAATCTTTGAAAGATACAATAACGCCTCGGATACTTCACCCAATGTCACTTCTTCATTGTACAAAAGCTTTGGAGCTGAATTATAAGCATTCTTAATATCAATCATAGAGAAGCTAATCATAGTGCTATTCTTTTGCTCCTCTACCTGTTCCTTTTCGCTTGCCTTTTTTATAAAATATTCTTCTATAAATTTTGACAAACGAACTCTCTTTTCGTAACGACACTTTAATTGTTCTACCGTATCCAATAGATCTAACTGCATGCCTGAATTCAATTCGCCTTCCGGCTTCTTTATATATCCTTTAATAATCCAAAAATACAATAACATTCTCAGATTATTAACTGTAGACTGTGTTACTCCACTATTTATAGCTTCTTCGTTAACTTCCTTATAATTAATTCTTATCCCTTCATCTTTAAGCTTACCAACAAGAAATCCTTCCAATGTAGAAAAGCGGTTTAGCATAGAATTCTTGGCTCTACCTCTCATAGCTGTCTTATCTACATATGCATACATTTCCTTATCATTAGCGAGAATTCCTGCGTCTTTCATTATATCCACAACTTCAATAACAGTTCCCTTTGGAATCGCTAAATGGTCTGCAATATAATCCACTCTACTTTCAGCTTCATCATTGCCGGCTTTCGCCTTACTCCGTGTTGAAATAAGCTTTTTTATAATTCTGACTGCATACTCTTTTTGTTGTTCATCAAACTTCGCAGATGAATTGATACGCTCTACCGCTTCCTGTGCATTTTTCACGCAAATACTATCTGCAAAAACTCTTGGACTATTCTGCCCACGCCTAATATATCCCGCATTTTCCAATGCTAATATTGCAGTCTTAACCTTTGTCTCTATATCATTTGAAGTATCATCCCAACCGGCCTTGCGTGCTATTTCAAGTGCAGAACAGTTTATCCACCTTCTATCTTTCGTCATATCCTTGATAGCTTTCCATGTCTGCTGTATCTCATTGATGCTTAGTTTTGTTTGATTAAGTAATATAAAATGTTTGTCCAAATCCTCTTCGTTAAAAAGCACATAACACTCCGCCTGAATCGACTGATCTCGACCTGCTCGACCTGCCTCCTGAACATAATTTTCAAGAGAATCAGAAATATCATAATGAACAACAAGTTTTACATCCTTTTTATCTACGCCCATACCAAAAGCGGAGGTGGCAACTATTATCTGCACATCTCCTTTTATAAATGCTTCCTGATTAGCTATTTTTTCATCTCTTTCCATTTTACCATTAAATGCTCTTGCATTAAATCCATCTCCACACAATTTCTTAGCAAGTTCAATGGTGTTTTTTGTCCTTGATGCATACACAATAGTGGGACAATTTTTCTGCTCAATCAGGCTTCTTAAAGTTGCATATTTATCCGCATCATTTTCTCTGTATAGCACTTCATAACGCAGATTAGTTCTGGCAGCATTGGTGGTGTATAGCTCAAGATTTATATCAAGCTTTTGTTTGAAATACTCTTTTATATCACTAATAACCTTCTGTTTTGCTGTTGCTGTAAAACAAGACACTGGTATCTTTGTATTCTTCTTTTCCTGAAACTGCTTTATAAAATCACCTATATATAGGTAATCCACCCTAAAATCCTGTCCCCAAGCTGAAAAACAATGCGCCTCATCGATTACAAATCTTGTAACATTTCTACCAAGCAACAATCTCTCTATCGTTTTTGAACGCAATGATTCCGGAGAGATATAGAGAATAGATGCAATTCCATTCTCAACTCTCTCCAACGCTTCCGCACGTTCCACAATATTAAGCATGCCATTTACCGTAACAGCATCTGTTATACCTCTCTCACTAAGATTATCAACCTGATCCTTCATAAGAGACTGCAATGGTGATATAACTACTGTAAGTCCATGCGTAGCTTCTGCTGCTATTAGTGCCGGTATCTGAAATGTTATAGATTTACCACCACCCGTAGGAAATATCGCCAATAAAGACTTGCCATCTACAGCTGCCTGAACAGCCTTTTCCTGCAATGGTTCTCCATTATATTTTCTATATTCATCATATCCAAACTTTCTCTTAAGCTGTGCATATATATCAAATGTACCCTTGCAATAAGGACATCCTTCCTTACATGGTACACCTCGCAATAAAGTATATACCTCTTGCACCTTCGGATAATTCTTCTGTACCCAATATGGTATAATTGATTCCTTATCATCTGTTGAAATCGTTGCAAGACAATAAGCAAGCTCAACCGGGTATATACTAGCTATTGCATTAACATCTGCATTAGCACATATCTTCCCCTTAAATTCCGCCTCAATAAATGTTGAAAGATAATTCGTGATATCATTGCAATTAACATATCTGAAAAATCCTCTGAACTCTGGAACCTTACTTAAAAGAGTGCAATATATTTTCTTTATATTATTACTTAGAAGTTCAAATGCTGTAACTTCATCCATCAACAATTCCATAGCTTTTATTGAATCATTTAAAGGATTATTTAACTCATCTGATTGAATCTTGTCATCCTTCAAAAGCTTATGATATGGTTTCATCGGAAACAATAGTGGAGATAAATACAACGTATCTATAACTGAACGCACTTCCGCACGCTCAACAATTGGCATAATATACTTCAAATCAAAGTTGATAATATTATGTCCGCATATATATGTAGCTCCTTTAATAAACTTTTCAAGTTCTAATAAATTAGACGAATGCAGCTGTAATCCATTAGTTGACAACACTGGCACTGTTGTCCTTACTGCACCTATATCACGTACTTTTTCGTCTTGTTTACTAACTTCCGTATCTACAAAAACAATTTCTTCATTATATGTATATTGTTGCATATATCGTATCTCCTATTATCTTGCTATCCTCATAATCTCACATCAACTTCAAAAAATATATAGTCATTATATAATTATATATAAAAAGCACTAGAAACTCAATAGAGTTTCTAGTGCTTTTTGTACTACATATCTCTCACACAATCCTCATCATCTGCGCCCTAAACTGTATCTTCCTTGTTCCTGAAACGTTATCAAAGTCAATCTCATAAACCAGTGCATCCTCATCAATACCAACGATAACACCCTCGCCAAATCCCGGATGAAGCACTTTATCACCCACTTCATACTTTCCCTTTGGCCTCATAGGCGGTGTGTAATATGAAACGCCCATCTTCGTGTTGCCCACGCAGTTTAACAAGCACTCATCTATGTCATTAAGAAAGCTTGACTGACGTACCGGAAAGCCTGCTACCTTCTCGTTGTAACTGCTTATGTACAAACGCTTCTTTGCTCTGGTTAACGCCACATAAAATAAGCGACGCTCCTCTTCCAATTCATCCTCATTACGCAGACGCTTGCTTGGGAACTGACCTTCTACCATACCATTTACAAATACAGTATCAAACTCCAATCCCTTTGCCGTATGAATAGTCATAACTCTCACAACATCCTTGTCGGTGTCATCGTCCTGCTGTGAGAAAAGCGCAAAATGTGCCAACATATCCTCAAGAGACAGCCAATCCTTGTTCTCTTCTTCCAAGTCCGCCACAGTAGTTATAAATTCAGACACATTATCTAGCCGCGTCTGGTCAACATCCTGTTCAAGTTCCTCTCTATAGCCTATATCAAGAACCTTATTAATAAGATTCTTAGCCGAATAATTGTGATAAGTATTGTGTAACTCTTTTATATTAGTGTAATAATCTACAAGTGCCTGCTTTTTTATCAGCCCCTGCTCTATCTGCTGACCTAAAGCTTCCATAAGAGTTATTCCTTTACCTGATGCATACTTCTTTAACGCCTCCACCGATTTCTTTCCAAAGCCCTTGCGCGGTCTTTGAACAGTCCATATGAAATCAATGTCGTTCATGGCATACACCATACGAAGGTACGCAAGCACAGTCTTAATCTCCTCTGAACTGTAAAACTGCGCTCCATTCAGTATCTTGTAAGAAATCTTCCTTTTAATAAATGCTTCTTCCAACGCTCTTGTCTGTGAAGCCGCACGAACCAATATGGCATAATCCGAGTAATGCTTGCCGTCACTCTTTCCACCTGCAATTGTGTCAGCAATCCACGCGGCCTCATCCTTCTCTGTAGGAAGATGATTATATACCGGCTTTTCTCCGGATGGATTGTTAGTAAACATCATCTTCTCCAGTCTGTGCTGATTAGATCCGATTAGTGAATTAGCAACTGCAACAATCTCCGGTGTACTTCTAAAATTCTCACTTAAATAGTAGTCCTTCACATCCGGATACGCTTTGTGAAAATCCACCATATAATCAACCTTGGAGCCACGCCAGCCATATATGCACTGGTCATCATCCCCAACTACCGTAAGATTGTGATACTTGCCACTTAAAAGCTTCAACAGATTTTCCTGCTTATCATTTACATCCTGATACTCATCACAAAGAATGTACTGACATCTATCCTGCCACACTGCCAAAGCATCCGGATACTCTCTTAATATGTACAATGCGAAATTGATTATGTCATCAAAGTCCAAGACATAATTATCCCTCTGCTTTAAAAGATAATTGTAGTAAACTATATCGAAGTCTGTTCTTGCAGCTTCTATCCTACTTAAAAGCGGGGTCTTATCCACACCTACCATATAGTCTATATATTCATCAGAAAGCTTACATTTACCAATCTCTTCCATATAATTCTTTGCAGTAAAATCCTTTAGTGAAAGCTGTTGTTCCTCTGCAACCTCTCTTATCAGATCAATCTGTCCACGCTTGTCCAATATAGTAAATGTCTTAGGATAAGAAAGTCTGTAAATCTCCTCTTTAAGAATCTTGTTGCAGTATCCATGAAATGTACCAGTAAAACAAGTTGCATCATCACCAATCATTTTCTTTAAGCGGTTAGTCATCGAAGCTGCCGCTTTATTCGTAAATGTTAAAGCAACTATTGATGATGGGTCCACATAAAGTCCCGTTATAAGATGCGCCATACGATGTGTTATAGAAAATGTCTTTCCTGAGCCTGGTACCGCACCACATCTTATATACCCCTCAGTAGTCTTAATAATATCTAATTGTTCCTGTGTAGCTTTAGAATGCACTCGTCTCACCTCACTTACCAATTCGTCTGACAGAATTCTCCAATATCAAACATACATATTATGTACATTTTCGAACATTTATTCCGAATATACGTTCTAATCTATATATACCACATTCATTTATAAATGGCAATCACATTTTTAACACAACTTCTATCACACCTCCCTCAAAGTTCAAAGAGTTTCATAAAGCAAAAAAGTCAGGAACCTTTATAGATTCCCGACTTATCGTTATTATTCACTTACTCTCTGTCCTATGAGCTTACCTATGGCATTTAGGTTAATCATATCAGATTCATTCCAATGCAATGCTGTGTTAAATACATCAAATGTAACAACCGCCTTTACTTCACCATTTACCCTATAAATACTTGTAATGTTGGCATTAATCTCCAATCTGTTGTAGTTATCGAAAAAGCTCTTATCCTTATACTTCTTCACATCATTTATAACAACCATATCATCCTCACTGACAAGCTCACAGAAATCCGGTTTAGTTAACAATGTGTACATGCTTGACCTTTTCCTATACTTGCCATAAATATGCTTACACTTTAGTTCTTCCCCTGTAAACACTGTTATACCTGCAACATCATACAAGTCACATATCTTGGTTATAACTTTAGGAATAGAGCACTTTCCTGAACCGCTAAGGGCAAGCACTATCTCTGAGTAGAGCATAGAACGGCTCACTCTTGATGAAACAGACTTAAGTCCTCTCATACGTCCCACATCACTCATAATTTCGATGTGTTCATGCTCTGACTTATCATATACAACGTAATTATTCTTGCCATTAGCCTTAGCAACATAAAGTGCCTTATCTGCCTTTTCAAACATTTCCTCATATGTGTCACCATCCTGAGGATAACTGGCAACTCCCACTGAAATAGTAACAGTAATATCTTTTTGTTCTTCCACAAAAAGTACACCAATCTGCCCATATAATGTCTTCAATATACTTATAACCTTCTCCTGGTCGTGATTCTCTAAGAGGACCACAAACTCATCACCACCAAATCTGGCCACTGTTCCACCGGCACCTACTATCTTCTTAATAGTTTCTGCCACTTTGAAGATAACATGGTCTCCGTAGAGATGTCCGTACTTGTCGTTAACATCCTTAAAATCATCTATATCTATTACAAGCAACGCAAGATTAATACCTATACTTTCCTTGATTCTGTATGCCGCATACTCCATAATAGCCCTCTTATTCATAAGACCCGTAGCAGCATCTTTTGCAGCTTCCGTAGCATAATAAGGCGTTTCTGTAAGCTCCGCGTTAAGCTTTATAACACCCGAAACCATCCTCGACCCGTCGCCATCAAAAAGTGTACTACCGCTTACAACAAGAGAATCATTTCTACCACCTCTTGAGAAAAATGTTGTAGAAAGCTGAAGTTTAAAATCATCCAAGCCATCCTTTAAATATACGCAAAAAGTTTCAAACTTACGCTTGTCGTCATCAGACCATATGTATCCCTCAAGCATCTGTTCCTTCCACTCATCCAAGTCATCTGATAAAAACATATAACTCTTGTCATTAGCATACATATATATATTAATCCTGTTGTTATCTCTTGTATAATCAAAGTACAGATACTCCATAAGACACATCATTCTTCTGTACTTAGTAAGATTAGCTCTGTTAGTGGCATGTTTTTCCATAGCTTTAACAATATCTGCCACACTTACTTCCATACAACGCTGTCCATCAATCTTACGATTATCCCGCTTAATTCTTAATAACATAACTCTGTACTGGTCTTCCATAGTCAGAAACGGAACAACTATATACTGTGGACCTTCGTCGATTTTTGCACAGGCATCCAAGAATTCCTTAACACTATCAGTATGCACAAGATCAGTAAACAATCCATCTGCATGATTATCCAAATATCTGTATATATATCTGTCAGCAGTAGCTATATGCAGGTCTTCCTTCAATATCATAATACCCAGCGGCATAGCATACTTTGTCTTTGTATTGTAATTAGTTATATTCATAAGTAATCCTTCCCCGTACGATTATCAAATCTTATACACTTATACGTAACCCATAAATTCTCACGTACACATTAGATAATTTTATTCTACTCCATAAAAACATTTAAATCAAGTGATTAATAAAAGACAGTTGCAAATTAATATTTTGCAACCGTCCTTACATAATTACTTTATATTATCTTTTTCATCTTGTGCGTAATCATCATAATCCACATCAAGACCATCATACTTTTCGCTTCTTCCTACTAAATATAAGAAGAAACCTGAAGCAGCAATTCCTATAATCGAGACAATTACTCCCACATAAACATATGGGTACCTGGTAGATATATAGGTAACACCAGCATCAACATATACCAGATTATTCTTCACTTCTATGGTATCATTTTTCACAAATATATCTAAGAACGCCAAAGAAGTATTAACATTATTCTGATCTGATATTATGATAAAATTATTATCTGAATAAGCTACTGTTATAGGTACAATCTTTCTACGTGGAAGTTCATTAGCAGGTAACTGAGTGACTTTATCAATAAGTTTGCCTACCCCCTCGTCTCTTGTCAGGGAATAATAATATGGCAAATTAAGACTTACAAATACAATATTATCATTCTTTGCAGTACCGCAAAAACTTAAATCAAGCTCATCTTCTCTTACAGTACCCCACACCTTGTCAAGACCGTTTACATAAACCGTTTTCCACTCCTGATGTCCTTGCGGGAAGAAATCCGGGTCCAACACACCAACATTGGTATCCAAAAGCGGATAACCATTAGAGAATGATATATCATTGCAAGCAACTCCAAGGAACTCTTTTGTATGGCTTACCCTGTCTTCCGGTATACCATCAGCAAGTACAACAATACGAACTCCTGCCTCGCTTAGCTTTAACACCAGCTCCTCTGCAGCTGTCCTATCATTATAATTAAAGCTCGCCAGATAAACCAGCTCATACTTTGATAATTCCTCAAATGTATAATCATCAAGTTTATCTGAATTACCTTCTTCCACATTAGGAAAGGCCAGCGAAATCGTTCCAACATCTGAACCTATTCCTATAGCTGAATATGTTGTAACTGTTCCCCATGAACCTTCTATATCCATATCATAAAGTCTATAAAACTCATTAGAATCTACAAGTGTATATCCCACAGCTTTCGCCGCTTCATCCATCTTTTCAACCGGCGCCTCTAACAGATTGGCTTGAGACACCTTAATAAGAACCGTGTCATTACCAAGCTCCATACATCTGTCAAACAAATACAAATAAAAACCACCATTAACAGCTCTATCTAACTGTATAAGATTACTCTGAATTCTAGCCGCACGCCAATCTGAACCGTATGTACCCGGTTTGCCATTCTCATAAGCAGACACAAGGTATGTTCCCATAGCCTCCAGCTCACCACCATCAATAAAGGCTATTCTCTGCTGACTTACTTCCTGCGCCTTCTCAATAAGTGTGGTCTGATGCTGCTCACCGAATCTTTCTGCTACCGGCACACCACTCATGGTTCCACACATAAGCCCTAAAGAAGGAATAATGTCTATTACAAGCAAAATGCATATAATGACCTGTATATATTTTTTCAAAGTTTTCCAATTAAGAAATACATACAAAACCATACACAATGCAATAGATATGTATTGACACATAAGCAGGTAATCGCTACCCGGCACCATTTTAAACACATAATACATAGATGCTGCTGTGGATGCCAACAACAATACAGCTGTCCACAATCCCGGAAGTGACCTTTTTCTGCTGCCAATTATACCAAACACAACTAACAAAAATACTGCAAGACCGAAATAGTAATATGCGTTGTCAGATGTGTAGCGCTCTATAGGATTCAATGTTTTGAGAATACTCTGGAAATATCTTTGCATAACTTCCTTATTGCTTGAATTAACATTGACTATCCAGAACGGAATCGCCCAAAACATTGTGGACAAGAATGCAGTCACCATACTAATCAGCACATTTAACTGTTTACGCCACTTATGATATATAACACCATAAACAATCATAAATAATATGACACCAATGGTCATCATAACCACAAAATCATAGTCGCAAAGAGCCACACCTATATATGCAAGCATCATAACAAGAAGATTAGTCCATCCTGCATCCGTCATATAATCATATACTGAACTTATAACTAATGGTAAAAACACCACGCAAAGCGACCTTGCAAGATTACCCTCCATAAACATTACATGCAGGTTATATGGCATGAAGAACCATATAGCTCCAATAAATGCCCCAAGCCAGACTCTTCCTCGCTTCTTTCCTATGAAAAACCACGACATAGCTCCTAAAAAGTAAACTATTCCGATAAACATAAGATAGCCATCTATGGAGTCACCACCAACAAGTGCCTGACACATTGCCATAAAATATAACGGCAGTGGTGCACAGAAACCAAATATTTCAACTCCGTTATACCACATAGGGTCATATAGCGGAAGGAAGTTACCATCCTTAATAGCATTGAATACAACATCCCCTCTGTATATATACGTCATAGTATTAGAGCCAAAAGGATACTGTCCACTCCAACACACAAGCATGGCAACCACTATAGCCAGAAGTCCGTATGAAATTGGAATTATTATATTAGCGATATCTCGCCCTGTCCTCTTCTTCACAATCTGTACTCCTAATCAATAATGTCATCCAATATGTTATCAATAATATCTGATAGAATATTTTCTGAATGACGGTCAACTGAATCCATACTCTCATTCTCTTCTCTTAAGTCAAGTATATAGGTTCGTGAAGGACCTTCACTTCCTTCAACACTAAGCAACTCTCCACCTATTTCTTTAATCATATCGTAAAACTGCTTAGTAAAGTAATCCACCATATTCTCCAGAGTCGGAAGAATATTATCAAATGGCTGCATATCATTCAAAATTCTATCCTGATATGGTCTTAAGAATTCATTAATTCGCTTCTCAAATGTATTGAATTCCACAAACTCTTTACGTCGAATAAGAATTGTTAACGCAAACTCCCATGTATGAGGGTGTATATCCCCTTGCTGATTACCTATTATGATAAAATGTCTGGCATTAAGATAAAACTTCAAACGATACTCTCTAAATATTTTAATATCCATATTTACCTCCGTTACAAAGCCTCAACTAGTTCTGCGGACTCAATGCCTTGATATATGCATCATAATCCAACTGTGCCAAATCAAGAGCCTCTACCTTTTCAACCCTAACACCTTCATTCAGCAACGGATGAAGGCTGTTATGTACATCAAGCTCTCCATACTGAACATATAAAAGCAACATTCTACAATCATCCACAAGGAATCTAAGCACCTTCTTGTCGAGAAGCACTCCCGCTTTTTCGAGAAATGTATGTCTATAATGTATCTCTGTAAAATGCACTTCTGCCGCATACACTTCTACATTCTTAGACTTTAACTTCTCTAAAAACTCCTTTATGGAATCCCTGCTCCATATCTGATATCTGGTATCATAATGCTCTTTCTGTGTAAGAAGCTCATTAAGCTCACCAACCATTCCCTGCAGTCTCTCAATATTAGCTTCCTTTTGTTTCTCTCTCTTTTGAAGTGCATCTATCCTTCTTGCATATAACAGAATAACTGCCATAGCCGCAACTATCATAAATCCGATTAGAATGATTATCTCAAGCTTTGCACTCATAAACTTATTGTTATTAAGAAGCACCTCTTTATTGGTAAGAAGGCATAATCTGTAGTCTTCGTCACCATAAGAAAATGAAACTCCTGATGCGATATACTCCTTATCATCAATAACAATAGTCTTGTGAATAACTCTACCGGTCTGCAAGCTATCAAGAAAATCCTTGGCACTGTCAGAATCGTAGTAAGAAACCGTTGTAAGTCCCTTATATCTGTTAGTTTCAATAACGTCCTTTACATAAAGCATTGAACGGTCCTTAGAAAATGTCCAGTACTTACTTGTAGAAGAATCCAACGTACTGAGAATATCATTAATGATTTCCTCATCATCTCTGTTCTCCTTTAAGTTGATCTGGTCAACTACCAACTGAACATATGCATCCTGCTGTGTCGCACACACATCCAATATACCGGATTCCATGTTGTATATCTGATACCAGGCAAATGCTACACATGCCACAACTACAACGATTACACTAATCATTGTAAGCATAAGAAATCTGGATCTCTTGTTAACATCACTCTTCTTCATAAATACCCTTTCATTAATCATCAGTTGCCAATTCAAACATTACCTAAGCTCTGGTGCAAACTTGTCATAATAATAACTTGAGGTCTTAGAAAGTTCTGTATCCAACCACTCAAAGCCTCTTTCTTCCGCTAAGGTCTTTTTGTCTGAGAACAGATTAGTTCCAAGTCCCAGACGGTCACCTTCGATACTAAATCCCATGGAAGACAATACTGTAGGAAACATATCCATCGGAGTGTATACTCGGTTTGTATCATTATAAGTTCCATCATTAACACTGTTAATAAAACAGTTATAAATAGTTCTATCGTAATAGCTCACACCTTCCACCAAGGAAGTATCCATACGAGGATGGTTCCCGGATATAACAATAACTGAATCCTCGTAAAAATCCTGCGTCTTACACCAATCTATAAAGTTTTGCAACAATGTATCTGTACAAGTCATTACATTAGCTGTAACATTGTCATACTCATCTTTACAGTGTTCGCACACATAACCATCCATATGATGCGGATCTACGGTAAGCATAGTAAAGTTAAATGGTCCATCTTGTTTTGCCATTTTGCTTAACTCTTTCTTTGCTATATCATAGAGCTTCACATCTTCATATCCCCACCAGACAAAATAGTCATCCGGAATATATCCGGCCTCTCTGGCAGAGTTCAGATCAAACACTTCATAGTTTCCATGCTGTTCAAAATACGTCTTTCTTCCATCAAAGTCGCCATCTGAACCACAAAGAAACATCTGTCGGTATCCATTCTCTTCAAGAATATCACCCATAGTTGTTATGCCTGACAAAAAGTTTCCTTCAGCCAGCATCTCATTAACTTCTGTTCCTAAACTATAAGCCGCACCGCTTGTTGTACCAAAAAGTGCTCCCATAGTAATTCCTGTTCCATATGTAGAGTGAAAACCACCCAACTTATCCGAACTTGAGAAAGAGATATTATCCTCTGCAAGCTTTGTAAGATTAGGAATGTAATTGACACTCTGATTACCGCCAACATCCTTGGATGCATATGTAGTTTCAAGACTCTCAATATATATGTATATAAGATTCTTTGTCTTACCGTCTGCCGTTATGGCAACATCCTGTGGCGGAACATAGTAATCGTCATAAAGCTTCGACTGGGCTACACTTGTCTTAAAGTATCCCACAACATCAAAGCATGAATTAACATAAATCACTGACACGAAAAATACAACAACTGACCCTATTGCCATAATCTGCTGCATAAACTTCTTTATCTTTATAAGAGGTTTCGCCATACGAATTCTGTCTATAACCACTGTCAGCACAAATACCACAACAGCTATAATAACCGGTGGTAAACAGCTCTTAAGCGCCAATTCAGTAACATCCGAACTGGCCCCCTTAATAGACAGAGTAAGTGTACTGATAAGCTCATTAAGCCCTACTCCGTATGTCTTATAAACCCAGTGGCTCACTACAAGTATAAGCACTGATATAACATACACCAGTCCCAAAACTACATGCCATCCAACTGACTTACAATCCTCATGCGCAAGCTTCTCTTTCGTCATCTGCTTTAACGCATCTGCTTCCTCATTAATAGTAGCTACCTCGTTGATAGCAGTTTCCTCTTGCACAGCCTCAATCTCAGAGACAGAATCTACATTGTCCTTTTTCTCGCCGTTTACGTAATCACGAAACTTATTTAGCTTCGACAAAACTATATTCAAGTCATCTCTAACAGTGGTAGAAACTGCATTTCTTTCGTCCTTTAAGTCTCTTGTCTTCCACGCACTGTCTGTATTAATACTGTTAATAATTCCTGCCACACGTATAAAGAATACAGCCATATTGAAAAGTGGAAGAAGCAGTACAACCCACCATTGCTTGCAATAATACTTTCTGACCTCCGGTACCGGCTTTAAAAAGTACTGAGTAGACAGGAAATAGAAATAGCCAATGATAATATACATAACCATAATTATTCCTGCGGCCTGCACAATGGCTCTGCTGGAATAATTCATACAAAGAAGGCAGATAAGAGCCAGATACCAAATCATTCGCGGAAAAGCAAATGTGTGATCGTACACCAATGTTTTTATATTGATATCCTTAAACATTCTTGCCAAGCTGAACTTCTCTGCACTAAACATCTTGGCAACTT
The DNA here is from genome assembly GCA_045543195.1 of Lachnospira sp. Classification (GTDB taxonomy): domain Bacteria; phylum Bacillota; class Clostridia; order Lachnospirales; family Lachnospiraceae; genus Lachnospira. The sequence goes on from JAZQME010000002.1 coordinate 108,667, forward strand.
CCAAACTACCTCTCTGCCAACGCTGTCTTTGAGTATATAACTTATTTACGCCTTCTATAGGATCTACGAAGTAAAGTGCGTCCTCACAAACTTCAACTCTCTCACCATAAAAGTACTTCATCTGGAATGTAATCTGAGTATCCTCACATATGGTATCAGTGTTGTACATCTGAGACCTAAGCACCGCCGACTTTCTAAAAGCAGAAAATGCACCGGAAAGTGTATACACACTGTCACTCTCTGACGCAAAACTTCTACCTGCAAGGAAAGCTTGTGCATACTCCATAAACTCAAGCTTACGAAGAAGTCTTGGAAAAAACTTCTTATACTCTTCTATCATACTCGGTTCTGTAAGAATAGCACCTGTCATACAGTTAAGCTCCGGATTATCCTCAAACTTATCAATCATATTGTTAAGTGCATTTTTCTCAAGCATACCATCACTATCAAGATTAATAATGTACTTACCGGAACTATTATAAAGTGCCAGATTCAGAGCCTTAGACTTACCCTGCTCTGAATTGAGCCACTGCATTCTAAGCTCAGGAAACTCCTTCTGACACTGAGCAAAAACTGAGAAACTATCATCCTTACCCTTATTGTTAACAAGAAATATCCTCATACGATCATTTGGATAGTTGCAATCGTATAAAGATTTTATACAGCCAAATAACGTTGCCTGTGAATTGTACACCGGAATAATAATGGACAATTCAGGATATGCTTTAAGCTCCTCCGTATCCTTTCTTCTCTTCACATGCCTCTTTGCAAGTAAAAGCATACTGCCTATTGAAGGAATAATCTCCATTATAACCGGAATAATAACCCACGCAGCCCAAAACACTACTGAATTAAGCAGACGGCTTATTATCACCATAACTAAAATTCCCCACTTTCATCTGTATAATATGTGGTTTCGTAAATACATAAAAATACAATATTACAGTTAATACGTAGAAAAATATTCTGCCTAAAAATGTGTGCGCTACGTAATATGCATCGTTCCCAAAAAAATGAACTGCCTCACAAATCAAAGTGATTCGCAAGGCATTACATACCATTATGTATGCTGTCCCAAGTATACCCACAATGATTCTCTCATACACCGTGTAAACTCGGAAAAAAGCAAGCAACGAAACGAATGCCATTATCTCGATTATACCTGAACACTCTAAATCAATCTGTAATGTCATAGAGCCCACAGCCGTATCAATAAATATGATTCCATACTTAAGATACGGTGTAAATGTACCTGTTATATTGCCGATAACACCCGCCATAGCCGCAACACACTGCGCCAATGGTACAATAAGAATCTCTCTAAGTGTTACAAGCATAATAACAAACAACCCCATTGAACCACACAAATATCTCCAGAAGTTCAACTTTGCCCTATTAAGAACACTAAGTGCATAAAGCCATAGGGCAATCACTATAATAACAAAGATTGGATTCATTACTTCGTCACCTCATTACGTCTGCGCTTATAACACACAGCTCCTCCTGCAACTGCCATAGCAATGACAATACCCATCCATGGACCAGATGATGCACCTGCTATAGCCAAGTAATCCTGTCCTATCTCACCAAACTGTGCTTCAATCATCTTAAAGTCACTGGCAAAAATTTCGTTATCGCTGTAGAACGACAAAAACTTCGCTGCCTGTTCAAGGTCAACCATAAATTCTGTCTCATCTATTGTTTCTCCCACAGTAATAATCATCTTTCCGTAGAACTTCTCATGCTCTGCCAAATCAGATATATTAGTCTGTGTACTAGTGTTATATTCTCCACGAGCATCCGCAAGATAAAACTCATAGCTACCCTTTTCCAGATTCTCTGTATCAGGATCCCAATCAATAGTTCCATCAGCTGCAACTGCTACAAGTCTAGGATATAGATTCCATGTCTTATCACCGTTATATTCACGGTTTCCGTTAAAGCAAATAGAGATAGCACCATCAAACTCGCCACCCTTCTGCTGTAAATGTGCTTCCATTGAAGACACAACATGTCCATAAAGCACCTCATCTTCTAAGTAAAGGGCTCCCTCGCCATCTGGTTCATCAGTCTGCGTACCAGCTGTAGCATACTGAATCAAAGTATGTGGGTACGCTTCCCAATCACCATAAAGCCCATCATAAACAATACCATCAAATTCACCAGCCGGACCTGTTGCATTGTCGCCCTTTATATTAACAACACCATTTACAATAGGCTCTGCCTGATAAAGTCCAAATGAAACACCCTGCTTCCACATAGGCAACTCACTAGCAGGAATAGCAATCTCCCACTTGTCACCATAGTAGGCAACCTGTGCGCCTTCTACTCCGGATACACTTCCGCCATTAGCCTTTGTAAGCTGGAACACTAACTGTCTTCCAAGATCAGTTGTTATTGCATATCTACCATTAGAGGCTACACCTGCACCAGAAGCATTGCCATCCTTGCCATCCTGAAGGTATATATATACATACTCTCCGTCAAATACACATGCGGCATTGCTTAAGCACTCCTCCACATGCTCAGTACTTGGGCATTTTGCTTCTACCTTGCTTACCGCAGCCCAGTCATCATACTTTCCATCAATTACAATTCCTTCATAAACAGGCTCTATTTCTTCTAACGGCACAAATTCCGGAATATCAGTTTCAAAAATCACTGTTCCTGCAAATGTTACAGAATAAGCACCATCTGCTTCTGCAGCCGCCTGCGACTCTGCGTCAACATTTGCTACAGAAGTTCCTGTGTTCGGCATTGGAAGCACACACTCCACGGCATAATCGCCTGCATTAGTACCACTTGCACCATTAGTCACGGCTACCTCTGCACCCGGCATAATCCAACCACCTGCAAGATTAGCAATCTGAACCTCATAACTTGTTCCATTAGCAAATGTAATCTTTAATGTATCCCACATATAGTGTCCATCCCACTCAGATGTCGCAACACCATCAAAGCTAAAGTAAAGCTTGCTTCCGTCTGCAGACTTTGCAAGTCTCCATCCTTTCACGCTTCCATCTGAAACCTTAAGGGAATCCATCGCCTTCCAATCATCAATATTACCATCTATTACAATTGTAGATGTAGGATCTGCCACCTTAGTCTCAGGCTCCTTTTCTGATATTGTGCCCACTGCCATTGTTCCTGCTGAATTAGTTTCCGCCGCTGTCTCAGCCGCATCAACCATCTGTACAGGAACCAAAACCGCACAAACAGCAAACATCCCACTGACTGCCAATGCCAGCTTTCTTATAAATCGTTCTCTCTTCCTCATATTTTTCATCTCCCTGTTCATTCCCTACATAGTCTTGGTTACAATATAAGTTCTTAACGGCGTCTCCCCTATCTCTAACCGCTCCATACTTATGTCGTTATCACCAAACATATCTTCCAGCTGATAAAATATCCTCTCTCCCAGATTCTCTATACCAGCATCATCTTTAAAATCCTCAAAATCATTAAGATACTGTTCCTGATATTGCTCTAGACAACCGGCAATCAACTTCTCCGTGTCTTCGAATTTTCTAATATCTGAAAGCATCTCATTCAAGCGCACAGTTACAGCAACTTCTACAGTATGCACATGTGCATTATCTCTGTTTCCATCACTACTGTGACTGATAGAAATACATGTCCTGAAACAATAAGTCCTCATACACTTACAGTCCCCCAATGTGTATTTTTACCTATTTATAACATAATTCGACACAAATATCAACGAACTAAAGCGCTTGTTTCCTCATTTGTGCAATATTTTAGTAACTTTGTGCAGAATACACAAAGCGGGCAGTACCATAGTACCACCCGCTTTGTGACTTTTGTATGTGCTTTTATTTTCAAAATATTCTATAAATATATTTTACCTTCAATAAAACCTTACTCTTCCTCACCAAACTGTGCAATATAAGCCTCCATAAGCTTCTCCGGCCAGTCTGATACAGGCTCAAGCTTTCCTGTAAAGAATCTAAGAGTCTTTGGTTCGTGCACAAATCTAAGACCTCCGATAAGATGTCTGTTGTCATACAACCACTTAACTCTGTCGATAACATACTCTGTCTGTGACAAAGTAAATACTCGACGAGGGAATGCAAGACGAACCATCTCAACTGAAGCGATATGCTCTGTTCCGTCAGGATTACGCTCCTCTGACAATGTACCACGCTCCATACCTCTTATACCACCACACATATAAAGCGCAGCAACAAGTGCTCCTGATGGATACTGCTCAGAAGGAATGTGGTCCACAAACTCTCTTGCATTGATATGGGCACCAAGTCCACCGCCAGGTGTAACCATTGGAATGCCGTACTTATCAAGCTCATCAACACAGTACTTAATAAACTGTGGAGCCTGTGAAATAATATCCATATCCATAGTTTCTTCGAAACCAATTATAAGTGCCTCCATCTCCTTTACTGACATACCACCATATGTAAGGAAGCCCTCAAACATAGTAATATAATCTTCAAGCTCGTGGAACATAGCCTCGTCACGAACAAGAATTCCGCCACCGCGTCCAAAACCAAACTTACGAGCAGAGAAGTACACTATATCAAACAAGTCAGCAATCATTCTTGTAATCTCTCTAATTGACTTATCCTTCATAGACTCCTCACGAATCTTTATAAAGTAAAGGTTATCCTGAAGAAGTGACGCATCAAGCACTGTAAGGATACCATGCTGCTTTGCAAGATCAGTTGCCTCCTTCATATTCTCATAAGAAATAGGCTGTCCGCCTATAAGGTTAGTACCTGCCTCAAGTCTCATATATGCAATATTCTCTGCACCCTCTTTTTCAATACAAGCCTTAACTTTATCAAGGTCAATATTACCCTTGAAAGGAAGATTACTCTTTGTCACAAGACCTTCGTCCTTAACAAGTTCCTCAACTTTTCCGCCAAGACGTGTAACATGCGCCTTAGAAGTTGTAAAATGATAATTCATAATTACAGTGCTGCCCGGCTTTACAAAATGCTGTGCAATAATATGCTCACAAGCACGTCCCTGATGTGCCGGCAAGAGATACTTGATACCCATAATCTCCTCAAGCTTATCTCTCATTCTGTAAAATGTCTCACTACCTGCATAAGCGTCATCTGCATGAAGCATAGCCGCCTGCATATTGTCACTCATGGCGTTAACACCTGAATCTGTTAACATATCCATAAAAATATCTCCGTTGTGAAGCATAAATGTGTTAAAACCTGCTTCCTTCATCTTTGCAAGTCTCTGTCTTGCAGGCAAAAGATTCAACTTCTGCACTATCTTAACCTTGTGCATCTCCATAGGAATTGGCTCGTGATTATAAAACTTAATCTCTGGCATAACTGTAAAAACCTCCAATAACAATCTTCAAAACTTGTCCAAACTTATGTTGAAACAAATGATTTGTTTTCTACGCAGGATTAGTATATAATACAAACAAGAATTAATAAAATTGATGTTTTTAATATTTATCATCGAAATATTCGATGATGTTATACCTCTTTTAAAAAACACTATCTCATTGGGGGTTTTTATGGAAATCAGGAATCTTATGACATTTGTGCAGGTTGCAGAATTAAACAGTTTCACTAAAGCGGCTGAGATTTTAGGATACTCACAATCTACCGTATCATTTCAGATAAAACAGTTGGAAAAGGAACTTGACTGTTTACTCTTCGAACGTATTAATCACACCATAAATCTCACGGAAAAAGGACTGGAACTACTAACTTATGCTCAGCAGGTTAGTCATCTGACAGATGAGTTCAAGCAAAATATAAGCAATTCACAAGAAATATCAGGTCATGTACACATTGTTACTCCAGACTCTGTATGTGAAATGATGCTTACCCGAAACTATCACGACTTTTATCAACATTACCCGAAAATCGCCTTAAAGTTTTCAACTGCTGATACTGATGATATGTTTAGAATCCTAGACCACAATGAAGCTGATGTAATATTTACATTGGACAGCCACGTTTATCAACAGGACTATATAATAGCAAAAGAGGAGCGCATCTCGACACATTTTGTCACTGGTGCAAATTCCCCTTTCGCTAAACGCAAAAATCTCTCTATTAAAGATATTATCAATGAACCCTTCATCCTCACTGAGAAAAAGATGGGTTACAGACGTGTTTTTGACAATATGCTTGCCAAAATGTCACTGGAAATCAAGCCTGTTATGGAAATCGGACGTACCGACCTTATCACATACTCTATGGAAAAGGGAGTTGGCATCTCATTTCTTCCAGACTTCGTAACAAGCCGCAAGGTAGCGGAAGGCTCCCTTGTGTACCTTGATGTTGCCGACTTTGAAATAGACATCTGGAAACAGCTTATCTACCACAAAAACAAGTGGGTATCAAGGCATTTTGATGCATTTATCACATACGTAATGGAACATGAATTTGGCGAGTAAAGATTGTGTACTGTTGTTTTAAGGGCGAGACATATATCTTACAGACCCGTTCTCACTTGTCGAAAAGCGTAGCAGCACTAAACTCAGACAGGTCAAATGTATGTCCCTATAAATAATCATGTTCACGAAGCCATGAAACCAGCAGTGTCCGCCACTGCCCTGCGCTCATACCTTCACCTAAGCCGAAGCCGTGACTACCTTTAGTGAATATATGCAACTCTGCCAGAACATTACATTTTCTAAGTGCCATATAATATTCTATGCTATTTTCACATGGTGTGGTGTTATCATCATCTGTCTCAAATATAAATGCAGGCGGTGTATCAACAGTTACCATCTTAGCCGGATTGTACTTGTTTAACTGCTCATACTCGTGCTTTGGAACATATGCTCCTGCGGCCTGGTTATTTAATATCTGCTCCACATTAGTATCAAGGCTCAATCCCGCCTTCTTTAAAAATGCTTTCGTCTGAACCTCCAGCGATATAGCCGGATATCCCAACACGCAGAAATCCGGACGCGCCAATAACTTATCAACTTCATCAGTTACGCACACTTTATCCTGCTTCTTAGGCAATTCTATATTATATCCAACTGCACCTAGTGCTGCAGAATATCCTCCTGCTGAGAATCCCATCACACCTACTTTTTCCATAGCACGACCTAACTCCTTAGAGCGAGCTCTCACTAATCTGACGGCACGCTGCACATCCATAAGAATCACATCATATCGATTAGCATGCTCATCAATCGGAAGTCTTGTCTTTAACACATATGCCGCTATTCCAAGTGTATTAAACCACTTAGCGATAGCCTCACCTTCCTGATTCATAACCTGTCTTTTAAATGCACCGCCCGGAATTATAATCACTGATGTCCCAATAGGCATTTCCGGCAAATATTCGTACATCCCCGGCACAGTCACATGCTGGACAATCTGCTTGATATTGCCATTCTTATCAAGCTCCTCAAAGTTTTCTTCCTTGATATCAAGTAGCTCCGACCCTGGAGCGTGTCCTTCGTATAATCTAATCATAGAACACCTCGATATTACGCTTAAACAATTTTGCAGGTCTATGACCCGCACCTTCTATTGTCTGCTCCGTCTCAATAACATAATCCGCAAGTTTTCTTCTAAAATTAGCGGCCAGCAGCTTCTTGTCCAATATTATCTCAAATGCAGTCTGCAATTCGGTTAATGTAAACCTCTCCGGCATCAGATCAAAGACTACTTTCAGATTATTCTCAACATTTTCCCTAAGGGAAAGCAAAGCGTTAAGTATAATCTTTGCATGATCAAATGCGATTTCTTTACTGTTAACGATTTCATAACTTACAGTCTCGTGATAATTACAATATTCTTTGTTCTCAATAATACCTGCAGTTATCTCCACTCCTGATTCTTCATTAAACAATCTGAGTGTATATTCCGTCTTTATCGCTACATTATCGCCATTCACATCTTTTTGCACATCGTTTCTTGTAACATCAACATTAAACCATTTTGCTTCCCACGCATCTGTCCCCGCACGCAACTCACACCTGTTTCCATCTATCAGTGCCATAAATGTGTTTGATATAATCCATCCTCTAGGATCTCTGTCATTTTCACCAAATGCACCAATCAACTTAAGGTACGCATTATCCACATTGGTTTCTTCATAGAGTTCTCTCTTCGCTGTCTCTATAACATCCTCCTGTGGTTTGCAGAAGCCACCCGGAAGTGCCCAGCAATCCTTATACGGATATGTGGCCCTTTTAATAAGAAGAATTTTTAAAGACTTCTTCTGAAGCTTGCGGATATTATCGCTCACACCATCATTAAGAATGGAAAATATAACAATATCTGCAGCCAGCGATGGCTGTTCATAAGTATTTATATCGTACCCCGCCAGGTATTGCGCTTCCTCTTTATTCATCACATCACCTGCTTTCAATATTCAAAACACGGCATAAGTTCAAGCTTAAACAAATTCTTCTTATGCATATTGTCAATCTTTGCCTTAGTCTCCTCGTCCTCCATAACACCTTCACGAATATAACGATCAAGTGCTGCATAAGTAAATCCAAGATTGTCCTCATCTGTCTTTCCACAAAGTCCATCAATAGGAACTTTATCAACTAACACATCCGGCAAACCTAAAACTCTGCCTATAGCTTTAACCTCTGTAACTGTCAATCTTGACAAAGGACTAAAATCGCCTACTGAATCACCATATCTTGTTGAATAACCAACCCAGTCCTCTGACAGATTACATGTGTTAGCCACTCTGCCATTCATACTTTGTCCCACTGCATAAAGTGTCGCCATGCGGATACGCGGTGGCACATTAGTTCTAGTCTGAGTTGAAATCTCAACCTCAGATGGAATCGCTGAAAGCAATCCATCCACTGCTGCCTGCACATTTACCACAACACTTCTTATGCCCAGCGTATCCACTAACAAATGCGCCATATCGATATCAGCCTGCTCACCATATGGCATAAGCACACCAATAACCCGTTCTTTGCCAAGAGCTTCCACACAAAGTGCTGCCACAACAGATGAATCCTTACCTCCTGATATACCTACGATAGCATTACATCCGGGACCATTCTTCTCAAAAAACTCTCTAATCCAGGCCACCACTCTATCTTTCACTTCTACTGCATCAAAACTATACATAATTCTGCCTCCTTCAATCTTGATTAAACCGTTATCATTCTTTCACTTCACAGTTCACTACTAAAACTGTCCGCCATGCAATACATTTCTGATTTCACTCAAAGACTGCTCCTTTAAAAGCACACCGTCCTTGAACACTGTAACCAGCTTGTTTTCCGAATTCTCGCAAGCTTCCTTCCATGTGAATTCATCCTTGTAGCTATACTCACCATTAGCATCCTGCATAACAACGCAACATCCCTTCTGTGACTTCTTGAAACCACCATCCTTTGGATTCTTAAATATAGGATGTGGCTCCCCTGCTATCTCACAATAAGTTGCCTTGATACATGAACTAAATGTATCTCTTGTAAATGGTTTAAGCACTCCCTCTTCCTCGATGCACTGGAAAGAAAATGAACCAACACCCAAAGCAACATTAGAGCAGGCAAAACCATTTTCCTCAAGAATCTTATAAATCGCCTCACAGCGCTGTACTGTGATTGAATCGCCATAAATAGCCTTAACGTGCGGATCAAGCACCTTGTAACCCTTGCTGTTTACTGTGCCACCAAACTCATCCCAAAGCTTGAAGACCGTCTTTGTAACAACCTCTACGCAATCACCTGAATCACCACGCATAAGCATACATCCGTTATGAGCCATAATCTCATCCTTAATCTGCGGAAGCACATTGTCAATAATATTCCAGTAATCATAAGAATCAAGCACTGCACTAAAACTTGTATTAGGGTAAATCTCTGTAAGCAGACGCTTAAGAAGTGTTACCTCATCTCCATCAACAGCATAATTGCTGCACATTACTGAATGCTCTGTGCTTGGGCTACCGAATGCCACCGGTTCTTTTGTGCAATCACATAGATAATTCTTCTCCAAGTAAGGAATTGTTGGAACTGTTGCAGTATTAAGGAATGATAAGCACCAGCCCGCACCTGCCTTTACAGCAGACTCTGTACACTCCTCACCTCTAAAGTCAAATGCACCAAGCGCTTTAGCCTTAGGTACATTATCGTCACATGTCAAATCATAATACTTGTTAACAATATCCCTATATGTTGCGCCTACAGTTGCCGCAAGCATTGGATGCCAGCTCTCCGCGCTAATGAGACTCTCCAAAGACTGTGGCAACCATGCAAATTCCAGATGAGTATTAGTAATACCAAACATAGGTACATGCATTGGTACCCTTGCACCCTCCGGCAATGAGAGCACTTCTATAGGAAGATATCCCAGCTTATGTAGTTTTTCCACTTTATCAATCTTATATGCTTCTGCTCCAAGTGTAGCATCCATAATTCTCTTATACTCACCAATTACCTCATCAAATGGCTTACCAAAAAACTCTTCATTAAAATAATCAATCAGATAAGTTTTAATAAATCCCTGCAGACCAAACATTACCACCTTATCCCATCTCTTCACGCGACTCATTCTTGGTGTAAAGTAAGACACTGACTTTGTAATGTCCTTTGGTAACATCTCTGCATGTACCGCTTTATAAAAATCTATCAATAACATCGGATTAGTTCTACTCATAATCAAATACCTCCACATTATCATGCTTTTCCGTAAAAATGCTGTTTGTTGTATAAACCTTCTTAACCAGCTCACCATCTAGTATATTGCCTTCAAGAATAGTGTTTTCGCAGTGTGAAACATAAAGATACACATCTCCTGCTCCAAGTTCTTTAAGTGCTTTGGCACTGTGATAAAATGTTCCGCCCTTGCTGCATATATCATCCACAATAAGCACTGTACTTCCCTTAATAAGCTCCGTCTGTCCTGACACATCCAAGCCTTGAATCTGTCCTGTCACCCAGTCTCTTTTCTTAAGTCCAAATACATATGGCAGGTCGAACATAGCTGAATATCTCTTCATAGCTCCCTCATCAGGGAAGAAAAGAAGTATATCAGAAGAAGAATTCTCCTTTAACTTCTTAAGCACCCGTTCCACATACAACTTAGGCGACTGCGGTTCCACTTTATCAAGCAGAGCTTCACTCACATATGAATGAGGGTCGAGAACTATAACCTTAGAAAATCCCAATGAATTAATCAACTCACTAAAATACTTAAGTGTAAACACATCTTCATCACGCTTTACTCTATCCTGTCTCGCATTCGGTATATATGGCATCTTCAAAGTAATATCACTTACTCCCTTTGCTCTCAAATGCTTTGTCAAAAAGTACAACGCCACTAACTCTTCATTGCTTTCAAACAGCCATGTTATTACCGCCTGCCCCGCTGTAGCAGTCTCTTTTAATAACAATGTTCCATCAGGAAAATGATTCACATCCACAACCTTATTATTGTATTTAATCATAACTAACCTCCCCTTCAGGTGCAGGGGCGGCGAAGCCGCCCATACACTTATATTTATTCACCGATTACATTTACCTGACACATCTTCATAGTAGTAAGTGCTGCATTGTGACTTTCCGGTGTTACACCTGCGCAACAGCTTGCATCAACAGTAACATTTATCTCAGGATATGTTGCCTTAATAATAAGTGCATTAGATACAACGCAGATATCTGTACACAAACCAACAATCTCAACTTCCTGTAAATCATAATCTTTCCAATCCATATATCCAAAACTTGGCTTATCAATGTAAACCGCTCCCGGCACCTCAAGTCCCTCCGCTATCTTCCAACCGTCTGTGCCCTGTATGCAGTGTTCAACAGGAAGATGCTTACCCTCATTAGTCTCAAGATAATTTACCTGATGTGTATCTCTCGTAAAGATAATCTCATCACCAGCCTCAGCATACTTTGCGATCTTGGCCTTAACACCTGAAACGATAGCAACCGCCTCCTTAGTTCCAAGTGAACCATCAATAAAATCCTTCTGCATATCAACAACGATTAATGTTTTCTTCATAATAACCATCCTCCCATTCCTTTGGAAATATATTCAAGAACCTTTAGATATTATCAAAAAGATAATATGTTCTTGTTGATGTTATCATATTATCTTTTTGATAATATGTCAAGTGATTTTTAAAAAAATTTAAAAAACACCGCTAATTCAGTTATAAAGCTGAATTAGCAGTGCAATTCAATCCACCGACAAATCTTTCGCATACTTATGATAAAATATCGTTATATAATCAAACAGAAAGTGGATGCGCTTTCCGATGTTACACGCCCTCTAGTACATAAGGAGGGAGATGCCCATGAATACAATGGAAGTTCTAACTTTATTGCTAGTCATATTCGCTGCTTTATCTTTTATAGATAATTTCTGTAACAAAAAGAAATAAGCATCCCACCGCCTAAAGTGAATGCTTATTTCCAAATAACATATTACTGAGGGCCATCGGAACTCGTGTCCGATAACCTTTCTATATTGATTATATACTAGACCGCTTGGATTTGCAAGCGGTCTTTTTAATTTTGTTAGTATTACTAAGCTTACAACCCTATGCCACACATCACACGAACCATCAACCTACAATACACATTCAAGCATCCCCGGCGCAACTTCCTTAATCACATCCAGTTCCTCCGCCTTCACGCACATCTTCAGTTCCGCAAGCTGTCCCTCCTGCGATTCGTCTATCTGCTTTGCCAGTTCTCTAGCCATCAAACAGGCTCCGAACTTATTAAAATGTGTATTCTCCATAACAGTTTCAGGCTTCACAACCTCTGCCTCATAATCTGTCGGCCATAAACCAACATTGCAACCAGACTTCACGGACATAAGATAGCGGATCTTCCCAGCTCCCAAACCTTCATATAACGCCCGCGAATACTCAAACAAATCAATCACCGGCACTTTCATCTCCTGTGCCAGTTGCTTTGCCGCACGTATAAAGCAGAAATTGTTACCTCCATGAAGCATAGGCCCATCAGCAAGCTTGCCCTGTGCATCAAGCACACCTCTGGCTGGCGCAGTTACTATAACCGGCACTGCACCACGCTCTCTGGCTTCATCAACATATTGCTTTAAAAACCACTTAAAACTCCCCATACTTCCATCAGATGAATATGGGTAATAACTATCACCGGGATACTCGCTAAGCATTAAAAATGTATTGGCAAGCACCGAATTTTTGGTTACAATCTGACTTCCCGCAATAGTCACTTCGTTATCTGAAGCGACAGAGTTCTTATATTCTTCTGATATACCGCCACTGCCTACATCCTCATTATTAAATGTGTTGTAATTCAGCTCACCCGGTACGTTATCATCTTCCTGTAATCCCCTAATAAACTCTGGCGGTAAGTAACTTTTCGCCACACGCTCACCCGGAATAATCGGATACCTTCCGTCCTCATCCGGTTCACCAAGCTCCACCAGTCTGTTCACCATAGTATTGTAAGGTTTGCTGGCATCATCATTGTGGCAAAACTCGATAAACACATAATCCCCTGCCTTCACCTGCTCAAATGCTTTATCAAACCGCCCTTCATTGATAAATGAGCGAGAACTACGCCCACCAATGGCATGATTGAGAACTTGCACATCAGGTTTGAGATAGCATGGAAGGTACTGTCCCCAGCCAGCTATGAATTGTTCAATTTTGTAATTCTGGACGATAGAATCGCCGATAAGGTGTAGGGTCATAGGGGCCTCCTTAAAAAAATTATTATTACATGTTATATCAGGTGGTTGTTGCATTTTTTGCAACAGCCACTTTATCAGCACTATAGCTTAATCTATTTCCATATCAACCATCTGTATTTCCGCTTTTATAGTCATAATATCATTCCATATGCGTTACGTCAAATATACATTAGATTCTATACATAGTACAAAAGTGGTCATTTCCGTTTTGGAAATAACCACTTTTGTCATAATTTTGTTCTCGTATATAATACAACTTAATACTTTATCAATCTTAATCAACGTAAGCCATTTGCATTAATTAAATTCTTAACTTAGACCTGATAATGAACGCATAACCAAATCCACATCTCTGTTCTCCAACTCTTACCTTTAAGGTAAATACATCATGGATGGTGGGTAATAAATCACCCTCGTGCCATAGAGTTTATCCAAATAAATCATAAAATCAACTTTAACAATAACGCAAAAAAGTGCAGCAAACCGCATTCACTGCGATTCAATGCACATAATCTCCCAATAATTTTCACCTAGTCATCAGAGGCTCATTACAACCAATACTTTTCAACATAAGACTTCGCCTCATCTTCTGCAAACTGAAACTTGTTTATTACTTTATTCGCAACCTCGTCCTTAGACATACCCACATCCTTGTATGCCTTTATTGCTCCAATAATCTCTCCCTCCTGTCTGCCAATCTCCTTGCCAGCCTCCATACTATCATTCAACATATCTTCAATCGCCTTACACATATTATGCTCTCCCTTCTTTTCTGCAATCTCTTTCAACTGCTCCTCCTGTCCGGACTCCCACAATCTTTCCAACTTCTTTGCCAATGCTCCACTAAAACTCAAAAGAGACAACCCTGCATCAAACGTTGCCCCATCAACTTTTACAAAATATTCCCTATGGTCATTTATGTACCTTGCTAAAGATTCTTTATCTTTCCTATATTTTAGCATACCAAACATAACTTGTAAATCAGTAACAAACTCCCCCACCTTGACTATCCCCGACAAAAGACTTATAATAGATATATCTTTTTGACGACAAATTAATATTTTTAAGGAGGACTATTTTTATGGGACGTTTGGATGGAAAAGTAGCTATTATTACAGGAAGTAATTCAGGGGTTGGTGCTGCTACTGCGGAGCTTTTTGCTAAAGAAGGCGCTAAGGTTGTTATCAGTGCACGTCGTGTTGCACCACTTGAGGAGGTTGCTGCGAAGATTGAAGCCGCTGGTGGTGAAGTTTTGGCTGTGCCTACTGATGTTTCTAAGGTTGAGGACGTGGAGAATCTTGTTGCAAAGACTATCGAGAAGTTCGGTAAAGTTGACGTATTAGTTAACAACGCTGGTGTGCTTGAAGAAGGCTTAAAGCCTATCGACTGTTTCACAGAAGAAGATTTGGAGAAGGTTCTTGATGTTAACACTAAAGGTTGCCTCTACTGCACAAGAGCAGTTGTTAAGGAAATGATGAAGAATGATTCTGGTTCTATCATCAATCTTGACTCTGTCGCAGGTGCATTTGGTACAGGCGGTGCCGCTTATGTTACAAGCAAGGCTGCTGTTATCGGTTTGACAAAGCATACAGCACTCCGTTTTACAGGTACAGGCATTCGTTGTAACTCAGTTAATCCAAGTACTATCGTTACACCTATGACTATGCATACAGATCCAGCTTCATTAAACCCTAATATGATGGGACAGATGAACAAGCATATGAACTTGTCTGTAAAGCCTTGTATGCCTGAAGATGTAGCTAATATCCTCTTGTTCTTAGCTAGTGATGAGTCACGTGCTATCACAGGTCAGGTTATCGTTTCTGACTTTGGTGCTACATTATAATTTATAAATGTTACATAAACCTTGTGCCATCCGCATTATACGGATGGCACAACAATTTCAATAATTAACAATGCGGCGGAGATTTGAAATATAATTCCAAATCTCCGCCGTTAAATTTAATCATTTCACATATGCCATCTGGTATGCTAAAACACCTGTTCCCGTACCGCATTCATACACCAACTCATATTGTCCGGCTTCCTTCTCTTCCTCTGCCTCAACCTCAAAATCAGCATCCTTCGCTCTACATTTCTTCGCCTCTTCTTTAGTTTCCGGAAGTGTTTTATAGAATTTTGTTTCCTTAAATTCTTTCATGGCATATTCAACCGCTGCCACCATATACTTCTTAGCCGGATCATCCTTTCTTATAGTTGCCATAGCTTCCAGCTGAATGTCCTGAACCTCACTTTTAGACTTGGCGTGAGAAAGCCTTTCTTCCAATGCTTTTCTCTTTATCTCCACTCGCAAAGCGATAGCATACAGCCTTGGATTATACTTTCTAAGAAACTCCATCTCTTTTCTTGTTAGCGGTACTCCCGCCTCCAGCTTTGATCTAATCTTAGCTTCCTTCTTTGCACGCACATCCTCATCATCCACATTTTCTGCCATATTACGAGAAATAATGTGCAGTTGCCTTGCTGCCTGTCTAATAGCATCACTATCATTATTAATCTTTAACTGATTTATATTCATCGCATACCTCCTTAATCATCGGTTGCTCATTGGATAACAAGTTTCATCGAAAAATAAAAGACGCACCATGACACATATGCCATCGTACGCCTCCATGCATAATATTTATCGGTTACATACAACTAAATCTTTACACTTTAGTTGCTTTCCAACTTAAAATCACCTATAATCAATCTGATACTATAAAATTGCCCAAAGTAAAGGATATAATATAACCAATGAATTATTTAATCGAAGAAAATGCTTCTATTCCTGCCTACCAACAATTATACAGGCAAATACGTGATGACATAATAAATGAAGTATATCCCTATAACACAAAACTCCCTTCTAAGCGACTTGTATCTGATGAAGTCGGCATAAGTATCATTACTGTGGAACATGCTTATGCACTGCTCTGTGAGGAAGGGTATGTGGAAGCCAAAGAACGTAGTGGTTACTTTGTAGCATTTAGGACAAGCGACGGATTTGTGGGTACTTCCTCTGATTATGTTACTGTGGGACAACATATGACTCCCATGCACAGCACATCTCAGGACGCCCAAAAATCAGAGTTTTCATACTCCCTGCTTTCTAAAACTATGCGCAGAGTTATGAATGACTATGGGGAAGCTTTGCTTGACAGGCCGCCTAATCCGGGATGCATCCAGCTTCGTGATGCTATCAGACAATACCTCGCCAGAAGTCGTGGAATCCACGCCGACACTGAACAAATTATCATCGGTTCCGGTGCTGAATACCTATACAGAATGATTGTAGAAATGCTGGGACAGAATCATATATATGCTATTGAATCCCCTTCCTATAACAAAATTGAACAGGTGTATCAGGCTTCCCATGCCACCTTTGAAATGTTACCTCTTGGCAAAGACGGAATCGAAAGCCGTGCACTGCAGCAGACAAAAGCTGACATCCTGCATATCACGCCGTACCGAAGCTTTCCAAGTGGTGTTACCGCCTCTGCTTCAAAGCGCCATGAATATCTTCGCTGGGCAGGCAAAATGTACCGCTACATCATAGAAGATGACTTTGAATCTGAGTTCTCGGTATCAAAGAAGCCGGAAGATACACTATTTTCACTCACCCAAAGTGATAATGTCATATATATGAATACATTTTCAAAAACCATTTCACCTGCGCTTCGTGTGGGCTATATGGTACTTCCAAAGCATCTTGTAAACGTGTACGAAGAAAAGCTGGGCTTCTATTCCTGCACAGTACCAACATTTGAGCAGTTTGTACTGGCAGAGCTTATATCAGATGGCGACTTTGAACGACACATCAACCGGGTTCGCCGAAATAAAAGAAAAGAACTGGCAGAAAGGAACTAACCGCTTTCCATTAACTCCCCTTTTAAAATCTCCTTTTCTAGAGAAACTAATTAGTGTAACCTATAAATTATGCTTTAAAAGGAGGTTTCTTATGGATTCATCTAAATCTTGCATATGTTCCGGTCACCTTGCTATGGCGGAAGTTCCTAAACAGGAATGGTGCGAGCCATATGACTGGTGCACAGCATTAGCAGAGGGAACCATATTTCCCTGCTTAAATCTAACATTTTACAAAGCTCCTATAGGAAAATGCGCCTGTAAGCCTTGTAGTGACACAAAAGATGCCACTCAGCAGGAAAGAGAACAGATGTTAAGTCAGTTATCCTGCGTAAGTTTCGCACTTAACGACCTAACTCTTTATCTGGATACACATCCTGATTGTCCTAATGGAACCGCACTTTTCCATCAGCTACTAAAACAGCGTCTGACTTTGTTGTCTGAGTTTGCCAATAAGTTCTATCCATTGACACAAACCTCTATGGTAACAGGCAATTTTGATTGTAATCAGTTCGGCTGGGATGAAGGTCCTATGCCTTGGGAAGGAGCGTGTGTGTAAATGTTTGCTTACGAAAAAAGACTTCAGTTTCCGGTTAAGATAAAGAACACTAACCCGGATATAGCAAGACTCATCATGAGTCAGTACGGCGGACCTGATGGTGAGCTTTCAGCTAGTATGCGTTATCTTGCTCAACGTTATTCAATGCCGGTGAAAAAAGTTGGCGGTTTGCTTACTGACATTGGTACAGAAGAGTTAAATCATATGGAAATAATCTGTGCTATGGTTTATCAGCTTACCAGAGACTTGTCGGAGGACGATGTTAAAAGAGACGGTTTTGACGCCTACTACATCGACCACACTAAAGGTATATGGCCACAGGCTGCTGCCGGCATTCCTTTCACTTCACTGGAATTCCAGTCTAAAGGCGATGCCATCACAGACCTTTTCGAAAATCTTGCTGCAGAACAGAAAGCAAGAACAGTTTACGACAACCTGCTTCGTGTAATTGATGACCCTGATGTAGTTGCACCACTGAAATTCCTGCGTGCTAGGGAAATCGTACACTTCCAGCGGTTTGTTGAAGCTTTGGAAATGACTAAAGACACTCTTAACTGTAAGAATTTCTACGATTTCAATTGCTCATTTGATAAGGCAAGTGACCGATTGTTGTAGTGTATTTTATGGGGCGAGGGTGCCCTCTGTCCGTAATTGCAGATGGCACCCTCGCCCCAACATTAACCTATCTTTATAACACCATCACACATAGCAATCGTTGTGGGCCTATGTGCTATAACTAACGCTGTTGATTTCCCCATAAGCCGTCTTACTGCATCTTGAACAAGACTGTCATTTTTATTATCCAACGATGCGGTCGCCTCATCCATAAGAATAATAGGTGCATTTTTAACAAATGCTCTTGCTATGGCTATTCGTTGGCACTCTCCTCCTGACAGATTGTTTCCACCATTATTCATAATAGTATTGTATCCATCAGGCAGCTTCATTATAAAATCATGTGCATTAGCCGCCTTTGCCGCTTCAATAACCTCATCATCTGTTGCACCTGTATTTCCTAATCTTATATTTTCCATAACGGACATTTTAAAAAGATATGAATTTTGTGGCACATAAGATATACACTGCCTTACATCATACATACTGTCACTATCCACACCCCTTCCCATTATCTTTATCATTCCCCTGTATGGCTTGTAAAAGCCCAACAACAATTTAAACAATGTACTTTTGCCACACCCTGACTTTCCTGTAATCGCTATACTTTCCCCCTTTGCAATCTTCATATCAAAATTGTCATACAGAAGAGTTTCGCTACCACCATATCCAAAAGAAACTTCACTAAACTCTACCGCGAAATCTGCTCCAGAATCTTTTATCACAACTTCCTGCCTACTGTCCGACTGTTCCACCACCGCAACACCAACCTCTTCTTCACTTTCCAGATACTCAAACAGCACCTGTGCTCTTGCAATGCAATTCATAAGCTCCGGCAGATATTTCCCTAACTCCAGAAAATTGTAACTAAAAGAACCATATAGTGTATATATGGCCGCTATGCTTCCAAGTGTCGCCATATGATTATTTACAAAATATATAGACAACATTAAAAAACCTAGTGCACATACCATATCAAAAAATGTATTTATCGTTGCAAGCCCCGCACTGAGTCTGACACTTCTTTTTTTTGTCTTTGAATATTCTTTCACCGAATTATCAAATCTGTTTACAAGAACCCTAAAGCCCACATACATCTTAACGTGTGTTATACCTGCCACAATAGTTGAGATATTTTTTGTCATATTCTTTTTCTTATCTGAAGCGGTCTTACCTACATTTTTCATAGGCTCCATAAACCTTGAATTCACTATAAGAGAAAGAATATTTACTGCTAACAGGCACAGTGCCAATCGATAATTCATAATAAACATAGGTATAAAGTAAACTATTACCGACATTATAGGGGTTGTAACTCTTCTGAGGCGTGATGTAAATATCTGGCTTGCCACATCAGCATCATTGAGGAGCTTAGAAACAATCTCACCACTGTGGTGCTTATCATAATAGCTCATAGGCATACGAAGTGCCTTTTCTATAACAAGCCTTTGCACCTTTGCATTGCCATGCTTCGCCTCTATGTCATAAATCGTACCAAACACAAAGAATATGGCAAGTGACACAATGCCCGCAAGAACTGTCCACATAAGCAACTGTTCAAATCCACTCATATCACCGCTCTGTGCCATTTCCACCACATTTTTCACAAACACTGACAATGTGACATTAAACAGATTATCTCCTACCATATGAATAATCATTGCAAATAAAAACAACGGCAGTGGCTTACCCATAATTGAAAGAAATCTGCAAAATACTTTCCATGTACTTGAACTCTTTTTACGCATTTACAACACCGCCCTTCTTTTCGTACTCATACAACCTCTTATATATACCATCCCGGCTTATAAGTTCAAAGTGACTGCCACACTCACTTACCTGTCCGTCATTCACTACCAGAATATTCTCTACGTCCTTAATAGTCGCCAGCCTGTGTGCAATAATTATCACCGTCTTCCTGCCATTCAGACGCCTTATTGTTTCCTGAATAATCTTATCAGTAGCCACATCAACTGATGCCGTAGGTTCGTCTAAAAGAAGTATTGGAGCATCCTTTACCAATGCTCGTGCAATGGCGATTCTTTGTTTCTCTCCTCCTGACAGTCCTGCACCATTTTCACCTATAACAGTATCATAACCATTAGGCAACTCTACAATAAATTCATGTATTCCTGCAAGCTTTGCAGCCTCAAAAACTTGCTTCTTTGTTACATCACTACCGCCGACCACTATATTTTCCCATATGGTTCCTTCAAATAAAAATGCCTGTTGCTCCACTACCGCAATTAGTTTCCTTAACTTTCCGATTCCCATATTCTCTATGGTCTCTCCATTGACCTTAATCTGCCCACACTTCTTTGGGTAAAATCCACAAAGCAATTTAAATATTGTTGACTTCCCATGCCCCGATTCTCCAACAATGGCTACTGTCTGTCCCTTACGAATATTAAATGTCATATTATCAAGAGCCGGCTTAAGATTATATGCATAAGCAAAAGAAACTCCATCAAATTCCACTGCATATTCTTCTGTATATGCTTCTGCACATTTTCCCCTTCCATCCTGGAATACTGCTTCTGCTTTATTCTCTACATATTCACAAGGACTACTTAATACACCTTCCACTCGTTCTATGGATATGCGACGCTCCCTAAATTCATTAAGCATAAATGGCAACATCTTGATTTCACCCATAATCTTATGCATAAGCACTATATATGCAGTCATACCGCCTATGGTCATATTTCCACCTATAACCATATACATAGCAAGAATCGGACAAACCATATTAGGTATCCAGAAAAGCAGTCTGTTTACTGTCTGAGAAAAATGCATAATCCACGCCCTGACATACTCATTTGCAAGTATATCATCTATAGATTCTTTTATATGAGCCACAAAAACTTCATAAAGATTGTAACTTCTGACTACCTCAATTCCTTCTATACTTTCTGTAACACGCTCTACCATCACATCTATTTTGCCACGTCTGTTGTTTGCAAGCACTTTAAGCCTTTTCCCCAGATAATATGTAATCACAAGCACTATAGGATATATCCCCAAAGACAGCACCAACAGCGTAACATTTTGCAATCCTACATATATCATCACAAGCCCGATAGATATTATATTGTTTACCAAATCCGGCAATGTTGACTCGAAATACTTTTCCAACTCTCCCATATCGGATATAAGCTTCGTTATTATCTTACCAGAACCTTCTTTTTCAAAAAATATCTGCTTTAATCTTACCAGCTTTGACACGGCACACTTGTTCAATTCCTGAGTTACCAGAATACTGTACTGTCCAACAAGATACTTTTTACAATAAGCAGCCGCAGTAGCCACAACCATACACACAAGTATTAGAGGCATCACCTTTCCAAAATCGGCATATCCATATTGGATAAACTCATCAATCAGCCTCGCTATAATTCCTGTTCCAAGAATGACTGACACGCTCAGTATTACCGACATAATAATTTCAGCCCACAGAAGATATACTTTCTTTCTGCTTATGGCACCTATGATAGATTTCCTCATTAGCAACCTCCTTAGTCATCAGGTGCTCATTCGAACACGCCTTGATACTTGGAATATATCACACAAAATCTTACACTCACATTTAATTTTATGCCTTATACCTTCAAAATCTATAATTTTATGCTATAATAAATGTATTAACATATGCGAGGTGATTATTATGCCACTCCCATTAAAACCCGGTTACAACTTCTATATTGACAGAAAATGTAAGCCCTCTGACTACGAAATGTCACAACTTGAAATATATCGCGATTACTATGGCATGAGTTATACCGTCAGCGGCAATCGCAAATTTATTATGCCTAATATGATTGCTTTTTTACATGGTGGAAGTATTGGAATCACTATGAAGGACGTTTATCACAAAACATCATTTGTTGATAACACACCATATGAACGTTTTGTTCTGAAATTTACTGACAAGGTTTTAGAACCCCTGATTAAGATTATCGGACAAGATACATTTGACGAGCTATACAGTTATCCTGTATACAATTTCACCCCGGATATTCAAGACAAGTTATACCGTATCTACTGTGATATGTTGTACGAGTATGAGCACTACACAAATGAGTCTGAGTTGATTATGTCCGGTATGTTACACAACTTAATAATGACAGTGATTCGACATCATTTACCAGTCAATCCTAAAGACGTTGAATTATCAGCTACAGATCAATCCATATTATCAGCTATGGATTACATAGAACATAATTTTTTAAGAGACCCTTCTCTTTCTGAAACTGCAAGACATATAGGATTATCCTCATCGCATTTTTCGAGAATATTCAAACAGTCAACAGGCGTGTCCTACACGGAATATCTCAACTATATACGAGTAGAACAGGGACGTAAACTATTGCTTACCACCGACCTTTCCGTAAGTGAAATAGCACAGCTTTCCGGTTTCGACAACGGTAACTACTTCTGTAATGTAATGAAGAAAATGCTGGGTTGTTCACCTAGCGAGATTAGAAAATCCGGGCAATAACTATAATAAGGGGCGAGGGTGCCCTCTGCAATCACGGACAGAGGGCACCCTCGCCCCAACACTTTATATCTTTAAAATTTACTCTCTTATAATTATCTTTCCACCCACCTGAATTCCTGCTGCCGCCAGCTCACTATCACCAGACTTTACCAGCACGTCCTGCGAATGAATGGATTCTTTTAACTCTTTTTGCTTCTCTGTCGTATCTTCACCATATAACTTATCTGACTTTATCTCGGATTCAAGAACATTTTCATAGCCTTCCTTCTGTCTGGACACATTACCCTGAACGCGTTCTTTCTGCACTAAGGAATCTGCTGCCAATATATTGTGAATATTTCTTACAGAGGCCTCTTTGTCCTGAAGCTTGATGTCATCCCTCTTCTCCTGTAACTTCTCATCATCTGTTTCTTTTGCTTCTTTCTTTGCCTCTTCCTTCTCTACTTCCTTAAGCACATCTTCTCTAATGATTACCTTATTCGCTGACTCTTCCGCTACCTTCTTAGCCTCTTTGTCTTCCTCTTGTTTCTTAAGCTGTAGCTTCCGATTCAACTCGGCAATCTGCTCCTGAATCTCCCTACTCTCTTTTGCCTTCTCTTCCGCCGTTCTCTCTTCGTCAGACTCTATACTGTTTAACTGTTGCTGTTTGCTTACAATCTGATTCTGCAGTCTCTTACTTTCCATATCATTGGAACTGACATATGCTGTTTTTCCAACCATATCGTTGGATGTAACACTGTTAATAGCCATAACACCATTCCTCCTTATATATTCTTGCACGTCACCAATAGTTATCTACAATAATTATACAATATATGGAATAAAAACTCAACATTTTAAATATCTTAAATCACATCTTAAATTAATTATTAATCACGTCTGCACTAATCTGTGCTTTGCTGCCGGCATTTTTTCTCCACCACACGTATGCTACTAACAGGAATATTTCCGGCAATATAAATGCTCCAACCTTCAGCCACCAAACCGACAGTTTCAAGCTTTCGCAGACTTTTATGTAAGTGACTCTTGTAAGAATGAACACTACCACCGAAGTCACCGTTGAGATAACAAGACAAGTTATCAGCACCTCCGGGCTTATCTCAATGGCTATCTGCTGTGTCTCTACATATGTCTTTATGGTGTGCCATATGTTACTGGTCAAATATTTTCTCACATAGGACACGCTTCTTGCTCCCGCAAAATCAAACAGTAATTTCACAAAGAACAGCCACTTTTTCTTCTGCCATGCCTGCTTGTATATTATATATGTTCCATAAAATGGTATTAAACACTTCCACCACTTTTCCTTCCACGCAGTAAATATCAAACACATCGCCACAACCGGCAATATATCCCACACAAGCCCAAACAATCTTTCAGGAGTTAGTATATACTTTAGTATCAAATCCGCTATCATAATTTCTTCTTCGCTCTCTTAGTATTCTTCATCTTTTTCTTGTGAATCATTTTACTATTCTTCTTACTACTTTTCAGTGCCTTTTTACGAAGTTTCTTTGCTTTTTTGCACCCCTTTTTTATGTCAGCTAAAACTTTTATAACAGCCGTTATGATGGTTCCATATGCCGCCACAAAGGCTCCAACCTTCCTTAAGACAGCAAATATCCTCTCACGCCTCTCGTTGTCATCCGCACTAACAGTGTGAACATTTACATCTATCTCTTCCATATATACCTCCTGCTTCTTACTTGTGTGACATTTCGCACCAGTGCGATGCGCGATTTTTAACTACTTATAATATGCCCAATTCTTTACTAACTAAAAATGCACTTACTGTTATCAGCAATATTGTTATAGCATAGGATATTGCCATATATGTAGCTCGTTGTTTCTTGCTATACTTGCCCTTATACGGTTCTTCCTGCTCCATCGCATAAGGATTCTCTAACATTTTCCGCCTTAACTTACAGCCTAATACATAAATATCAACGCCAATCCACACAAGATTAGCCGCAGTCAGTCCCAAACATCCCGATGTCACAACCGTAAATCCCATAACTATTCGACTTATAGCATATGTTGCAATTCCCAGCACTGCTTTTATTAAAAATAGCATATTTGTCACCTCTTCGAAAGTTCCTTTTCCATAACTTCATATACAAGTATCACTTCATTCTCCACCGGATGACGCTCATGTTTTATGGTACAATACCCCAATTTCTCATAGAGCGCTGCTGCCGGCAATGAGGCATCAAGCTGTGCTTTATCATACTTTTCACTAATGTTACTTTCGATATTCTTCATAATAAATGTGCCATAACCTTTTTTCTGACATTCCGGTAGCACATATACTCTTGTAATATGGTTGCCTACATAGCTGCCAGTTCCAACTATCTTGCCATCTATCTTAAGCACACTAACGCATCCGTTTTCAATGTCCTTTGCAATAGCATCCCGGCTGTGATGCTTACAGAAAAAATCCACCACTTCCGCAGGATAATATTTCGGATAGATTGTTTTTATGGTCTGCTGTACTACATCATATATAACCTGCAGTTCATCTGCCTTTGCCAACTCGTATGTCATAGTTTTTCCCTCATCTTGCATATTAATCCTCATTTCATCCACGATTGTAGACGCCACTACACTTAGCTCCCCTTTTGCAGATCTACAATACACACACCATAATGTACTCTTCATCGTTTTCATCAACTATCTTGAACCCGACATTTTTATACATTTTTACTGCATAGTTTGCTTTCTGTACTGCTAATGAAGCTTTCTTATAACCTAAATCCCTTAACTCTGCCAACATTCGCTTCATCATATCTGTTCCTATGCCTAGTCCTCGATATTCCTTATACAATGAAATGGCAAAAGAAGGAACATCATCTTCCACATGCCCATAGTCATCCATAATGCGAACCCAAACAGCTCCAACTATGTTACCTTCCACCTCTGCAACAAAGCAAACATCGCTTTCCTGTGTTCCAAACCCCTGCACATAAACCTGCAACTCAGGGGCATTGATAATATCTCTCGGCGGTGCCTCTACTCCCTCTGGGATAAAAATAGCTTCATACAAAAAGTCATTTAGCAACTCATATTCATAAGCTTTTATTTTTCTAATATTTAAATTCATTTAATACCCCATTACCTCATGCGCCACATATTCATGGCTAAAATGATATCCCAGTTTTTCAGCTAATGCCACTGACCCTCTGTTCTGTGCATCCCAGCTTGGATACAGGCCCTTTTCTAAGCATTCCAAAATCAATCTTGCACCACAGGCATATGCCAAACCTTTTCTTCTGTGATCTTCCCTTGTGTCGATTTCTATTTCAATTCCTTCATGGTACCTGCTATATGATGAAGCTCCCGCTACCAATTCTCCATCCTTTAAAACCGCAACACCTAAGCCTAATTTTTTGTATGTACCATAATCTTTAAATTGTGATACCAGGTCATTGGCCCAGCCATTATTCTGACACATATTGTATTCCGGCTCTTCCATCATCTTTAGGTCATAACCATCCGGCAAATCCAACACTGCCTGCTTCAATTTCGCCACATCAAATATATCCGGTTCTTTCTTTATGGCGTATCTTATAACCTTCCTGGCTTTATCGCCATAACACATCTCAATCAACTTGGCCCATTCATCATTCTGCGGTACCATAATAATGAAATCTTGATTGCAGCTTTTCGGTTTGAATCTAATCAATTCTTCACTTGGATTTCCTGCATAAAATGCAAAATCTCCCAAGAACGCCATCGCCGCATCTTCTGAAGAATTGGTGTGTATTTCTCCCATAACGCCTTGTAGGCAGGACCAAATAATCGTTTCTTCCCAGTTTTTAAGTATTTCTTTTGCATCTGAATTCAATCTATTTCCTCCACAAGTTGCTTCTGAACCTTTTTTGAAAAGCTCTTAAGCACTGTATCATACGCATGATCAATCATATTAAGTAGCTCCTCATCCGGAAAATCATCTAGATAAATGGTATTCCAATATGGCTGTTGCACAGGCGGACAATGATACCCTCTAACCACTTTGTCCGGATATGCCATACGATAAAACTGTCCTGCATCCGCAGTACACTTTAGCGTAATTTTGTAATCTTCGGAACGTGGATAAATCTGTGCAAATATTTTGCCATTCAGTTTATAACATATAGGAACATCCCCAAATGGATAGTCTTCGTATGCCTTATGTTTGCTGATGCAATACTTTTTGATATCTTCTAATAACATGGCTCACTCCTTATTATATCTATTATACACTAGTTACCCCTCTATTCTCAACAAAGGATTTTCGGATTGACAATCATAGTAATCAACTATACGTTATATGCCAAAAGCATATATGAAGGATTACAGTGAATATCCCCGCAAAAAGAAAGATAATAATTTTTCATTCACACATTCTCCGACAAGCCTCAATACTCTTTGCAACTAACGGATTTCCTGAAAACTTCAACATATCTGCTCTTTTATAGACTTCCTGCATCTTTTCTTCTTCTGAGCTTTCAGCAAACTCCCGTTCAACTTGAATTACTGCCTCCCTTAATCTTACAAGCATTATTTTGCTATTTGTTATTACCATATCAAGCTTATTCTTATCATATACATCATCCCAAGCCGGACAGTAGTATTGAATTCCTACCATACTTTGTATTAAATCAAGACTTTTGATGGTTTGCTCATAATTGATAAAAATAGGCAAATCATTTGCAACCGGAATGGCATCACCTGTAAATACTACCTCATCATTAAGTACATATGACATTGAACCATGCGAGTGACCTTTAGTTGATATCGCATTTATTCTAATCCCATCTTCCAATTCAATGATATCACCATCTTTTAGAGGCTGACTTACCTTTACCGATTCAGCTAACAACTTATAAAAATTAGGAATAGGGCGCTCCCGAAATTGTTGCTGAATATCCTCTATCCATGGCAATTCCTCAATAGGTGCATACATTTCGCAATTTGTCTGTCTTTGTATTTCGGCTGCCGCGCCTATGTGGTCCGGGTGTGAATGAGTAAGAAATACTCCTTTGATGTCTGTCATCTTCTTATTAATCGTCTTCAGGTATTCCTTAATTACGGTGTGTGCCCCTGCAACACCGCTATCCACCAAGTAACAGTATTTACCTACTATCAGATAAATATTGATATATCTTTTTACTTCGGGTGTAACATAAAACTCTTTTCGTATTAAATGTACTTGATTGTTTATCTGCATAACGTCTGCCTCCTCATTTTTACTTATTCAACAATTATTGCCATACTATCTACAGAATTCTCTCTGAGAAACGCAATTTGTTTGTACTCTTCTGACGAAAAACACATTTCCAGTTGTTCTCTAGTATCAAACTCAATAATAATAACTCGATTAGGGCTCCACTCTGAACTTAATGCAGTTATTCTTTCAGAGCGTACAATATATTTGCCATTATATTTACTCACAATTGGTTTAACTGCATTTATGTATTCGAGATAATCTTTTATATCCTTTTCCTCATGATAATATGTAGTTACAACAAAATACACCATCCTACTCTCCTTTCTTGCAAGTGCTCACTTGCATTAAGTTTAAAAAGAAATGGCACTAATGTACCATCTCTATTTACATATTCCATTTACAAAATGACGAACACTGCTTTCTATGTATTCCTTTGATTGAAGCTCTGTTAATTCATCACCAAATGATGCCTTAAAGAATACATAACCAAAATTCAGTGCTAAAAATGCTACTGCTAAGCTTTCGATATCATCCGTTTGGATTTTATTTTGTTTTTGCATTTCAGTAAAGTACTTAACAAGAACTCTTTTAAAGGTATCAGGAATTTCTCGTATTCCATCCTTGGTTATCTCATATAAATCCGGTGAGCGTAAGCCTAAAGATACTTTTACCATCTTAGGTGTTACTTTTCTCGAGTAAACTTGTGCAAAGGAACATAGGTCTTTTACCAGTTCTCCTTTATATTCAAAATCGCTTTCCTTTAGGCAGGGATTCCACTCCGGCAAAGACATTGCTGCCTGAATGATTTCTTTTTTCCCTTTGAATTTTCGAAAAATTGTGCATTCGTTAATTCCTGCTTTTTTAGCAATATCCTTCGTTGTCGTAGCAGTGTAGCCCTTTTCCATAATCAACATCATGGTTGAATTCAGGATTTTTTGTTGTGTTTCATCATACATAATTCTTACCCGCCTTGCAAGTGGTTACTTGCATTATATCCAACAAGTATATTAATGTCAACCACATTTTATAATACACTTTTCCAAAATTATTGTCATTTGATTGTCACAACAAAAAACAAGAGCCAAGAAACGCCGTAAATTCGGCATTTCTTGGCTCTTGTCAAATTGTCCTGAGAGCAGTCTTGCCACTCATCTTACCCACTCGCTTT
This sequence comes from Lachnospira sp., assembly GCA_045543195.1. Taxonomy (GTDB): domain Bacteria; phylum Bacillota; class Clostridia; order Lachnospirales; family Lachnospiraceae; genus Lachnospira. The sequence goes on from JAZQME010000002.1 coordinate 138,235, forward strand.
CGCTCCCCAATAAGCCTCGTGTCATGCCTTCAAATACCCCCACCCAATAAAAAATGCCGAGTCGCAAGCAAACTTGCGCTCGACATCCTTTATTGTCTGTGACTGCTCTCAGTCCATTTCCTACTCGAATTCTATCGTTCCTGGAGGCTTAGATGTCAAATCATAGAATACCCTGTTAACACCTCTAACCTCATTAATAATTCTGCTCATAACTGTCTGAAGCACTTCAAATGGCACGTCGGCACACTCTGCTGTCATGAAATCAATCGTGTTCACTGCACGCAATGCCACTGCATAATCATATGTTCGCTCATCACCCATTACGCCTACTGAACGCATATTGGTGAGGGCTGCGAAGTACTGACCTACTGTACGGTCAAGACCTGCCTTTGCGATTTCTTCACGATAGATTGCATCTGCATCCTGAACTATCTTAACCTTCTCAGCTGTTACTTCACCAACGATTCTTATACCTAAGCCCGGGCCTGGGAATGGCTGACGAAATACAAGCTTTTCCGGGATTCCCAGTTCAAGACCTACTTTACGAACTTCATCCTTAAACAAATCGCGAAGTGGTTCGATGATTTCCTTGAAATCTACGCAGTCCGGAAGGCCGCCTACATTGTGATGGGACTTGATAACTACCGACTCGCCACCCAAACCGCTCTCTACTACGTCCGGGTATATGGTACCCTGTACAAGGAAGTCAACTGCACCAATCTTCTTGGCCTCTTCCTCGAATACACGGATGAATTCTTCACCGATGATTTTACGCTTCTGCTCCGGCTCCTCGTAACCTGCAAGCTTTACGTAAAATCTATCCTGTGCATTTACTCTGATAAAATTAAGCTCGTAAGGGCCATTTGGTCCAAATACTGCTTCAACTTCATCACCTTCGTCCTTTCTAAGAAGACCATGGTCTACAAACACACAGGTGAGCTGGTCCCCGATAGCCTTTGAAAGCATAACAGCAGCAACTGATGAATCCACTCCACCTGAAAGTGCACAAAGCACTTTACCATTTCCAACCTTTTCACGAATAGCCTTGATTGAATTCTCCACAAATGCATCCATTTTCCAAGTTCCCGCACAACCACACACATTTCTGACAAAATTAAAAAGCATCTTAGTGCCTTCCTGAGTGTGAAGAACCTCAGGGTGGAACTGGATTGCATAAAGGCCTGCCGCCTCATTCTGTGCCGCTGCCACTGGACAATCAGATGTATGGGCGATTATCTCAAATCCCGGTGCAATCTGCGATATATAGTCAAAGTGACTCATCCAGCAGATGGTTGTTGATGCAACATTGGCGAATAACGGCGACTTGGTTTCTACATAAACTTCCGTCTTTCCATACTCACGTACAGGTGCCTTCTCGACTCTGCCACCAAGCACATGCATCATAAGCTGTGCACCATAACAAAGTCCCAGCACGGGAACTCCAAGTTCAAACAATTCCTTTGTGCAACTTGGTGCACCTTCCTCGTAACAACTGTTTGGACCGCCTGTAAGGATGATTCCCTTGGGATTCATAGCCTTAATCTGGGCGATATCAGTCTTGTAAGAGTAAATCTCGCAATAAACATTGCATTCGCGGACACGTCTGGCAACTAACTGGTTGTACTGTCCGCCAAAGTCAATAACGATAACCTTCTCCTGATTCACTTTTATTCCTCCTAAAGAAAATGTGCGGGCTCCCGACAAACGGCTCAAAACACAACCGCACCTCATCGTTTCCCCGCATTTCTCGTTCATTAAGATTTGTGAAAAAACCACAAAAATATTATAGTAAAGCACTAATACTATGACAAGAATTTTTTTTAAAACATTCGCCTACTAGCCCTGACATCATATACGTGTTCATATCCCTGTCTGAAACTAACGCCTCCACGCCATATTATACCCCGGCGTACCCATCATATGCTGTCGAATCTTTGCAAGCTGTTCCTGCGCCTGTTGATTCTTTGTAGGGAAGTTTAGCATCTTATCAAAATATCCCTGCTCCTTAGCTATAACAACGCTTTCAGGAAACATCAACTCATTAACAAGGGATATGTGTCCCACCAGCTTATCTATAGCAGTCTTTCTAATGCTCTTAAGCACAGTCTTTCCTTCAAAAAATGCATCCATTACCGCCGGAGTAATCTCAGAATTGTACAACTCCTCCTCAGAACACATAAACACTGCTTCTACAGGCTCTTCCACACATACTTTCAGTATGTCAATCTTATCCGCATCCCGCAGCAAGTTGCAGAACAACCACTCCCTTTCAGAAAGCTCTTCCGGCAATCTATAAGCATTGTGCTGTCTGATGGCAAGCTCCACTATATCCATATCAACCCTGACTGTCGTTCCCACTGCATCAGCAATAGCCCCACACAGCTTCACATCTCCGCCAAAGTCCTCTCCGCCTATGCCGGCACCCTGTCCTTTGCAGGTAATGTCACCGCTAAGCATACCATGATTTACAGATTCTGCATCATTAAATGTACCATATCTTCTAACCTGTTCGAAACGTCCGATATCATGAAACATACCTAAAAACCATGCCATATCCACATCCGCTTCGGACATATTTAACGACCTTGCGATTCTTTCGCAGTTAGCCGCCACCCTAAATGTATGCTCTATCTTAAGCTTTATCCTGTCCTCAAACACATTGTAAGGTCCAACATACTTATTAAAAATGTACTTGATAGCCGGGCGGTTAAGCCTCTTGATGTGGGCGGAACCGTCCCCTGCTCTCATCGTATCAACAGAGCCTATCTCTGAACTCCTAATATCCTCAGAACTTGAATCATCCCACTTTTCAAGCACACTTATCACTTCATTTAAATCCTTGCAGATTACAGCAGTCTGTGCCTTAATCTCATCATCTATAGCAATAGTATCCGGCACGTGAATCACCGGTATCTTAGCATTGTATCCTGCTTTGATACCATTAATACTATCCTCAATAACAACACATTCTGAAGAGTCAAGCCCTAGGTCTGCCGCCGCTTTTAAGAATATATCAGGAGCCGGCTTTCCATTAGCCACCTCATCCCCAAACGCTACTGCACTCAGGTACTCCCACACTCCAATTATGTGCAGTGTACGATACGCACTTTCCCTGCGTGTGGATGTGGCAACAGCACACTTTAGTCCTCGCTTCTTAATATACTCAAAAAGTTCGTAGATTCCTGGTTTAACGGTAATACCTTTGGTCTCACGATTCTTGTATATATACTCCGTGCGAAGTCCTCTCAAATCCCAATAATCAAACTTACCTTTATAATAATCATTGAAGTACTTTTCACTCATATGGGTTGGCGCACCTTTAAAACTGTCTATAAGCCACTTTGGCATATCCGCATCTCTTTGTTTAGAAGCCCATGCCCATGCCTCATCTGACTCACGTTCCGAGTCAATAAGCACTCCATCCATATCGAAGATAATTCCTTTTATCATACTTTCCTCCTGAGTATTTATAGGATGTGTGTAGCGGGAGCAATCCTTCTGTGGATATTGTGCTCCCTCATATCACATAGCCTATAAATACTTCTTTACGTACTGTCCTGTATATGACTTTTTATTCTTCGCCACTTCCTCAGGTGTTCCCTTGGCTACGATTGTACCACCGCGTTCGCCACCTTCCGGACCGATGTCGATGATGTAATCGGCTGTCTTTATAACATCAAGATTGTGCTCAATAACCACTACTGTATTGCCGCCTTCTGCAAGCTTGTGCAATATGTCAACAAGCTTGTGAACATCTGCAAAGTGCAAGCCCGTTGTCGGCTCATCAAGTATATAGATCGTCTTTCCTGTACTACGTCTCGAAAGCTCTGTAGCAAGTTTAATTCTCTGTGCCTCACCACCTGAAAGTTCTGTGGATGGCTGACCAAGCTTTACATAAGAAAGTCCTACATCATTGAGGGTTTCAATCTTTCTTCTGATAGACGGCACATTTTCAAAAAACTCAACAGCCTCTTCCACCGTCATATCAAGAACATCGTATATACTCTTACCCTTGTACTTAACTTCCAATGTCTCACGATTATAACGTTTGCCATCACACACCTCACAAGGCACATAAACATCCGGAAGAAAATGCATCTCAATCTTTATGATACCGTCACCGGAGCAGGCTTCACATCGACCACCCTTAACATTAAAGCTAAAACGTCCCTTGCTGTAGCCTCTCTCTTTGGCATCAGAAGTCGAAGCAAAGAGATCTCTAATCATATCAAATACGCCTGTGTATGTTGCAGGATTAGAACGTGGAGTTCTTCCAATAGGTGACTGGTCAATATCAATAACCTTGTCAAGCTGCTCCACACCGTCAATACCATCATGCTTTCCAGCGATACAACGGGCTCTGTTAAGCTCCTTTGCAAGATGCTTATAAAGAATCTCATTGACAAGGGAACTCTTTCCTGAACCCGAAACACCTGTAACACAGGTAACTACGCCAAGTGGAATATCCACATCAATATTCTTTAAGTTATTCTCTCTTGCACCGCGAACCTTAATCCAACCAGTTGGCTTTCTACGCTTTGCGGGCACCGGAATCTTAATCTTTCCGCTAAGGTACGCACCTGTGATAGAGTCCTCACAAGCCATAATATCCTCAGCAGTACCTGTAGCAACAACATGTCCACCATTTTTTCCGGCTCCCGGACCGATATCAACTATATAGTCTGCTGCACGCATAGTATCTTCATCATGTTCAACCACAATAACCGAATTACCTAAGTCACGCAAATGTGTGAGCGTATTGAGAAGCTTGTCGTTATCCCTCTGATGGAGACCAATACTTGGCTCATCCAATATATAAGCCACACCCACAAGTCCTGAACCAATCTGTGTAGCAAGCCTGATTCTCTGCGCCTCACCACCTGAAAGTGTAGCCGTAGCTCTTGCCAGAGAAAGATAATCAAGGCCTACATCCATAAGGAACTTTATACGCGCTCTTATCTCCTTTAATATCTGCTCACCTATCTTTAACTGTCTAGCTGTCAGGTTCATATCTGTAAGGAACTGCTGTAAATCTCTTACAGAGAAGTTTGTAATCTCGTATATATTCTTATCAGCCACCGTTACTGCAAGAGATGTCGCCTTAAGTCTCTGTCCGTGGCAGCCTGAACAAGGTGTAATGCGCATAAATTCTTCATAAGCCTGCTTTGATGTCTCAGATGCTGTTTCCCTATAACGCTTTGCAACATTTTTAAGAAGACCTTCAAATGCTATGTCATAGACACCCTCACCTCGCTGGCCCTTATACCGAACCTTCACCGAATGTCCTTTAGTTCCGTTTATAATCATATCCTTGATATCATCAGGATAATCCTTAAATGGCGTTGCCAGACTAAAACCATATTCTTTAGCAAGTGCATTCATTATCGCTCTGGAGAAGCTGCCTTCATCAGTTACTGACTGCCATCCCATAACTACAATGGCACCCTCATCTATACTGAGTCTTTCGTCCGGAATCATAAGCTCTGCGTCAAATTCCATCTTATATCCAAGTCCAAAACAGTCGGGGCAGGCTCCAAACGGATTGTTGAAAGAAAAGCTTCTCGGCTCAATCTCATCTATACTTATCTCGCAATCCGGGCAGGCAAAGCTCTGGCTAAAGTTAATCGGCTCACCATCTATAACATCAACAGTCATAAGACCATCAGCCAACTTAAGTGTAGTTTCAATAGAGTCTGTAAGACGCTTTTCCATGCCCTCACGCACAGAAAGTCTGTCCACCACTATCTCTATATTGTGCTTCTTATTCTTATCCAGCTTAATCTCGTCCGTCAGCTCATACATATTGCCGTCAACCATAACTCGCACATAACCGCTCTTCTTCGCCTGTTCAAAAAGCTTCACGTGCTCACCCTTACGTCCACGCACAACCGGCGCAAGTATCTGAATCTTGGTTCTTTCAGGCAACTCCATAATAGCATCAACCATCTGATCAACAGTCTGCTTCTTAATCTCCTTGCCACACTGCGGACAATGTGGAATACCAACTCTTGCATACAAAAGCCTGAAGTAATCATAAATCTCCGTAACAGTTCCAACCGTTGAACGTGGGTTTCTGTTAGTAGACTTCTGGTCAATAGAAATAGCCGGCGAAAGACCTTCTATACTTTCAACGTTAGGCTTTTCCATCTGTCCTAAGAACTGTCTGGCGTAAGAAGACAAAGACTCCATATATCTTCTCTGACCTTCTGCATATATAGTGTCAAATGCTAAAGAAGACTTACCGGAGCCCGACAAGCCTGTAAGCACAACAAGCTCATTACGCGGAATATCAACACTGATATCCTTTAAGTTATGCTCATTAGCACCCTTAATCTTTATAAACTGTCTGTAACTGCCTCTTTCCATAGTTAATCCTTTCCACTCCACTACTTCATCTCATATAACTGCTTATTAACTTCTATCATCTTATCACGCAGGAGAGCCGCCTCCTCAAAGTTAAGCTCTGCTGCCGCCTTATGCATATTTTTCTCAATCTGCTTCTTGAGCTTCTCAAGCTCCTTCTTGCTCATAGACTCGTAATCCTTCTCCAGCTTAATACCGCCTGTACCCGGCTCTGCCGCCTTGGAGATGCTGATAAGATCACGCACCGCCTTCTTAATAGTCTGTGGAGTGATTCCATGCTCATCATTGTATGCCTGCTGAATCTTACGTCTTCTCTCTGTCTCTGATATGGCCTTTTCCATAGACTCAGTAATCTTATCAGCATACATAATAACGTGACCTTCACTGTTACGGGCCGCACGTCCGATAGTCTGAATAAGTGAAGTCTCCGTTCTTAAGAAACCTTCCTTATCCGCATCCAATATAGCCACCAGTGAAATCTCCGGGATATCCAGACCTTCTCTAAGCAAGTTAATACCTACAAGCACATCGAATGCATCAAGTCTCATATCACGAAGTATCTTCTGTCTTTCAAGCGTATCAATATCTGCGTGAAGGTACTTTACCCTTATGCCAAGCTCCTTAAGATAATCCGTTAAATCCTCTGCCATACGCTTTGTAAGAGTTGTGACAAGCACCTTATTCTTCTTGGCAGTCTCTTTATTAATCTCCGATACAAGGTCATCAATCTGACCCTCAACAGGTCTTACAATAACCTCCGGGTCAAGCAGTCCTGTAGGTCTGATAATCTGCTCAGCCCGCATAAGCTCATGCTCTTCCTCATACACAGAAGGTGTGGCAGACACGAAAAGCATCTGTGATATCTTACTTTCAAACTCTGTAAAATTCAAAGGCCTGTTGTCCTTCGCCGATGGAAGTCTGAATCCGTAATCCACAAGAGTTGTCTTACGTGACTGATCTCCTGCATACATACCTCTTACCTGTGGCACTGTAATATGAGACTCATCCACGATGATAAGGAAATCATCCGGGAAGTAATCCATAAGTGTATACGGAGGCTGCCCTGCCGGCAACCCTGCAAGATGCCTTGAATAGTTCTCGATTCCCGAACAAAATCCTGTTTCCTGCAACATCTCTATATCAAAATTAGTTCTTTCCTCGATTCTCTGTGCTTCCAAGAGCTTGTCTTCTCTTTTAAAAGATGCAATTCGCTCTTCAAGCTCTGCCTTAATATTCTCTATGGCAACTTCCATCTTCTCTCTATCTACAACATAGTGAGAATTAGGGAATATAGCAATATGCTCTCTTACACACTTGATTTCTCCCGTAAGTGAATCGATTTCCGAAATCCTATCCACCTCATCTCCAAAAAACTCTATACGTATAGCATCACCACTAGAATCAGACGGATATACTTCCACCACATCACCTCTAACTCTGAATGAACCTCTCTTAAAGTCCTGTTCATTACGAACATACTGAATATCTATAAGCTTTCTTATGACTTCATCCCTATCCTTTATCATCCCCGGACGAAGCGATATAACCATGCTCTTATAGTCCACAGGTGCACCAAGTCCATATATACATGAAACTGATGCCACTATAATAACATCACTTCTCTCTGATAGTGCCGCTGTAGCAGAATGTCTTAGCTTATCTATCTCGTCATTGATAGACGAATCCTTTGCTATATATGTGTCACTCTGTGGCACATAAGCCTCAGGCTGATAATAATCATAGTATGACACAAAATATTCTACTGCATTCTCAGGAAAGAATTCCTTCATCTCACCATACAGCTGTGCTGCCAGTGTCTTGTTGTGTGATATGATAAGAGTTGGCTTCTGTACCTTCTCTATAATATTAGCCATAGTAAATGTTTTACCGGAACCCGTTACACCTACCAGTGTCTCAAACTGATTACCCTCTAAGAATCCATTAGCAAGCGCCTCAATAGCCTGTGGCTGGTCGCCTGTCGGTTTAAATTCCGAATGCAGCACAAACTTTTCCATAAGAACATTCCTTTCATACTTTGTTTCATGGTGGTACTTATCACGTATCACTATCCTTGTACAGTATATCACCTTTAATAAAAAAAGTACAGAGCAAACCGAATGTTTGTTCTGTACTTTTAATCTGACATCTGTATATTTACTTCATCTTATCCTTAATATACTTAACTGCTGCTTCAAGCTGAACATCGCTTGTTGCATCCTTAGGGAGTTCCACAACCTGATCCGGTGTTACGCCCTTACCATGAATATCCTGTCCCTTTGGAGTAAAATACTTAGCAATAGTGAACTTCACCGCACTTCCATCTGACAATGGTCTGATAGTCTGTACGATTCCCTTGCCAAATGTCTGAGTACCGATAATCTCTGCCTTATCATAATCCTGAAGAGATCCTGCAAATATCTCTGACGCACTTGCACTTTCACCATTAACAAGAACAGCAATCGGCACATTTATCTCTGCATCTGATGTTCCTTTATACTCCTGCTTATGTCCCTTATTATCCTGTGTGTATACAATCAAACCTTTACCGATTATCTCATCAACTATCTCTACAACGCCGCCAAGCACGCCACCCGGATTAGAGCGAACATCCAATACAAGCCCCTTCATACCTTGCTTTTCAAGGTCTGCCACTGCATCCTTAAACTGCTGGGTTGTTGCCGTATCAAATGATGAAATGGCGATATAACCAATGTTATCAGCCATCATCTCATATTCTACTGACCTTACAATAACTTCGTCTCTTGTAACGGTAAATGTCATTAGCTCCTGACCACGACGCACCTCCAAAGTTACCTGTGTGCCCTTTTCACCCTTGATGAGGGACACCGCACCATCCAGGCTCATGCCGGTTATATCTTTTCCATCAATCTTAGTTACGCAGTCACCTGCACGAATACCAGCCTTGTATGCCGGAGCATAGTCATACGGCTCTACTATAAGAACTGTACCATCCTGATTCTGCTGGCACACAGCACCTATTCCACAGAATGTACCACTGGTAGACTCCATAATAGACTTATACTCTTCCGGTGTGTAATACACAGTGTATTTGTCACCATAAGCATTCAAGTATGCCTTAAATATAGCATCTGTTGCTTCATTGTCATCTACATCATTAAAGTAAAAATACTGGTCTAGTAATGAATCCAATGCATTAAGCTTATTTTCGATGGCAGAGCCTATTCCATGCTCATCATCAATATTAACTGACTGAACATATATTTCGCCATTAGCGCCTACTTTAATCACACCGGCACCAATAAATGCTGAAACGAACAGCACTACCAGCATAATCGCACCCAATCCGCCAAGCAACACGCCTAAAAGTATACCTATTCCAAGCTTGCTCTTCTGCTTCTTAGCCGGATAATGTGGATTATAATACCCCTGACTATAGTTAGGATTATATGCATATCCTTGTTGCTGATTATTTATATGTGGCTGACTATTCATCATCGGCTGATTATTCATCGGCGGTTGATTGTTCATCATCGGCTGATTATTCACCACCGGCTGTCCATAGTACTGCTGTGAATTATTCATTGGTGGCTGATTAGTTCGTTGGTTCTGATTGTTATTCATATTGTCCATAGAATTTGCCTTTCCTCATAAAATATCGCATAGCACTTATTATGCCATGCGATACTCATTATAACATATTCTGTTACTTAATTCCAATATATGGCTCAGAATTTACATATTGACCATTAATTCTTACCGAAAAATGTAAATGAGCTCCTGTAGACCTTCCCGTTGAACCCATAAGGGCTATAGTCTGTCCTTGCTTTACCTTATCTCCAGTCTTAGCTATAAACTTCTGACAGTGCATATATACCGTATACAGTCCATTGCCGTGATATACATATATCATATTGCCACCGCCACTATCATAAGTAGTCATGGTTACTTCGCCATCCGCAACAGCATATATAGGATCTCCCCACACACCAGCTCTAACAGCACCAATATCTACACCTGAATGATATCCGCTTCCTCTTTTGCCATATCTTGAAGTAATTCTCTTTGATACAGTAGGCCATATAAAACCTGACTCATATGGATTAGTAATAGTACCTATACCACCTGTTGTGCCACCATTATTCTTATTAGCTGCCGCCTCTTCCTGACGCTTTTTCTCCTCCATAGCCTTAATGCTATCTTCTGTCTGTTTCGACAGTGTAAGAAGTTCTGTTTCCTTGTTAGCAAGGGATGCAAGCTGCGAATTGAGGGACAGCAACTCTGTTTCCTTTTCCTTTATAACCACTTCTAAGCCTGCCTGCTTTACCTCCGCAGCGCTCTTGCTTTCGTTAAGACTCGCAAGCTCTGTTTGAAGCTGTGTTTCCACTGCAGCTACGCGGTCTATAGTTGCTTTGTATTCTTCAAGCATATTGCGATCATACTCTGACAACTTAGACACATACTCTACCTTATTAAGCATGTCCGCAAGACTACTTGCCTCAAGAAACATAGAAAGATATGTCTGATCATTTTGTTCATACATAAACTTGATGCGGAGTTTCATCATCTCGTACTGATGCTCTTTTACCTTTTCTGCATCTGCAAGCTCCACCTTTGTCTCTTCTATTTTCTTTTCCTTTGCCGCAATATCGAGACTCAGTTTATATATTTCATCACCAATCTTTGACATCGTTTCGTCTAATGTAACAAGATACGTCTCTGTATTAGCTATCTGCCCTTTTTTATTCTTAATATCGTTTTGTACTTTTTTCTTTTCAGCATCAATAGCTGCCTGCTTATCTTTAGCCGCCTGAATCTCTGCATCTGTTACTGCATAAACCTGTGCCAGTCTTCCGCTAAATATGCTCTCATACGGAACAATCATTAACGCCGAAAGTGTTGTCACACATAGCAATAACGCTACAGACCTTTTAATCAGTGATTTCTTCATATACATCTCCCTTTGTTTTATACGTTTGCATGTTTACGAACCGCAAAGAAACTACCAACGATACCAATTCCCATACCCAAAACAACTGAAACCGGTGCAAGCACTTTAAACACTTCTGCTGCCGGCATAAATACTAATATATTATTAAGTATTGAGAACTTCTCAATCACATATTCCACAACACCCTGATACATATACGCTAAAATCAATAATGGTATAATAGAGCCAAATACGCCTATCAGTATACCTTCTACAAAGAATGGTGCATTAACAAATGCATCCGTTGCACCAATAAACTTCATAATAGATATTTCTTCCTTACGCACTGTAATACCAATAACGATGGTATTAGTAATAAGGAATACTGATACCGCAAGAAGGATTGCAATAATAGCAATAGCAACATAGCCTACAAGCTTAGCTGCACTTGAGATACTGTTAGCAGTAATCTCCGAACGATTAACCTGTCTTACGCCATCAAGATTCTCAATATAAGTAACAAGTGATGACTGCATACTTGCATCATTGAGATAAACCTCATATGAATCTGAATTAATCAGTGGATTATCATCCTTGTACCCTTCTGCAAGTTCAGGATAATCCTTGAAGTATTCATCCTTAAATTTCTCCCATGCTTCTTCAGCTGAAGTATAATGTATATTAGCAACCTCTACACGCTGCGCAATACTGTCTCCAATATCCTTTATGTCCTGCTGTGTAAGTCCCTCATCAAAAAAAACAGTTATACATATATCATTCTCAACTTCATTGAGCATATAATTAAAGTTTGTAACTATCGAATAAAACACACCAAATAGGAATATACAAGCTGAAATCGTGGCAATTGAAGCCAATGAAAACAAACGATTTCTATATATGTTCTTAAATCCTTCTTTTATGTGATGTCCTAATGATCTAATCCTCATAGAAATAACCACCCTTTTCCATATCGCTGATTATCTTACCTTCACTCATAGTGATAGTACGCTTTTTCATTTGATGCACTATGTCCATGTTGTGAGTAACTACAAGCACTGTTGTACCCTGCTTATTAGCTCTGTCGAGAATCTTCATAATCTCTGCTGAGTTAGCAGGATCCAGATTACCTGTAGGCTCATCGCACAACAAGATAGAAGGCTTATTAATCAATGCTCTGGCAATAGCAACTCTCTGCTGCTCACCACCAGACATCTGGTTAGGAAAAGCCTTATACTTATCAAGCAGACCAACCATCGAAAGAAGTGACAATACTCTGCTCTTAATTTTCTTTGTAGGCGCCTCAACAACTTTCATAGCAAACGCAATATTGTCAAAAACATTGCGGTCATGCAAAAGCCTGAAATCCTGGAATATTACACCAATATCTCTTCTAAGATATGGCAGTTTCTTCCTTGTTACCTTATTTACAAACTTTTTGTTAACATATATCTTTCCTGATGTAGGCTCAAGCTCTTTAAGCAACAGCTTAATAAGAGTAGACTTTCCCGAGCCACTCTTTCCTACGATAAAGACAAATTCACCCTTCTGAATATGCAAATTAATCCCTTCCAAAGCCGGAACACCGGTAGAATATGTCTTTGAAACATTTTCTAAGATTATCATCGGTAATCTCCTCCATTAAAATGTGTCTTTGCTCTCCATATACTTCATATACTTGACTACCATTAGCGCAATCTTAAGTGTAATTGCATCATCAAATACTCTTATATCAAGACCTGTCATCTTCTGAAGCTTGTCAAGTCTGTACACAAGAGTGTTTCTATGGATATATAATTGCCTTGATGTCTCCGATACATTCAAGCTGTTCTCAAAAAACTTGTTGATAGTAGACAACATCTCATCGTCAAAATCATCAGGTGTAATCTCGCCAAATATTTCCTTAATAAACATCTGACACAAAGGAATAGGCAACTGATAGATAATTCTGCCAATACCAAGTTTTCCGTAACCAACAACATTCTTGTTGCTGTAGAATATCTTACCCACATCAAGGGCCATCTTTGCTTCTTTATAAGAACGTGAAACTTCTCTTATATCGTTAACAATAGTACCATAAGCCACATGCGCTGCACTCATAGCCTCTGTATTGAGCATGTCAACAATAACTTCCGCAGTCTTATCAAGCTCTGCGTAAGTCTCAGTTCCCTTAACCTCTTTTACAAGAATAATACTCTTCTCATCAACAGCAGTTATGAAATCCCTTGACTTTCCTGCATAAAGAGTTTTAACTATCTCTAAAGCGTTAGTATCTTTCTCTCTCTTAGTCTCAATAATGTAAACAACTCTCTTCACATCTGTATCAATATGAAGCTTCTCTGCTCTTGTATACATATCTACTCTCAAAAGATTATCAAGCAAAAGATTCTTAATATAATTGTCTTTATCAAACCTTTCCTTGTACGCAACTAACAGATTCTGAATCTGGAAAGTTGCCATCTTTCCTATCATATGAGCCTCATCGCTTGTCCCTTGAACCAAAACAACATACTCTAAAGAATTGTCGTCAAGAACCTTAAAGAACTGACATCCATTAACCACCTGGCTTTCAACCTGTGAGTTAATAAATGCCACAGCATCTGATACATTAGTTCTTGACTCATCAAATGTTCTGGCAACAACCTTACCGGCTGCATCAATAACGCATAAGTCAACTCGCGAAATTGACTTAATACCATCTATTGTCGTTTGTAATGTCTGATTTGAAATCATAGGTACACCCCTTCAAATATTATCCTGTTTATATTGTAAAGCAAAACGACAAAAAATAAAAGAGGAAATGTACAATTTCTATACATTTCCTCTAAATATCTTTAAAAATGTCAATTATGACTCATAATTAGTGAGTGATAATCTGCTCTGTTTCCTTATCGAATACATGAAGTCTAGCAACATCCATAGCAAATGTTACAACATCACCAGGACGAGCTGTTGTACGTGGGTTAACCTTTGCTGTACATGTCTGATCAGCAATATCATAGTGAAGGTTAACTTCTGCACCAAGTAACTCGTATACCTTAACCTCAGACTTGAATGTTGTCTCTGAATGCTTAGCAACGAAGTCCTCATCGTTCTTGATATCCTCTGGACGAATACCAACAACAACCTTCTTACCAACATAACCACCATCGATGATTACCTTGCTCTTGTCAGCTGGCAACTTGATAGCTACGTTCTCATCCATCTGAAGAACTACGTTAGAACCCTCTTCGATAACGTCAGCATCGATAAGGTTCATCTGTGGAGATCCGATGAATCCAGCAACGAAAATGTTCTGTGGTGTATTGTAAAGGTTCTGTGGTGTATCTACCTGCTGAATGATACCATCCTTAAGAACTACGATTCTTGTACCAAGTGTCATAGCCTCTGTCTGGTCATGTGTAACGTAGATGATTGTTGTCTGTAATCTCTGGTGAAGCTTAGAAATCTCAACACGCATCTGTACTCTCAACTTAGCATCCAAGTTGGAGAGAGGCTCATCCATCAAAAATACTTTAGGGTGACGAACAATAGCACGACCCATAGCAACACGCTGTCTCTGACCACCGGACAGAGCCTTGGGCTTACGATCAAGGAGGGGAGTTAAGTCAAGAATCTTAGCTGCTTCCTTAACCATCTTATCAATCTGATCCTTCGGTACTTTTCTTAACTTAAGACCGAAAGCCATGTTGTCATAAACTGACATATGAGGATACAAAGCGTAGTTCTGGAAAACCATCGCGATATCTCTATCCTTAGGTTCAACGTCATTAACTACTCTGTCACCAATCTTTAATTCACCAGAAGAAATATCTTCCAAACCTGCGATCATACGAAGGGTGGTAGACTTACCACAACCTGAAGGTCCTACGAAGATGATGAATTCCTGGTCTGGAATTTCAAGGTTAAAGTTCTTAACTGCTTCGAAGCCGTTAGGATAAACCTTACATACATTCTTTAATGATAAACTTGCCATACTGTAAAACTCCTTTCGTTTTAAAAAACGTATCTTACTTAATTAACAGCCATGCTGTTACATTCTAAAGGTAAGTATATCGAAAAACCTTTTCTTTTTCCATGCTACTATTTCACAAAGATTTGTGAAAGGATTGTATGTTTTGCCAAGAAAAATACAGTTTTTTTATTTTCACCGTCATTTTGAACATTTTTTATGTAATTTTCTTGGTAATTTGTACAATTAATTATCTCGTCCAATCAAACTCTCATCCAATTCATCCTTAAAAATGCGATCAGGGTCCGGTTCGGGCTCTACAATTTCACCATTTGCAATCTTCGTTTCTATAATCTGCGCTTCCAATTTCAGGAAAAACTTGTTGTAAAGCGCTGCACTTCCATACACAGGCATCGAAAATCCAAACATTAATACCATAGGAAGCAAAGGAAGGAAAAACAATGTGATAAATATCGGAATCGCATACATAATCAACATAAGTATAGTCTGCGGGAACTTCAACACACTGATAGCCATGGCATTTTTTATGGTACGAATGGTTGTGTTAGAGAACTTTGCCATAATCGGAAATACCATGGTAGCAGTAAATGCAATAAAAATTGCAAATGCACCGATTACCACACCATACCAATATGCAATGCCACCCTCTTCACTGAAACCAATCACTACATAATCAAAAATAATAAATAATACAGCCACTATCAAAAGCAACCATACTATTGTAGCCTGTTTAAAATTCTCTTTAAAGGCCTTAAAATATCCACGCACCACATAAGTATCTTCTTTACGAACCATTTTGAGCACCTGATAATGAAGTGCTGTAATTGCAGCCCCGGCTGTCACAACGGGTAAACAACAAAGAATGGTAAGAAAATTCAAAATCATCAAGTCCGCAATCTTAGTTAACCCCTGCATCAGGGGGCCGTCAATATCAAATATTTTCATGTAAACTTCCTTTCTAAATTACTAAAAAGACTTCTTCATGGCAGTAACACGTATTCCGGCATAATGCTCTTCTTCACCCAATGCAGTAAACCCTACCTTTTTATAAAAGTCTAATGCATAAGGTGCTGCTTTCACCCGAATACTGTCCAAACCTTCATCCAGCTTCAAATGTGTGCACAGACGCTCAATCAGTGCACTCCCCACTCCCAGTCGATGATATTTTTCATCCACAAAAAGCAAGGACAGAAGATTTCCGTTTCGTATAGACGCAAATCCAATAATTTTCTTTCCGTCCGTGGCAACCCAGGCACGATACACTCCATCCAAAAAAGCATAATAGAGTTGCTTATCCGTAATAAAATCCCAGAAATTACGGATACCTTCCTGGGTGTAATCCCTTCCCTCAAATTTCAGGAAGGTTTTCCACACCATATTCATTGCCGGCTTCCAATCCTCTGCCTTCGCTTCTCTAATCTCAAAAGAAAAATCTTTTTTCTCTATTAACATATCTCCGCACCTGCGGGCATGTTCTTTTCCGGGGTCATCAGTGCCAAATTACCATCCGCGTCCTCTGCGCAAAGAAGCATACCCTCTGAAAGTACTCCTGCTAATGTGGCAGGTTTTAAGTTTACAAGTACCATTACCTTTTTGCCCACCATTTCTTCCGGTGTATAATGAGCCTTAATTCCCGATACAATCTGACGCACCTGGCTTCCCACACGTACCTGTGAGCAAAGTAACTTCTTAGACTTGGGAACTGCCTCACAAGCAATGATTTCCCCCACCTGGAACTGCATTTTTGCGAAATCTCCGTACTCGATTTCTTCCTTTGCCTCGATATCAATCACATCCTCAGCAGGAGCTTCTTCCTGTGCAGGTGCTTCTGCTTCAGCACGTCTTGCAGCATACATAGCCTCTGCCTTTTCTGGCCAGCAGTTCCATTTCCAGTT
>JAZQME010000003.1:0-115482 GCA_045543195.1 Lachnospira sp.
ACTGTCTTGAGAGATACCTTCCGGTGTTTCAGGGTATACACCGGTGCGATATGTATCAACACATTTCATTTTATACTCATATGAGTAGCGCATAAAAATACCCTCCTTACTGTTTTGTCCAGTAAAGAGGGTACATATCAGTTGCGGCTTCAAATATGATTCATATTTTACCCGCCAGTTTACGGCGAAGCTAGGCATCTCACCTGCTACATATAGAAAAAATCCTCTGGCCTACTCATCCTTTGATGGAGGTCCTATAAGACGGTTGTAAAAATCACGAAAACAAAGCATTCTCTATGGATGCTTACAGAAAAGGGGCTGGTGCAGCAACGACCTTACTTACGTTACTGCACCAGCCCCCGTATCTACATCATAATCTTTAACGCTCTATGTTTACACCTAAATGTAACCTCTGTCACATCTCCTATATACTCTCCATCTGCATGGAGCACCTCAGCTCTGTTAAGCTTCATTCTTACCTGTCTGGCATCTATAATCTCAACACCTTTAAGTGGCTCATGCTTTGCCATAACAAGAATCGGTAACACTAGAAACGTTCTCCACTTGGGTATTCCTGCCACACTACATACAGACAGCAAACCATCTGTAGCATCTGCCTTAGGCGACATAGGCACACCACCACCTTCTGCTCTAAAGTTCATAGCTGCAGAGAATATAAGTTTTTTATAAACACGAGAATATACCTCTACTCCATCCCCTGTACCATCGCAAATCTCGCCCTCAAACTCAACATCTGCATCCACTGTCTTCATGCTAAAAAGAGTCTGCACCGTAATTACAAGATATGTTAGTTTTCCAAGTCCAATCTTGTTAAGCACCTTTTTTATCTTGGAAGTCAATGCCTTCTTACACACAATAGCATCCATACCGACACCGGCACTGATAGCAAAAAGCCTATATCCACTATTCCCCTTATCATCAGTCCAGGTTACATTACCTATATCTATAAACTTGCTTTGTGTACTTGCAACTATACGCTTAAGGTGGTCAATTGGCTTTCCCTTTAACTTCAGCCCCCTGATGAAATCGTTACCTGAACCCGTTGGTATAACGGCAAATCTCACTCTGTCAAAGTCAGTTATGCCATTAATCACTTCATTGACAGTTCCGTCTCCGCCAACTACAACCAGGTTAATCTCACCGGCATAATTATCACATATCAGACTTGCAACCTCCGTTGCATGCCCTTCATACTCAAGTATCCAGTATCTAAAATCTATATTCCGTTGTTTCAAATAACTTTCCAGTTCAGACCATATACGTGCAGCATTGCCACTGCGCGAACTGGTATTTACAATAAAATGAAACATTCGATTCTCCTAAATACGTATTCTTAGAAAACCTATTCCTCCACAAATGCAAAGTCCACCATATAATATGTATCACCTTTTTTTACAAACATATAATATACATGTGTATCAAACTCTTCCCACTTGATAACCGTTCTAACCTTATACGTAAACTTAACTTCACACGAAAAACAATCTTCTGAATAAACACGTTCATTTAATATTTTAACATTCTCAAATGTACCTTCTGTTCGTCCAGTACTCCAAATATCATTATCCGCAATTCTCTTCATATATTTATATGCATAAGAACCAGTCATTGTGTACGCTGCAAGTTGGCTAAATGTTCTGGCATGATTAGCAAAATACCCATACGTTTTTGTAGCTGCAATTATACGCTCTTTCTGTGCCGCAATAAGTGCTGAATTATTATCCTGATCAAATACAATATTCGTATAACGATTACCAGATTCATCTTTAGCAGCTTCATTCTTAGCAATCTTAAGCTCGCCACCATACGCTCCTATAGCACTAATCTGCGGTTCATACATAAGCCCCGATATAGTATATTTTTTCATAACCGGAACTTTACTAAGATACGCTTTCGCATTAACAAGATCCTCACACTCTACATTAGCATCCGTAATATAGCTGTCTGCAACCTCAATACCATTCACCTTAAGTTTTGCACCTTCCGGAATAGTAACCACATATTCTTTTGTATCTACAGAAAACGCTATATCTTCAACAAGCCACACAGGTGTATTATATTCACCACGCTCGTCACTCTTTTTAAGTCTCAACACACCTTTGTTTATACCATCCTTCTTAAGATTATACACTGGTGCATCCGCTGTATATTCGCTAGATTTCTTAGAATATGTCCATGTTCCATTAAAATATTCATCTGCAATCTTTGATACTTCATTCTTTTCAAATTCTGAAACTTGCTCCAAAATATAATCATTGACATAACTTTGGTCTTTGTTACCGACTTTTTCAATCACATTGTTAACTATGTACTTCGGTTGAGACTTCTCATATGCCGCAAGAAAATCCCACAATATCACAAGCACTATCACGCCAATAATAGCTGTTACTGCTGTAGCTATTCCATATATTACCCAAAACAGGTTCTTTTTCTTCTTATTTTTTAACTTCATAACTTATCCTCATATCACTTCACTATTATTGTAGTAGGTAAATATCTAGGTCCATAAATTGAACAGCTCGAAGTAATGTATTCTCCCTTGTAATACATTATTGATGAAGAGCCTCCATCAAGATTCGCTGCATTAACAGCTCCATACTCCTGCATAATGTCTATCAAATCGCCATATGTTGCACCGATACTATTTATTTGTCTTCCATTGAGTACCAATAAAATAATCGAGCCATCTTTACGCTGTCCAATTACTGAACGTGGATTTAATCCACCTCCATTACCTGATATATCAGCTGATTTGCCGTTAACAATAAGTATCGGACCAAAACTAATTGCATCTCGTACGCCTTTATCAAGTGCTTCCTGTGCCGTCATCTTGCCTACAACTAAGGTGTTATTCTTATCAAGACCTATTACTTCATAAGTTTCCTGCAACGACCCCCACATAAGCTTACCACCTGAGATTACAAGCCCTATCGGCTCTCCTCCCAAACCGCAGCCACCTACATCCACAAATCCGCCACCATTAACAGCCGCAATAGCTTCGTATTTCTGTGCAATCTGATTAACCGGTTTTCCATAATATCCCGATCCATATGGACCACTCATTCCAACAGTTACTCTTGATGGATCTTTTATAATCAACATCTTTCCATTGTAAGTGGACCCCACTATATCCAAAAGAACTAGGCCATCACCGTCTTCATCTACAAATCTGTCATCTGTATCATCCTCTTCGAAATCAATAAGTGTTGTATCTGTAACTTCATCAGATGATTTAATTGTATTAGCATTAAGAATCTCTTCCAACTCATCTGCAGATATAAACACTCTCGCCAAAAATTTTCCTGCACTCGTTTCCATTGCCGAATTAACGAATAACTCTGTTGCTGTTTTCGAAGGTCCTTTTTCAAGCACAAACACAACGCCTACAAGAAATAAAAGCACTAATAGCAATGCCGTAGCCACTGATATTCCTACACGCGCTAATATTCTTTTGATTTTCCTTATCTTCTTCCTCTTAATTCTACGTCTTTCTCTTTCATCTAAGATTTCTTTGTCCATTATCATCTTTCCTCCTGTCATTATACTACTATTTATCGTTAACAAGTCATATATTCCTTTGCATTTATAATAGAATTCTCTGCCATATCCGACACTGCTTCTTCTGTGTAAAATGCGGCATGTGGCGTCACTATAACATTGGAATATGACTTAAGAATAGCCAACTGCGGATTACCTAATGGTTCTCCCACTCTGTTAAAGTAATACAGACCATGCTCATGCTCTACTACATCAAGTCCTGCAAATCCTATCTTACCACTTTCTATTCCAGCTATCAATGCTTCCGTATCTATCAATGAACCTCTGGCGCAATTGATAATCATAACACCATCCTTCATCTTGTTGATAGCCGATGCATTAATCATATGATAATTATCATCTGTAGCAGGTGCATGCAATGTAACAATGTCTGCCTTAGCAAACATTGTATCAAGGTCTGTATAGCTTGCATACCTCTTAACTTCTTCACATTCTGCTATATCATAAGCAAGAACCTTACATTTAAAACCGCTAAGTTCCTCTATAACTTTACATCCTATTCTGCCTGTTCCAATAACACCTACGGTACAATTTCCAAGCTCTCTGCCTATCTTTCCTTTGAGGGTAAAATCCTGAATATTCGCACGTTCCATAGTGTGTCGATACTTCCTACAACCCATCAGCATCAACATTATTGTATAATCTGCAACCGTAGCAGGGGAATAAGAAACATTTACCACTCCAATCCCCAGTGACTTTGCGTACTCAACATCTATATGGTCATAGCCTATGGTTCGCGTAGATATGCATTTTACACCCATCTTATGAAACTCGTCTAACAATGGCTTATCCATTACAGTAGTAATTATATCTATTACGTCATACCCTTCAGCCATATATGCATTATCAATACATGGTGTCTGCGTAGTATATCCGTACTCTACACCATACTGACTGCAATACTTATCAAAATACGGCTTTTCGTCGTATTCTCTCATGCTGTAAACAAAAATCTTCATAATCTGCTCCGCCTCTAACTGTTACACTAGTCACGCAAATGTGATAAGAATGCCTTTGTTCTCTCACTCTTAGGATTATCTATAACTTCTGCCGGTGTACCCTGCTCTACTATAACACCGCCATCCATAAATATAACTCTATCCGCAACTTTCTTCGCAAAATCGATTTCATGAGTAACAATAACCATAGTCATTTTTTCTGCAGCCAAGTCTTTAAGCACCTTAAGAATACCTGCTGTAATCTCCGGATCCAGTGCCGATGTGGGCTCATCAAAGAACAGAACCTTAGGATTCATAGCCAATGCTCTTGCAATAGCTACTCTTTGCTGTTGACCGCCTGAAAGCTGTGCAGGATAACTGTCCGCCTTATCTGCAAGTTCAACCTTAGAAAGAAGCTTCTTCGCATTGGCTACAGCCTCCTCCTTACTAACTTTCTGCACTGTAACAGGTGCATCTGTTATATTTTTAAGCACAGTATAATGCGGAAAAAGATTGAAATTCTGAAACACTAACCCGAAATTGCTCTTAACTGCTGTAAGTTCTTTGTTAGACACATAACGTGTAGCTTCATCAACCTCATTAACTGTGGCTTTTGCCTCACCAAAGCAAAGCGTCCCCTTGTCCATCTTTTCAAGAAGTGTAGCACAGCGAAGCAATGTTGACTTACCGGAACCGGATGGTCCGATAATAGCCACAACTTCCCCTTCATTTACCTCAATATCTATACCCTTTAACACATCAAGGCTGCCATAACTCTTGTGTACATTATTCATCTCTAAAAGCTTCATGACTTACCTCCAAACTGCATCTTTTTCTCAATGCGCTCACATACAAATGCAACAACAAAGTTAAATACATAGTAAAACACACCTGCTATAAAAAGTGGCATAATACTTGTCTCTGCTGCCGCAATCTGCTTCGCAAGTGTAAACATTTCCGTGTAGGCAAGAGCGAATGCTAATGATGTATCTTTAACAAGTGTAATAACCTCATTAGTAACCGGAGGCATAACTATCTTTACCATCTGTGGGAAGATAATCTTACCAAATGTCTGTGCCTTAGTATATCCAAGCACAGCTGCCGCCTCGTACTGCCCCTGTGGAACTGCCTCTATACCTGAACGGTATATCTCCGCAAAGTACGCTGCATAATTCAATGTAAAGCCTATAATTACTGCATAGAATCTGTAACTAAATGACAATGACATACCAAAAAGATAGTATGGACCAAAGAACACTACTAAAAGCTGAAGCATAAGCGGTGTTCCTCGCATAATTGATATGTAAACTCTGGCAATCCATTGAAGCACCTTTAACTTAGATCTTCTAATAAATGTTATAACTAATCCCAGCGGAAGTGCAAACAACAACGTAAGCACAAATATAGCAAGGGATGCAAGCATACCTTCTGAAAGTTGAACAACTATATTCCATATCTTTGCCATAATGGCTTCCGATGCCTGTCCTTCCTTCTCAGCTTTCATAACAGCATCGCTTCCTGGTTCTCCAAGACACACACTGTCTGCCAAATCCCATTTACTTGCAATACTTTTAAATGTTCCATCAGCCAGCATCTCATTAAGAGTTTCCTGAACTCTGTCTCTAAGTGCTGTATTACCTTTCTTGAAACCTACACCATATGCTTCAGACGAAACTCTCTCATCAAGCATAATGAACTTATCTCCACGAGACTCTATCTCATACTTTGCAACACCATAATCCATACATACTGCATCTGCTGAACCTGCTTCAAGATTCATAAATGCACTGTTATAATCTCCAAGCTGCTGTAATGTCTTAAAGGATGCCGCTAAGGCTTTATTATCCTCTGTAGCACCTTCTCCTTCAAATGCCGCCAACGCCGATGAATCAGACTGCACTACAACCACCTTACCTGCAAGGTCTGAAAGCTTCTGAATACTAGAGTCTTTCTTTACTACAACAACCTGTGAATTATCTACATAAGCAGAAGACCATGTATACTCCTGCTCTCTACCATTCATAGTGAAGCCATTCCAGATACAATCAATCATTCCGGAATTCAACTCCATATCTTTACTAGCCCACTCAATCGGTTGTTTTACCAGTGTCCAACCATTACGTTCGCACACTTCCGCCGCCAAATCAAGGTCAAACCCAACATACTGTCCGCTTTCATCCATATAACCATATGGCGGAAATTCTGCGTCAAATCCAACAATAAACTTCTCATCAATCTGCTTGGATTCCTGATTTGCCTGACTACAGCCTAAAAAGCACCCTGCCACAACTGACAGAATCAACATCATAGCCAATATGTTTTTCCAATGTTTCTTAAAGCTTACTCTGCTTTGCATAAATTATCTCCTTAATTAATGTATTTTAAATTTTCTCTATACTCAAAATATAGTTTAAAACGCAAACTGGCGTGACAGTAAAACTGTCACGCCATATCACACACAACTGTTAAGCATCTTTTCCAAGCGCCTTTTCGGCGGCTTCCAACGCATCCTTATGTATATAGATATCACACTTTGCATTCTTACCGTTATTTAAAAAACTCAGTAAACCCTTGTGAGTATTCCACTTTTCGTAATATGATATATTATTCTCTCGCAATACCTTCTCAATCTTCTTACTTTCATCCATAGTCACTGATGAACGCAAAACTCTTTCGTTAGTACTGATATCTGTCATTCCTTTATGCCTCTTTCTATCATACTTTTATTATTCATATCTTGTACAATATTATCATATCTAAGACAAAAAATCCATATATATCACAATTAAATATCCTGGTTTTTTTGACAAAATGTGGGCATAACTTTCAGTTTAAACCCAATTCCTTATGAAAATACCTAATCGTGGAATATTCATATGGTTCGTTAACTTTAGTATCTGATAATCATATTCGTCTGATTTCAATAATTCGCCTCCGTTTATAAAACAAACTATAAGTATCAATAATCTGTGCAAAAAACGGGAGGCATAACCTCCCGTTATAATCTTCATCACCCGGTCAGCTTTTATATTACCGTCCTGTCAGAACCGTCACAGGACTCATCATTGATGAAGAAGAACATCTCTGCTCTCATATATATTATACTCAATCAATCTATAAAATACAATACATTTTATCAATATTTTACAAATCAATTATTCAACTGTATAAATCCATCCCTCTGGAGCCTCAATCTTGCCCATCTGAATACCAGTAAGTGTGTCATAAAGCTTCTGGATAGTTGGACCCATCTTCTCCATACCACTTGGGAAGCAGATTTCCTTGCCGTGATCAACAATCTTGCCAACAGGTGAGATAACTGCTGCTGTACCACAAAGTCCACACTCTGCAAAATCGTATACTTCTGAAAGAAGAACTTCTCTCTCCTCAACCTCCATACCTAAGTACTCCTTAGCAACATGGCAAAGCGAGCGACGTGTGATCGATGGAAGGATTGTATCAGACTTAGGTGTTACAAGCTTGCCATCCTTTGTTACAAAAAGGAAGTTAGCTCCACCAGTCTCCTCAACCTTAGTTCTTGTAGCTGAATCAAGGTACATATTCTCTGCATAGCCCTCATCATGAGCTGTAACAATAGCATGTAAGCTCATAGCGTAGTTAAGACCTGCCTTAATGTGACCTGTGCCGTTAGGTGCTGCTCTATCAAAATCAGAAACCTTGAGTGTAAGTGGCTTTGCACCGCCCTTAAAATATGGACCTACAGGAGTAGTGAATACTCTAAACTGATACTCTGTTGCTGGCTTAACACCAATAACAGGATTGCTTCCAAACATATACGGACGAATATAAAGTGTCGCACCTGAACCAAATGGTGGCACCCATGCTGCATTAGCCTTTACTGTAGCCGCAACCGCCTCAACAAACTTGTCCTCTGGGAATACAGGCATCTCAAGTCTCTTAGCTGAATCAGCCATACGCTTAGCATTCATATCAGGTCTGAACATAACAATATGTCCATCCTCTGTTGTGTATGCCTTCAAGCCCTCGAAACACGTCTGTGCATACTGAAGAACGCCTGCACACTCGCTGATAACAACCTTGTCATCCTCTGTGATAACGCCTTCGTCCCACGCTCCATCCTTATAGTTTGATACAAATCTCTTATCTGTCTTTACATAACCAAATCCGAGATTAGCCCAATCAAGATTCTTCTTTTCCATCGTAAATACTTCCTTTCCTGCTGATTGCACATAAAAGGCGTCAACCACAGTTCACGCATGGCAACCAAACGCAATTCCTATCCGTATTTTACTGCTATGCTATGGTAAAGTCAATACAAAAGTGGTATTTCAAATGTGTCAATTACATTATAATTCACATCCAATATATCAAATCTGAAAATCTTTCCCTGCACATTATTAGGCCACATGGTATCCCACTGAGTCATAACATACTTCTGCATATCAATCCTGCACATCTCACGTGTACCCGCCATTGAATTAGTCAAAATCCCTTCATCATGCGGATCCTCATCTACTACAGCCCATACCTGAACTCTGTAAAACTGTTCAGATGTATTCTCTATAACTACAGGATATGCCGCTATATCACCCAGCTTGTATGATGAATTATTCAATTCATATGTATAAGAATCATACATCACCATTCGCAGTCCATTCTTATTATATATTTCTGTACCCGCAACTACATTACAACTTTTATCCTCACTTACAAATTTTACAATCTTAGACTCAGCCAAATGTTTACCATCCATATTGCTTTGCGCAATGTAAAACCCTATTGTATCCGGTGCTCCCATGCAAAGTGATTTAAAGTATCTGTCATTTATACCTAACACACTTTCTTGGTCTATTCTGAACGTACAACTCTCTCCTGTATTAACCACTTTCTCATTGTTACCAGCACCTTCTAAAGCCATTCCATTATAATAATCTACCCTAAGGCACAACTCCACAGTCTGGGATGAAGTATTCTCAAACTCCAGCACCCATTCCTCTTTTTTCTTGTAAGCATCTACCGTTTTTTCTAATGCACAAGATAACAATTTAACCCCATTCTGATTATACACATTATCTGTCGAAAAACGTGTCACTGACTTTTTTTTGACAGTTTCATTTTCACTCACCACTATCGCATCAACTGTTTCCTTATTGTTGACACCTTGTGCAATCTTAGTCTGCTCCCCACTTTCATAGTTGCTAGTGTTATCAGGTGCACACGCAGTCAGCATCACACTCATTAATACCACCAACAACACAATACCTGTGACTCTTTTGCCCCTCATAATAATCCCTCCTTTTTCACGTACGCTTAGACAATACTTTTTGTCCAATTTCTATACTATTTACAATACTCCTTCTCAAAACATTTGTCAAGCAACCTGGAACAAAGTTTCCTATAAAGCAAAAAGGCGCGACACCTTACGTGCCGCACCTCATTAACATAGATAGTATTCTAATATATTTTCTTTACTCTCTATCAAGCACTGATTGATAGAATTTTGCATAATCTTCACGCTTATCATTAGTAAATGCTATAGCCGAACGAGGATGCTGATTCTGCTGACCTGTAAGCATATACTGTACATCACATCCCCACACAACACCTGACTGCTTAAGTGGCAATATGCGATTCTGAATAAATTTAAGAATCGGATTCAAGCTGTATTTAGGATTACGAAGGAATCCTAAGAGTAATTCCATATTACAGTTTCCGGCGCCTCTTCCAAGACCACTGATAGTAGCATCAAGGTAGCTTACTCCATAAGCACAAGCCTCAATAGTATTAGCAAATGCCAACTGCTGGTTGTTATGTGCATGAATACCTACTGACTTTCCATTAGCTTCTGCTATCTCTGTGTATTTCTCTGCATATCTTCTAATCTGCTCCGGATACATAGAACCATAACTATCTACAAGGTAAATAATATTCACCGCACTCTTAGATAAAAGATCTAACGCAATATCCAAATCATTCTCACTGGCAGTAGATATAGCCATCACATTTATAGAAGTCTCATATCCCATCTCTGCACAATAATTAATCATCTCAACTGCTGCAGGAATTGTATTAACATATGTAGCTATACGAACCATATCAATAACACTATCCTTCTTAGGAATAATGTCCTTCTTATAATCGGTTCTGCCCACATCCGCCATAACAGCGATTTTCATGTCTGTATCATTATCACCTACAATATCTCTGATGTCCTGCTCATCACAAAACTTCCACTTACCAAACTCCTTAACATCAAATATCTCTTTTGATGCCTTATATCCAAATTCCATATAATCAACACCTGCTGCCACATTAGCCATATACAGATTCTTCACAAAATCATCATCAAAAAAGAAATCATTAACAAGACCTCCGTCTCTTAATGTACAATCAACTACCTTAATATCCGGTCTGAATGAAATTAACTCACCCTTCTTCGCCATAATCGCTTCCTCCTTATTGCCACAGTTTCTTACATCCTGTTCTGCTGTTAATGCTTTTTCATTTCGCTTTATCACTTTAAAGTGTTACGCTTTAAAGTATTATACCACTTATGCATAAGAAGTCAATGGGTTTTATTAAGAAATTTCTTACAGGCCTGGAAAGCAATTTCGCAGAAAAGAAGCCTATTTTATTATGCAATGCTAAGTAACTCCCGCCGGCACTTAACTCACAAAATTAAACCTTGTTTAATTTTGTGAGTTTAGTACCGTTGCGTTTATCAACAAGTGAGAACGAGTCTGTAAGGTATATGACCACCCCTTTAATTTTATGCTCCAAGCGCCCCTTCCATCACCTCTATCATATCCATCAATCCATCCAGATACTCTCCTGCACCTGAATACTTTTTCTTTATAACTCGCCATACAAACGTCGGCTCTGCTCCTGCTACCAGTCGTAATGAACCACCGAAACTGTCCACAAAGTCAGGAATGGCTGACGAATTGATATCCGCTTTTCCATACATTTTTATTGTGGTTCTCCACACAGACGGATCACTGCTTTCATCAAGACCACCCTTAATCTCAAGAGCTCCAAGCTTATGTGCTTTTGCTTTGATAAGTGCAATCTTCAAAAGATTGGATGCTGACTTTGGCAAACTACCATAACGGTCCGTAAGCTCATCAATCATATCCTGCATTTCTTCCTTAGTCTCAATACCTGCAATACGTTTATAGATATCCAGTTTCTGATATTCACTCTTAATATATGTTGCCGGTATAAATGCATCAACAGACATATTTACGCTAGTTTCAAAACCATAACCGTTGCTTATACCCTTCAAACTGTTTACAGCCTGATTAAGCATTTTGCAGTAAAGGTCATAACCAACTGCTGCCATATGACCGTGCTGTGTCTTTCCCAGCACATTGCCGGCACCTCTGATTTCAAGGTCCTTCATAGCAATCTTAAATCCCGAGCCGAAATCCGAAAACTCTCTGATGGCACTAAGACGCTTTTCCGCTACTTCTGTCAACATCCTGTCTCTTCTGTACAGTAAAAATGCGTAAGCTGTTCTGTTACTTCTTCCCACACGTCCTCTAAGCTGATAAAGCTGGGAAAGGCCAAACTTATCAGCATCCTCTATTATCATAGTGTTAACATTGGAGATATCCATACCAGTTTCAATAATTGTAGTTGATATAAGCACATCAATATCACCACTGATAAAATCGTACATAACATGCTCTAACTCACGTTTATCCATCTGTCCATGGGCATACGCAACATTGGCCTCCGGAACAAGTGCCTGTATATGAGCCGCAACCTCATCAATACTGCGAACCTTGTTATACACGTAATACACCTGACCGCCTCGCGAAAGCTCACGACCTATGGCCTCTCGAATCATTTCATCATTGTGCTCCGTAACAAATGTCTGTATAGGCACTCTATCCACCGGCGGTTCTTCAAGCACGCTCATATCACGAATTCCCACAAGACTCATATGAAGCGTTCTTGGAATCGGGGTGGCACTAAGCGTCAGTACATCCACATCATTTTTAAGCTGCTTAATCTTTTCTTTATGAGACACACCAAAACGCTGCTCCTCATCTATGATCAGCAGTCCCAAATCCTTAAACTGTACATCCTTCGAAAGCAGTCTGTGAGTTCCGATAACCACGTCCACAAAGCCCTTCTTAAGGTCCGTCAGCGTTTCTTTTATCTCCTTAGCAGTTCTGAAGCTGGAAAGCTGTGCCACCTTTAATGGAAAGTTCTTCATTCTTTGTTCAAATGTATTGAAATGTTGCTGTGCTAAGATAGTTGTTGGTACCAGATATGCCACCTGTTTACCTTCCTGAACAGCCTTAAATGCCGCACGGATGGCAACCTCTGTTTTTCCGTATCCTACATCTCCACAGATAAGTCTGTCCATAATACGACTGCTTTCCATATCCCTTTTGGTATCTGCTATAGCTGTGAGCTGATCGTCAGTTTCCTCATAAGGGAACATTTCCTCGAACTCTCTCTGCCATACTGTATCTGCACCATAGGCATAACCCTTCTGTTGCTGTCTGATAGCATAAAGCTCCACAAGGTCCTTCGCAACCTCCTCAACAGCCTTTGCTACCTTGGTCTTTGTTTTTGCCCACTCCTGAGAGCCTAACTTGTTAATCTTCGGTTTCTTCTCCACATCTGCCGCAGCATACTTCTGTAAGCGATCAAGCTGAGTAGCCAGCACATAAAGATGACTGTTGTCGGCATATGCAATCTTTACGTAATCCTTCTCCGTGCCTTCTACCTTTATCTTCTCTATTCCCTTATATATACCAAGTCCGTGTATCTCATGAACCACGTAGTCCCCCACGTTAAGCTCATTAAATGAAGCAATAGACTTTCCGTCATAAACCTTTTTACGCGCCTTTTTCTTAGTATTTCCGGTGAATATATCATTTTCCGCAATCACCACAAATCTTAATAACGGATATTCGAATCCCTTATGAAGATTACCATAGGTAACCATTACCGTGCCTGGTTCAATAACTTTACTAAAGTCTTCGCTAAAATGTGCAGGCACTCCTACACTTTCTAAATCCTCAACGATTCTTCCAGCTCTGGTTCTTGAATTACATACCAGTACCACTGCATATCCTGTACGTTTATATCTTTGCAAATCCTTCGCCAACGCCTCGAAACTATTGTTGTATGAATTGATGGAGCGGGTTTCAACACTCATATACTCTGCTACATTAAAAGCATCCGGCTTATAATCAAGGGCAGACAACATAATCACTCTGCTCTTTGACAATTTCGCTGCGACATTGGCAAGTGGCACCATAAGCTTTGTCTGGCTTGGAAGCACATATCCACTTGCAAGTCTGTTTTTCATAGACTCATCATACTCATAAGCAATCAAGTCCATACGCTCTTTTATTCGGTTGGGTTCATCCAGCACAAAAAGAGTATCTTCCACTGGAAAATACTCTAAAAATGTTACAACTTCCTCTGCCATTGTATTAATAAACTTGCTACATTCCTTAGTTCTTTCGAGGTCTCCCACAAGTCTTCTTAAATGATTGCAGGCTTCTATCTCTTCCTGTGTCTTTTTCTTTTTGCTGACACCAAATAACTCCAGTTGTTCCTGCGCTTCCTTCTTTATGGCTTCAATACCGTCATACATTTCTTCTTCAGTCAATAAGCACTCTGTTGCCGGAAATACAGTATACTGCTGTGCCTTTTCTATTGAACGCTGACTTTCCACATCAAAAAAGCGTATTGAGTCTACTTCATCATCCCACATCTCAACACGCACAGGAACCTCATCAGTATGTGAATATATATCTATAATACCGCCTCTTACGGCAAACTGACCTTTTCCATCAATCATACCCACACGGGTAAATCCCAGCTGTACAAGCTTAACAGCCAGTTCCTCCACATCTAATATATCGCCCTTGCTGATAGTAATCTGACTGTCTATATAACGCTTAAGAGGCACTAGCAAGTCTACACATCCATCTATTGTTGTGACAACTGTCAATGTTGGATTCATAGCTCCTGCCAGCTCTGATGTATCCGCCTGCAAAGTCTTTACTATTCTTTCTATGCACTTAAGTCTCTGTCCTGCAATCTGGCTTCCATGAATATCTGCACTGTAGAAGATAAAATCCTTAGCATCGTAGAGAGCCCCACCTGACTTATTGAAGAACCCCGAGTCCTCACACATGGCTCTTGCTTTCGACTCATCGTAAGTAATAACAACCCTGAACTTGTACTTACGCCCTAACGCCTCAATAAGATGTACCTTCTGCGTATCAATACATCCACTAATCATCAGCGGATGCCCCACATGTTCAAGACTGTGCTCAATATTCTCAAACCCTGCCAGATTCTTTACCGGCTCAAAAAAAGATTTCATTTCATTATCCAATCCCACTCACCCATTATAGCGGTTCATTCCGCTTTCAATTCCTTCATTCATAATACATACAATAGCTTCGCATGCTTTCTTGTTACCTTCTTTTAGCGAATCAGCGTCACTTGCCTGAAAATGTCCCAACACCCAATCAGCTAAATCCCAGCCCTTTGGCTTGTCGCCCACACCATACTTCACACGCTGAAATTCCTGTGTTCCTAGATGTGATATAATACTCTTGATACCATTGTGACCGCCGGCACTTCCCTTTGCTCTAAGACGCAACTTCCCCGGCTCAAGACTTATATCGTCAAATACCACTATCAGCTCATCAATATCAGCTTTATAATAGTCCATAACCTCACGCACACATTCCCCTGACAGGTTCATAAAAGTCATAGGCTTAACAAGTATAACCTTATGCCCATCTATCACGCCTTTGCCTATCATTCCCTTATGCTTAACTGTGTCCACACTAATATTATATTTATCTGCCAACTCATCTATAACTGCAAATCCCACATTGTGTCTTGTTCCAACATAATCCTTGCCAGGATTGCCAAGTCCTACGATAATGTACATATATACAACTCCCTTTTCAAAGCTACTTTTCTGATAATATAACACACCACTAATATTAATTTCAACTTTATAATAATGTGTTGTTCGTGACTTTAACGCTTATATCTGATATAATAATCATTAATAACTGTTGGAAATAAACTCTATGCGACGGAGGCTTATATGAATGAACAAACACAACATTTTGAATTATCAAGATTAAATCGTATGCCCGACGAATCTATGCACGCGCCGCATACACACTCGCATTGCGAACTCTTTTACTTATTATCCGGTGAATGTGACCTACAAGTTGGACAAACCATTTATACCATAACACCTAGGACGGCTATGTTCATTCCTCCGGACACACCTCATAAAACAACATATAAAGATCCTGACGGCAATGACCGCCTCAATATTGAGTTTTCAGCAGATTACATATCAGACCTTACTGCTGAGTTCGGACAACCATGGCTGGATCGATATATTTTCAACGGTCCATTACATTTTTCTCCACTGGCAACACCTGCAATATCAGCAGCTATCACCCGCCTTGAAGTGGATTGCGCTACAACCGAAAACTCTATGAATAATATTAATCATACGACAAATCGCACATCCACTCTTGCAACCGAACGCAGAAAACCATATATTCCGGCGATTCAATACGAAACCATGTCAGGTATGGTTAACCGCTTTGGCTCTCTGCCAAATGCACCTGATAACCACGATATTTTTGCTAACTGTATGCGAAAACTACATTTCCAAGAATTTATAATTACTATACTTCGCCGCTGTACACGAATCGATTATATAACAACTGACCAAATGCAAATTGCTGATATGTCCGTTCGCGAAGCAAGAAAATATATTGATTCCAATTATAGTGAACCCATAACTCTTGACGAACTTGCTGGCCGATATCGTTTGAATTCAACTTACTTTTCTAACAAGTTCAAAACAATCAATGGCATGGGGTTCAAAGAGTACTTAAACAGTGTACGCATTGTTCATGCCGAGCGTTTACTGTTAGAAACTGACCTAACAATTACGGAAATCGCCCTTCAGTGCGGCTATGAATCCAGTAACTATTTCGGCGACGTATTCCGCAAGGTTAATAAAGTTTCACCTTCTCAGTTTAGAAAGGCAAAAGGAATTGTGTAGCTGTAAAATATTTGTTGACACACACACTACTTTAATGGTACGATAACAACACTTTGGAAGGATGATTAGTTCGGAGTCTTTCCAAGCAATTATAAGGACCACCCGCAAGGGTTGAGGCCATACGGACAGCCGGGTCCACTGCCGATTGGTGGTTTTAAGCCACATTATTGATTGAGTTAAAAGCTCAAATTTTATAAGTTGGTTACTTCATAACCGAAATTGTGCTATGCGCAGACTTGTGAAACGGTCAATAAGAGTAGTAAAAGTGATTGCTATATAGACTCTGATAATCCCGAATCCATATACCTTAATTTATTGTGTTTACTCACGGTGTTGGACTTGTACTTGTGTATGTATATATGTGTGTTGTCCCATCAACTCCAGTTGTTTTCTGTATGATGGCTCTTTACACTCCACAATCCACACACCTTATTTTTTATAAAACACACTTTACTTTGGTGATATGTTAAAGCAGGTTGCGTTTACGCGTACCTGCTTTTTTTTGCGCGAGTAGCGATGAGAATGCTGTGCTTGCACAAGCATTCGAGGAGCACCGCGACAGTACGAGAAACTTCGTTTCTCGTACTTGCCGGGGAAGCCGGCTCAAAAAAATGTGTGAAAGGAGATTCCTATGAGAACAACAACCCTCGACCAAACACGTGCCCCTATCTATGAGGCTTTAGAAAATTTCCGCAAGCAACGTGTTGTACCGTTTGATGTGCCGGGTCATAAGAGAGGCCGTGGCAACCCTGAATTAACAGAATTCTTGGGTCAGCAGTGTGTAAGTGTTGATGTCAACAGTATGAAACCGCTTGATAACTTGTGCCACCCTATTTCCGTAATCAAAGAAGCAGAGCAGCTTGCTGCTGATGCTTTCGGTGCAGCGCACGCATTTCTTATGGTTGGCGGTACCACAAGTGCTGTACAGAGTATGGTTCTTACTGCCTGCAAGCGCGGTGATGAAATCATTCTCCCAAGAAATGTACACAGAAGCGTTATCAACGCACTGGTTCTGTGTGGTGCAGTACCCGTATACGTTAACCCTGAGGTAGACCATCGCTTGGGAATCTCGCTTGGAATGAAGCTTGAACAGGTAGAACGTGCTATCAAGGAACATCCTAATGCAGTTGCAGTCCTTGTAAACAATCCGACCTATTATGGAATATGCTCCGACCTTCGCGGCATCGTAAAGCTTGCCCACGAACACGGTATGCTTTGCCTTGCAGACGAGGCTCACGGAACACATTTTTACTTTGGAAAAGACCTTCCTGTATCAGCTATGGAAGCCGGTGCTGATATGGCATCCGTATCAATGCACAAGAGTGGCGGAAGCCTCACACAGTCAAGCTTCTTGCTGGCAGGACCTAATATACACGAAGGCTACGTAAGACAGATTATTAACTTAACTCAGACAACATCCGGCAGTTACCTGCTTATGAGCAGCCTTGACATTTCTCGTCGCAACTTAGCACTTCGCGGTGAGAAGATATTTGAACAAGTAAAAGAAATAGCAGAGTACGCCCGCAACGAAATCAATTCCATTGGCGGATATTATGCATTTGGGCAAGAGCTTATTAATGGCGACTCCATATATGACTTCGACCCTATTAAATTGAGCGTACATACACTTGACATAGGCCTTGCCGGAATCGAAGTTTACGATTTACTTCGTGACGATTACGACATTCAGATTGAGTTTGGTGATATTGGCAATATCCTTGCCTACCTGTCAATCGGAGACAGAACACAAGAAGTAGAGCGTTTGGTTACTGCTCTTGCTGACATCCGCAGACGTTTTAAGGGTGATAAGAATGGACTTATGAGTCAGGAATACATTCCGCCTGAAGTAGTAAAAAGTCCGCAGGAGGCGTTCTATTCAAAGAAAGTCAGTATGCCTATTATGGAAACAGAAGGCATGGTATGTAGCGAGTTCGTGATGTGCTACCCTCCTGGAATCCCGATTCTTGCCCCAGGCGAGAAAATAACAGCCGACATTCTTTCCTATATAAAATACGCAAAAGAGAAAGGCTGTAGTATGACAGGTCCTGAGGACCCAGAGATAGAATATTTGAATGTGTTGGTGGAGGAAGAATCACATGGATTTATGGTTTAGCGAGGCTCACACCCCCGATGTGAAGCTTAGCATTCGAATAGAAAAACAACTCTTTTCTAAAACAAGCGACTATCAACGTATTGATGTGTTCGAAAGCAAAGAGTTCGGCAGAATTCTTTCTCTTGACGGTAACATAATGCTCACCGAAAGAGACGAATTTATATATAATGAAATGATAGTCCACGTCCCAATGGCAGTCCACAAGGGCATCGAAAAAGTACTTGTAATCGGTGCCGGCGATGGCGGTGTTGTAAAAGAACTGACGCGCTACAATCGCATCAAACATATTGACCTTGTAGAAATGGACCCTCTCGTTGTGGAGGCCTGTCGTGAATACATTCCTGCTAACGCCTGTCGTCTTGATGATGACCGCGTTCACATTCACTTTGGCAATGCATTGAAGTTTATGCGTCACTGCGAAAATGAATATGACCTTATTATCGTTGACTCCAACGACCCTTACGGTCCATCGGAAGGCTTGTTTACAAAGGAGTTTTACGGTAACTGTCACGCCGCCTTAAAGGAAGACGGCATCATGGTTAACCAGCAGGGAAGCCCATTCTACAAGCAGGATGCAGACGCTATGCAGCGAAGTCACAAGCATATCGCAGGCACATTTCCAATAAGTCGCGTCTATCAGGCACACATACCTACATATGCAGCAGGATACTGGCTTTTTGGCTTTGCAAGCAAGAAGTACCATCCTATTGATGACCTTGACGCCGCAGCCTGGGAGGACTTGCACCTTCGCACACGATACTATACAACCAGACTTCACAAGGGTGCCTTCTATCTTCCGGCATTCCTTGAAGAGATGTTACAGGAGGTAGAATAATGCTTAGTAAAAATGTTGAGACATTTATCGGCTGTGACGCAGAATATCAAGATGCACAGCTTATAATATTCGGTGCCCCTTTTGACAGCACCACAAGCTACCGTCCCGGTACAAGATACGGTTCTTCCGCCATCCGCCATGAAAGCTTTGGATTAGAGACCTACAGCCCATATCAGGACGAGGATTTAACGGACTACAGCATATTTGACAGCGGAGACTTGGAACTTTGCTTCGGCTCATCAGACGCAGCACTGTCCGACATAGAAGAACGTGCAGATATTATACTCAATGACAACAAGCTTCCACTTTTAATCGGAGGCGAACATTTAGTTACTCTTGGTGCATTTAAAGCCGCACTTAAAAAGTATCCTGACATACATGTGATACATTTTGATGCACATACAGATCTGCGAGATGATTACTTGGGTGCAAAACTTAGCCACGCCTGCGTTATCAGACGTTGCCATGACCTTATCGGTGACGGACGAATTCATCAGTTCTGCATAAGAAGTGGCGAGCGTGATGAATTCCGATTTGCCAATGAACACACTGACCTTCATAAGTTTAACTTTGACGGTCTTTCAGAGACTATGGAAGCTATCGGCGATGCGCCTGTGTACTTCACCATCGACCTTGATTGTCTTGACCCGTCTTGTTTTCCGGGCACAGGCACACCTGAGGCGGGAGGGGTAACATTTACAGAACTACTTAATGCCATTGAAATCGTGTGCAGACACAATGTTGTAGCCGCTGACGTCAACGAACTAAGCCCTCAGCTCGACATAAGCGGAGCAAGCACCGCTCTTGCCTGCAAGGTGGTAAGAGAGCTAATGCTGGCTATACTGAAAAACAAGGACGCCTAAGGGCGCGCCATACTATAAATACCGGGTTTGCCACATACGAGGGCACGCCCACATCATTATTAAGGAGATTAACGAAATGAGTAGAGTTTTAATTATCGGCTGCGGTGGCGTTGCTTCCGTAGCAATCCAGAAATGTTGTCAGATTAGTGAGGTTTTCACAGACATCTGCATCGCCAGCAGAACTAAGTCAAAATGCGATGCCCTTGCTGAAAAACTCCGCACAAAAACTACAACTAATATCACAACAGCACAGGTTGACGCTGATAACACAGATGAAGTTATCGCACTTATTAAGGAATACAAGCCTGAGCTTGTTATGAATATTGCACTTCCTTATCAGGACTTGACTATTATGGACGCATGCCTTGCATGTGGTGTTAACTATATGGATACAGCCAATTATGAACCTGAGGATATCGAGGACCCTGAGTGGCGCGCCATCTACGATAAGCGTTGCAAAGAAGAAGGCTTTTCTGCTTACTTCGATTACTCTTGGCAGTGGGCTTACAGGAAAAAGTTTGAAGATGCAGGTCTTACAGCACTTCTCGGCTCAGGCTTTGACCCGGGTGTAACTCAGGCCTACTGCGCATATGCCTTAAAGCATGAATTCGACCAGATTGACACCATCGACATACTTGACTGTAACGGTGGCGACCATGGTTATCCATTTGCTACTAACTTCAATCCTGAAATCAATCTCCGTGAAGTTTCTGCACCAGGAAGCTACTGGGAGAACGGTCACTGGGTAGAGATTCCTGCTATGAGTATCAAGCGTGAATATAACTTTGAAGAGGTTGGTATGAAGGATATGTACCTTCTCCATCATGAGGAAATCGAGTCTCTTGCCCAGACTA
Organism: Lachnospira sp.; assembly: GCA_045543195.1. GTDB lineage: Bacteria > Bacillota > Clostridia > Lachnospirales > Lachnospiraceae > Lachnospira. The sequence goes on from JAZQME010000003.1 coordinate 21,250, forward strand.
TTCCTGGCGTAAAACGTATTCGTTTCTTCATGACATTTGGACAAAGCTACCTTACACATATGAATTGCCTTGAAAATGTTGGAATGCTCTCAACAACTCCTATCAACTATGAAGGTCACGAAATCGTTCCAATCCAGTTCTTGAAGGCACTTCTTCCTGACCCTGCAACTCTTGGCCCTCGCACTAAGGGCAAGACTAATATCGGCTGCATCTTTACAGGAACTAAGGACGGCAAGCCAAAGACTTACTACATATACAACATCTGTGACCACGAAGAATGTTACAAGGAAGTTGAGTCACAGGCTATATCATACACAACAGGCGTTCCTGCTATGTGTGGTGCTCTTATGCTCCTTACAGGCAAATGGAACAAGCCGGGTGTTTACACTGTTGAAGAATTTGATCCGGACCCATATATTGAGGCACTTGATAAGTATGGATTGCCTCATAGAGAGAGTTTTGAACCGGTGCTTGTGCCGTAGTAATTATTTTTAATATGCGCCGATGGCTATATATCTTGTAGACCCGCTCCCGCTTGGAGCTTAACGTAGCGGTGCTAAACTCAGATTGTCAAACTCTGTTTGCCATCTTCATTAAGCACCGACGTTAATCTACAGTCTACAAGACATATACCACCGGCACATTAACAACACAACAACCACTATAGCACAAGACACGCAACTCGAAAACTCTCAAAAAGCTACAGGAAAGGAGCCACAACTCTATGACAACTCAGGAGAAATTGTTACAATCTAATCTGCCGACGCCTTGCTATATTATTGATGAGGCGGCGTTAATTAAGAATTGTGAGATTCTTAAAAATGTTCAGAATGAAACGGGATGTAAGATACTTCTGGCACAGAAAGCATTTTCTAACTATGACTTTTATCCTGTGATTGCACCTTTCCTTGCCGGAACTGAAGCCAGTGGGCTTTACGAGGCCCGCCTAGGTGCAGAACATATGCCTGACAAAGAGTGCCACGTGTTCTGTGGCGCCTACAGAGAGCAGGATTTTGAGGCGCTTTTACAGTACGCCGACCACATTGTGTTTAACTCTCCTTCTCAGCTTGAGAAGTTTGGCTCACGTGCGAAGAACGCCGGAAAAGAAGTCGGTATCCGCATCAATCCCGAATGTTCTACTCAAGAAGGTCATGAGATTTATGATCCTTGTGCGCCGGGAAGCCGCCTGGGAACCACACTTACACAGTGGAAGGAACAGATGACACCGGAACTTGTAGGCTTGCTTGACGGACTACATTTTCATACTCTTTGCGAGCAGGATTCAGATGCACTTGCCACAACTCTTGAAGCTGTGGAAGCAAAGTTTGGTGACATACTTCACAAGGTAAAGTGGCTTAATATGGGAGGCGGTCATCACGTCACTCGCCCTGATTATAATATCGCACTTTTGAAAAAATGCATCTGCCATATGAGCGACACTTACAATCTTGAAATATACTTAGAACCAGGCGAAGCTGTAGCTTTGCGAGCAGGATATCTTTTAACACAGGTTCTCGACACCCTAAAGAATGGTGACACTAATATCGCAATTCTTGATATGTCGGCAGCGTGTCACACTCCTGACGTAATTGAGATGCCTTACACGCCGCCGCTGTGGGGTGCTACTCCTGTGGCCGATTGCGAATTTGCTGGGGATGGCACTATTGACAAGACTAACAACTCTAGACACACTTACCGCCTTGGCGGACCTACTTGTCTTGCCGGAGATATTATTGGTGATTATGTCTTTGACAATCCTTTGAAAGCGGGAGATTACTTGCTTTTTGAAGATATGGCAATATACTCAACCTGCAAGAACAACACATTTAATGGAATGCCACTTCCTGATATACGTTCACTAAAGACTGATGGCACTTGTGAGGTTATTGCACATTTTGGGTATGAGGACTTTAAGTATCGATTGGGAAGTCGATAATATTCCGCCATATCATATAATAAAAACAACGCTATTTCCATAGGTAACATATGTTACTTAGGAATAGCGTTGTTGATTATATGTATTTATTCTGCATTTTGAGTTTCTACACTTTTAATTCCGTTCTCTTTGCTCACCTCAACAAATACAGCCCAGTACGACATATCATCTGTAAGTCCGTTGGCAGGACGCTTTGTTTTTGCAACCAAATTGGCAACCCCGTCTTTAACATCAAGTCTCTTGACCTCAATCTCCATACTTCCTGATGTCAATACATAATACTTCAAAATCAAGTCTTTAGTCTCAAAAAACTCCTTATCATATGATTCCAGCTTTTCCTTATACCACCTGCTTACGCTTCCACCATTCAATATATCTTCCTTACACTGCTCGTACTCTTCATATGTCTTTAGAAGTACCACTGTACTTTCCTCAGGATGCCTATCGTCCCAGTATCTCACAAATCCATATCGTTCACTGTTAACCACATAATCTTTAGCCTCATTGCGCCTTATGTACATATTAATAATCAGTATGCCTGCTAACACTACAACAACGCATACGCCCAATGCTATCAATGCTTTAAACCAATCTTTCATACGTTACCTCCTAAACTCAGTACAGTTTCAATTCTGTATGTACATATACACGCAAAAGGCAGAAAAAAGTTACACTTATTCTTTGCATATTCTTTACAACTTTAACAAAGCAAAAAAGCCACCCGCAATCCATACACCAACATCGTGACATACGTCTTACGGGCAGCCCCTTCGTTTTGTAAATTCAGAAACTATAGAGTTCGGAGAATCTTTGATTCTCCCAGAGTTAAATTGCGCAAGCAATTTTACTCATCTACTCATCTACTCTTCTACTACCTCTGCGTCAGGAGCGTTCTTCTTAACTGACTCCACGCCGTTAAGGCAACCAGCCTTTGCCTTGTAGCCCTCGCTTGTAGCAATTGTCTGACCATTAGTAGCTGTGAGGCGGAATCTGTACTCACCAGCCTTATCCTCATATACTTCAAACTTAGGATTCTTCTCTGTAGCGTATCCTTCTACCGTCTGATCCTCAACTGCTGCAACAGGTGCGTTCTTCTTAACTGACTCTACACCGTTAAGGCATGCAGCCTTTGTTGTGTATACTTCTGATGTAGCGATAACCTCGCCGTTACCTGCCTTTAAGTCGAACTTGATACCTGTCTTAGTTTCCTTTACTACAAACTTTCCCATGATTCTTCACATACCTCCGTATCAAAATATTTTATATATATATTTTACGACAAAATTTGTCGCATTTCAACCATTATTATGTATTATTTGTGTATACAATTATCAAAACCAGACACTAATCTCGGACAAATACCCCATAATAATTCAACACAATCCTTGCACTACACTTTGCTCGCCCCTCCCCTTTGCAGGGACCTTATATGGCTTTTAACAATTTGATTATCAAATCAAATTATCGATATTGACATTTTTTCTACAAAATAATAAAATAATTTTATAGAACGTGACGTGATTTAATATACAAGGATGTGATTTAATGAAACTTTTATTAGGAACTATACTTACAGTAGCTATGCTTATATTAGGCTACTTTATTCATAAGAGCTTCAAGGAAAAGCATAACCTTGCAAGCATTGTTAGAAGAGTGCTTGCATTGGGACTTGCTATTGTGCTTTTTAACATAGTAACATTGTTTACTAATTATGAATGGATGTGTATGTTTGCATATGGTATGTATTTTATTGCCGCGGATTGGATGCTTTATTACCTGCTTCGATTCTCCATTGCGTTTATCGGTAAACAATTTGAAAGATACGTTAAGAAGTGGCTTATGGTTCTTTTGTTATTCGCCGACTCTGTGTTTATCGCGCTAAATAATAAAGAACCATTCCTTTACACAGTTACTCCTGTAGAGGTTAACACAGAACACTTTTTTGAACTTAATATAACACCGTTGTTTTATGCTCATTTTATCTTATCGCTTATGCTGGCAACATTTACTCTTATAGCACTTTTTTATGGAGCAGTAAAGGCACCGCTGTTTTATCGCAAAAAGTATTTTACTTTAGATGTAATTATTGCAATACTGGTTTTGTTACATATTTTCTCTTTCAGCTCTGCTGTGGACATATCTATTATAGGATATGTAGTAGCCGGTGTAAGTATATACTATTTTACATTTGTATACTCACCACAAAAGCTCCTGCCAAAAACCCTGCTTGAGATTTCTCAGCATATGGATATTGGATTATTTGTCATTGACATAGAAGGATCCCGATTGTACAGCAACAAGCTTGCAGACGATATATTAAATTCCAACCCTCCGCTTGTTACTAAATCTGGTAAACCTATCATCGAATGGTGCAAAGAACGATATTTACAGACAGATGATGAATTTATTAAGGATTTTTCATTTTATAAAGTAGGACAAGAACGCATTATTAAGATTCAGCTTCAACGTATGAAGGATGGTAATGCACAGCTTCAGGGCGGTTATTTCACGATTCAAGATCGTACTGAGGAGATTGCTAACCTCAAAAAAGAACAATATCTCGCCACTCATGACAGACTCACTGATTTCTTAAACAGAGATGCCTTTTATGAGCAGGTTAAGAAACATATCAAGTGGAATCCCGGCAAAACATTTCTTATGATATGTACAGATATTAAGGATTTCAAGCTTGTTAATGATTTTATTGGCACCAAAGCCGGGGACACTGTACTTATTAATTACGCTAATATGCTTAAGTCCCATATAACCGGGGCTTACGAATACGGACGCTTGAATAACGATATTTTTGCCATATTTATACCTAAAGATAAGTTTTCAGAGGATATGTTCCCTAGACGTGAAGATTATTCTCTCTTTGAAAATGTTGACAAGAAAGTCACTCTTCCTATTGTAGATTATATAGGTATATATGAAACTGATGATTCCGAACTTTCACCTTCACTTATGTGTGACCGTGCAAGGATGGCTATTCACTCTATAAAGGGAGATTTACACAAGCGTTTCGCTTATTATGATAACCACCTGCGAGACAATCTTATTCATGAGCAGGAGTTAATTAATGACTTAAAAACAGCTATTGCTGAAGAACAACTCCAGATGTATCTTCAACCACAGATGTCTTCTGACGGAAGGCTTTTAGGTGCAGAAGCTCTGGTTCGCTGGATACACCCTAAAAAAGGCATGATATTCCCGGGTGACTTTATTCCAGTATTTGAACGTAATGGACTTATATCTGATGTAGATCTATATATATGGGAAAGTGCCTGCAAGCTTTTAAGGAAGTGGAAGGATGCCGGACGCACTGATTTACATATTTCAGTGAATATCTCTCCAAGAGATTTTTATTTTCTAAACATTTACAAGACTTTCACTAATCTTGTAGCAAAGTATGACATAGATCCAAAGAACCTAAAGCTTGAGATAACAGAAACCGCCGTAGTTATGGATTTCCAAAGACAGATGGATCTTATCAACAGACTACGTCGCAACGGTTTTGTTGTTGAAATGGATGATTTCGGAAGCGGTTATTCATCGCTAAACATGCTTAAGGATATTTATGTAGATGTTCTTAAGATTGATATGGCGTTCCTTAAGAAAGCCAATGATGAAGAACGAAGCCGAAAGATCTTAGAGATGATTATCAGTCTTTCTAACAATCTTGGTATGCCGGTTATAACCGAGGGTGTTGAAACTCAAGAACAGATTCAGTTCCTTACCGATATGGGATGTCATATGTTTCAGGGTTATTACTTCTCTAAACCGGTTTCAGTACAAACCTTTGAGGACACTTATATTAATTAATGCTTTTTATTATTTTTTTCATTCATCACATTTCCAGGATGGCGTGGCGATTAAATCGCTTCGCCATCCCTCCTTTTTACCCCAGCTCTATCTCACATACGAAATATAGTTTACTATTTCACAAAAAGAGCTGCCTTTCGGCAGCCCTTATAATCCTTGCAATATTTTATGGAATAATTATATTAGCACAATTCACGTCATAGGCGAGATCGTACACTTTACCGGTTCTAAGCCCTACCACCTTTGGACGTAATATATAATCCTGATAATTCTCTACAACCTTTGCTCTCTCCCCATTACTAAGCTCAACTATTGAGTTAACAGGATAGAGAATAACGCTGCCTAGAAAGCTTTTCATAACATCTATATCAAGCTCATGAGTCATAGCCATAATCATCTCGACTGCGTCTCGCTGTGTAAATGCGGCTTTGTACGGACGCTCTGTTACCAAAGCATCATAAACATCTGCCACTGCCAATACTCTTGCATAAGTTCCAATCTCTGTATTATTAAGACACATCGGATAACCTTTGCCATTAACCTTCTCATGATGTTGTAACACACCCATCCTTATAGCATCACTGACATCCTTATTCTTTTCAAGTATCTTGTAACCCCATATAGTATGTTGCTTCATAGTTGCAAACTCTTCATCCGTAAGTCTTCCAGCCTTATTAAGAATCTCATTAGGTATCTTGGACTTACCAATATCGTGAAGAAGTCCCGAAACGCCCACATCAAATATCTCACTCTTGCTTAATCCCATCTTCTTTGCAATAATCATCGAAATGGTAGCTACATCCACACTGTGCTTAAATGTATACTCGTCACTAACCTTTAACATTCCAATATCAAATGCAAGCGCATCGTTTTCGTCAATAGCCTGCATTAAATCAATTGTAATCGAACGAGTTGCATTATTAAAGTCCGGAGAATCGGTATTACTGTACAGATAGGAAACTCCCTCTGCCACACGTTTCTTAACGCTCTCAGTAATCTTAATCTTCGCTTTATCCTTAACTGTGAGTTCCTGAATCTTCTTTGCAGTTTCCTCCGGAATCGGCTCATCGTACTCTGACTCATCTATAATATGTTCATTAGGGTCGTCCTCTCCTTCTCTTATATAGACACCCATAATATTCATTTTTCTTAAGGCATCTATATAGTACTCATCAAGAGGTGTTCCCTTGGCAAGCAAAATACGACCTGTGCCATCTATAATGGACTGATCTATCTTCATTCCTACTTCTAACAACCTTGTTTTGCAATAACGCCTAGTACTCATAAATCACCTGCTTCTAATATTAATTCATTAATTCACGCTTTAGTGCATCCACCAACTTATTATTATCATCGGCATCCCTAACAGCCACGCGTATGTAATTACCCTCTCGTCCCGCAAGTTTCTTGGACAAATCTTTTATCAATATATTGTACTTCTTTAATAATAAAACTGTAAGTTCTCTTGAAGTTATTGCCCCCGTTAATTCCAGCATAAAATAATTAGCTTCTGACGGAACAACCCTTACTCCCTTAATAGTATTAAGTTTCGTAGCAAATCTCTTGCGTTCTGCTTTAAACCTCTCCAGCCCTGCCTCATAACTCTTTCTGTACTTTTCAGCAATCTGCATATAAAACTCAGCAAATGAATTGATATTCCATATAGAAACATCTCGCTTTACTGAATTAATTACCTCTTCATCCCCTGATGCAAGAATTCCAAGTCGAATTCCCGGTACCCCATATGACTTAGAAATGCTCTTTATAACAAACAAATGTGGATTATCCACCAATATATCCTGCTTAACCAGTGTCGCATCCTTCTCATCAGCAAAATCCACAAAAGATTCATCCACGATAAGATTAATCTTTCTTGACTTAGCCCATTCTATAAGCTTAAGCATATCTTTCTTAGGTATATAATTGCCAGACGGGTTATCAGGATTAACAAGCACATAATTATCAAGCTCTTTATCTTCATAAAAGTCGATTATGTCCTGCGCACTATAACTAAAGTCTGCATTATCCGGATAAAATGGAGCAATCTCCTCCTTATGATATCTATTGGCATACTCCTCAAATACAGGTCTTGCCATTCCTATAACTCCCGAAAGGCGTTCCATAACTGCCTTAATAAGCTCTGAGGCACCATTGCCTACCACAATATTAGACTGGTTAACTCCAAAATTCTTCGCAGCCAGCAACGAATTAACTTTCATCCCCGATGGATATGTTCTTAACAGCGTATCAAAACTCTCCTTCATCTCATCCAGCATTTTCTTCGGTGGAAAATACGGATTAACCAAATAACAGAAATCTAACATCTTCGGATATCTCCAATATCCTCCAAATCTATCCTGCATAAGCTTAACTCGCATTTCATCATCTGTGGCAAATAAAGACTCCGCTATATCAAGATCCTGTGCATCATCAATCTCATACCAACGCTGTCCATTCAATCTCTTTGCCTTAATCTTATATTTATCCAACAAAGTTATAACACGAAGCACCTGCTCATAATACTCATTCTCACCGAGCACCTTACAGTAAGCCTCTAGAAATGGTACATAATATCTACTGGAAAACTCTTTGCTAAACTTATATATGTTAACTGTCTTATAGTACTTGTCCTTATCACTATAATCAAAGCTGTTGCTTGGAACAAATGTTTCAATAGTGTCATCCTCTGACAAGGTCACACAAGTACCATCCATCCAACTCTCATACTTGTCCACAAGAGTCAAAGTATCTCTTTCATCCTTCACTAAGTCATCAATAACAGATGACTCTACGATTATGTCTGACTCAAACAATAAAGTATCTTCACTACAAAGATAATCCTTCACAAGCGCTAATGAATAGATATTATTGGTCTTATCATAAATATCATTGGTCACATAAACGATAGGCGTGGTTATTCCAAGACCATTTATATAATCTATTAGTTTCTGACCTTCATACCCCACTACCACTACAATGCGCGACAAGCTATGGCACTCCAACTGATGCAACAATCTGTCAATCAGTGAGACACCATTTACTTTAACCATACACTTGGTATTATTCCGAGTAAGCTCTTTAAGACGCTTTCCCATGCCTGCCGCCAATATAATCGCTTGCATAATAGACTCCTGAAACAATCTTTTTATGTGTTTTTATAATAACATTTCATATTAAAATAAGCAATAAAAAGAGTTTGCCGAAGCAAACTCTTTAATCACTTATAATTAATTACTTAGAAGCTGACTCAGACTCTGTAGGTGCTTCTGTAGCCTTTGGAACCTCTGAAACGGCGTTGTTAACAACCTCTAATACCTTCTCGCTGGTTACGGCATATCCTAACTCAGCATTAACAAGATTACCTAAATCCTTAAGCATTGCATCATAGCCCTCATAGCCATAGCTCTCTGCATACTCTGCACCAAGTGACTTAATATCATCTGCAGAAACTGTAATCTTATTGTCAACAGCAATGATTGTTATAACCATCTTCTCAAGAAGATAATTCTTTGCCTGCTCCTCAGCATAATCATCAAACTCATCATCATTGTTACACTTGTAGTATGACTTAAGATATCCACTAAAATCACTAATACCAAGATATGAATAATATGTAGACATATTAGTATACTCTGACTCAACATTCTTCTTAAATGTTGCCTTTAAAGCATCAAGCTCCTTCTGTGGATATGAGCTTGGCTCTACTTTATCTAATATCTTATCAAGAGCTGCCGCAAACTTAGCTGATGCGTAATCAACCTCTGCTACTGCTATAAGATACTCTCTTGAAATCTTCTTCAAACCTTCTACTGTATTCTCTGTTGTACCAAGCTCCTCTGCATTAGCTACAACCCACGCATCTGTTAACTCAGGAACAATGGTCTGCTTAATAGCTGAAACAGTTACAGTAAATATAACATCCTTACCAGCAAGCTCTGCATTATCATAATCAGCAGGGAATTTACATGGAATGTCATATTCCTTACCAACCGTAAGTCCCACTAACCCCTTATCAAGGTCAGAAATAAATCTGCCGGAACCAACTGTATATTCTACATCAGTGGCTGTACCTCCGGAAAATGCTACACCATTAAGAGTGCCGCAGTAATCAAGAACAATAACATCATCCTTCTTAGTTACACCTTCCTTAACCTCTTTAGTCTCAGCATAACTATTCAACACAGTCTCAATATACTCATCAACATCCTTATCTGTAACCTCAAGAATTGACATATCAACCTCTACCTCAAGGTCTTCATAGCTTGGAACCTTTATAAACTTCTTATAAACCTTTGCGTTGTTCTCAAGGGATTTCTGATATCCATCAGCTGTAATATCTGTATTACTTGTGTCAGTATTCTTTGTAACGCAACCTACTGCTGAAAGCATCATCACCATTACAAGAATCATACTTAATAATTTTTTCATCATCCAATATCCTTTCATTCATATTCACCGCATAAAACGGGACTATATATTTATATCACAAATCAAAATAAAATAAAAGCAGTTTCACATTTTTTTCAATTTTTGTTATAATAGTTGTAATTATAACATATTTAAGGAGTATTATGAAACTTTCATATAAACACAGCAGACACTTCCACACTTTTCTAAGCATTTTGCTATGTAGCTGTCTGCTTATATTGACTTGCGTCACCGGATGTGCAACGACTCTTAAAGACCCTGTTTCTGTTACCGGATATAAACTAAATACTTATGTAACCATAAAAGCTTACACAACTGGTGGACACAACACAAAAAAACTCAATGACATACTGGATGAGACTCTTGCACTATGTGACCACTACGAATTGATGTTTTCAAGAACTAACAGCGACAGCACTTTATATAAGATAAATAACGGAGAGACAGATGTTGTTCCTGCCGAACTTGCAGAACTTATACTTGCAGGAATTAAGTATGGAGAACTGTCAGAAGGTGCATTTGATATAACTATCGGCAGTGTAACCTCTCTATGGGATTTTACAAGTGGCTCATCTTCTGTACCTGATGCAACTCGTATCGCAGAAGCACTGAAACTGGTGGACTACACTAAACTAAAACTTACTCCCGCCACTGATGGAACTTACACTATAGCCAAGCCTGAAGGTATGATAATTGACTTAGGTGCTGTGGCTAAGGGGTACATAGCGGACAAACTCAAAGCATTTTTGCTGGAAAATAATATTAATCACGCAATTATTGATCTTGGTGGCAATATACTATGTGTGGGCGGCAAAACAGAAAATACAAGCTTTAATGTTGGTATCAAGAAACCATTTTCTGAAGACAGCGCACCCCTTGTGACACTGGCACTTAATAATGTATCCGCTGTTTCATCCGGAAACTATGAACGATACTTTTATGAAGATGGGAAACTATACCACCACATTTTAAGCCCACATACAGGCTATCCTTATAATAACGAACTATCCGGGGTTACTATAGTATCTGAAAGTTCTCTGACTGGAGACTGTTTAAGCACTACTTGCTTTGCACTGGGACTTAATAAAGGGCTTGAATTAATTAACAACACAGACGGCGTGGAAGCTATGTTTGTCACCTCAGACAGACAGCTGCATTATTCCGAAAGCTTTCAGCGCTATGTTAAATAATTGCTTATTATTCCAAAATAGTATACAATATGAACAATACAACAATTGGAAAGGATTTACATTATGATACGATTAATTCTTGTAGCCTTATGGCTGGTTATTTACTGTATATGGAGCTTAATCCTGCTCCCTGTGGAGTGGATTATTGGAAAGTTCAACAAGCCTTTTAAGGATATAAGTTCTCTTAGACTTATTCAGTTTTTCTTCAAAGGCGTACTTTGGCTTGGCGGCGTAAAAACTGAAGTTATTGGCTATGAAAATATTCCTAAAGATGAACCGGTACTTTTTATCGGTAACCACAGAGGTATATTCGATGTACTTATCAGTTATTCGCGTATGCCGGGACTTACCGGTTTCGTTGCAAAGAAAGAAACTAAGAAGTTACCTGTTATCAGCATCTGGATGAAGTATCTTTACTGTCTCTTCCTTGACAGGGACAATGTTAAAGAAGGTCTTAAAACTATTCTTACAGGTATTGAGCAGATTAACAACGGCATCTCTATTGTTATATTCCCTGAGGGAACCCGTAACAAAGGCGACGGACTTCTTCCATTTCATGCAGGAAGCTTCAAGCTCGCCGATAAGAGTAACTGCAAGATTATTCCTATGGTACAGACTAATACAGAATATATATTTGAGAAGCAATTCCCTAGAATCAAGTCAACTAAGACTATATTGGAATTCGGAAAGCCTATTGATTTAAGCACTCTTACTAAGGAAGAACGCCGTGGTATTGCTGATTATACACGGGATATTCTCCTTGAAATGTATGAAAAGCACACAAAAACTTCAACTGAATCCTAATAATCGGTCAGTTTACATACTAAATATTTCTTGTTTAAACAATCGTAGTGTGATATAATTGCGGTTAGTTAATTTAACATAATAAACCATTTTAGGAGGACTACATATGGATTGGTGGGTTATTGCCCTGATAGTTATTGCTGTTGTTCTTTTGGTGGCTTTAGTGGCACTTGTAATAGTTGGCAACAAGCTTCGCAAGAAACAGGAAGCGCAGCAGGAACAGATTGATGCAGCAAAGCAGATTATGTCGATGCTTGTAATCGACAAAAAAGTTATGAAATTAAAAGAGTCCGGTCTGCCGAAGATCGTTCTTGAACAAACACCTAAGTACTTACGTGGCCGTAAGATGCCTATCGTAAAAGCTAAGATTGGACCTAAGGTTATGTCACTTATGTGCGACCCTAAGGTATTCGATCAGATTCCGGTTAAAGCCGAGATTAAAGCTGAAGTAAGTGGTATCTATATCACAGGCATTAAGTCAGTACGCGGTGGCAAGATTGTCGTAGAAGAAAAGAAGAAGAAAAAAGGCTTATTCGGCAAGAAAAAGTAAAACACAAACCATTTAGCTCCCACGTTGATTCCAAAGGTGAATTCGCCTGTATATCATAACGCGGGAGCTTTTTTTACTTTATACTTATATATCCGATTATTAAGGAATTACTATGAATACTGATTTTAAATTAAATTATCTTGGTCAAAAACGTTTTCAGGAAAAATATGCACACAGCGTAGAAACAACACGAATTGCTAAACCTGTGATTTTTGTAGCAATATTCTTTTTCTACATTGCTTTTGTACATATTATGTACTACTTAATACTCATATCCGCCGTTGCATTATTTAGCTACATCGGACTAAGACTCAAAGAAAATGGTCTGGCATCACTTAAAAACAACAATTACACTATTACCCAACATACTTTAATCAACGCTAAGCGTTGCTTTGACTCAGAAGACGCCACAGAAAGTTACAGATTATACATTGACGAGGCTAGTATTCTTCCTTTGGATAATATGCTTTTAGTTTCCTATGAAGACTACTCAAGATATGCATCACTTATCGGTCAACCCATTTACCTGTTACATATTGGCAAGAATCGCCATCTTGTACATAGAGAGGAACTAGAAAACAATTACACCTACAATTATAATTATTAGGAGGGACTTTTATGCGTAACTTAACTTTACTCACTGACCTGTATGAACTTACTATGATGCAGGGATATTTTAAAAATGGTGACAACCGCACCGTTGTATTTGACGCATTTCACAGAAAGAATCCAAGCGGAAGTGCCTATGCCGTTGCCTGTGGTCTTGAACAGGTTATTGATTACATCAAGAACCTAAGATTTACTGAGGATGATATCACATACCTTGACAGTCTTAATCTGTTCGATAAGGATTTTCTTGAGTATCTTCGTAACTTCCACTTTACAGGCGATATCTACGCCATTCCTGAAGGAACTGTAGTTTTTCCGAAAGAACCTCTTGTTAAAGTTATCGCTCCTATTATGGAAGCCCAGCTTATTGAAACTGCAATTCTTAATATCGTTAACCACCAGAGTCTTATCGCCACAAAGGCTGCCCGTGTCTGCTTCGCAGCAAAGGGTGATGGCGTTCTTGAATTCGGTCTTAGACGTGCTCAGGGTCCGGATGCCGGTATATACGGCGCCCGTGCTGCTATGATTGCTGGATGCGTTGGCACAAGCAATGTGCTGGCAGGTCAAATGTTTGACGTGCCTGTACGCGGAACTCATGCCCACAGCTGGATTATGAGTTTTGCTGATGAATACACAGCATTTAAGACTTACGCAAACCTCTATCCTACTGCCTGCATACTTCTTGTAGATACCTACGACACATTAAAGAGTGGTGTACCTAATGCAATACGTGTGTTTACTGAGATGCGCGAAGCTGGCATTGAACTTAAAAACTATGGTATTCGTCTTGATTCAGGCGACCTTGCTTACCTTTCAAAGAAGGCTCGTAAAATGCTTGATGAGGCCGGATTTACCGATGCAGTTATATCTGCTTCCAGCGACCTTGATGAGTACTTAATTGACTCACTTAAAACTCAGGGAGCAACCATTACTTCATGGGGTGTTGGAACTAACCTTATTACTTCTAAGGACAATCCTGCATTTGGTGGAGTATATAAACTCACCGCCGTTAAGAATGACGATGGTACATTTACTCCAAAGATTAAGCTTTCTGAGAATTCCGAAAAGATTACCAACCCTGGAAACAAGACTGTTTACAGAGTTTACGACACAGCTGGTATGATTAAGGCTGACTTAATTACACTTGCTGATGAGACTTACGATGAGTCTGAACCACTCTTACTCTTCGACCCAAAGGAAACATGGAAAAAAACCTTATTACAGCCCGGAGAATACACTCTTAGAGAGCTTATGGTTCCTGTATTTAAGGAAGGCCAATGTGTATACGAATCTCCTGCAGTTATGGACATCCGCAATTACTGTCTTGGCGAACTTGCCACTCTTTGGGATGAATCAAAGCGTCTCATTAATCCGCAGACAGTTCACGTAGACCTCTCAAAGAAGCTATACGATATGAAGCAGGATCTTTTAAACAATTATGGAGCCAAAGAGTAATATACTAATGTAATGATATATACATAGGGGGCTGCCGTTATCGGCAGCCCCTTGTATTCATTCTTTATTCATTCACTATTCACTTGCCATTCACTTTACTACCCACTCACTGTCTCCTATACTCCAATATATCCGCCGGCTGACAATCTAACACATCACATATGGCATCCAATGTTGAAAAACGCACCGCCTTAACCTTGCCCGTTTTCAAATTCGACAGATTCACTGTGGATATACCTACCTTTTCCGACAGTTCATTCAGCGTAATCTTTCTATCCGCCATAACTCTGTCAAGTCTAAGAATAATAGCCATAACTAAACCTCCACACAAGAACTTATAGTATTTCCTCTGTCTCTTTTTGAATATCAAAGCCTTCTTTTATAATAGTACTTAACACCCAAATCACAATTCCTATCGTAAGCATATTACCATCAATTAAAGGACCATTTCCTAGATTTATTATCTCAAAACTTGTACTGTATCCTTCTAATCTTGGCAATATAACCGCCGCAACTGCATAAATCCCCGCAATAATTCGCATACAAACTGTAAGAGTCTTAGTAAAAGGCTTCTCACTTGCAACAAGCATAACCAACGCCGCAAACACACACATCATTGGCAAGTAAGATACAATATCCATAGCAAATTGTGCAACTCCAATATTGTTCCATACACTGCCTGATATACCTACCATTATATATATAATGCCCACTAATGTCTGTGTACCTGTTAATAACAACGCAATATTTAATGACACCTTAATCTTTTTCATAAAATCCTTCTTTATCTGTTTGCTGGTATCCACACTAAAATCGTTCTCCATAAAGAGCACCTCCGCTTTGTATATATTTATTTAGTCATAGAATATCTTTCCAAATTCGCCTTGACTAACCATATAATACAAAATCGTATAACGTTTGTCAAGTAAAATATAATGATAATCGTTATATTTTACTTGAAATTCATTATATAGCGCTATTCTCTGCACCCGACATCTGAGACATCCGACCGGCATCTGGCACACAATCACCCATCCTCCAACACCTGACACCTAATACTGTCCTACAAAAACCTAATCTACTTTTATACTTTTTACAGGATATACACCCATTACGCGACAAAAAAGCTGTAAAAAGTATATTTTTATACTTTTTACAGCCTTTAAAGGAATATTATATGCAAATAGTTGCAAAAAGTATAATTTAGGAGTGCTTTTCATAGGCATACTCCACACCCCCACCAGGTTCTCACTAAGTCCCCACCATGTCCCTTCGCCCCTTGTAATCCATACCAACTATTCGCCCACGACACATTTCGTCACATCTCACAACATTTCACAACATTTTACAACATCACACAACATTTTACAGAAAATATTATCCACAACTTTTGACACCATATAATATTACATGCAATAACGCAGCAATCATTGAGGCAAGAAAAACCTTACCTACTATTAAAATCACCAGCCATTGTAAGATACTAACATTCAAACCGCATGATTCCATAAATGTAAGGCTCTGAACCGGAGCATTCACATAGGGCAACCCGTAATGTTCTATCAATATAGCAATCTCAACCATATACACCGCCAAACTTGATATAGCTGAAACTATACTACATGCAAGCATCTTCCTTATATAAACCTTCCTTCTCCCTCGCTCTGACGAAGAAATAAGCACTATCATATTGGATTTAAATTCGTTATGCACATTACCATATGACAGTATGGTTACACATACGCATAGAGCCATATTAATAAATACTGTTCGTGCAATTGACTCTATGCCAAACATTTGCTCATATCCTCTATCGGACATAAGGTACCCATCAATATCAAATTGCTCCTTAAGCTCTGTCAAGTATATGATTTTGCCATCAATCTCTTTCATTCCATCCATGGACTCCGTCAATGTAGTAAAGTATTGCGAATATCCCAGATATGTAATAAGATCTGTCTTGCCTGCCTCATATTCTGCCTTAAGTTTCGTCACCTTTTCCTGAACCATTTCATACTCAGCTTTTCGTTCATTAATCAGTGTCTCAATTTCTGAATAGTCTATTCCTCCATACTCTAAATATAATTTATCATTGTAATTCTCCATATCAGAAAAGTACTTTAAGTCAGAATACGTAAAATACATCACCGCCAACATCAATACTACAATCGCCCATTTGCCATTAGATGTAAATATGCACTTATGCATTTCCTTTATCACATACGGACTATGGGACAATATTACCTGATAGCCACAAACTACCTTATCGGATATCCAACCGAATCTTGATGCTCTTGTTTGTGGCTTAAGTAACATCCCGCTAACAACAGCGACTATGGAACATATGCATATCACCAGTATCAATGTAAATAATATTAATTTAGCTTTGGACACAACATATGTAGAAAAACCTATATTATGGTACTGAGTACATATATCACTTATAAAAAACAGTCTGACTATATTGAGACTTCGCAATAAACCGAAACGACTGTGAGGTTCTATATTAACGTACAATAAATACTCTGCAATCCCCAATGCTACTGAGGCAACAACAACATTTTTTCTATTTCGCCACAAGCTCATCAGCATATAAATAACCATAACCATAGCTAATATAGCTACGTACGACCACACAAAGTTAAGCAATACAAACTCAACCATATTGCATTCTATTGTTGATAACCTATAAGGGCTTAGATTTTGTAACGGTGCCTTCAACCCTTCTATGCCATTAAATCCAATTACCGATATAATAACAATTGAACCATATAAACATATACTTACAACTAGTGTTACAATCATCACTATGCCTACTCTGACTGCTGCCAACCAACAGCGCCCTCTTGCTGCCGCATATGTCACCAACCACATACCATTATCCCGATCCATATGCAATTGATTAACAATATATACTATAACCACCAATGCAAGTACCCACACTACTCTGTAATCCATCACTACAGCAATCGCCGTGGTGTCAGCAGTTGTCAAGCTGATATCAAGACATTTTTCATAATCTTTTTGTGTCTTAATAATATTGTTATAAGCGAATCCATTCTTGTCACTAAAAAGTTTATTGCTTTTTAAATGCTCTGCCTTATTCACTATACTCTGAATATCAGCCTGATAAGTACTGTTGTATTCCTCCTGCGCCCTTTGCCGCTCCTTCTTCATTGAGGTATCCATTTTATGATAATTGCTTAATTCACCCTTATTAACATACATAAACATACATATATTAATTACAAACACCAACAAAAGAATTATAATATTGTGGGTACTAACTATACGTTTTAATTCCATAGGCACTTCCTATCATTCATTCCAAGTAATTCGTTTCCAATCCTTTGCCTTATGTATGTCTTCCTTATCTACATACCTGACTGTATACATTCTGTGAAAATACTGTCGCTTTCCATCTGCATATTTGTTTGCATCATCATTATGAGTTGCATGAAGAAGATACTTATTGTCACCAAAATATATTGCTGTTTTTGCCACAGTCTCTATGGTGTTAATCATATTTCCATCCTTATCAATTACATAAACTTTCGCCGATGTACTTCTATCCATTGATAACAATAAATGTCTTGAATTCTCAAAGTATATGTACTGACCATCATATGACATCATACACATACTCGTTGAGTTATCTGCCTCATATATCTTCTTAGTCTCTCCTTTATCAAATGTGTAGCGATAAATTCCCTCACCTATAACATAGTAATACAAAATATTATTCTTATCATCAATGACATAATCACATACCGCTGCATCCACTACTTTCTTTATTTCGTCATCCTTTATGTTATAACAATATAATCCGTCACTGGTTGTTGTTTGAGCATATGTATTGGCATCTGTTACAGAATGTGTATATACAAAAAACAGATTTCCTTTATAAGCTTTTAGCATCTCAAACTTAGAATTAGTTTCCTTACTTACAACAATCTCTTTATCCACCTTACCATCAAGACTTCTCATTCTTATAAATATCTGCATAGACTCATCTGTAAGATACGCTATGTTACCTGTTCTGTTATATATAAATACGCTATCATCCACGAAACAAAGGTTATAAACATCCTGCATATTCTGTGGATTATTCCCTATCTCAAACAAGTCCTTTCTGCCCGTTCCATCCAACTGACTTTCTGTAAGCAGAGTTTTGCCATTGCTGTCAAACCTTATGAAATACAACTTCTCCTTATAAAACCACACCTGCTTAGAATATCTATCATATACAGCTGTACAATCTTCACTGGTATGGTCACATTGTGGCTGTGAACATACCGGTGTGCACAAACCACTTTCCGGATCAATAAACGACAGAAACATCTTGCTATCTCCCTCTGCAGTCGCATAATAATATCCCCCATTGTAAGATGCCAACTGATGATTAACTATAGTCGTCATATAAGCTTGCGTGTCTTCCTCATCACCCCACTTGATACTATTCGGGTCTGCCTTTAATTGCTTTAAATACTCTACATCATAACTTTCTGTCACAACATTATCGCTGTCCTTCTGACCATTATCCTTCTGTCCACATGCTATGGCACAGGACATAATGAGCCATATTCCCATCAACACTAATACCCTTTTCATAAAAATCCTCCTCGTAATACAATATCTAATAACTACATATTACAACGAGTCCACTTTTTGTAAATGCGTATTCTTTTAAATGTCACTTTATATAATTTAATTATACATTTTAAGCATTGAAATATCATGACTCTATATTCAGTACTCCAGAACAAATCTTCCATAAAAGCTTGCGAGCCAGCGATATTGCAAAGCAATTAATTTTCTTTTCCGCGAGTTGCGCATCCTTGCGGAGCTTTTTATATAATAGGAACCTAAGTTTCCTATCATATAAAAAAGAGGCTTATATAAGCCTCTTCTCCTACAACTCAAACTTACCTGTTGACGAAATCACAATATCCACTGCACAATCGGAAATCATCTCATAATTAAGCTCCATAGAATATTCTATGCGTACCTTAATCTCGTCCTCCGTGCGGGATACGTTGATATCCCTTGCAAATATTCCAAGATACAGATTGCCAAAGCCTGTCTCATATGCAGTCATAGTCTTCTCTCCCTTCACAAAAGACAGATGTGCTACTATGGCACCACGCTTGGTTATCTCAACACAATCCTTGTCAATCTTAATAAGATTAGAACACTTCTTGCTCTCTCCCTCAATAACCTCGTCGTACTTGATATATTCCTTACCGGCTACAACGCCATAGGTTCCAACGTTTATGACTTCCACCACGTCAAGATCCTCATCGGCATTCTCTCCTCCGAAAGGTTCTGTTGCCGCGTGTAACCCTTTTATCTTTACATAGACCTTATCTTTCATAATTCCCTCTAATACTCTTCAATATTAATCTGCTGTGTCATAGTTATATCAAACGGCAGAATAGAATTGGCAAATGTTTTAAACTTATCCTCATCATCACTCACATAGAATCGGTACATGGAAGATGGACTGTCCACCTCACATACATTGGCAATATTTTCTCTATTCAACACATTCTTTAATTCAATAGCAGTTTCATACGCAGGATTAACCAATGTTACACCTTCGCCCATAACTTTTCCAACTGTTGAACGTAACAATGGATAATGGGTACAACCCATAATCAGGGTATCAATATCTTTATCCTTAAGCTCCGACAAGTATCTGTTTGCAACCATATCAGTTATCTCATCGTGCAGCATATTCTCCTCCACCAGCGGAACAAACAGCGGACATGCCTTCCCTATAACCTGTGCATCCTGTCTGTATGACTTTATGTAGTCAGCATACACCCCGCTTCGTATGGTACCCTCTGTACCAATAAGACCTATACGACCGTTTGTAGTTGTCTGTGCTGCCACCTTTGCTCCCGGCTTAACAACACCCACTATAGGTATGTCGAATTCCTGCTGCATAGTCTCTATAGCAAATGCACTGGCTGTGTTACAAGCTATGACAATTGCTTTAACATTCTCTGTTAGCAGAAAACGTATAATCTGTCGTGAATATTTTATAATTATATCTTTTGATTTACTTCCGTAGGGCACTCTCGCCGTATCACCAAAGTAGACTATTCTCTCGTTTGGAATCTGTCTCATAATCTCTCTGGCAACGGTAAGTCCGCCAACACCTGAATCAAACACTCCGATTGGTGCGTTATTCATACTGTTTCCTCTTTTCTTAAAACAAATCATTCAAAAATGTAAGATACTTAAATCTAAACTCACATTCTTCCCTTGTTATAGCATTATATTCATCTTCCGTCAAAACATTCTCTAAAGTTTCCTTGGAATCCTGTGGCAACACTCCATAGGTAGCATCCACAAAACATAATGGCGGATATAACACACACCACCAGTTCTTGCCTTCACTGTCCCCTATATCAATTCTGAATGCCTCATATACCCCTGGTGGAAATGTTACATCACCATAAGACTTCATTGGAAAATAACTCTCTTCAAAATACACGCTGACACTCTTATCACTACCATTCTCAACCAACACGGAAAGAGCAAGTTTCTTTATATCTTCAATATTCTCTTTAAGTATACTTCTTGACTCATCAATACTTGCCGACTTCGAAAGCATTGGCTCCATATATGTAACAACTGCATCCTTGACTTTTAATTTAAGTTCTTGATCCCTCTCGCTATCACTGTTAGCTCTTACATGAAATCTTATAATACTCTTAGCAATTCCAGCCTGAATCTTAGCTGTATTCATTCCGTCTGATGCAACATATCTTCCTATCACCGTACTTAACAATAACACAATCACAAAAAATATCAATAGTCTGCGTCCTTTTTTCATAACAATCCTCCATATACCGGCGTCGTCACCAACGCCTTAATCGATGCTTTGCATCACCCTATATGGAAATCATTCCCAAAATAACGCAGACTATACAATTATTTATTCAAAAGTCTAACAATTCCCTTTTCCTGATTGTGAATGTGCTGTCTCATAACGCTCTTTGCCTCATCAACATTCTGTGTTTCAAGCTTCTGAATAATCTCATTGTGCTCATTAATAAGAATAGAATGTGTTCTGGCATCCTTAATATACTCAAGTCTGTAGCGATACATCTGCTCGCGAAGCTTATTAATAATCTGAATAAGTCTTGCGTTATTAGTCATAGCATATATTACATCGTGAAAATGCACATCCGCATCTACAATAGCGACTACATCCTTAGATACGATGGCCGCCTCAAATACTTTATTAGCTGCTTTAAGTTCTGCAAGGTGTTCTTTAGTAACATTCTTACAGGCAAGCTCCATAGCCAACTCTTCAAGAGTACATCTTACTTCAAGGACATCTCTCATATCCTTCTCTGTAATATGTGCAACCTCCGCACCCTTTCTTGGTATCATAACTACAAGACCCTCAAGCTCAAGCTTTCTAATGGCCTCACGGATAGGTGTTCTGCTGACACCAAGCTTCTGTGCAAGCTGAATCTCCATAAGTCTCTCACCAGGTTCCATCTCACCATGCAAAATAGCCTGTCTGAGTGTGTTAAACACAACATCTCTAAGTGGGAGATAGTCATTCACATCCATCTTAAGTTCACCCTTCATACCTGTATCCTCCATTCATATTAATTAAATGTCTCTGTTATATATACCTGTCTCGCATCTCCTTTTTCCTTCAAAAATGCCTGACAATCAAGTGCAGTCTGCTCATCCGGGAATATTCCAAAAACAGTTGGACCGCTTCCACTCATCATAGCATTCAGTGCACCATGCTCAATCATATCCTTCTTAATCACATCTATAATCGGATAAAGAGGAACTGTAACCTGCTCTAATACATTGCCCATCTTAGCAGCAATACCTGCCACATCACCTGCATCAATGGCTGATATTATACCGTCAATATCAGGATGTTCAACAACCTCACTCATATCGAGATTCTCATAAACCAACTTAGTAGACACATTGATAGGAGGTTTGGCAACCAGTAGCCAGCAATGTGGCATAGGCTTAAGCCTTGTAAGCTTCTCACCAATTCCCTCAGCAAGTGCAGTACCTCTCATAACACAATATGGCACATCCGCACCAAGCTTCACACCTAACTCCATCATACGCCCCATAGACATACCAAGATCAAAAAGCTTGTTAACACCAAACATAGTAGAAGCCGCATCTGTACTACCGCCTGCCATACCTGCTGCCACCGGAATAAACTTGTTTAGATCAACTTCAACGCCACCCTCAAAACCATACTCCTCTTTCAACAATCGAATAGCTTTATATATTAAGTTATTCTCATTGAGTGGCAAAAATGCAAGATTAGACTTTATGCGAATCTCATCCTCCGGAAGTCTCGTCAATATAAGTCTGTCGTATATGCCGATAGTCTGCATAATCATTCTTACATCATGATACCCATCAGGTCTCTTGCCTAATACATCAAGTCCTAAGTTAATCTTTGCACGTGCCTTCAATCTTATGCTCTGGTTCATATAAATCTCCATAAATGAATTGAATTTTGTATACAATAATTATATATGCTGGATTGTACAAATGCAAGTACAATCTTTATATTGCTTCATTGTTCTTACGATACTTATGTGGTGATACCCCTTTAACATTGCGGAAAGCATCACCAAAGTAGTTGCTATCATTAAATCCACACTCAAATGCAATATCCGTGATAGACTTATCAGTTTCCAATAATAGACTGCATGCATTCTTTATTCTTATGTTAATAAGATACTCCTTAAAGCCAAATCCCGTAACAGCCTTGAATTTCTTAGAAAGATATGATCTGCTTATATGAAACTTAGTAGATATATCATCAAGACTTATCTTCTTTTCAAAATTATTGTAAATATATGTGGCAATCTCCTGAATAAGCATATTGTCAACGTCTATCTCTTTAATAACATTTTGCTCAAATCTCTGGCATCTTATTATAAAAAGTATAAATTCAAGAAAACTTGCTTTAATAAATGCCGGTGAAAGCATATCCTGCCCACCCGTTTCGAAAAGCATCTTGTTCAAAAGTCCTTCAACATATTCTCTCCTTTTTTCAGGAATAGATATTACCCCCTGCACCAGCGATTCACGCAATGTATCCTCACCAATAAACTCCCTCATCCAGTCAATATTGCTATCCTTAAAGCTTAAAACATAACGCTCGCTAAAGCCCCTCTCCGGATATGTACTTTTATGAATATCTCCCTTTGGAATAATTACCAAATCACCCTTGTTTAACTTATAAACATTGTGGTCAACAAAAAATGTACAATCACCATTAAGCAGATAAAATATTTCATAGAACGGATGTGTATGAGGACTTTGAAGCCCCTGCGTTCCATCTCTTCTTATCTTGTATATCCTAAAATCCTGTGGCATATCAAAATCTGCAGTTCCATCAGGATTACGACTCCTTATCTTATGTACCACTGCATCCTGCCTTTTTTCGTAATGTTCCATATTACCCCTCCGATAAGTGCTTTTTTTCTGTAATTCATTTCTTTTTGTATTATTTTTTCGTAGCAATTACTGTTTTTTATGATAATATAAAATTAAATAAGATTTATGCATTTGTCAAGCAATTTAATGTAAAATGTTATAATAATTAAGGAGGCTTTGTAATGGCTAAACCTATAAGTGCCGACAAGCGAAAACTTATCCTCGAAGGCAATCTTCTAAAAGCTATACTTACACTAGCCATTCCGGTTATGATTAACAGTTTTATTCAGTCTATGTATAATCTTACAGACACATACTGGTTGGGCCAGATTGGTACTGAATATCAGGCTGCTATATCCTTAGTGTCTCCTATGCAGAATATGCTTATAAACTTTGGCACAGGAATAACAACCGCCGGTTCCATACTCATATCGCAGTACTTAGGAGCGAAAGAAGACAAGCAGGCTAACATAATGGCTAATCATATATGCCTATGTTCACTGGTATTTGCCCTGTTCTGTGCTATGCTTTGCTGGTTCGCTACCCCTACTATCGTGGGTTGGCTTGGGGCTACAGGCAATATATACACATATGGTGTCACATACATAAGAATTGTTGTACTGGATTTGCCGTTTTTGTTTATGATTAACCTTTTTACTTCGGTAAAACAGTCACAAGGCGACACTATTAAACCTATGCTACTTAACCTTTTAGGTGTAATCATCAATCTCATATTAGACCCGCTTTTCCTTGTAGTGTTTGATATGAAGATTGAGGGTGCTGCATTAGCAACACTTCTTGCAAAGGTGCCTTGTGCATTTATAGGAATCCTTATTCTTACAAGAAAGAATCAGCTTATACGAATCAACTTTAAAGGTTTTAAGTTTGAACCCAAAAAGCTTTCTTCTATAGTTCGTGTAGGTCTTCCTACTGCCATCGGCGGAAGTACGATGCAGTTTGGATTCTTGCTTATGACTAGCAGTGTTAATGCTTATGGTGCTGTTGCGCTATCAGCTTACGGTATAGGTAATAAAATCAACAGTATCATCACTATGCCTGTTGTAGGCTTTGGTTCAGCTATCGCAACTATTGTAGGTCAGAACTTTGGTGCTAACAACATCGAACGTGCTAACACAGCATTTCACTTAGCGCTTCGTATAGGTGCCACATTTTTACTTGTATGCGGACTTATACTTTCAAGACCATTTGTTGCCGAACCTTTGGTGCGCATATTTACTATTGATGAAGCCGTTGTACCTCTCGCAGCAGAATTTCTGTCAATTATGGCTATCTGTTGCTGGACTAACGCATTTCACGATATAGTGGTGGGATTATTTCAAGGCTCCGGACACACCGGAACTCCTGTAATAATTGATGCCATTCGTATGTGGATATTCCGCTTTGGCACACTGTGGATATGTTCAACCTTCCTCAATATGGGCGTCCAAAGTGTGTGGTACGCAGTTGTGGTAAGTAATGCACTGGCTTCACTTATTCTCTATATACTTTATTGGACGGGTATGTGGAAAAAGAAAACTATTAAGATTGACAAAAAGACAGCGTGATATTAAACTATATATAACAGTATTGATATTTTCGCTATATTTGATAATAAATATGCCCTGTAGCAATTAGTTTCCTAGAGTTCTAATTGCTTATCCCTCCCCCTCAAAGCCCCCACGAACAACGCTACGCTCGTGGGGGCCTCCTTTTATCTATTCTCTTATAACATATCTTGCTACTTCTGTGTACAGAACTCTACCTTCTTGCCTTCAAGAATCATATTGGTAGTTCTTACCGCACACATTTTTCCACACATTGAACAAGTATGTCTGTCAGATGGTGGAGTGCTCTCAAAGTAAGCCTTCGCCTTATCTTTATCTATTGCTATGTCAAACATTGTATTCCAGTCAACATTGTGTCTCGCCACTGCCATAGCATTGTCTGCATCAGTTGCATGTGGCACCCCCTTCGCAATATCTGCGGCATGCGCCGCAATACGACTCGCAATTATGCCTTCCTTTACGTCGTTAACATCCGGCAGTCTGAGATGTTCTGCCGGAGTTACATAACAAAGAAAATCCGCACCACTGGCTGCCGCAATAGCACCACCTATTGCAGACGTGATGTGATCATATCCTGGGGCAATATCTGTAACAAGCGGTCCCAATACATAAAATGGGGCATTGTGACAAAGTCTCTTCTGAAGCTTCATATTTGCCTCAATCTCATTCATAGCCATATGTCCCGGCCCTTCCACCATAACCTGAACATCCTTTTCCCACGCTCTCTTAGTAAGATTACCAAGTTCTATCAGCTCTGCAATCTGTCCCGCATCCGTACTATCGTCAATACACCCTGGACGCATAGCATCTCCCAGACTTATTGTAACATCATATTCCCTAAGTATCTCAAGTACATCATCATAGTACTCGTAAAATGGGTTCTCATTACCTGTCATCATCATCCATGCAAACAACAGCGAACCACCTCTTGAAACTATGTTCATTTTACGCTTATCTCTCATAAATGCTTCAACAGTTCTTTTGTTGATTCCTGCGTGAATAGTCACAAAATCCACACCTTCCTGTGCATGTGCCCTAACTACCTTCAAGAAATCCTTCGCAGTTATCTCTAAAAGATCCTTTTCAAGATATCCAATAGCATCATACATAGGAACTGTACCAATCATAGCCGGTGATTTTTCAATAAGTGCTTTACGAAATGTATTGGTCTTTCCATAATTGCTCAGATCCATAATAGCCTCTGCTCCATACTTAAGTGCCATATCAACCTTTTGCATCTCGATATCATAGTCCTTCGCATCTCCTGATATTCCAAGATTAACATTAATCTTAGTACGAAGTCCTTTGCCTATACCTTCTGCTGATATTGACTTATGGTTAATGTTACATGGTATGGCAATCTCACCACAAGCAACCGAGGCTCTAATCTGCTCTGGTTCCAAGTATTCTTTTTTTGCCACCAACTCCATTTCCGGGGTAATTATTCCTTTTCTGGCGGCCTCCATCTGTGTTTTGTACTGTTTCATAACGCAACTCCTTTCGCTCTTTTCCTGACAATGTCAGAAACTCGTTTTTTACATTTAGTCACAATTTACTTTTTGCGAGACGAGTCACTTCCGTATATACCAATTTGTTTAACATATTCTTATCTATGTAACAAAAAAGGAAGTCACCCAACTGGTACACCCAATCGGCAACTTCCTACAATACATATGTATACTCAGACTTCCCTACGTTGGCATTATCCACATCAGGTTATAAGGTCGAAGGTTTACCTTCCTCTCAGCCTGTCACACAAGCTCCCTCGCTGTTAAATTGTTACATTCATTATATAACTCTTTCTTCCCAATTGCAAGTATTCATAACATCAAACTCAATCTGATTTTAACATTATCAACTTACAACATTATCTTATATACCATTATCTTATATAATTAGTCTTTATCTTCGCCTCAAGTTCCGGCGCATTAATTCCTGCTGCCCTTCCTGCCTCGATACATTTTAACATCCATGCCATATTGCGTCCAAGAATTCTCATAGTCTGAACGCCTTCCTCATCCTGGAGCACTTCTTCCGGCTTATTTCCATGAACCATATTCCAGTAGTTGCTTGAAACGATAGGCATCTGTGCAATTGTAAAGTACTTGTTCAACTGGTCAAATGCAGCTGACGCACCACCCCTTCTGCAACTTACCACTGCTGCTGCCGGCTTGTGAGCATATGGTGAACCTGCATAAAACAGTCTGTCCATAAATGCTGTAACATCTCCTGAAGCTGCCGCATAATGCACCGGCGAACCTACCACAAGACCATCCGCCTCACGCATCCTCATAATAGCCTCATTAACTGTATCATCTGTTACTACACACTGGTGGTTACCATTCTTTGCACATGTAGCACATCCCATACATCCCTTAATTGGCTTAGAGCCTACATGAAATATCTCAGCCTCCACACCATTCTTCTCAAGCTCCTCTGCCACGATTTTAAGCGCTGTATATGTACAGCCCTCTTTTTTCGGACTTCCGTTAATAAGTAAAACCTTCATAATTCCTCCATCTTAGCTTTTCCTCAAAGCATCTGTTATATCCAAAGTTTCCCATATCCCGACTTTACATTTTGTCTAAATGGGGTTACAATATATATAACCTAGTTGAATATTTTTTTCAACATTTTACGTGAAATGTGTTAACTTTTTGCACCAACCTTCCGATATATATAACGTAGGTAGACCATGGAGGGTTACATATTAATATTTTATACCAACAAGGAGGTTATATTATGGATTTCAACGGAATCAATTCTTTCGCAGCTTCTACTTATTCAGCAAAATCGGTATCTAGCTCTAAGGCTAGCTATGCTACTGATGAAGAAGGTAATGTATCTGCTTCAGCTTCTAAGTCTGCATATTCAGAAGTTGCAGCTACATACGAGTCTTCTAAGAATGTTTCTTCTGTTAAGGACAAGGATCGTTCAGCTATCATCGCTCAGATGAAGGCCGATACAGAAGCACGCATGGCTCAGATGCAGTCTTTGGTTACAAAGATGTTCGAGAAGCAGGGTATTGCAATCGGAACTGCTGATGATATGTGGAAAGTATTAGCAAGCGGTAATTTTACTGCTGACCCTGAGACTATTGCTCAGGCTAAGGAAGACATTTCAGAGGACGGATACTGGGGCGTTAACCAGACATCAGAACGTATCTTCTCATTTGCTATGGCACTTTCAGGTGGCGACGAAGAAAAGATGCAGGAGATGGTTAAGGCTGTTGAGAAGGGCTTTGGCGAAGCTACTAAGGCTTGGGGCAAAGAACTTCCAGACATCACTAACGACACACATTCAGCTATCATGGATAAGTTCGATAAGTGGTTTGAGGAGCAGGGTTCAACTGTAACTACAGAACAGTTATTGAACAGCTAATTAGCCGTGTACTACCTTACATAAACAAGCCGCAGCACCTTTTCTATGGGGTGTTGCGGCATTTTTAGGCAAGGGGCACATACGGTGAATGCCGCAACAGCGAACCGACGAAGTCTGTGAGCGTATAAATAGACAAAAAAGGGATATTATGATAATAAGAGAATTATTAACAGAAGATAGTTTTGAAAACGACAAAGATATATATGCTAAGTTAGGCGGAGGTAGAATATGCCCTAATCTTTCAAGTTTATATATTGATAGAGAAAAAGAAGTATATATACGAGTTATCGGAAAAAAAGGTGTAGAAACACCAATAATATCTTATATGTATTATAAAGACGAAATAATTGAATTTTGGATTTGGGAAGCATATTTATTAGCTACTCAAGGATCAGAAGACATTGAAGTTATGCTTCCGAAAAAAATGTTAAAATATAAATTGCAGATAGAAGATATTATAAGGGAATATTATGATATAGTTGAAATGTATTCATTTTCGCCAATTAAGAGAATCAATTTTATAGTGAAATTAGATAATGTAGTAGTAAAAAGAAGGTTTTATCTTGAAAATATTAGTGATGAAAATTGTAAAGATAAAATCGAAGATGCTATTAACAATATTGATGGTTTAGCAGTAGAATTAAACACTAGAATGAACGTTGCATTTGTTTCTATGGAGCACGAGTTTGATAATGAGTATATTATCTCAGTAATCGAGAAAACAGGTAATAAAGTCATTGATGTTAAAAATGGTTTTTATTCGTGGGAAAAATAATACATTGAAGTATACCAATAGAAATAAATCCAAAAATTGTTCCGTGCTTTATTCTGTCTCTAAAGACTTAGCATCAGAAAGTGCCTGATAGTAACGATTACATTTTGGTAAATCCCAATTTAACAAATCATCTATTTAAACTTATTAAATATAGATATGATTGACGCACAATTATTCATTGACAACATATAAAACAGCAACAGCCAGTTGCTTGGCACACCATTATCATAGTGCTACAATATCTATGGAGGTGATTACTTATATGAAAACACAGGACGTTATACTTGAACTTAGAACCAAATATAAATTATCACAGGATGAGCTGGCTGAGAAAATAGCCTGAACCACGTTTTTTTACGCAGTTCAGGCTTTTTATTATATCCGCCTACATCATCTTGCCGCTTTCATCAACAACAGCTTTTCTCCTCTTTTAATCTTAGTACCCTTCTCTACTCTGTCGCCGATAGCCGGATTGCCTCTTCTTACGGACTCCGTAGTTGTATGATACCGCTTTGCAATATCCCACAGTGTATCCTCGCCGTTAGCAATATAACCTACTATACAAGGCATCTTCAAATATTCTTCCTCCTCGTAATTTTCCACTTCACAGTCCGTAACTACATTCTCACTGTAATTGTCAAATATAATGGCGTCCACCATTACACTTCCTTTAATCTCAATCTCCTTACTGCCGGTCATAGCTGCTGTAAGCTGGTCGATACTAACCTCCAGATTATATTCTGCATTTTCACCAATATCCACCTGAATCTTCGTTGAAAATGGTACTGCCGCACGTACACTTCCCATAGGGGCATTATCATCAGATGCAATGTAGAAAACATTCACCATAATAGCACCATCCACCTGTAAACCGTCCGGCTCCACCGTCACATCATCAATCTGCGCTGTTCCGGTACAATTACATATCTGCAACATATTAACGTAATCTGCTACCTTCACCCGCTCTGTAGCGCGGCATTTAGAATTGTTACGGATAACCAGTCTCTTAAAATCCGCAAGATTTCTCAAAGGACTTACCTTCTTAATCGGCGAATACATATCAGCAATAATATCCTTTTCGCACTCCTCGTATGCCTTAACAGTCAAGTCAAGAACCACTTCTATAGCCAGTTCTCTGCTCTCACCGTTAATATCCGGCTTAATATCAACACTTTTGCTAACGAGACTGTAGCTTATACAACTAATCATATCCGGGCTACAACCATTAATATCAAGCTTTCCTTCAAATGTTGTGTTAGTTTCATACCATTCACATCGACCCTGCTCATCACGAGGTATATACATCACAAATACTGATAACTCTCCTGTTATATCCACTCCTGTATCAGTCAATCGGCTGTTTACGTTATGTACGGAAACGTCACTCCACAACACTCTTTCAATCTCTGATTTCCCATTACCTAAAGAAACATTTTCACGAACTCTAAGATTATCGTGAAGATTTACTGCCATTCGTGTATAACTGATTCTTTTATTAAGGCACTGAATATTATCACTTTCCTGTGCATCAACCACACTCATCCCAAGGGCAACATCTTTTACCTCTTCCACAATAACTGTGATACACACAAGCGCTTTCACACTAATCTTTCTTGAATTGATTGCCTTTATGGTAATATCCTCTAACTTGGCTTTGCAGTTTACATAAGCATTATCCGCATCCTCTGAAAGATTAATACTGTCCGAGAAATTCATACTTCCTGACATTGACACTCCTGGTGCCTTAGCACTGCCATCACTTCCTCTTCCAATATAGAACAACGCAAAGTCAAGACATCCCGAAACATCCGCACGGTCTCCCGTTGTCTTTACGTTGTCAATTCTTACATTGCCCCATTCCTTAACGATAACCTCTATGTCTTCCTTATTGTCAGGAACATTAAAATCATCATCTAACGTTATCTGCAATGTATTTACACACTTAACTCTGTTTACGTGAACATTTTCTTTGCTGATTCTCACCTTAAATCCCCCTATTATACTAAAATGTCTTAAAGTCTGCGGTGCGTCTGTACGCTCCTTACATCTGTCACCGCACTACCTATATCTTGAACACTACAGGTTCTTCACGCTTTTCAATCTTTACGACTATATACGGTGTAGTTTTAGTTTCTGACACGGGTTCATCTGCTGCCGGACCAATGAGACTTACATTCATGCAGACAGCATTTTCAGCAAGATACACATCATTCACCCGTATACTGTAACCACTTGTTTCCTGTGCGCCATAACCCACTACCATATATGTATAGTCTTTTGTTGTATATGTCATTCGCAATGTATTTTCCTTTTTCTCATCTATAAGTTTCTTTAACTCAACCGGAAGGTCCGCATCTTCAACTACCGTGTAATCCAACTCTGACACTTTATCACTTCCCATATCCGTAGTACTGCATCCTGTCATAAAGTACGCAATCACAACTACCATCGCTACAACAAGCACTTTAACCGCCAAAGCTACATAATAACTTCTGTTCTTTCCAAGCATAGAAAACCCCCGCAATAAGACTTACTACAATCTTATTACGGGGGAATATTAATTATGACTCTTAATACTATTTCTTATTCTATTTTGTGAATTCCATTATAATATTCGCAGTCTGACGTATCTGTTCCTTATTGGACAGGGTTGGTACACCATCACCATCCTGAGGACCATACATCCCAAAGTACGCATGACAACCACCTTCTATTACTTCTTCCCTATAACCATCCGGCAGGTTAGACTTGCACGCTTCATACTTTTCATGATTAAGCACCTTATCCTCACTACCATATATTGACAGCACTTCAACTCCGGTAGCTGACACATCCGTAGTTGAATAGGATCCAAGCAGCACTATGCCTTCGTATGACTCCTCACAATTAGCAACATAATCTGCCGCCATAGAACCGCCAAGTGAATGTCCGCCTATATACCACTTATCTATATCCGGATATCTTTCCTGCACTCCTTTAGCCGCATCTGAATCAAATACCGCAAGATTAAAAGGCATCTTAATGAGAATACACATTATTCCATTGGATGCCAGTTGACGCATCAATGGCTCATAGGCCGTGTACTCCACCTTACCTCCCGGATAGAATATAAATCCGGTCTTGGCACCTTCCTCAGAGTACACAAGCATATTTCCATCAACTAATGTTTCTTCCACAGTACTATCCTTCACAAATGTATCAATAGCTGTAACATCCGCTCGATAATAGTCACCTACATATATCGCACAGCCAATCAATGCTATAGCTAATACTGCAACTATCATGGTTACTGCAATTAGAACTCTCTTTCTAAGTTTACTCATTTACACTGCATATCCCTTTGACTTAATCACATCAATAACTTCGTCTACATACTTCTCGCAAGTCTCCAATGTACCAGCCTCAACCATGACACGTACCACAGGTTCTGTACCACTCTCACGAACCAAAATACGTCCATCACTGCCAAGTGCCTGTGCAACCTTTTCAACTGCTGCCTTAACATCAGCATCATTCTGTGCCTCGGTCTTATCTGTTACACGAATATTCTTAAGCACCTGTGGATAAACAACCAATGGCGCTGCAAGCTGACTAAGTTTCTTCTTCTTCGCCAGAATAACTTCCATCATCTTAAGTGCTGTTATAATACCATCACCTGTTGTAGCATACTTACTAAAGATAATGTGTCCTGACTGCTCACCGCCAAGACGATAACCATTGTTAGACATACACTCATACACATACTTATCGCCTACTGCTGTCTTTTCATAATCAATACCAACCGCATCAAGTGCCTTGTAAAGGCCAAAATTAGACATAACTGTTGTAACAACCTTGTTGTCAACAAGCTTGCCTCTTTCCTTCATATAACAACCATAAATGTAAATAATATGATCGCCATTAACAACTTCGCCATTCTCGTCTACACACAAGCATCTGTCTGCATCACCGTCAAATGCAAAACCTACATCAAGATGCTCTCTCTTAACAAGATCTTGAAGTCCCTCAATATGTGTAGAACCACAGTTAGTGTTAATATTAACACCGTTTGGCTCAGCATTTATCACATAAGTCTTCGCTCCAAGTGCATCAAATACGCTCTTTGCAAGAGTCCATGCACTTCCGTTAGCCGCATCAAGACCTACTCTCATTCCCTTAAATGAATGTATAGCAAGGCTCATAAGATAGCCCATATAGCGATTTCTTCCAGCAGCATAGTCAATTGTGCAACCGATCTTTTCCTTAGTCGCATATGGAAGCTCGCCCATCTCACCATCAAGATACTTCTCAACCTCTGTAATAACATCCTCGCCAGTCTTTTCGCCTTTGCCGTTAATAAGCTTAATACCATTATCGTAGAATGGATTGTGACTTGCAGAAATCATAATACCGCAATCAAAATCCTCTGTTCTTGCCACATAAGACACACTAGGTGTTGTAGTAACATGCAACAGATACACATCAGCTCCTGAAGCTGTAAGTCCTGCAACTAAAGAATACTCAAACATATAACTACTTCTTCTTGTGTCCTTACCGATAACTACCTTAGCCTTACCATCTTCATGCTCCTTACCGTAGAACCATCCTAAGAAACGTCCCACCTTAAATGCATGGTCAACTGTAAGATTAACATTAGCCTCTCCTCTGAATCCATCTGTTCCAAAATACTTTCCCATTATGTCCTTCTTTCCGCACATATCCGTGCAAGTTAGTTTCATGCGCTATACTTGCGCACCGCCTGTAGCCACATGACTTTCATCATATAGCTCAGAATACTAATCTACTCCTCGTATCCATTAGGATTATTGCTCTGCCATCTCCAAGAATCTTCGCACATCTTGTGCAAATCCCTCGTGGCAACCCAACCGAGTTCTTCTTTTGCTTTAGTAGCATCACAGAAATTAACAGGAACATCTCCTGCTCTTCTAGGCTTCATCTCATATGGAACCTCCACTCCTGATGCCTTAACAAATGTGTTAACCACGTCAAGTACTGACGAACCAACACCTGTACCTAAATTATACACCTTAAGTCCCGGATTGTCTTCTAATTTTTTTACCGATTTAACGTGTCCCAGCGCCAAATCCACTACATGAATATAATCCCTTATACAAGTTCCATCAGGTGTATCATAATCATCGCCAAATACGCCAAGACATTCACGCTTTCCTACAGCCACCTGTGTTATGTACGGCATAAGGTTGTTAGGTATTCCGTTAGGATTCTCACCTATCTTACCGCTCTCATGAGCACCTATTGGATTAAAATATCTTAACAATATTATATTCCATTCATTGTCCGCCTTATACATATCAGCAAGTATCTGCTCAAGCATTCCCTTAGTCTGTCCATATGGATTAGTAATCTCTCCCTTTGGACACTCCTCTGTTATCGGTACAAATGCAGGATCACCATAGACCGTAGCAGATGATGAAAAGATAATATTCTTCACACCATGCTTTCTCATCTCATCAAATAGCACAAGGGAACCACTGATATTATTCATATAATATTCTAAAGGCTTAGCCACAGACTCACCTACCGCTTTAAGTCCCGCAAAATGTATACAACAATCGATACTTTCCTCTTCGAAAATCTTACAAAGAACTTCTCTGTCTGCTATATCACCCTTGTAAAACTTCGGCCTTTTTCCGGTAATCTCCTCTACTCTCTCCAAGGACTTCTCGCAGGAATTAGAAAGGTTATCCAACACAACAACCTCATACCCTTCACCATACAACTCTACAATAGTGTGAGAACCAATATATCCCGCACCACCTGTCACTAATATCGACATAATAACCTCCATCCGACTATCATAATAGTTAATATCTTCACTACGTTGACAATAACCATTGCCAGTGCCATCCCCCATATACCCCAGATATATGTCATAGGAATAGCAACGCAGGCGAAAACTATCATATATACCACATTAATATATAACTGATACTTCTCCTCCGTAAATCTAAGAAGAACTACCGTTAATGTGTTAGATATAAAATACAATATTTGCCCTAGATTTGCAATAAAAAAGTACTCTTTGGCAAGCTCATACACATCCTGATAAAACAATGCCACAAACACGTATGACACTACAGTAGCCACTACATTTATAATAAGAGCAAGTCCTACGCTTCCAACACAGACGCCTGCATATGTAGACCGCTTTAACTTCCCTTTAAATCTTGCCAAATGCCCTATAAGCACACCATTAAACGGCACTGATATAAGAGAAATAGTTTTCCCTATAAGTGTGGCACCGTAAAACACCGTCACCGCTGTACTGTCAACCATAGCCTGCAACAGCAAACGATCCGCATGAAGAACCAGCGTAGCTATAATCTCCGTTCCCGATAGAATGGCAAATGACTTAAAGTTGTCCTTTATATGCTTTGAAGAAGCCAGTAGTGGCGTATTAAAAATGTGCCCCTTAACCACCACATAAAGAACCGCCGATACCTCACCAATAAGCAGAACTACTGACCAGATTCCCGTCACCTTGAATATGCATATTCCCACCAGATAGCCTATGGATATTAACAGGTAATACACAAAAAAACGTTTGTAGTTAACATTTAACCTAAACTCCACATCCGCATAGTAACGCACAATAGTTACGACCATAAGAAAGAAGTACAACCCATAATGTAACGCACTTCCGCCACCAAGCCACCACATACCTACAATAGCCACCGGTATGGCAAGTGCCGCTACTCCCAGAAGAAACAGATTGTAATCTCCTAAGACATGTCTTCCCTTCTGAAAGCTTACCATACGCGAATAATTGGCCGCTGTGCCAAATGTTGCACTCATAATTGATATGAATGATATAAGCGTAAGAACGGTACCAAACCTTTCAGCTCCGAGACTTCCATTCATAATCGGATATAATACTAATTGAATAACTCCATGCATCACAACAAGCCCCAACACACTATATATGAGGTCACCTGTGATGCCTTTTACTTCACCTAAAAGCTTCACTGTTCATCTCCCATAATAATATGTTGCGGCACTCTTTCCGCTTCCTTAGGAAGCTCCATATAGTTGCCATACTGTACTCTAAGCACCTTGTCATAATCAACAGGTGCATCAAAATAATCTTCATCTATCTGCACTAACACTTTGTCTCTAAACCAGCCTTTTTCCAAATACACCCACATAAGATGTATAGGATAGTTGCTGTAATACATATGCTTCGTGCCCTTCTTAACACATTGGCACAGCTTCTCATATTTAGCATAAAGTTTATCTAACGAACGCATTTTGCCTATGTGAGACAATATATATATAACAATCCTTTTAATAGGACTGTACTCAGAATAATCAATATACTCACGATGTCCCATTAACTGTCCGTACACTATCATATGTCTAAACATAAGAATCTTCTGCAGCACTTTGTTATCGTAAGCTGCATCCATAACAAAACAATCTATGGCCACTTTGTCGACAAACTTTTTATCAAACTTCTTACCTGCTTTATCGTAACCATGTGTAGGCACATCATCACCATAGTAAAACACTCTTGTCACACAATCAAAAAAGCCTCCCGGTGCGATGCTTTCATAAGTAACTACTTCAAAGTCAGCCCCCCATTCCTCTTTAGGAATCGCCATAAACTTTTCATATTGTTCCCTTGTAAATGCCAAATCCACATCATCATCCCATGGAATAAACGACTGATGTCTTATGGCACCAATAAGCGCACCTGAATCCAGAAAGTATGTAATATCATACTTTCTGCTTACCTCGTGAACTTTTTTCATTATTATTCTGTTTATTGACTGCGCCTTTTCTATATTACTCATATCACATATACTCACATTATAATAATCTGTATACATTATATATCAACTTACACCAACAAACAACCTCTTAATTGCTTCACTTATGCTTGACTTATACCGTTAAAACCTTTATATTAACCTATGTGAATTACCTAAACTACATTAAAATATTATGTTAAAGGTACCACTAATCACAAATGGAGAGTATTTATGAAAAAGTTATTTGAACAGATTATCAAGTTTGGAATCGTAGGTGCGTTAGCATTCGTTATTGACTACGCAGTCCTTTTTATATTAGTTGAATTCTTCCACATGGACTCTATTGCCGCTGCAACTGTATCTTTTACAGTTTCAGTTGTATTCAACTATCTTGCCAGCATGAAATACGTGTTTGTAGGACGTACCGACCAGTCAAAGCAAAAACAATTTATTATATTCGTTATCTTAAGCGTACTTGGACTTCTCATTAACAACGGAATCATGTGGATATTGAACCTCTTACTTGAACCAATTATTCCAAGATTTTTCTACCTTGTGTCAAAAATCTTCGCTACAGGCGTAGTTATGGTATGGAACTTTGTGACTCGCAAGATATTCTTAGAGGAGAAGAAGGCTGCTGAAGAAGCTAAAGAAAATGTGTAATAGTATCTATAAGTAGAATTTCGGAGCCGGGACTTAGTCCCGGCTCCGCTTAGTCTATATCCTACTTCCACTCTATCTTGCTTTCCATTTCCACACAAAGATTAAAATCATTCTCATAATACGTACTTAGCCCCTCATCACCACGGGAAACAACCTCTCTTTTAACACCTTCCCTGCTATAACTCTCTATCACTATGTATTCCACATCGCTATCCACGATAATCTCTTCCGGGACCTTTCCTGCCTTATATTCTTCAGCCTTAACACGTTGATTATTACCATCCATATACACTAGTTTAACACTGTCAGGACCATGTATATATTTAAAATCCACCTTGATTTCCATACTCTGCTTTTCTTTCTTGCCATCACCTGTTTCCGTATATTCCTCCTTTATGCTCTGACTACATGAACCTGCCGACATAAAAACCCCCATTCCATCCTGCATCATATACACATCACCATCCGCTTCCTGATACACCGGATTAAGAAAATATAAATCTTCTTTTGTACAATATACAGTACCTGATAACGTCATATCTCTTGTATCCTCGTCTTTATCATGGAACCCTGTAACTCTATTATTTATTCCATCATCAAACACCCCTAAAGATTCTTCATCATCTAACTCTGGTAAAATGAGTCCGGCTCCCTTCACATCCTTAAAAACATACTTTACCATATCATCATTCTTTTCTTTAACAGCATAGACCTTTCCTTCTATAGACTCCGTTGTCACATATCCGCCAACCAACTTATCCCCCTTAAGATTCTCCACTTTACCCTCTTGGGTAGCCAGCTTAATCTTACAACCTGTAAAGCTTCCACTAAGCAGCACAACAAGCAGCAGCACTCCTATCACTCTATTCTTCATTCTCTTCACCCTCCAGATTTCCGTCAAATTTTAATATATCTCCCACATCACACTGCAGGTAATAACATATCTTATTAATAGTTCCAAATCTTATACCCTTGGCCTTACCACTTCTAAGAATAGACAGATTCGCCTCTGTTATGCCTATCTTTTGACACAACTCCTTAGAGGTAATGCCTCTGGCTTTTAGTATCTCTTCCAAATGAACTCTTATAGCCATAAAATCACCGCTTTCTATACAAACAATTCATTTTCTTCCTTAACTCTCTTGCTTTCCAGTACAAGCTTAGACACTATCATAACACCAATAAGACTTATGAGTTGCATCACTGGCAAATACACCATGATGTTGGTTGCAAGAATATACTTGCACATAACAAGCTGTAACAAATTGTAACTCATATTCACAAGCACACACACACCCAAAGTTAATGAAGATTTTTCCTCCAATCCCTTCACACACACTAACAGCTTATCTGACATACCATTAACTATGTATTCCTTTATAGCCTTTCTGACATATACAAGAACTACTATCAATGTTATAGCCGGAGTCACCACATCTGCTATAGCTAACAATGTCACCCCCAGCTTAACTGTTAACTCTGTATTCGGATAAAATCTTGTAGCAAACCCATCAATTATCTTCTGAACCTCACTAATTCCTCCAAGCAACAGTATTATACTTGTAACCACTGTAAATATAGTAAAACATTTTCCTAGAAGTTCTATATTGCCACCACGAATCCATCTCACCAACTTAAACACTATATAAACAGTTATAGCAGAATACACCATCCCTCCTGCCGTTGCCATCTGCGGCTCATACAGTGCAAAACTACGTAATTCTCCCCAAAACAATGCCGGATTGATATTAATATACAACACATACCAAATCAATCCTGATATAACAGGTAGCAACCAATCCTCCACCTTAGCTGTTTTCTTTATATGCTTTAATCCCAGCAACGCCAATGGTAACAACCCTATCATCACATATATTATCCACGCTACCACATTGCCTGCATCAGATGCCTCCGACATACCTCTAAGCCCCTGGGCTATCTGCCTAAAAGGAAATGCCATTATCCAAGCAAATATCTTTTCAATCATAACCATCCTCCTCAAAATTATTGTTTTTCAATAATTGTATAGCTAAAATTATTGTTTGTCAATAATTTTAAGAATTTTTATGAACAACGCGTCCGTCCGCGGACGCCTGCGAACGTACGATATTGCGAAGCAATTAACTTGCTTCGCCGCGAGCTGCGTGTCCTTGCGTAGCCTTTTATATAACAGGAAACAAAGTTTCCTGTTATATAAAAAATGGCGCGGTCATCGACCGCGCCATACAAACTCTTACCTAATTAACTCAACATCTTCTCTTCTGACCATATCTCAACGTCATACTTATTAGCCTTATTATATCTCTTTCTAAGATCCTTAAGCTGCTTTAAGTACTCAAGAGTTGCCTTGCTTGAAAGCTTTGATTCACCTTCTGTTCTTTCCTGGAACTTGTATGGAATCTCCACAACCTTCTTGTATGTACCCATGGCAAGAACCTCAACCATAATCTTCCAACCGATTGGCTGAAGATCTGCATCCTTGATAACATCTTTTCTAAACATAAACAAACCACTTGTAGGGTCAGATATCTTACGAAGACATGGTAACATCCACTGTCCAATCTTACGAGCTGTGCCTGATACGAACTTTCTATACCAATTAAGTCCGCCATCATCTCCGCCTGGGATAAGTCGGCTTGGAATACACATATCCGCACCGCTCTCCATCGCCTTATACATATACTTAAGAACGATTGGCGGATGTTGCAAATCAGCGTCCATGCAGGCAAGATAATCACCATTAGCTATAGTAAATCCCTTAAGAACCGCTGTGGCAAGACCTGTTTCACCCTCTCTATGCTCCATGCGTACCATTGGGAAATCTTTTGCAACTTCCATAATAATGTCCGGAGTATTATCCTTGCTATCATCAACAAATACTATCTCATAATCTATGCCTTTAAGGGCATCATCAACCTGCATAACCAGATTACGAATGTTCTTTCCTTCGTTATATGTTGGAATTACTACCGATAACATGTATCTTCTCCTTTATAATCAAATGTATTTTATACTTACTTAATTTATATGTCGCTTGTGAATTATAATACTTATTGATAAAAAAAGCAAGCCATTCATCAACTGTTCAAAGACTTTCCAGTTTTACATAACCCATGCGCTACTGCCATACCAATGCAAAAGCAGTATAAATGATGGGATTGCAATAATCAGTGCAACTACACCTTTAACCCACAAAGGCTTCTTGTTAACATTCTTAAGCAATTCGTATATCCCCATATATATGACAAATGTTCCAATAGTA
Source organism: Lachnospira sp. (assembly GCA_045543195.1). GTDB lineage: Bacteria > Bacillota > Clostridia > Lachnospirales > Lachnospiraceae > Lachnospira. Next base: position 62,915 of record JAZQME010000003.1, read on the forward strand.
AATCTGCAAGTACTCATAACATGTGAACTTAACGCCACCAACAGGGATAACAGGCCAAATGTAGCAAAAGAGTACTGCTTCTTCACAAACATATAAATGTACATGCCTATAAATACAAGACACATCCATCCCATAAATGTGAACCAGTCTTCCATCTGTCCGGTACATGCTTTCCAAAGCACTTCCACCACCGGGAACATATCCTTTTCTCTCCAAGCAATCTGCACATTTTTAAATGCCCATGCATCGCCGCAAAAGAAGTACAAAAACGTCATATATGCAAATGCACCAAGGGGGCACAACAACACTGACAATATGTGCTTAGGTGTTCTAAGCATGGTTATTACGAACTTTTTGGCACCTTCTACAAACTTACAATCCTTGGCAATGTCTCTATACATCTCAATAATTAACGAGAACACCAAAAGACATCCAACAATTCTTGTACCGCTCGCCAATGCTGACATAACACCTGCCAGCACATAATTCTTTTTCTTACAGCAATAGAAAAAGAGCACAATAAACATAACAAACATCGCTTCCGTCATCATAGACAGAAAATAAAAACCGTAAGGTCCTGCTATAAGAAGAACCGGAATCCACATACCATTCCTGTAGTCCCCCACAAGCTTAACTGCAAAATAACCTGCGATTATTATACACACGGATGATACCACCATACCAATTAAGTAGGTATCTATAACACCAAATGTTACGAACTTAAGAGCCATACATACAAGTATATATACCGGAAAGAACGCCCAGTTTGCCTGTCCGTCATAATCGTTAGGATATGTGTAACCATTTTCCACCATATAATTATAACGCTTGGCATCCCACACGGCCATCAGGTCAATGTATGACTTATCTGTGCCTGTCACCACATTGTATATAAGCGCTACCACCATCATTACAATAGTGGTGCCAAGCCATATAAGACATATATTAGCAAACAATCTAAAGTCCGCATTTTCTTTATACTTTTTAGTCAAATAATTCATAAATCTCCATTCGGCTTTCTGCCATATCAATGAATAAATTGTTTAACAAATTCTATTACATAGGCAGGTACACACCACAAGCCCGGAATCGCAAACATAAACACTACAAGTGCTACATATACCACATTGTAAACAACTGTAGCACAATTAAGAATCCACTCAGGTATCTTAATCTCCTTAACCTTATTAATCACAAGGCACAATACAATCAATGCAAGTATACCCAATGTAGCAATAAATCCTATCTTCTTACCCCGTGGCTCAAATGTCATAACAATAGTATTCTCACCGTCCACAATCTCAACACCTGTAAATAGTCCCGCAATAGCGTGACCTTCCACCTCATTACCATTAACGGTGATAGTCCAATTATCACTATAGATAACAGGAATAAGCGCCATATTGTTCTTAGCACTTCCCTTCACCTTAACCGTAAGCGAATCATTAGTGTAACTTGTATCACAATATGCTGACTTATACTCATCAACAAGGGCATCCATCTTGCTCATATCAAGAGTTGCAATAGTAACATCTGCGTATCCTAATACATCTTCTCTTCTTTCCGCTGTGTCATATCCGTCGAAATTATAGTTAATAGTCACCTTAACGGATTCATCCTCAAAGCATCCCAAGTATACAAGATTATTGTTGTAATCATGTGTATATTCCGTATTGTCTACATCTCCAATATCTGCAATCTTCACCGGCTTACCATTAACAAATATCTCCATTCTGCGATACAGACTTGAACAGTTCATATCTCTGTCCCCATTGGCTGTATCTGCGATATTCATATATACCGCCTGCTTGCCTGAAACATCTATAGTATAAAAGCTCTTATACCCCATATCTGTGGCTTCTGTTTTCTGGAAGGAATACTCCGGCACTGTCACCAGCTTCTCTTCACTTCCTGTTAAAGCCTCATACAATATGTTATGATTGTTAACCCAATCCTCGTTAAATTCTGCATCCGTCAGTGAAGAATTTACTGTTGTAGCAAATGGTAACACATACTTAGAATCATAAAGCTTATACTCTTCATGCTCATCCACCTGTGTGTATAACTCATCATCAAGCTTATTAGTATTAACCGCCTGTGTTACATGAAGCATACTTTCTGTAAATACTGTTCCACCTGAATCAAGTGTCCATAAAAAGAATCTTGAATAACCCAGCTTATATGCACTTGACTGTGTGTCCTTCTGCAATGCAGCAGTGAAACTTGACAAAGCACCTCTTCTCATTATAAGCGGATAGTTGGCATTGAGACTGATATCCGGATTAGTAATTCGGTCTGTTGCCGACTCCTCTATATCAAACTCATCCATTACCTCATTAGCATACTGCACATAATCACCATACTGGAAAGGCCAGTACGTATAACACTTAGGCGGGCCAATCAATGCAAATGTTCCAACAAAAAGTTCTGCTGCTACAAACACTATTACCCGCTTGTAATTAAGCTTGTCCTTACTCTTAGTAAGATACCATATATATACCACTGTCATTGCCACAACTTCTACAAGTACAAGCGCTGTCGCCGCCGACTCCCATATAATAGGAAACAAGTTGTGTATAACAATAAATGCTACAATATATATCAATGCTCCCACAATCTGAAGCAACATTTCTTTCTTATTAACCTTTTTCTCTGCAAACATCAGTTGTGCATAATATCCAGCCATACTTATCAATGTGAATGCAATAAGGAAACCATTTCTAAGTGTGTAACCATTGTACGAACCGAAGTGCCACATAATATTAACAGCCTCTATAAACATTGGCACCAATGTAGCTACGATTATGCACACATGATACTTAAGAATCTTCTTGTCACTACTATACTTTGCGATACCTATCAAAATAATGGCAATCACAAATGCCAACCCATAAAGCATAGTCCATCTCTGGAACATAGACATACTGCCTTCACCCGATATAGAAGCACTAACCCAGCTTATGTACTGGCTCATTAATCCCCCACCAGTGCTACCTCTCTGTGATACACTAAGCTGCATAAGTACCGGCACCAGTACAAATGCCGACAAACCGATACCTGACACTGTACCTATACCCAGATTCCATATCTTCATCTTTCTTTCTTCCTTTGTACACTGCAGGAAGAGATAAGCTCCACTTATAATCAATATATAAACTATCGCCATGGCACTAAGATAATAATTAATTATAAATACAAGTGCTACCATAGCAATATATAAAAGTTTCTTTCCACTTTCCATCATACGCTCGTATGAAAGCATAAGCAGTGGAAACAGAGCCACAATATCCATCCAAGGAGTAAAACATGAACCATAAAGTAATGTATACCCACAAAGTGCATACATAACAGACATAAGTACCTTAAGTCCATATCTGAGTCCATTGTACTTTCTGTTCATGTAAGCATACATTGCAACTGCCATAAATACCATCTTTACTACAGTAAATATTGATATGCTCTCTAATATGAGGTCTCTTGGAACAAAATACAACAACAGATTAAAAGGGCTCAACATAGAGAATGCTGATATACTCATTGACACGTTAGTGCCAAGTCCTGTATACCAGTCAAACCAAAGGGATGCCTCTCCATGCAAAAAGTCCCATAAATGTGCATAAAGTGGTGCAACCTGCTGCATATTGTCAAAGTAATCAATTCTATTGCTTCCAAAAGGCCAAATACCCTTTATCACAAGCGCTAATACTGTAACCACCAGAACTATAAGTCCCGGAACAGCATATTGTCCAACTTTCTTAAAAGCATTCTTCATACTCAATACAATCTCCTTTTCAGTGGCTATCCAAGTGTAGCTTGTAACAACGTAAATCTTGCTTCTTCTGTCTCAAATCTTACAACAAGCATTTCGTCCTTATCAATCTTTGGCACTACAAATTCGTGCTTTCCTTCCCCCTCAAAAGAACCAACGCACTGGTCATCTACATAAACATAAGTCTTTCCTGTACCTTCGTATTTACTAATATTCACTGCAAATTTTCCATTGTCCATAGACTGCTTCGGAATGTAATACATGTAGGCACTCTTTTCTTTATTAACGCTTCCTGAGGAATCATTTTTTTCCCAGCCGCGTCCCTTCCTGTTAGCAACAGGATATGTTACATACTGGCCATATTCATCATAATTATCCATACAATATTCTGATGTACCTAAGTCATAAGATAACTTGCCATATCCCGGCCAATCTGTAAGCTCATTAGTAAGATAGTACATTTTGTATTCTATACAGACATTAGGATTCTGTCCCAACCACAAAACCACAACATAAAATACTGTTAATACGGCACATATACCGTACAACACTATGTTAATTCCTGTTGATTTTTTCATATAAACATATTACCTCTTAATACACTTCTTATACATGTGTCACAATACACTGACCTTTTCCTTTGATAGTGATATTACGCTTGCCTGCTCTCACAAAGAAACTCTCTCCCGCTCTGTATGCAAGCTCTGCATCATAATCGTCAGACACTATGATGCCTTCACCTTCCAGGAATACAACTGAAACAAAGGAAGACTCGTCTACAGCAATTGTAACCTCATCCTCTACGGTATACTTAAAGCACTCAAAATACTTGCACTGTACCAGACGCTCTATGGTGTAATGTTCATTCTCTTCAAGCATAACAGCAGTACCATTATCCTTTACATAAACAGAATTGTCAACAACATCCATTGCCTTCTCTACATGCAACTCTCTTGGGTTACCATATTTATCTTTTCTGTCATAATCGTACATACGATACGTACTGTTAGAATTCTGCTGAATTTCACAGATCATAATACCTGCTCCAATAGCATGTATTGTTCCTGCCTTAACCATAACAACATCCCCCTTCTTAACATCAATCTTGTTAAGAACTTCCGTTATGGTATTGTTCGCAATCCTGTCTTCAAGCTCCTGCTTTGAAATTTCTCTTGAAAGTCCACAATAAAGATATGCACCCGGCTCACAATCTACCACGTACCACATCTCATTCTTTCCGTACTCATTTTCATTTTCTAAAGCATACTCATCATCCGGATGAATCTGAACAGACAGCGCCTCTTTTGCATCTATGAACTTTATAAGTATAGGAAAACGGTCTTGAGCCTGACACTTCCAACCTAGTGCATCCTTTCCAATAATTGAAAGGTAATCATTGAAAAGCATACCCTTATAACTTCCCTCAGCAATAACGCTTTGACCATCCGGATGAGCTGATAACTCCCAACTCTCTGCGATTATATCATACTCGCATTTCTTTCCATAGACTGTTATTAACTTATTACCACCCCATATATTATCCTTAAATGCAGGGTCCAACTTAACTATAGGATTATCTGCCTCCACTACGTAATTGTTGTCACTACTCTCGTATATCTTAACCATATCGGACTCAGATATATTTTCACCAATACATACTTCAATAATAACAACATTTTTATTGGTTTTATTGGCTACCTTATGCTTCATTCCTATTGGAACAAATACACTTTCATACTTGTTATAATCCTTAGTCTCGTTACCCAGTGTTATAGTTGCAACACCTTCAACAACTGACCAGTGCTCACTTCTTCTTTCGTGCTGATGAAGGTTCATACTCATTCCCGGATATACTGTCACTTTTTTGACCTTATATCCTTCCGAATAGTTGAGAAGTTCATGAAGTCCCCATTCACGGTATGACAATCTGTTATCATCAAAATATGCTGCATATTTTTCTCTGTTATCCCTGATAATCTCTTTAACTGCATCAACCTTGTCCAATGACGACACAAAAACAGCATCCTCAGTATTAACAATAACCATATCTTTAACATCATTGGTTACTACAAGCTTCTTCGATGCTTCATTAAGAACAACTATATTGTCACAATTATTCTCTATTACATAATTATCGTCTGCAATGCTTATGTCATGAAGATCACGCACATCGCCTACATCCATCCAGTTAATATCAGCTTCCACCACTCTGGTTCCACTGACTCTTCTGAATATAACATGCTCAATACTTCCCTTCGGAATATCTCTCATAATATTAGCCGAAAATCTTACTGCTCTCCTAATAGCAGGAACCCTCTTTTTTGCCTGACGGCATGTTGAATAAAGCTGTGGTGCATATATTCTTGCAATATTGAGCATATCACCTGCCCTAAATATGAACATTCCACTATTCCACAGATAACCTGCTTCATAGCTCGCCATAGCATCCTTTGCAACTTTTTCTCTGGTAATGAACTGCATAACCTCTTCACCATTTCTGTAAAGGCAGTCATATCTTGCAGGTTCCCCCTCTGGTTTCACACCAATAACACATATATGTCCGGTCTTAGCAACCTCTTTACCTCTGAGAATAGCCGCTTTGTAATTGGCACCATCAATAATATTATCTGCTGTTACCACTAAAACAAGCTCGGACTGATTACAAAACATACTTCCAAGCACAATAGCCGCTGCAGTTCCCTTAGATTCACCCTCAAGAACTACTCGGTACTTAAGGCTCTGAAACACCTTCATCTGACCATTAACAATATTGCGATAATTCTCGTTAGTTACGATAATAAACTCGTCACAAAACGGCATATTTCTAACGACCGTCTCCTGAAGCATAGAGCGGCCTTCCTTTATATTCATAAACTGTTTTGGATAATTCTTTCTGGACAATGGCCAAAGTGTGTCACCACTACCTCCGGCTAATATCATACATTTCATAATCTCCTCAATTCTCAGTTGTAAACTGACTTGTTTTCATCACTATTATGCGATTTTTCCTCTTTTTCTTCTGTATCAAAATTAATTCTTTCTTCTTCTATAACTAATGGTCTGTTCATAATTCTTTTATTGATACTGATTATATATTCACCCATCAGACCTATAAAGAATAGCTGAATTGACCCCAAAAATGTTACTAAAAAAATCAGCGGCATCATACCCGCCGGAAAATCATTCCAATACAGGAACTTAAGAATAAGATATACAAATGCTACACCAATGCTTATTATAGCCCCAATCGCCCCCACAAGGGAAGCAATTCTTAGCCCAATCTTCGTATAAGATGTAAAACTAAGCATAGCCGCGTCATATAACGTCCAGAAATTGTTATGCGTCTTTCCGGCTCTTCTCTTTGCCTGTACATACTCCACTTCTGTTCTTTTAAAGCCAAGCTCTCCAACTATTCCTCTTACAAAAGGAATAGGATCCTTTAAGTCTCTAAGCACCTTAACAAAGGACTTATCATACAGTCCAAACCCCGTAAAATGTTCTATCTGCTCTGCATCAGACATTTTCTTTATAAGCTTGTAATAACATGAACGCAGAGCATATATTATAGGATTTTCTTTGCTCTTTGTCTTTACTGCACATACAATCTTAAATCCTTTCTCCCACTCTGCAACCAGCTTAGGAATCACCTCTATAGGATCCTGAAAATCTGCGCATACCGGTATAGTGCAATCACCATCCGTCTGAAGAATACCATAATAAGGTGAATTAAACTGCCCAAAGTTCTTCGCGTTGAATATAGCTTTTATCTTAGGATTGCCCTCACACAACATTCTAAGTCTGACTCTTGTTGTATCCGTTGAATCGTTGTCTATAAATAATATATCATAATCATACTGCGGCAAATCATGTTCAAACATAGCTATTAAAGCTTCGCTTAAAGGAACCACATTATCTTCTTCATTAAAACATGGAACCATAATACTGATTTTTTTCATAATCTTTTGACCTTTCGCATACTTATATATATACGTATAATTTTGAAAAAAAGTTGTTGAATTTTAGAACTTTTCTTGAAAATTTTGTGTTTTTACCCATTCTATAGTTTCTCTGATTCCTTCTGCAAATGTATATTCCGTCATAAAGCCAGTATCTTCCTTTAGTTGTGATATATCTGCACACAGATGCATAACCTGCTTATCTGCGTAAGGAATCACTCCATAAGAAACCGTTGTTTGTGTATCTATGCATTCTCTTATCTGCTCAATATAATTTCTTAGCGGCACAGCCTCGCCACTGCCTATACAATATATCCTGCCATCTATGCCTTTTTCTCCAAGCATATACAAAGCTTTTGCTGCATCCTTTGAATATATGTAATCCCACATCTGCTCTGCTTTAGTACACTTAGGACTACACCCTTCCAGTAGCTTGCTTATAACCTCCATAACCATAGTATTGGCACCATCATACGGCCCGTACACACTAAGTATTCTGGTCCATATATGTTCTATCCCCTTTTGTCTGCATAGCTCTCTGGTCATCTGCCCTGCACACAACTTAGCCATTCCATAGCCATTCTCAGGAAATGTAGGTATTTCTTCATTAAGCATACCTTCACATCTTCCATACTCTGCCTGGGAACCTGCACCGACAAAACGTTTGCATCCCAACTTAGCAGCCACTTCAACTGCATCAAGTGCGTACCTTACATTCATATTCTGCTTGTACATATCCTGTCTGTCACTTCCCGATGTTCCATCCCAGCCAAAGTGATAGAACACATCTACGGTACCATCCACAAGTTTGTGAAGTTCTTTAAGATTATCAAGTCCACAGAAAACCTTTTTAACAAGGCAGCTTTCCTTAATTCTGTCCGCACGCAGAGACCCCGGGCGCACTACCGCCACCACCTCTATATTCTGCGAAACCAGCCGGTCTATAAGTGCCATACCAATAGCACCTGTAGGACCTGTTATAATTACCCTCTCCATACTAACACCTATTACCAACTAAAGCAAATGATTTGACTCATATTCTTCCCTATCTAAAAATGGATACATATCGTCCACTGCCGCAGACACAATTCTGCCATCCGGCATAATCTTCGAGCTTGACTTAGGCTCAAACCCCTGCTTATCTGTAACAAAGACTTCACAAACAACCGGGCCTTCTGCATCAAGAGCCTGCTTAATCTTCTTATCAATATCCTCAACAGAATCAATTCTCATATAGGAAAGCCCAAATGCAGGTGCAACCTTAGAATAATCCGGAATACTCAAACCATATCCTCCTGCAATACCTACATATGCCCCATCAAAAAGATTAGCCTGAGTCTGCCGTATTGAATGATACCCATTGTTATTAATGATAAATATCTTCATGTTCATATTACAGTATGAAACAACCTGAAGTTCCTGAATATTCATCATTATACTTCCGTCGCCTTCTATACAGATAATCCTTTTGTCAGGCCTTGCAACTGCCGCTCCTATGGCCGCCGGCAGTCCGTAACCCATAGCTGCCGCACCGGAATTAGTGTACAATCTCTGGCCTTTCTTTATATTCGCCGCCTGAAATGTTACAACACAGGCCGCTCCATTACTGCACACAATGGAATCATCACCGGATAACTGCCTAAACAATTCTTTTATATACACATATGGATTTAATCCTCTTGCATCATTGTAGTATTCCGGCAGTGTAGCAGGATACTTTTTATCCAGCTCCTTACACCACTTCACCCACTCTTTATGGCTTTCTTTGATATTCTCAGTAACGCTGTACTCCGTCATATTGGCCGACGCAAAGAAGTCCCTTAAATCTGCATGTACAGGCATATCCACCTTCACCGTCGGCTTCTTTAATTCAGCTTCATCAATATCCACAACTATCTTGTACGCATTCTTTCCAAAGTCACCAAAATTGTAACCTATCATTCTGATATTCATTCTGCATCCCAGCACAAGCAATACATCTGCGTTCTGTATGATAAAATTGCCCGCTCTGGTTCCAACAGAACCCGGACGCCCACAGTTTAACGGATACTCATCCCATATAAGATCATGGGCATCCCACGCTGTTACAACCGGAATTCCCAACTTATCCGCCAACTTCAAAAACTGCTCCTGCTGACCTGAATATCTAACAGCTGTACCTGCAAGAATGACAGGTCTTTTAGCACTGCTAATCTTGCTGAATATCTCTGCCGTTTTAGTCACATCATAAGTTGGATTATCCTGTAAAAACCTTTCCTTATCCTCTTCAATATATTCCTGACACTCAAAACCTTCTAACTCATCCGTGTCCACATAAGCAGACGCTACATCTCCCGGAATATCCAGCCACACTGGTCCCGGACGGCCATTTTGCATAATAAACCAAGCTTTCTCCATCTCTTTTCTTATGCTCTTAGGTTCCGTAATCATCTTTGCATACTTGGTAATAGTTTTAACCATGTCAGTTATCTGAACTTCCTGATCTCCCAACTGGCGAAGCGGAAGCTTCGATGCCCACACCGTGGTTTCAGTTTTAGCCTGACCCGTCACTACAAACATAGGAATAGAATCTACATATGCTCCATAAACTCCTGTTACAGCATTGGTTCCACCCGGTCCTGCAGTCACGCAAACAGGTGCTATCTTGCCAGTCTCTCTGGTATATCCTTCTGCCGCTATGGTACATCCCTGCTCGTGATGATTGTAAACAATATTCAATTCTTCCTGATGTCCAAATGCATCATTAAGATGCATTGCAGCACCTCCGGTAATCATAAACATATCCGTAACGCCTTTGCTCACAAAGAACTCCGACATATACTTAGCAACTTTAATTCGCATATTGCCCACTCCTAATATTGTAAACCCTTACTAATTCCCCAGTACTTATGCGTATATTCCAACTGCTTTAAAAATATCTTAGTATATCCTTTGGTTCATCCGCATATCTTACATACACAACGTCTGAATTCGCTACGCCTGCTATAGCTGTGGCGGTTTTTGCGCTTTCTATACATACTACCTCTGTACATACTATCTGTTGTATATCCTCTTTAGTCCTAAAACCAAAACCATAAGTCACACCAATAAAATCCATATGTATCTTTGATGCCCCTATGGCGTCATGACTGCTGTCCCCTATCATTACAGCATTACTATAATCTGTAGTTCCCAATTCTTTCATGCACTTTTCTATTATATCAACCTTTTTCAGCTTGTTATTGTGGTCTGCACCTCCATACACATCAATGTATCTGTCAAACCGAAAGTGTTTAAGTATTTCTTCTGCGTAATCCTGTCTTTTATAAGTTGCAACAGCAATCCTAACTCCTTGCTTTTTCAATGCATCCAGCACATCGTATATTCCCTGATAGGGCTTTGCTTTAAACAACTCATAATCCTTGTATCTGTTTCTAAAGCACGTTGTAAGTTCTTGCACTTGAATATGGTCCAAGCCATAAAATCTTGCAAAAGAATCCTGAACCGGCGGTCCGATAAATGTCAACAACTCAGCCTCACTGAGTTCAGAAAGACCATACTGCCTTATTGTGTACTTCACAGCCTCTACAATTCCTTCTGTTGTATCCAACAATGTACCATCTACATCAAACACTGCCACATCATACTTTTTCACTTTCATAAAAGTTCTCCTTGTACTGCCTGTGTGCAACAACCTCACCTTATATCCACAACAAAGCCCTGCTACTTCTGTCTGTATGCCCAGAACTTGTTAACCAAAAAGTTGGTCGGTATGGTTATAAACATATTTAAAAATGGAGCAATATAGCCTGCAAACTTCTCCGCTGTTAAACTTATTCCAAAGTTTTCAAGCCATGCTACAACACTACCAAGATATGTACCAATACCTATGACATCCAACCACAACCACAAAAGTACATTACTAAGGATAAGACCTGTAAAACCGTATGCCATATAAGTCTTTAACAGCACTTTCCACCACACACGCTTTTCTTTTCCTTCCTCTTCCTTAAACACAAAAATATTCTGCCACACATATGCATTAAGCACGCTTATAGCCCAACCTACTATGTTGGCAAGAACATAATTATCGGTAAGCGTGTACACCAAAGCGTATATAACATACGATACTATTGTATTAGACACTCCCACCAAACCAAATTTAATTAACTGTATTACTGACTTTTTCATATCTGTTACTGTTTAACTGCCTCTCTAATCACCTTTGCCATATAATCAATCATGGCATCTGTCATTCCGGGATATACTCCAACCCAGAATGTATCCCTCATAATTCTATCAGTATTATCAAGACTTCCAACTACTCTGTAACCTTCACCTGTGACTCTCATCTCATTAAAACACGGATGCTTTATAAGATTACCTGCAAAAAGATTTCTTGTCTGAACACCTTGCGCTTCTATATAACTCACAACCTTACATCTGTCTATACCTTCCTTCACTGTTAAGGGAAACCCAAACCAACTTGGTTTAGAACCAGGACAGGCTTCTGGCATAATAAGCTTATCTTCCAGTCCCAACAAGGCTGCATAAAGGCGGTCATAATTGTATCTTCTTTTCTCAACAAACTCTGGAAACTTTTCAAGCTGCGCACAACCTATAGCAACCTGCATATCCGTAGGTTTAAGATTGTACCCAAAGTGAGAATACACATATTTGTGATCATATCCTATTGGAAGTTCTCCATACTGCTTATCAAACCTATGTCCACAGCAATTATCTACGCCTGGTGGACACACGCAATCACGTCCCCAGTCTCTTAAGGAACGTATTATCTTGTTAAGGAGCGGATTGCTGGTATAAACCGCACCTCCTTCTCCCATAGTCATATGATGAGGCGGATAAAAACTGCTTGTACCAATATCTCCAATCGTTCCTGTCAGTTGCTCTTTACCATCAATTTCATATATGCTACCAAGTGCATCACAATTGTCTTCCACCAGCCATAACCCATATTTTTCACAAAATGCTTTAACTTCCTTCAAGTCAAAAGGATTACCCAGTGTGTGCGCTATCATAACAGCCTTAGTCTTGTCAGATAACGCTGCCTCCAGTCTGGCTGTATCAATATTATATTGTGGAATAGTAACATCCACAAACACTGGAACCGCACCATACTGAACAATCGGTGATACCGTTGTTGGAAATCCTGCTGCCACAGTGATAACTTCGTCACCTCTTTTAATTCTTCTGTCGCCAAGAAGTGGTGAAGTCAGTGCCATAAATGCACAAAGATTCGCAGACGAACCTGAATTAACTACAGACACATACTTAACTCCCAGATACTCTGCGAACTCTTTCTCGAACTGTTCTGTGTAGTGTCCTGCGGTAAGCCAGAACTCCAAAGAACTGTTCACAAGATTCTTCATCTCTGCACTGTCATACACACGGCTTGCATAAGCAATCCTGTCGCCATCTTTATATTCTTTCTTTCCATGATACTTATGACAATACGCCTCAACCATGGCAAGAATCTCTTCTCTGGCTTGAACCTCGCTCTTGTCTTCAAACATATTTATCCTCCATGAACCTATCAATCTGCTGGTCCATACATACCACTACGTCACCGCTGTTAGCATAAACCTTCCACCACTCAACCACATTGTTCATGGCTATATCAAAGTTCCATCTTGGCTTCCAACCAAACGTCCTCTCTAATTTAGAACAGTCTAACATAAGGCAAGATGCCTCATGAGGTCCCCCGTCTGACCTGTTTGTCCACGTAACACCTTCACCCCACTTGTCACAAAACATATCAACAAGCGTCCCTGTTGTTACACAGTCACTTTCTTTAGGCCCCACATTGTAAAATCCTGCTAATTCCTTGTCTTCATACTGTCTTGCCCCAATCATAAGATATGCCATAACCGGCTCTAACACATGCTGATATGGTCTTACAGACTTTGGATTTCGCACCACGATTTCTTTATTGTTCATAACTGCACGAACACAGTCAGGAATAATTCTGTCACTGGCAAAGTCTCCACCGCCTATAACATTGCCTGCTCTAACAGTAGACACCGCCACACCAGCCACATTAAAAAATGAATTAATATAACTGTGTGTAACCAATTCTGAGCAAGACTTACTGTTAGAATACGGATCATATCCGTCAAGGGATTCTTCCTCTTTGTATCTGTGCATTCCCTGTCTGTTTTCATAAACCTTATCTGTAGTTACATTTACAAAGGATTTCACGCAACTATTAAGCCTTACACACTCACACACATTAACCGTTCCCATAACATTGGTTTCATATGTATACACAGGATTCTTATAAGAATCCCTCACTATAGGTTGTGCCGCAAGGTGAAATACAATTTCCGGCTGCACTTCTTCAAAGACCGCTTTAAGATGATTCAAATCCCTAATATCACCTATTATAGAATTCATATAGGGTTCCACATCTGCTATCTTAAATAAGCTGGCGGTTTCAGATGCCTCAAGAGCATAACCCGTAACTTTAGCACCCGCTTTAATGAGAAGTCTGCAAAGCCACGTTCCCTTAAAGCCGGTGTGTCCTGTTACCAACACATTTTTACCACTGTAAAACCCTATATCCATAATGTTGCCTCACTTTGCCATCATCAATGGTCCTACGTCCTAAGCACCAGATGGCTAGTCCCACGACTTCCATGGTGCATTACCGGAAGCCCAAAGCATCTCCAGTCTTTCCATCTCTCTCTTAGTATCCATGCACTGCCAAAATCCATTATAATTGTATGCCATAAGCTCACCTAACGCTGCACAGCTGCCAAGTGACTCCTTTTCAAATACAGTATCATCACCTTCTATATAGTCGAAAATCTTAGGCTCTAACACCATGTAGCCCGCATTGACTCTACTGGCGTCAAAATCATCTTTCTCTCTGATGGACCTAATAGAACCATCTTTATCAATATCAAGCACACCAAAACGCTGACCGATACTAACCGCTGTTACAGTTGCGGTCTTACCGTGAGACTTATGATACTTAACCAGCTCATTAATGTCCATATCACATACACCATCACCATAAGTCAGCATAAATGTTTCATCACCGATATAATTGCGGACTCTCTTTACTCGACCACCTGTCATAGTATTCAGCCCCGTATCAACCAGTGTCACCTTCCAAGGTTCACTCAGATTATTATGAACTGTCATCTTGCCGCCCTGAGTAAAATCAAATGTTACATCAGAATTATGTAATGCATAATCTGCAAACCATTCCTTTATAACATGCTGTTTATAACCGCAACATATAATAAAATCGTTATAACCATAGTGGGAATACTCTTTCATAATATGCCACAGTATCGGCTTTCCACCGATTTCTATCATAGGCTTGGGCTTGAGATGACTTTCCTCACTTATTCTTGTTCCAAAACCACCCGCTAATATTACTACCTTCATACGTAAACTCCCTTACATATTGACGCTAATATGTTCCTCAACTATGCTTCCGACGATCCCTCTGAAGATGCATCTGATGCATCTGCTCCAGACTCAGTTGGCGCTTCTGCGGATGTAGCTTCTCCTGTGGATTCACTTGGAGTTTCTGCCGGTTGTTCCGTTGTTGGCTCTACAGTGGTTTCTTCACTTGCTGTGGCACTTTCAGATTGAGTTTCTTTCACAGTTTCTTTTACAGACTCTGTTTCTTGTTCCTTTGTTCCCTCTGTACCACTCTGTTCAGATGATGAACTTTCTGTTTCCTTATTGCCTTGCGTAGCATCTGTACCCTGTGGTTTAGTAGCCTGAGTTGCTTTAGTAGCAGCCTCTGTTGATGCGCTATTGCTCTCTGTTCCCTTATTAGTTTCTGTATTACCTGCAGTCTGGCTCTGTCCTTCTGTTTCCTTTACACCACCCTGTGATGTTGTTTCAGATTCACTCTCACCAGCTATGGTATGATTCTGTTGCTGGTTAACATAGTTATTATTGTTATTATTGTTATTATTGTTGTTATTACTCTTACCTCCATTGTCAAAGAAGATAACTATAACAATTACAACAACCAATATAAGCGCTACCAATATCATGGCAATAAGCTTCATCATCTTATCCGGAACCTGCTCAAACATACCAAACAGCCCACCGGACTTTTTCTTTCCACTCTTGCGTTTCTGCTTAACCTTAGCTTCCGCGTCCTCGTTTCCGTTAAGATATGCTGCATATGCATTATCCGACTCATCTTGTGATTCATGACTCACATCGTCACCGGCATCTTCCATATCATCATAAGCTGCTTCACCACCAGCATCATCCATATCATCATAAGCTGCTTCGTCACCGGCATCATCCATATCATCATAAGCTACGTCATCACTCACATCGTCATAATCTGTATCATTGCCCTCTGCACCATAATCATCCGCCAAAACATCTCCTGCATATTCTGCCCCCTGTACCTTATCAGTTGCTCCCACAGGTGCTCCTGCCATCAATGTTACTTCTTTATGCTCTTTTAAAAGAATCTTCTTTATGTCGCACAATTCACTGCATATGTATACACCATCGACTTCCAGTAAATCCTCAATCTCCTCAACTGTGCATCCTGCGTAGCAGAAAAGTTCATACAGAATAATCTGCCCCTTTGTAAGCAGACTAAAAACAGAATCCGACTTGCTAAATTTCTTACTGCTTATCTGTCTGTTAAAGTATATTGCACACTCTGCAAATTCATCATCTTCCTCAATATACCCAATTTCATAATCGGAGTTTTCCTCTCTATATGTAAACACGTCACTATTAGACATATTGTACACTGAATATATCATACTTGATGAAAACACACTAATCCATCTGTGAATATCTTCCTTGCCTGAGTCAAACTCATTAAGATGCGGTCTTAACTTGTTAAAAATGTGGTTCACAAGCTTATTGATATTGCTCTCTTTTTCATATACCAATGATACCAATCTGCGAACCTCATCAAAAAGCATAGTGCAAAAGTCTTCGTAATAATCTTTTGAACCTTTTCGGGCTTTTTCAAAAGCCTTCATCAAATCTTCCTCTTTATACATACGCCCTCCATCATACATAAATACTTCAATATACGTGCTACTACTTTTTACTACTTCTTACTGCAACTCTTTCTCGCACATCTCAAGTGCTGCAGCGATTACCTTATCCATATCATAATATTTATAACCGCCCAGTCTTCCGCCAAATACAACCTTGTTCTCTGACTTCGCTAATTCCTTGTACTTCTCATACAATGCATTGTTCTTGTCATTGTTAACAGGATAATACGGCTCATCACCCTTCTTCCACTCACTTGAATACTCTCGTGAAATAATAGTTGTAGGCTGCTTACCAAACTCAAAATGCTTATGCTCAATAATTCTTGTGTATGGTACTTCTCTCTCTGTATAATTAACCACTGCATTACCCTGATAATTGTCAGTGTCAATCTCCTCTGTCTCAAAACGTACAGAGCGATACTCAAGCACACCAAGCTTATAATCATAATACTGGTCAATCATACCTGTATATATAATTCTGTCTGCCAAAGCATCCAACTCATCCCTATGCTCAAGATAGTCCACACCCAATCTGACCTCAATACCCTCAAGCATCTTCTCAACAATCTTTGTGTAACCACCAATAGGAATTCCCTGAAATCTATCATTAAAATAATTATTGTCATACGTAAATCTAAGTGGCAGTCTTTTAATAATAAACGCAGGAAGCTCCTTGCAATCTCTTCCCCACTGCTTCTCTGTGTATCCCTTTACAAGCTTCTCATACACATCCTTGCCAACAAGAGACAATGCCTGTTCCTCAAGGTTTTGTGGTTCTGCTATGTTAAGGTCTGCAATCTGCGATGCAATTATATCCTTTGCTTCCTTCGGTGTAACAATTCCCCACATTTTGCTGAAAGTGTTCATATTGAACGGAAGATTATACAATTCATCCTTATACCTTGCCACTGGCGAATTAATGTAATTGTTAAACTCTGCAAATTCATTAACATAATCCCATATCTTCTTATCAGAAGTATGAAAAATGTGTGCACCATACTTATGTACATTAATTCCGCTTACTTCCTCACAATATATATTACCGGCAATGTGATCACGCTTATCTATTACAAGACAAGTCTTCCCCTTCTTCTTAGCTTCATGTGCAAACACTGCCCCATAAAGCCCTGCTCCAACAACTAAATAATCGTATGCCATAGCATCCTCCTAATTATAATCTGACAAAAAAATATACTTACTTAATTATACCAATTTACAGGGCATATTGCAAAGAATATTAATTAGTCATAATAATGCTTAAAATACACTCTGTAGAATATCGCCCATGTATCCTTAAACACTTTGACAATATCTTTCATACTTATGCGCTGCTCTGTTTTTTCCCTCACATGAACCACCTCAACAGGCATCTGGGCTATAACATGACCTCTTCTATGAAGTGCCACCAAAAGCTCGATATCATACGCAAATCCCGATGTTCTGACAAGATGTGCCACCGGCTTTAATGCTTCTGACTTAAACAACTTAAGTCCGGTCTGAGTATCCTTCACCTTCAAGTGGAAAAGCACAAGAAGCATACAATAATATCCCATACTTATAATACGTCTCTTAAGCGGATACTTTAACTTAGAATCCTTGTGAAGCTTACAACCTATAACAACAGGTACATTATCACTAATCATCTTTTCAAGATATGCTTTAAGCTGTCCCGGATGAAGTTCAAGATCAGCATCCAAAAATGCAATATATTCACCGGTTGCATGAGCCACTCCTGATATTATAGCATTACCTTTGCCCCTGTTCTTATCAGACGTAACCAATTTAACACGGCTGTCCTGTGCTGCCGCCCTCTTTATTTCATCCTTTGTGTTATCCTTGCTTCCGTCATTAACCGCTACAATCTCAACCTCAGATATAAATTTTGACACAACTTCCAGTGTTGTCATTATACTGTTATATATGAGCTTACTTTCATTGTATGCAGGCATAACAACCGACAATTTACCATTTATCATAACTGATAATTCCTCTAATTCCTATTTAACATTTATCTAAGCTTAAAGAAGCTAAGTCTTCCATCATCACTGACTACCGGTGAGCTTCCCGTAATCTTAGATAACTCACTTTCAAGTGCTTCCCACTCCTCTTTTGAATATCCGGTTCTGTTAATATATATAACTTCAAAACCTTTATCAGAAACCTCTGCAACCATATCATCAGCTGACATTCCCGCAGCTTCCTCATACCATATGTCACTGCTGCTTTCAGGCATGGTTCCATAAGTCCATCTTAACTTGTCCGAATGTAGAAATCCCCTCATCTGCTCAAGGGGCCCCATATCATACTGCTTCACCGACTCCGGGAAGGACTGATATGGTAACTGAAATACTTTAGCACCATCTTCAACACTTTCCTCTATCGCCGCAACAAACTTCTTGTCGCTCTCCCATCTGGCAGTGTTGCCTTCATAATCTATTTTATACCCCGGGTTCTGCTCCCATATGGCAAACATGGCAAATGCTACAACCGCCACAGAATATGCAATCTTAACATACTTTCTTTCAATCTTTCTTGAAAGTTCCTGAATACCAAGACACGCAGCTATTATACAAATACAAGCAATATACACAGATATTCTGTTATAGCTTCTTAAAAGCTTAAAGCCTGCTGAATAAAGCATAGCTCCTACACCACCCACTGTGGCAAGCAATACCGCGAATATATTCATCTCAGAAAGCACGGTCATCCTCTTTGCCCACAAGCTTTCCTTCGCCTTTCTTGTAAGCATCCAAAAACACAAAAACACAAAACCACATATTCCAAAAAGTCCAAGGTAGGCACTCTTATTCTCATTCACCAATGGTGCTTTACTATTATACATATCAAGCAGATACTGTATCTTTTCTATACCATGTCCGCTTACCGGTAAGAAAAGCTGTATAATCTTCAGTCCGTACACCTCACCATCTCCGCCATATCTGGCTCTTGCTGTGGACACCATACTGCCAGCCTGTGCCATAGATATAAACACCGGAATACAGCACACCAGTACTGCCACTGTAATAGCCAATACACTAGTAAATCCTCTAATGAGTGTCTTTATATTAGGCTTCTTAACCCATGCACTGACTGTAGCTACAGCTATAACAAAGCAACCAAACACCTGCCAATAACCGATCCCCTGTGTAGCCACAAGAAATGCCATAGCAAGACCGCCTATATTGCGCCTGTACTTAAAGAAATCCTTGCATGGTGCCATAAACTTCTCATCCTCGTACACCCATATAGCCATAAGCACCGCTAACGGCACGAAATAGTGCGAACTCAGACTAAGATGCCCAACTCCTCTCATAAATACAAAAGCTATAAATGCATACACCAATGCTCCTGTTCCGGCAATCCATCTGTCACTTTCCAACAGTCTCATCACTATATACATAACAAAGGATGCTATATAGAATATAGAGAAATACACAAGGTTAGCTGTTGCAAATGTATCATTTCCGGTAAACAGCAGAAACACCTTTGCCAGAATAATATCTGCATTGTGAAGTCCTGATATTATTTCGTTGTTATTATAATAATACTCATCCGTTGCAGACAGTCTGTCAGTTCCTATGTTCCAGCCTGACTCCTGCACCATTCTTACTGTGTTAATTATGGAAAACTCGTCTCCACCACCATACCCTATAGGCACTGATAGATTGCACTTCCAAAGTTGAAAGAAACCCATTAACAGCATAGTCACCACAAGCCACATAATCCCAATAGTCAGGATGTCTTTATGCAATTGTTCCCAAAGCTCCTTAATCTTCTTTGTAACCATGCTTAAACCTCTCTATCCTCCATATGCAACAATGGCACAATACCACAAATTACATCATACCACATTATTCTTAAAAATGCCACAAAAGGCATAAAAATAATCGCTTGAGTAGTGAACACTACTCAAGCGACATATCTTAACTATTACAAATACTTTTCCATACCGCTCTCGCGAAGCTTTGAAAGCACCTGCTTAATCTCACCTGCATTCTCCTTAGTACTGATAAGTATTGCATCCTCTGTATCAACAACAATTATATCTCTAAGACCAACCGTTGCAATAAGCTTGTTAGAACCTTCAATTACACAATCCTTTGTGTTAACTGCCACAACATTGCCGTTAATAACATTGTTGTCATCATCGTTTTCCTTAATTCTTCCTACTGCAAGCCAAGAGCCTACATCATCCCAGCCAAAGTTACCCGGTAAGATAAAGATATTCTCTGCCTTTTCCATAATACCATAATCAACTGACTCTGACTCAAGATTAGGAAACTCCGCTAAAAGCACAGCATCTTCCTCTGCTGTCCCGATACTGTCCTTAATTCTCATAAGTCCTTCATATGTAGATGGCATATACTTCTTGAAACACTCAAGAATAGTTGATATCTTCCATGTAAACATACCACTGTTCCAAAGGTACGAACCATCTTCCAGATATGACTTAGCTGTCTCAAGGTCAGGCTTCTCTACGAACTTCTCAACCTCTCTTGCATTGCCATCCTTCTTACCATCATCATACTTAACATAACCATATCCTGTTTCAGGATAATTAGGCGTAATACCAACTGTCACAAGGTTAGCTCCCTTAGTCGCCACCTGGCAGGCCTCATTAAATATATCCACAAAGATTTCGTTATTCTTAATAAGATGGTCAGATGGCAATACTATCATAACTGCATCATCATACTTAGATGCTACGTGGACTGCACCAAGACCAATGCATGGCGCTGTATTGCGACCAATAGGTTCACAAAGAATATTCTTCTCAGGAATGCCTGGAAGCTGCTGCATTACAAGATCTTTATAATTCTTGTTAGTTGCTATATAAACATCCTCTATATCCACGATAGGACTGATTCTTTCAACTGTAAGCTGAATCATAGTCTTCCCATCATCTGTTAACGATAAAAACTGCTTTGGAAGATTAACTCTGCTTCTTGGCCAGAATCTCTCTCCCTTTCCTCCTGCCATAATCAATGCTGTAACTTTCATAGTTATGCCTCCTGTGTCTTATTATAATAAATTATACCCTTAGCCTTAGAGATTGTCAATTTGTGGCATCCTCCAGCTTTCCATTCATATATTCCATATACTTCTTATGCACCAGCGATGGCTCTCCATCCATCACAACTTTTCCGTCCTTAAGCCATAAAGTTCTGTCGCAAAATGCTTCAATCTGCTCAAGGTTATGTGAAACAATAACGATAGTAGTCCCTTTTTTCTTAATGTCTCTAAGCTTTTTAAAGCATTTTTCCTGAAAATATGCATCACCAACTGCAAGAATCTCATCGATAAGCAATATATCTGCATCAACATTAATGGCCACTGAAAATGCAAGTCGCATATACATACCTGAGGAATAGGTTCTGACCGGTGCATCTATGAATTCCTCAAGTTCAGAAAACTCAATTATCTCATTAATTCTTTGATTAATCCCTTTCTTGCTGAGTCCAAATATGGACGCATTGATATATATATTTTCCCGCCCTGTCATATCAGGATGGAACCCGGCTCCCAGCTCAATAAGGCAGGATACCCTTCCATTCATCTCAATAGTTCCTGATGTAGGATAAATAATCTTTGTCAGAAGTTTAAGAGTGGTTGACTTGCCGCAGCCATTCTTACCAACAAGACCTACAGCCTCTCCCCTCTTCACTTCCAGACTTATATCATCCAAAACAAGACGCTTTTCGTACTTATTGCGTTTCCAGAAAAGAAGCGCTTCCTTAAGCTCATATCCCTTATCATAATATACTTTATAAAACTTAGACATATTGCTTAACCTGATTGCAATGTCATTATTATTCATATATGCCTCCCGCTATACCATCACACTTCCACTAACTCTAAACATTTTCAGCAAATCCTCTTTGCAGCTTATTAAACAACATATAACCAGCCACAACAAAAATCATTCCCAGCCCAAAAGCATATAGCAATGTGGACATGTCCGGCACTACCTTCCAATACAATATATCCCTGTAAATAGTAATAATCGGTGTCATTGGATTAAGATTAAATAGTGTCATATATTTATCAGGCACCATATCAGCACCATACATAACCGGTGTAAGATACTGCAACGCCATAGTCACAATACCAAGAATGTACTGCAAGTCCCTAAAATACACTGTAAGAGCAGATACTATCAACGCAATTCCGATACAAAGTATATACTCCACAATCATAACTAACGGAAGATATAAAAGTGCCACAGGATTCAATCCTCGCCCTGACACTATAAGCACAATAAATATAACTATAAACGTAAGTAACATATTTACTGCCCCGCTGGTTACAGCCGCTATAGGCATGACCTCCCTTGGAAAATATATCTTCTTTATCATATCTTTCTCTCTAAGTATACAGGTTGCTCCATCCTGTACACTTGTTGAAAAGAATATCCAGGGAATAAGTGCCACAAAAAGAAAGAGATAATACTGTTCATACCCGGCTTTCATAATCACGGAGAACACCATAGTAAAAACCACAAGCTGCAACAATGGATTAATAAATGTCCATAGAAAACCAAGCGCAGAACCCTTATAACGCCCGCGCAAATCCCTTCTGACAAGACCTATTATCATCTGTCTGTAGTTAAACAACTCTTTTAAATGTTTCACTGTTGCCTCCAATTATCATTACATCATCATTAAAACATACCTTAAAACACGCCTTGAATAAAACTATAAACTTTATTCCCCAATGCTTCCGGAAGGTACTTCTTAACAATTTCCCTGTACTTCTCTCCATCAATTTCACTGTTATAATCAAGCATCGCCCTGGCAAGATTCTCTACCTGCTCCTGCTGACCTGCCTGTATATTAAAACGATTAATACATTCTCCGACTATCTCATCAAATATAGGAAGATTACTAACTATCACCGGCTTTTCATACCACATAACTTCTATAACAGGCATGCCGAACCCCTCTGCTTTAGAGGGAAACACATAACAGCCACACTCTGCATAAAGCTTTCGTTTTTCACTGTCAGTTACGTAGCTTTTATAGGTTACTGTCTTGGTATTCTCTGTCACTTTGTGAAGCAACTCTTGAATATCCTGCTCCAGCATCTTTCCTGCCAGTATCAGCTCTTTTTCTCCGCCAAGAGCCTTGTACCTTTCATAAGCCTTAAGAAGCAGGTCAACTCCCTTTCGCTTCTCCATATTGCCCACATATAATAGATAATCCTGTGAACCGGCACATACCGATGTTTCAGGCTGGGGAACTATAATATATCCCGTACAGTTATTAATGCACTTAGCCTTAGGATAATAACTTTCTGTAATAGACTTAGTTTCATCAGAATTGTAAAGTATCATATCAGTGCTTTTTAAAGTTCTTTTCAGACTATGCTTAAAATACACACTATAAACTCTGCCAAAATACTCCGGATACTGAATTGGAAACATATCGTGGACAGTAATCATAGTCTTAAAGTCACCCTTTAACTTCACGGGTATAACTGTATTGACCTCCCAAAATATATCAGGCTTAATGTCTTTTAAAACCTTTTTTACATATCCAAAGTATGCAAACACCGACACACTGTTATAAAAATGCTTTCCATACGCATACACAGGTACTCCCTGTTCCTCAAAGTACCTGATGTATTCACTTTCAGCAACATCAGTTATAAGCACCCATTCCAAATCCTGATACTTCACAAGCTCCTTCAAATAGTTGTAAAGATACATACCGATTCCACTTGGTCTGCTCCCCATTGACCTTGCGTCTACTGCTATCTTCATACCCTGCTCCAATTCACCCAACAACTAACCATATTAATTAATATCCAAACTATTGAAATTTTACCATTCTTACCAAGTTAATGTCAATGTTTTGGGGGCAAGCCTCCTTACAAATGTATTTGCACAATCTCTTGTTTACATATATAATTTACATATACAATTCACCTATGTGATTTGCTGAAATATTATATTAACATATTTTACTGATATACTTTATTGACACTTTAAGGACGAAAACCTATGAATGACAAGTATTACACCTCCGGGCAGTTCGCTGGAAAAGCAGGTGTTTCCGTAAGAACCATCCGGTTTTATGATAAAGAAAATATATTGAAGCCTTCCTATGTTAACGAAAAGGGAAAGCGTTTTTATTCAGATGAGGATTTTGCCAGACTACAGCAGGTACTTCTTTTAAAGTACTTAGGATTCTCCTTGGAAGATATACGAGGAATCACCGTCAGTGACACTGATTCACATATGCTTCTAAATTCACTTAGAATTCAGTCCAAGCTTGTTGCTGACCGCATAGAACAGATGCAGCTGGTTGCGCAGGCTATAAGCGACACCACAGCCGCCATTGAAAAAGACAAGAGCGTCGACTGGAGCAATATGCTTGACCTTATCCACTTGACAAGTATGGAAAACACATTGCGGACGCAATACCTTAACGCCAACAATATATCCGCCAGAATCAACCTGCATACCCTCTATTCACAGAATAAGCAGGGATGGTTCCCATGGATATACGAAATGCTTAACATCACAGAACATATGACTGTTTTGGAGCTGGGATGTGGCAATGGTGCCATATGGAGTGAAAATGCAGCAAAAGTACCAGGCAACGTCAACATAGTACTTTCAGATATTTCCGAAGGTATGTTAAGAGATGCCCGACGATTACTTACGGAAGTTACTCCTGACGTATTCTCTTACAACGCCTTTGACTGCCATAGCATTCCATATGAAGATAACAGCTTTGATCTGGTTATCGCTAATCATCTTCTATTTTACTGTGACGATATTAATGCCGTATGCAGGGAAGTTTCAAGAGTACTTAAGCCTGACGGGCGATTTATATGCAGCACCTATGGTAGCGGACATATGCAGGAAATCAGCCGGCTTGTGCAGGAATTTGACAATCGCATACTTCTATCCGCAGAAGTACTGTACAACAGGTTCGGTCTTGATAACGGAGAAACCATTCTTTCAAAACATTTTAACAACATAGAAAAACATATCTATGATGACTGTCTCATGGTAGATAAGCCTGAACCTCTTATCGAGTACATTTTGTCCTGTCACGGCAATCAGAACCAATACCTTTCTGACAGATACAAAGACTTTAGAAAATTTATGAGCGACAAGACTAAAAATGGGCTTAGAATCAGTAAAGAGGCCGGAATATTTATCTGTACTCCAATAAAAACAAAAAAAATACAAAAAACTACTTGAAGGTGACGTAACGTCACCTTTTATAATGCAATTAAATCAGACTAAATATTATTACTTGAACCAATAATTTACTATGGACAACGTCCTAAGAAGGGAGATTTTATGAAAGGTATCATTCTTGCCGGCGGTTCCGGCACAAGACTCTATCCGCTTACCATGGTTACATCGAAGCAGTTGCTTCCTATCTATGATAAGCCGATGATTTACTACCCTATGTCAGTTCTTATGAATGCAGGTATCAGAGATATTCTTATTATCTCTACACCACAGGATACTCCTCGTTTTAAGGAGCTTTTGGGAGACGGTCACCAGTTTGGTGTTAATCTTACTTATGCAGTACAGCCAAGCCCGGACGGACTTGCTCAAGCCTTTATTATCGGCGCAGACTTTATTGGCGATGATACTGTTGCAATGGTTCTTGGTGACAATATATTTGCCGGACATGGTCTTAAGAAGAAGCTTAAGGCTGCCGTTACCAATGCTGAGGAAGGACATGGTGCCACAGTGTTTGGATATTACGTTGACGATCCTGAAAGATTCGGTATCGTTGAGTTTGATAAGGACGGAAAGGCTATCTCTATTGAAGAAAAGCCTGCTAAGCCAAAGAGCAACTACTGTGTAACAGGTCTTTACTTCTACGACAACTCAGTTGTTGAGTACGCAAAGAATCTTACACCAAGTGCAAGAGGCGAGCTTGAAATTACTGACCTAAACCGCATTTACCTTGAGAACAACAACTTAAATGTTGAGCTTTTAGGACAGGGCTTTACATGGCTTGATACAGGTACTCACGAAAGTCTTGTTGAGGCTACTAACTTTGTTAAGACAGTGGAAACTCATCAGCACAGAAAGATTGCCTGCCTTGAAGAAATCGCTTACCTTAACGGCTGGATTAGCAAAGAGGACGTTATGGAAGTTTATGAAACATTTAAGAAAAACCAGTATGGACAGTATTTGCTTGATGTTGTAAACGGCAAATATATTGATAAAACTAACTAATAATTCTAACTAATAATTGATGAAAGGACATTTTACCATGAATATTATCGTTACCGGCGGTGCCGGATTTATCGGAAGCAACTTTATTTTCCATATGCTTAAGAAGTATCCTGACTACAGAATCATTTGTCTTGATTGCCTTACTTACGCAGGTAATCTTTCAACACTTGAGTCTGTTATGGATAATCCTAACTTTAGATTTGTCAAGGAGAGCATCACTGACAGAGAAGCTGTTTACAAGCTTTTTGAGGAAGAGCATCCTGATATGGTAGTTAACTTCGCGGCAGAGAGCCATGTTGACCGCTCTATCGAGAATCCTGAAGTATTCCTTGACACTAACATCAAGGGTACTGCAGTTCTTATGGATGCTTGTAGAAAGTACGGCATTAAGCGTTATCATCAGGTTTCTACTGATGAGGTTTACGGCGACTTGCCACTTGACAGACCTGACCTCTTCTTCACAGAGGAAACACCTATTCACACAAGCAGCCCATATAGTTCTTCTAAGGCTGGGGCAGACTTACTTGTACTTGCTTACCACAGAACATATGGACTTCCTGTAACTATCAGCCGTTGCTCAAACAATTACGGACCATATCACTTCCCTGAGAAGCTGATTCCACTTATGATTGCTAATGCACTTAACGACAAGCCTCTTCCTGTATACGGCAAGGGTGAAAATGTGCGTGACTGGCTCTATGTTGAAGACCACTGCAAGGCTATCGACCTTATTATTCACAATGGTCGTGTAGGCGAGGTTTATAATATCGGTGGTCACAACGAGATGGCTAATATCGACATTGTTAAGATTATATGTAAGGAACTTGGCAAGCCTGAAAGCCTTATCACATATGTAACAGACCGCAAGGGCCATGATATGCGTTACGCCATCGACCCTACAAAGATTCACTCAGAGCTTGGCTGGCTTCCAGAGACAAAGTTTGCTGATGGTATCAAGAAAACTATACAGTGGTACTTGGACAATAAGGAGTGGTGGGAAACTATCATCTCAGGTGAGTACCAGAACTATTATGAGAAGATGTATAAAAACAGATAGGGAGATTGATTATGAAGGTTTTGGTTACCGGGGTTAAGGGGCAGCTTGGATTCGATGTTGTGAATGAATTGAACAGACGCGGACATGTTGCTGTCGGAGTGGATATTGAAGAAATGGATATTACTAACTCTATATCTGTTGAGCGCGTAATTAAAGAAACTGACCCTGAAGTTGTAATCCACTGCGCGGCATGGACTGCAGTAGACGCTGCTGAAGATGCTGAAAATATTGATAAGGTCCACCTTGTTAATGCCTCAGGAACTGAGAATATCGCCAAGGTTTGTAAGGAACTTGACTGCAAGATGATATATATATCTACCGATTACGTATTTGATGGCGAAGGTACTCGTCCTTGGGAACCTGATGATGAACGCAACCCGTTAAATGTTTACGGACAGTCTAAGTATGAAGGTGAGTTGGCTGTTGAGAAGTACCTTTCAAAGTACTATATTGTTAGAATCGCATGGGTATTTGGCGTAAATGGCAAGAACTTTATAAAGACTATGCTTAACTTAGGCAAGACTCGTGATGCACTTACTGTTGTGAGCGACCAGATTGGTACACCAACATACACATTTGATTTAGCCAGACTTCTGGTAGATATGGCAGAAACTGATAAGTACGGACGCTATCACGCCACTAACGAAGGTGGTTACATTAGCTGGTATGACTTCACTTGTGAGATTATGAAGCAGGCAACACAATATAATCCGGTTTATGGCAATGTGTCTGTATCTCCTGTTGACAGCTCAGCGTACCCAGCTAAGGCAAAACGACCTGCTAACAGCCGTATGGACAAGTCTAAGCTTGCTGCTAATGGTTTTACACCACTTCCAACCTGGCAGGATGCGTTATCAAGATATCTTAAAGAAATTGAATTTTAATTAATACGAGAACAGTCACCTGACTGCAATCTCAGAATGGAGTATACTATGGGACAGATTAAAGTTACAACATGCCCTATCGAGGGTCTTTATATAATCGAGCCTACAGTTCACGGCGATGCACGTGGATATTTTGTTGAGACCTACAACAAGAAAGATATGGAAGAAGCCGGACTTACTATGGAATTCGTACAGGATAACCAGTCCTGCTCTACTAAGGGCGTTCTTCGCGGTCTTCACTTCCAGAAGGAATTCCCACAGGGAAAGCTTGTTCGCGTAATCAAGGGCTCTGTATTTGATGTTGCTGTTGATTTAAGAAAGAACAGTCCAACCTATGGACAGTGGTACGGTGTGGAGCTCACAGAAGAGAACAAGAAGCAGTTCTACATCTCTCCAGGCTTTGCACATGGTTTCCTTGTTCTTAGCGATATGGCAGAATTCTGCTATAAGTGCACAGACTTCTATCATCCTAATGACGAGGGCGGTCTTGCATGGAACGACCCTGCAATCGGAATTAAGTGGCCTGAGCTTCAGGGCGAATACCCTGGCAATGGTTTAGCAGATGGCTACACACTTAGCGACGGTACAAAGCTTAACTTAAGTGAAAAGGACCAGAAGTGGTTAACACTTGAAGAAACATTTGCATTCTAATTATTACGATATATGCTTAATAACAATGCGGCATTGGGTATCTTCCCTATGCCGCATTTTAAACAGATATGCTTATTTTACCGTCACCAAAACTTTTCCTACATCGATTGCACGCCCCTTATCCAATTCGATAAGTATGTTCCACGTTGCCATATCACAGGTACCTACCTCTGGTACTGTTCTCTTTATATTGATGGTCCCGGAACCATCCGGATATAAATTCACTGATTCAACTTCATGTTCTATAGAACCGCTACTTTCACTTACACTGGTTATTACCAGCACATTTTTCTCAAAGTAATTATCGTCATATTTTGCGTACTCTTTCGCTATACCCTCTTCTGTATTGCCAGTCGATACTCCTATGGATGCACCACTATTAAGATAATCCACCAATTCAGCTTTGGACTTAAGCACCTTCAAACCACTTGAACTATTTGCTCCATCTTTCCAGCTTGTTCGTATGCGTCTTGATATAAATTCTGTTTTCTGTGCATCATTCACTGGCTCGCCTACAGTCTCCTCATTCTTGCCGGCACTGGAATTATTCACATCAGCATTTTTCACATCTACTACACCCTCTACAGAAGTCACTTTGACATCATGCATCGTTCCCATAAATACCGGAATATTGTGCTGGCAGTCAATTATCATATACACAAATGGTCTGTTTAGGTACACTTCTTTAACTCTCACAGGTTCACAGGACTCTGATTTTACCCCTACCTTTGTTACCGCAGCCGCCTTTGTACCCTTCTCGTATACCTCAATATATGTCTTTTGTTCTACCTCATCTATATAGACATTGCCGTTAGTAGTTGTACCCAGTTTTGAGAAGTTAGCCTTATCCCCCACAAATGCATCCTTAATCCCCATATTCTTGAGAGCATCCGCCATAGACACACTATACTCCATCTTATACTTAGGAATACCTGTCCTGACAGTAGTACTCTTTACATTAGCCAGCAGATTGCTTATATATTCTCCCGTAAGCCTGCTCACATACTTATCCACTTTAATGTCTTCATCAGGAAGAAGGGCAACGTATGCATATTTTTCATCCTTATAGTACTTGATAAACCCTTTTTCATAATCCCCCTCTAAGTACTTTCCTTCAGTTGCATACATAAAATCCACATCTCTATAAGTACCATCTTCAAGTGTAAATGTTCTATTACATATATCCTGTGACTTATATACATTCTGCCACTGTGCATCCATAACTACTGCATTAATAAGATACATAACATCATCAGACGACACATCGTCCATAATCTTCTTTATCATCTTATCAGTGTTGTTGCTTACCCAATTATTAACATCCTTAACCAACTGACTGTCAAATGCATCTTTATATATAACTGCATCATAATAATCTACATTGGTCTGTAAAAATGACTGACTTGGTGTCAAACCACTATTCTCATTAATCCATATAGAGTTAGCTACCGAAAACTTATACTTATCCCCCTGCGGAAGATTAGAAAGATAACTGTACAGATACTTATTAAGCTCTTCCATGGGCATGCCAAATACACTCTCCATCTCTTTAAGAGTCTCTCCATCTGCTCCATTAGCAGTCATTGCCATTGCGCACATAACTGACAGTGGCGAAACCAGTGAATTCTTGCCTTTCGTACTGCTTTCCTTAAAAAGCTTTACCGCGAAGTCCGTTGCTGCCTTATTCCCCTCTGTATAATCGCTTATCTGCTCAATCTTACTTCTGCTTATCCCTTTCGTACACTCAGTTGCCTTAACCTTACTTGCACAACCTGCTACCCCAAACAATGTGCAAGCTAACATAACGCAGACCAAACCTGCACTTATTACTCGTTTCATACTATACCCCCTATCTGCTATAGCGTTCCTCTGACTTAATGTTCTTTGCCTTCAAACTGTGTGTTATATATCCTGCATTCTCGTCACCCGTGCTTCCTGTTGTGCTTCCTGTTGTGCTTCCTGTTGCACTGCCTGTACTTCCCTGTGAACCGGATGCTTTATCATCCTCCATAAGTTCCTCATAATTCACCGTTACTACAGTTCCTGTTGCAATATGACAGTCTTTGGCATTAGCTCCACTATATTTAAAATTCTCATATCCGGTTATATCAATCTTGGTATCTGTATCGAATTTTACCTTGATACTATCACCCTTTGGCACTCCATACTGACTCTCATCGCTCATCACGGTACCTTCAAATCCGTCATCCAACCACTTATCGATTCTAATAAGCATTGTAGGTTCCTTTATAGGCTCTCCTTCATCCTGAACGGCATTGTTATCAGACACATCTCCTTTATACCATTCCGGTGCACCACTCTT
This sequence comes from Lachnospira sp., assembly GCA_045543195.1. GTDB lineage: Bacteria > Bacillota > Clostridia > Lachnospirales > Lachnospiraceae > Lachnospira. The sequence goes on from JAZQME010000003.1 coordinate 94,770, forward strand.
ATAGCCCCCTAACGAGTTAAACATTGCAATACCAACCATTATAAAGAACACTGCTGCCACAGCTCCTCCAGCTACCACCATATCACTTTTCTTAAACAGAACCATCTTCTTTTTCTTCTTCATTTGGCCAGCTATACACCTGAGAGCATCAGTTTCTTCAATAATATCCTGGTCGATGAATTCCATTGCATCCACAATCAATTCCTGATTCATACCTGAAATCCCTCCTTCTCAAGATAATCCTTTAGGCTGTTTCTGGTTCTAAAAAGCAGTGTTTTTACTTTAGCTTGCGTAAGTCCGCAGTACTTTGCAATATCCTTAACAGAATCCATAAAGTAATACCTTCCCACAAACACATGCTTAGCATCAGCTTTCAATGTCTTCAAAAATGCATTGATAGCCTCAGCCAGTTCTTTAACATCAACTGACTCTTCCGGCGTGTTGCCACCGGATACACACTCTGCCAGCTCATCTAAGGAAATCGCATACTGTGAATCTTTTCTTTTATCACAGTTCTTCTTTCTGTAAATATCTATAGCTATTCTTCTTGTAAGTTTCCCAAGATATGTAGAAAGCACCGATGGTCTGTGAGGCGGCATAGAATTCCATGCCGCAAGGTACGTATCATTGACACTCTCCTCGCAATCCTCTTTATTGGCAAGAATATTGTATGCGATTGTATTAAGGTACTTCTGATACTTATTCTGTGTTTCAGTTATGGCAGTTTCTTTCCTTTTCCAGTACAACTCCACAATCATATCATCATGCATATGCATTATCCTCCGTAGTATTAGGCCTTCACTTATTATCTCGCAAAATGTTTTGTCAGGTTTCAAGTTTTTCATTAATATTTTCATTAACAAAAAGTATAGAAACATTCCATAAGCAAAAGTGCGGTTGTTAAATGATATTCCCTTGTCAAACAGACTGGTTAAACATCAAAACAACCGCACCGCAAAACTTGATATATCTCTACTTAGATGCTCTCAATTTATCAAGATATTCTTCTGCATAAGGTCTGACCTTGATGAACACATCTACTATCTCCGGGTCAAAATGCGTTCCTGAATCTTTTTTTAATATATCAAAGGCTTCATCAATCGTCATACTTTCTTTATAAACCCTCTTTGATACCAATGCATCAAACACATCCGCAACCGCCATAATTCTGGCACTCAATGGAATCTCCTCTCCCTTTAATCCGCACGGATAACCTGAGCCATCCCACTTTTCGTGATGATAAAGTGCAACATTCTTAGCAAGTTTAATCATATCTTCATCAGCATCTTCTCCTAATACATCCCTAACTATATCACCGCCTATTGTTGTATGAGTTTTCATGACCTCATACTCCTCCGGCGTAAACTTGCCCGGTTTGTTAAGAACAACATCTGATATCTTAATCTTACCAACATCGTGAAGTGTTGCTGCATTGGCAAGCTTCTTTATATAATCCTTAGTAATCTCATCCTTATGCAACTCATGCTTATACATATACCCTGCAATCATAGACACATATCTTTTCGTACTCTTTACATGTTCACCCGTGTTGCCATCCCTGCTCTCAATTAATGTAGCCATGCCTTCAACAGTATGTTCCTGCATAGAAATCATCTGCTCCGTCTGCTTCTTAATCTCACTAGTCTGCTCTGCAATACGATCCTCCAATGTTAATTGGTAATGTTCTAACTCATTCGCATAATGAATTGCCTTAGCTCGGTTTTTATAGTTTGCTGTACAAAAATATGCAACCACCACAAAGATTACTAATGAAACTAAGATATTCACTACAAAAGTACTTTCAACTTCTTGAAACAAGTCATGTACATTTATTATCATAACTACATACCAATCGTCCTGAATCTGCTTTGAGAATACTCTACTGTCCTTGCCATCAATTCTTATACTGATTGTTTGTCCACCATTGCTTATAACACGCTTCACTATCTCCTGCATATCTGTTCCCTGCATGTTATCATCCGTAATGTAATTGCAACCCTTTTGGCTTACATCCGAATGTGCCACAACCAACCCGGTGTCATCTATAATAAATCCATAGCCTTTACCGTTTAAATTAATTCCCTCCGCAAATTCCTGCATTTCGTCCATAACAATATCCAACGAAATTACACTCTCTCCGTCTGAAAGCATTTGACTTACTGATATCATAACACTATTAGTCTGTGCATCCAGATATGGTGATACTATAACCGGCTTTCCATTACCCTCGATAGCCGCCGTGTACCACGGGCGTGACTTGGGCTCAAACCCTTCATCCGGCACCCATCCAATACCATCAATATATTCGCCATCAAACAAACCATAAATTCCTGTATAGTTAGCATCAATATGTTTCGTATACTCCTCCGACTCCTTTAGCAAAAAATGCTCAATCTCTTCAGAAGTACATCCATTCTGCATCATATAATCAACAGTAAGTCCTGTTACCTGCAACACATCCAAACCCATTAAAAGAAAATTGTTTAATCGTTCAGATTGTTCAACTACCGATTTCTCACCTAATGCAACTGCATCCTGCCTTGCAACTGCATAAAATGAAAGAAATGTATAACTCACAATAGCCCATATTGCAAACAATGTAACTATCAGCGTAAGTACATACTGTCTCTTTCCCACACTCGCCATTTTATTTCTCTTTGTATTTTTCACTTATGTAACCTCTCGTATCGTATTCTTACATGCTAAAATGCATATGTACTATCTTTAATGGTACGAATACTCAGTATTATAGTTATTCACTATTTTTTTAATGTACTCCCTTATATCTTCAGCCTCACTATTCGCCATTTTATTAAGCTCCTCCAGATTATCGAAAAAGCTGTCTTTGTCAAACTCTATTGGCTTACCGATATGTATAAGCTTGTTCTCTGTATCCTGCACGCCTTCCTCGTCCATAAGGAGCTCTTCGTAAAGCTTTTCACCTGGTCTTAATCCGGTGTACTTAATCTCCATATCCACACCTAAAGTATAACCAGCCAAACGAATAAGGTTCTTTGCCAGATCATCAATCTTAACAGGCTGCCCCATATCCAATATAAATATTTCGCCACCCTTTGCATATGCTCCTGCCTCAAGAACCAACGATACCGCCTCCGGAATAGTCATAAAGTATCTTATAACATCCGGATGTGTAACTGTTATAGGACCACCTGCCTCTAACTGTTTCTTGAACAATGGAATAACAGAACCATTGCTTCCAAGCACATTGCCAAAACGAACAGCAACAAACTCTGTTTTAGAACTTTCATTGTAGGTTTGAATAATCATTTCACATATACGCTTTGTGGCTCCCATCATATTCACAGGATTAACAGCCTTGTCTGTTGATATAAGTACAAACTTACCACAGCCGTACTTATCAGCCATACGCGCAACATTCCAAGTACCTATAACATTGTTCTTAACTGCCTCATTAGGACTTATCTCCATAAGAGGCACATGTTTATGAGCTGCCGCATGATAAACAATATCTGGTTTATATTCTGAAAAAATCGCTTCCAATCGGGACATATTACGGACTGAGCCTATAAGTGTTATAACCTCTGCCTCGGAATCCTTAAGCTTTAATTCCTGTTCTATCTCGTAAGCACTATTTTCGTATATATCAAATATAATTAACTTCTTAGGTTTATGTGCCACAAGCTGCCTGCAAAGCTCTGAACCGATTGAGCCACCACCACCGGTAACCATAATCGTTTTACCCTTAACATACCCCATAATAGAGTCCAGATTGACTTTGATTGGCTCTCTGCCCAACAAATCTTCTACATCAACGTTACGAATATCATTGACGCTAAACTCTCCGTCCATCATCTGGTGTACAGCCGGGACAATCTTCAATCTGCACTCTGCATCCTTACAAAGATTAATTATCTCTTTCTTCTCTGTATTCGATGTCATAGGAATAGCAATTATTATTTCATCAACTTCATAATAACCGGCGAACTCTTTAATTCGACTTCTGTCTCCCACCACCTTTACGCCTCGTATATACTTTCCAATCTTTCTTGTATCATCATCAATAATACAAACCACTCTGGCATTTTCAAGGTATCTGGCATCCTGTATCTCTCTTAAAATCACATCCGTCGTGTCACCTGCACCAATAATCATCACCTTATATTGGTCCTTAATATGTCTGTGCTTATTCAGTGTGCTGCGAACCATTCTATACATAAACCGGCTTACACCCAGTGCCATAATCATAAAAACAGCTGTCAGAAAATAGCACGAGCGCGGTAACTTCCAACCAAGTGAAAATGTAAAGCAAAAATGTACCACTTCAGCTACAACACTGGCCTGCACAATCTTATATACTTCCGTTATGCTGGCATACTGCCACAGGCTGTGATACATTCCAAACATCCATAGTATCATCAACGTAATTACGGTGTGTGGTATAACGCCAACTATAAATGCATCCATATATTCTGTTGGAATCTCTGAAATCGCAATATCAAAACGCATTATTAAAGACAAAAAAACCGCACCATTAACAAACAGGATATCTGTTATAAGTAAGAATACCCTGCGTACAAGCAATTGCATATTGTCTTTCTTTGTCTGTTCCATTGTACTACTTTGTTCCTTTCAGCCACTTAGGCAGCTTTATCAATCCAACTAATGTTCCCACTCCATAACTTATATGTAACATAAAAAACAAAAAAGGCAGAAACAGGTTAGTTATATTTCTTTTTTCTTTTTCTTTAACAACTGCACTCACCGCCATTATTACAGCAAGCAGACCGTAGGCTCCCCACATAAACATAGCAAGTATCCCTATAATATTAAATGCAGGAAACACCAGTCCATTAATAATCATCCCCGGTATGGACAGTATAATCGCCACCACAAAAAGAAATGGCACATAATGATAACCCGATAAGCACTTGGGACATACTCCTGTAGTTAAACCTATCCAATATCCATTCTGAAACTTCTGTTTAAGCATACTCTTTAGAGTTCCCCTGATGTACTGATAAGATACTACATCAGGTGCAAACAGCAGCTTATACCCAGCATTTCTCATTCTGTAATGAATCTCATTATCCTCAGTTCTTGCCAAATGTTCATTAAAGGCGCCAACATTGTCAAACACTTCACGTCTATAGCATCCGTGAAACAATGACTTCACATAACATTTTCCGGGATTGTTGCGGTAAGGTGCAATGCTTGCACCAAACATAGAAGTCTCCGCCAACAATAAAGTATTCTTCCAATTTGTAGGCTCGTCAACTATACAAGGACGCTCTCCTCCAACTATATCTTCTCCTGTCTGTAACCATCTTACATTGTTACTTACAAAATCTGCAGGTATGGACGCATGTGCATCTACTTTAACAATGGCTTCTCCCTGATATGACTCAAGCGCAACATTCCAGCCACAAGGCAATGTCCTGCCCGGATTGTCAAGAACCTCAACTCTCCTAAATGCTTCCGATGTTCCACTCTTAGCCGTATTAGCTTTCGCAAATGCTTCCATAATACTTTTCGTATTGTCAGTGGATGCACTGTCTACAAGAAGCACTTCCATCTTGCTATGATCATAATCCTGAGAAGCAATATCCTCTAATATGCTATTCATTGTCTTCTCTTCATTGTAGGCAATGACACATACAGTAATATACATAGCGCACCTTCATACCTTTCTTGTCATTACAGACTTTCCTATCATTACAGACTTTCCTATCCGGAAATCTCTTGTTACTTTTTTCGCAGTGCAGATGTAATGGTTTCTATGAGCACCCTACATTCTATCTTGAAACCGAATCTTCTAAGGCTCTCAAGATTGTACTTCATCTTCACCGGAAGTATCTCTTGCACATATGTTTCATCAGCATTGTCTGCATCAACTAAAAGCTTGTCCTCATCCTTATATGCAATGCTTGTCCATGAAGTAAGTCCCGCCGGTAACAACAATGTTGCATACATTTCAGGGGTGTATTGAAGAACATACCTTTTAACCTCAGGTCGTGTTCCAACCAATGTCATATCCCCTGCGATTATATTAAACAACTGCGGAAACTCATCCAGTCTGTATCGGCGAAGCAACTTACCCACCTTAGTTATTCGTGCATCATTATTAACGGTAACCTGTGTTCCAAGCTCCGATGCATTGTGCACCATAGTTCTAAACTTGTATATCTCAAATATTCTGCCATACTGAGTGACTCTTTCCTGCCTGAAAAAAACCGGCCCCTTTGAATCACGCTTAATCATAATGGCTATAATAAGCATCGGTACAGCAAGCACAACAAGCGCTGCAACGGATACTACTACATCAATAATGCGCTTTAACTTAAACCACCCGCTTCGCTTCATAAGTATATTGTAATATCTGCGCACCTCTTTAGTACGCATTTTTTCAGGTAACTCAGTCCACTGTCTTAGTTCCATAACTTATTCCTCATTACTTAAGTTTATTAAAGTTCTCAATAACATACTCTACCTGCTCATCTGTAAGACAAGTATGCAACGGCAGTGTAATTTCGTTGTGATACATATCATAGGCATTAGGAAAATCCTTTATATCAAATCCCAGATTCTTATAAGCAGTATACATAGGCAATGGTTTGTAATGTACATTGGTTGCAATTCCTTTCTGTGCCATACATTGAATCAATACATTGCGCTCCTGCTCACTCCTACCTATAAGTCGGGTAAGCATAAGATGACCACTGGAGCTATACTCATCTGTATAATGTGCAAGCACCTCTACATCCTTAGAACTTATTCCTTCTGTATACTTTAAGATAATCTCCTTGCGTCTGGCCAGGAGCTTTTCATATCTTGCCATCTGAGCAAGTCCAACTGCTGCCACAATATCTGTCATATTGCACTTGTAATATGGTCCTACTATATCATATTCCCACGCACCAGCCTGTGTCTTATCAAAAGCATCCTTAGACTGTCCGTGCAGGGAGAATAACATAAGCTGCCTATATATCTCATGGTTGGCAATCCCCGGAATATCCTTCCACACCATGCCACCGCCTTCACCTGTAGTAATATTCTTAACTGCATGAAATGAAAAACAGGTAAAATCAGCACATTCACCACTCATCCTGCCACCTCTTACGGCACCATAACCATGCGCCGAATCGGCAAGAATAAGTATGCGTCCCAACGCTTCTTGAAGTTTACCTGCCGGCTTAAACACCGAACGCTTAGACTCCACTATCTGCCTTATTCTGTCATAATCAACCATAACTCCTGCAATATCAACAGGAATAATCGCCTTAGTATTCTCATTTATAAGGCCTTCTATTGCATCATAATCAATGTGGTATGTACCCTTTGCAACATCTATAAACTTAAGTGTTGCCCCCACGTGACACACAACACTTGCTGATGCAGTGTAAGTATATGCCGGAACAATAACCTCATCTCCCGGCCCTATGTCAAAAAGTCTCAGTGCCATCTCCATACAGGCTGTGGCAGAACTCAATGCAACAGCACTATCGGTATGACAGTACTCTGCCATCTTCTTTTCCAATTCCTTAGTCTTTGGCCCTGTAGTTATCCATCCTGAACGCAGAACTTCAGTAACTGCATTGATTTCATCCTTTGTAATATCCGGAGGAGAAAATGGCACTTTAATCTGCCCCATTATGCACACCGCCTTTCGTGTACTTCTATTATAACCTGCACCTTACTTTTTAGTCATAGCCGGAAATGAATAAGTAACATCCCCTGTAGCATTCGGAACAGATATAGTATAGCTCACTGTCTCATAACCACTCTGAGCAAGTGTAATAATTCTATTACCGGCCTTCTTATCAAACTGACACGGAACCGTTCCCACATATACACTGTCCACATAAAGTGACGCTCCTTCCGGCGCAGTTACCTTAACATAGTAACCATTTGTCTTATCACTTGATACAGTTGTGGCCTGTGTTGCAGTATCTGACTTAACCATATCAACTATAAATGTTTCATACGCCGAATCCACCGTAAAGGTCAATTGATACTCCTTGTATCCGTTTGCCTTAAATACCGCTTTGTGGGTACCGTATGAGAGAGTATGCAATCCTTCATAAGACTTCTCCACACCGTCCAGCACCATAATAGCATTGTCAATATTAACCATGAACTTGACTACACCATTCTGTACAGCCGGCTTAATATATTCGCTAAAGTCTAACGACGACTCTTCCCCCGTCTTTATAGTAACATTCTTTTCAGCCCGAACCTTTCCATTCTGAAGTTCTACTGTATATGTACCTTCCTGCACCGTCACAATCATATCCTTAGTCACTGTAAGCAACTGCTTATTACCTATGCTGACATAACCATTAACAAATGCATCAACACCTTTTAACTTAAGGAATCCATGTCCCTTATCAACAGTTATAGAGTACGTAGTCTCACCCACGCCCCTGATTGTAATCTCGTCCTGAGCTACAAGTCCTGATGCTGTTATCTTCTTTCCATCAGCTAAAACAACTGTATTGCCTGTATATGTAACTTTCGCAGAACCATACTCTATAGTCTTACCCATATCATCAATCTCAAAGCCTGTGATACCTTCTTTCTCCCAGGCATCTTTAGCCTCATATATGGTCTTGGCAACCCCCTTCGAATTACACACTACATCATATATACATCCCTGTTCCATCTTCTCAGCCATAATGATAGTGCCATACTTTGTCTTAATATCCGTTCCGCCGTGATATGAAACCTCATACTCAACATGCTGAGTCATATCTACAAAATTCATCTTCATATTGGCAGTATCAATATTTGTAAATACACCCTTTATGACTATCTCGTTGCTTGCATTAGTTGGGGCCTCCGTAACAGGCTTTGTCGGCATCGGAATTATATCCTTGCCTGATATAATCTCCGGCTCTTTCTCCTTACATCCCGGCACCACAATTAGTAGCGATGCTACAAGTAACAACGCTACCATTCTATAAGATATCTTTCTTAATCTCTTTATATTTTTATATAATGATTTCATAAATGTTGTATCCATACGTACCTCACTTACTTCTTGACATAGTCCCTCATTCTAACTGAATTTTATCACAATGCTGTACCTTATGCAAATAACGTTTCTATAAATTCTTTACGCTTCACATTCTGCTCTATAACAAGATTTAACTTATCAATACTCTTGGGCGGTATCCAAGCCTTATTCATATTGAAGTAGTAGTTAATAATCTTCCAATATTTTTCAGGAAATGCAAACATTGCCGCCAGTATTTCAAGGTCAGTTTCCGTAACCATTCTTATCTTGTCATACTCATCAATCATCTTATAAGCCAGGGCAATATTCCAGTCATATTTCTCGAGTATCTTTCTCATAAACTGATACAAATCAACTATCTGACATTCATTCTTAACCTTGTCAAAATTAGTAATGCACACTCCACTTCGCACAAACATTACATTGTGATAATTAAAGCTTCCATGACTTAACTCCCCTTGCTGTATGGCGTCCTGCAACCTTTGTTTAATCTCCTGTTTCCCCAGCAGTTCCACCGCTTCCTTTGCTTCCTCATAAAATGAACCAATACTGCTATAAGCAAGCATCTCAAATTCCTGTCGGCGCTTTTTTGTCCTTAAATAATTGGATGCCATCTTCAATTCTTTTGTATGCCTTACATAAGTGTCATATAAAGATTCTGTAACTCTTTGCGGATACACCTCACCCTCAGACTCCTTGCTACACTTAACAATAGGCGCCGCTTTCTCCATAACTATATGAAGTTTAGCCAGCCCACGCAATGTATCACACACATCTCCCATATCCTTTGTGTTACATTCCCGTCCGTCAAACCAATTTTTTAAAATGTATCTTCTACCATCCTCATCAGTGGTTACAATCTCTCCATCCACATTGCACATATATGTATCAATCAAATCATATCCGCACTGCTTAATAGCTTTCGTAACCATATCCTCCTTCTTATAAAATGTATCAGGATGAACACACTCCAAAAACAACTTTGGACCATCATTGGTAGTAAGAATCATTCCACCTCTGCCTCTGGATACACGTCTGACCTCTATATTATATTTCCCCAAAACATCAAGTGACTTTTCGTTCACAACTCTCCCCCATTCCGCCGCCTACGGCTACTTCGTAACGTCTGTCTTATAATATGTGATAATCCTCCCAAAAATTACACAGAAAATCACGGAAAACCAATTCAATTTAATAAATCACTTGCAATTGTCTTAAAAATGTTTATAATTAAATTAACAATTAAACAGCGAGGGAGCTTGTGTGACAGGCTGAGAGGAAGGTATACCTTCGACCTTATAACCTGATGTGGATAATGCCAACGTAGGGAAGTCTGATTACATAAGTATTGCATTATGCGTGTTGTAGGAAGTTACCCTTTGGTGACTTCCTTTTTTATAATATGGTGGGCATAAGGTATGTTTGTCACAGCTGCTAATGTCTAAACCATGACTTCCTCGCTCATCCTCAGTCATCCAATAGGTCAACAAACATCGGATAACTGGCAAATCTCAACGCAAAAGGAGGTACCACATTGGTAACAGTTAACGGACAATCCATAGATATCGCAGGAAAGACAATTAGCGAATATCTTGAAAACACCACATATGAACTAAGATATATCGCCGTAGAGCGTAATGGAGACATAGTGCCCAAAACCACTTACTCCACAACCATCATCAATGACGGTGACGCCATAGAAATCGTCAGCTTCGTAGGAGGTGGCTGATATGACTCAGGATAACACATTCTCATCTAGCATTACATCAGCTGATAAGGCTGGTATAACTCCCGCCCACATCAATGATATGCTTATACAGCGCCACGGTGCAGACCTGCACAGGAAGTTTCAAAGCGCTCATATCGCCATCTGCGGTCTTGGCGGCCTGGGCTCTGCCATCGCTATAGCCCTTGCCAGAGCAGGTGTTGGCAAACTACATCTTATAGATTACGACAAAGTTGACCTGTCTAATATACACAGACAGCAATATGACTTGTCGCAGATAGGTCTTACCAAAACAGAAGCTTTAAAGATGAATATTGAACGAATTTCACCTTGCACGCAGATTATCACAGACACAACTTATATCACTGATGAAAACCTGACAGAACTTTTAAAAGACGCCACAATCGTGTGCGAAGCATTTGATAGGGCCGAGGCAAAAGCCATGCTGGTTAACGGTGTGCTTGAGCATTTTCCTGATAAATACATAGTATCCGGTTCCGGAATGGCCGGAATCTCAAGTGCCAACACCATACACACAAGACGCGTAACAAAGCATTTTTACCTGTGTGGCGACGAGACCAGCGATATTGATGACGGTCTTGGACTGATATCTTCACGAGTCCTGGTATGTGCAGCACATCAGGCCAATATGATACTAAGAATACTCGCTGAAGAATATGAAGCTTAAAGTTACACGCTATGAACACCGGACAGAAAAACTAAGTATATGCACTAACGACATGCACTAACTATGTGCCGCGATGTCCGATGCGTTATTAACAAATACACTTTATAGAAAGAAGGTAAACATAATATGAACAGTAACACTAATACAAACAACAATGACAAACTTGTAATCGCAGGCCACGAATTCAACTCAAGATTCATCTTAGGTTCAGGAAAATACTCTCTTAACCTGATTGAATCTGCCATAAAGGACGCCGGCGCTGAGATTATCACTCTGGCCGTACGCCGCGCCAACACAAAGGAACAGGAAAACATTCTTGACTATATTCCAAAGGGAGTAACACTTCTTCCTAACACTTCCGGCGCAAGAAATGCTACAGAAGCCGTTCGTATTGCCCGCCTCGCAAGAGAGCTTGGCTGTGGTAACTTCGTAAAGGTGGAAATCATGCGTGATTCTAAATACCTGCTTCCTGATAATGCAGAAACTATCAAGGCAACGGAAATTCTCGCCAAGGAAGGATTTGTGGTAATGCCATATATGTATCCTGACTTAAATGTGGCGAGAGATCTGGTAAATGCAGGTGCTGCAACCATTATGCCTCTTGCATCACCAATCGGTTCCAACAAGGGCCTTGCCACAAAAGAATTCATACAGATTCTCATAGATGAAATCGACCTTCCTATTATCGTAGATGCCGGAATCGGCCGACCTTCTCAAGCCTGTGAAGCTATGGAAATGGGCGCTGCCGCTATTATGGCTAATACCGCCCTTGCCACCGCCGGTGACTTGCCACTGATGGCGTCAGCATTTAAGCAGGCAATCGAAGCTGGAAGAAAAGCATACCTTTCAGGACTAGGCAGAGTCCTTTTAAGAGGCGCCTCTGCTTCCGACCCTCTTACAGGATTTTTGCACGATTAAGGAATATTAACTACACCTTCAGAATGGAGTATATTATGGAAAATGTATATTTTGTGGACTCTGAACATCTGTCCCAAGCCGCACTTGAAAAGAAACACCGACTGGAATCTGACCCTGCATCACGAACTAATCATATGGAATATATGCCAGGCATGGAGCAGATTCAGTCCGACATCTGCGAAAAAGTTATGTCCCAGATGAAGTCTTACGACTATTCTTCATATACCGAAAGAGATGTACGTGCCGCGCTGGAACACGAAACCTGTAGCATAGAAGATTTCAAGGCACTTCTTTCTCCTGCAGCAGAGAACTTCCTTGAACAGATGGCACAAAGAGCACGCTTAGAAACCCGAAAGCACTTTGGCAATACGGTGTATCTGTTCACACCACTCTACATAGCTAATTACTGCGAAAACTACTGTGTATACTGTGGTTTTAACTGTTACAACCATATAAACCGTATGAAACTTACTATGGAACAGATTGAACACGAGATGAAGGTTATCGCAGATTCCGGTATGGAAGAAATTCTAATACTCACAGGAGAAAGCCGTGCCATAAGTGATGTTTCTTATATAGGTGAAGCCTGCAAACTTGCACGAAAGTATTTTAGAATGGTAGGTCTTGAAATATACCCTGTAAACACTGATGAATATCGCTATCTGCACGAATGTGGTGCAGACTATGTTACAGTTTTTCAGGAAACTTATGATACTGATAAGTACGAAACCCTGCACCTTCTCGGTCATAAGCGTGTATGGCCTTATCGTTTTGATGCACAGGAGCGTGCTTTGATGGGAGGAATGCGAGGTGTTGCATTCTCTGCGCTCTTAGGACTTTCAGACTTTAGAAAAGATGCTTTAGCAAGCGCACTGCATGTGTATTATTTACAAAGAAAATACCCTCACGCAGAAATGTCTCTTTCATGTCCAAGACTTCGTCCTATTATTAATAATGACCGCATCAATCCTCTGGATGTGCACGAAAAACAACTATGCCAGATAATCTGCGCCTATCGAATATTTTTACCTTACGTGGGAATTACAGTATCATCCAGAGAGAGCAGGACATTTCGCGATGGCATCGTTAAAATCGCTGCCACTAAGGTTTCTGCCGGAGTATCTACCGGCATAGGCGACCACGAAAGCAAATATACCGGAAAGGAGGCCGACAGCACAAAGGGCGATGAACAGTTTGAAATAAACGACAACCGTAGCTTTGAAACTATGTATGAAGACATGTCAAAAAGCGGTTTGCAGCCTGTGCTAAATGATTATCTCTATGTTTAATATAATGTGCGTAACCAACCGCAAGTTGTGTGAAGGTGACTTTCTTTCCCGAATCGAAAAGATTGCCAGTCATTCTCCTTCGGGAATTATTCTTCGTGAAAAGGACCTATCTCCCAATGAATACGAAACACTTGCCCTATCTGTTATGAAAATATGCGACACTTACAATGTTCCCTGCATACTTCATAGCTTTGTTGATGTAGCCGTAAAACTTAATGCAACGGGAATTCATCTTCCTATGCCCAAGCTTAGAGAAATGTGCAATTCAAGGCAAGCCTCAAACCACCGCATCGGTCTTAATTCATTTAAAATGCTTGGTGCCTCCTGCCATTCTGTTGATGAAGCACTTGAAGCAGAAAGACTGGGTTGCACTTACATCACAGTGGGACACATATTCTCTACTGAATGCAAAAAAGGTCTAAAACCACGCGGTCTTGATTTTCTTACCTGTGTGTGCGATGCCGTAAATATTCCTGTATATGCTATAGGCGGAATCAATGAAAATAATATAGCCGATGTAGAAAGTACCGGCGCCGCAGGCGCCTGTATTATGAGCGGTTTAATGAATGGAAGCTTTAGATTATAAAAAACTCCGGCCAGTGTCTTTCGACACTGCCGGAGTTAATTTTATATTCAGAACAGAATTCTGCTTTAATTAAGCGTCCTTTCTCTTCTTCTGGCTAAGAATTACATATGCCATACCAACAACTGCAACGAACATCATTCCAGCAAGTGGAAGCATCATACCACCGTTAGCATCACCTGAAGGTGTCTTAACTGGCTCTGCCCATCCGATAACGAATGGAGAAGCACTTGTGATATGAATCAAGAGTCCGCCTTCTACCTCGTTTGGAGTAAGGTATTCCATAGTACCTGGAATAGCACCGTTAATCTCTGTTGTACGAAGATGTCCAACTACGAAGTCATACTTAGCTGGATCAACACCCTCTGGATATGGAAGAATAACATCAACACCTTCTGCTGGGAAGTTCTCTGCTGTTGCTACCTGCCATGTCTTACCACCATCTGTGCTGACAAGAACCTGAACATCCATAACCTTTGTGTTCTCAATCTTAACACCCTTAAGTATTGCCTTAGCCGCATCTGCGCCGCCCTTATCTGTAACGATTGTCTTAAGGTATGTCTCCAACTCAGCTAATGTCTCGCAACCTGTAGCTGTCTTAACTGACTCTGTTAACAAGTCTTCTGTAAGCTTACCTACTGTAGACTTAACTGTTGTTGTCTCATCCTTAATATTGTCTTCCGGATTAGTCTCAGCTGCATAGTATGCTGTCTTCTCCCACTGGAGATATGTCCAATCCATCTTACCTGCACCTGCGTTAGGAATAACAATTCTATCAAGGTTCTCAGCGTTGTACAAGTTGTAATCGCTGTATGGAAGATTTGCGATAAAGCTCTTTGCATCTGTAACAAGAACATCATCATCTGCTGTTGTATTGTTTGCAGGCTTAAGCTCTGTCTCCTTACCATACATATAGTACTTACTGTCGATTGCATTGATGTAACCAGCAGGGCTGCTACCATTACCTGAGTTAAGTGCATTCATAATACCGTTCATATAACAGTTCTGAAGAAGCACCTGAGCTCCACATGTAGAAGCTGCACCATTGCTTACGATCTTCTTTGCAATATCCTCGTTCTTAAGAGCGATTGCATCTCTAGCGTCAAGAAGCTGCTGTGAATCCATTACACAGTTATAAACATGTGTATAACCGTAACGAAGTCTTGGCATTCTATCCATAGAGTTCTTGTAGTAGTTATTAGCAAGTGTTACCTTAATACCAACGTTAGCAGTTACATCATCTGCCTGACCGAAGAGATGTGTCTTCTTCTGACCATATGCATACATATAAATCTGCTCTCTTGACATACCAGCCTCAACTAACTTCTTGTATGTCAATGGATACTTATCAGGATTGTTGTATACGTCATTCATCATCTCGTTGAAGAATACGTTTCCTTCACTACCTGGTAAGAATTCACACCAAGAAATTGTAACGTTAGTAACATCATATGGGTTCTTGATATCAACGATACCATCATAAGCCTTGTAGAATGTACAATGGTCAATCCAGATACCGTCACATGACTGATCGATTGTCATGAAATCCCAGTCATTTCTATCATAATCACCCTTTGTAAGCTCATCCCACTCCCAAAGCTCATCAAATACAATATTTCTGATGATAATATTTTCTGTCTTCTTCATAGTAATATTAGCATGCTTGATTGATGAACCATTAGAAGAGAAGATTGTTAAGTTGTTAATATTTGTAAATGTAAGCATTGATACGCCAGTCTTAAGAAGTGTTGGATGTGTTGCAGGAGCTACACTGTACTTCTTAATAATACCAGCCTTCTCATATACAGCCCACTTATCCTTAGCGATTTCTTCGCTACCAAGGTTAATATCGCCTGTAATCTCGATTACAGCCTTATTACCAAGTTCCTTAATCTTTAACAATGCATCAAGGAATTCAACTGCATTAGCTACCTTGTAGTAGTTAGCGCTGTCATCCTTAATCAATCCACCACCAGTTACACCATAACCAGCTGCATAACCTTCCATATCATACATAGTAAGATCTGTATCATCACCTGCTGATGGAACTTCTGTCTCTGGCTTGTATTCCTCTGTAGCAAATTGCTCTTCTTCATCTGTTACTACTGTACCTACATAGTGATCCTTTGACAATGAAGCATATGTTGTATATGGATCCCATCCAAGGTATGTAGTTGTAACCATCTCCTCAGCTTTTGCTGGAGAGATCTGTCTTCTGATTGAATTAATCTCATAACCAGGACCATATGAACCAAATTCGAAGAATCTAGCATCCTCTGGCTGGTTACCACTCATTGAGTTGTATGGGTTAGCTGCATTAAGAGCCTTACTCATATAACAGTTAATCCATGTAATGTATGCGTTAGGACCCCATGGTCTGGCAAGGAGATACTCGTTACCCATACATCCATCCTCTGCAAGGATTGCACAATCCTTAAAGATGATGCCGTATGTAGCATCCTTTGCTGTCTTAGGAGCTGACAAGTAACCAGATGTCTTGTTTGGCTCATATACGAACATAAACTCGCAATCGTCAAACATTACTCTAGCCTTATCACCTGTGTAGATATAATCTACAAGACCTTCAATGTAGCACTTTGTGTAGTACTGGTTACCAGCATCCATATAAAGTGTATCCTGTACACCATACAATGCAACGTTAACAAATACTGCCTTATCTGCATCTACTCTCAACGCATCAGCCTGACCATCACCACTTGTGAAATCAAAGTCATTAGCGAATGAAAGGTTCTCTGCTGTAAATCCTACAGCTGTGCTCTGAACATATGTAGCACATCTGTCTGTCATATTTCCTGGAGGTGTACCACCTTCAAGACCCCACTTCTCATCACCTGGGAAGCAGTGAATCATTGTGTTCGCTCTGTCTTCACCGATAAGAGTTACATATGGGTTCTTAACTACTAATCTTTCTTCATAGCTTCCTGCCTTAACAAGAATAACTACGCTATCAGCATTCTTAGCATCAACTGAATCAACAGCTTTCTGAACTGTCTTGTAAGTTGGCTTACCGTTAACTTCTGTACCATCTGTACCAGTAAATGCTGAATCAACTACCTTGTCGTACTTTGTAAGGTATACAAAGTTGAATACCTTTCTTGTCTTCTTACCAGTAGCATCTGTAAAGATTAACTCTACATCATTTCTGCCCTGCTCAAGTGTAGCTGTGAATGCAAATGTGCCTCTAGCCTCAACCTTAGCAGTCTTCTGTGTAGCACCGTTTACAACAAGTGCGATCTCACCAGCGTTCTCTACAACGCCCTCGATAGTAGCTGAGTTCTTATATACTGTGTCGTAAGACTTCTTAGTGATTGTAATCTCTGTTGCCTGATCCTCGTATACATACTCACCTGTATGTCCCTCAGATGCAACTGCCCACACTTCCTTAGAAAGTGCACTCTGATTCTTCACAGACTTAGCCTGTACTGCATAGTAATAAGGAACTTCCTTAGTTACTGTAACATCTACAAACTCTGTATCTGTTACCTTATCATTAATAACCTTAATTGCGCTTGCGCCTTCATCATATGAATATCTGTATACAACATAGTATTCAGCATCATCAATAGCATCCCATGTAAGCTTAATAGTTGATGATAATCCTTCTATCTCAACTTCAGGCTTATTGAGAGCACCTAAAGCATATACGCCCTTTGTCATCTCTACGTATGCATTTCTCTTACCACCAGCTGGCTCCTTACCAAGCTGACCGCAAACTCTGAAGTAGAAGTCACCCTCTAATCCAGCTGGAACATAGTAACGATATGTAAACTCAGTAATCTCTGTAGCAATATCTGCCCACTCGCCATTGTTAAGCTTCATCTGAACAACATATCCACCATCGCCTTCTGCGAGGTCACCGTCCCATGTAACATCAATATACTCCATAGTAGGAGCTACTGTTGCCTGAACATTCTGTGGAACCGGAGCTGTACCTGCAGGATTGTAGCAAGCGTTCTGCTCATACAATACCTTGCCAGTTCCATCCTTGTATACCATATTAGTAACGATTGCACTTACCTGAGAAACTGCGAAACCGAAGTAAAGTGGCTGCTTAGCATCAGACTCTATAACATTCTGTGACCAGCTTCTTGTCTGAGTTCCCTCTTCTGGATCCTCAAATGTAATGTAAACGTATGGTCTACCTTCTTTTACTGTAATCTCATAGTGAACTAATGTATTGTGCGCAATAGCTTCTGAGTTAGGTGAACCAGCACCAGCGAACTCACCGCCATTAATACCACCATTCTTTGAGTAGATACCTCTAATCTCTGTACCACCCTTTCTTAAACCAAGGCTGTATACGTGATCATCAGAGAACACACCACCAAAGAATCCCTGTCCGTCACCCTTAGCAGCAGCTGCTGTTATAGCAACGTCAAATTCTAACACATAGTTATTAGCATCCTTAAGTGCTGGGAAGAGATAATATCCAATATTATCAACATCTGCAAACTTATTTACAAAATTACCACCAAGCTGTGAGAAGTAAAGCTTCTGTCCAACAGGGTTAACTGATAAACTGTCTGGATTACTTCTTCTTGGAATATCATCTGTATCTACTGCTGTATTAGCATCTGTATCCTTACCAGGCACGAATGGCATAGCATCCTGCTTATTAGTCTCTACCTCTGCTGCTGCCTCAACAACTGCAACAGATACGATATATGCAGAACCTGTAGATACGATATCTACTGTGCCAGCCTCACCTGTATACTTAACAGTAGTTGTAGCTGAATCTGTAGCAGCTGCTGTACCGTTAATTTTGTAAAGCGCACCCGCTGCATCCTTTGCTGTAACAGTGATATCACATGGTCCTGTAACAGGAATGCTAAGCTTAGCACCTGTTGTGAACTGTGCACTGTCATATACCTTACCATCTTCGCTGTTCGGTGCAAACTTACCAGTTGTAGCGTCAACCTTAACACCATTCATCCAATCTGTAGCACTTGCAACTTCGTCAAACTTATATGCAAATGACCACATAGTGATCTTGTTGTACTTAATGATATGCTTCGTAGCGCCAGCAACTGTCAATGTTGTGCCTTCTGACATACCATAAGCAACCTGATTAATATCGCCACCAAGAGAAACTGTATACTTACCATCTCTTAATGTGACAGCTGTCTTATCTGTAAATGTGTAAACATAACCATCTTCATGTGTGTAGATGTACTCTATAGTCTTACCTGTAAGGTCTGGGCCTGAACCCTCGATTACAGTAACCTTATTAGTTGCCTTAGCAACCAACTCTACATTAAGAGTTGTATCTTCTGAGTATGTAAACTCAACTGTCTTAAGGTCGTAATCATTAACGCCCTCAAGTACCATCTTATACTTTGTGCCCTTTTCGAGCTTAACTGTATATGTGCCATCTGCATTCAATGTTGCATCCGGTGCAATATATGCACTTTCTGTCAATGGAACAAATGACATCTTTGTAATACCATAGCTACCAGAGAAACCTGCTGGAGCTGTAACTGCTGTAGGATATGTACCTGAAAGTGTATATGTATCAACCTTCGCGATCTTCATATCTACAACCTTATCCTTTTCCTTCATAGCGCTAGAAATAGCAACTGGCTCTACTACCGGATTCTGGATATATGCTGTATCACTAAATGTTACATCATATAAAAGTTCAATCTCTGATGCAGGAATTGTAACTGAATATGCACCTGTTGTCTTATCAACAGCTGCCTCATATGTTCCAACCTTGCCTGTATAAATAACCTTCGCATCTCCCTCTGGGAATGAAGAACCCTCATGAAGAGATACTGTACCTGTCATAGTAACTTCCTTGAGTTTAGAAACTACAAGGCTCTTAACTACCATACCATTCTGTGCACCAAGGTAATAAATCTTACCTGATTCAAGGTTAGTATAGTACATCATAATCTCTGTCTTTGACTTGTTAAGAGTTGCTGGATCTGCATTCAAGATAGTGTTAGTACCATCACCAAGGCTAAGCATTGTGTTGCCACCCTTTGATGTGTATCCAAGAGCCATCTGATATGTACCTGCTGGTACATTAGTAAGGTCGATGTATATACATGCCTGTCCGTTAGTAAGATTAGCAGATCCATCCATCTGCAACATACCATCTGCCTGTGTTTTTACCTTTGGTCCTTTATCATTGTAACCAAATACACCGTTCTCCTGCATATATACTTCAACATTGCTATCCTGTGCACCATCAACTAAAGTACCACTAAACTGATACCAACCAGCTGAAGATGATGCAACCCATCCTGAAGTAGCATCTGTAACGCCGTTACCAGCCATTGTAAGATCCATCTCGAAAGTAGACTCTTCCTCTGTAGCTGTAACACCTGCTGTATTAAAGTCGTAAACTACGTTTCCGTCCTTATCCTTTACAACAAGGTCTGTAATCTCAACATCTGCACCTTCACAGATAATTACAGGTGCCACTGTACTTGTCTCTGCTGAAAATACTGAACTTAAATTTCCTGTTGATGTATTCTTTGTTGTTTCA
>JAZQME010000004.1:0-45651 GCA_045543195.1 Lachnospira sp.
CTTGTCCCCATTTCATTATTTCACTAATTCTTTTACCTTCGCACGTTTTCCTACTCTGTCTCTTAAGTAGTTCAGTTTTGCTCTTCTTACCTTACCGTAACGAACAACTTCTACCTTATCAACGATAGGGGAATGTAAAGGCCAAGTCTTCTCAACGCCAATACCGTTAGATGTCTTTCTTACAGTAAATGTTGCACGGTTAGATCCACCCTGCTTCTTTAATACAGTACCTTCGAAAACCTGAATTCTTTCACGATTTCCCTCGATAACCTTTGCATAAACCTTAACTGTATCACCTACGTTAAAGCTTGGTACTTCAGCCTTCATCTGAGCTGATTCAATGTTCTTAATAATTTCGTTCATGAGTAACCTCCTAATATTCGGATGTTCTTAATACAATCAATGTAACAGAGGACCATCTCTTTTTTCTCACAACTTGTTTAAGATACCATATATAGAAATATATTGCAAGTATTTTCTACAAAAAACTCGCAAAATCATGCAAGATTTTTAGCGGATTTCTAATATAGAACACATAGTCAATTAATTCATATCTAACAAGCCCGGTAACAAATGTACTGTACAAGTCTTCTTATCCAAATCATGCCCCAATATACACTGGTCAATAACCGGTATAAGTACAGTTTTACCATCCGGTGTTGTTACTTCATATACATTATTGGCGCCTGTCTCAAGGACTTCTGTAAGGGTTCCAAGAGTCTGTCCTTCATCAGTAACAACTGTAAGTCCTATAAGATCGCATATAAAATACTCTCCCGGCTCTAACTTAACTGCATTGTCTCTTGTTACCATAATATCTTTTTTCACAAACTGTTCTATATCATTAATGTTATCATACTCCTTAAACTTCACAATAACA
Source organism: Lachnospira sp. (assembly GCA_045543195.1). Taxonomy (GTDB): domain Bacteria; phylum Bacillota; class Clostridia; order Lachnospirales; family Lachnospiraceae; genus Lachnospira. The sequence goes on from JAZQME010000004.1 coordinate 881, forward strand.
TACTGCTTAAAAAACTTCACAGAAGCTACTTCAAGCTCTACATTTTCGCGTTTCATAGGTATAACACACTTCTTTAGCTTCTTAAATCTCATAGGGTCATCTGTAGTAGGAAACACCTTAACTTCACCCCTAATACCATGAGTTGATGTTATAACTCCAACTCTCAATAAATCATCCATAACATAATCCTTTCGCATACATTGTATATCACACATTGTAAATCATGTATTATTATTCGCAATATTTACTCAAAAACACATTTACTATATCAAATTCATTATGAAAAAACAAGAGTGATATCTGAAAAAACCAGATACCACTCATTATTTTAGTTATCAATTTCTACAATAACCTTTTTATCCGACTTTGTAGCCGCTGCTGATACAACAGTTCTGATAGACTTTGCAATTCTTCCTGACTTACCGATTACCTTACCCATATCAGATGGAGCAACCTTTAAATCAACAACGATAGCTTTCTCCTTCTCAGTCTCTGTAACAACAACTTCATCCGGATTGTCAACTAGTGCCTTAGCAATAACTTCAACTAATTCTTTCATCGAAAATACCTCCACTAGTTTTACTTCTCAATACCAGCCATCTTGAAAAGCTTAGCAACAACCTCTGTTGGCTGAGCACCGTTAGCTAACCACTTCTTAGCTGCCTCAGCATCAATGTTAAGCTTACATGGATCATAATTAGGATCATAAGTACCGATCTGATCAATGAATCTACCATTTCTTGGAGATCTTGAATCTGCAACGATAATTCTATAGAAAGGAGACTTCTTCTCACCCAATCTCTTTAATCTAATCTTTACTGCCATGTTTGTTCACCTCCTAAAAATATTTAAATATATATGTTAAAAAGGTAATCTGAATCTGCCCTTTTTACCACCTTTCATCATACCCGGCATCTGTTTCATCATCTTCTTCATCTGCTCAAACTGTTTAATGAGTCTGTTTACTTCGCTGATGTCAACACCGGCTCCTCTTGCAATTCTATTCTTTCTTGAAGGATTAAGAATTGAAGGATTACTACGTTCCTTTGCTGTCATAGAATATATGATAGCTTCTGTTTTCTTAAGGCCTGCTTCTGCATCATCTGCAACACTTGCATCGAGACCTTTCATCTGGTTACCCAAGCCCATACCAGGCAACATATTAAGAATGGAACCAATTCCTCCCATATTCTTAATCTGTCCCATATAATCGAGGAAATCGTTAAAATCAAACTCAGCTTTTTTTAACTTCTTTTCCATCTCCAAGGCTTTATCCCTGTCAATCTGAGCTTCTGCCTTCTCAATAAGAGTAAGAACATCACCCATACCAAGTATACGGGATGCCATTCTGTCAGGATAGAACTGCTCCAAGTCAGATAACTTCTCACCCATACCTACATAAAGTATAGGCTTTCCTGTCACAGATCTGATTGATAATGCTGCACCACCTCTTGTATCACCATCTAACTTAGTAAGAATAACACCGTCAATGCCAATCTTCTCATTGAATGATGAAGCAACATTAACTGCATCCTGACCTGTCATAGAGTCAACTACAAGGATTGTCTGGTAAACATCAACCTGACTTTTAATATTAATAAGCTCTGCCATCATATCCTCATCAACATGAAGACGTCCGGCTGTATCTAAAATAACAATGTTGTAATTGTTATTTTTAGCATGTGCAATAGCTGCTTTAGCAATATCAACAGGACTATTGTTAGTACCCATTGAAAACACTTCAACACCTTGTTTCTCACCGTTAACCTTAAGCTGTTCAACAGCCGCAGGACGATATATGTCACAGGCTACAAGCAATGGTTTCTTTCCCTTTGCCTTAAACTTTCCTGCAAGCTTTGCAGTTGTAGTTGTTTTACCGGCACCCTGTAAACCTGCCATCATAATAACAGTGATTTCGTTTCCCGACTTAAGTGCAATCTCGGTAGTTTCTGAACCCATAAGGCTTACCATTTCTTCATTAACTATCTTGATTACCATCTGTCCAGGAGTAAGACTTGTCATAACATCCTGACCGATTGCACGCTCCTCAACCGACTTAACAAACTGCTTTACAACCTTGAAGTTAACATCCGCTTCCAAGAGCGCCATCTTAACTTCCTTAAGTGCAGCTTTTACATCAGCCTCAGTAAGTCGTCCTTTTCCACGAAGGTTCTTGAATATGTTCTGCAGCTTTTCTGAAAGACCATCAAATGCCATAAAAACCCTCCGCAAACAAGTATTGATTAGAAATTGTCTATCACATCCTGTGTTATCTGCTGTATCCTCGTAATACAGGATATATCCTTGCTTTCCATGTATTCATGCGTAAGCTCATCGATTCTTTTTAACTTTTCCTTGGCACCTAAAAACTTCTCAATAAGATGAAGTTTTTCTTCATATCCTTCCAAAGTCTTGTTAACACGCTTAATCAAATCGTGAACACCTTGTCGTGATATTCCGTGCTCATCAGCAATCTCGCTTAATGATAAATCATTAAATACTGCATCTTCATAGATACTACGCTGATGTTCATTTAACAACTCTCCATAAAAATCAAAAAGCAGTGTCTGTTCTACAAACTTTTCCATAAACACACCAACCAGGCTTATAATTTCAAACCTTATGCATAATAACACTAAAAAAATAAGGTGTCAAGCATTTTTACTTGACACCTTACAAAAATATTGTTCTAAATCACATACAATACAATCAATAGCAAATTAAAACCAATATATTTGCACAACTATTCTCCATCGTCTGTTACTGCAATATCCTCAACTACATCAACACCTTCCGAAACTTCTGCAACCTTAACAACTTTAGAAGACTTAGGATTAAGAATTCTGCCAAGCCAAGCAGCCTCTTCCACTCCCTCTTCATCAGACTTATTCGGAAACTCTGCTTCATATTCATCAATCATATTATCAAGCTCATTCTTTTTAAGTTTAATATAAACAGCTCTCTTAATTCCATGATAAATAACTGCAAATACCGGAACACCAATAAGCATGCCCGCAAATCCCCAGATGTCACCAAACAAAAGAATTGAGAATAACACCCAAAGACTTGATATACCTGTTGTGTTACCGATAATCTTAGGACCGATAACATTGCCATCGAGCTGTTGCAATATAAAGTCAAATATTACAAAGTAGATACACTGCGCCGGATTGACAATAAGTATAAGAACTGCGGAAAGTCCCCAACCGATGTACCATCCAAAAAACGGAATAACATTGAATATACCAACAATAACAGCCACAAGTACCTCACTCATAGTTTCATCCCCTGGGTTAAACAGTTTAAATACCATCATACCCAAGTAACATATAAGTGCAATTACAACAGCATCAAGGATTTTACCATTGATAAATCCTGAAAAAACTTTATCAATATACTTAATCTCATCTACGATAAAATCAGCATTTTTCTTTTTAAAAATGCTATAAATTATAAGATTACCCTGACGTGCAAGTCGTTTTCTTGAGAACAAAAGATATATCGCAACAATTACACCTACAAACACATTCATAAGTATAGAAAGCATACTTACAACACCTGTTGAAATACCAGCCGCAAACTTATTAACCGTATCAAGCAGACTATGGTCAAGCCAGTCTGCAAGTGCCGTATAAGCTTTATCAAATATCTGTTGTGAATACTTTAGCAACTGTTCATTAGAACTTAACTTATCATTAAGCCATGCTGTAATATTGTCAGCGCCTCCCGGAAGCAACTGAACAATCCTTACAATACTATCAATCAACTGCGGTATAAGTATCATAAGAATCATATAGACTGCAACAAGTGCTATGATAATTCCGGCAAAAATACCTACAGCCGACGATACTTTCTTTGCACGTTCTTCATTAACGATTTTTTTTAATGGCTTTGCCATCCAATTTTCGATTATGTTACACAATGGACATATAATATAAGCCAGAATCGCTCCTATTATAAAAGGCATCATGGTTGTCACAACACCTGACAACATACGCCCGATGTCATCAAGCTTATATATCACAAAGAAAAATATAATAGATGCCGCAATAACGCCAAATGTGCATCCTGCTATATGCAGATACTTTTTTGTTGTATTTCCTTCCATCGTTTATTCCCCCATACATTAAATACTAAATAATCAATTAGTCACCTGGTGAACATCCGATGATTAGATATTAACCTTTACAATTCTAGGTCTAAGTCCGCCTTCTTCAAGTCTTGCAACGATTTCCTCTTTGTGTTCCGGTCCAAATGCCTCTATAGTAATTCTAAGCTCAACAGTAGCCTGTCTGTTAATACTTACAAACTGATTATGGTCAAGCTTAATAACATTACCATTAGCCGCAGCTATAATAGATGCTACTCTTACAAGTTCACCCGGCTTATCAGGAAGAAGAACTGAAACTGTGAAGATTCTGCTTCTCTGAACAAGACCCTGCTGAACTACAGATGACATAGTGATAACATCCATATTACCGCCGGAAAGTATAGAAACAACCTTTTTATCCTTTGCATCAAGATACTTAAGTGCTGCCACTGTAAGAAGTCCCGAATTCTCTACAACCATCTTATGATTCTCTACCATATCAAGGAAAGCTACAATCAAATCCTCATCAGGAACTGTAATAATTCCATCAAGATTCTTCTGAAGATATGGGAACAGTTTTGAACCAGGAGTCTTAACTGCTGTACCGTCAGCGATTGTACTAACTCCCGGAAGTGTCAAAACCTCACCAGCTTCAAGGGAAGCTTCAAGACAGTTAGCTCCTGCCGGCTCAACACCTATAACCTTTATACTTGGATTAAGGAACTTAGCAAGTGCAGAAACACCTGTAGCAAGTCCGCCACCACCAACAGGTACAAGGATATAATCCACTGTAGGAAGTTCCTTTATAATCTCCATAGCAATAGAACCCTGTCCTGTTGCAACATCAAGGTCATCAAACGGATGAACAAATGTTAATCCCTGCTCATTAGCTAACTTAATAGCATAATCACAAGCTTCATCATATACATTGCCATGAAGTACAACATCTGCACCATATCCCTTAGTTCTATTAACCTTTATAAGAGGTGTTGTTGTTGGCATAACTACAGTAGCTTTAACGCCATACTTCTTAGCAGCATAAGCAACGCCCTGAGCATGATTACCGGCTGATGCAGTAATCAAACCTCTGGCTCTCTCGTCAGCAGACATAGTACTAATCTTGTAATATGCACCCCTAAGCTTATATGCACCTGTGTACTGCATGTTTTCCGGCTTAAGATATACCTTATTGCCTGACTGATTACTAAAATACTCACTAAACACCAAATTAGTTTTTAATGTGACTTCTTTTACCTTCTCGGCTGCTTCCTCAAACTTTTCCAAAGTTAACTCTTCCATAACTTTTCCCTTCTTTTCTTTAAATTAAAATGTTTCTTAATCCAACTGAAAAAACTTAATTCAACAAAAACTTAATCTTCATCAGGTGTATCAACATCAAATAATGCATTAACAAAAAGACCTGAATTGAACTTTTGTAAATCTTCCACCTTTTCGCCTACACCAACATACTTAACAGGAATTCCAAATTCAGCCTGTATTGCAACAGCAATACCACCCTTTGCAGTTCCATCCATCTTAGTAAGAATGATACCTGTGATATCTGTAACTTCTTTAAATTCCCTAAGCTGTGCCAATGCATTCTGACCTGTAGTAGCATCAAGAACGATTAAATTCTCCCTATAGGCATCAGAATACTCTCTTTCGATAATTCTGTCAATCTTACGAAGCTCTTCCATCAAGTTCTTTTTGTTATGCAATCTTCCTGCTGTATCACAAAGAAGAACATCTGCATGTCGTGCCTTCGCCGCAGCGATTGAATCATAGATTACCGCAGCCGGGTCTGAACCTTCACTTTGCGCAATAATATCCGCGCCTGTTCTGTGCGCCCACTCTGTAAGCTGTTCAATAGCAGCTGCACGGAATGTATCTGCCGCTGCCATAACAACCTTCTTGTTCATGCCTTTAAGATGTCCTGCCAGTTTACCAACTGATGTTGTTTTACCCACACCATTAACACCGATAAGCATAACGATTGACTTCTTATTCTCAAAATCATATGCATTCTCTCCCAAATCCATACGTTCCTTGATTGTGTCAATAAGAAGCTGCTTGCAATCTGCAGGATTCTTTATCTTATTCTCTTTAACTTTTTCCTTAAGGTCTTCAATAATGTCGTCTGTGGCTCTGACACCAATATCACCCATAATAAGTGTTTCTTCAAGTTCCTCATAAAAATCATCATCAATACTTGAGAATCCTGAAAATATTGAATCAATTCCGCTGACAATATTATTTCTTGTCTTAGATAGACCTTCCTTTAACTTGCTAAACAAACCCATAGTTTGTATACTCCTTTCACACTTTGCAGTCTTACTATTTCTTTGCTTTCTCTTCTTTCTCAAGATCGTCCGCAATCAAATCAACAGACACAAGTGCAGACACACCCTTCTCTTGCATAGTAATACCATAGAGACGGTCTGCAGCTGCCATTGTACCACGTCTGTGAGTGATAACAATAAACTGTGTATGCTTAGTAAGCTTATGTAAGTAGTTTGCATATCTGCCTACGTTAGAATCATCAAGGGCAGCCTCAATTTCGTCAAGAAGACAGAATGGAGACGGCTTTAAGTTCTGAATAGCAAATAAAAGCGAAATGGCTGTAAGCGCTTTCTCACCACCTGAAAGCTGCATCATATTCTGCAACTTCTTTCCCGGTGGCTGAGAAATAATAAGAATTCCTGCTTCAAGTATATCTTCACCTTCAACAAGTTCGATAGTACCACGTCCACCACCAAAAAGTTCTCTAAACACCTTATCAAACTCAACCTTGATTTCATTAAACTTCTGCTCAAACTGTATACGCATACCAGAATCAAGCTCTGTGATAACCTGAAGCAAAGCATTTTCTGCTTCGATAAGGTCATCATGCTGCGTCTTCAAGAAGTTATAACGCTCGCTAACTTCCTTATACTCTTCAATAGCATTGACATTAACATCACCAAGTCCTCTGATTGAAGATTTAAGCGAACTAATCTCTTTCTTTAAGGCTGGAAGATTATCTAAAGCTTCATCTCTTAAATCAGCTGCGTAGCTATATGTAATCTCATATTCATTCCACATATAATCAACAAGATTGTCATTAGCTTCTTCCAACTTTTCCTTCTGTGCGCTAAGGCGATAATTCTCCTTATCAAGCTCAGCAATACGCTGACTGATACTTTCTCTTCTTTCAAGAAATGTCTTATGATTGTTATTCATATCAGCACGTTCTTCTTTAAGCTTTGCAACCTTCTCTCCACAAGACTTAATCTGAGTCTCACAAGCTTTAATCTGCTCGTTAATTCCATCAATCTCTGCATTTTTAGCTGCAATATCTTCATCTGTAGCTGACATCTTTTCGATAATCTCACGCTTCTCCATATTGAAGTCTTCAATCTCACGGAGCATACGCTGTCTGTTCTCTCCGATAAAGTCTACCTTCTGAAGAAGAGATGAGAATTCAATCTTAAGATGCTCTGCCTGTGCAAGACTTGCTGCTTCCAATGCCTTCTTAGATTCAAGTTCAACACTTAATCTGCTGATTGTATTCTGTGAATCTTCATTCTTATCATCAAGCTTTGCAAGATTACCGCTAACGTTGTTAAGACTTTCATTAATTTCGCTGATTTCCTTATCAATAGCAGCAAGACTTTCTGTCGCATCACTGTAAGTTTTGCTAATCTCAGCCTTTTTGTTCTGTGCCTGACTAAGATTCATAGAAACAGTATTGCGTTCAAGCTGACTTTCACGCATATTCTTATTATCAGTTTCAAGCTGCGCTCTGACGCTTGCAACTGTCTGTCTTAACCCTGCAACTTTTTCTTTGTTATCGTTAATACTCTTGCTAATCTCAGCCACACTGGCCTTTAATTCTTCTATCTCTCTACGACGGCCAAGAAGATTACTTGCATTCTTAAAGGCACCACCTGTCATTGAACCACCAGGATTTAACTGTTCACCTTCAAGTGTAACAATTCTTAAAGAATGCTTATACTTTCTTGCGATAGCCAATGCATTGTCAATATTGTCAACAACAAGAATTCTTCCAAGAAGATACTTAGCCAAATCCTTATACTCAAAAGAAACTCTAACCAAGTCACTAGCTATACCAACTACGCCATCTTCTTTTGTGCAAGGATCTTTTTCAAGTGTATTCTTGCCTGAAATAGATGATAAAGGTAAAAATGTAGCTCTACCAAGCTTATTCTCTTTAAGATGCGCAATAAGTCCCTTTGCTGTATTTTCATTGTCAGTAACAATATTCTGAATTGAACCGCCAAGAGCTGTTTCTATAGCAGTCTCGTAGCGCTTTTCAACTTTAACAATATCAGCGATAACACCTAATATACCGGCATTATCATTCTTGAGCTCCATAATCTTTCTAATACTGTTGCCATATCCGTCATAACGCTCGGTAATATTAATCAAAGACTCAAGTCTCGACTTCTCACGATGATACTGTTGCTGTTGCTTATCAATAACACCACTTAATTCAGCTATCTCTTCTTTTAAATTAACAACCTTAGTGTTACCTTCATCAATAGACTTTGTAAGCTCGGCAATAACATTTTCAACACCATTTAACTTCTCTTTATATCCATTAATAACTATATCCTGAGCACTTTCCTCACTCTTACCACGTATAATCTGGCTGTTCAATTCAGCTTTCTTTATATTATACTGTGACAACAATGTCTGGAAACGCTCATTATCAGCTTTAATAGCAGACTTTTCATTGAGAATATCAAATATAGCTTCTTTGTTATCCTCAATACTCTTTGCTATGGCCTCTATCTCATCTGCAATAGCCTTATGCTTACTTTCAGCTTCCGACTGCTTGGCCTCGTATTGTGATAAACTGTCAGCCAGCTCGGCTTTCTCAGCTTCCAAGTTGCTAATATTTTTTTCGCGCTCTGATATAGAACGCTCAATATCACTTATACGGTTGCTGTAATGAGTGTTGTTAGACTCAATAGTCTTAATCTGCTCCCTGCACACATTGGAAACGCCCTCTAAACGCTGCTTTTCAAGCTCAGTATTAGAAAGAAGAGTATTAGCCATCTCTATTTCATTGTTAATTGAAGACAACTGTGTCTCTAATGCATCGTATTCTACCTTAGTACTCTCATACTCTTCGCTTGCAGCATCAAAATCATTGGTAACGATAGTAATCTTCTGATTAACATCTTCCAAATCTTTAGAAAGCTTGTCAGTTTCTAACAGGAAGGCATTAACGTCACAACGCTTAAGCTCGGCCTTCAACTTAAGATACTCTTTAGCCTTTTCAGACTGCTTCTCAAGTGGTCCAACCTGTTTTTCAAGTTCTGATAAAATATCATTAACTCGAACAAGATTATTTCTTTCATTCTCAAGCTTTTTAACCGCCGCAGCTTTACGTCGTTTAAACTTTACAATACCGGCAGCCTCATCGAAAAGTTCTCGTCTGTCTTCCGGCTTACCGCTAAGGATCTTATCAATCTGACCCTGTCCGATAATAGAATAACCCTCTTTACCGATACCTGTATCATAAAACAACTCTGTTATATCCTTAAGTCTGCATCCATGACCGTTAATAAGATATTCACTTTCACCCGAACGAAACACCTTACGTGTAACAGTTACCTCATCATATTCCACAGGCAACACATGGTCTGCATTATCAAATGTTATGGACACATAAGCGTAACCTACAGGCTTTCGAGCTTCTGTACCTGCAAATATAACATCTTCCATCTTGGAACCACGAAGCTGCTTGGCACTTTGTTCACCAAGTACCCATCTGACAGCATCGGCAACATTACTTTTACCGGAACCATTAGGTCCTACAATACCTGTAATACCATTGTGGAAGTCAAATACTATTTTGTTGGCAAAGGACTTAAAACCCTGTACCTCAATACTTTTTAAATACATTATAGTTCTCCCCTGTTTTTAAGCTGTATAAGTGCATTGTATGCAGCATTTTGCTGTGCACTTTTCTTGTTCTGACCTGAACCTGTTGTATCAAACAAACCATCTACAGTTGCTTTAACTGTAAACACCTTGCTGTGTTCAGGACCATCCTCTGATATCAATGTATAGACAACCTCCATACCTCTTGCCTGAACAACCTCCTGCAAGATAGTTTTGCTATCAAAAAAGAGCTGCTTATTATCCAAATCATTGAGAATAAAGCGCATTATAAATTCTTTTGCATTAGCAAAACCACCGTCCAGATAAATAGCTCCTATCAATGCTTCACAAGCATCAGAAACAATGGAATCCCTTCGTCTTCCGCCTGTATTCTCCTCACCCTTACCAAGCATAATATACTTATCAAGACCAAACTGTCTTGCACATAAAGCAAGTGTTGGCTCACATACTATACTTGCACGAAGCTTAGTCATTTTACCTTCGCTCATACCTGTATAATTATTAAATATATACTCACTGCTTGTAAGCTCAAGCACAGCATCTCCAAGAAATTCCAAACGCTCGTTATCTTCTATCTTCTTGATACGTACTTCATTAGCATATGAACTGTGTGTCAAAGCATTTTTTAAAAGAGCGACATTGTTAAAGCTGTAACCTATACTCTTCTGAAATTCATCTAAATTGTTAAGATGTGCCGGCATCTTTATAACCCTCCTTATGAAGCCCTCCTTATGAAGCCCTCCTTATGAAGTATAAGGAGGCTGTTTTTCAACAGCCCCCACATAATCATATGAAACTTATAATTAAAGTGCTGCCTTAATTTGCTCTACTGCGTCTGCAACAGTTGTGATTGACTCTGCAGCATCATCTGGAATCTGAACACCAAACTCCTCTTCGATACCCATGATAATCTGGAATACATCCAAAGAATCTGCACCGAGATCATCAACGAATGTGCTATCCATTGTAATCTTGTCAGCATCAACATTTAATACCTCTGCAATAATTTTCTGTAACTTTTCGAATTCCATAATTCCAAAATCCTTTCATAAATAAATATTAATAATATTATATTATATCAATCGAGAATTTAAGCATTTAAAGATGCCTTAATCTTCTCGTTAATATTCTCTCTCTTGAACTTAACACACTGAATAACTGAATTTCTAATCTCATGATTAGTTGCGTTACCATGGGTCTTTACAACAAGACCGTTAAGTCCGATAAGTGGAGCTCCGCCATAAGATGAAGCATCAAGACTTTTCATAGTCTCCTTTAATGACTTCTTGATAAGTAATGCACCTATCTTAGTCTTTAAATTCTTCATCATAGCACCCTTAACCTTACCGATAAGTGCTCCGGCAGTACCTTCATAAAGCTTTAAGATAACATTACCTACAAATGCATCGCACACGATAACATCTGCATCTCCATAAGGAATCTGACGCGCCTCAATGCTTCCAATAAAGTTAATATCCTTGCACTCTTTAAGAAGTGGCATAGTTTCCTTAACAAGCTGGTTACCCTTTTCTTCCTCAAGTCCCACGTTAACAATAGCAACTCTAGGATTCTTAATACCAACCACATGCTCCATATAAAGAGAACCCATCTTTGCCCACTGAACAAGCCATGATGGCTTAGCATCAACATTGGCACCACTATCCATAAGAAGTGTAACGCCATTAGCTGTTGGCATAAGTGGCGAGAATGGGGGTCTTTCAACACCTTCAACTCTGCCTATAATAACCTGACCACCTACAAGTATAGCTCCTGAACTTCCTGCTGAAACAAATGCATCGCATGTTCCTTCCTTTACAAGATTAAGAGCTTTAACAAGTGAAGAATCTTTCTTCTTTCTGATAGCCATTACAGGTGCATCACCAGTTTCAATAATCTCAGGAGCATCAACAACAACAAGCTGCTCACTGTTGTATGTATACTTAGCAAGCTCTTCTTTAACACGTGCTTCCTGTCCTACAAGATACACAATAATATCTTTTTCAAGATTGATAGCCTCAACTGCTCCCTGAACAACTGAGCCGGGTGCATTATCTCCGCCCATAGCATCAAGTGCTACTTTAACCTTTTCTGCCATAATCTGCTTCTCCATTCTTAAGAGTAAGGCGCAAGTAAAACGCCTAAATTAAATACCCATTTGCTAATATACTATATATAAGAAGTAAAATCAAGAAAAGAAACAAGAAAAGGAACAAAAAAGAAACAAGAAATAATAAAAAACCGATATCTGCTTTCGCAGACACCGGTCTATATCGTCATTACAATCTAATTAGTCAACTGCAACGATTTCTTTCTTGTTGTATGATCCACAAGACTTGCAAACTCTGTGAGGCATCATTAAAGCACCACACTTGCTGCACTTAACAAGGTTAGGAGCGCTCATCTTCCAGTTAGCTCTTCTCTTATCTCTTCTAGCCTTTGAAGACTTATTCTTTGGACAAATTGACATGGTTACACCTCCTTAAAATTGTTTAAAATATCTTTGAAAACAGACATTCTTGGATCCAGGACTTCCCTGTCGCAACCACATTCGGCTACATTAAGGTCGGCACCGCAAACAAGACATAGTCCCTTGCAGTCTTCCTTACATAAGGTCTTACCCGGCATGGATAGCATTATTTCGCCGAAAACAAGTCTGTCCACGTCGAGGTCGTATCCATCAATATAGTCTTTTTCTTCCTGCTCCTCTTCCTCAGAAGACTTCTCGGTCAAATCAACATCCTGCTCAATATTAAACTGAACCTTAGTTGGAACTGACTTTAAACATCTGTCACAAGGAATATCCAATACAACTTCCCCTTCGCTGCTTATATGAAACTTGTTCTTTCCAAGCCTGCAAAGTTTAAGTTCAAATGATTTCTTTTCGGTAATATCATATTCTGAAACGCCTGTATCAAGAACGGACATATCAATATGTGCATCCACCGTAAGCTCATCCTTAGTACCGGACAAAAGCTCTCTTAAATCAACTAGCATAATTGTCTCCAATTCACACTATATACGGTGCGTCACAGATGAAGTTATACTTTCTCAGTAACACACTTCACCTATTATACGCACCGTTAAATTGTTTGTCAATAACTTATTTTAAAATGTTGCAATAAATATTACATTTTTTACAAATTAATGTAATTACTTAACGAGCTCTAAAGTCTCTCTTGCAATAGCAAGCTCCTCATTAGTTGGGATAACACAAAGCTTAACCTTAGAATCAGGTGTAGAGATAACCATCTGCTCACCTACAGCCTTAGCATTAGCTTCCTCATCAAGCTTAACTCCAAGATAACCTAAGTACTCGCATACCATAGGTCTTAACCAAGCAGCATTCTCACCAACACCGGCTGTAAATGCAATAGCATCAACACCATTCATAGCTGCTGTGTATGAACCGATGTACTTAGCAAGTCTGTATACATAAGCCTGAAGAGTCTCTGTTGCTCTCTCATCTCCATTATCCATAGCAGCCTTAAGATCTCTAAAGTCACTTGAGATACCGCCTGACATACCATAAACACCAGACTTCTTGTTAAGAATATTAACCATCTCTGAGATTGTAAGATTCTCATGGTTGCAAAGGAACTCAAGGATAGCTGGATCAAGGTCACCACTTCTTGTACCCATAATAAGTCCCTCAAGTGGAGTAAGACCCATAGATGTATCAACACACTTACCGTTAACTGTAGCTGTGATTGATGCACCGTTACCTAAGTGGCAAACGATAACCTTAGAGTTATTAGGATCAAGACCTGCAAACTTAATAAGCTCCTTAGAAACAAAGCTGTGGCTTGTTCCGTGGAAACCATATCTTCTTACAGAGTACTTCTCATAGTACTCACGTGGAATAGCGTAAAGATAAGCCTTTGGAGGCATAGTTCCAGCAAATGCTGTATCCCAAACAGCAACATTTGGCTTGCCAGGCATAGTAGCCTCAACAGCCTCAATACCGATAAGGTTAGCAGGATTGTGAAGAGGTCCTAAGTCAAAGCACTCTCTAACAACATTCTTAACATCTTCAGTTACAATAACTGAATCCTTATACTTCTCACCAGCGTGAAGTACTCTGTGACCTACAGCTGTAATCTCATCAGCACTTGCAATAACACCGTGCTCAGGGTCTACCAATGCATCAAGAACAAGCTTAACTGCAAGGTTGTGATCCTTCATAGGTGTCTCTACAACATACTTATCCTTTCCTGTAGGCTTATGTGTAAGAATAGAACCCTCGATACCGATTCTTTCTACAAGACCTTTTGCTAATACGCTCTCATCATCCATGTTGATGAGCTGGTACTTAAGTGATGAACTACCACAATTCAATACAAGAATATTCATTATTAACTTCTCCTTATAAAATGTATTAATTACTTATTCTGAGCCTGTACAGCTGTCATAGCAACAACGCCAACGATATCGTCTGCGAAACAACCTCTTGAAAGATCGTTAACAGGCATTGAAAGACCCTGAAGAACAGGACCGTAAGCACCTGCCTTAGCAAGTCTCTGAACAAGCTTATAACCGATGTTACCAGCCTCAAGTGAAGGGAACACGAGTGTATTAGCCTTACCTGCAACAGGACTCTCTGGAGCCTTAAGTGCAGCAACCTCTGGTACAAGTGCAGCATCTAACTGAAGCTCACCATCAACTGTAATCTGTGGATACTTCTCCTTTGCAATCTTAACTGCATCTGCAACAAGTGTAACTCTGTCATGCTTTGCACTACCGTATGATGAGAATGAAAGCATAGCAACCTTTGACTTAGCGCCTGTAAATGCCTCAAAGCTCTCTGATGAAAGCATAGCAACCTCTGCAAGCTTCTCTGAATCCAACTCAGGATTAACAGCACAGTCAGCAAATACAAACAAACCGTTCTCGCCAAATTCACAATCAGGAACTTCCATCAAGAAGAAACCTGAAACGCTGCTGATACCTGGCTTTGTCTTAAGAAGCTGTAATGCCGGACGGATTGTATTACCTGTTGAGTGGCAAGCACCTGAAACAGCACCATCAGCATCTCCACACTTACACATAAGACATGCATAGTACATATAATCCTTCTCCATAGTCTCCTTAGCGATCTCTGGAGTAACGCCCTTTGCTCCTCTTAACTCAACAAACTTGTCAATATATTTCTGCTTGTTAGGATCGTTGAATGGGTCAACGATTGTTGCACCTGTAATATCATATCCCTCGCTGTTAGCTGCGATTTCTTCCGGTGTACCGATAATGATAAGATTAGCAATACCTTCCTTCAAAATCTTCTCAGCAGCATCAAATGTTCTCTTGTCCATAGACTCCGGTAAAATGATAGTCTTCTTGTCTGCTTTCGCTCTTTCCTTGATTGTGTCAATAAATCCCATGATTCTTGACTCCTCCTTGTAATAAAAATATTTTCGGACGTACCGAATCTGTATACATTATATACCATAATTTCACATAAAACAAGTTTTGTTGTATACAAATATTGTTTAAAATGTAAAGCAATCTATATATGAATATATAGAAATTCTTTTAAAAATGTGGTAGACTTACAATAATTTGAACCTTAATCACATAGGAGGCTATGTATATGTCAGAAAACAACGAAAGAAATCAGATACCAATAACAGGAATTGATGTAGATTTAAGTAACTATATCCATGTGTTTTCCGCTTGCCTCGGTAAAATGATGGTTATACAGAATGCCATGAGTGAGCTTGTTGTAAAGAACCGCAACTGGAATGTAGATTTTTCAAGAGGTGTCATTGCATTTGGCGAGGACGAATACCCTTTACAATTTTTAGGTAGTGAATCTAATTCAAGCAACACTTGGCTTTGGGGCTGGGAGAATATTAATAACTTTCCTGACGAGCTTATTGGTATGGCACGTTACACTAAGGAAATCGGTGAACAATGGAACCTTCAGCCACTTACAGTTTCAGAATTCGATTTAAATGATGCGTTTAACGGACATAATTTATCTATAATAGCCTGCGGTCTTTCGAAGGATTATGGTTACTACCGCTGTCCTCATGCAAATGGTGCGGCATTCGTAGCCTTTACAGGTGTTGACGAGAAAGTATTTGAACCTGTACTAGCACCTACATTTGCTTCAATAACAACACAGTGCATTCAGCAGTTCCCGGTTGACCACAGAATCTTTACTGAATGCTTCTTAACCTGGAACGGAACTGCTTACGAATGGGTTGACAATACAATAATTGCACATTTCGAACAGGATTTATGTATAGAATTTGAGAAGATTGAGAATTTTCTAAGAATCATTTCTATTAAATCTGTGACATCTTAAATACATCACATTATATAGCATTAACAAAAATGAAAGGACTTATAACTATGAAGGCTGTCGGACTTATAACTGAATACAATCCACTTCACAATGGACATATTCACCACCTGAATGAAGCAAAAAAGCTGACCGGTGCCGATGTTGCAGTCTGTGTTATGAGTGGCAATTTTGTACAAAGAGGTGAGCCGGCTATTATTGATAAGCATAGTCGTGCTAAAGCTGCTATTGATTCAGGTGTAAATCTGGTTGTTGAACTTCCAACCTACTATGCCCTATCAAGCGCTGAATGGTTTGCAGCAGGTGCAACACTGACTCTTAATAATTTAGCGGTAGATTCTTTTGTATTTGGAAGCGAATGTGATGATGTTGCTTTGTTATCTGAGTGTGCGGATATTTTTCTTAATGAACCTGCAGATTATAAAGCTTCGTTAAAAGCTAATCTTTCGGCCGGCAACTCATTTCCTAAAGCAAGATATATGTCACTTTCTAAAATATATGGTGAAAAGTTGGCAATCGCCTGCGATTATCCTAACAATATACTTGGGATTGAATATATCAAAGCTGTTAAGAAGTTTGGATTAACCATAAAACCACAAACTATAAAAAGAATTGAAGCCGGATATCATGATACAACTCTTGCCACAAGTGACGAAGTTATTCAAAAAATAGCCAGCGCTACTGCTATAAGAAATGGTATTACGCAACATATAAACAATTTATCAGATTATATGCCGGAAAGTATGACTAATGATTTTGATGAGCTAATCGGTAAGACAACCCCCCTACTATCCGACCACTTCTCAGCTATTCTCAATTATAAAATCAGCGAGATTATGTATCGTTGTCATAACAATAAGGCAGAATTTTGCAAGGAATTGTGTAGATATATTGACGTTACTAAAGACCTTGCTAACAGGCTTTTTGCGCTACACTCAGACGGAATGACATTTACTGAATATGCCGAAGGGTTAAAAAACAAACAATACACTCTTACCCGAATCAACAGAATGCTTATGCATATTATTCTTGAACTGACTGTTGACTTAAAGGATAAGTACGAATCAGAAAATATTCCGTATATAAGAGTTCTCGGTATGGATAATATAGGACGTGAATACCTTAATGCCATAAAGAAACATGTTGATATTCCAATGGTTATTAAAGTGGCAGACCACAAAGATGTGTTGCTTGAAGACCTGCACGCTACTTCTGTTTACAATCAGATAGTTAGTAATGTGTATGGAACAATGCCTATTAGTGAATATAAGAAAAGTATTTATATTAGATAAATAAACGCCTATCACTTGTTGAAGCGAAACCAAGTATCGCACACAGGATAGGCGTTTGTTTTATTTTTATTAACCTAACTTTCCCCAAGCGCCTCTCACCGCTTCCTCACTAGCCATAACCATTCCCTGTACCATAACATCTGTGCCACCACCTCTTATTTCAAGAGTCTCTTTCATCTTGGCAAGTACGTCTCTACAATTCTTGGATTTACTGCCCATAATAAATCGGTAACCTCTATCATCACTTCCCACAAACACAGCACACACGCCTGGAAATTGTTCCATAAGGGAATTAACTGTATTTCTTGTGGCATTATCATCAAGCTCGGCTTCAAACACAACAACATCTTCACTATCAGCCGACAGACTGCTCATCTTAACTTTCATTAGCTCAGCAGTCTTTTTATTAAGCTCTGTTTTTAGTGTATAATTAGTTTCTTTAAGTCTTTCTACAGCCGTTACAACATTTTCAGCTTTTTCAGACAGATTAGCAACCAATTCTGCCACAACTGCACTCTTACTACGATAATCTTCCAATGCCCTAAAGCCACAAAGTATGCTAATTCTTACACCACCCTTGTAGTTTTGGCGACTTAAAACCTTTAATATGCCGATTTCCCCCGTAGTTCGCACATGCGGCGCACAGCAAGCACACACGTCCACGCCTTCAATAGTAACTATTCTAAGCTGTTCGTTAATCTCCTTCTTGCTTCTATATTCAAGTATTTTCAGCTCTTCTATTGATGGAAATGTAGCAACTATAGGTACATTTTTAAAGATAACCTTATTAGCTTCATACTCAATCATAGCCACATCTTCATCAGAAAGCACACCGTTAAAATCCATAGTCACTGTCTGGTCGCTTAAGTGAAAACCTACGTTATCATAGCCCAAATGCTTATGCACAAGTCCTGAAAAAATATGCTCTCCTGAGTGTTGCTGCATATTGTTAAAACGATGCGCCCAGTCAATTGTGCCACACACCTTGCATCCAACTACAATCTCACATTCTGCTTCAGCCATTCCTTTAACCGTGTGGTATATTACGCCGTCAACAATCTGCACATCTATAACCTGAAGGCCGGCAATATTACCTTTATCAGGGCTTTGTCCACCTTCTTCCGGAAAGAAAAGGGTTTTGTCAAGAACAACCTTGTATACATGCTCGGAATTATCTGAGATGAAACCTATCTTCTTTTCATCACTTTTTACCACTTCAGTTTTCACCCACTCGACCTTCTCACATTCAAGCACTTCTGCCTCAAACGTTGTATCATATGGAAACACATCATATAATCTAACAGTTTTTAACATAAATCCAATCTCCTATCCAATATATTGGAAACATTATTCATCATTAAGGAATACAAAATAATAGGATTCACCTGCACTTTTATCAGCAGGACTACACTCTTTGTATACATATTCGCCAACTATGCAGTTTTCAACAGAACTTGATGAATAATTGTATTTTTCCTTTGCGTATTTACAATATGCAAATTCTGTTTTTTTCTCTGAATAATTCTTAATATTACTAATTGGATAATATATATGCACATTAACATTACCGATATCTTTAGAGGTTGCTATAGAATAGGCACCACTTACAATTCTGCCATCTTCTGCACCATGTCCTACCCAGTCCGATGCATTAACTGTTTTTAACAATTTATTAACCTCTATGTAATCATCTTTATTATCTTCAACATAATAATATACATCACCACTTATGTTGAGCTTATACTCTTTATGCTCTTTTCGGGATGTTCCTATCAACTCACAATACTCATCAATATATATGGCATACCTCTCATCTACAGAATACTCATAACATTGTTCCAATCCATTCTTATCACGATATGAAATAAGATTTAATGTTACATCTTTTCTATCGTCATCATCCCACAAAAGTTCTGAAAAATCCGCATTAGTTACTTTACTTAAATCTTTATCAATGAATGCTGCATAGACCTGATAACTATTATCACTTAGAACTTCCTTTAAATTAGTTCCATCATAAAAGACTGAATATAAAACATCACAGCATTCTTGAATAGCATCATATTCAACCCATGATATCTTCCCGCCCGTAACGGCAACTCTTTCTACACCTGACACTTGATTTTTCAATAATTCCTTTATGGCATCATTAATAACCGACTCCTGATAATCGTCAGCTCCATCAGTATTAGTTTTGCTTCCGTCAATGTACACATTAAAATCCTTATTGTCATACTTCATCTTAACAAGAACCTTAGATGTCGGTGTAGTACTAAACAAACCCGAACTGCGTTCCAAAATAGCATCTTGAACAGCAGCTTCAAAACCATACTTCTCTTTTACATAATTAGTAGCATTTTCTTTGGCCTTTGCAATATTCTGTTCATTAATAGCCTTCTGCTCAGGACTGTCACCACAACCAGTGCATCCCGTCATAAGAACTGTCATAATAATTAAAAAACATCCAACAATAACTCTTTTTAGCTTTTGCATATTTCCTCCAAAACAATCAAGCCAAATCAGCTACCTATACTATTTCAATATAGTAGCTGACTCGGCTTTATAATCGTCATTAATTCTTAAAACTATGTATAGGTGCAGGAATTCTACCTTTTCTATTAACAAATGCTGAACAGTCAAAGTTATTGACAGGCATAATTGGTGCATATCCCAAAAGTCCGCCAAACTCAACCATCTCACCAACATTTTTACCTACAACAGGGATAATACGTACCGCAGTAGTCTTCTGGTTAATCATACCAATAGCTGCCTCATCTGCAATAATACCTGAGATAGTCGCAGCCTTAGTATCACCAGGAATTGCAATCATATCAAGACCTACGGAACATACACAAGTCATAGCTTCAAGCTTTTCAATAGTAAGGGAACCTGCCTCAACTGCATTAATCATACCCTGATCCTCACTTACCGGTATAAACGCACCACTAAGTCCACCAACGTAAGAAGATGCCATAACACCGCCCTTCTTCACCTGGTCGTTAAGAAGCGCAAGTGCCGCAGTAGTTCCCGGAGCACCAACCTTTTCAAGACCGATTTCCTCCAAGATATCAGCAACGCTATCACCGACTGCCGGAGTCGGAGCTAATGATAAGTCAATAATACCAAATGGCACACCAAGACGCTTAGAAGCCTCCTGTGCCACAAGCTGGCCAACTCTTGTTATCTTAAATGCAGTTTTCTTTATAGTTTCACAAAGCACCTCAAAGCTTTCGCCTCTAACACTCTCAAGTGCATACTTAACTACACCCGGACCACTGACACCAACATTGATAATAGCATCATCCTCAGATACACCGTGGAAAGCACCTGCCATAAACGGATTGTCATCAGGAGCATTACAAAGTACAACAAGCTTTGCACATCCAAGTGAATCTTTGTCAGCAGTGAGTTCTGCTGCTTCCTTTATAATCTCACCCATAAGTTTAACCGCATCCATATTGATACCGGTTTTAGTTGAACCCACATTAACTGAACTACATATAAGGTCAGTTGTGGCTAAAGCCTTTGGGATAGAACGAATAAGAAGCTCATCGCTCTTACTCATGCCCTTTGAAACTATAGCAGAATAACCACCAATAAAGTTAACTCCTACCTTCTTTGCCGCTCTGTCAAGTGTCTGCGCAATTGTCACATAATCATCAGGCGTTTTACAGGCAGAACCACCCACCAGCGAAATCGGTGTAATAGAAATACGCTTATTAACAATAGGAACACCAAATTCCTTCGCAATCTCTTCTCCTGTAGCAACCAAATCTTTTGCCAGTGTTGTTATTTTGTTATATATGTTATTGTTTAACTCATCAAGGTCTGAGCTTGCGCAATCCAAAAGATTAATACCCATAGTTATGGTTCTGACATCGAGATTCTCCTGCTCAACCATCTTGTTAGTTTCTGTAACTTCAAATATGTTAATCATTAAACTAATTCTCCAATCCTAAACACATTTCACCCAATCAAATACTCGCACAAAAATATGCTATAAACTTAGATACGATGCATCATATCAAATATCTCTTCTCTCTGACACTTGATAGCTACGCCGATTTCTGTTCCTAAGTTATCAAGGTCTGTTCCCACCTCATCAAATGTCTTCTTAGAACCGGAAGCATCAACTATCATCATCATATTGAAATATCCTGATACAATTGTCTGTGAAATATCAAGAATATTAATACCTGTTTCTGCAAGATATGTACAAACCTTTGCAATAATTCCTACAGTATCCTTACCTACCACTGTAATAACGCATTTTTTCATTGTTCCAATCTCCTTAATTCAATTATATAATAACAATATCAGAAGGCACATCTCTGTGTGCAACTTCTATATTAAAGTCATTAGCCCTATAAGCACTTTCGCTCATATCTATCTCTAAGCGAACAGTTTCAAAAGCCAGTTTATCATAATTATTCTCTTTGCTCAGATGCCCTAAAAACACATGCTTTACATTATCATGAAGCAGTCTGTCTATAAGTCTTCCTGAGTTTTCGTTAGAAAGGTGCCCTTTATTACCAAGTATTCGCTGCTTAAGATAATACGGATAGCTTCCAACCTGTAAAAGATTCACATCATGGTTAGCTTCAATAAGCATAGCATCAGAACCTGTAAGATTATTAACTATATAATCATCATAAAACCCTAAGTCTGTTGCTATACCAACCTTTTTCTTCCCATCGCTTATGGTAAACGCAACCGGTTCATTAGCATCGTGAGATATGTTAAATGTATGAACTGTCAAATCATTAATTAGTATATCCGAATCGGCACTTACACAATTAAACAACCCTTCATCCAACTGCCCCAAAGTATCTGTTGCTTTAATACCAGCAATAGTACCTTTCGTTGAATATATAGGTATCTCATCTTTTCTTGACAATACTCCCAGACCTTTAATATGATCCGAATGTTCGTGTGTAACCAGAATTGCAGTTATATCGCTTATAGATAATCCTGCAGTTTTAAGCCCGTCAACTATTCTTTTCCTGCTGACTCCTGCATCAATCAATATATGAGTGTTATCATTGCCAACATATATGCAATTACCACTGCTTCCACTGGCAATTGTCATCATTCTCATCACAATGTCTCCTTTTTTAATTACTTCTCCCAGTACAAGTCAATCACATCGCCATCTTTAAGAGGCGCAACATAATCACTTGCACTTCCGTTAAGGTTAAGCACAACGCTCTTTCCCTGTGGCTTTGATAAATCGAACGGATAAAAGTCGAATATATCAACAAGCACATAAGATGCCTTTCCCGTAAGTTTTACAGGCTGATTATTGATGACCACTATTATAGCATCAGTACTTTCAGTTTCAGCCTGTGCTTTAGGTTGTGACTCAGCCTGTGCTTCTGCCTTATCCTCTGACTTTTGCTTGGTTTCTTGCTCTGCTTTTTCGTCCTTAGCAGTCTCTGCTTGTTCTTCATCAGCTCCATTAACTTCATCAGTGTCATCTTCCGAAGCCTTTGGAGCATCATCAGAAGCGTCGCTTTCAAAACCACTCTCAGCTCCCACAAGAACTGTTTTTACATTAAAGTTCTCATAAACCTTAGTTTCTTTGTCTGCAAGTTCATTGTTAACATAAACATCAACCATAGACAAATCCATATCAAGGAAAGCAAACAGCTGCTCAACAGTGTAGAAATTCTCCATAGATATGTCATCACCATCATTAATTTCATAAAACTCTGACTTCAATTCACCGTTAACATATGCAAACTTAGGACAAAGAACCTTCTTTCCATTAACATTAAAACATACGCATGACTTGAATTCATCAAGCTGGCTT
Organism: Lachnospira sp.; assembly: GCA_045543195.1. Classification (GTDB taxonomy): domain Bacteria; phylum Bacillota; class Clostridia; order Lachnospirales; family Lachnospiraceae; genus Lachnospira. The sequence goes on from JAZQME010000004.1 coordinate 24,289, forward strand.
ATAGTTATATGTGCCGCTTCACCATATGTAGATTCAATCACTTGAATCACATCATTCTGCTCTATGGCAGTACTAAGGCTTGCTGACTTGCCGTTAAGCTTAACAACAGCCCCTTCGCCCGCAAGACCTCTTGCAATACGAGTCTTTCCGTTAACTGTATATGTAATTTCAGGACCTCGTCTTGGAAAAAGCTTTTCATTAGGATAACCAATCTGCATAACTGCATCAACTACCGTAAGGTGATTGTTATCGTACATCTTAACTCTCTGATTGTTAACAGTAACAAATACAAAACTGTTCTTCTGCATATAATAATTAGTGCAGATACCAACCGGAGTAACAAAAAGCGAATCCTTCTTATAATCCTTAACTTGGAAATCCACAGATGTAAGAACTTCTTCGCCTCTTACAGCAACACGTTCCTTAATAATGCCCAGATACTTGGCAACTGCATCCGTATATCCAAGCATTTTACCGCCTCCACCTACCACAAAGACAGCATTGACAGCTCTACCGCCGTTAAGCTCAATAATCTTATCTGCAGTATCTTTTGCCATAGCATCTACAACGTCTGCAGTTACAGCACTGACATCAGCTGACTTAACAGTCATACCAAGTCCCATTATATCCTTAAATGTAACTTCACCATCAGGATCCGCACTGGCATCCATCTTAATCTGCTCCGCAGTGTTAAAGTCTACAAGATAATTCTTAGCGATAACCTCTGTAATCTCATCACCTGCAAGCGGAATCATGCCGTAAGCAATAATGCTTCCATCCTTAGTAAGACATATATCGGAAGTTCCTGCACCCACATCAACAAGACCTATGTTTAACAGACGGTACTGTTCCGGAATAGCAACATTCATGGCTGCAATAGGCTCCAATGTAAGGCTTGCTACATTGAGTCCTGCATACTCCACAGCCTCATAAAGTCCATCTACAACCTCTTCAGGTAAAAATGTAGCGATAAGTTCCACTTCAATAGAATTAGCTTTATGACCTTCAAGATTGCTTATATCAAAGCCATTAAGCTTATAAGTAATCGGAGTATGACCCACGCAGTAAAACTTTTCTTTAGAACCTTCCGCATTAATCTCTCCATGAGCCTTTTCAACAGCAAGAAGATTTAATGAATATATATGCTCAGAAGTAACTCTTGTATCCTCTTCAAACGTAAAATCAGCCGATGCATTAACCGTTCTCAACACTCTACCGGCAGCAGCTATACATACATCTGTAAGGCTTTCTCCTATCTGAGATTCTAATTCATTCTTTACTCTTCTTATGGTATCTCCAACCTTGTATATATCATGAATCTGACCATCAAGCATAGCTCTTGTATCATGTTCACAAACAGACATAGCAGTCACCACGAATCTGTTTGTTTCCATATATCCTACAATACCCACGATACTTCTGGTTCCTATATCCAAACCAAACACTAATTTATTCTTGTTTGAAGTTTTACGTGCCATAAACAACTCCTCCGATGTATACACTAATCTACTAGAATATATCACATTTATAACAATTTAACAAGGGAAGCGTACACTTCTTCTTTGCTTCCACTATTATCAACAACCACATCGCTGGCAAGTCTGAACTCATTCTCAGTAAGCTGACTTGCCATCATACTGTCAATTCGCTCCTCTGAATATCCTCTACTCTCTACCAAACGCTTTTTACGAACATCAACAGGAGCATATACATACCATATCTCATCAAGAAAAACATCATAATGGTCCTCTAACAAAAGGGCAGCTTCCACAAATACATAATCATACGTATCTTCAATCTTAAGATTGGTAATGGTATTAACAATTTCAGACTTGACTAAGGGATGGGTAATACTATTTAAAACCATTCGTTTGTTAGGGTTATTAAATACTATCTCGGCAAGCTTAGGTCTGTCAATTTCCCTGTTTGCATCAAGAATATCCATACCAAAAAAATCAACAACCTCATTGTAACCCTTTTGCCCTTTATTCATAAGTTCTTTAGCCACATCATCAGCTTTAATAATATAAGCATTAAAATTGTCTTTTATAATATCCAGTACGGTGCTTTTACCACACCCAACACCGCCTGTAATACCAATAACCTTCATATTGCCCTCCAATATAATCTTGCATACTTAATGCGCTTCAAACCAATTATCCCCCTGCTGCATATCAATCTCTAATGCAACCTTAAGTGTTGCCGCATGCTTCATACCATTAGCTATTATTTCTTTAACCTGCTCTATCTCATCCTTACTTGTCTCAACCAAAAGTTCATCGTGAACCTGAAGAATAAGCTTTGACTTAAGACCGCTAGTCTTAAGCTCATTATAAACATTAATCATAGCAATCTTAATAATATCTGCAGCCGTTCCCTGAATAGGGGCATTCATAGCCACTCTCTCGCCAAATGATCTCTGCATAAAGTTTGATGACTTAAGCTCCGGTATAGGACGTCTTCTATTATACATAGTAAGAGAATATCCTGTTTTCTTTGCAAATTCTACCATACCATCTATATATCCTTTTATACTAGGATATGTTGCAAAGTACTGCTTAATATATTCATCAGCCTCTTTCATAGATATGCTCAAATCCTGACTCAATCCAAATGAGCTCATACCATATATGATACCAAAATTAACCGCCTTTGCATTACGTCTTTGCAAGTCAGTAACATCTTCAAATGGCACTCCAAACACCTGAGATGCTGTAGTCCTATGAATATCCTGCGCAGAGTTATAAGCTTCTATTAACTTTGAATCTCCTGACATATGTGCAAGAATTCTCAACTCAATCTGTGAATAATCCGCATCAATAAATACACAACCATCCTTTGGTATAAACACCTTTCGTATCTGCTTTCCTAACTCCATCCTTATAGGAATATTCTGCAAATTAGGCTCCGTACTACTGATTCTGCCTGTAGCAGTTATGGTCTGATTAAACTTTCCGTGTATTCGGCCATCTTCACTAATATAAGCAGAAAGTCCGTCAGCATATGTTGACTTAAGCTTTGCAAGCTGTCTGTACTCAAGTATCTTTTTTACAAATGGATAGTCCACCGCCAACTTATCTAAAACATCTGCAGCTGTAGAATAGCCACTCTTTGTCTTTTTACCGTTAGGCATACCCATTTTATCAAAAAGAATAACTCCCAGCTGTTTTGGAGAATTAATATTAAAAATCTCTCCAGCTTCTTCATATATCTCCTTTTCAAGCGTTTCTATACGTGCTCCAAGCATAGCTCCGTATTCACTGAGGCTTCCTTTATCCACACCAATGCCCTCAACTTCCATACTATAAAGCACAAAAAGCAATGGCATCTCAATATTATTAAATAAATCAGTCATCTCATCAGCCGCTAATCTTTCTTTAACCGGTTCCCATGCTTTAAGTGAAATAAAGCTAATAAGACAGGCTAATCTGCACACCGAATCCATACTTGTAAAGCTTGCTTCTTTAACTGTCATCTTTCCTAATAGCTCCGCACGGGAATCAACATTGACCCCCAGATATCCCGTTGCAATCCCATCGTACTCAAAGCCTTCTCCATTGGGATTAAGAAGATATGCGCCCAGGGCAACATCTGCAAATACGCTTTCATCTACCATTAGTTCATGACTATCACAAGCCTTAAACACGTCTAATATCCGCTTAAGGTTGCATGTCACAAGTAAGCGTTCGTCATATTTCTTAGCAAACTTTGCAAGTTCAACAAGCTTATCATTTAAAAATGTTTCATTCACAAATCCCATCATAGGAATATAGTAAATTTCATTATCAGAAAGCGCCAAAGAAACACCATAATTAGTTCCATCCTCATACATTACAGACAAACCAACAGTTTTCCTATCATCAATAATCGATATAGCCTTATCGAACACTTGATTAGCCTCGCCAAAATCTTCTACAAGCTTAAAGCTTTCATACGCCGCAAATTCTGTTTTAACACTGGTTGTATCGAATCTTTTAAGATATGACTTAAAGTTAAATCTCTTGAAAAGCTCATATGATGCAGGATTGAAGAAGTCCCCCACCTTTGCTGTATTAATGTCATACTCAATAGGCACATTAATGTTAATCTCGGCAAGAAATCTGCTCATTTTAACCTGCTCCACATGCTCACTAATAGACTGTTTTGCTTTCGGTGGAGTTATTTCATCAATATTTGCTATCACATTGTCAATACTATGATACTTAGCTATTATGGCAGTTGCTGTCTTAGGCCCTATTCCAGGTGCTCCCGGAATATTATCAGAAGTATCCCCCATAAGTGCCTTAACATCAATAAACTCAAGCGGTGTAACGCCGTATGCCGCCTCAACATCAGCCGGAAGGTAATCTTCAACCTCGGTTACACCTTTCTTAGTCTTTGGAATTCTAATCTTTATATGTTCTTCAGCCAACTGCAACAAATCTCTGTCACCGGATATAACCGATACTTCATATCCCGTCTTAGCACACATTTTAGCAATAGTACCAATCAAATCGTCAGCCTCAAAGCCTTCCTTCTCAACAATTGTTATCCTCATGGACTTAAGAACATCCTTAATAAGCGGTATCTGCTGCTTAAGCTCCGGCTGTGCAGGCTTTCTTGTTCCCTTATACTCTGAATACTCTTTATGTCTGAATGTAGGGGCACTAACATCAAATGCAACTGTTATATAATCAGGCTTCTCCTCATCAATAAACCTAAACATAATATTAAGAAACCCATACATAGCATTGGTATGAATTCCTTCTGCATTAGTAAGGTCCGGAACACCATAAAACGCCCTATTTAATATACTCAAGCCATCAATAAGCATTAACTTCTCAGCCACTTTAACACCTCTATACTTTCTACTCTATAATTTAATTCCCAATTGGATAAATAACCACCATATGGTTGCAGCTATAATAAATATATCTGCCACAAACACAAATGTCGCCATTACTTTATTATATAACTTGTAGCCTTCGATCCTTTTGATACTTTGTCCAAGTTTAAGTTCTACAAGTCCCTTAAAATCAAATTGTTCAATAAACCTTGCATCTTCTTCATCATCTACAATTAAGTCTTCCTCTTCTGAAAGGCCATATTCAATTATATAATAAATCTCCAGCTCTTCCCTACAATCAGGGCATTGCTCTATATGATCCGCAAACAGTTCCTCATATTCTATAGATAATTGCCTTTTATGAAAAGGAACCATCATCTTCTGAATCTCTTTACAATCCACAATACTACCTCATTAATTAATCTGCTAATGCACCTTTAAAATATATCCTTAATTAGTAACTATAATCCTTTTCATTATAACATATAACTTTATAAAAATAAATTTAGATTATATTAATTTTCCACTTGCATTTTATAATTATATGTGGTATTATATCTAAGTCGCGCGGATGTGGCGGAATGGCAGACGCAGCAGACTCAAAATCTGCCGGTGGTGACATCGTGCGGGTTCAAGTCCCGCCATCCGCATTAAAGCCTTGTGGTTATTATAACCACAAGGCTTTTTGTTTTTATACACCTCTTCCCACCTTATCTTATATCATATCTTATCTCGTCTTTCCCCACTACTTCACCCAAAACCACAAAACATAAAAAGCAGAGTTATATAAGTTCTTTCAAAATCACTTATACATACTCTGCTTTTATATTAATTCTAACTTAAAACATCTGTATTAGTTGAGTCAGTTGTATTATCTTGTGAAATCTGTGTACCACTTTCTTCACTACTCTGTGTGCCATATTGTTGACTTTCATACTGCTGTGTAGTGCTGTACTGTTGTGTAGCGTTGTTATACTGTGTTCCACCATATTGTTGGTTTCCATACTGCTGTGTAGTGCCATATTGAGTGCCACTATATTGAGAAGTACCATACTGAGTATTACCATACTGTTGACCACCGTACATGCCACTGTTTGGTGCACTATAAGGATTATTATAAGTGTTATTATATGCAGTTCCATAAGAACCTCCACCGTACTGCGTACCTCCATACTGAGGTGCCGCACCATACTGTGTACCACCGTATTGAGCACCACCATACTGTGAACTGCCATATTGAGCACCACCGTACATTGCGCCTCCATACTGATTAGGCATACCATAAGGAGTCTGTCCATAACCCTGATTGTAATAAGGATTATTAGCCATATTCTTCTTACGTCTCTTCGAATCAGCTTTAAGACATATGATTATAATAACAACAATAATAATTAACGGAATTCCAATAACTACTGCTAATCCTACAATAATATACAGCATCTCTTCTGCATCAGTATATTCCGATGTACTGTGAATATTAAGTGATGTTTCATTGGCTCTTCTGTCAGTTCCAAAGAATATCCACTTATCAAGATTGCCGGATGTATCACCAAATGTTGCATCTACGAAGTAATATGTACCGTCTACATTAACAGCATTCCATGCATGATTCTCACCATCCACATAACCTGTGCAAAGATAACTTTCTATGCCCATCTTTTCCATAATAAGCTGAAATGATGTAGCATATCCTGTACAAACAGTGTCACCAAGTACAAATGCATCGTATATAGAGCCTCTGGTAAGCGAATCATCGTACTCCATATTATTACACACCCAATCGTATGCACGCTGCACCTTGTCTTTTGTAGTTCCATAATTAAACTGTCCGGCTAACTGTTCTGCTTTGTTAACTGCAATATCATATTGATTGTCAGTCATGCCTTCCTGTCTAAAGTTACTAAACTCAACACCAAATAAATACGATGAATAATAACGCCCTTTATCATACTCTATGTAAGCACTCATAGCAGCTTCTTCATATGAATCAAAGCAGTTAACATGTGTAGTGTATAACTCCTCTAGTTCACTACTAAGTGCACCCTCGCAGAATATTCTTACTTCTCCACTGTATCTGTTGCGCTTCTCATAGTACTGACGCCCCATCTTCTCAGCTTCACTCAAAGAAACCTCTTTGTACCCCGCTTCGATTAAATCATCGTATTCCTCTTCTTTAGGTGAACTGAAATCCCAGTTAAACTTATATGCAGCTTCCACCTGAGTAACGGACATTAACACCGCAACTAAACATGCCAAAACCGGCACTAATCCCTTATAAACAACCTTTCTCATCTCTCATTATACCTTTATCATATTATATTGTATCTTTACATATCACTGTACAAATCTTCATATCTTCTTGCAGAACTGTTCCATGAGAAATCTGCAAGCATAGCTCTGTCTACTATCTTATTCCACTCTCTCTTGCGGTTGTAGTAAACATCCTTAGCATAATTAATAATACCAAGCATCTCATGTGCATTGTAATTAGCAAATGAAAATCCTGTACCGGTACCTTCAAACTCATTATAAGGCTGAACTGTATCCTTAAGACCACCTGTCTCTCTAACAATAGGCACTGTACCATAACGCAAACTCATCAACTGACTAAGACCGCATGGCTCAAACAATGATGGCATAAGGAACGCATCACATCCCGCATATATTTTATGAGACATAGGCTCAGAATAATAAATATTAGCTGAAACTCTGTCGCCATACTTCCAGTCATAATGTCTGAACATATTCTCGTACTTCTCTTCACCTGTACCAAGAACAACAAGCTGAACATCATCTGTACATATCTGATCCATAACATAAGCAATCAAATCAAGTCCCTTTTGATCTGTAAGTCTTGATACAATACCTATCATAAACTTACCCTTGTCCTCTGTAAGTCCAAGTTCCTTCTGAAGTGCAACCTTATTCTTCCACTTCTCCTTACGGAATGTAATCTGATTGTACTTAGCCTCTATGTACTCATCTGTTTCAGGATTGTATGTCTCATAATCAATACCGTTAACAATACCGCTAAGGCTGTTAGCTCTGGCATTCATCAGGCCGTCAAGATTCTCTCCATAGAAAGGAGTCTTAATCTCCTCTGCATAAGTTGAACTAACTGTCGTAATCTTATCAGCGTATACAATACCACCCTTAAGATAATTAGCATCCTTATAAGCTTCAAGCTTGTCCGGTGTAAAGTAATAATCAGGCAAACCTGTGATATCCTTAACCTTCTTAAGGTCCCAAACGCCCTGGAACTTAAGATTATGAATAGTCATAATTGACTTAATTCCCTGATAGAAATCACCCTGTGCAAATCTTTCCTTCAAATATACCGGAATAAGTCCTGTCTGCCAATCATGACAGTGTATAATATCAGGCTTAAAACCGAGTACCGGAACCGCAGAAAGAGCGGCCTTACTAAAGAATGCAAATTTCTCAATATCCTCATGAATCCAACTATATGGCTTTGGACCGCCAAAATAGAACTCATTGTCAATAAAGTAAAACATAACGCCGTTGTACTCTAATTCAAACACACCTACATACTGAGAACGCCATGCAAGGTCAATATAAAAATGTGTCTTATACACCATCTGCTGTCTATACTCCCACGGTATACATGTATACTTAGGAATCATAACTCTTACATCATATTCATCCTTATTAAAGTACTTTGGCAAAGAACCAACAACGTCCGCCAATCCACCTGTCTTAATAAATGGCACTGCCTCCGACGCTATAAACAAAACATTCTTCATAACAATCCTCCATTCCGAACACTTAGTCCTAATATGTAATTAAATTAATTATTTTAAAAATGAAGTGTAACTTTTACATAGTTACACTTCATTATAACATAACATTTGGATAATTACCATTAAATAATTATTTAATATTGTATTCAAGTCGAATCTTATCAGAAATCAAAGCAATAAACTCAGAATTAGTAGGTTTTCCCTTTCCATTACTGATTGTATAACCGAATAAATCATTGAGTGTATCCGTGTTACCTCTATTCCACGCTACCTCTATGGCATGTCTGATAGCACGCTCTACTCTGCTTGATGTAGTCTGATATTTCTTCGCTATTGTAGGATACAAGATCTTCGTGATACTGTTAATAATCTCTCCATCAACAACAGACATAATAATAGAATCTCTTAAGTACTGATACCCCTTAATATGTGCAGGAATACCAATATCATGAATAATGCCGGTTATTTCCACCTCAAGATTTCTGTCATTAATAGCCTGATTATCCAACGAAAATACACTTGTGCTTTGCTTTTTCTTCTTATCTTGCTTCAGACTGTCACGCACGCTTCTGATTTTCTCTACCAATGCAGCATTGTTAAAAGGCTTCATAAAATAGTAAACAGCCCCTGTTTCAAACGCATCCTTAGTAACGTAATCTTTTCCAACGGAACTTATAATAATGAAAGCCGGGTCCTTAATTGTTTTATCCCCCTTAACTGTTCTCATAAGCTCAAGTCCGTCAATCTGCGGCATAATAATATCCAGAAGCACAACATCCGGCTGCTTATTCTTGATAAGCGCCAATGTATCAGCTCCATTAGATGCCGTTCCAACCAATTCAAGATCACTTTCCATCTTAATAACCTGAGATAACACACTAAGCATGTCTTCATTGTCATCTGCAATAGCCACTTTAAACGTATCCACTCCTCATACCTCCTAATAATTAGATGAATCTACAAGATACATTCAAATTATATATTTACTGACAATTTATGGCAACAATTGTTTTTCGTTTAGTATCGACATATTTCGACATTACATCTGATAGTATGCCAGATTATCCCGTAAATCAGCTGTTATCTCACCACCAGCCTTGGCATACTTGTCGTAAACACTGTTATATCGCTGTAACTTTTTAGCATTCTCATTATCGAATCTTGTAAGTGCCTGCTGATATAACGGATTAGTTCTAAGCTCGTCACGTATAGTTTTAACAAATGGGCAATAATTAATAAGAATCTCTCTTGAAAACTTATTAAGCCTGAAACTTCCCTTTGACTCAAACTTTATCCAGCTTATATAATCCCTTACAAATACTTCACGATAATTATTCTTTGCCCTTGACAATGCACCTTTTATCTTCTCTTTTGCATCAGCTGACAGGTCATGATTATTCTTATAAAACTGAATGTATGTACAGAATTCTGCTGTAAGTGACTTTTCACGAACATCATTCCAGTGAACGCCTTGAACTCTTCTACATATTTCCCAACGATATCTTCCAATAACTTCAAGCATCATATCATCAAGATCAACCGAAGTGAATATAGGAAGCATAAATCTTGCCGGTGTGTCTGTCTTAACCCCTGATGTTTCCTGCCACATCATAACTCTTGAACCGGCATTAGGCATAAGTATAATATCCGGTAATACTTCCTTCATAATACGCTCTGTATTAATACCATTGGCCGGGTCTGAAAATGTAATTTCTCTATAAAATGCTGAATAATCCACCTTGCGCACTTCATTAATGGCATTCTCAATTCTTTCAGCTGTCAACAACATTTTATCAATAGAGTTAATCAAATCATAATCCGAAAGTATAGGACAGAATATAGTTATCTTTCCATATGTAGCCTTATTAACAGAAGAAAACATACAGTTAATCTCAAATTCCACCTTCTTTTCAGGTGCATCAATAAACTCTTTATACTCAGCCTCTGTAATCTCACCAACTCTCTTCTGTTCTGTCAAATATGCAGCGTAACCCATATCAAATTCATTCTTGGATGGTTCTTTCTCGCCATTGTATACACATTTAAGCCAGTTGTATATGGTAAATACGTGCTCACTTTCGCACACATCAAGATGCGCTGTTAAATCGTAAAGTGCTTTAGCATGCTCTTCTCCAACGAAAGATACATCCATAAAACCGAAATTCAAAAACATCTCTACAACCGGTGTAAGGGTACTTTCATCCTGTACCGCCCGCATAAATGCCTTATAATACACTTCGTAAAACTTCTTTGTAAGTTTCTTTCTCAAAGAATAAACATCACCATCTGAAGACTGACGATCAGGCAAATCCCTGTACATTTCAATCTCCTGTGCAATATCCTCCACTTCATCATCAGTGTATCCTGCATATTCTAAAATATGGGTTACACCATCAACCGCCGTAATATCAATCTCTACTCTAGCCTTGTTGTTCTTACTCTTCTCACTCTTTTCGCCTGTAAAATCATAATTTTCCAACTCGTTAAGCCTTCTATTAACCATTCGCTTGTTGTAAAACTTGAACTTACCTACGAATCTTCCAATAGAATCAAGTTTTTCTTTGATAGGATCAATATTATGCTTCTTAGCATATGCCGACACTGCCATATCAAAAAACAGTCCAAATATATCATTCTGGCCTTCGCTCACAAGTATATCCTTGTTATAAGAAAGATACGCTTCCATCTCGCCAATACCAAGTGCAAATCGTCTCATCTGGGCAGCAGTTTCCATAATAACGCCAACAGTCAGACTATCATCCTTCTCCATAAGAGAAAGATAATCTTCCAGATACTTTTTAACAATACTTATACTGTTGTTAACTTCCCATGCTTCCGCTCTGTGACGCATCTGCAACGGCTTAAAATGCTCCATCTTGGCAAATGTCTGTTCTTCCACTTTAAACCTATTACAAAAAGTCTTATAATCATCATATATCTTTTCAACGAACATATGAAACTGTCTTGCTTTATCATACCACTCCGAGTACAAGCAAAGCATATTATGACGCTGCATCACTGCTGAACGAAGAAATACTCCTCTCAAGTATTCCTGTTCTGCAAGTATAGCCTTCAACTCCTTTACATTGGCACAATTAAAAGCTATTAGCACCGTATCCTCTGAAGCAACATAGTCACACATATACATATCCTTCTCATGGATACCGACAATTGAATCTTTCGGAAGAATAATCTCAGAATGCTCAAATTTCTGAACAACAGTACCTTCCTTAACAAGATACCATCTTTTTACCACATCATTCTTTTTCTCAATAATCTGGTCGCGTAAAACATTAATAGTCTCCATAATCCTCTCCCTTTCACGCTCTTTGCTATATATAATAATTAAATACGCAGTCAATCTTCATATATAATACAACTTTTTCCAGCTACAAACAAGACGAATACCTAAAAAAATTACCAATTTATAAAATTTTAACCATAATTTTGCTCACATATATGTTATACTTGAAACATTATAAAGGAAAGAGGTTTTTAGCATTGTTTGTACTTACTTCAACATTCAAAGAAAAATTATCTGAAACACTAAAAGCCGTACTACCAATTCTGGTAATTGTATTACTGCTGTGTTTCACCATAGCACCTATCCCGCCAAGTGTACTTATGACATTTTTGATAGGCGCTATTTTACTTATTATAGGTATGTTACTTTTCAATGTAGGCGTCGATATGTCTATGACTCCTATTGGAGAACGTGTAGGCTCCATAATTACCAAGTCAAAGAATCTTTTTATAATTATTCTTATAACATTTATTATGGGCTTTGTAATCACTATATCAGAACCGGACTTGCAGGTTTTAGCCCAACAAGTTCCTTCTGTTCCTAATCTTGTATTAATATTAGCTGTTGCATTAGGAGTTGCCATATTCCTTGTATTTGCATTTTTACGTATGCTTTTAGGAATTCCACTTTCAAGATTATTGCTGGTATTCTATGCTATTGTTTTTGCATTAGCATTTTTAGTACCTGGTGATTTCCTTGCCATAGCTTTTGATTCAGGTGGCGTTACAACCGGACCTATGACAGTTCCTTTCATTATGGCCTTCGGTGTTGGTATCTCTGCTATCCGAAGCGATAAGCACGCTGAGGACGACTGTTTCGGACTTGTATCCATGTGCTCCATCGGGCCTATACTTGCCGTGCTTGTACTGGGTATGATTTACAAGCCGGGCTCAACAGAAACAGTATCTGAAGCTATACCAATCATCGACAACACTGTAGACTTATGGAATCTGTTCTTAGTAGAATTCCCTGCTTATATAGTGGAAATGGCACTTTCAATCTTACCAATTGTTGTATTTTATGGAATATTTCAGATATTCTCAAGAGATATTAACAAAAGGTCTCTTATAAAGATTATAATCGGACTTGTTTACACATATATCGGCTTAGTTATATTCTTAACCGGTGTTAACGTAGGCTTTATGCCAGCCGGTAATTATCTTGGACAGACCATTGCCGGTCTTCCATATTCATGGATAATCATTCCTATCGGTATGATTATCGGTTACTTTATCGTACTGGCAGAACCTGCTGTATTCGTACTTACAAAGCAGGTTGAGGAGATAACTTCCGGAACTATTTCTTCAGGTGCTATGAGAACAAGTTTGTCTGTAGGTGTATCTGTATCTGTAGGACTTGCTATGATACGTGTTTTAACAGGAATATCCATACTTTGGCTTCTCGTTCCAGGCTATTTAATAGCGCTGGTATTAACATTTTTCGTACCTAAGATATTCACTGCCATTGCCTTTGACTCAGGTGGTGTTGCATCCGGTCCTATGACAGCAACATTTTTGTTACCATTTGCTATGGGAGCTTGTGAGGCTCTTGGCGGCAATATTATAACAGATGCATTCGGTATCGTAGCTATGGTTGCTATGACACCTCTCATAACCATCCAGATAATGGGACTTATATTCCAGTTAAAGGAAAAGAGCCTCCGAAAGAATATTATCGCAGACACCGTTGTTTCCGAAGTTGTCAGCTCATTGGATGCATTTGATGATATGGAAATTATCGAATTGTAATTATTACATTTTACTAATACCTTTTTAGAAATGAGGATTATATGGGAAGTTTATATTTAATGACAACTATTGTTGATAGAAAAATCTCCAATAAATACATTAATCTTTTTCAAGAAAACAACCTTAATGTAGCATTCTGGACTCTTGGAGTAGGAACTGCCACTAACGAAGTTCTTGATTATCTTGGACTTGAAACTACTGAAAAGGCTGTAGCTTTTTCAGTACTTGAAGAAGATACCTGGGTTAACACTAAAAAGCAATTACAAAAAAAGCTTAAAATTGATGCCCCTGGTGGCGGAATTGCATTTATAAGTCCATTAAGTAGCATTGGTGGCAAAAAAACATTACAGTTCCTTATTGGACAGGAAGATTATAATAAAGAGGAGGAATCAACCTTGAAAAACACTACTCACGAATTAATTATTGTAATAGCTCAGCAAGGATACACAGAACTCATTATGAATGCTGCCCGCGAGGCTGGTGCATATGGAGGTACTGTTATTCATGCCAAAGGTACAGGTATGGAGTTTGCGGAAAAATTCTTACATGTATCGCTCGCTACTGAAAAAGAAATCATTTTCATAGTTACAAAAACAGAACAGAAAAACCCTATAATGAAAGCCATTATGGAAAAGGCAGGACCTGACAGCAAGGCAAAAGCCATAACATTTTCGCTGCCTGTAACAGATACTGCAGGTCTTCGTCTTGTTGAGGATTAATCATCAGCAACTTATTAAAGCAGGTGCCAGATGACCAAACATAACAAAATATAACTAAATATATAAAAAAACATTGCAACATATAAGTTTGCTATGTTACAATACATTATAGGTTTTGTTTCGCTAATTTTATATTAATTACAAAAGGAAGGTATACCTATGAGAAGTTATTGTATTACAACTGATTCCAACTCAGATTTACCACAAGAATATGTTGAGAAATATAATGTAACCATCATCCCTCAGTACTACTCTTTCGGAGATACTGTATATGGCGATGAATTACATATGGATCCTGCTGAGTTCTACGAACGCATGAAAAATGGTGAACTCCCTCAGTCTCAGGCTAACAATCCTGCTGTTATTGAGGAAAAGTTCCGTGCTATACTGGATAAAGGTATGGATATTATTCACATAGCCTTTTCTTCTGCTTTAAGCGGAAGCTACAACAATGTATGTATGGTGGCAAATGAATTGCTTGAGGAGTACAAGGAAGCTAAGATTACTGTTATCGACTCTTTAAATGTATGTTTAGGCGAGTCAATTATGGTTATCAGAGGCTTTGAAATGCGCGATAATGGTACCTCTTATGAAGATGTAGTTGCAGCTTTAGAGGATTTGAAGCATCATCTTAATGTACAGTTCACAGTTAATGCCCTCTTCCACTTACAGCGAGGTGGTCGCGTAAGCAAAACTACTGCTTTGGTAGGAAGCGCACTTAACTTAAAACCATTTTTATATGTCAATAAAGATGGCGGTCTTACATCCGACGGAACTGCCCGTGGCCGAAAGAAGTCTCTTCGTATGCTTGTTGAACGTATGGCTGCTACACTTAACGAAGATACTGATTACTCTCTCCCTGTTGGAGTTGTTCATGGTAATTGCCTTGAGGACGCAGAGACTGTTGCTGAGCTTATTAGATCTGAAACCGATTTTAAACATATTATCTTTAGTTACGTAAGTCCAAGTATCGGTGCTCACGCTGGTCCTGGTGCATTAGGTATCCTTTATCATGGTGGATTAAAGCCTGAAGCTAAGTAATTAATAAATAAATATATTTACTTAATAATTTAATTAATGAAAAACGGCTATCGATTATAAGCTCGATAGCCGTTTTTGTTTGTTTTTGTTTGTTATTATTTGTTATTATTTTTACTCTTTTTTTATGGTATTGGAATACCTTAATTTTAACACGACAAAACATATAGCCATTATTATTACATATGGTATATGACCTATAACCTCTAACATCACTTCTTTATTCTCATAAGCCACCGGGTCTACAATCATAAACATATATAATACAGAAGGAAGTGTATTGGTTATTCCGTGAAATATTGCAGCAGGAACTACCGAACCGCTCATTTTAGTCAGAAGCACTAACAAACACCCTCCAACTATATTATTAAACATAAGGATTCCGAAATCTTCCCACAAAAACTTACCATCTTGAAAAAAGATAGCCATATGCCAAAGTCCACGGATAATACCCGTTATAACTATACCCAACGTGGTTCCACACATTTTTTCAAGTCTTGGGAATACCAATCCCATCCAGCCGATTTCCTCTCCCATTAAAACAAAGAACTGAACACAGCAAATAGCTACAGCATGGATAACCGAAAACACCACGAGCCACACAGACAGTTCAGAGTTAACCTTCCCCACTTCAGGAAAAAAACATATAACAAACGGTGACATACTACTTATCAAAACACCACCAATAATAGCTATACTATACGCTTTCGCATTCCCCTGCAATTTAGGAAGAAATAACAAACTTCGTATTCTATCCTTCGTTATAATACAAACAAGCAATCCTGCAATAGCCGGCATAAAACAAGCCAATATATACAGTAAATTGGACAAAGGCTCAGTTTCTACCAGACCATCACTAATATGTAAGGCAACTCCCATAAGAATCCAAGTTGCAGGCAGAGCTATGATAAGGAACAACACAAGCTGCTTTAATGCATACTTTTTATCGTCATTAATGTTCATAATTCTCTACCCCCTTCATATATAATCTCACCGATACTTTGTAAGATAAATAATATAATAATGCAATTACAACAGGTGCCAATGCTAAAAATCCTATAACAGCCACACCTTTATCTCCATAAACCAGCCATTCCAGTTTACTCCACATAAAGTCTCCAAAATCTCCTTCAGGAAGTGGGCCAAACAACCCATAGACAATAGCTACAAAACATATAATCGACATCATAATTATCTTAAACATTGAACCATTCTTACTGCCAAATCTTATTATAAAAGGCAAATCAAAAGCAGCCACAAACATCTGTATAAAAAACATAACCATAGCCACTCCAACCGTGCTTCCCACAACACCATTAGTAAATGATGCAACTATATCAGCCACATAAGCCAGTACAAGTCCAACAAATCCAAAAAGCAACGACATATAATACTTTGAAAGCACTTGTCCTTTTACAGTCATAGGAGAAGATATAGCCCAAGATGAATATACATTCTTCTCATCATGTGCAAATAGATTGCTCTGTAATCCACCAATAATCATAAATATAAAGAAATATGTAGTTATAGGCATTACTATATAACTTAGGCCCACACCACTAAAAAGGCCTTCACTGCTCCCCGGAACTTCACCCATCATCTTTGACCAAGGAAGGCAAACAGGAATTGTGTATATAATCATCAGTACCAAATTAGTAATTATCTCTTTCTTCATAACAAGAAAGTCTTTATACATAAGTCCTAACATATCTTCTCCCTCCTTTGATATATCTTTACAGAGGCAACAAAACTTATAACAAGCACTGCAACCGATATAAAAGGTACAAACCAAGCCAAAATATCACATAAATCATTAACTTTATTTGCCATCACCATCAGTACTTCTTCGCCATATATCTCCATACAATACGCCAAAACTCCCATACCCCCGATATATATAACACCAAACGCCACCGCACCAATAGTACTTACAGTACGCTTTTTCTTAAACCTAAAGGAAGCCGGCATAAATAACGAATATGATAATGCAATAACCAAGAATATTATCAGCATATATTTAATGACAGCCATATCTAAACTCACTCCTGCAAAGGCATATATAACCAAAGCATTAACCAGTCCGTAAATAACACCTACCAACATGGCAATACATCCAAATATATACCTTGTGCCTACTGCCACTTTTCCTGTAACAGGTAATGTATATGCATACTTCATCCAACCGGTTTCATAGTCGGAACATACCGCTGCATTACACACTTGTGAAGACATCAGCATAAATATATATGGCACATATGTAAATGTAGACAAAAAAATTTGCGCAGACTCCGGATTCTCTGTCTGCCACCCCTTAAGATTACCACACTTCATACTGATAAATATAAGCACTCCCAAAAGCGAAAACACAAGAGCTAAAGCTACAAATGTAAATATGGTTTTCTTCTGCAGACACCACTCTTTATAAAGCAACCCCTTCATTAAGACCACTCCTTTTTCTTAGCATTTACATAGTAAAGCATAATCTCTTCCAATGTAGTGTCATCTATAATAAGCCCTGAATATTTCTGCCTGCACATAACCTTATCCGACACCATAACTTCTGCGCCAAAATCCGATATACGACAACTAACAAAGTCTTTTGGATCAATTTCCTTATAATCACTCTTCTTACACTTAATCACACCATGACCAGCAAGCACATCATCCTTATAACCCGTAAGAAGCAGTTTTCCCTTATCAATAAATGTTACGCTATCTGCAACCTTCTCTAAATCCGAAGTAATATGAGAGGACATAAGAATCGTGTTATTCTCATCCTGAAGATACTCCTGGAATATATCAAGACACTCATTACGCACAACAGGGTCAAGACCTGTAGTAGCCTCATCCATAACAAGAAGCTTTGCATTATGAGAAAGTGCCACTGCAATCTGAAGCTTCATTTTCATACCTTTTGAGAACGCACCTATCTTCTTCTTACTTGGAAGTGTTAATCTGTCAAGATACTGAAAAAATGTCTCACTACTCCACTCTGTATAAATTTCTTTCATAATTGTATTAAGATTCTTAGCATTTAACTGCTCCTGAAATGGTATCTCGTCAAAAACCGCTGATATCTGCTGCTTTATCGCAACCTCATCCTTAATATTATCAAGACCTAACAACTTAATACTACCATTATCCCTTTTGATAATATTAAGCAATGCCTTAATAGTTGTTGTCTTTCCAGCGCCATTCTGTCCGATAAAGCCCATAATACTACCTTTTGCAACATTAAAATTAATGTTATCCAGTGTAAATCCGTCATACTTAACAGTTAAATCATTAATCTCAATAGCATTTTCATAATTAGACATAACCTTCTCCATTCTGAGGTACCAAACCTCCTGATTGTACTTAGGCATCAAGTGATTATTTATAACCACCCAATTATCCTTCATAAATTAAATCAAGCATTTCTTTAAGTTCTTCCAAAGAAATGTTATTTTGCTTTGCTTTCTCTGTCACACCCATAAGCATAGCTTCAATCTGTCGCAAATTCTCTTCTCTTAGCAACTCAGTATTCTGCGCTTTAACAAAGCTTCCCTTACCGGTATAGGACTCGATAAAACCGTCTCTCTCCAAGTCCTCATAAGCACGTTTCGTCGTTATAACGCTAATCCTAAGTTGTGCTGCAAGATTTCGCATAGAAGGAAGAGCGTCCCCTTCCTTCAACTCACCATTCATAATCATAGTCTTAATCTGGTTCGTAATCTGCGTGTAGATTGGTTCGCCTGTGGAATTAGAAATAATAATATCCATAGTCACCTCTCTATAATTGTATATATACGATATATACATTATAAGCACTTTTATATACACATGTCAATATATATTTTAAATTAAAAATGACTATGCATAACTTTTAAAGTCAGCATAGTCATAAATCATAGTCATAAATAATTGATACCCCGTATTTTCATACACAATTAATCAGAACTGGAAATATATAAACGAAGCTTTATCATACTCAGCTCCATATATTCCAAAAACAATTATAATCAATATAGCCAGGATTCCTACCGCATACTTAACTAATATATTTTGCTTCAAAACATATGCTCTTACACTCACGCCTCTATACCTACATATATCAGCAATTATCAATACAGCAATAGAAATTAACGCAACTATAATATTAGGCAAATCCAACCCTAATTTAACCAATGAACCATCAACAAACACTTGATAATCAAATGTAGTAAATATACTTTTAATTATATATATTGCATCTGACATAGTGTTAGCTCTAAAAAATATCCATGTAAAATTTATAAGCATAAATGTAACAAGCATCTTTAATGCTGTTCTTAAGCCTGATTCACTTCCAAGTTTCAAAACAACCGCTATCTTATCACGATATTTTTTTGTTAATTCGCCTACAACCTGAAACAATCCATTAAGAGCTCCCCATATAACAAATGTCCATTGAGCTCCATGCCACAAACCACTGAGAAGAAATACTATCAAAAGATTGATGTACTTACGTAATTTACCTTTCCTGTTACCTCCAAGCGGTATATAGAGATAGTCTTTAAACCATGACGAAAGCGAAATATGCCACCTGCGCCAAAACTCAGCTACAGACTTTGCAAAATACGGACAATCAAAATTCTCCATAAGTTCAAATCCAAGAATCTTAGCAGCACCCATTGCAATTGTTGAGTATCCGCCAAAATCACAGTAAATCTGAACAGCAAACAGAACTGTTGCTATGATGAAGTATATTCCGGAATATTGCTGGTGATTATTATAAACAGTATTAACAACAATCGCTACTCTGTCTGATATAACAAGCTTTATAAAAAATCCCCAAAGCATAAGAAGCACGCCTTCCTTTGCCTTTTCCCAATTAAAACGCTTTTCTGTTCCTATTTGCTTAAGCAGGTTCTTAGAACGCTCTATAGGACCGGCTACCAACTGCGGAAAAAATGAGACAAACAATGCATATTTTAAAACATTTTTCTCCTCATATATATCTCCTCTATACACATCCATCGTATAGCTTAAAGCTTGAAATGTATAAAAAGATATACCAACAGGCAACACAATATCAAAAGCAGGTGAATTAAGGGTTATTCCTGCCATTCCAACGATATCCTGTATGCTTTCAAATATAAAGTTAAAGTACTTGAACCACGCAAGTATGCCAAGATTAATAATAAAACTAAACGCCACACAACATTTCATTAGAGTCTTTTGCTTATTAATATCTTCAACACGTTTCCTAATATAGCCAATCAAAACACCGCTTATATATGTAATCAAAGTCGAAGTCAATAAAAGCAATGCATACTTTGCATTCCAACACATATAGAAATAGTAACTTGAAGCAAGCAACCATATATACCTGAATTTATTAGGTATAATATAGTAAATCATTAAAACTATAGGAAAGAAAATCAAAAAATCTACTGAATTAAATAACATATAATTATATTAAACATCTGAACTTCAGACATATCCTCCTTACATTGAAAAAGGCTGGTATATTAACTAACCAGCCTTTTAAAATCCACATATTAATTATATATCTTTTTGTGCTTTTTTTCAAGGATTTACGACATATTCGTTCTCACTTCATCCAAGCCACTTCGAAAAAGCTTTGCTTTTCCTCAGTGTTTGGCTTTCGCCAAATAGAAATCAAAAATAGCAGAACAGCCTGTGAGCACGCTCACTCTGTCTGCTATTTCCGCTTTCTGCTTGGACTCAATGCTCCATCATATCTTCAATAAATATCCCATATCCTCTAGTAGGGTCGTCTACTAATACATGCGTTACCGCTCCGATGAATTTTCCGTTTTGGATAATCGGCGCACCTGACATACCTTGTACAATACCACCAGTTTTCTCTATCAACTCTTCATCTGTCACTTTAAATGAAATCTGCCTGTTTACTGCAGCATTAAGAGAAATCTGCATAATCTCCACATCATAGTGTTTGGCTTCTCCGTCTACATCACAGTAA
>JAZQME010000005.1:0-69239 GCA_045543195.1 Lachnospira sp.
TTTACTGTTCAATTATCAAGGAACTATATACTTCAAACGCCCTTGTTTACTGACGTCTGTTGTATTTTATTTTTGTGTGTCGCTCGCGGCGACTTGTATATAATATCACCCTGTGAAGATATTGTCAACAACTTTTTTGAAATATTTTTCCACAAAAGACAAGAAAAAAAGGAAGTTTTTCCACATGCACAATCTGTGCAAAAAACTTCCTTTTAAAATACTATATGTAGTAGTCTCAACATTTTCTTCAGAAAACTACTTTCACACTTTATATGCAGTTAACCTTTAAATATAGACCACACAAGCGGATTGTTATCATACAAAAAAGACAAGAACCCATTGTTTCCTATACTTGTAAGCGCATCTGCTGCCCAGCTCATACTTCCTGCCGCTGTTATTACAACAAACAACACCCACACAGCAATTAATCCTTCTACAAGACCAAGTGCCAATCCACCAAGCTTATTAGCTTGCTTAATAACCGGCAGTTTGCCCACAAGTCCTGTCAAAGAAACCACTATACGCACCACTACAAATATCAGAATAAACACAACAATATGCACAATAGCATTAAGAACAATGTCCGCAAGCTTTATGGCAGCAATAGACAAAACAATACTCTTCATACTGCCGTCTGTCTGATTAATAATGGTAACTATATCATTATTCATCACCATATTTTTTATATTGTTCTCTGATGCAATATCCTTAAGCTGATTAGACATTTCTTCTGTAAGCTTTAACTTATCAATAAAATGATGCGCATATTTCGAAACCTGTCCGGCATTATTTGCAATCTGCTCTGTATACTTTGCTACATTACCTTTGTTAGCCTCAATAGCATCAATCTTGCTCTGTGTTGCCTCATCTACAACAACCTCTTCCGAAACTGTACC
The DNA here is from genome assembly GCA_045543195.1 of Lachnospira sp. Taxonomy (GTDB): domain Bacteria; phylum Bacillota; class Clostridia; order Lachnospirales; family Lachnospiraceae; genus Lachnospira. The sequence goes on from JAZQME010000005.1 coordinate 897, forward strand.
AGATTGTTGATCATCATTAGATTCTTCCTTTGTTGCGATATCCATAATTACATTATAAGTAATCTTTTGCATAGATTCGTCAACATCCGTTGCAGACTTAAGCCCTTTAAACACAATCGGTGCCAATATAATAGATGCAACTATAGTAACAAGTAACATCGCAAGGGAAACTACTATCTCTATAATCCCCTTCTTCCAACCAATAAAACCAAATATAGCAAACAGCGCAATTACAGCAATTAATACCCAGCTCATTCGTACCTCCTTAATTACTTCAACTTAATATTTTGTATGTATTTTGAGTTAACCATAATATATCTGCCACGGGTCCCCGTTGTCAAAATATATTCCAACGGTAAATCCACCGACATATCCGCAAGAACTTTTCCCTTCAAATTCATCACGACAAATCCTGACGAATTACTCATAATAACACTCTTACCGTCAAACTGCACATTATCATACTGCATATCATATGTACTCTCTCCTACCTTCTTACCGGAAATGTCATATATCTGCATCTTATACAAATCGCCCGAATCCGAATTATTCAGAACTATACCAATATGCTTATCACTAAAGAACACTCTGTCAATCTCATTATCTATCGTAACTTCTTCTACAAGTTTCGGATATTCTTTAATGTTGTATATACTCAACACATTTTCACCTATAGCAACTGCTGTTGTGTTATTAACAAATTGGACATCGCCAACTATGGTACTATCATAGTGTTCAAAACCACCAACCACTCTCTCCGTTTCATTCTGTCCAACATCAGAGAAATTGTAGAACACCAACTTAGTTTTAACAGCTTCACCACTAACATACAGATAAGAAGCAACTAACTTAGCACCATCATCCGATATACTTATATCCAGCGGATACCCATCTCCCGCAAGTGTAGTCTTAACACTGTATATACGAGTTCCGTCCGTATTATATAAATTAATATAATTCGCCTCATTATCTTCCAAAACAGCCGCAACCACTCCCTGCTTAGCAATCTCTATCTGCGATATTGCCAATGATGTATCAACAGAGCCTAGCATTCCCGATTTATTAAAAACATTAATCGTACTGCCATTAATATCGCCAATTGCAGCCGCTTCATCGCACACCTTAATTTGAGGATTGCTCATAGACACCGTTTGATTCCACACTGCAGTCCCTTTACTGTTAAAATACGAAACACCGTCATTACTGTATTTAATATATCCATCAAGATACTTAATGTACTTTGTAGATTCGCTATCATCACTGTTAACCGAATCCAAAACATTATAACCCTTATATGTAGTTCCATCCTTTATAATAGGAACCATCACTACAACCAACACCACAATAACAACCGCAGCAATAATCCCGGCTACAATCTTAATCTTGTGTCTGCGTATCTTCGCATAAGTGTCATCCGCATCCTGCTCAGACGTTGCCGCTATCTCATCAGTTTCATATTCCGATACTACCTTATCATCATCCCTTATTTCGTCAGGGTTATCGTTCTTCTTAATTCCAAATTTTCCAGAAATGATATCAGCCATGTATTCTTCCTCCACTAATACCATTATACAATATCATTCAAAATATTCAAGGAAGTTTTATTACCTGTCCAATATATAGCTTGTCCATATCATCTATTCCATTTGCTTTAGCCACTTGGGTTGCCTTCTTAGCCGTTCCATAGTACTTTATACATATACTACTAAGAGTCTCTCCCTTTGAAACAATATGTGTCTTGACCTGCAAAGCTACAACTTCCGTAGGTGCTTCATTAGCCTTCACAGGTGCCTGAGTCGCAGATTGTGATTCTGCCTTTGTCTCTGTTTTAGTTCCTGTTTTAGTTTCTGCTTTATTATCTTTTTGAGTAGCAACTTGTGTCTCTATCCTTGTTTCACTTTTACTTTCCTTATCTGCATCGGATTCACTATCACCTTTTGTTTCCGGTTCCACAAGTGCGTCAGTTGATGCTTCCGTAGGAAAAACATTACCATTTATTTTATTTACCTCCACGACTCCAGGTTCATCATTTCTTGCAATTTCATCATTTCCCGCAAGGGTTGCAATCTCCTTTGATATATTGTTAAGAGACTTGTCCAGACGATTCATTTTCTCATAATTACTCATAAGATTGATTCCTATAACCAATATTACAACTACCATAAATGCACTGATTCCATACATCATTGAACCATTCTTTTTCTGTTGCTTTGCCTCTTCCTTCTCTTGTATTATAGTGCGTATCGACCGCATAACCTGATCTTTTTGAGGTTCCTCAACCGATTGTCTACCGCGTTTTTCCATCATATATTCCTGCATTTCATAATTGCGTTCATAGAAACACACATAACCGCTTTGCTTTTTTAACTCTCCCTCTTCATACAAGTAAAAACTTTCCTCTTTTTCTGAAGTATTAACAACATACATAGTCTTCATATTACCTGCAAAATTGTCAATATGTACTCTTCTAAAATACTGCATGCGTTCCGCTGTTATGTCAGACACAGCAATAAACCATCCAACAACCTGCAGATTAGGAAAATACTTCTCTATTTCAGTATATAGCTTGTCCCATATTTTCTCATCAAATATAACTCCTTGTTTCAAAGAGTCTTCATCCGGTTTCGCCTTGATAACTCCTTTTATAAAAATGCATTTTTCATCTTCAGACTTTTGACACTCTCCGAGCAACACACCAGCATGTTCTTCTTCCGGCGTACCATACGCAAGCGAATTAATATATGTAAAAGCATAATCTTCTATATATATTTTACGCTCCGAATTCACATCCCCTATCTGCTTAATATTCTTAGGAATTCTTATACTCTTACTATTTCCTGTCTTTTCACCTTTGTTCTCGCCATCACCACTACAGATTATCTCAATCATATTCATCCTCCCAATCTTAGGCGTGCACAGCACAAATATGTTAATTAAAGACTATTTTCAGCCTTCGCTCTGCACATAATACCACCGCTTAATCAAGAAATTTATCACAATTTGTCGTGGTTTAAAAAAATTTTGGCGAATACTTTTTTTCATAATCCGCAGCCCTCAAACGTAAATATATTCTATATGGAATGGTGCATTAATAGTGCACGATTTTCGCTTTTCAGAAAGGATTGGACAAGTTATGTCACATTATTTTAATTCTAACAACCCGGACTGTGCATTTGATATTTATAAGCATTTGTCTCATATATTAAAAACAACCAACGCATTTGCACGTCCAATAATTATTATGTGTATAGGCAGTGATCGTTCTACCGGTGACAGTCTCGGACCCATGATAGGGTACAAGCTTTCAAAGTATGCTTATAAAAATGTTTACATATGGGGCACACTACATGAGCCCGTTCACGCAACTAACCTCACCTCATCAATAGAAGAAATTTTTTGCACATACAACAATCCGTACATTATTGCCATAGATGCTTCTTTGGGAAAAACTAATCATATCGGCTACATAACCGTAGGTACCGGACCTCTTAAACCAGGTCTGGGCGTCAAAAAAAGGTTGCCTGAAATCGGTGACATTCACATCACCGGCATAGTTAACGCCACTGGCAATATGAACAGCATCCTTTTACAGACAACCCGTTTATCTTCTATTATGACAATCGCAGATGTTATATCTACCGCCATTGTCAATACTATGTGCAGCAATGAACGACTTAATGCCTATCCCTATATGCTGCCATCGCCTGACCAATTGTATCAGCAATACCGGATTTCATAAATCCACTCATCTCTTGAAGCTTATCTAAACTCATAAACTCACTTCCAAGATAAGCTTCATAGTTAGATGATATATAAATCCTCTGCTGCTTAACTAACTCATCAAGCTTTGTAGCTTCTTCGCTCTTTTTCTTAATCTCATCTTGCGCATTAGTAATTCGTTCCTTTGATCTACCTTCAATCTCTGCAACAATATCCGGCTTAGTATTCTTTTCAAATTCTTCTAAAGCCTTTGCCTTTTCTTCTTCAATCTTGCTTATGTGATCGTGCAATTCATTGATACTGTAATCAAACTTTCCAAGATCATACATATCCTCGCTCTTATCAGAACGAATACCCTTTGTGATGTTGGCAATTTTCTTCTTGTTAGACGCTATCATCGACTTATTCTTTCTAGCTCCTTCAATTGTAGCCACATTCGGAATAATTAACTTAGAATTCACTATCTGATTAATAATAACTGCACATGTAAATATCACCGAATAATAAATAGTCGAGAATACCGCTGTATTTTCCACACCACAAGCAGAAATCAATATACATATTACTGCAATCGGAATGACTAACACCATAAAAGCAACAATAGACATTAATATTAAATAATCAACCGCATCTCTAGCTGCAAACAACGCAAAGAACAATCTGCTATTAGCAAACTTAGGAATCTTTTCCTGCTTAAAAGCACCATCAATCTGCCCCTGGAGCATTTCATTTTCTTTGCGAAGAGCCTCTGTTTCATAAGCAATTCTTTCATTGACACCAGCAGCTTTAGCCTGCTCGCGTTCGCCTTGTATCTGCTTAATCTTCGTACGATCCGCAATAATCGCCTTATCATATCCGGCACAGATGGCTTGCGTGGCTGCACTGACCTTTTGGTCAGTCTCAGCCTTTATCTCTCGCTCTGCACTTTCTATCTCTTTAGCCAACCCCTTGATCGCATCATTAAGATTATCCAAGCGGTCAACTTTGGCATTGTGTTCACGCATATCCCCGATAATCTGATCGAGAATATCCGCTCCACAATTTAATATATTCTGCTCCGCCATAGCGTTACACCCCTTCTAATTTAACACTAATTAGTTATTTCTGTAGTAATTAATAAGACATCCGTCAAGAATAATCTGTCTCTCATCATCTGTTAAGTCTCCGAGATTAAAGTTAAACTCCTTCATATCCTTGTTTACAACGAATGCTCTCATATTAAGCGCCTTAAACTTCACTGCATGTGCAATATTAGGAACGAAGATATAATCACCATTCTCAAATGGAAGGTCCCCCTTCTCAATAAGGAATGGAAGCATTCCCCAGTTAATAAGGTTAGAACGGTATCTCTTTGTTGCATACTCGTTAGCTATGTTAGCCCAGCCACCAAGTACCTTCTGACATGAAGCAGCCTGCTCACGCGCAGAACCATCACCAGGTTTAACTGCAAAGATTGTACTTCCATATCCAATCTTATTCTCATCAAGTTTCTCGCTATATTCCTTCTTAAGCTTATCCATAATAGCGCCAAGCTCTGGAAGTGCCTCATAAATATTCTTTCCTTCTTCTCTTGCAATCTCAGCCTTCTGAACTTCCTTTGCACGACGAACATACATAGGATCCTTTCTTGAAAGTGCAAACTCAGCAAGGCCTAAAGGATTAGAACGGAATGATGATGTCTCACCTGAAGGAATCAACTCATCAGTTGTTGTTACAGGATCATGAATCTCTGATACAACCTTAAGAAGCAAATGCTCCGGAAGTGCAACCATCTTTGGCCAATCCTTGATGTTTGGACCAAACTGAATCTCCTGCTCAGGATCAGCAACACCCTTGCTATCAAACACTCTATTCTCATATATAGTCTTATCAAAATGATACTTTGGACCTGTGTATTCTACATCCATATCTGTAGCTGCTGTCAAATATCCCTTATTTGCTGCTGTTGCTGCGATTGAACGAGCATCCATAAGTGCAACTGAAGAAATCTGACCCTGCTGCAACTTAGAACCTTCTCTGTTAGGGAAGTTTCTAGTTGAATGTCTGATTGAAAATGCATTGTTAGCCGGAGTATCTCCCGCACCAAAGCATGGACCACAAAATGCAGTCTTAACAATAGCACCTGTTGCCATAAGATCAGCAAGTCTGCCATTTCTTGCAAGCTCAACATAAATTGGTGTACTTGCAGGATACACACTAAGCGTAAATTCATCAGCACCGATTGAACGTCCCTTAAGAAGATCAGCTGCTGCACAGATATTCTCAAATCCACCACCTGCACAACCGGCAATAATACCCTGATCAACATAAAGCTTTCCATCTCTTACCTTGTTAGTAAGCTTGAAATCTACCTGTCCATCAAGACTGACAAGCGCCTTCTTCTCACAATCCACAAGAATATCCATAAGGTTAGCATTTAACTCGTCAATTGTGTATGTGTTGCTTGGATGGAATGGCATAGCAATCATAGGTTTAATCTTGCTTAAGTCAACATAAACAACTCCATCATAGTATGCAACAGCGCCCGGCTTCATCTCCTTATAACCTTCTGCTCTGCCATGAGTTTCATAGAACTCCTGAATCTTCTCGTCTGTCTGCCAGATAGATGAAAGACATGTTGTCTCTGTTGTCATAACATCCACACCAATTCTGAAATCAGCACTAAGTGATGCAACACCAGGACCTACAAATTCCATAACCTTGTTCTTTACATAGCCGTTACCAAATACAGCACCAATAATAGCAAGGGCAACGTCCTGTGGACCAACTCCCTTCATAGGCTCACCTGTAAGATATATAGCAACTACGCCCGGCATATTAATATCATAAGTCTTATTAAGAAGCTGCTTTACAAGCTCAGGTCCGCCCTCGCCCATAGCCATGGTACCTAAAGCACCATAACGAGTATGACTGTCAGAGCCAAGAATCATCTTACCGCCTTCAGCCAACACTTCTCTTGCGAACTGATGAATAACTGCCTGATGAGGTGGAACATAAACTCCACCATACTTCTTAGCACATGTAAGACCAAACATATGGTCATCTTCATTAATAGTACCACCTACAGCACAAAGACTGTTGTGACAGTTAGTAAGTACATATGGAATAGGGAACTTCTCAAGACCTGACGCTCTGGCTGTCTGGATAATACCAACAAATGTAATATCATGAGATGTCATCTTATCAAACTTAATCTTTAACTTATCCATATTACCGGAAGTATTATGAGCCTCTAAGATACCATATGCCATAGTATTCTTAGCAGCCTCCTCTTTCGAAGGAGCCTCACCTACTTTAGCCGCAAGTGCGCCTTCTAAAGCTTCTGCTTCCTCAATAATCTCAACGCCATTAATAAGATATGCGCCGCCGTTACTTAACTTAATCATCATTAACCTCTTTCCGTCTTACTTAAGACATTTTACAATAGTTTCCTTTAACTCATTAATCTGCTCCGGAGTAATACTTCCCGGAACCCAGCCCACATTAACCGTATCGCCTTCATAGCGCGGAATAATATGCATATGGAAATGGAACACTGTCTGTCCTGCTGCCTCTCCATTATTCTGAACAACATTGATTCCCAATGGCTCCAACGTGTCTTTAATAGCATTGGCAACCTTCACTGCAACCTTAAATATATGTGCCGCAGTTTCATCATCCAACGAATAAATGTTGTCAAAATGTTGCTTTGGCAATATAAGCACATGACCTTTTGATGCAGGTCCTAAGTCGAATATAACCTTAACCACATCATCCTCATAAAGTGCATTAGCCGGAATCACGCCATTAGCAATCTTACAAAACAAGCAATCTTCCTTAATCATACTTACACCTCACCATAATAATAAAATGTAAAAACTTGTCGAAAACCTATGATTTACATATCGCTTTGACAAGTATATACTTTAGTATAATAACGTAAATCTTCGTTTATATCAATATAATTTACCAACTTTAACAGATGTTTTTTCAAAACAGGAGGAACCATAATGATAACCAACAAAAATTATAAAACCATTAAAGAACTTGAATCAACTAATCCCTTAGCACATGCTGCCATAACCGAAACAGCTGACGAACATCTTAAATCTCTTGCTTTCGCTTCTCACGAAATCAAAAATATGATTTCATTTATGAATAGTTCCTATCAATTAATTTCCAAACAACATCCTGAAACCGGAGATTTCCGATTCTGGAAGGAATTCGGTGACAATATAAACCACCTTATTACATTTATGGACAGAACCTCTACATACAGATATTGTATGAAGACAAATCTTGAACCCATAAACCTAATGGATATTATATACTGTCTTCCTGACGAAGCCGACAACCGTCATCCGGAAACATCGCGCAATTTTAATCTTGATATAGAACCTTCGCTGTCTGAAGCTGTGTATATCTTAGCACACCAGGAGCATCTACAGGTTGCCCTCAACGAAATCATTGACAACTGTTACGATGCCACCACTTCAGAAGATGACACAATAACAATAACTGTGAATTGCAAGGATATTTCAGATTCCAATATACATATTGCCATTTCCAATCCCGGAACATTTCCCGACATTGAAAGCACCGAGTCTGTTTGTAAACCTTTTTATACAACCAAATCCGGACGTGTCGGTCTGGGACTTAGCATAGCTTACACTGTTTGCACAAACCACAATGGCAGTTTATGGCTGGAACAGACTGATAATGAAAGCACTGTACACATAAGCATTCCTCGCTACCAGTCATAATCAAAACCTTCCCGGTCATATAGTTCTCGTCCGAACATACATTTACTCTTTAGAATTTACTTTGAGAAAGCAAACAACTCATCCAACATTTTAAGATTTCTGAAATTACCTTTCGCAGTCATGCTTCCTGTCATAAATGCTCTGTGGAAGGTAATTTTGCCTTCAACTATATCATCAAATGTTTCTTTAGAGAGCTTTGATATAACATCTGCGTCCATAGCTTCCCCAAATTCAACTGACAGTTCACCATCCTTAACATCCACAACAACACTCTTACCCTTGTCGCTTATAATAAATGTATAGGCACATGTATATCTTCCCGTATGTACATAACTGTTTTTAAACACATCAAGATAGTAGCTGTCACCGCCATTTTCCTGATCTATAAGCAACTCCTTATACATAGAAGTAAGTGATTCTATATCCTGCTTCTGGGTCTTAACAAATGTATCATCCGATACATACTTAGACAACTGCTCACTCTCCTGCGGAGTAAAGTTAACTACTTCACGAAGCACCTTATTCTTAATAGTCTGGCTGCTAGAAGGGAATGTAACTCTCTTCTGAGAAACAGATCTGTATATATTCTCTGCAAACTTTTCAATCATCTCCACATACTTTGCATTGAATTCGAACTCAGTTGTATCTTCAACATATGCCATAATACCAGTTTCTGCTCGTCCACCTAACATTTCCCATGAATTAACAAGGGCAAGTGAAACCTCTTTCTCACCATATGCTTTAGACAATACAACCGGGAACATATACACATTACCTATCTTATTCTTATCCGCATACAACCAGCATGCATCAAGAAGTGTCTGCATATATCCACCCATACCTATCCATTCAACAGTTGTAGCAAGAATAACTGCATCTGCCTCCGTGACAGTCTGAGACAATGTTGTAATCTGATTCTTCATATCAAAAAGATTGTATCTTTCAACATCAACCTTCAACTCATCAAGAACTTCCTGAATCTTATTAACCACAAATATTGTCGGGTCATCTACCAGACCTCTTCCACCATAATATATATTCACTTTCATAAATGTAAACCTCCACACTTAAGCATTAACCGCTAGTGTGAATATAGCATAATTTCTAGCTTATTTCAACCTTATAAAATCTCGTTGCAAACAATATCTCATCACCACTCTTAAGCACTTGTTTTTCATCCGGCACCAAGGTTTTATCATTAACTTTGGTTCCATTAGTTGAATTTAGATCCTCTATGTAAAATTCTCCATCATCCTTTATGACACAAGCATGCATTCTGCTTACAAGTACATCTTCAATACAGACATTACATTTTTCTTTAAGATTTCCAATTATAGCAGGAAATATTTCTATATTAATAATCTCATCATAATCATAATTAACCAGCTTCACTCTTTCATCTGACACCTTTTTACTCTTTTTTATATATTCTGCAAGCAGCATAGTCTGCGGTTCCTCCAACCGCTCCCTCTGCTCCTTAAACCACTCCTTATATTCCTCTGCGGATTTTGTTTTGTATTCCGTGCTTGCTTGTGCTTTATCTTCTATTTCACAATATTGTATCTCACATGGCTGACTTTGTTTTTTATATCTTACTCTAACAAACACATCATCTGGAATTCTTCCTGCTATCAACATAATAACAGTGCCTGCAATAACCATTACAAGCGCAATTTTCATAGACATATCAAATGGCACTACACTTGGTAAAAGTATCTTAACAACACCTAAAAGCATTATTACAACTGCCACAACCTTCATCAAAAGAACAATCCCTTGTATGGCACCATCTTTTTCCTCCACCTCTTCCTCTATAACCTCCGGCGGAACAACATCAATCACTTCACTTACGACCATCTCTTCCCTATGTACCGATACAAGTTCATCCAGTTTTTCTGCATCATAATTATTCTGCACTATTCTCTGGTAAATCTCATACACCTTCATAACCTCATCCTTAGGTTCATTATGGTTCAAATGCTCCAATATGTAGTCAAACAGCCCTCTAAGTTCTTTATCGAAGGAACATTTCTCATCCGGCACTTCGCCCGACGGCACATATGTAAAGAAAACTTTGTGTTCACACACATCAACATACATATACTCCGGAGACAATCTCACGCATCTTAAATCCAACATATATTTATTCACATCTTTAACCATGGCAGCAATGCTTTCGCATATCATTCTAACATCATCCCATATAAGTTGAGTATATGCGTACAACTTAACAACCTGTTGCTTCGCTGTGATATCATAATAACAAAACGACTTATCATTAGTATTTCTCATATGCATATGCAACAAACTGTGTGCCACATTTTTCCCAAGGATATTAACATCATAATCACTCCCTGTTTCTTTTTCGCATCCAATCACCATATAACTAGTGTTATTTTCTCTTTCAAACACCATACCCACCAACACCTTTCTACCAATTCACTTACCCAGCAGCTTCAGCCCTGCACTTACAACTCTCAAAAAGTCCGGCTGCCTGTTTTCAGTAATCAATTTATCCTTCTCACATCGCTCTTTAACTATCTGCTCTGAAACCTCACTATCAAGAACACATTTCTTCTCTATATTAGACGCAGCCGTAGCATAAATTTTGCCTTTTTTCTGAATATCACTCTCACTAAGCTCCTGTTCCAGCTTCATAGCAGTCTGTGCATCAATACTTCTTACAACTATCTGATCATGCATATCTAACACAAGCATAATGAACAACATATCCAACACCACAAATATAGGTACAATCACCGAATTTTCCAATGTAAATGATGCTTTTATACGCAAACCATCACCCCCATTGCAGCCAAAGCTATATATGGCACAAAGGCCACCTTATCCTTACGTCGCAACCTATGTACAATCAGCAATCCGGTGACAACTACTGCCATAATAGTCACTGCTAAGATAAACACACTCACCACAAACACCACATCTTTCACCGGAATAAGCATACAGAGCACAGCAACATCCCCCAGCCCTATAGCCTTTATCACAACACTCATAACCAGCAACAATCCCACGAATACTATTCCTGCAACAATGAGTGTCACATTCCACTTAACACCGTGAAAAACACATCTAATAATACCGTATATCAGAGAAACCAGCCCTATCCCCGCTATACATCTGACATCAATAGATTTCATTTTCACATCCTCAACAGACAATACAGCAAGAACGATGATAATCACTATATTCTCTATACAATTTACCCATTCCATACTATACACCTCGACATTTCTGGCACATATTTCTATCTCCTATCTCGGAAAAGGGAACCTCTATAATAGTTCTCTTAAGACCACTACATTCCGGAGTTTTATGATATCGGTCTCCAAAATGTGTCACAAAAAGATAACCCTTAAGCTTCTTTGTTTCATCACTACTACCTGTGTTGACGTCACCTACGCCATCATAATTGCCATTATCCATACATAACTCACAAGCATAAAACCTTCCTCCACCCATATTTCTTGCACTTTCAATTTCATATGCTGCAATCTGCGTTATAGACAAATTTATGTATGCACATTCCTCGTCTGTATGATATACCTCGCCATATGGAGTAATATACACAGTCCTCTCCTTGTTTGTGTCTTTTATACTTTGGGCAACACCTTCATCTCCAATCCATCCCTGCCCTGCATATGTCTGACTAACCGGAACAACACCGATCCCAAATATGTCGAAAGGATTTTTTACTGCGTAGGAAACAGTTATGCTTATCTCTCCCGTCTCACCAAGCACATTAGTTCCTAGCAACACTATTCCAGCATTCCCTCCAACTATATAATGTTCCTTCGCATAATTAACTCCTAATTCGGAAATCAACGTTCCATAAGCAGTTATGGCTGATACCTCCTTGTCAGAATCTGTCAGCCTGTCATATGCGTACGCATACTTTGTCATAGTTCGCACTGTATTATATGCAGCCACATTTATATCCTGCTTCACCATAATAATCTGAAACATATATATAATGGCTGTAACCGCATATATAAACAAAGGCATAACTATGGCCGCCTCTACTGTAGCTGATGCCAAAAGGCCTGCTCTGCTATGACTATCCGGCGCACAGACACGTATTTTTATTACTTTCAACCCACTTGTCCATTGTTTCATAGCAGAGCCTCCTTCTAAAATCTATACATAACTGTATGAGATTTCTCTTGTGTAATATTCTCCCGTAGAACTATATCTGAATGTCACAACTCCTGTGGCACTCCACATATAATCTCTTAACCTAAAATCTTTCTGTCCCAATGCTATTATTCTTAATTCCATAGCATCCATAATCCCAAATCTCTTATCATCTTTATTCTTAGCAAGCAGTAACACCCTAAGATAATCCTCGTAATACATATCAGTAAGTCCTTGTTTATCACTACTCCCTTTGTGCTCTTTATCTTCAGAACTAAAATTCATAATAAGAAGATTGCCCAAGGACAACTTCCAGTTTTCTTTAGTCTTTACTAAGGGCACTGCCTCTTTATCCAACAGTTCCTGCAGATCACATATACTTTCACCCAATGCCCATACGGCAAGTATCAGATATTGAGCAACCTTTACAACAGCTCCATTGCCTGTGGCTCCCACCAAACTTGTAGCCAAAGTCAATGCCTCCTGCTTCTTTTCACCATCCATAATCAGATACGCCATATTGATACCCTCTCTAATAGCAATCATTTGCAAAAGAACGCCATTTAAGTTCTCTCTGTCGCTATTTTGACCACAAAGAATATATTCAACCACATAGTTAAGCTCACACCATTGTTCAGTCTTTTGGCTTTCCTCACCAATACCTTTATCATCCTGCGGCTCTTCATAGTCAGTTGCAGATGGAAAACGCTCCATTATGTACTCGTTGATTAGCGCAAGATTCTTTACCTGCTCCGCAACTTTGTTGTCAACACCGGACGTCATACCTTTATGAGAAGACGCAAGATTAGTATATGATATACTACATTGTGAAACCTCCTTATCCGCCAACACCAATCCACCAAGACCATTAGCCAATGTATTTTTCAAAGTTTCAATAGCCTTCATTCCAGCCCCTTCTTCGAAGCTGACATAATCGTAATTAAATTTAAGCAATTTATTACTAAGACCCTTAAAGCAACCTTTCGTTTCTGTTATAGTACGTTCCACATAACCATAGCTCTTCTTATCCAAAGAAACATCAAGTTTCTTTATGGCATTTTGGGCATTTTTTAGTATCTGTACATTATGTTCAAGTGCCACTTTCATGTATGCAGCGTTACATATGCGTGCTCCTGTGTACTGATTCGTATTCTTCATACTGTTCACATCTGAACTTAACGTATTACTCATCTCTTCTCCCAGCACATCTTTGTTAGATTGTACACTGTTATCACACTTATCAAATGCAGTTTTACACTCATTAAGCTTAGACTCATACCGGGAAAGTTTTTCTAATGCGGCCTCTGATTTACTTATAGCTCCGGCAATACTCATACATATCATCTGATACGCCTTCTTATAACCATCTTCACAACTTGTTGCCACATCACCTTCTGCTTTGCCTTCATCATTCTTTTGAAGTCCGTCATAAACCTCTGCATATTCAAGCATATTATCCATAAGTTCATACACATTTACATACTTGGTCGCCATACCGGACACGGCATTATATACCGCATCCGATTCTATGGCAGCACTTTCTTTCGAAAGCGGTGACATAATTACTGACTTTGCAAAGTAGTCTCCTGTAGCAACTGCTTGTCCTTTGCCGGACACTACTCCATTCTTCGTTGTTTTGATACCCTCCACAAGTTCAATAACCTCGTATATGATGCTGTCTGATTCACTAACCACCTTCTCACATTCAAGAATTTCATCAGCAATTCCGGTAACAATTTCTGCCTTCTTTGTCTCTTTTTCTATGTCCAAAAACCTTGCAAGAACATCCGAATATATCCCAACATCCATATACTTAAGTATCTGCTTTTCAACACCAACGCCTCCTTGCGCAACCATACTGACACGATTGTCAAAACTTCCATACACATACTCTATTCCATCACCACATATGCCTTCTATGTTACTTTTAGCGTAGTATCTGAGTATATTTCCTGAAAGCTTATCCTGTTCAACCGCCATTATGTCAAACTCATCCATCAGCACTGTAGAATATCCTGCAAATGCAGATTCAACCGACAACCTGGCTGCCATATCAATCTGAGCAAGTCCGTTTGCCTGTAACGCCGAATGAATACATACTAAGACTAACGCCACAACAAGCATAAAACTTAGCGCTGCAAATACAGTAATCTGCCCTGAAAGTCTTTCTCTTTTCACGCGTGGCTCCTATATCTGCTTAATCTTTGTATTCATCTTGGAAAGCACTGTTTTTACAATACTCTCAATCTGCTCCTTAAACAGTGCAACAAGCCCCACCAAAACAATAATAATCAACACAATTTCCACAACTCCCATACCATCTTCTTCGCAGATAAAATCCTTCACTGCCTTCTTAACGCACTCCATCTTCACCATAATAAAACCCTCCTTAATTCTTTTACTTTTTATTTTTACATCTCAAATGTCATCATAGCCGGCACCATTATCATAATCATTACAACCACAAGCATAATAATCATCGGAACAAGCAGTTTAGTACCTGCCTCTTCCCCTTTTACCTTTGCCAAGTTCTTTCTTTTCTCAAATGCTTCGATAGCCTCAAGTTCTAATAACGCTGCCAAATCTTTAGTTCCCTTTTTCAAATTCTGTACAATCAATGCACTAAACTTTTGATACTCCTTAACATTGCACCTACTGCCGAACTGCTCATATACCTCCGCTTCCGGTACCCCTGCCTTTATCTGATTGTAGCTTTCAACCATCTCTTCGTATACATATCTCTTACCAGCCTGCACAACCTGCCCTTTATAATCCATCACAATTCTTTCCCACGCTCTTTGTATGGTCATTCCTGCTCCCATCAGCAGGGTAATCTTTGAAATAACTTCTGAATAATCAAACACAAGCTGCTTACGCCGTTCCAACATCTTTAGTTTCTTCTGCTTTGAATCACCTGCTATAACCGCTACCATAGCCACAACACCTAACATTATCCATATATACTGCTGTTCTTCCTGCACCTTATAGTAACTCAACTTTCCTCCTTCGTACTCCTTTGGCAGCTCAACATAACCATCACTACTATTAAATACCGCTGCATTAATCTCCTTTTGAATCGAAGCAATCATCACATCTTGGTCTGTCATATCTCTATTGATAACCCTTACAGGGATTGCCAATTCTTTCGAGTGTTCCTTGCAACTTATCAATGCAAACAAAATCACGTTGCATGTCTGCCCCTGTTCAAATGTCTCATTGTTTACTCGACCGCTTGAATCCACAAGCTCATAATTCGTAGAATACCAGCTGATGTCTACCGGTAATCCCTCAATACTTGTCACTAGTTCTAAGTTACTATGTACCTCCTCAAGAGAACTGTTAGCCCCTAGAATAAGTTCTTCAACCCTTTCAGATGCTTCTTTAAGAATTATTTCTGCTTCTTCATCACTGTACTCCCTAGGCTCCAACTCAATCAAAGTGCTAAACATATTTACACTTCCATCGCTCTTTTCGATTTTCACATCAACCGGTATAACAACATTATCCTGACCATACTCCGGAAGCTTCAATTCATCATGTTTAAGTTCTTGATCATTCTGTACTCCGGATGCACTGACAACACAAAAGAAAATCGTTATCACACTTATGATTAGCAGATACTGTTTGGTTTTTTTATCAAGCTGCTCAAACCACTTTCGTAAATTTTTTACATTTTTCACACCAATACACCTACACTTTAATATCAACAATCTTTCTCGCCATATAATACGAAATCACATACAATGCAAGACACACTGTCATAACCACAATACCTATTACATTGCCATACAAAGAATCCATCATATCAGGCGATGTCATTCTAAGATATACAATCATTCCAAAAGGAATCATGCTCATAACACGTTGTTCCATCCTTTTCCCACTGATAACCGTCTGTATCTCCTGTTCCACCTCTAATTTCTGCCTTATGGTAACTGCCGTGTTCTTAATAATTGCCATTAAGTCACCTCCACTTCTTTTCGCGTATTTGAACACTTCAGCAAAATAGCTAATATCCTCTACATCACATTTTTTCGCAAAATCGCACAATACATCTTCAACATTTTCGTTATTATCAATTCTTCTCACAACACCCTTAAACTCTCTAACTATTCTACTGTCAGCTCCATATAATGGCACCAGCTCTTTAAGCGCTTCTCGAAATGCATTTTCAACAGAATATCCCACGTTCAGTGAAAACGATACTGCCGTCATAGCATCCGCAAACTGCGACACTAAATGTCTTTTTTCTTCCACCTCCTTTTCTTTTAATCTCTCTTTTATGTAAAATCCCACATAGGGACTAAACATCACCGAAATCCACACATTATCATAGAAAAGATACGCCACCGCTACTAGTATGCACACTGCTTTCAACATCCAGATAACATATTCCTGCTGCCTGCATTTTATAATCTGACTTAAGACCTTTTCCGGTCTTAACAAGGCTACCCTGCACCTTTCCGTCTTTCTCTCCCGTCTCCTTGAATTCGTACAACTTATTAACCTTATAATCTCCACCTTCAAGTCCTTCAATCTCCACAATCTGCAACACCCTCCTTGACTTATCTCTCAATCTTCCCAGATGTACTACTATGTCTATCGCCGAAACTACCTGCTTACGAATAGCTTGCAATGGCATATCCATCCCCATGAGGACCATCATCTCTAGTCGTGATAACATATCTATAGGACTATTTGCATGTCCGGTTGACAAACTTCCGTCATGTCCTGTATTCATAGCCTGTATCATATCCAATGTTTCTTCACCACGAACCTCACCTACTATAATTCTGTCCGGCCTCATTCTAAGGCTTGCTTTTATGAGGTCTCGTATAGTCACCGCATTTTTACCTTCCACGTTGGCATTACGTGCCTCCAGTCTCACAAGATTACTTATATCGTGTAATTTAAGTTCCGCAGAATCTTCAATTGTAATAACGCGCTCATCTTTGGGAATATAATCAGACAGTATATTTAAAAATGTGGTTTTTCCGGAGCCTGTTCCTCCACTTATAAATATGTTGTACTTAGCCTCAACCGCACACCTTAAGAAATTGGCAGCCTCAGTAGTTATAGACCCCATATTTATCAGACTGTTCATAGTCAATGGAACATCATAGAACTTTCTTATAGTAATAACCGGGCCATCTATAGCTACAGGTGCCAGAACAATATTGACTCTTGAACCATTAGAAAGCCTTGTATCAACTATGGGAACTGACTCATTAACAAGTCTGTTAGAATGAGCCGCAATCCTTTGAGCTATATCCTGTAACTTTGACACATTTTCAAAAGATTTATTCCACTTAGTTATCCTGCCCTGCTTCTCAACAAATATATTCCGATAACCATTAATCATAATCTCTGTAACATCATCATCCTCTAGTAGTTCCTGCAACACATCAAACTTTCTTATAGAATTAAATATCTCCCTTTCTATCTGTTCCCTTTTCTTGATAGTTATGTACGAATTCCTACTCTCTTTAGCAACACAGCTTTGTATCAGCTCCATAAGTTGCACATCATCAGTATCCTCCTTCAAATCCATACTGTCATATACCTGCTGTCTCAATCTGCGGACTAATGTATCATTGTCCCTTCTAGCATTCTTATCAATGTTCTCATCAATATTCTCATCAATGTTCTTATCAATATTTCTGTCCATATCCTTACTGCTATCTACATCCATATCACATCCCCGACTGTCCCTGTTCAACAAGTTTTTTTACATACCTATACATTCCACCACTATCAGCTTTTTCCCAAAAATCCTTGCTTATTCCAAGTTCACCTTCCGGAAGTTTCACTTTTATAGCACCTGTCACAATATCTTCTCTGCCCGTTTCGCAATTAAACCTTTCCCACTCTTCCAGCTTCTTTGCTGAAACATAATCGTCCTTAACAGGCATATACAACTCACTACATATATCTAACAGCTTGTACACATCCCCACGGCATGAATATATATCAAGCACCAATACCTCATAGTCGTTACACTTTGTCACACAGTTAATTACCGCAACAAGCTCTTCTACACTCATACACTCTATATCTTCAACACATTTCGCAGGAGCTATGTAATCTATTCCTCCCAACGAATTAATGGTGCTTTTTATCTTTGTAGCACTGGCTTCTTTTCCCTGTCTGTAATAATAAAGTGCATCCGAAAGACCGCCACTGTCTCTTTCCGGTAACACCTCCGAAAGTCCCGAAAACACATCCAGGTTAATGTATAAAACCTTATATTTTTCAGATAATACCTTTGCCATATTGAGTGCAAAATTCTGCCTTGGCGCAACATTTATAGGTGAATATATTCCTATTACGTCAGTGCTTGCGAGATTCTGTTTCTTTTTCACAACTATGCCATCCATTATCTGCCGGTATATATTGTCCACAGACTGATACCTATAGATGCCCATCACATCATCCCCATATATGGCAGCTATTTGCTTTGCTGTCAGCTGTTCTTCCGTAAGAATCATAATTCTCCCCCCACACTCTGCATACAACTTGTCGTAGAAGCTTTCCTCATCTGTTATAACCGCATCCACAACTACACCTTCTCCTCTGTTTGCCAAATACTCCTTAAGTGACTCTCTTCCTACAACCAAGTCAACCGTCAACTTCCTGTTGGCTCTGCCCATTATGCAGTTAAGTAGTCTTTTTCCATATATTCCATCATTCACATATATCACACACGCATTTGCCACTTAAATCCACACCTCCGTATAAAATGTTATTAATCCGCATACTTCTCCAAATAACAGTGCCACACTGTAGTGAATCGTATGTACTTTGCCAACTGCCAGTTTAATCTTCCGACTTCGCCCTGCAATACTCCATGCAGTTCCAATTATTCCTGTATAAAGAAATGCCAACACCAGTACTTTACACATCATATTAAGCCCTAAAAACAACCCCAGAACCCCTGATAGTTTTACATCTCCGGCACCAACTGCCATTACGGAATAAGCCACAAGCATTATTAAAAATGCGCCAACTCCACCCAGTACATACTCTGTAACTTCTCCGGACACAAAGAAGTCCAGCACATTGATAACTATTGCCGCTATCACCCCTACACCTACTATCCTGTTAGATATCTTGTATCGTTTTAAGTCATCGCAGACAGCTGCCAGCGTTATAACCAGTACAAACAATACTCTTAAACCTTCACACCCATCATTCATACTTACTCTCCTTAAGCATTATTTTTGAAATAATTGTATAGAAGTCAGTAATCACGACTATACTTAGATAAAGCCACAAGCTTTAACGTTAATTACCAACTACATACCTCATATGGTAATTTACGCAAATTAATAAAAGGGGGATTATATGAGATTATTAAAAAAGAAAGAAACTCCGGTAGTTTCTTATAACGAAAAATATCTAATGGACGAAATCAATATGGCTAAGGTTGCCCTTGAGACTGCGTACTCGAACTTCGATAACGCTACCGATCCCGACCTTATAGACTGTTATATATACAAGGTCAATGCCGAACAAAAACGATATCAATATCTTCTCGCTCGTGCAAAAGAGTTCGAAACTCTGTAAACCCTGCAATATATCTGATGTGTGTGATGTATTGTAAAAGTATAATAGCACTATGTTTTTCTTTTGTCAATAGTTAATTTTATATTTCTCAGATATAATTTCAAAAAGGTATATAATAGGGCGAACCTATACCTGCCAGACCCGTTCTCACTTGTCGAAAAACGTAGCAGTACTAAACTCATAAAGTTATGCAAAGCATAACTTTTATTCGTTAAGTGCTGACGTTTTTCTACAGTCTGCCAGATATATGGTTCGCCCTACCATAAGCTACATATTCTTTTAATAAAACTATATCTTCCGATTATTTCTTAGTCTAACATAATCATTACTCTTCGTCTGAATCTGCTGAAGCATTATCTTCTGATTCTTCCACTACTTCCTTCTTTGCCTTAGCTGGTGAAGTAAGCATTGTGTATGCTAACGCTGCAAGTGCTGCACCTACAAGTGGTGCAAGTATAAACACCCATACCTGCGAGAGAGCTGTTGCATCTCCATCAAAAATCGCTCTAATAAGTGCAGGGCCAAAGCTTCTTGCTGGATTTACACTTGTTCCTGTGAAAGGAATACCAAAAAGGTGAACACATGTAAGTGAAAGACCTATTACAACTCCTGCAATCTTACTATTCTCCGCCTTTGAAGTTACACCAATAACTGTTATAACAAAGATAAATGTAAGGATAATCTCTATGATAATAGCTCCCCACATATTCACGTGAAGGAAACCACCCTGTTCTCCAAATCCATTAGTACCAAGACCTGTAAGATTGTATCCATACAACTTATACTGCGCAAGTATCTCTGAATCAAATGTCTTTATAAGACCAAACAATGCTGCGCCAGCTGTTATACCACCCATCATCTGAGCGATTACATAACCCATAAAGTCTACAAGACTAATTCTTCCTGTAAGAAGCATTCCCAAAGACACCGCAGGATTAATATGACAACCTGAAATATTGCCGATTGAGTATGCCATAGCAACTACTGTCAAACCAAATACAAGTGCAATACCTACCACTCCAAGATATCCTTCATAACCTCCTGTTATTGACGCTGCGCCACAGGCAATGAAAGTAAGTACAAATGTTCCAATAAACTCTGCTAAATACTTTTTCATAACATTCCTCCATAAATAATTTATTAGTTACTAATCTTCAAATAACGGTGTTGAGAAATATCTCTCTGCCGTGTCAGGAAGCACTGTAACCACTGTTTTTCCCGGCCCAAGTTTCTTCGCCAACGCAATGGCCGCTGCCACATTGGTCCCACTTGAGATTCCGCACATAATTCCTTCAAGTCTTGCAAGATCTTTTGCTGCACCTAAAGCTTCATCATCTGTAACTACGTATATATCATTATAAATGTTTTGATTGAGAATCGGTGGTATAACACCATCACCAATTCCCATCTGCACATGAGTGCCTATACTTCCACCTGATAGAATAGCAGCATTTTCAGGCTCAACTGCCCATATAGTCATATCAGGATTCTTTTCCTTAAGAACTTCTCCGATACCGGTAATCGTTCCACCGGTACCAATACCCGAACAGAAACCATGAATAGGTCCATCCACCTGCGAAAGTATCTCAAGTGCCGTACTGCTCTTATGTACCGCCGGATTAGCAGGATTCTCAAACTGCTGTGGCACAAATACGTTAGGATTCTCTTTTGCCATATCCAGGGCAATTCTTAAACATTCCTCTATACAATCGCCTATATTGCCATCATCATGTACAAGAATAACTTCTGCACCATAGTGCTTTACCAGCTTTCTTCTCTCCTCACTCACTGAATCCGGCATAATAATTATGGTTTTGTAACCCTTTACCGCACCAATAAGTGACAAGCCAATACCCTGATTGCCACTTGTAGGCTCCACTATAATCGTATCTGGTCCTAACAGCCCTTTGCTTTCAGCATCCTTTAACATATTGTACGCAGTTCTTGTTTTAATAGAACCACCCACATTCATTCCTTCAAATTTAACAAGCACCTGTGCCATACTATCGTCAACCATTCGATTAAGTCTGATTAACGGTGTATTACCCAGCGCTTCTAATACATTTGCACTAATCATAAGATTCTTTCCTTAAATATGTGTTTCAATTTTAGTATATTTCTGTTATTCTATAAATGTGTGGTATGATTTTAAACTAACATTGTTACAATACCACACCTTAGAAAAACATACAAGATTTTTTGTACGGAGGAAGACATGAATAACGATTTAGATAACAACAATTATGTATCAAATACTCCTGATGCATCTGCCTTACCCACCGATGCAACTACACCGAATAATGAACAGGCATCACCTGCTTCCACTAAAAAGAAAAGCAAAAAAACTCGTCGCAAATCACCTCTTTTATTTATTATTGCCGTGATTGCAGTACTAAGTGTTGCCTGCAACATTTTTCTTATAGTACGTTATAAAATCCGCATTCATATGCTGGACGGAAAGCCTACTATTCTTTCTCAGAACCAGTATGATGCAGTGAAACGCAATGCTTTGGAGCAGATTGAAGATGAATTAACCAGCACTACTAAAGAGGAAGTTCGCCAGACAATCAAGAAGCGTCTTGCAGCCGGGGACAGTGCTACATATCTCCTAAGAGTCTACTATCCTGAGTACATAGTATATATGGATGAGGGTATATATAAGTTCTCTGCTATTAACGCTGAGCTTAAGAAAAACACTCTTTCTAAAGAAAACTTCAAAGTTGATGAAGATGGTAAAATATCTTACTCTGATGGCAATATCACTTCCATCAAAGGTATTGATGTATCAAAGTATCAGGGCAACATTGATTTTGCCAAGGTTAAAGCTACGGGCGTAGACTACGTTATGATGCGTGTGGCATATCGTGGTTATGGCGATGGCAAAATTGTTAAGGATACTAAGTTTGACATTAATGCCACCAACGCCACAACCAATGGTCTTGATATGGGAGTTTACTTCTTCTCACAGGCCACAAGTAAGGATGAAGCTGTAGAAGAAGCCAACTATGTTCTTGACGCCATAAAAGATTATGATGTAACTTACCCTATCGCCATTGATATTGAAGAAATCGCTAATGCAGAGGGAAGACAGGAAAAGCTTTCTGCCACAGAACTTACTGATGTTATCATAGCATTTTGCGACACTATTAAAAATGCAGGCTATACACCGATGATTTATTCAAACATCCGTTACTTTGCCGGTAAAGTAGAGTACGAGCGCCTTGAAGACTACGACAAGTGGTTTGCTTCATACTCATCGCAGCTTTACTTCCCATACGAGATATCTATGTGGCAGTACAGTAACACCGGTTCCGTAGATGGAATCTCAGGTGATGTAGACCTTAATATCTCATTTAAAAAATATTCACAATAATCACACTGGTAATTACACCCGCTAGCGTTGCGATTAAGGCTCCTTGCAACGTCCAGCGGGTTTTTGTTATCTTTGCAGTCAGAAAATAAATCGACATCGTATAAAAAATAGTCTCCGTGCAGCTTAGCATAATCGAGGCAATAAGCCCCACATATGAGTCAGTTCCAAATTCCTTAAACACATCTAAAAGTAACCCCGTGGCCGCTGAAGAGCTAAACATTTTTACTAAAGTAAGAGGCACCAGCTCCGAAGGAAAACCTATGCTCTCAGATAATGGAGCAATAAGTTCCGACAGGAAATCCAAAAATCCTGACGTTCTAAGCACCCCCACTGCTACCATAAGACCTATAAGTGTTGGTGCAATATTCCACACTGTCTTCATTCCATCCTTTGCACCATCCACAAATACATCATACACATCCGTTTTATTAAGCACACCATATCCAACAATAAAGAATATAACCAGCGGAATTATGTATGTTGAAGTTGCCACCAAAAAGTCCATCAGCTCCTGCACCTGCCCTTCTTCATTCCACAGGCTATTTTGCAAAATGCTATGGCAATCACTGTGTTAATAAGATTAGCAATAAGAGCCGGAACTATAATTCCTGTAGGATTAGCACTTCCATACTGACTTCTGTACGCAATCATATTCACAGGAATCAGTTGAAGACATGATATGTTCATCACTAAAAATGTGCACATAGCATCTGTGGCAACCCCCTTCTTTGCAAGTCCCGTCTCGTCTTGATTTCTTAGTGCCTCCATGGCCTTAAGACCTGCCGGCGTCGCCGCCCATCCAAGCCCAAACATATTGGCAATAACATTGGTAGTCATATACTGCATAGCCTCAGACTCTGCTGAAATTCCCGGAAACAGCCATTCCATAAATGGCGCAATCATCTTAGTACATCGGGCAATAAGACCGGACTTAGTCGCAATCTCCATAAGTCCGGTCCAAAGTGCCATAACACCAAGCATAGTTATACAAAGAGACACCGCCTCCTTAGCAGAGGAAAGTATCCCATCTGAGACAGCTGCCATATTGCCGGTTAATGCTGCATAGATTATTCCTATGGCAATCATAGCCGCCCATAATAGATTAAGCATATAAAATCCTACGTTGTTTTTGTAGAGTATATGCAAGGGGGACTCTCCCTATGCGTGTATATTCTCTGTACATTTATCTCACCATACTATCCCTAAACTTCACTATCATCTCTCTAGTCAGGCTAATTCCATCATTCTCCATATCTATATCCTTAGCCTCAACCCACTCTGCCAAAGCAAGTTCATCTTCCTGCAAAGTTACTGTGTCATCACCATCAAGCTCACAATAAAACCCAGACAGAAGTGAGCCACTAAGTGCCCAAGGCTGACTCTTATAGTATCTGATATTCTTTACCTTTAGCCCCACTTCTTCCATAACCTCTCGCTCTACAGTCTGCTCAAGAGTCTCGCCTATCTCTGCAAATCCTGCAACCAAAGCATAATTTCTATAAGTTCTTCCTGCATACTTTGTAAGAAGTATCTTGCTGCCGTTAGTAAGTCCAACGATAACTGCAGGACTTATCTTCGGAAACACCATATTCTTGCACACAGGGCACCTAAGCATTCTTTCCTTATCATCGTGAACCAGCCTGTCTCCGCACCTTCCACAGTACTTATTATCCCTGTACCAACCGTACAGATGATATGCTGTAATCACTGCAAATGCTCTGTCTTTTGGCTGCGCTTGTCTAAATGTATTCACACCTATAAAATCAAAACCATCAATCACTGACACATATTCCTGATGCACATCCGCATCTGCCATTTCGCCAGCAAACACACCCCTTTGCACTTCATTTTTCTCCATAGCAAGGAAATATTTCTCCTGGTCCACACTAAAAAGATATACATACTGGTAGTCCCCTACAAGCATCTCATAAGTGGGACAGACCAACTCATCACCTTCCTGCTTCGCAAGCACAGTGGAACCTTCAAACAAAAGCACATAATCTCCCGCCTGCGGTACTTCATTCTTATACTGATTATCCATCTGCTTTGGCAAAATATCCTGAATCATACTCTATCTCCTCACTAAAAAAGGCTTCTGCGTAATCTTGTGATTATGGCAGAGTACCATGTGTACCTGCACATTATAACACTATTTCGCAAAAGCCACATTATTATTCACATTTTTAGAAATATACAAACTCATCAACCGGAGCCTCTGCCGGCTCTACACTACTTGCGTAAAGAACAGGACCCTTCTTCTTGTATGCCATCTGGAACTCATACTTAATCTCTGCTGTAACTGTGTACCAACCCTTATTCTCAAGGCCTGAAATACCCTTGAAGAAACAGATGTATCCTACAAATGCAGTATCATCGGCACAGCATGTCATAACCTTTCTTCCAGGAACGAAATTCTTATCCTTAAAGTACTTATTCTTAAGAACTTGTCCCTTAAACTTTACAGTCTTTCCCTTGTAAACTTCAGGTCTTTCGTTAACATCCATGTACCATATACCATAATCACAGTCATCAACTTCAATAATGTCTGCATTGATATCATATGGCAGTTGCTCTGCTATGGACATCATATCGCCCTTCTCATCCTCGAAAACGATCTGAACAGCAGAATTAAGCGCCTTCATAGCACGTCTATAATTACCAAGCTCCATACCAACATTACATCTGTTGAACACTACCATATCAACGTACTTCACAGACTCTGCTATGATAGAACGCATATTAGCCCACTGCACATTGAACTGCTGTGCATTAACTATAGTAATCGCCTGATACACTGCCCACCCCTTTGGCTTCTGCGTTTCCATAATAAGCTTTGGATCCCACATACCATTGTACTCAACAAGTACAACCCAAGGATTGTACTTCTCATCAAGTTCCTTAAGCTTGTCTGTTGTAAACTCTTCTTTTGAAAGCACAACCATATCAACGCCATTGCTTTCAAGCATTTTCTCGTCGTACTCTTCCTCACCTTCCTCGCAAACGATCAACAGCTTCTTCTTCGCTTCCGCAAACTGTCCCATCTCGATTGTCTCTGATATAAAGCGTGTTTTACCGCTATCTAACTGTCCATTTATCAAAAATATAGGAATCTGATACTGCTCCTGTGCCATATATTTACACTACCTTTCTTAGTAAACTAACCAGCTTTCGCCCAATCTTGCAAAACCATATTATGGCAGATTGGCTTACACTGCAAATACTTCCTTAAGTGCATCTTCCTTAAGATGAGAACCGATAACACAGATTCTTCCTGTGAAATCAGCCTTACCCTCTCTAATCTCATACTCTTCCGGTACAAGGTCAAAGTACATCCAAGTTCCTTCATTAGTAGGCAACATTCCCTTCGCACGAAGAACTGTACCGAACTCTTCTGTATTGGCAAGCTTATCCAAAATACTGTTTAAAGCATCCTTGTCATACTTATTTGGCGTCTCAACACCCCAACTTGTAAACACCTCATCAGCGTGGTGGTGGTGATGCTCATGCTCTTCGTCATGATGATGTCCACAGCAACACTCTTCGCCATCGTGATGGTGATGATGCTCGTGTTCCTCGTCATGGTGATGTCCGCAACAGCACTCTTCTCCCTCGTGGTGATGATGGTGCTCGTGCTCACACTCATGATCATGGTGGTGATGCTCCTCATCATGATGGTGTCCGCAACAGCATTCTTCACCATCGTGATGGTGATGCTCATGCTCGTGGTGGTGCTTATGCTCCTCCATCAGCTCTGCTTCCAGGTTCACAACATTTTCCATAGCAGAAAGGATCTGCGCACCCTCTAAATCATCCCATGCAGTTGTGATAATATGAGCCTCTGCGTTAACTTCACGAATAAGCTCAATTGCCTTCTTAAGCTTGTCTTCCGATGTATTCTGAGTTCTGCTTAATATAATTGTTCCCGCATGCTCTATCTGATTGTTGAAGAACTCACCGAAATTCTTCATATAAACCTTAACTTTAGATGCATCCGCAACTGTTGATGCACTATTTAATGTAATCTCATCATCAATATCAAGGTCCTTAACGGCCTTTATAACATCTGAAAGCTTACCAACGCCTGAAGGCTCAATGATGATTCTGTCCGGATGATACTTTTCAACCACTTCCTTAAGAGATGTTCCAAAGTCACCAACAAGGGAACAACAGATACAACCTGAATTCATCTCTCTAATCTCAACACCCGAATCCTTAAGAAAACCTCCGTCAATACCTATCTCGCCAAACTCATTCTCTATAAGAACCACCTGCTCTCCTGCAAGCGCCTCCTTCAAAAGCTTACTTATCAATGTTGTCTTACCGGCTCCCAAAAAGCCTGAAATTATATCTACTTTAGTCATAATCTTCTATCACCTTTCTAACTATTTGGTTTAAACAACCAATATTTATTATAACGCATTTGTCAAGAGTTTGGGAGAGGGAATTTGATAATTGAGAAAATGTTTCTGTTACCGATGTAAAACAAGCGGCAGGATTACACCCTGCCGCCCCATATACTACACAACATCATTCTTTATCCCAGTGTTCCTCAACTATCTTTCGCACCTTTTCTAAATCCATATTGAATCTCTCAGCTGCCTTTAGTGCCGCCTCATCTTTAGACACGTTAAATTCTTTATATGTAAGTAGAGTATTGATAAGTCCTTGCTCCAGGCCTTGCTTCCGACCATCATCCCATGTAGCCTGCTTAATACGCTCCATCTCTTTCTTAATGCGTGCCATCTCTTTCTCTTCATCATACTCGAATATACTCATACTGATAACCTCTGCTTTCTGCTGCAACAAGAAATCCTTAAGAATATTGTTCTTAATACAATCATCTACAGCTTTAATAACAGCATCCGTCACTGGCATAGCCTTAGCATATTCCCTCACAGTCTCCACATACGTCGAATACTCAGCAATAATTGGACAACGCTTCTTTAATTCCTCATTCATACCAGAATTAATGTTAACAACCTTAACCTTTAATTCCAGCGAAGGCTCAAACTCAGCCCCCACATACGAATCCGACAATTTCAGCTCACTATACTCCGGACGCTTTTCTATTCCATTATAGAATACCACAAACTGCGGAAAAGGTAAATGTATAAGTGAATCTCCGTATATGGACTTTTCCTGTTTAGTCTCCACGTGGTTCTGATACACATTAGCTATATATATAAGATTACGAAGCGGCATATTGGGATTCCATGTAGACTGATGCTCATAAAGGTTGAGACTGTCGCCTATAATGAAAGAAATGTCATTCTTCACATTCATATATATGGCATTCTCCAATGTGTTGAACTCAAGCTGTGCAGGGTCTTTGTAATCATTGCCTGACAGACCATTGTACAGTGACAGAGCATACCTCGCATCCTTGAACAACATCCTAAAAACTGTATCTTTATAATTCCTATTAATCTGTGTACCCATAAATAACCTCCCAAAATAAATAATTTCCCTTAATTCAGGACGTGGATATGAATCACAAGTGCACTTTGATATATCTATTATACTTATAATATATCGACGCACAGAAAATATCAATATAGTTTTTACACTTTAAAAATACCCCGCAGTTTCTTTAGAAACTGTGGGGGCACCTCACATAACTCTCATATTCACATTTTACTTATTCTTATACACATAGGGTTCTGCCAGTACAAATGTATAACCTTCACGTAAATTGTCATCTACATTAACCGTATCATAAGTATCCTTGCTACAGTAATGCCAGTTATTACCTATACGAAGCTTATATACCGTTACCTCTTTATTGGAGATAGCACATTTCTCAGTCGGGGTAGCCTTCTCTTTGCACACATAATGAAATTCAGCATAGGATTCATAACATTTGGAATCTACCGCACTATGAAAACTATCATCAGCATAATGATGATATCCCGTGTACCAGCTATCTACTTCAAGCTCCATATCAGTTTCAAATGTAATAACCTTATCATCTTCACGAAATGCAACGTAAGTGTTACCCGTTCTGTACATAACAGCGAAATCATATTCTTTTATATAAACATTGGTTATATTGCCACTTTCGTCTGTAGCGAACATAATCGACTTACCATCAGGATCAATAGCCTCTTTTTCCATCCACTTAATAAACTCTGAATCAAGTATCTTTACATCATCATAGGACTCGTTATTATAATATATGGTTGTTACTCCCTTAGTGGTACAATCTCCCATAACACCTACTAAATCGGTAGCTTCTTTCGGCAACCTATCACCAATATACTCTTGCTGACTCGTTTCATCACCACTGGTGCTGTAGGCCCACATAACAAGTGCTACCGGAATACCAACAAAAATAACTGCCGAGACAAGAATAATAGTAATAGCAATAACCAACGTTGAGCCTATCTTAGAATTGGCTTTTTTGCGTTCTTTCTTCGGCTCAATGTGGGAACCGCAATACTCACACACCATAGTTTCTCTATTAACTACCGCTCCGCAATTCTTACATTTCATTGATATCCCCCCTTGTGTATTTATGTTTCATCAATTGTACTTATTTCAACTCTTCAAGCACTTCAAAGTAGTCCTCAAATGTCTTTCTGCAACACTCGTAATCATTAATCACGATACCATCAACTTTAAGTCCTATCAAAGCAAATGCCATAGCCATTCTATGGTCATCATAAGTATCTATAGCACAAGGCTTGATTTCAGAAGGATATATCTTTATAGCATCCTCTTCTTCCTCAACCTTTACTCCAAGCTTAGTAAGCTCTGTTACAATAGCATGGATTCTGTCTGACTCCTGAAGTCTGATGTGACCGATATTCTTTATATAAGTTGTTGTAGTTGCAAATGGTGCAATAGCCGCAAGGGTCATAGTCTGGTCAGAGAAATCATTCATATCAAGTTCAATTCCTTTTAGCTCTCCATTAGCAGGGCCAATTACTCTTGTGCCCGCAAATTCTTCTACAACCTGACAACCCATTTCTTTTAGTACATCAAGAAACTTCATATCTCCCTGCATAGAGGTGTGATGCACATTTTTAACAAGAATACTGCTGCCTGTAAGTGCTGCCGCTGCGAAGAAATAGCATGCTGCCGACACATCAGGCTCAATCTGGTAAGTTCCGGATGAGTAAGACTGACTTGAACCGATTACATATATATGACCGTTTCTCATCACATTGCAACCAAACTGACGCATCATATTAGATGTAATTCTAATGTATGAACCATCAGTCTTTTCACTTGTAATATTAATTCTAAGCCCTTTTTCAAGACTTGGCGCTACCATCATAAGAGCACTTAAAAACTGCGTACTCTTACTGATGTCTATAGAAACCTCCTGGGCAGGCTTTGATGTGCCCCATGACGCACCACGCACTTTAACCGGAAGGAATCCTTCATTTTCGAGATAAGTAAATCGTGCTCCCATAGATGTAAGTGCTTCAAAAAGCGGCTGCATAGGTCGCTTTTTCATCTGTTCTGACGCATTAATAACATACTCGCCATCCGAAAGTCCAAGCATAGCAGTTAAGAATCTTGCTGCGGTACCTGCACTTCCTACATTGATAGTCGCTTCCTTCTTTGGTAGACTTGTGCCTCTTCCTGTTATAACAACATACTTCTCTACCTCATTAACCTGAATAATGTAACCCAGTTCAATGAGACTTGATAAAAAATGTCTTGAATCATCACTAAACAGTACTCCGTTTAATGTACTCTCTCCCTTTGACATAGCTGCCATAAGCAGGGCTCTGTTGGTGATACTCTTTGAACCCGGCACTTCCACTTCACAATTAACACTTTGCTCTAATCTCTTTACCTTATATTGCGCCATATTACTCTCCATTCCGAGAACGATTACTGCTGGTCTTCTCTTGATTCCATATCTAAATAATCTCTATGATATCCTACATACTTATATGCTGGACGAATAATCTTACCTGCGTTAACAAGCTCCTCAAGACGATGAGCTGACCATCCTGAAATTCTTGCAATAGCAAACATTGGTGTAAATAATTCCTCTGGAATATCAAGCATAGCGTACACAAGACCGCTGTAGAAGTCTACATTGGCACATACCGGCTTAAACATCTTGTGTCTTTGCATAATAAGGTCACCAGCTTCCTTCTCTACCATCTCGTAAAGAGCGAATTCCTTCTGCATACCCTTTTCCTCTGAAAGACGCTTAGCAAACTCCTTAAGTACTACCTGTCTTGGGTCTGAATTGGTATAAACAGCGTGACCCATACCATAGATGAGTCCCGCACCATCGAATGCCTTCTTCTCCAATATCTTTATAAGATAATTACATACCTCTTCCTTATCTTCCCAATTCTTGCAGTTCTCCTTGATGTCAGCGAACATCTGCTGAACCTTAATATTGGCACCACCATGCTTTGGTCCCTTAAGAGAAGCAATAGAAGCAGCAATAGCTGAATATGTATCTGTTCCTGATGATGTAACCACATGTGTTGTAAATGTTGAATTGTTACCACCACCATGCTCTGCATGAAGAATAAGGCAGATATCAAGTACCTTTGCCTCAAGCTCTGTGAACTGTCCATCATCTCTCATCATATAAAGAAGGTTCTCTGCGATTGAGTAATCCTTTCTTGGATTCTTAATCATCAAAGTTCCATCAAGCTTATAATGTCTGTATGCCTGATATGCATATACCGCAATAAGTGGCATCTTAGCAAC
The DNA here is from genome assembly GCA_045543195.1 of Lachnospira sp. Classification (GTDB taxonomy): domain Bacteria; phylum Bacillota; class Clostridia; order Lachnospirales; family Lachnospiraceae; genus Lachnospira. The sequence goes on from JAZQME010000005.1 coordinate 33,138, forward strand.
AAGCTGAAGCGACTGACGAAGTACATTTGGTACTGAAATATCATCAGGATTCTCATCATATGAATAAAGACTTAAGATACTCTTCATAAGTGAATTCATAAGATTAGCACTTGTTGCCTTCATTACAACATCTCTGATAAACGCACCTGATAACTCTTCAAGGTCTGATAAAATATGTACGAAATTCTTAAGCTGCTCTTCAGTTGGAAGCGAACCAAACATCAAAAGGTATGTTGTCTCCTCAAAACCATATCTTCTGTCACCAAGTCCCTCTATAAGCTTCTCAACATCATATCCCTGGAAATATAACTTACCATCTACCGGAATCTTACGACCTCCAACGCTGTTACATCCCTTTACATCAGAAATCTCTGTAAGACCCGTAAGAACACCGTTACCATTGCTGTCACGAAGTCCTCTCTTAACATCATACTCCACATAAAGGTTCTGGTCAATAGAACCAGACTTCTTACACTGTTCTACAAGTGCATCAAATGCGCTTGGGTCTACTGTTGTCAACTCCATCATCTGCTGATTATTCATCTTTCTTACCTCCAAATATCTCTCTTTCTATTATAGTACATGCCTCTCTTACTAATTGGACGCATGGTCTTTTCTTATAGTACTCATCTGTTCTTTCCGTAGGTGTCGATGAGTTTTCCTCGCTTCCCGGTGCCACAGCACTATTCTTCTGATTATTCATAGCAAGAAGCTCTTTGCATATAATACTTCCGCCACTGACTTTCTTGTACTCTTCTGCCAAATGTTGCATCAGCTCATAGTTCTTTGCCTTTCCCTCGGCATCATACTCTGTAGTACTTCCTGTTTCAAGTCCTGCTATAAGTGCCATACCTGACACACATCCACAGACCTCTCGCATTCTTCCAAAGCCTCCACCGAAAGATGCCGATAATTTAAGAGCCATCTTTTCATCAATACCGTAGCGGTCGGCAAACGCCGCAAATACTGACTGGGAGCAATTAAAGCCTTGTCTAAAATATTCCTCTGCCCTATCTTCCACAGATATGTCAGACATATTTTCCATATTATTCTTCGCTCCCTTCCTTCTTAATTTTTTTAATTTTAAGGACATTTTTCCTTAAATAATTTGGTAATATTTGTTATTATGCAATATTTCTTCACATTTGTCAATTTAATAATGTTAAGTCTTATATTAATTATCTAAAGGATGAAACTCACAATGTTTCTCAACAAAGTCTTCTCCAAAAAAATCATTATAAACAACTAAGGTCTCTGCTTGAATATCCTCATCCTTCACTTCACCTTGCCCGTCTTTATCAGTAGCATAAAATATTCTATATTCATTACCATAAAACCTGCATGACACTCCACTTAAAACCAAACCATTCTTCTCATAAAACCCAATTCGTTTAAACATATAATCCCTATGAGCTCCCTCCGGTTCATACTTTGGATTTTCAACTTCAAGAATCAGGTGACCATTTCTTTCTTTAACCATGTCCTGCAAGCCCCGTAGAAATCTCGAACCAATTCCACCAGACCTCATACCATTAACTACCGCAAAGTAATCAAGCAGATATGTATTACTCACCGATGATTTGATAAAATACGCATACCCTCTTATCTCACCATCTTCTTCATATGCAAATGTCTCATACTTATCATGGTTCATCCCATCAAGAATCTTTTCCAGCGGCTTTACCTCACTTGCCGGAAAATCCTTTACAAGATGCTTATTATATATATTTCCAGTCTCTTCATTACTCAGATTTCTTATCATAATCTTCCTCTTTTACAATCCCTTTTGTATCATCTTTTTGCTCATCTTTTTCTTCCTCTTTCGCGTCACTGTTTCTTACATACATCACAGCTGTGGCAAGCTCCCACAAATCCTTCGCCGTACATTCCGTAAATCCTTTCTTACTTATTATAAGTGCATTCTCCTCATCCTTAAATAAGTAAAAGTTATCCCCATCCTCGTTCCATTTGATTACATTCTTCCACAAAACCAGCTCTTCTTTTTCCCACTTATCCTTCACAAGAATTTCTTCACTGTCTATTTCATATATAAATGTCTTATCTATATAATCACCATAGATGCCTGTAAATTTCTTCATATTATTGATATCCATTCCATACATTCCGATAAAAAGAAACACTCCGCACAAAATTCCACATATAATAATAATCGCCTTATTGCCGGTTCCATACACCATTTCCGGAACTAAACTGCTTACAAAAAGCATTCCCCAAAAGAGTCCGCCACCGTTAAAAATCAACTTCTTAGTTTTATACTTCTTATTGTCATAATTAGCAGCATACATAACACCTTTAACATTTTCCTTGGTGATAGTTGTCGTATTTTTTATTACCATATACTTTCCTTCCTGCGACTATTGACGCACTAATCTGCACAAACTATAATGATTATAAATATTATTGTGCAGGAATTCAAGTGGTGTTGCTACATAGCTCACTCACCTGTATTAAAATGGAGGTATTTATGAAAACAGCATGTATTACAGGGGCTAGTTCCGGTATTGGTCGCGAAATGGCTGTAGCACTTAGTAAAATGGGCTATCGACTTATCTTAATTGCACGCAATCAGGATGCTCTTTATCAGTTAGCAAAGAAACTTAAAACACGTTGCCTTATAATTCCTTGCGACCTTGCTAATGAAGAAGCTTGCCGTGAACTTGCCATAAAGCTTAACAAATACCATATTGATGTGCTTATTAACAATGCCGGATTTGGGGATATCGGTAACTTCCATGAAACTAGTCTTGCAACAGACTTAGATATGATTGATGTCAATGTTAAAGCTACTCATATTCTTACAAAGGAGTTACTTCCTAAGTTTGTAAAACGTAATTCCGGCTACATTATGAATGTGGCTTCCAGTGCCGGTCTTCTACCAGGGGGGCCTTATATGGCAACCTACTATGCAACCAAATCATATGTAGTAAGTTTGACAGGTGCCATCCATCATGAACTAAAAGCTTTAGGAAGTGCCGTTCACGTATGCGCTCTCTGTCCGGGACCTGTGGATACTAACTTTAACAATGTAGCACATGTAAAGTTCACATTGCCGGGTATTACTGCTAAGTCCTGCGCAAGATATGGGCTTAAATGTATGTTTAAAAGAAAATTGATAATTGTACCAACCACAACTATTAAACTTGCAAGTTTTGGCGCACGACTCTTACCAAGAAAATTAATGCTTTCTATAACAGCAAAGCAACAAGTTAAAAAGATGGGGTAGAAAAATGCACCTTGCGGATTGTATTTCGTTTCCGCAAGGTGCAACATTTTATGCTCCACTTCTTTTATACAAGCTACGTTCCTTTGTTTCTATTCTCCAGCGCCTTACCAAGCCACGTGTCTTATACATTTTATAAGCACTGTATACGAAATCCCCTATCATAATGGACATCAGTAACACCACAACATACTCCATCCTGTTTGTATTACAGCCGGAAAAGTATTGATACATTGGCGTCAGACATTTTTCCATGAAAAGTGTTACCATAATAGCAAACATAGCACTGGTTGGAATTGATGTATATTTCGTAATATGCATAGGCAACTTTGAATAATCCCACCACGAAAATCCACAAGTATGCTCCACCAAAGTTCCAAGAAGTATCTCTCCCACAGAGATACAAAGCATAACCGCCAGATAATATATCACTACTCTAAGCAACTTACTGCTAATTCTCAATGGTTTTCCAAAAAACCACATATTACTTGGAGTTCCAAGTATAATATATATAAGCACCATCGCTAACCCATAACCCAATAAAAACGGAAAGCACATATTTCTGTTATCAATATAGCCTTTTGTTATGGCAAGCCATACATTTTCAACTATAAAACCTAAGAATGAAACAAATGTTACTACCATACAAAGTGCCAAAACATTAATACTCTTCATAATTGTCTCCTTTCACTAAACATCTTCATAACTAACTGCAATATGTTTAATACATATCCTAAGTTGATCTAAAAATTCCTCCGGTCCCATATCATTATATTCTAAAAGCCACCTTCTGAATGCCATAACAAATGCATCTGTAAAAAAAGTTGCCGGAAAATCTGATATTGTCTGCACGTGCAACAGTCCTTTGAGTTGCTCTCTAATAGCCATAAACAAAAGGTTCTCAAAATAATCCGAGAAGGAATTCTGTCCCTTAATGTTCAGAGCCTTCTTATAAAAATCCTTGTTGTCATACAGGTACCGACACATGTCATACACCGCATCACTTGCATCTTCATATTCTCTATTTCTTACACTGGCTAAAAACTCTGTCTCAAATATCCAGTTAGCCAGATCATACTTATCCTTAAAGTGATAATAAAAGCTTTTACGGCTCATATTACAACCGCCACATATATCACTTATACTAATCTTCTCAAATGATTTTTCTTTCATTAAATCCTTTAAAGATGTTGCAAGTGCTTTTTTTGTCATAATGGAGTTCGCCACATTTACCACCTCCGAACAAACTACGTACCTAATAAGAATCAACTTAATACCTAATAAAAAGACGAAACATACCTGTTCCACAGATAAGTCTCGTCATTCAATACTGGACCAGGAATAATTCTATGATGTTGATTCCAACGGCACGATACGTGCTGACCACTCCCTTATTCACTTGAATAGTATCACGTTTTAATTCAATTCTCAATTCAATTCGGAATATTTTTTTGGACATTTTTAAATATATGTCCAAAATTCAACCTCTGCTAGCTCTCAATTCTTCCGCAATCTCACCAATCTTGCGAAGTCTATGGTTAACTCCTGACTTTCCTACTGGTGGATTAAGTCTGTCACCTATATCCTTAAGGTTCATATCAGAATTCTCAAGTCTGATAAGTGCAACCTGCTTTAAGCCATCGTTAAGATAATCAAGACCCACCGTATCACGAATATATTCAATATCCTTAATCTGCTTAACCGCTGCCTCAATGGTTTTGTTCATATTGGCTGTTTCGCAATTCACCTTCCTGTTAATGTCATTACTAATTCCTTTAAGAATCATAACATTATAAAGATCCATCTGGGACACAAATGCTCCCATAACATTGAGACAATCTGTGATATGATTGCCTTCCTTTAAGTACACAATAAAGTTGTTCTTTCTTGCAGTTACCTTCGCCTCCAGCTTAAAAAATGTAAGCATATCTCTTAGCTGATTAGCTCCCTCTTCATGATTACACACGATTTCATAATGATAATACTTATTAGGATCGCTTATGGAGCCTGCTGCCAAAAATGCACCTCTTATAAAGGCTCTCTTACAACACTCCTTCTGTACTACCAACGAGTCGGCAAACACCGGAATAATTCGTTCTTCCTGTATACCACGCCACTTAATAGCCATAAGAATCTGTTCAACCAGTTCACTATCTCCTATAGACATATTTACAGTGGTATTCTTTGCACCTTCATAATCATAATCAATATAATCCTCTGTTACGCCAAATGCCTTACCTAAAAGCTCAACAAACTTTTCTGCAACAACTTCATTTTCAGTTGTCATAACAAGAAGATACTTACCCTCTGACAGTGGAAGCACTGTTCCTCCAAATGCCAGCATGGCAGCCAGCTCTGCTATCTGACAATGCTTTGCTGAATCTATCTTACTTTTCAATTCTTCCTTCACATCTGATGAAAACGACATCTCTCTATCCTTTACGCTTTGCGTCCTTCTCAATATCTCTATGTTCAACCTTACTACCGTACTCAGTTGTCTTCAATCTGTTAGCTAACGCATTAGCAAGAGTCACTGAACGATGCTTACCACCTGTACAACCAATGGCAATTACCAGACTGTTCTTGCCCTCTTCAACATAGTTAGGCAATAAAAATTCTACAAGGTCGTCCACCTTTTCTAAAAATGTTTTGGCAGCCTCAGATGCCATAACATAATCCTGTACAGCCTTATCATTACCTGTAAGATACTTAAGTTCTTCTATATAATACGGATTCGGCAAAAATCTCACATCTAACACAATATCTGCATCTGAAGGTATTCCGTACTTAAAACCAAATGAAAGCACTGTAACATACAGATTACTATAATTCCCATCCTCTACAAACAAACTTTCAAGCTGCTGCTTTAACTCTCTTGTGAGCATCTGTGAAGTATCCATTATATAATCTGCTCTTGAACGCAAAAACTCCATCTGCTGACGCTCCAGCGCAATGCCCTTATCTACTCTGTCATCCTTCGCAAGCGGATGCGTTCTTCTTGTTTCCTTGTAACGCTTAACAAGAACTTCATCACTACAATCAAGATATAGTATCTTATAGCTATAGTGCTTATTATCCATATCAGAAAGCACATCCCCTAACTGTCCCAAAGCAGCTCCGCTTCTTATATCAACACCAATAGCAATGTTATTGTATCCCTTTTCCTGTCCTGCCGCCAGCTCTACGAATCTTGGTATAAGCTCTACAGGCATATTGTCTACACAATAATATCCCTCATCCTCAAGAACATTGAGTGCTGTTGATTTACCTGCCCCTGACATCCCTGTCACAATTACTATCTTCATATTACCTCCTGCCTGATTATCGGGTCTCATCCGATTGTATTTTGGCACATTAGTCAGGATGGCTCATATAAACACATCCTGACACTTTAAAACCCCAGTTTCTTAACCTCCAGTTCAAGCCTAACACCGAACTGCTCATATACTTTGTCTGATACTGCATTAGTAAGTTCAACAACATCTTTTGCTGTAGCTTTACCTATATTAATCACAAAACCCGAGTGCTTATCTGATACCTTCGCACCACCTACTGTAAACCCTTTAAGACCTGCATCCTCTATAAGCTTACCTGCAAAATATCCTTCCGGCCTTTTAAATGTACTACCTGCACTTGGATACTCCAGCGGTTGCTTATCTCTTCGCTTTCCGGCAAGCTCCATAATGACCTTCTTAATCTGCTCTTTGTCACCCTTTTTTAACTCTAATTCTACCTCTGTTACTATCCAATCATTCTTAGCAACTGCACTTGTTCTATATCCAAGCTGTAACTCATCCTTTGACAAAATCATTTCATTGCCGGCTCTGTCTAAAACTGTTGCACTTACTATAACATCTTTAATTTCTCCGCCATACGCTCCGGCATTCATGACAACGGCACCACCTATGCTTCCCGGTATGCCACTGGCAAACTCAAATCCTTCCAGACTACTTTCTGCCATCTCTCTTCCCAGTTTCACAAGACTCATACCTGAAAGCACTTTAACACGTACAGTTTCTGCATCCATAACATCGCTGCCAATCAACTCTTGCCCTAAAGCACTTCCGTTATCTAACAACAACTCATACCCACTGAACTTGTCATATAGTTGAATTATTGCTCCTCTGTAACCATCGTCACTTACTAACAGATTGCTGCCATTGCCGATTATATAAAAATCAATATTTTCTTCATTAAACAAGTTAATCAACTTCTTTAACTGTGATTTATCTGTAGGAGTAACAAAATAATCTGCCGCCCCTCCTATCTTAAATGTTGTATGCATCTTCATGGGTTCATCTACACGAACATTGCTCTCACCCACGATTTCTTTTATACATAACAATATATCTTTCACATTATTTCCCCTTATCTATATTTTACTGTTATTCCTGATTAATACCTCTCATCTGTACCAATCTCGCCGCACCGTACATACCGGCATCATTGCCTAGTTTAGCCAATACAATATCTGTTTCACGGCTAGGATGAAACACCAGCATTCTATAATATTTACGAATCTTTTCTATAAAATATTCACCTGCCGCAGAAACTCCACCTCCGATTATAAACACATCCGGATCTGCCACTCCGGCCACACAGGCTAAACCCTTAGCCAAGTACATAGAAACTCTTTCCACAACAGCCTCAGCTTCTTTATCGCCGCATTTGGCAGCGTCAAATACTTCTTTAGCATTGTTCATACCAGCAAGACGCGCAATACCCGTGGCAGAAGCAACTTGCTCAAGACAGCCGGTTTTTCCACAAGTACACTGCCAATCAATACCATCAACTATAGGTAAATGTCCAATCTCTGCCGCTGCGCCGTTGGCACCACCTACGGGTCTTCCATCCATAATAAGACCACCGCCAACTCCGGTTCCCACTGTTACAAAGAGAGTACTTCTATAACCGACTCCGCTTCCTTGCCAGTATTCACCCAATGCTGCCATATTAGCATCGTTGCCTACACTAATCTTTGACTCATCCATACCAAGTCTTAGTGCTGCAACTTCAACAACATTGAATACGCCCCAGCCTAAATTAACGCACTTATTTACTACTCCGTCCTCCGTAACTGAACCCGGCACTCCAAGTCCCACTCCAAGTACATCTTCCATATTCATATTTTCCTGCTTTAACACAGTTGCAATATATTCTTTTATATCATCAAAAATGTACTGACCATTATTTTCTTTTCTTGTAGGAATTTCATCCTTTCTAATAAGCACTCCATTCCCTGAAAAAAGACCACACTTTAACGATGTTCCACCGATATCTATTCCAAATACGGCTTTCTTACTCATCGTCATCGTCTCCTCTCATAAGGTTCTCCTGAACTCGCTTATAAAGCTCCTGAGCCGCATTGTAGCCCATCTTCTTCTGTCTGTGATTAACTGCAGCTGCCTCAACAATAACTGCAAGGTTACGTCCCGGACGAATAGGCAAAGCATGACATACTACCTTATTACCAAGATACTCTGTATACTCCTCCTGCAGACCAAGTCTGTCGTACTCTTTATCACGATTCCAGTCTTCAAGCTTTATAACCATGTCAATCTGCTGTGTCTCTTTAATACTTTCTACACCAAACATAGTCTTTACATCAATGATACCTATGCCTCTAAGCTCTATAAAATACTTTGTAACCCCGGGTGCAGTTCCAATAAGAGTCTCATCACTTACCTTGTGAATCTCTACCGCATCATCAGTTACAAGTCGATGACCTCTTCTGATAAGCTCCAATGCAGCTTCACTCTTACCGATACCACTTTCACCCGTAATAAGTACACCTTCACCGTAAACATCCACAAGCACTCCATGAATTACTATACATGGCGCAAGTTCTACCTTTAACCACCTTGTAACCTCTGCAACAAAAGAAGAAGTTTCATCTTGTGTCTTAAGTATTGGAATATTAAGCTTGGTAGCAAGTGCCAATACATCTGCATCCGGCTCCAATCCCCAGCAAAATACCAAACAAGGAATATTGCTTGAAAGAAGCTGTGTATAACTATGGATACGTGCTTCCTCTGAAAGACTCTTCATATATGCAAACTCTACATTACCAATAACCTGAATTCTCTCATTGGAAAATTCATCATAAAATCCTGTCAACTGTAACGCCGGCCTGTTAACATCCGGCACATGCAACCATATACCAGAAGTACTTACCTCCGGTGTAAGATTAGTAAGTTGCATCTTATCAATAACTTTAGATAATTTAACTCTCTGCGTACCGTTCATATTCTGCCTCCTTCGACATATATAATAATTCTACCACATTTTTACCTTAATGAAAATACGTATATATATTTTGGGCAACTCTTTGGGTAATTCCCTCTGCTTCCATCAGATCTGAAACGGAGGCTGTTCTTATTTTATCGATGTCCATAAAATGTTTCATAAGTGCCTTACGTCTTGCAGGACCTACACCTTCAATAGCATCCAGTACCGAATTAACCTGCACCTTACTTCTAAGACTTCTATGATACTCAATAGCAAATCTGTGAGCCTCGTCCTGTACCCTTGTAATAAGCTTAAACCCTTCACTTCTTCTATCTATAGGAATCTCCACATTGTTATAGTAAAGTCCCCTTGTGTTATGATTGTCATCTTTAACCATACCGCACACAGGAATATTAAGCTTTAGCTCCGACAATACCTCCAATGCTATATTAACCTGACCGCGCCCACCGTCCATCATAATAAGGTCCGGATATACCTCAAAACCGGCAGAGCCTTCCTTCGCACGAAGAAATCTTCTTGTTAAAACCTCCCGCATACTCTTGTAATCATCCGGCCCCTTAACGGTCTTTATCTTAAATTTGCGGTAATCATTTTTCTTGGGTTTACCGTCCTCAAATACGACCATAGAACCAACCGACTCAATACCGTTAGTATTGGAGATATCATAAGCCTCCGCTCTGCGAATCTGAGGTAATCCCAGCCAGCCGGCAATCTCTGCCATAGCTCCTGTGGTTCTTTGTTGTTCTCTTTTAATCTTCTCCCCATCCTGAGTGAGGACCATCTGCGCATTTTTATAGGCAAGCTCCACAAGCTTTTCTTTATCACCTTTTTTCGGAGTAACGATACTAACCTTACGCTTTTTAATCTGCGTAAGCCACTGAGCTATTACCTCAGCATCATCTATTTCTTCCTGAAGCATAACCACCTGTGGAATATAGGGAGTTCCACCATAATACTGCTTCATAAACTGTGTAAGTATCTCTTTTTTCGTATCTCCCTGTGCCACCGACATATGAAAATGATCTCTTCCAAGAAGCTTTCCCTGCCTGATAAAAAATATCTGAACCACTGCATCCGTACCATCTGACGCGCAGGCAATAACATCTCTGTCAGTTCCCTCATCAGCAGTAATCTTCTGTTTCTGTGCTACCTGTTTAACACTTTCTATTAAGTCCCTGTACTTTGCCGCCTCTTCATACTCAAGTTTAGCCGCCGCCTCATTCATCTGCTCTGTCAACTTTTTTAATATCTGCGTATAGTTTCCGTTAAGGAATTCAATAACACTATCCACACTTTCCTTGTATTCTGACTCACCAATAAACCCCTGGCACGGACCACTGCACTGTCCAATCTGATAATTAAGACACGCCCTTTCTTTGCCAATATCCTTTGGCAGGTTACGATTGCAGGTTCTTATTTTATATAACTTACATAACAACTCGATTGTATCCTTCACCGCCGTAGCTGAAGTATACGGGCCAAAAAACTTTCCTGTTCCCAGCTTATGAGTTCTTGAAAATAACACTCTTGGAAATGTTTCATGGGTTGTCACCTTAATAAAAGGATAGGTTTTGTCATCCTTAAGCATAGTGTTATACTTTGGTCTGTGCTCTTTAATCAGATTGCACTCAAGCACCAATGCTTCCAGCTCTGAGTCTGTAATTATATACTCAAAGCGCTCTATTAAAGACACCATTTTCTTAATCTTTGGAGTGTGATTAGTACTGCTTCTAAAGTACTGCCTCACCCTGTTCTTAAGACTTATGGCTTTTCCTACATATATGATTGTGTCTATTTTATCGTGCATAATATACACTCCGGGCTTATCCGGTAACTTCTTTAATTCTTCTTCCAAATCAAACATTGTTCATCACTCCTGCCCACACATCTCATATGTCTACACATTTATTCCTGCTTTGATTATACGCAAGGAAACCGCAAAAAGCAAAAACTTTCTGCGGTTTTCTTAAGATTATTATTACATTATTTTAAAATGTGTATACAATATCCTTTTCCTTATCGGCATCTGGTGCAATAAGTCTTCTCTTATACCTCGCAACTGTCGGCATGCCATCTTGATATCATCTTCAGATACTTTGATGCTGTCACCACCAAATCTTACCTTAAGTGCAATATCCGTTATCTTCACGAAGTGGTGAACTTTGAATACCTCTTCCTGTTCCTCAAGATTCTTAGCATATTCCTCATAGGTGATATTATCAACCTTACCAAATCCTGTTACCATAAAGAAACGTTCCATCATCTCGTAAACCGTTACTATATCACTACTTCTAAGACACTTTTGATACCTCTTGTACTTAAGTGTGTGTCGCGCTGCAACTATGCCTATTACGATAATCACTGCCAATGCTACAAGCACCTTCCACCAGTCCACTTTAGATTTCTCTGTATCAGATTCATCCTTATTAGCATCCTCTGTGGATGCTTCTTCGGTGCTTTCATCGTCATCCTCATCTTCACCTGCAGGCTTAGAGGTTTCTGTGCCATCCTTTGAGGCAGTTTCCGACTCTGTTTCTGTCTCACCCTGCTCATCATCTTTCGGCTCATAATCTTCGTGTTGTGTTCCACCAAGACCTTCCTCAACATAAGACGGGGTCACTTCAACTGTCAACCAGCCATATCCCGGCATAAACACCTCAACCCACGCATGTGCTGACGAATCCTTTACCTTAACCTGATATCCTGTCAGCGTCTTTTTAGGACCACCATCAACAGACTCTGCATACCACTGATCTTTGCAGGAAATCTTCATTCCCTCTTCAATCTGCTCAGGCGTCAATACAAATCCCTCTACATATCTTGCCGGAATTCCCATCTCCCTAAACATAAGCGTTGCTGCCGAGGCAAAGTAAGTACAGTATCCCTGCTTGCTGTCTGTGAGAAAATATTGTACTAAATCTGCTCCTTCCGGCACCTTTCCCGGAGATAACGTATACTTGCAATTAACCTTCAAATAGTCCTTAACACGCTTTATACTCATTATAGTTGCCTCTACATCATTTTTTGCGGTAACTGAAGTGCTAAAACCGTTAAGGTTATTTATACAACCTTTTACTCCATTATCAACTTTAAGATAATTACCATAGCTTCCATTACATATTGTGTTGTGCTTGGATTCATAAATACGGTTAAAGGCATCTTGTGTATATCCAAACCTGTTTTCTCCTGCTTCCAATTTCACATTCTTAACAGCAATGTCGTAAAACTTAGAAAAGTAACTATCACTTACCTCATAAATAAATCCCTTATATACAGCAGTTTCATCTGAACTGTCTGTTCTCTTATAGCTGTACTGGTAACAGTTCACATTGTTCCTATAATTTTTCTCAGAACCTGCCACGTATGCCATCATCTTAGGCGATGACTGTACCATCTGCAACATGCCAAATGTTAAATCATTGGTGTATTGTTCTGCTTCCTTGCTGGCATTAACTACTCTCCAGCTGTTTTTATTCTCATAATACGTTGTACCATAATACAATGGAATGTACTGACTTCTGCCGGTATTAATAACATCGGCAACAATCATAACTGAATCACTGTATTTGAGGTTATCTATTTCACCCAGCTTAGTAGTTCCAAACAATGAATTGCCACTTATTCCGATGCTGCCCTCAGAACTATTACTATTGCCATCACCATCATCACCTCTGGCCTGCTCTTCGTTAGTGCCGATTGTATCAATTCCTGCAAAGAAATCCTCTATCTTATAAAAAATAGTATCGAATATTTGTGGAGATTCATAATTATCATCATTGATAAAACACATACATATTAATCCAACTGCGCAGGATACTCCCATAACCATAATCGCACTGTGGATATATGTTTCATCACGTCTAAGTGCTGCAATTCCCACCACATATGTAATGCACATAAGTAGTGAAAACACCGACGGAATGGGTGATACTGTAACAAAAAGTGCTATCAGCGGCAATATCTGCGCGATGGCCAATATCATACTTCTTAGCTTCACAACATTAAGTACAACTAAATACACTACAACTGCTGAAAACATAATAAGTGCCCATGTCCATCCATCCTGGAAGGCACTATTATACCATTCAAAGTCCCATATGCATTCATCAATTATTCCGCAAAAACTTTCATATAGATTAGACCATGTAACAAACACCAGCACACATATGATTGCCAATCCTATTCCCAAAGATAATTTAAGATTCTTCGTGGAGCTTATTTCCAATGTCCATATCGCAGAGATAACTACAATAGCTAAGAAGATTATAAGCCTTGCACCAAGCTCAAACTCCAAGGCATCCATAAGCGTATTTACGATACCTATGGTTCCAAGTATAGTAATTATAATACCTACTACGCATTCTTTTGCTTTGCTTTCAACTGCCTGTTTTGCATTCTTTTCCTTGTTCTGTATCGTACTATCTATCTTCATAACTGTCTTAATCCCATCAGTTTAATTAATCAACATATATCTGGCAGAAGTTCCTGCAAATGTCCCTCTGTCACATTCACCATCCTATATATATCACTTTCATAGTCATGATTAGTAACTACAATAGGCTGTACCTGTTGTTCTCTGCTACTCCAGTCCATAACACTGTCTAACTTCGTAAGTGCATCTCTTGAACATCTTATATCCATAAGTCCCTGCATACATATATCCAAAGTTTCCATATCTGCAGCTCCACATTCATACACACTATCCATGCTTCCGTCCCATGCAAGAAGTCCAATTGTTCCGCCACGCTCAATTACACGTACGGCAATTGAATATACCCACTGATATATTTTGTCCAAATCATCTCTGAATGTTTCGTCATCATAAAGTGTAAGGTCCGCACACAGATACACTCTTCTATCCGCCTCTTCACCATATTGTTTAACAATATATTCATCCTGTACACTACTTAGTTTCCAATGAATTCTATTCATAGCATCACCTTCACGATAGTTGCGCAAATCAACAACTTCGTCACATTCTCTCTTATATGTTGAAGTAATGCTTGACTCTTCTTGATTATTTTCGCCATCTCCTTCAGATAATGCTCTGATAATCTCAGGAAACACATACGCCTTACGAACATAATCGTAACGCATCCGTGTAGAAAACATATGCATATAATCTCTTATTTCCAACTCATTCATATGTAAATACACAACACCTGCGTGCTGTGGCTTTATATAAAAATCAGCCCTACCCACTCTTTTTGAGCTGTCATATCCTGTGAGATTAACTGTACCTTTTTCATGTTCGCCTTCTGAACACCTGATTACAACACTGGCCTGAGCCCAAGGTGTTCTAAGAAGAAAATTATTACTCAGCTTCATCCCCACCTTGATTGTGTCACCTAATACAATGCTGTCCTTATTAAACAGTACATATAATTCTGCTCTCGCTACTGATATCTTCTGCATAACAAAGCTAAACACGCCCACTGCAACAACAACTATGAGTATTATCATAAATTCATAGCTAATATACAAACTATTTACAAGTATCAACCCTATAAGAGCTAACAAATATATTAACTTTCTGCTCTTCATATATGCTACCTCTACCAGATTATCTTTTCGCTCTCATCTACAATAGAAATAGTTGGCGCTTTCACACCATCCATAAGAGTTTTAATAACATCACGCTCATTAATATTGCCTCTTCTTATACCCTTATTAAGAACGATTCTATGCGCAATTGTATCTGTAATAACATACTGAACATCTGAAGGCAATACGTACTCATGACCTCTAAGAAATGCCATAGCCTTAGACATAGCCACAACCGCAATACTTCCTCTTGGACTCATACCCTGCAATATATCAGAACAGTTTCTTGTGGCCTTGGCAATATTGGCAACATACTCAAGAATACTGTCATCTATAAACACCTTGTCCACGGCTTCGCGCATTCCCTTAAACTCTTCCTCCGTAATAACTGTCTCGGACACAATCTTTACATCTGTCTCCTGCTTATACTTAAGAATATTAATCTCATCGGCAACTGTAGGATAACCCATAGATAACTTAATCATAAAACGGTCAAGCTGTGACTCCGGCAACCTTTGTGTTCCTGCTGAACCCAATGGATTCTGAGTTGCAAGCACGATAAAAGGATCAGGTAACTTCTCTGACTTACCATCAACTGTAATCATGCCCTCTTCCATAACCTGCAACAAGGCAGACTGAGTCTTTGGTGAAGTACGGTTAATCTCATCTGCAAGGAATATGTTACACATGGCAGCACCCTGCTTATACTCAAACTTGTTAGTCGCCTTGTTATACATAGTGAATCCTAAGATATCCGACGGCATAACATCCGGTGTAAACTGCATTCTGTTACATTCAAGCCCCAATGCCTTGGCAAATGCAAGTGCCATAGTAGTCTTACCTACTCCCGGAATATCCTCTATCAGCACGTGACCTCTGGCTAACAGTGCCATCATTACCTTACATATAATCTCATCCTTACCTATAACGGACTTCTTAACTTCCTTCAAAACCACTTTGGCTTTTTTCTGATAAAATCCAAACTCACTCATTCTGCTATCTCCCTCTGTGTAATGTCTCAACTTTTGTAGTCGTCTTTTATTATATCATACTTATCGAAGTCAAACACAAATGTTTCGTATGTTGTATAACAAACATCTGTATTATATATCATACTGTTGTAGCTTCTGTAATCATTACAAAACACCTGTATACCATTCTTGCTCAGTCTCCAGCTACTTGAAGTCTTAAGCTTCTCTTTAATACTGTCCTTTGACATATAAGCCTCTTTAATACCCTCATATCCCAAACTGATATTTTCTTTAGTTGTCTTGTAAATATAGTCCGCCATAATATCAAATGCAGCATCATAATCCTTGAGAATATCCTCATATGTAAGAAGCTTCTCTTTCTTCATATCAAATGTATCAACCTGCATATACACATAGTCATTGCGCTTAGAAGTTCCATCTGCATTTTCCTTCATCTGCGTCTTAACCGAATACTGACTATCAATAGCAAGCAAATCCTTCATATCTGTATAAGACTTCAAATACAGGTTAGAAGCATACACAGAATCTATATCTGTTTCTGTCATAGAGCTCTGTGGGCTCACATACTTTTCATAAAGTATATTCCACATCTTGCCCTTTCTCTCCTCGCATAAATTGTATACCTGATTGAACTCTACCCCATTCACCGTGGCTTTGTATGGGTGATAAGTCATATATACCTTATACAAGCTTCCATCTTCAATAACATTGACTGCCTGTGAAGTAATTGTACAATTTACATCCGGACTCACTGGCTGTGTTGCACTGTCTATTGGATCATACTGAGGCTGTGTAGACACCTCTCCCGGATTGCTGAGTGCCTGGCTTCTTCTGGTTCCTGATTTAAAGAACGGCACCACACATAAAACAACTATAACACATGCTGCAGCCGCTATAAGCACTGTTGCAGCATCACTTGAAAAAAAACTCCGTTTCACCCTCTTGCACTGCACATAACCTGTTTGACTCTGTTCCTGTTCAAACATATGCGACTCTTCGATTATAGTATTTATCTGATTATGTATCTCACTCTTCTTTGGATACTTAACTCTTGAAATTCCCGTTTTACTCATATCCTTGCATCTCCTTTCTCAAAACTTTAATCAATGCATAATACTTTGCCTTAACAGTGGATACCGGCATCCCCATCCGTTCACTTATCTCACTAAATGTATAGCCTTCTCTTGCTTTCATTATAAAAATGTTCTTAGAGTCGGCTTCTGCTTTATTCAAAAGACTCTTAATCTTATCCCCCGCAACCTTGTTAATAACAGCATCATCCACACTTTCCATTACGGTTTCATCATCCCCCATAACCTCTGTCAAAAGTGATTCTTTATACTGTCTGCTTCTTCTGAAATCAATAACCTTATTCTCTGCAATCTTCGAAACCCATGTTTTAAAAGAGCCTTTATCTGAATCATATTGAGCAAGAGACCTTAATACCAATATAAATGTCTCCTGTGTCAGATCCATAGCCTGCTCTTTATCATTCACCTTTAAATATATAATCTTGTAAACTGTCTTATAGTGTCTTTCCAGCAATGTCTCTGCGGCAAATTTATCATTATCATTAACTATTCTGTCCACAAGATAATCATCTGTCTCCAGCAACTGTGCCGCCCACTGCTTCACAAGACTCTGTTTTGTCGTGCGCATTCCTATTATCTCCATGTCTTTTTTACCTCCTTTCAAATGCTTATACGTAATAAGTTTGAATTTGGTTGTAAAAAAGTTATATTTTTTTATATTTTTTATCAGTTAAATAAATTATACCACGTAAAAATAATTATACAAAGAAATTCTGTAATTCATATAAAAAGGAGAGGGCCGCACCTAATGTGCAACTCTCCCCTAATTAGCTTATTATAAATCTATCGGATAATTTCTGTCATGTTGATTTATTGAACTTTTACAAAGCTACGTTTATAGAAAATCTGCAACACAACAATTAGAAATCTACCTCTGTATCATAGTAGCAGCACTTAAGGAGTTTTTCCATCTCCTCCTGGCTAGGCTGACGTGGATTAGAACCTGTACATGCATCTGAGATTGCATTAGCCGCAATATCAGAAAGCTTTGCTAAGAACTCTTCCTCCGGAACCATACCAACTTCTGCCGGAAGTCCATCCACACCATAATTCTTAATACACTGTGGAATGTTAAGATCAGCATTTAACTTGCGAAGCATTGCAATAAGAGCATCTACCTTCTCTGTAACTGTTTCTCCACCGAGCTTTAAGAAATCTGCAATATCTGCATAACGCTTAGCCGCTGTCTCATCCTTAGAGTTATACTTGATAACCTTTGAAAGATACATAGCGTTAGCTGCTCCATGAATAATATGTCCATTCTCAAACGCAGCACCAGTCTTGTGAGCCATTGAGTGAACGATACCAAGAAGCGCATTAGAGAACGCCATACCTGCCATACACTGCGCATTGTGCATAGCTGCTCTATCCTCTACACTACCATTGTATGACTTAACAAGACTCTCTGTAATCATCTTAATTGAGTGAAGTGCAAGTGGGTCTGTAAAATCACTGTTAGCTGTTGAAACATAAGCCTCAACTGAATGTGTCATAGCATCCATACCTGTATGAGCTGTTAACTTAGGTGGCATAGTCTCTGCAAGCTCAGGATCTACGATAGCAACATCCGGTGTTATCTCAAAGTCTGCTAATGGATACTTAATACCCTTTGCATAATCTGTAATAACTGAGAATGCAGTTACCTCAGTAGCTGTACCTGATGTTGATGATACTGCACAGAAATGTGCCTTAGTACGAAGCTTTGGCAAACCGAATACCTTACACATATCTTCAAATGTTGTTTCAGGGTACTCATACTTAATCCACATAGCCTTTGCCGCATCAATAGGTGAACCACCACCAATAGCAACGATCCAATCCGGCTCGAACTCAGACATAACCTGTGCACCCTTCATAACTGTCTCTACAGATGGGTCCGGCTCAATACCCTCAAATAACATAACCTCCATACCGGCTTCCTTTAAATAATCCTCTGCCTTCTGAAGGAAACCAAACTTCTTCATAGAACCACCACCAACGCAGATTATAGCCTTCTTACCCTTCAAAGTCTTAAGTGCGTCCAAAGCACCCTTTCCATGATATAAGTCTCTTGGTAAAGTAAAACGTGTCATTCCTTAATACCTCCTAATAATTATATGAATAATACTTTGTCTAACAGCGAATTGCTAAATCGTCATATTGTTAACTTTTTAACAATTCCTGTGTACATTATAACCCTCCTACATAAAAAATGCAAGAGGGTTTTGTTATTTTTTTAACATATTTTTAACATTTTTCGGTAACTTCATCCTTCGGTAACTTCAGCACGAAATTCGCCGCAAAAGGTATGGCTGTAACAAACGTAACCACATCCGCTATCGGCTGTGCTATCTGCACACCTGTAGGTCCCGCCAAGTAAGTTGCTATAAGCAATGTCGGTATGAAGTACAAACCACTTCTAAGCATTGACAATACAGTTGCGCCCATTCTGTGACCGGTACTTTGCAAAGTCATATTGGTAAGCACCGCCAGTGGCTGCACGAATAGAGCAATGCACTGGTATCTAAGCGCCGGTATACCAAATGCTATAACATCAGGGTCATTTCTAAAAAATGTAATGGCCTGCCTTGGAAAGATTAGACCTATTATAGCAAATGTAGACATCATAATTACGCTTGCAATAACTGTAAACACAAAAGCTTTACGCACTCTTCCGTACTTCTTCGCCCCATAGTTAAAGCCACACACCGGCTGGAAGCCCTGACCGATACCAAGTCCCACTGAGAATATAAACATACTAAGTCTGTTTACAATGCTCATAGCAGCAACCGCTGCATCTCCATAAACTCTTGCATGCTGATTAAGAAGCATAGTTGATATACTTCCCAATCCCTGTCTTACAAGTCCTGGGAATCCTGTTGAAATAATATCCCATACATCCTTGAAAGAGCGAGTCACATACTTAATAGAAATCCTACTTTCAGTCTTACCCATAAGAAACACCGAAAGCAGTATAATAAAACTTACAATCTGAGAAAGAGCTGTAGAAAGACCTGCACCTGCAATTCCCATATCAAATACAAACATAAATATCGGGTCACCCACCATATTGAGAATGGCACCTGCCAAAAGGCCTACCATAGCAAATGTAGCTTTACCCTCGTACCTGATAATATTATTAAGCACAAAACAACAAGTCATAAATGGTGCTGCGATTATTATGTAGAACACATAAGTTTTCGCATAAGGCAGAATTGTATCCGTGCTACCAAGAAGATACATAAGTGGCTCTAAAAATATCAGCGAAAACACACCAATAATCGTGGCAACCGCCATACACAGAAAGAACCCTGTTGAAGCAATCTTTGAAGCCGACTTCTCATCCTTCTGTCCAAGAAGCCTTGATATAAGAATTCCAGAACCCTGACCAAACATAAAACCAAAGGCCTGCAGTATGGCCATAAATCCAAATACGATACCTACTGCACCACTTGCACTGGTTCCGAGCTTTCCAACAAACATAGTATCAACCATGTTGTAAAGGCTTGTTACAAGCATACTAATGGTAGTTGGTATTCCAAGTTTTATAACCAGACCGCTTACTGGCGCCTGGGTCATTCTTTCGTGTTGGCTACTATACTTCTGCGCCATCTTTCTATTCCTCCTTTTTACAGTTTTATGTAAGTGTAGCTTTAAAAAGAGCGTTGTACCATATACTTTACAGACTGTAGCTAAGCGCCGGCACTTAACGAACATAAGTTAAACTTTGTTTAACTTTGTGAGTTTAGTACCGCTGCGCTTAGGTCCAAGCGAAAGCGAGTCTGTAAGGTATATGCGTACACACGCTCTTACTTAACTATATTTTACATAATACCCTTAACCGTATTAACCACATTATCCACTGTAAATCCAAACTCTTCAAAGAGTACATTAGCAGGACCTGAAGCACCGAATCCCTTCATAGAAACAACTGCTCCATCAAGACCTACATATCTGTACCAGCCGAAATCAGACAAGGCTTCAACTGCTACTCTCTTTCTAACACTCTTTGGAAGAACTGATTCCTTGTACTCAGCTGACTGCTGTTCAAATACGTCCATACTTGGCATACTTACAACTCTTACATCGATTCCTTCTGCCGCAAGCTTCTCCTTTGCATCAACTGCAAGACTTACTTCTGAACCGCTGGCAATAATGATTGCATCTGGCTCAGCCTTTGTAGAAGCTGCGATTACGTAACCACCCTTAAGTGCATCCTTTGAAGAACCTGCAATCTGTGGAAGATTCTGTCTTGTAAGTACAAGACCTGTTGGTGTCTCCTTTGATGTTACAGCATATGCCCAAGCTGCCGCTGTCTCTACTCTGTCACATGGTCTGTAAACAGTGAAGTTAGGAAGCGAACGGAATGCCGCAAGCTGCTCTATTGGCTCATGTGTAGGACCATCCTCTCCTACACCAATACTGTCATGTGTAAATACATAAGTCACCGACAACTTCATAAGTGATGAAAGTCTAGCCATTGGCTTAGTGTAATCACTAAATACAAAGAATGTTGCACAGAATGGCTTGAGACCACCGTGAAGTGCAAGACCATTAGTAATAGCTGTCATAGCCTGCTCTCTTACACCAAAGTGAAGATTGCTTCCTGCATAGTTCTCCTTAGAGAAATCTCCAGCACCCTTCATATCAGTCTTGTTAGATGGTGCAAGGTCTGCTGAACCACCAATCATATTAGGCATATGTGCCTTAATCATATTAAGAACTGTACCTGATGTACTTCTTGTAGCCTCCGGCTTATCTCCCTTAGCCCAGTACTCCTCAGACTCAAGAAGCGCAGTCAAATCATAACCGTTATAGTAATTATCCCAAAGTGTCTTCATCTCCGGGAACTTCTCGCAGTACTCTGCAAAAAGCTTATTCCACTCATCCTCAGCCTTTGCTCTGTCCTCAGCAATTGCCTTGTAATTATCATAAACTTCCTGTGGAACTTCAAAATCACCCTTACATGGCCAGCCTAAGTTCTCCTTAAGAGCTGCAACATTTTCCTCACCGAGAGGCTCACCATGAGCGCTAGCCTTACCCTGCTTTGCAGGACAACCGTAACCAATAAGTGTATTAATCTTAATAAGTGATGGACGAGTCTTGTCAGCCTTTGCCTCCTCAATAGCAGCACCGATAGCAGCAAGATCATTGCCATCCTTAACCTCAATAGTCTGGAAGCCAAATGCTTCAAAACGCTTCATTACATCCTCTGTAAATGCAATGTCTGTGCTGCCTTCTATGGAGATATTGTTAGAATCATAAAGTACAATAAGCTTATCAAGTGCAAGTGTTCCGGCAAGTGAAAATGCTTCTGATGAAATACCTTCCATCATACATCCGTCACCACCAAGAACATATGTGTAATGATCTACAACATCGAAGCCATCCTTGTTAAATACTGCAGCAAGATGCTTCTCTGCCATAGCCATACCAACTGCCATAGCCATACCCTGACCAAGAGGACCTGTTGTAGCCTCAACACCAACTGTATGTCCATACTCAGGATGACCTGGTGTAAGAGAACCTAACTGTCTGAAGTTCTTTACATCCTCTATTGATAAGTCACCATAACCAAACAAATGGAACAATGAATACAGTAACATTGAACCATGTCCGCCTGAAAGAATAAATCTGTCTCTGTTCTCCCACTTTGGATTCTTAGGATTGTGATTCATGTGTCTGCTCCAAAGCTCATAAGCAGCAGGCGCTACACCAAGCGGCAAACCCGGATGTCCTGACTTAGCCTTCTGGATTGCATCCGCAGACAAAATTCTAATCGCATTAACTGACATTTGATCAATATTACTCATATCTTCCTCCATCTTATATAAACCTTTTGTAATATATTATTGTATTGTCAACAAAACCGGCTACCGGTATCACACCGACACTTTGCATCAGTCCTTCAAATCCTGTGCAAAAATGTAATTCATACCACCCTTTGCCGTTGCATGCTTCATAAATCCAAACTTTTTCTTTGAATTTCTCTCAACCGCTTTGTCGATGGCTTTGTTAATAATCTCCTTGATGTCATCAAGTCTTATACTTTCGTTAGCATTGTGAAGTGCATCGATCTTTAAGTAAAGCTCAAGAAGTGCATCATCATCTATCTCATACTGTTTCTTGTTAGCATACTTTCTTGCAATCTCAACCAACTCATTAACAGTATATTGCTTGAGAACAATTCTGTGATTAAATGCATTTACCAACTCAGGATTAAAGTTAATAAGTACATTCATTTCTGAATCTGAATCCTCAAAAATAACAAGCATACCGCCGGTGTCCTTTTTAAGACACGCAAGAATCTCCTTGATTCTCTTAGGCTGTATAGAACCTGCTTCCTCAACAATAAGTGCAGTTCCTAAAAGCTTCGGCATAGCCTTTTCAATACCTCTGCCGTTAATGCTGTCACCTGTTGTCTTTGCTATCTTCTTTGACTTTTCCGGATACAGGAAGTTAATAGCTCTAATAATAGTTCTTGCAAGATCTATCTTATCAGAACTTGAATTACCTGAAATAATCAAGTTTCCTGTTGCTGATGTTGTGTCATTCATCTCATCATTGATGCTTTCAAAGAAATCAATGAGCTGTGCCTCAATACCCGGCATCTCTCTATACTTTCTAAAAAGCTTTGCCAGGTCTCCGGTAAGTCTCTTTTCGCCATCTCTTACAACAACCTGACCTTTAAGAACAGGATTGTTAAGTTTCATCTTAGAAGACTTCTTCTTTGCCGCCTTTACAACAGCCACACCATCTGAATCTGTCGCAGGTTCTGATTCTTCAGTAGAAGCACTTGACTCCCTAACTGATTCATCTTCCGAGTCACCTTCAACAATATCATCCTGACTATCTTCGTCCGCTTCTTCTGAGTCATCCTCATCAAAATCATCTTCATCCTTAACCGGCTTCTTATGTGCATCAAGCACTTCATCCGTAACGGCCTCAAATGTTGCTGTATTAAGCTTAATCTCTGTATTAGTCTCAGCTGTTGCTATAACTTCATCATCCGCAACACTCTCAGGTGCTACAACATTATCAATATCAACAACCTCTGGTACTACAACACTGTCAACATCAACTGTCTCCGGAGCTTCAACATTTGCCACTGTCTCTACTTCCTCAACAGCCTCAGCATCCTCTGCAACTGCCGCCTCTACAATCTGAGCTTCATTGAGGGCTTTTGTTGCCGCTGCTGCCTCTCTTAAGTTTGCAACAGTTTCTTCCAGCTTAAGGGTTGCTTTACCTGTTCTAATAGCAAGGTCTGTCTTTGCTGCATGAAGCATCATCTGAGTACGAGCCTTAATCTGTGACTCAGTACTATTCTCAGCAGCTATTGCTGCAACCTTTGCAGCCTTCTGCTCCTCAATAAGCTTATCGTAAGCAGCGCTCTTCTCATCTCTATCCTCAAGAAAACGTACAACCTCTGAACGAGAATACTGCTTCGTACTTTGCTTGCCATACTTCTCTTCACGAACATTTTCAAGCCACTCGGCAATGTTCATCTGGCCTTCAATCTGTTCTTCCTCGTCAGCTTCCTCCTTAGGAACTTCCACTACCTTAGGTTCTTCCACCTTCTTAGGACTTGGTCTTAAACCTGCAAATTCATCCTCGTCATCATCAATAATTTCACTGAAGTTCTTTGCAAGTGCCTCCTGAATATTCTGAGTATCATATATATTATTCTTAAAGCTTGGGACGCTGACATCCTCTGCCATAGCCTCTTCTCTTGCGCGCATCTGTCTTAAATTCTCTTGTCTTTCGCGCTCAAGTCTCTCTGCCTCGTCCTCTTTATTAATCTGCTCATACTTATCGTCAATCTGCTTCTTGGCATCCTCTATCATAGACTGAATATTTTCCGGAATCTGATTCATCTTCTCCTCAATATCAGGCTCTTCAAAATCTTCTTCCTCATCTTCATCGTCCATTTCGATATCGTCATCTGCCTCTACTTCATCTTCAGTATCCTCAAAGTCTTCATCTGTTTCCTCTGACTCAACCTCAACTTCTTCTGACTCAATCTTTTCACTTGCTTCCTTTGCAAATGTTTTCTTCTCTACGATAGCCTCTTCCTCTGTTCCTGAACCATCATCACTCTCATCTGCACTCATAATAGCTTCCATCACACTAGTGATACTTAAGTCATCAGACTGTGAAAACATTGGAGGCACAACCAGTTTATCCGGTTTGTGGCTATCTGCCTCTTCGATATCAACTAACTCTTCTTCCTCTAGCACTTCATCAAGCTCATCATTCTTGATACGCATTATTTCCTTCTGCTTCTGGAACAGTATCTGCTTCGTTTCTTCTACATCATTCTTGCGCTTTTCCGATTCATTCTTAATCTTCAGCTGCATCTTAGTAAGCGCTCCACCAAGCTGTTGCTTTAACTTAATAGAATTCTCAACATACTGGCCATCCTGGAACCACATAATTATATCATCACACAGCTTAATGCACTCTTCTTTACGATCATACTTAGCATAAAGCTTTGCAAGCTCATAAAGATACTTCTCATCAGCTTCCTGCTCCTTATACTCTTCCAAGATACTGATAAGTTCTGAATCCGCAGCACCTTCTGCCTTTCTAAGCTCATAAAACAACACATATCTGTCAGCATCACGATATGCCATTCTGTCATATTCATCATATAACTCATCTGCCTCATCAAACTGCTTGAGTTTAATAAGGAGCTGTGTAAGCTTGTAAACAAGCTTCTTTCCGCCCAAATTACGGTTATAGGCAATAATCGCTGCATCTCTAGCTTCTTCATAATCCCCCACTGCTTCCTGCACATTGATAACTGTTGCAAGAATAGACCAATCCTTAACCTTAACCCAGTTAATCTCATTGGCAATCTCCGCAGCTTCCTTGTAAGCCTTCTTTGCTGCCAACTTCTTAATCTGCTCCATCTTAAGATTCATTTCAAACTTATCCACAATCTGTCGCCACCTTTACTTAAAAATTCTATATTATATACTTATTATTCGCATTTTCCACATGTGTACTCGTAGTTTTGGAAACACTCCCACCTACTACACATACATAATTAGTTTAACACAGTGAATTTAAGTTGTAAACAGATAAGTACTTGAGTTTCCGCACTTTTATTCGCAAGACTTCAAAAAATAGCAAAAGGACAGCCGTCACAAACAGCTGCCCTCTTAGTTATTTTATGTCTATATATAATATAAACTCTGTCAATTCATGCATTAGTAATACTTTATATAAGCTCTGTTAACTTACCCAAAGTCAAATGTCGCCTGCTCGTAATCCATACGAGTGTACTCCATCTGTGCCTGGTTGGTCTTGCTGTAATAATCAACCACAACTGTCTGCTGCCGTTTGTCAACAAGCTTCTGACCGAGAATATAATTCACGTCGAAACGTCCTGTTATGGCTGGCGTTGCTCCACGTGCAGGAACGATGAGCTGCACATGATTAGTTTTAAGAAGCTTAAATATAGGCTCCCAGATGTAGATATCCTTAGCTGCACC
Organism: Lachnospira sp.; assembly: GCA_045543195.1. Lineage (GTDB taxonomy): Bacteria > Bacillota > Clostridia > Lachnospirales > Lachnospiraceae > Lachnospira. The sequence goes on from JAZQME010000005.1 coordinate 59,731, forward strand.
AAATGGGTTATCGATAAATATAGTTTTACCGATAAGCGCTGCCTCCTCCGAAGCCGCATTGATGCTTGAGATATAGTTGATAATCGCTATAAGGAACTGAATGTAAATACCCTGTGACTGGCCGGTTGAACCAACAGCCTCCTCATAACGAAGATATCTGCTCTGATCCTTAATACGTTCTCTCTTATAAAGCTCAATTCTGATACCATTCATATCCGTTACAATAACTGAGAACAGTCGCTTCCAAGTGAGGCGGTTACGAATATACTTAAGTCTCTCTTCAACACTCTTAAAGCTCTCTGCAATAGTGATTGTTTCATCAATATACGCAGACATTCTTTCCTTGTAGAGCTCCTCTTTGATGTATGGAATATTAAGACCAATAATAGAGATAACCTCCTCATCAAGAGTAATATTAGAAAGCTTCGGAAGTCTGTCAAGCTCCGTCTTTATATTGCAGCAGGTCTGTACACAACGGTTTTCGAAGTTATTTTTTATACGCTCCATATCCTCGATACCCTTTGCCACTCTGTCCTTTTCAAGCTGTATAAATGTGTTGGTTTCCTTAAGTCTTTCCACAAGTAAAACTGCCTGATTCTTATCCTCCGGTGCTTTAACTGAAACTCTGATTTCCTGCGCAAGCTCCTGTGCATCGAAACCATTAAGCATATCCATAAGCGTCTGCTTATGCTTGTTAAACTCGTCATTTTTGCGATATGCAAGCTTCATATGCTTGTCGTATTCCTTTGACACATTTTCATAATCCATGACATCAATGGTCACAGCCACATCCGGTGTTTCTTCCGTAACAACCGGCACCGTCATACCTGCATTGGTAACTATTCTTTCAAGGTCCTTTTCAACAACATACATATCCTTAAGAACCTTTGCCGCTTTTTGAAGTTTCGCTTCATTATCCTTTATGTTAGACGCAAGCTTCTTTACAAGTTCCTTATGCTGCTTCATAAAGTTCTCCGGATTGTCGCAAGGGAATGGCTCGTAAGAACCATACTTCTCTTCAATCTGGTTGATGCCGTGAGCAATACTTCCTTCCAGACGATTCATAAGTGCACTCTGTGCATCCAATTCATCTCGTGAAGTCTTCACTTCTGCTTCTACAGTAGCAATAGTGTCCTTCACTTCACGAAGCTTTGCCGGCTCACTTGCCATAAGCTCACCCTTCTCAAAAAGTTCTTTTACAGTATCCCAATCAGAACCTCTGTATTCCACTGCTGTTTTGCACTTGTCCATAGACACCTTGTAGTGATTCATAAGTGCTTCCTTATCGGCAACATCAACATTTTCCTTGTCGATAACACCCTTAAGTCCAAAGAATCTGCTTTCAAGCCTGTCTTTATCAAGGTCTGCAAGAGAACCGATAAAGTTGTTTACAGCTTTTGCATCATCCTCCGAATCATTCTGAAGCGCATCATAATAGAAGCTATAATTCATCTCCCAATCAGTTGTAACCTCTGCAAGAGCTGACGTGGCATTTTCCAACAACGCTCCGGCAGTATCATATGCACGCTCTGCTTCTGTGACCGCTTCTTTGGCTAATGCCACCTCTTCAACACCACGTGCTACAGATTCCTTCGCTTCCTTTAACGCATCATACTTATCTGCAAGGCTTTGACTCTGTTCAATAGTCATATTAAGAATTTCAAGTCTGTGATTATCCTCTGCAAGCTTATTCTTTCTTTCTGACACCTTGTCTGTAAGTTCTTTAACCTCTGTCTGGAATCTTTCAATACTTTCATCAAGCTCGCCCCAACGCTTAGTGTTCGCCTCTATCTTTCTGTTGATAGCCGCTTCATCCACTATGCTGTTTCCGGCAGAAAGTGCAATCTGCGCATTGATAAACATATAGTCTTCCCACACAACCTGCTTTCTGTCTTCCAGCTTTGAAGCCTTTGCATTAAGAGTCTCCAGTTCTTCATTAAGCAAAGAAATCTCTGCCTCACGCTTGCTCTCATCTCTAAGAAAGCTCATATCCTTATGGGCAAATGTAACCAGCTCCTTATTAACTTCAAGCTTGGTGTCATACAATATCTGTTCACTATACACAGGTATGGTAAATGCACCTCTGTCAAAGTTTAGAAGTCCTATGTCTTCCTTAACTCTCTCAAAGTCATCCTTTATAACAAAGCCGAACTCTGCAAATGGTGCTCTTTTTGCAACATCTCTCTTCTGACCCGGATTGAGCTTTGCAAACCACTCATGGCCCTCCATAACATCCTCGCCATAACGCGCCTCAAGATATTCTTTCAGGCGGTTCCTCAATGGGTCATTAAATGTATACTTTCCTGCCTTTGCATTATTTATAAATATATCAAGATTCTGAACTTCCTTGTAAACCTCGCTCCATTCTGCTTCCATCTTCTTGTAAAGGCCAAGTACAACTTCTGCCAAATCTTCAAGGTTTACAGCATTATATATTTTCTTAAGACTTTCAAGTCGCTCAGAGTCTGTACTTTGCTTGCTAAGCATCTCTTTCGCATTAGACAATTCATTTCTCAATATATCATTGTGAACCTCTAAACCTGAAAGCTCTGCCCTGCAACTTATAAGCTTATTGGAAGCCTGCTCCAGCTGTTTGCTGTCCTCTGCAAGAAGCACCTTATTAAGCGCAATCTGCTCCTGCACCTGCTCTATTTCTTCTGTAGCATTTTCTGCAACAATCAAACCTGACTTCTCCATAAGAGATGCAAGTTCCTTTTCCTTGCCGGCTATTTCCTGCTCTGTATATGCCACAAGGCTGTTCTTTACGGCCTGATTCTCCTGAGCCTTTACATAGGCAGCCTTCGCGTCATCAAGTGCAGTTCTGCTCCTTCTATGCTCACTTTCTGTAACACTTACTCTATCCTTAAGTCCGGCCAAAGTTACTTTATTTCTGTCATACACAATAGAAGCAATGGCCTTTAACTCTGCAAGAATCTCCTGATGATCTCTCATTCGATTGTTAATGGTCTCATTAACCTCATTGTATGATTTTAAGTAGTTGAGATAATCACTGTAATCGTTAGCAGACTCCATCATATGAAGCTTGTCACAAAGTTCCTTAATCTCGGCCTCTTTTGACTTAACCAACTGCTCTGTTGTGGCCACCAGCTCTTCCATCCCCTTCAGAGAATTCTGTTCGCTGATAACCTCCGCTGTCTGGATGCCTCTCTGCTCTGCCACCAGCTCCTGTCTCATTCTCTCAAGAAGATTTTCAAGATTGGTCTGATTTTTTTCCTTTCCAATCACTTCCTGCTTACAAACCAGTAACAATTCAAATAACTGCTTTTCCAGTGCCTCTTTCTTATCGTACACTTCTAAAAATGTACCAACATACTCTGCAAAATTTTCGATGGCTGCCATCTGACTGTCGTAACCACTTATGCGTGCATGCTTCTTAGACAGCTCCAAAAGCTTATCTTTAATGTCCATAAGCGTTTGTGCCATCTTACCTTCATCATTATCCACACCAAGTCTGTTGTTGAAAGACTTCTGGATAATCTCTTCAATAAGCAGATCCTCAACAACCTTACGGCTTGTCTTATAATTAGTCTCAAAGTAAGTTCTTACATGTCCCTCTGTCTTATTAATACCGCGAACGATTTCCCACTGACTCTCGAATATACCATACTTTGATATAAAGCTCTGGTAATCACCCTTTCTGTCAAATATCTTGACAGACACATTGAAATCCTTCTTCTCCAACTCACGCAGATACGCCTTTAAACCATTATATGTTATGCGCTCACCATTGCTTACAAGCGGGAGATTCTTAATATCATTGTCACCGAATTCACGATAGAAGATACAGTAATTAAAGTACTCTATACTTGAATTTTCTTTTGATGAAGCGGATGCACCGTTCTCCAATCCGCTATCCGCACCGACTGCACCTGACACGCTCTCCATCGGCGCCATATCTCCATCATCGCCACCCTTTGCTTTTCTTGCGCAAAATCCGGTAGTCATGTACTTATAATTATCCTTCTGATAACAGGCGTCCAGCTTCCACTCCACAAGAGAATGTATAACCGTGTTGCCACCACCCTGACGGAAAAGCTTTTCTATAGGCTGCTTGTCATCCAGCGTACAATTAGGAATCACATTTTGCAAAAGAAGGAGCATAAGCAAACTTTTACCACCACCATTTGCCAAGTCATAGATTGTATTACTGCAGTTAAAACGCATCATAAAATCATCATAGACCTGTGTACCGAAATTGTACTTTACATTATTAACTCTGATTCTGTTAATCTGCGGCATATGTTCCCTCCTTATGTATTTTCCTGTGCCTTTTCATCGTTCTCTACTATGCCTGTTGCATTGTTTACCTCTACTTGCATAGCATCCTCTACAGCAGCCGTATTCTCTGCCATCAACTGTGCAAAACGTCCTCTGTAATCATCAAAATAATTCTCAATCAACGCTCTGAAACGGTCTGTCGGATAATATCTGTCGCGACTCTCCACAAACAATTCCTGCGTCACCAGGAAATTAAATACCATCTTCACAAATCCCGCCTTTGAGTTACGTGCTGCTCTCACTCCACTCTGGTCGTCAGAAGATATGGTAGGAAGCTCCTCCCAGCTTAAAGCAATCTGCTTGAAACTGTTCTCCTCAATCTCATCAAGAACAATTCCCGCACGTTTATCTATAATTCCTGTTACCGCCTTGTCCACATTGTCGATTACATCCTCAATCCTTACGAACTCCGCATACTTGGCAGTTGACGTGTCATTGTAAAATTCAGTGATTGTGTTATAGATAACAAAATACGCAAGGTACAATTCGCGGTTAAGTCTGATACCAAGCTCCTTACGAAGCTCTTCGTTGCTATAACCAAACACTGTATTATTCTCTCCTGCACTGACATACAAACCGTTGTTGTACTCATACAGATTAAGATTCATCTTCTTAAGTGACATATGCACTATATCGTAAACTTCTGCATTGTTACTGTATTCCTGATAATAACCGGCATTAGCGCCTTTCTCACTTATGGTCTCTCCCGTAATAAGCTTAGAAACTATATCAAGTGCTTTTTCAAGATTTCTGTTATCCATTTTACACTAACCCCCTTTACTCTACTGTAAACATAACATCGGTGACCTCACAGCCTTCAAACAATTCAAGGCTATTATCACTATTCATCTCAATAGAAAAATGTACCGGCGTATGTCCTACAAACGCCTCTATAAGTATATCATCCAAAAAGCTTTCCTTGTGCATCTCTTCTCCGCCAATAACATATGACTTCTTCTGACACAGATTAACAAAGAACGAAAAATAATCACCATTCTTTAATATGTCCTCAGAATACGCATTAGACATAGCCTCATTAAACTGCTCAAGTGTAAACTTGTTCTTCTTTGCCATGCAGGCAAGCAGGTTACTCATGATAAATGTATAATTGTGCTTAATTCTCTCATCCTCAATCTCATCTGCAAAGACAATATCCTCTGGCTTCTCTTCGCTAACTTTCTCAACAGCCACATACTTGGCCGGCTTGTTATTAAGAGCATCATCAATCATTGGCAGTGAAAATGTTTTCTTTATTCGAGGTCTGAATAACGGGCTAAGCACATTTACAAGAATATCTGCATTGTCAGTCTTTATCATATCATTTAGCATACCGCCAAAATCCACATGACTGCGTAGTCTGCCAAGCTTAGCTCTTCTTACAGCATCATCGGTGAGTCTCTGCATATCAGTACAAGCCTTAAGCAAATCTCCATGACGATTCATAGCCACCTTTAACTGATTCTCAAGCTCGTATATCTCGTTAATATTGCGGTAATAGCTTTCACTTGTGCGGTCTGCATCCTTGGCCTCGTTCATACGCGCCAAAGCATTTTCTATAAGATCACGGTTCTTCTTAAAGAGTTTCTCCTCTTCCTCAAACCAACGCATACCTGTGCTTACAAACTCCTCATACGCCTCGATACCTGCAAACACATCCGTTGCCAGAATGTTCATAACCTCGTTCTTCTTAAGCTGCAAACGATTAACTTCCTCGTTAATTCGCTCAACAACCTCCGTGCCACCCTTGAAATTACGGGCACGAATCATTTTCTCCAAAAGAAGCTGCTGTACGCTGATTCTGCTCTCGTCCTTAATCTCCTTAGTGTCCAGATAGAACTCTATAGCATCAGGACTTATGGCATACCACACCGTATTATCCCTGATGGAACTCTCTATCATCTTTATTCTTGAAACTCTCTTTTTTCTGTCAACCGGGTCAAAATACTCAAAGTCAAATGGCTTACCGTCATTCTTTATCTTGTCAAATATGTAATCCGCAACTTCCTTGCTTTCCTCCTCATTCAAAGAAAGCCCGAAGTCTCTGGCAATCATTCCTTCTATAAATGTTAAGTACTCCGGATAAGTTACATCCTTTTCCTTAAAGTTGTTCTCTTCTATAAAGAAGCGCAATATTCCCATGACAATATAGCCCATATCAAGAATCTCATACTTCCCATCTCTGAACTGGGAAAATGAAACTTCCGTGAGCTTAAAAAACGGATAGTATTTCTTTAAGTTGAGCATACGCTCGCGATGGTCAGAAATAATGTCGTTAAGTAAATTTGCCATGGTTTTGCTCCTTTCTTAAGTAATGTGTATTAAATACTTTTTCTCCCTATATATCTGCATACTTTCCTTTTATACTCAGTATACTCTTCTCCAAAAGCTTCTGTCAAAAATTCCTCTTCCACATTCACTATCTGCAAATGAAAAAACATCATCACAAAACTTGTTGCCAAGCATAAATACTCATTAAAGAATGTAAATAATATTCCTATGTACATCATATCGAATCCCAAAAATGCCGGGTTACGACTAATTGAATATATGCCCGTTGTAACAAGATTAGTTTTTGTTTCTCTCTGTACGCCGGCTCGCCAGTTGTCCTTCATCTGCACCACAGACACAATAAACACAAGAACCCCAAGTGCTGTTATTACAACTCCTGAAATTCTAAGCAAAATGTGTGCTGTTCCTGTATACCAAAATATGCTTATAAGTTGAACAATAGGAAGTACATATGTTGATATTTTCAATGTAACTTCTATTAGTTTTACAAATCCTGTTTTACCTTTTCCCAACTGGTCGGTACTTATTCCTTGTTTTCGCTGGCTTAACATTTTTGCAAAGTAGCAGGCATAAAATGCGGCCATTAACGCAAGCGTAATTATTTTCAATATCATTATACAAACCTCATGTAGTAACTTGACAAATTGTGAGTTATTGCTTTGACAAACTGAAAGTTATCTCTCTAATAAATTTACAAAGTTGATTATTTCTTCGCACATTTCATTGCTTTTGTAATGATGGATATAATGCCCACAATCGTAACTAATCAACTTAGCATTTAATATAGACGCAAATTCTTTCTGACATTCGCTCCAGTGACCAGCTGTTTGCTTACCATTTGATTTGAAGATTAAAGCAGGACATTTCTTGTAGCCTTGGCTTTCAACAATAGCTACATTGTCTAATATTTCATTAGATTCGCTAATATGACAAATATTAAACGCATTTCTTTTACGCAACATTTTGTGTTGCTTTTTTTCCTCCCCGGTTAAGCACCTATTACTTATTGGACATAAGAGCCAATACAACTTATACTTAGTTGCAACGTTCATTAACTTGATTTTCTTTTCCACCTTTTCTTTTGTCCAAATACTGTAGGTTAAAGGTGTTGTCATATCATTTCCGATAAGTGCTTTTACATCGTCTGGATACAGTTGCATCCATCTTAATGCTTCTATTCCAGACATAGAATGAGGCATTAAAATATACGGCCCATTCTCTCCAAGTTTCTCTAACGCCTGTTTTTGTATGGAAACAAGAGTGTCTACATCACATGTAAAATCACAAATATCCGAGTATCCATATCCAAACTTTTCAATTACAATAACCCTAAAGTCTTTTGATAATTTTTCATAAAGAACTTTAAAATCATACACAGGGGCAACAGTTCCTGACCCCGACATTAATACAATCTTTGATTTATCTTTATTTCCTTGCCTATAAACATGTATGTTGTGACCATCTATATTTACAAGGTCACCTTTACATTCTAAAACGCTTTTCATAATATCTCACTCTCAAATTTATGATTCTCTTTTCTGATACTTATCAAGCAATATCAATAATCCTACAAAAGTTATTAAAGAACCGATACCCATATCAGCCATATTCAAACCATTAACAATTTTGGTGTTTGGTAAAACCATTGCGATAATAGGAATAAGCACCTTGTTTTACCCAATCTTCGAAATAATCTTCTTTTCGTTTCTCTTTGCAAACTCACTCAGCGAATACGAACGAATCCTTTGACTCACGATATTGGGAATCAGAAAGCCATTACTAGTAAGCTTCGCACATCGGTTGATAATTGTTTTATTTGTTACACCAATCATCTTACCAAAGCACATCTCTTAATACTTCTTCTTATCATTTCAAACTCTCATATAACATTACTAATTCTTTGTTACATGCAAGGAATATCTTTCCTAATTTCGGATCAAAATGGGTACCTAATGATTCCTCAATAATTTCAAATGCTTTATCATAAGAAAATGCATCTTTATAACATCTTTTACTGACCAAGGCATCAAACACATCTGCCAATGCCATAATTCTTGCCTCTATAGGAATATTCTCTCCAGCTATCCCCTTTGGATATCCTTGTCCATTCCATTTTTCGTGATGATAATGAGCGATATTTTTAGCAATCTGTATAAATTCATCATCTTCAATTCCAAGCAGAAGACTCTCTACAATTCGATTTCCTTCTACAGTATGTCTTTTCATTTCAGCAAATTCTATTTCTGTATATTTACCCGGTTTTCTTAAAACAGCATCTTCAATTGAAATTTTTCCCAAATCATGCATAGGTGCTGCTTTTACAACCAATGACAAGAAAGAATTATCAAAACCAAATTCATTACAATATGGTATTAATTTATCAGAAAATATTTTAACAACTTCACTGGTTCTTTTGATGTGTCCACCGGTATTATTATCCCGATTTTCTACCATATCTGCCATACCCAAAACCATCATATCTTTTATATGTAGAATATATTCGGTTTTTTCATTCACTTCTTTTTCTAAGTTAGAATTATATTCCTCAATGGTATTATAATATTTTTGTTCAACCGTCCTGTCTGAAAATTCAAGCAAATATCCAATTAGCCCTTTTTTACCATACTCTATTTCCCGGATTGTCAATTGAAAAAAAGAATCCCCTATTTTAATTATCTTATCACATTTTTGCTTTTTATCATGTCCAATAAGATACATTACAACTTCATTATATAAAAAACTATCCGATGGTGTTACTGCTTTGTCAACAACCCATTGGTTCACTTCTGGAAACAGTTCCTTTATCATAGTGTTTGCATTAATATAGTTATACTTTTTGTCAAACACAATGTAACCATACTCTTTCATTTTATTAACAGTCGTAATAATATTAGATGACATATCATACATATTTAAATAAT
>JAZQME010000006.1:0-40510 GCA_045543195.1 Lachnospira sp.
ACCGGCAATGAGGCATCGGTGACTACAGCCGGCGTAGCAGGTGCCACAACAGAGTATGCCACACTGGCAGAGGCGGTAACTGCGGCTAACGCAAGTGAGGGCAGTACCATTAAACTGCTTAAGGATGTAAGTACAGCGGAGGGTTATACTATCAGTGGTACTAATATAACGTTCGATATGAATGGTTATACGCTGACAAGTAGTTTTAATGGCTATGGAGTCTTTCATATGACAGGTTCACTTACTGTTAAGAGCAGTGTTGATGGCGGTAAGATGATAGCCACTAACACCGGATGGGGAGTGTTCTATATGAAAAACTCAGCAGAACTGGTTGTTGATAGTGGTGCTATTGAGAATACATATGTATCAAATGTTACATCATATGCTGTTACGATTGATGGTGGTACAGTAACAGTTAAAGGTGGAAGCATAAGCGGATCGGGCCGTGCTGTGCAAATTCGTGACGGTAAACTGACGATTAATGATGGTTATATGTATGGCGATTATGCGATTGAAGTGAGTGGCGCTAGCTCGGATTCGGCTCGTGAACTTGTGGTGAACGGTGGCTGTATGGAAGGTAAAAAAAGCGGAATATATTCAAGCGGTTATAATGGCACTAGTGCAGTTACTATTAATGACGGTTACATCAGTGCTGATTCAGGTTACGCACTTAAAAATTACGGTAAATCAAAGATTACTATTAATGGCGGAATATTCAATGGCAGTGATGGTGTGTTATATGATGAAGAGGGTAGCTATGGCGTAGTCCTTGGTGATGGTTCAAGCTGGATAAGTGAGGAAGGTGAAATACTTGACTCTGTAGCCGGAGTAAGTTATGCATTTGTTACTAACTCAGGTGAGTGCACTGTATATGTCTTGAAGGACAATGCAGTCACAGGATATGCCACACTTGCAGAGGCTGTTAGTGCTGTAGGTAGTGATAAGGCAATACTTATAATAGTAAAGTCTGATGCTTTATCTGCCAACGTTACTATCGCACAGAATCAGGAATGGAGTATATCATCATCGGTTACATTAACATGTCCAGATGGTGTGGTAATTACTAACAATGGTGTAATCACTAATAACGGTGTTATCAGTGGAGATATCGTTAATACAGGTACATTTAATAACAATGGAACAGTGAGCGATGTTACTAACACAGGTGATGTATATGCTAATGCAGAGGGTAATGTGTTTGGTTCAATAATTAACAGCGGAAAGCTTGAGATAAGCGATTCTACTATTAACGGTGCTCTTACAGTTAATGGAGCGGCGGAAGATGTATTCGTGTCTGTGAAGGACTGTAACTTCCCTAATGGTCTTACAGTAGCAGGTACTGTAGGTGGTACAGAGGTGGATATATCATATATTCTTGGAAGTGAATGCTATCTTGAGAACAGTGCAGGTGAAAAGGTTACAGTGACGCCGGGACAAAAGACTGTGTCAGGTGCCGTGTATGTTAAAGAACTTGCACGTGTTAAAGGCGTGTATGATGACGGTGAACCTGTGGAATTTGTCACATTGCAGGAAGCCTTTGATTATGCAGAAGATTATGATACTGCATATATAACACTGCTTTATGATATGGTTGTTCACGAAACTGTAACTATTGAATATGGTGAAGAAGTTACACTGGACCTTAACGGTAAGAAGCTTACAGGATATGAGGTAACAGGTGATTATGTGATTGAGATATATGCCCATAGCAACCCTAAGGTAGTTATTAAGAGTAGCGTGGATGGCGGCACTATAGATGCCACAGATACAGAAGTGGGAATTTACGCAGGCTATTGTGATGAGCTGGTTATAGAAAGTGGAACCATAATCGGTGGCACAGTGGGTATAGAGAACGATGAAAAACTTGTAGTGAATGGTGGTACTATAAAGAGTAAGACATCAGCTATTGAGAATTGGGGTGATGTTGTAGTTAATGGTGGTACGCTTCAGGTGAGTGATACAACATCAGCACAAACAGCAATTATTGACAATACTAATGGTGGGAATGTAAGCATATACGGTGGCAGTTATCCACTCGGTTTTGCAGTGTCCGGTTGTACTATAGCAGATGTTCTTCCGGCTAATGCGAACTTCTACACAGCTACAGATGATAAGGTTCAGTTGACAGATGGACAGACTGCCATATCAGGAGCGGTTACGGTCAAGGCTACGGATGTAGTGTCTGTTACAACTGCGGATGGTACAGAAAAGAAGTTTAAGAATCTTCAGAGTGCCTTTGATTATGCAGAAGGTTATAAGGGAGTTACTATTACATTACTTGAAAATATTACCGAGAATGCTGAGGCAGAAAGCTTTTATGGTACATTAGACTTTAATGGTAAGGTACTGACAAGTGATAATGGCTATGCAGCTGTTGGTGTCAAGGAAGGCGATATTGTACTTAAATCCAGTGTATCAGGTGGAGGTGTACAAGCAACATCAACGCAGGCTATGTGTGCAGTTGAATTGGGAGAACTTTCGTATATGCCGACATTGTCTTGCACCATAGAAAGCGGAGATTATAAAGGAGGTATAGTTAATAGTTCACAGCTTACGATTAATGGTGGGCGATTTGAAGGAACGGCGGCAGCGATTGTTAATTATATGAGCAGTGTGGAAATATATGGTGGAGATTATTACTGCACCGGACAGCAGGCAGTCCTTATAGGTAATGTTATGGGAAGTGTTACTATTGTCGGTGGTAAGTTCAATGCTGCTAATACGATAAGTAATGAATCCTCTGGAGGAAGTGTGACAGTTGCAGGCGGACAGTATCCGAATGGTTTCGGCATAGTGCAGAATAACAATCAGTCAACCAGCCAGACAGTGTCATCAATGCTTGCTACCGGAGCTTATTTTGCAGATGCTAGTAACAATAAGGTGGAAGTAGACGCTTCGGCAACAAGTGTTGCAGGTAATGTGCATGTAGTTGCTATACCGGTTGTATCAGTTACAACTAAGGATAATAAAGAAGAAAAATTTACAACGCTTGGTGCGGCTATGAACTATGCTAAGAATAATGAGGGCTCAACTCTTAAGCTTCTTGAAGATATAGATGCAGGTTCTGTATCTGTAGATGGTGGCAATTTCACTATTGACTTTAACGGCAAGGTGTGGAGATGTGTGGCTCAAGTTATCCCTGCACTTAACCTTAAAGATGCAACAGTCACTTTAAAGAGCAGTGTAGAAGGTGGCGGTATTAATGCGATGAATTCATATATAGCCATAGGTGCTTATAATACAGAGCTTACAGTGGAAAGCGGTGCATATGCTGCCACAATGATGGGTATACTGAATGGAGATATGTCTTTAATCTCAAGCAGTGATGTGGAAGAGCATAACGGCACAGTTATTATCAATGGCGGACAGATTGGTGCGACGATGGCTGGTGTCTATAATCTTGGTGGTAAACTGTATATTAATGACGGAATGATAGAAGGTTCACAAGCAGCTGTGGGAAATATAGGTTATGCGAAGATTAGTGGCGGTGAGTTGGCGCTCCAGTCATCTTCGGGGGCACCATTCAATGGAAACGAACTTATACTCAATGCCGGTAACTTGGTTATTGAAGGTGGAACATTTACGGGAGAGTGCATAGTTTCCAATAATATACTTGAAACAGGAGCGGATGTTTCACTCTCGATAGCAGGCGGAATCTATCCAAATGGTTTCCAATGTATTGAGAATAATCAGGAAGCTGAAACGACAACACCGATTCCTGTTAAAGACGTTCTTGAAGAGGGTTGCAGCTTCGTAGATGCCAGTGGTAATACAATAACACTTGCAGATACAGACACAGCTGTTACAGGGGCTGTTTCAGTGGTTCCTGCTAAGAATGTGTCAGTTACAACTAAGGATGGTGCAGTAACATACTTTACATATCTTGACAGTGCTTTGGAAGCAGCTGCTAAGAATGAAGGAAGTACAGTTACACTTCTTGCAGATATTAGTACAAAGCTTACAGCTGATGTAAAAGGTGGTCAGTTTACAATTGACCTTAACGGAAAGAGCTATGTATATACAGGGGACAGTTCTCCGATAGTATTAGAGAGCGCAACAGTTACAGTAAAGAGTAGCACAGAGGGCGGCAATGTCACTGGAGGATATGTTGCTGTAGTAAATTTGGATGGCGCTGTTACTATTGAAAGCGGAACATACACCGGAGAATATGGTGCGATAGAAAATATGAGCACAATAACTATTAATGGTGGTACATTCAGTTATTCAGGTACACATGAGGATTGTGCTATATTGAGAAATATGAACGATCCATTTACGGAGAAGAATGGACAGATGTATATTAATGGCGGTACATTTAAGGGTGACATGGTTGTGGCTATGGAGGACAAGGCCACAACGGCTATTGCAGGCGGTATTTTTGAGAATGGTGTTAAGGGTGTCAGATACACAGAGACAGCTTTGGAGGCGCTTGCTGTTAGCAGTATTCTTGCGAAGGGATATGTATATTACAATGAAGATGGAACAGCTAAGGCTGTTACAGAAGGTATGACTGAGATAACAGGAAAGACTCTTGTAGGTCTTGATAAGGCGGCATTTGATACATATCCTACTGATGCGGGTTATACAGGTGAAGGAATAGCTGACCCTGCGGATTATATCAAGGCAAACTCAGCGCTGGAATTTAAGTGGTATGATGCTGATAACAAGGAACTTACATCAATTCCAAGTGAGGTAGGAACATACAAGCTTGTGGTTACATCTAAGCTTGGTAATGGTACAACGATTACAGTTACAGAAAAGACGGTAACTATTTCATATCTTGCAGTTGCATCAGGAACACAGTACACAGTTGATAATTCACAGGCTGATAAGTTCGTTGTGAAGGCGGCTGACGGTTACCTTTTAAAGCAGGTTACTATGGCTAGAAGCAATTCGTCAGAATGGGTTTCAGAGATAAGTATTCCTAAGACAGAAACAGGTACTTACACATGTGCATTCAGTGTTAAGGAAGTTGCAACAGGTGTTATCTCGGATGTAGTGACGGTAAATTATACAGTCGAAACTATTAAGCCGGGTAATGGCGATGCGGGTTCTGGTGATAGCAACAATATCATTCTCTGGATGATGCTTGCAGTTCTTGCTGGTGCAAGTGCTACAGCAGTTGCAGCTACTAAGAGACGCAGAGCATAAGTTGTAAGTGTTGAGACACTAGTATATTAGTAAGTTAATACATTAATATAATATGTGATTGATATTTTGGGGTTGCGTGGCCACGTTGTTCGTGGGATGCAGCCCCTGATTTATTTTCAAGTGTCGCAATATTTATGTTAAAATTCTGTTTAAATTATGTTAGAATAATGTTAACACGATTTACGGAGAAGCTTATGAGAAAGATATATATTGCCAGACTGGTTGGACGTTGTATAGTTTTTGTGATTAGTGGTTTGTTTTGGATGTTTAATAGGGAAGCCTTTGATATATTAGATGGTTGGAATTTCTTTAATGGATTATCACCATTTCATATACTTTGGGGCATATGGGTGTTTGATATGCTGGAGCAGATGGTGCCTATAACTAAGAAGATTCCGTTGGGGTCCTCAAAACATTTTGCACATAGATTCAGACCTTCTCAGATAATGGATAATCTGAATAAAGATAATGTCGTTAAGGTGGTTGCCCAAAATGTAGAGGCGCTTAGGAAGTATATTGTCACTACAACCAAAGCTGCATACAAGGTCATGGTTTTGTGGGTGCTTTTACTTGCGGCTATTGGTATATTGTATTTTACAGGTGTTATTGATAAGAGTATACTTTTTATGATTTCTGTTGCATTTTATGTGTGCGATCTTATATGTGTACTTATCTGGTGTCCGTTCCGTCTTCTTATGAAGACGCGTTGCTGTACTACTTGTCGTATCTTTAACTGGGACCACTTTATGATGTTTTCTCCTCTTATGTTTATGGGTGGTTTTTATGGAGAGAGTCTGTTTGTTATGTCTCTCGTGGTATTTGCAGTGTGGGAGCTTGGCGTGCTTGTTCATCCGGAAAGATTCTGGGAAGGCAGCAATGAGGCGCTAAAATGTTCCGAATGTACAGATAAGCTGTGCACGCAGTATTGCAAGAAGTTGAGGTAATCTTATATTACAATATAAAAGCAGCAGAGTGGTTTACTCTGCTGCTTGTTTTGTATCTTATTCTTTCTCAAAAGCGTCTTTACCTAATCCACATACGGGGCAAAGCCAATCTTCTGGAACGTCTTCCCAAGGTGTGCCTGCTGGAACTCCGTTGTCCGGATCACCTACGGCAGGATCGTATTCGTAGGTGCATGGGCAAATATATTTATCCATAACAAGTCTCCTTTAAAAAGTTTCTAATAATTAACCAAAGTATCTGTTAAGCAATCCCTCGAATGCCTTACCATGTCTTGCTTCGTCTCTAGCCATCTCGTGAACTGTGTCATGGATAGCGTCAAGGTTAGCAGCCTTTGCTCTCTTAGCAAGGTCTGTTTTACCTGCTGTTGCGCCATTCTCAGCATCTACTCTAAGCTGAAGGTTCTTCTTTGTGCTGTCTGTTACAACTTCACCGAGAAGCTCTGCGAACTTAGCTGCGTGCTCAGCCTCTTCCCAAGCTGCCTTCTCATAGTAGAGACCGATTTCAGGGTAGCCCTCTCTGTGAGCAACTCTTGCCATAGCAAGGTACATACCAACTTCTGTGCACTCGCCTTCAAAGTTAGCTCTAAGGTCTGCAAGAATATCCTCGCTAACACCCTTTGCTACGCCTACAACGTGCTCTGCAGCCCATGTTCTCTCGCCTACCTGCTCTGTGAACTTGTCTGCACCAACATGACAGACTGGGCACTCCTCCGGTGCTGAATCTCCTTCGTGAACATAGCCACATACTGAACATACATACTTACTCATAACTTTAATCTCCTTTTTTTATTTATTTTTAAATAGTAATCGTTACTGATTTACAAGTTCAATATAACACACATCATTTTGTTTGTCAATAACAAAATTAGGAATTATTATTATTTTTATAAATCAGGGATTACTTTTTGCACAACACTCACATTTTCCGAAGAAAAATGATACGTTACCTTCTATTATACCGCCAAAGTTTCTGCTGGCGGCAGCATAGAATTCTTTTTCTGCCTGACGACAGTCGCAGTTTAAATCAATGACCGAACCACAGTCTGTACACTGGAAGTGGTAGTGCGGTGAAACATTGCCATCAAAATGTACTGAACCATCGTTGCATGGTACTTTAACAGCCTGGCCGTTATCTACTAAAAATGTCAGATTGCGATATACGGTACCTAAGCTGATGTTAGGGAATTCTTCTCTGACATTCTCATATACTACCTCTGCGGTAGGGTGGTCTTTTCGTGACATCAGAAATGTTCTGATAGCTTCACGCTGTTTGCTGTGTTTTATGGTAGCCATAAGCATTGCTCCTTTTTGATAATAGTAATTGTTATCATTATTATAAAGGAAGAGCAATATCGTGTCAATACATTTTGCAATTTATTTAGATACTTCTATTATAAGCTCTGTAATCTTGGTGATGGCATCGCTCTGTGGGCTGGTGCTCATATTGCCAATGTAAGTGCCTCGGTTTGTATATAGGTCTTTAACAGCGTTAAGAAGCTTTTCAGGTGTTATATCCTCTTCTTCAAGCACATCTGCATAGCCATGTTCCTTGAATGACTTAGCATTAAGTATCTGGTCACCACGGCTTGCTGCAGCAGACAGAGGTATAAGCAGAGCAGGCTTCTTAAGTGCCAAAAGTTCGCAGATGGCGTTGGCGCCGGCTCTTGATATTACGATGTCAGCTATGGCAAAAAGATCTCTCATTTCTTTGCTGATATATTCAAACTGCACATAGCCTGGGATTCCGTTAAGTGATTCGTCAGTTTTTCCCTTGCCGCACAAGTGAACTACCTGAAAACTCTCAAGAAGCTTAGGAAGTACAGCACGAACAGCTTCATTAACTTTAACGGCACCGGTACTGCCGCCTACCACTAATAACACAGGTTTTTCAGAATTGAAGCCACACAGCTTTAAACCCTCAAGTTTATTGCCCATCATAAGTTCCTTACGAATAGGAGAACCTGTAAGAACAGCTTTTTTCTCAGGCAGATACTTAAGTGTCTCAGGAAAATTGCAACATATCTTGGTTGCACCCTTTGAGGCGATTTTGTTGGCAAGGCCCGGAGTCATGTCGGACTCATGAATGATTACAGGAATTCTCTTGTGAGAGGCGGCAAGTACCACCGGCACTGTGACAAAGCCTCCTTTTGAGAATACCACATCAGGTTTAAGTTTATTCATAAGCTTTCTTGCCTGAAAGTAACCCTTAATAACGCGAAACGGGTCACTTAAGTTCTTAAGGCTCTTGTAGCGTCGAAGCTTGCCAGAGGATATTCCGTAGTATGGAATGCCAAAATCTTCAATAAGCTGTTTTTCTATTCCGTCGTAGGAGCCGATATATGAAACCTCATATTCTGCATCCTTAAGGCTTGGAAGTAATGCGATATTCGGTGTTACATGGCCTGCTGTGCCACCACCTGTCATAACTATTTTCTTCATGTTAAATTGCCTCCGATATGTGTTAAATTATGATGTGTTAAATAATGTTGCGCAGAGCAATAATGTGTATAGTAATATTGTGCATAGTAAGATTGTGCCCAATATGCATACAACAAGGACTCCTTACAATCTGTCGGAAAAACGTTCCTTAAAGCTGCAATGCTGACAAAGAGGTTCCACGGCTTTCTTGTCTCGAAATCCTTGGATAATGGCAGTTGCACGTGGTCCATTTAGTATGCTTTCAAAGCTTTCCTCAAGTACATTGCCAAGTGTCATAACACCATTGCCGTCAAGACAACAAGGCACAACAGTTCCATTGCTAAGTATAGCCATATGAAGTCTGAGTCCCTGACAAAAGCCTCTGTCATTGAAGTAGGCATTGTTAAGGTCAGGCCACTCAAATGGCGACTGCACATTAATGTGTATGAGGTCTTTAACTTTATAATTCTTCTCGCCAAATATAGTAGGGTCATTCTTAGTGTTCCACAGCCTCAAAGAAATCTCGGTATCAGTGTTGGAGGTTATTTCCTCGCAACTATAGAATACGTCCTTAATATAAGTATCGATGTCTATGCAATCGTTGTCATCGGCACTGTGTAAGGATATGTTAATCTGGTGGGGCGGATACTTTAGAAGCGTAGGTAACTGCTTTCTTAGTAATGTGCCGTTTGTTGTAACATTTACCGTAACACCGGACTCTCTGCACAGTTTCAGAATATCTTCAAGCTGCGGGTGTAGCAGCGGCTCACCCTTTACGTGAAGGTACACGAAGTTGGTATATGGACGCACCTCATTTAAAATGTGTGCGAAGTTCTCTACACTTATGAATTCCTTTGGGCGCTTGGTTTCCTGACAAAATGAACAGGAGAGATTGCAGGAACTGGTTATTTCTATATATATGCGTTTAAATCGTACTTTACTCACGCCTGCTCCTTATATGCTTTAAGTGCTAAAGATAACTGGTCCGGACAGGATGTTGGTCTGAAACCACAACGAATACCTGATATACGTTTAATGGCTTCGTCGATGTCCATGCCCTCAATAAGAGCTGCAACACCTTGAGTATTGCCGGAACAGCCTCCAATAAACTTAACATTAGTCACTTTATTATCTACAACGTCAAAATCAATGGCGCTTGAACAGACGCCGGATGTTTTAAATCTCATATAATCCTCCGTTCTGAGACTGGGTCTCATTTACTTGTCCTATGGCGTATATGTATGTATTTATATCTATATCTATATCTATATGTACGTTTAAACATAGGACACATTTTACTGAATATATTATATCACATTTGCTTGCAATAAAATAGAGATTAGCTTAAAATGTGGTTAAAATATACGAGTATATGAGCGCGGGGCGTTTGTATTAAACAGGAGGATTATATGATAGGCATTATTGGTGCAATGGACGAAGAAGTTGAACAGATTGTGGAAGCTATGACAGTAGAGCGTGAGGAAACAAAGGCGCAGATGGTATTTAAGGCAGGAAAGCTTGCCGGTAAGGATGTTGTTATCG
This sequence comes from Lachnospira sp., assembly GCA_045543195.1. Taxonomy (GTDB): domain Bacteria; phylum Bacillota; class Clostridia; order Lachnospirales; family Lachnospiraceae; genus Lachnospira. Next base: position 10,074 of record JAZQME010000006.1, read on the forward strand.
TAAGAAGCGGTATCGGTAAGGTTAATGCAGCAGTGTGTACACAGATTCTTGTGGATGATTTTAATGTGGATTATGTGATTAATACAGGTATTGCAGGTTCTCTTAAGACTGAGATAGATATTGCTGACGTAGTTATTTCAAGTGATGTGCTTCATCACGATATGGATGCTACAGGTTTCGGTTATGCACTGGGACAGATTCCTCGTATGGATACACTTTCGTTCAATGCTGATGAGAGACTTATCAAGCTAGCAAAGGAAGCGTGTGCAAAGGTTGTTCCGGGTATAGGTACTCACGTTGGACGAGTTGTAAGTGGAGACCAGTTTATATCTGATAAAGCAGTAAAGGAGCGTATATCATGTAATTTTGACGGCTTCTGTACAGAGATGGAAGGTGCAGCTATTGCTCAGGCGGCATATTTAAATAAAGTGCCATTCGTTATACTTCGAGCTATATCTGATAAGGCAGATGACAGTGCAACTATGGATTATCCAACATTCGAGAAGCAGGCCATTACTAATTCAGTGCTTCTTTTGAAGGAATTAGTGGCGAATATTTAATTGCAGATTATGTCAGCATTTGACGAACGAATTAAGTGGACGAACCTCCCTAAGTATTGTTTTAATTATTGTGTGATTAAAATGTACTGTGGGAGGTTCATATATTTATGATATTGGTGATTACGGCTATGGTGCTGTTGTTTGGAGTGGGAATGGTAGCATGGCTGATGCTTTATACGAATTATTCCAAGCTTCTTTGGGATGTGAAGAATAATGAGTACAAGACACCACTGATAAGGTTAATAGTCAGAAAGTACGTTGATTGTAAAAAGCTGGATATAAATGTGCGAAATGTGAAAGTATTTGTGGAGAAATCAATTGTGGATTACGAGTTTTGTGGATTAGAGCACAGGATGATAGAAAAGCTGGCTAGATCGATGGAGTATTTCATTATGATGCTGGCAGTTTTGTCAGCATTATTATTTAGAAGCAGTTCTGATGAGGTATATATGTGTATGGCACTGGGAGCGGTATCTACCATTGCTTTGCACCTATGTAGAAAGTTGGCGGATATTGAAGGAATGCAAAGAAATATTGTAATTGAACTTGTAGATTATCTTGAAAACAGTGGTTCGTTACTTTGTGTCAGGCACAAGGATTCGACGGTGGGGAAACTCTCTAAGAAAGCGCATCAGGACTTTATGCGACTCAATCGTTGTTTTGACAGGATATACAAGGAAAGAAATGCAAAGGGAAATATTGCTAAGATGTGATGAACTTAAGCGTATCCAATACATTTGTCTTGAAAAAATAGCCTTGAATGGTATAATTAAAAAAATGTTACATAAAGAGAGAGTTGAATTATGAAGATAGTGATGTTGGATACCATTACATTTGGTGATGATATTGATTTAAGTAAGTTTGAAACATTGGGCGAAGTGGTAAAGTATACAAACAGTACCCAGGAAGAGGCCATGACGAGGCTTAAGGAACACAATCCGGAAGTGATTATTAATAACAAGATTGTGCTTACATCGGAGGTATTGTCACAGGCTCCGGCACTTAAGATGATCGCTGAAACGGCAACAGGCTTTAACAATATTGATTTAGAATATGCGAAGGCACATAATATAAGAGTTGCCAATGTGGCCGGTTATTCGACACAGTCTGTTATTCAGCATACATTTGCCCTGATGTTTTATGTTCTGGAGAAGCTTAATTATTATGATGAGTATGTAAAGTCAGGGGAGTATGTTAACTGTCAGTGCTTTACGCATTTTGCCAAGGTGTTTCCGGAACTTTACGGTAAGACTTGGGGTATAGTGGGTCTTGGTGCTATAGGCAGGGGTGTGGCAGATATTGCGGCTATGTTTGGTTGTAAGGTGGTTTACTATTCTGCAAGTGGCAGAACTTATGATTCGCCATACGAGAGAGTGTCTTTGGACGAGTTGTTGAGTGGTTCAGATATTGTATCAATTCATGCGCCACTTAACGAAAAGACTGAGAACCTGTTTAATTATGAGAATATAAGTAAAATGAAGAAAAGTGCTATACTGCTTAATCTGGGAAGAGGTCCTATTGTTAATGATGCAGACCTTGTGAGAGCGCTTAATGAAGGACTTATAGCAGGTGCAGGACTTGATGTGATATGTAAAGAACCGATAGCATCTGACAATCCTTTGCTAACATTTAAGGATAGCAGCAGACTTATAGTGACTCCACACATAGCATGGGCCACCTATGAAGCAAGAACACGACTTATGGACGAGGTGTTTAAGAATATAGAAGCCTTTTTACAGGGTGAGGAGCGCAATGTTATAGTGTAGCTGTCACAGTGTAGTAGTAGTGTGCCAGTGGGAAATTAAGCCTTGACATTTTGAATGAATGGAGTATGATTATATCTATGAGTTCACGGCGTGTGGCTCAGCTTGGTGGAGCGCTACGTTCGGGACGTAGAGGTCGCAGGTTCAAATCCTGTCACGCCGATAATAAAAAGAATAGGAAGCAAGTGACGAAAGGAACTTGCTTCCTATTCTTTTTATGTATTATACCCCAAACAGTACATTTTTAAAGAGCTGTTCAGTTTTTTCGTAGCCTAGGGCTTTCTTGAAAACATCTGTGGAAGGTCCGCCATTTTTAAGAAGACCTTCAACATAATAGGAAGCCTTTTGGTGTTTAGCCACTGTGTCAGTAACAGTAGAGACAGGGACTGACAGGTATGCATTAAAATGTGACAGAGTTAAGTCATCAAACTGCTTCGTCTGAGCTTTTTTCCCTTTCTTAGAGATGCTTTCAGGAAGTTTAATGTCGTCATACCAGTGATCTCCAGGGTCACGTTCAGGTAATTGGCTGTATTGAGACTTTATATCCTCCAATTTTTTGAAAGAATACGTACCCAAAAGTGTATCATATAATTCCACTATTAATGTATCGTTGCCCATAGCATATATACGGTCATAAGAATAAAGTGGAAGATCAATATCAAAGGGATTAATTATAAGTGTATCCATCTTCATAAGACCGAAAAAGCCTTTCGCACGCATAATAGAAATGTGTCCTAGTCCTTCAGCTTTATAAGCTGATACAGAGAAAGTCATTCCGTTAGCTTTAAGTGACTTCATATCACCTATATCCAACTCCGAAACGGAGTAGTTATTTTTAATTATATTTAAAAGTTCATTAGTCATAGGCAATTCTCCTCTCGTAGTTTCCATTCAGCAAGTCCGTTTTTATGGAGCAGTACTGCACCTGCAAGTAATGTGCCTTGTCCCAGTATGTTTATACATTCTGCAATCCAATTCATAGAGGCCTGGGTGAAATCTTGTGAAGAAAGATATCCCATGCACAGTGAACATACAAATGATAATACAAAAAGTGCAATAAGTCCTGGTTTCTTCATTTTAGCACTGATTATACAGAGTCCTACATCCATAAGTCCAAGCCCTGCGACCATAAGTCCTACAAACACAAATGTTCCGCTAAATACAGGCGGTGCAACAATTAGTGCAGAAGCCTTTTCCTGTCTGTGGCATATTATGGCAATAATGCCTATACCTGCAAGAAGAAAACCTATAGACTGCACAGGGAAAAACATAGCGTTTAGTGCTTCGAAGTCGCATATACCGGCTGCATATAGCAGCTTATATGTGGCTTTTAAAGCTCCGGCGCAGGCAATATCAATGGTACCTGCAGCAAAGAGTGCGAAAGCACCTTTGCTCATTTTAGTATAGAGGTCACGCATTAGTAACACAGATGCTGTAGCAAAGAAAATAACAGGGATATAATCCACTAATGCCATAGAAACTGAAAAATCTTTCATATGCTTATCCTCCGTTTATGCTGTGTAATTATTTCTTGTTAAGATGGTAAATTGGAAGCAAAGGAATAATGATAGGTGTTTTGTCGGCGTAATCATTGTATTCCTTGTCGTTGCCGTAACGTGCCATCTGACGTTTTTCAAGACGCTGAGCACCGTTAAACATAATAAATACGATGCATATATATGCGATAATTGCAGTAATCCACTGGCCGATACCTGCATATGCAGTAACACCGCTTATAAATATACCGGTCCAGAAGATTATTTCACCCAAATAGTTAGGACAGCGTACGATTTTGTAAAGTCCCTGTGTAGCTACCATATCTGGATTCTTCTTTTTCTGTGCAGATTTCTGATTATCAGCTACTGATTCAAGAACAAGACCTAACACAGAAACAACAACGCCGATAATAGGGACAATCACATCCTCGGCCTCATTAAAGTAGCGGAAAAACATAGGGCTTACCTGTGCTGTGTAAAGGATTGATACAAATACCCATATAGTTGCAAGTACAAAAATAGGCATCTTCTTATCATTACCGGTTGCTTCTTTAAGTGTCTTTCGATATGCTGCATTTTTAATCTCACGAACAAGTAAGAAGCCGGAAAGTCGGATACCGTAAGCGAGGAATAGGATAGTCTGAATAATAGCAAGCCACAATAATTCGCTACTCCAACCGTTGACAACAGCCATGATAAGGATGGTTACACCGCCTCCGGCTACTGCGAAACCGTAGCCGATAGACAGAAAATATACAAACTTATAAAAGCCTACTGCGCAAAGAACTGCACATACAATCAATATAATACCTAGAAATTCCCAACCCATTAGCCTACCTCCTTAAAACTTTCTTTGATATATTCTGCGAAACTCATATCACCGTAAACTGTTGAGCCAACCATCTCTTCGGTGAGAGTCCATTTAGAAAAGCGTAGGATGGCCTCTTTACCATTTTTCTTAAGCTTGTTAACAAATGCAAGAACATCAAATAAAAATGCTGGAGCACGTTTGATAAGCGGCTCCTTGCCTGCGGCAGCAAAGCAAAGATTAGCTATTTCTTCATAAGAGTATGTTTCCTTACCACCTACGTCGTACATTTTATTATTGTCCATCATATGTAGAACGATGAACTCGGCAAAGTCCTCTGTAGATATAACATTGGCATGAACCGGTTTCTTGCCAAGAAGAGTAACTTCCCCCTTTTCAATCATAGGCTTAAATACCTTAACGATGTCGTAGAAATATCCTGTAGGGCGGTGAATAACCCATGTAAGATCACTCTTCTTAAGTTCCTCTTCAAACAGATATTTGGAATGAAGCATAGGAACTTTTGGTGCTTTATCAGCCTTTATTACTGATATATAGGTGAAGTTCTTAACACCGGCAGCCTTAGCTTCATTTAACAGGTTAAGATTACCCTGATAGTCTATCTCATAGTTAGTGACAGTGGCAGAAGTTTTGGTGAGACCAACGGTTGTAATAACAGCATCTGCACCATCACAAAGGCCTTTCATAGTTTCCGGTTTAGTAACATCGATCTGTTTAAATGTAAAGTTCCCTGAAACACCAATATCTCTTTGAACCATATCAGCAGCAACGACTTCGTGGCCATTGGCAAGAAGAGATTTAAAAATATCTGCGCCTAAATTACCATAGGCACCTGCAAGTACAACTTTCATAATATACCTCCTTATTTTTTGTTCTTTTCCTTAGAACGTTTGTCATTAATAATTTTCATATGCTCTTCTGTAATAAGTTCAACATTGTTTTCGCGGGCCCAGTCAACGCAACCTTTTAATACTAAAGGAAGAAATACTCGTGGAACTGCAAGAATTGTCATAAGGGCTTCGTCAGTGAACTTGATCTTATCGTCGGCACGGTCAGCAGCATAACGCACGGATTCAAGAGAGGCCTGGCGCATTTGAAGCAGTTCTGCTCTCATACGGGTCTTTCTGTGGAACCAGAAGTTCTTGCTGTCGCGGTAACCGTAGTCAACAGGGAGTGCAGGGAAATCCTTTGCTCGCACACCGTTGATGATTGCATCACTGTATTTTTTCTTCATAAGAATCTTATCTACACGAAGAATAAAATGTGCACCGAACTTACTGGTAATACCATTAAAATCGTGATAAGGTCCGTCATAGCCATTAAGTTCACCAGGAAGGTCTTTGTCTGCGCCATCAAGCTCACGCATCCACGTACATTCGATAACTTCTATGGCATCAGTTATAACCATAGGGCGTTTGTCAGAAGGATCTAATTCTTCTACGAGACTTTTTTCAAGCTTGAAGTTACACTTAGGCATTTTCTCTGATGGTTTATCGCCAGGCCAAGAAAGTTTCACGGCCTCCTTAAATGTCTTTGGTTTATCATCGATAAAGTTAAGAGCACATTTACCATTGCGCAGAATATTCTGTGCAGTGTTAGAAGAATTACGGCAGCACAATAACATAGCGTAATATTCTTTTCCTGCAACATAGTACGGTTGTACCAGGGAATATGGACCAAGATTAGTGGTTCCATCCTCGCAAAGAGTGCTGATAATAACGGTTGGCATCGGGAAAAACAACGAAGTTTGATAGAAGTTGTCAACGATGCGCAGATTTTCAAAACTACTCATAAAAAAACTCCTTTCATTTATTTATATTAATATTAAATTGAGAACTGAAGAAATATCTTCAAATGTTTTGCCTGCAACAGTCCATGTGAGCAATGATTCTGCAATGAATTCCGCAAGAAATTCTTTGTTGTCAATGGAAGCATTGTGACATACCGGACGAATAACGTCTGCCAGTTGATCACGTAGAAGCTTGTGGCGCTGGGCAAATGTTGTGGCAAAAACTTTGGCCGCGTCGCTGTCACCAAAGACTTCTCTATGACTGCTCATAAAATCACTTAGGGAGTCATACACAGTTTGCAAACAAATGCTGGGATTGTGTCGGGTTTGTTGTTTCATCTGGTGCAGACACTCCTGCCAGTCTTCAAGTATAAAGGAAGCTATTAACATATCCTTAGACTTAAAATAGTTGTAAACAGTCCCGATACCTAATCCGCAGGCACCTGCAACAGATCTGATGGTTGTGTTTTTGTAACCATCCCTGGCAATCTGCCGGCGAGCTTCATTAAGTAGCTGCTCTCGTACATTTTCAATTATTTTAGGCACTTATATCACCTCTTTTACGAACGTGTTCATTATAATAATTATATTGCCGGGATAGGTTAATGTCAATATGATACAGCAGAAATTGTTAAAGAAATATCATAAAAATTCCTACGCATATCTCGTAGGGTGGATATACGTAGGAACTATTAATTTATATATTTAGTTATGGGATGCTTGCGATAACAAGCACCTATTTAGTCGTTTATTTAGTCTTCTTCAATCACTTCGATTTCCATAAAGGAGAAATCAATATGCTCTATAAAATTGTCTTGTATAAAGCGTACTTTTGCGTGCTTTTTAAATGTACTTACGTTGGAGTCAAGCCATATAGGTTCTCCTAAGTCAAACTGATAGCAGGCAGTTTTTATACCATCAAATATTTTTTTTGTACGGTTAAGGTCAGAAGCATCTTCCACTACAGTATCTTTTAAAAGGTGATTGTTTTCATCGAATATTTTACACCACATACGAAACATAGGTTGTCCTCCTTACTATTATTCAAAGTCGCGACTATCCAGTATGATAGTGAATGGTCCGTCATTTTCTAAGGATACTTTCATATCTGCACCAAATTCCCCTGTTTCAACTTTGGTAATGCGTTCTTTGCACAATGTGATGAATTGTTCATAGAGTGCGTTGGCTGTATCAGGAGCTCCGGCAGAAGTGAAACTTGGACGGTTGCCTTTGCGGCAGTCTGCATATAGGGTAAACTGGCTGACTATTAGCATTTCACCTTGTACATCCCCAAGAGAAAGATTAGTCTTGCCGTTCTCATCAGCGAATATACGCATCTTGACTATTTTGTCTGCGAATTTTGGTAGCATATCGGCAGTGTCAGTATCGGACACCCCTATAAGTATTAAAAGACCTTTGTTAATGCTTCCTACAGTCTTTCCTTCTATTGTAACACTGGCGTTATTAACACGTTGTATAACGAATTTCATAATCATAGTCTCCATTCATAAGTTTATATTATTTTACCACGAGTTGTACTTTATACAAGAAAAAGTTAAAAGAAATCTTTGCAGTGAAAAACAGGTCCCGCCAATTGGCAGAACCTGTCTTGTTATTCATTGATTATGTTTCCGGTAAAAAGGCATCTCAATGATAATTACTTGTCTACATTGAGGTGTCTTGGAAGACCATCTACCATAATAGGTGAAAGCTCAGCCTGGATAAGTGGTCTGATGTAGTGAATCAAATCGTCAGTTACGAAATCATCCTCTGTAATCCACTCAAGTGGAACTTTCTTCTCGATGTTAGCAATCTGATGAACATCATGAGTTTCTGTGATGCACATATATGGATCGTCAGAGATTCTCTTAAGGACAACAACCTTGCCTGACTCGCCCTCAAATGCAGCCTTTACAGCGGCACCACCAACATTGTATGCCTCAGTGATATCTGTACGAGATGTCATATGAGCTGCACAACGCTGAAGTGTTGATAATTCAATAGCACGTGTCTTAACGCCAATCTCTGAAGCAATCTTGTTAGCGAGGAACTTAGCAGAACCTGCAAGCTGCTTGTGTCCAAATGCATCTACGAACTCTACGTGATCTGAAAGTTCGAATACATATCTGCCATCTAATACCTTAATACCTTCTGAAATAGCAACAACGATAGAGCGACCGGTAGTGCTGAGTTCTTTAATCTTAGCAACAAAGTGGTCAATATCAAATACTTTCTCAGGAAGGTAAAGTAAATCAACACCTTCGCAATCCTCGCCGCGAGCAAGAGCAGCGGCAGCAGTAAGCCATCCTGCGTTACGTCCCATAATCTCTACGATAGTAACAGTAGGATAATCATAAACTAAACCATCGCGGATAATCTCTTTCATAGTAGCAGCAATGTACTTAGCAGCACTACCAAAGCCTGGTGTGTGGTCTGTTACTGCCAAATCATTGTCGATTGTCTTAGGAACACCCATAAACTTAATGTCGCTACCTACAAGAAGACCATAATCAGACAATTTCTTAATAGTATCCATAGAATCATTACCACCGATGTAGAAGAAGTACTTAATGTCTAACTCTTCAAGGATAGTAAAAATCTTTTCATAAGTTTCTTTGTCATCACTTATCTCTGGTAACTTAAAACGGCAAGAACCTAAGTAAGATGACGGTGTTCTCTTCAAAAGGTCGATGTCCATATCAGAAGAAAGTTTCTCAGACAAATCAACAAACTGTCTGTCTAAGAGACCTTTGATACCGTGGCGCATACCATAAACCTTCTTTACGCCTCTGTCTTTAGCGGTCTTAAATACACCAGCAAGACTTGAGTTAATTACTGATGTTGGCCCACCTGACTGACCAACGATAACATTTCCAACCATATTGTCCTCCGTTCCTCCGCATACGCGGCTCATCATAATTCTACATTTATCTTAGCATAAATTGACGAATCGTACAATACCAATTTATGTGATAAATATTTTTCTTGACGAAATGACAAGTTACAATTAAATTGGTATTGGTAAATATCGAAGAAATGGATATTGAATAAAGTAGCTGTTAATACGCTAAATTATGTTAATAGGTGGGAGTACTGATGGATAAGGGAAATGTTTACAGAGGAAGAGAACAGTCAAGGAATAAAAGTCCTATTGATGGATATTTCGATAGGGTTATTGGAAAGTGGCATAAGTCAGAAGATGTGTTAAAGGATTATAAACGTTGTGTAGGTAAGGTTGCGAAGCATGATGTGGTTAAGCAGATGAAACAGTACGAGCATCATGGTAATACATCATGTTATCAACATTCTTTGCATGTGTCATATTACAATTATCTTATATGTAAGAAGTTTGGTTGGGATTATAAAGCGGCAGCAAAGGCGGGCCTTTTACATGATTTGTTTTTGTATGACTGGCATGATTATAAGCCAAAGTATGATGAAAGACTTCATGGATTTGAACATGCAGACAAGGCTCTTAAAAATGCACATGTGCATTTTAACATATCAAAGAAAGAGGGAGATATTATAAAGAAGCATATGTTTCCTCTTACGCTCACACCGCCGAAGTATAAGGAATCTTACGTTATTGTGCTTACGGATAAGTTCTGTAGTATGTGTGAAGTCATAGATGGATTTGTGAAACGATAAATATAAGGCTACAATGGTATATTACTTGTATGGAGTGGTATATTATGGTATTATTGTAGAAGGTTAGTCCGTAGTAGAAGGATTGACATTTTAAGAATTATTAAAGAACACATAGGGAGGTTTTTATGGGATTTTGTACAAAATGTGGAAGACAGTTAGCAGATGGTGAGGTTTGTGGATGTACACAACAGCATGGAAATGCACAGCAGGGATTTGCACAGCAGGGCTATACCCAGCAGGGGTATGCACAGCCACAGGGCTATGCTCCGGCTCAGAATAATAATGGGGCAAAAGCTGATTTTACACAGGGTTTTATGGGAGATATTGTGACATTTCTCAAGAATGTGATTAAAACACCGGCAGATGCGGTACGTACATATGTTAATAAAGGGTCTTTAATAGCTTCTCTTTTAATACTTGCAGTGTGCGCAATTGTTACTACATTAAGTGATGTTCTTTATAAAATAATTGCCAATGTGCGTTATGAGGAACAGGTAATAGAGAACATAAGTATATGGAATCCGGCAACATGGGTTGCCAATGAACCATTGTATAGTCCATGGAAGATTGTACTTGGTGCGTTTGGTGATTTGTTCTATACATTTGCTTCAGCTGCGGTTATGGCAGGTATTATGTATGCATTGATTAAGTTCGTATTCGAAAAAGATTCTGAGATTAAGTTTGCCAATCTGTTTGCTGTTATGGCATTAGTTTCATTGGTGCAGATGCCATTCTCATTAGTTTATACAATATTTAGATTTGTTGGATTATCGCTTATCAGCACAGTAGGAAGCTGGATTTCTACATTTGGTAGTGCATTTTCAGCGGTTGCTTTGTGGGTTGGACTTAAGGCTAATGTTAAGAACGAGAATAATATGTTTCTTGTATATGCGTGTGCAGCAGTTGTTAATGCTGTGATGTACTCTGTTCTTAGTCTTATAGGAGTATTCTAAAGACTTACTAATATTTGGAGGGTTTACGATGTATCTGTCGGGTGAAGAGATTGTAAGGTTTAAGGGCTCTGGAGAACTGAATGATGATGGAGAAGACTTAACAACTTTTTTGGAAAATTATAATCCTAATAAGTATCTTAAGCCAAGTAATACGGTGGATACATTAGTGTTTACCTACACAGAAAAAGAAGATAATGGTCTGATTGTAAGACAGATTAATAAGTTGTTACTTATTAAAAGAGGCAATCATCCATGTATAGGTATGTGGGCGCTACCGGGAGGTTTTGTTGAATATAGGGAAAATCTCGATGTGGCAGCGCTTAGGGAACTGCAGGAAGAAACCGGAATTAAGGATATTGAAGTATGCCAGTTGAAGAGTTATGGCAATTATGACAGGGATCCTCGAATGAGAGTTATTACAACGGCATATGTTGCGCTGGTTCCGGAAGGGAGTGTTGTGGCGCAGGCTGCTGATGATGCGGCTGACTCAGGCTGGTTCACTATTAAGGATATTATAGTGTCCGGGGTGTGTAAGGATGGTGTAAAAAAGGACTCACACAAGCTGATGCTTCACAATGAGGAAAGTGGTTTGTGGATTAGCGCAGATGTGGAGATTAATACACGTATGGATACGATTCTTCGTCAGAAGAATTACAATGTGGTTGATGGAGGGCAGTTAGCATCAGACCATGCTGCAATTATTCTGGAAGGATATCATTATGTAAAAGGATTACTTAACTAGAAAAGAGGAACGGTATGGCAAAACAATCTTGGAAGCCGGGGAATATGTTATATCCTTTACCGGCAGTTATGGTTAGTTGTAAAAGAGAAGGTGAGAAGCCGAACATAATTACAGTTGCCTGGGCAGGGACTATATGTACCAATCCGGCCATGGTATCCATATCTGTGAGAAAAGAGCGCTATTCATATGATATTATTAAAGAGTCGGGTGAATTTGTAATAAACTTGACAACTAAAGAATTGTGCAGAGCTACAGATTATTGCGGAGTGCGTTCCGGAAAGGATGTAGACAAGTTTAAAGAAATGGGACTTACGATACAGGAGTCCATTCATGTAGGTGCTCCGGGAATAGCGGAGAGTCCTGTTAACATCGAATGCAGACTTAAGGAGATTAAGGAACTTGGAAGTCATGATATGTTTATAGCAGAAGTGTTAGGGGTAACAGTTGATGACAGGTATCTTAATGAGACAGGTAAGTTTGAGCTTAATTCTGCAGAGCTTGTGACATATTCACATGGAGAGTACTTCCTGCTGGGGGAAAAGCTGGGCAAGTTTGGTTATTCAGTGGAAAAGGCAAACAAGAAGACGAGGGTGTGTTAAGGTGAAGATAGTAAAGCTTAGTATTAGGAATTTTAAGTCTATTCAGAAAGTAGATATTAGTGAAGTTGAAGATGTTTTAATCCTGGTGGGACGTAACAATTCGGGAAAGTCAGTTATTCTCGATGCAATTCGTGCTGTCGCAGGCAGTTATGCCATAAGTTCAAGAGATTTTCACTCTAATACGGGCAATATTATTATTGGTATGACTCTGCATATATCTGAGGAAGATATGGAGTATATGCATAAAAACGGAGTCGTTGGTAAATTTAAGCATTATGATATGTGGAAGAGAGATTTCTGTCAGAAGCTCTCCTCTTTTGTGGAGGATTCAGAGGGCGGCGGAGAGCTCTCTTTTGATTATGTATATGGTAGGGATGGTTCCGTTAAGTATAGGGATGGAGCCCGCAAGAATAACAATTATATTAAGAGCATCATACCTAAGATCTATTTTGTGGATCATTATAGAAATCATCCGGATATCAGAGGTGATTTGCTTATGCTTCAGCAGGATGGCGGATGGCAGAAGCTTAAGGAGAATCGTTGTATATTCGACCATACCAGACCTTGCGGACAGTGCTTTGACTGCATAGGTGTTATTAACAAGAAAAAGCCCGAAGAATTGTCTTTAGTGGAGACCAGCAGACTTTTACAGTATAAGTTATTTACACTGAATCTTAATACATTTGCGGACAGACTCAATTACTATTTCGAGAAAAACGGCGCTAAGGCCAATAAAATACGTTATGAGATTAAGTTTGATGCAGATGAAGTATTTAAGGTAGATACGGTGGTTCACAATGTAGACAGAGGTATTGAAGGTGACTTGAATTCGCTTGGTGAAGGTCTTAGAAGCATATACATATTGTCACTGCTTGAAACCTATGTGGAAACACCGGATACAAGTCCTTATATAATTATGATAGAAGACCCGGAAATATATTTGCATCCACAGCTTCAGAAGGTAGCCAGTGAGATTCTTTACAGACTTTCAAAGAAGAATCAGGTTATATTCTCAACTCATGAGCCGGAAATGATTTACAATTTTACTTCAAAGCAGATTAAGCAGGTTTATTCGGATGATGATTACAATACGGTTATCAAAGAAGATACAGATATTGATGATATTTTAAATGACTTAGGATATACTGCCAATGATATGATGAATGTAAGTTTCGTATTTATCGTGGAAGGTAAGCAGGATAAAAGCAGGTTGCCGTTACTTTTGAATAAGTATTATTCAGAATTGTATGATGATGAAGGAAAGCTTAGACGTATTGCTATTCTTTCTACTAACAGTTGTACTAATATCAAGACTTATGCTAACTTAAAGTACATTAACACATTGTATCTTAAAGATCAGTTTATGATGATTAGGGATAGTGACGGAAAAGACCCTGATACATTGGGAAAGCAGTTGTGTAAGTACTATGGGGAGCGGGGTAAAGAGGACAAGGGTAATCTTCCACGGGTGACAGAAAGAAATGTCTTGATTCTTAAGTATTATTCCTTTGAGAATTACTTTTTGTTTCCGGAGGTTATGGAAAAAATCGGCGTGGTGAAAAGCGTGGATGAATTTTATGATATTTTATGGAATAAGTACAAGGATTACCTTCATAAACTGTCAAGTGTGAAACGTATGAAGGCCAAGCTTAATATTGAGATTAATTCGCGACAGGATATTATAGACAATATAGAAAATATCAGAATCTATGTTAGGGGTCACAATCTTTATGATATTTTTTATGGAAGATATAAAAACAACGAAGCTGAAATTCTTAATAAATATATAGAAGTTGCCCCAAGAGAAATATTTGTGGATATCTTAGACAAAATAGATGGCTTTGTGTATTTTAATTCGCGAAAAATGTAAAAATGTGGATAACTTTATGGATAAGTTAGGGATAATTAAGGGATAACTTTCCAACTTATTAAGAAATTGTAAACTTTTGAAAAAGTTGCAAATGTAGGCTTTACAAAGCGGTTTTTGCGTGTTAATATGTCTTTGTTACGAAAATGTTACAAAAGAATTACATGATTTGGTTACATAATATTATTTTTGGATTTAATAAGTTAGACATATATATAAAATAAAAAACGGAGGATTATATGGCACGCATAACAAGATACAGCAGACGTATCAGACGTATGCTGGTGAGCAGTATGACAGCTGCATGTTTCGCTTGTTTGTTTGCAGTACCATTTGTTGGTAAGAGTGTACAACAGAATAGTGTAGGATGCTATAGTATAGTGTTCAACGGAACAACAATTGGTACAGTTAATACTCTTGCTGAAGCTGAGAAAGCTGTTGCAGAAGCGAGAAGACAAGTGTGTAGTGAATTTGATGAAGTTGTTTATTTAGATAGCACAGTTGATATAATTAAAGAGGACAAGCTTTTCACGGAAAGAATGTCACAGGAAGATCTTAAGAACGATGTTTATGAGGCATTGTTGGCAAGTACAGTGGACAAGCAGGATTCTACGGCGTACACAGTTAGAATTGATGATTTTACAGTTACATTAGCAAGCAAAGAAGAGGTTGTTGAGCTTATGCAGAAGGTAACTGCAAAGTATGATACTAACAATGCATTTCAGGTTTCATTGGTTGAAGGTGCTGGAACTTATGGTCAATATTCAATTGATATGGTTCGTTCTTCAATTTATGATAAGGAGAGTAACATAGTTTCGTCTACTGCTAATGGGGAAACCGTTACTACAGACGAGAAGGTTAATTCGGTAGCGGATGGTATAACAGGAATTAGTTTTGAAGAAGAGGTTTCTATAAGTGAGACATTGAAGTCTAATGCCACAGTTTATACAGTTGATGAGGCTTATGAGGCTATAACTAAGGAAAAAGCGGAAAAGACGGTATATGTAGTGGCTGAGGGTGATACATTATCAGCTATTGCTAGAAAATGTAATATTACACTTAATGATATATTGGCTATGAATAGTAATATCAAAGTGACTAGTATTATCATTCCTGGTGATGAAATTATTGTTACAGTACCTAAGGCAGAGCTTTCGGTTGTGTTGACAGTTCGTAAAACGTATGAGGAATCGTATAATGCGGATGTTCAGTATGTCGATAACAATAAGGCATTTAGAGGTACTAATAAAGTTATTAATGCAGGAACAACAGGATATCGAGAGGTAACAGCTGATATTACGTATGTTAATGGCGTTCAGTCTTATGTTAACATAATTGATCAGACGATTATTAAAGAGTCAAAACCAAAGGTGGTTTCGGTAGGTACTCTTACACCACCTCAGTATATAAGACCAGTAACTGGTGGTGCGGTAACATACACATATGGTTATAAGAGCAATGGTGTATTCCATTCCGGTGTGGATTGGGGAGTTTCGACAGGCACACAGGTTAGGGCAGCAGCAGCGGGAAGAGTTACTATGTCAGGATGGTATGGTAGCGGTGGTTATACTATTGAGATTACACATTCTAATGGAACGAAGACGAGATATAAGCATCTTAGTAAATGTGCAGTTAGTGTTGGTCAGTATGTTTCGCAGAGTCAGCTTATAGCTTATTCAGGAAATACAGGCTATTCAACAGGTCCGCATCTTCACTTTGAGATTGTTATAGGTGGAAGATTTGTTAATCCATTGAACTATGTAAATAAGTATTAATTTAGAAAAGAGTTTGCGTATTGCAAGCTCTTTTTTATTGTGTTATAATACTGAAGAATATGTTTAGATTTATATAGCATTTATTTCAGACTTTTGAATATATATATAAGAAGGATAGATTTATTCTTCAATTTTTGAGGTGCACATATGGAACAGTATATTATTAAAGGTGGCAATCCACTTCACGGAGAAGTGTCCATCGGTGGTGCAAAGAATGCTGCGCTTGGTATTCTTGCGGCTGCAATTATGACAGACGAAACTGTAACAATTGAGAACGTACCTAATGTGAGAGACACGAGAGTATTATTGCAGGCGATAGAGGGCATTGGTGCAAAGGTTAAATACGTATATAATAATTCAGTACAGATTAATGGTGGCAGCATATGTGATATGAATGTCGACTATGAGTATATTAAGAAGATTAGGGCTTCATATTATTTGTTGGGTGCTTTGCTTGGAAAGTATAAGTGTTCTCAGGTAGCGTTGCCGGGTGGCTGTAACATTGGTAGCAGACCAATTGATCAGCATATTAAAGGATTTAAGGCACTTGGTGCTGAAGTGGATATTTCACATGGTATGATAAAGACAAGTGCAAAGAAGCTTACAGGTAATCACGTGTATTTCGACGTGGTTTCTGTTGGTGCGACTATTAATCTTATGATGGCAGCATGTATGGCAGAAGGGGAAACAACGCTTGAGAATGCAGCAAAGGAACCGCATATCGTTGATGTTGCTAACTTCCTTAATGCTATGGGTGCCAATATTAAGGGTGCTGGTACGGACGTTATCAGAATTAAGGGCGTAAGCAGACTTCATGGTACAACTTATTCGATTATTCCAGATCAGATAGAAGCTGGAACATTTATGTTTGCAGCGGCAGCTACAAAGGGCGATGTTGTGGTTAAAGATGTTATCCCAAAGCATCTTGAGTCTTTGTCAGCAAAGCTTCTTGAAGTGGGTTGTGAGGTTGTCGAAGGCGACGACTGGGTGAGAGTTGTAGGAAAAGGTCATCTTAAGAGCACTAATGTTAAGACTTTACCATATCCAGGTTTTCCTACAGATATGCAGCCACAGATGGCGGTTGTGCTTGCATTAGCAAGTGGTTCAAGTATGGTTACTGAAAGCATATTTGAGAATCGTTTTAAGTATGTCGATGAGTTAAACCGTATGGGTAGCAAGATTAAGGTTGAAGGCAATACAGCGTATATTGAAGGTGTAGAGCTTCTTACAGGAGCACCACTTTCGGCTCCGGACTTAAGAGCCGGTGCAGCGTTGGTTATTGCTGCATTGGCAGCAGAGGGTGTCTCTGAGATAGAGGATATTGAGTATATTCAGAGAGGTTATGAGGACTTTGAAGGCAAGCTTAGAAGTCTTGGTGCTGTTATTGAAAGAGTTGATTCTGAGCGCGAAGCACAGAAGTTCAAGTTAAAGATAGGATAATGCATAATGGCACATAGAGAATGTAGGTCTCTGTGTGCCTTTTTATGATAAAAGATATGGGTTGGTTTATAAAGTTTTATGGATATTTAAGACATTTTAATTAATTGTTTTTGTTAATTAAAGTCACAATATGGTAATATATCCGTATGCTTCGAAAAATGTATAAGTTTGGGGAAAAATAATGAAATTAAGAAGTAAGTTGTTTATATCGTCATGTATAATGTTTATTGCACCGATATTTCTTGGAGTTCTTGCATTTGCATTTATTCTTGATGTGCAGATTGATGCTATGGCTAAAGTATATGATGTAGATAAAGAGACAGTAAAAAAGTATATCAATGCACCTAACGTGTTGATGGGGAAGATGACCGATAGTGAATATATAGAGCTTAAGAAGGTGTCAGAAGAAACACCCGAGAAGTTTAATGATGATGAATATCTGGATGAAAAGGGCGTAGAGTTACAGGCTAAGAATTCAACTCTTACAGTATATAAAAATGATAAAATTACATATACTACCAGTGGTTTGACTAGTGAGGAGCTGGCGCAGTTTGCTAAAGCTACCGATTTTTCCCATGATGTGTCGGATGTTGGCCTGTACAGAGGTGGTGAATATCAGTCACTTATCAGAAAGATAACATTCTCGAGCAAGTCCGATGACTATTATACAGTTCTTATTATTACTTCCCTTAGTCAGGGTATTCCTGAGATGAAAGAAGCTATGATTCAGATGATGATAGCTATGGGATTGGTTCTTATCCTGACAGGAATGTTCTTGTATATCTGGATATATGGTTCTATAGTAAGGCCGGTTAATAAGTTGAGACTTGCAACTAACAATATCAAGATGGGTAACTTCGATTTTCAGATGCCAAAGACAAGCAATGATGAGATTGGAGATGTATGTAAAGACTTTGAGGAAATGCGTATTATATTGAAGAAGACTGCGCAGGAAAAGATAAAGTCGGATATGGAAGAAAAGGAACTTATACGTAATATTTCACACGACTTAAAGACACCTCTTACATCAATAAAAGGTTATCTTGAAGGTATTATGGATGGTGTTGCCAATACACCGGAGAAGCAGGAGAAGTATTTAAGAACCATTGCCAATAAGGTTAATGATATGGACAGGCTTATTGATGAGCTTACACTTTTCTCAAAGCTTGATACCAACAGGGTGCCATATGTATTTGATAATGTTAATCTTAAGTGGTATTTTGATGATCTGTGTGAGGAGATTAGCATAGATCTTGACGCTGCGGAAGTGGAGCTTAATTATAACTGTCATGCAGGAGATGGTGTTTATATTCCGATTGATGCTGAACAGATGAGAAGAGTTATCAACAATATAATAAGTAACTCTATTAAGTATAGAGAGCCTTCTAGGCAGTGTGTTATCTCTATTGATGTGTATGATGAAGGTGAATATGCACACATCATCATGCGTGATAATGGTAAGGGCATAGGTCCTGCTGAATTGCCGCGCATATTTGAAAGATTTTACAGAACAGACGATTCCAGAAATAGTACACAAGGCGGAAGTGGAATTGGTCTTGCTATCGTTAGAAGAATCGTTGAGGATCATAAGGGTAAAATATGGGCAGAGAGTGCTACCGGTGAGGGAACCACTATGCATATATGTTTAAAGATAAGTAAAGACATTAACAAACAGTAAGAATAAATATTTAGCAAGATGGAGGATTTAGTAATGAGTAGGGTACTAATCGTAGAAGATGAGGAAGCGATTGCAGAGATTGAAAAGGATTATCTGGAGTTGAGTGGTTTCGAGGTTGTTATTAAAGCTGATGGAACAGCAGGTTGTAAGGCTGCACTGGAAGAGGATTATGACATAATTATTCTTGATGTTATGCTTCCGGGAATGGATGGTTACGAGATATGCAAGAGAGTTCGAGAGGAAAAGAATACTCCGATTATTATGGTGTCTGCCAAGAAGGAAGATATTGATAAGATACGAGGACTTGGTGGTGGCGCAGACGATTATATGACGAAGCCTTTTAGTCCAAGTGAGCTTGTGGCCAGAGTGAAGGCACATCTTGCAAGATATGAAAGACTTGTAAGCAGCGTTAAGGAAGCCAATGATGTTATCGAGATTCGTGGTATTAAGATTGACAAGACTGCCAGAAGAGTTTTTGTTAACGGAGAAGAGAGAGTATTTACAACAAAGGAATTTGACCTTCTTACATTTCTTGCAGAGAATCCTAACAGAGTATTTACTAAGGATGAGCTTTTCAAGGAAATCTGGGATATGGATTCAATCGGTGACATAGCAACAGTTACGGTTCATATTAAGAAGATTCGTGAGAAAGTAGAATTTGATACATCAAAGCCGCAGTATATCGAGACTATTTGGGGCGTGGGTTACAGATTTAAGGTGTAATTAGAATTTCCGGGACGCCCCAGATAATGTGTATGCACACTAGCGGACGAGATTAGAATATGAAAGAGGTTGTCGAATGAACGACAACCTCTTATTTTATATATTTTATAATTATTAATATTAATTAAGATCCCAGCATAAATAATGCAACCTGAAGAACGATATTAAGAATACCGATAACTAATCCTACGATTAAAGCAGTTTTTGAATTCTTAACACACTTTTGGTATGTGAAAGCGTCGCCATTCTTATATGCTGTGTTACCCTTTGTTATCTGGATAATAGAAATAAGTCCACAGATCCAGCTTGTAAAGATAAATGAAAGGATGCTGAGAGTCAAATAAGTACCATATGAAGGGAAGTTACCGGCTACTGGCTGATATGCGTTGTAGTTAGTGTATGGTGTGTTGTTAACATATCCCTGATTGTAAGTACCGTTGTTATATGTTGTGTTATAGTTCTGACTGTAGCCAGTGTTATTGTAAGTACCATTGTTGTAACCCTGGTTGTAAGTGCCATTGTTATAGCCGGCGTTGTAACCGGCATTATTGTACCCCTGATTATAAGTGCCGTTGTTATAAGCTCCACTGTTAACATATGTGTTAGTGTTGTTAGCAGGCTGGCTGTACATATCTGTATAGTCACTGTAACTGCTGTTTACATTAGTTGCCTGTGTCTGATTATAAGTCTGTGTGTTGTTATATGCATTGTTAGCATATGTGTTAGCGCTGTCAGTACTGCTGTCAGTCTGATTCTGTGCTGTGTTAAATGGATCTGGTGTGTAATTATCCATGACTTCCTCCCTTAATTGTGGTTCGCAAGGCTTGAAAAACAGCCGTTGCGAAATTATAATAATACAAGAAAAATTATAATAAATAAGTAGATATACGTCAAATGGTTTTTGATTATAAAACTAAATCGATTATAAAACTAAATTGTAAAATAAAAGCAATAGATTGCTAAGTGTTAAAATGAAAGGAATCGATATGAAAGTTATTTATGAGGACAATAAATTATTAATAGTCTTTAAAAAGGCGGGGCAGTTAACTCAAAGCGGTAAGAACTTTGATGTGGATTTGACAAGCGAAGTGTTGGCATATCGAAAGAAAAAGGGAGAAGAAGTTTATGCAGCGCTTATTAACAGGCTGGACCGTCCCGTAAGCGGGCTTGTATTGTTTGCAAAGACCAAACAGGAGGCGGGAAGACTTTCAAAACAGATGCAGCAGGGTGGATTTTGTAAACAGTATCTTGCGCTAGCATGTGGAAAACTTCCGGCTAAATCCGGCAGCATGGTGGATTATCTTAAGAAGGATGAAAAGAGCAATACATCTTCTGTGGCAGATAAAACAGAGGAGGGTGCAAAAAGAGCAGAACTGGAATATGAAGTTATTAAAGAGTTGAAAGATGCAAAAGATAATGTTATATCGCTGGTTAAGATACATCTGATTACCGGAAGGCATCATCAGATTCGAGTTCAGTTTGCATCAAGAGGATGTTCGCTGCTGGGAGATGGAAAGTATGGTGAGTACCAATATGAGGATTCAAAGACCATAGAAAATATTCGTCTTGGCAGGCAGGAAATAGCATTGTGCGCCTGTTCTCTTGAAATAGATGGTAAGGCATATAATGTGGAGCCGGAGTGGTTATTGTGATGAAGAAAAATGCATAGTGAGTGGCGTATATCTGAGGAATTAATACATAAATCTGCCATATCCTGTGAATACTTGTATTATGATGATACAGGGGGATGGTGTGATGAAGAAAGATTTAGCTGGGGTAGAAAAGGGGCTTCTTTTGCTGGGAAGTTTCATTATAGTGGTGGCGGTGTATCTGGGGGTGAAATTCTTGTTCCCGATTACCGCCCCATTTATTATTGCGTATCTGATTGCTTTATGTATTGAAAGACCGGTTAAGTGGCTGGCAGGAAAGCTTGGCGGAAGAAATGGTATAGCTGCGGGGATAATCGTAGCGCTTCTTATAATTGTGCTGGTAGTATCACTAGGGTATGTGGGATGGCTTGGTATCAAAGAGATAAAAGCGCTGGTGAAGAATTATGATTACTATGTGATATATGTGCAACAGTCGGCATCAGGAATATGTAACAATATTGATGGCTGGTTGGGAATTACTGATGGAAGCAGTTATGCATTTCTTTGTGATATGGCAGGAAAAATAACCCGCTCAGTAGCGGAAGGATTGGACACACAGATGGTTGGAAAAGTGGTCTCTATATCCCTTCCGGTGGCGGTCAATGTTATTAAGGTTATGGGCTCGATTATAGTTGGGATTATGTCGATTATTTATCTGTCGGGGGCATTGGATAAAATCAGGGATTGGTGCAGACATAGTGTGTTCAGACGTGAAATAAAGGTTGTATCTGAAAGTCTTAACAGACTTATACATGTGTACTTTAAAGTTCAGGCTATTATAATTGTTGCCAATGCGGTGGTATGCGTTGTGGGACTTATGTTGGTGGGGAATCCTTACGCATTTGTCATAGGAGTGCTTATAGGGGTGATTGATGCCTTGCCTATATTTGGAGCAGGTACAATACTTTTGCCATGGGCGTTGTTTGAACTTGTGTCCGGGGATTTTTTTGTGGCAGCAGTACTTTTGACACTCTATGTTGTAACATACTTCGTGAGAGAAATTCTAGAGTCAAGGTTTATGGGGACCAGACTTGGAATTGCACCATTTACTATGTTGATGGTGATATTTGTAGGATTGATGGTTTATGGAATTATGGGGTTTATATTAGGTCCGGTTTCTTATTGTATTATAAAGGCGTTAATACTTTACTTGAAAACAGCGATTGAACGTGGTAAACTAAGTAGCATACGGAAAAATATTGAATAGCCGAGGAGGAATTATGGCAGAGGATAAAAAGCTTGTTGAAGCGATAACATCTATGGATGTTGATTTCGCACAGTGGTACACAGATGTTGTTAAGAAGGCTGAGTTAATGGGATACTCAAGCGTTAAAGGGTGTATGATATTTAAGCCGGCAGGCTACGCCTTGTGGGAGAATATACAGAAGGAATTGGATGCAAGATTTAAGGAGACTGGCGTAGAAAATGTTTATATGCCTATGTTTATTCCTGAGAGTTTGCTTCAGAGAGAGAAGGATCATGTTGAGGGTTTTGCACCTGAGGTTGCTTGGGTGACACATGGAGGTCTTAATGAACTTCAGGAGAGAATGTGTGTAAGACCTACATCAGAGACACTTTTCTGTGACTTCTATAAGGATGAGGTTCAGTCATACAGAGATCTTCCAAAGCTTTATAATCAGTGGTGTTCAGTTGTTCGTTGGGAGAAGGAGACAAGACCATTCCTTCGTTCAAGAGAGTTCTTGTGGCAGGAAGGTCATACGGCTCATGCAACAGCTGAGGAAGCAGAAGAGAGAACGCTTATGATGCTTAATGTATATGCTAACTTCTGTGAGGAGGTTCTTGCTATACCTGTTGTTAAGGCTCGTAAGACTGTTAAGGAGAAGTTTGCAGGTGCTGAGGCTACTTATACTATTGAGGCACTTATGCATGATGGTAAGGCACTTCAGTCAGGTACAAGCCATAACTTCGGTGATGGTTTTGCCAAAGCATTTGGTATACAGTACACAGATAAGGACAATACACTTAAGTATGCACATCAGACTTCTTGGGGTATGACAACAAGACTTATCGGTGCTCTTATTATGGTTCATGGTGATGACAGCGGACTTGTGCTTCCACCAAGAATTGCACCTGTGCAGGTTGACATTGTACCTATTATGCAGAAAAAAGAAGGCGTTCTTGAGAAGGCAGCAGAGGTTAAGGAAATGTTAGCAAAGGCTGGTCTTCGTGTTAAGGTTGATGATAGTGATAAGAATCCTGGTTGGAAGTTCTCAGAGCAGGAGATGCGTGGAATCCCTGTAAGAGTTGAGATGGGACCAAGAGACATCGAGGCAGGACAGGCTATTATCGTAAGAAGAGATACAAGAGAGAAAGTTACAGTTGCTATCGACGAGCTTGCTGTTAAGATAACAGAGATTCTTGATTCTATGCAGGTAGAAATGCTTGAACGTGCAAGAGCACATAGAGAGGAGCATACATATGTTGCAACTAACTATGATGAGTTCAAGGATACAGTTGCTAACAAGCCTGGTTTTGTAAAGGCTATGTGGTGCGGTGACAGAGACTGCGAGGACAAGATTAAGGAAGATACAACGGCTACTTCAAGATGTATGCCATTCGAGCAGGAGAATTTGTCAGATGTATGTGTATGCTGCGGAAAGCCTGCGAAGAAGATGGTTTACTGGGGTAAGGCGTACTAATATGACAAATTAGGTTAGAACAGTACTAAGGGTGAATGTATATGCCCTACAGACCCGTTTTCACTTGGAGCTAAACGCAACGGTACTAAACTCACAAAGTTAAACAGGGTTTAACTTGTGTTCGTTAAGTGCCGGCGTTCAGCTACAGTCTGTAGGACATACAATTCACCCTATTACTGATTTACCCCCTTTGTAATATTAATTGAAATACGGTTTGGGTGCATAGGTGCTCTCAGCCGGTATAATAGGAGTGAGTAAGGATGTTTGATGGTAAAGTTATGCTTCCGGAAGATGTGAGAAATATCATAAGTACCATAGAGAGTCATGGTTGCCAGGCGTATGCTGTAGGTGGCTGTGTAAGGGATAGTATTCTTGGAAGAGAGCCGGATGATTGGGATATAACAACATCAGCTTTACCGATGCAGGTGAAAGGGTTCTTTAAAAGAACTGTTGATACAGGTATTAAGCATGGAACGGTTACTGTTATGATGGACAAGACCGGATATGAGGTAACTACATACAGAATTGACGGAGAATACAAGGATGGCAGACATCCGGAGACAGTTGAATTTTCAGTGAGCTTGAAGGATGACCTTATGCGTAGGGATTTTACTATCAATGCTATGGCATATAATGACAGCGTGGGTTTAGTTGACGAGTTTGACGGAATAGGAGACTTGGAGCGAAAGATTATACGTTGCGTTGGTGATGCAAAGGAACGTTTTACAGAGGATGCTCTGCGTATGATGCGTGCAGTAAGATTTTCAGCCCAGCTTGGGTTTGAGATTGATAAAGATACATTTGCAGCGATTATAAAGCTTGCTCCTAATATCGTTAAAGTCAGTATGGAACGGGTTCAGGTAGAGCTTGTTAAGACGTTGCTGTCAGATAATCCGGATTATGTGCGTATGTATAAGGAAACAGAACTGTTTAAGGATATTCTGCCTATAATTCACAATGTCCTTTCAGGAAAATATGCTAAAAAGGTGCTTATGATGTTAAAGGTAGCACCGAAGACTCCGGTTCTAAGATATGCAGCATTGTTGAGTCCGTTAACAGCGGAGGAAGCTAAAGCTGAATTGAAGCGATTGAAGCTTGATAATTATACAGTTGATACAGTTACAGCGCTTATAAATAATGCTAAAATCGTTATAGAAGAAAATGAGCCATCGGTTCGAGAAGCATTGCATAAGTATGGCAAGGAGCTTGTTGAACTTATGATAGAGTATGAACGTATGATTATAACTACATCTGAAGAGATTACCGGTATTTCTATGAATTCACGTCGTAAGCATCTTGTAGTTATTGAGTATATGTGCAAGGACATAATAGCTAGAGGTGATTGCATATCTGTCAAGGACTTGGATATTAATGGTAATGACCTGATGGAGTATGGCCTTTCCGGAAAGAGGATAGGCGAGACTTTGGATGAGTTACTTCATATAGTAATGGAGAATCCAAGACTTAATGATAAGGCGACGCTTATTGCGTTGATAGAGAATCTCGGTTAATCAAGACGTGTTCGATGGGCACATGGTGACTAGAGGCAATGTAGAGGGATTGGTAATGGCTAAAAAGATACGTTTGAATGAGTTGGAATGTACTAATTGCGGAGCGAAGCTTAAGAAGATAAGTGAATCTGAGTATCAGTGCAGTTATTGTTCTACTGTTTTTGTGTTGGGGGAGCTTAAGAAGCAGCAAAAAGCAAAACAGAAGCAGGAAAATGCACAGCAGAAGCAGCAAAAGAAGGAAAGTAAAAAGCAGAAAAAAGTTCATAAGACATTGGAACGTCTATCTTATCGCGAAACAAGTTCCGGCAAATATACAGGGCACAGTTATAGTAGTAAAAGCAGTGCGGCAGATACATTTAAAGCATTGGTTGTATTCGTAGGTTTTATGCTGGCATTCTTACTGTGCGGAGTGGGGCTTTTTTCTTTGATGAAAGGCTGTACTGATACTATGAAGAACAGCAAAAAAACTGCCAAAGAAGAAAAAGTCAAAGTGAATGATAAGTTCAAGAGTGTTGCGAAGCAGATATTCGGAAAAGAGTACGATGATATCACTGACGAGGAGTGGGAAAGCGCAACAGAACTAAAGATTGACAGCGACAGTTTTGGTGTAGTGGGTTACTGCATAGTGTCAGGTGTAAAGAAGGAATTTAGAGTAGATGGAACTGTGGATGTGATTGCTAAACAGGTATATCACTTTCCGAATCTGATCAGCTATTACAGAAAAGGTTCTCTTTCATCGGATGAACTTACTGAGCTTAAGAGTTTACAGAAGCTTAGCTGCACTAACAGTCTTAGTGCTATAGCGAAATATGTACCGAATCCGGGAGGAATTACGCATCTTTATGGTGTTAGTGTCGGCTCCACCACTTCAAGAAGAGAAGAGTTTACTAATCTTAAAGTGCTGGATTGTACATCGGAGGAGATTAAGGATTTTTCTTTCTTATCCGGTTATACACACTTGGAGGAGTTCTACATCGATGCGGATGATACTGCTAAGAATTTTGATGTTTTAGGTCAGATTAATACTTTGAAGACTATACATATCTCAGCCAATGGCATATATTCTATAGATTTTATGAAAAATCTTGATAATCTGGAATCTGTGAAGTTGGATGGATATAAAATATCCATTGACACCCTGGAGCCATTAAAGGGAAAAACAACGCTTAAGGTGCTGGATATATGGGATTGCAATGATATAAAGGATTACGAGATAATAAATACATTGACAGGACTGGAAGAGTTAACATTTTCATGTAGCTATATGAAAGGTGAGATAGACTGGAGTAAGCTTACTAATCTTAAGCTTATATCGGTTATGGGTGCAGGCAGTAAAATGCTTAAAGAGTTCGAGAAGCTGCCGAAGCTTGAATATTTAAGTCTTACATCAGGTTCAACGGATACTTCACATATAGCTAACCTAAAGGGACTTAAGAAGTTGTATCTGAAAAGTCAGTTATTGGGTAATCTTAGTGGATTGTCGGAACTTACGAATCTGGAAGAAATCTACATGTATAATGTAGAATATGCTAAGGGAGGAGCAGCTATATTTGCTTCGCCAAAGCTACAAAAGCTTACTATGCGTGAATGTGACGTGGATATAGACTATACTAAGATAGGCGATTTGAGCAAACTTAAGGAGCTTACTATATATTATAGTAAGTTTAATGATGATGACTTTAGAGATAATACAAGTATGCTTCATCATTTTACTCATCTTGAGGTGCTTACAATCAGAGGTGGCAAAATAGATAATCTGGATTTTCTTAAAGTTATGCCTAATATGAGAATACTGGATGTTACGAATAATAATCTGTCGGATGACAAGGTAGGAGCGCTTCTAGGCTGTACTCAGTTGGAAGAATTGCACTATGGTGACAATGCTATGACCAAGGCACCTGCATTTAACAGGAGTGTTAGAATGAGTGACGCGGCGGAGAGCAATATTAGGTATAGGAGTTGGTAAATTATTTGAAAAAATAAAATAGCTACAAATATATATTGACAGTATACTAAAATGGATATATGATAATTATATACTTATAAGATATAAATATTATACATCTATGGATGTTGCGCAACTCTATGAGGAAAGGGGTGCTATTGTCAGCAGTAGTAAGAAATCAGAATGATTCAGTGTTTAGGATGTTATATAAAGATCCTAAGAATGCGCTGGAGTTATATAATGGTCTAAGTGGGGCGAATTACACCGATGAAACGCAGTTAAAGTTCAATACATTAGAGAATGCTGTGTATATGAATATAAAGAACGATGTTTCTTTTATTATTCAGGATACAACCAATCTGTATGAACAACAAACTACGTGGAATCCGAATATGCCACTAAGGGATTTGTATTATATAGCAGATATTTTTCACAGTTACGAGAAGAATGAGCAGGGGAATACTATTTATGGATCGAAGACTATTATGTTGCCAAATCCTGAATTTGTGGTATTCTATAATGGAAGCGGTAATTATCCGGAATATAGTGAGTTAAAGTTATCTGATGCATTTATTGGATGTAAAGACAGACCATCGCTGGAGTTAATAGTGAAAGTGTATAATGTCAGTTCAGGTAAGAATGAGGAATTAAAAAGTAAATGCCCGATTTTAGCTCAATATATCCAATATACAGAGCTTGTTACGAAGTATAGTAAGGTGTTGACGCATGAGGAAGCAGTTATTAAAGCGGTTGACGAGTGCATAGAGAGTGGAGTTTTACGTGACTTTTTGATGCGTCAAAAATCGGAGGTCGTTAAGATGAGTATATACGTTTGGGATGTGGAAGAGCAACAAAGAAGGTTGGAGAACCAGTTACGAGAAGAGTTTATGGAACAAGGTCTCGAAGAAGGCAGGCGATTAGGACTCCAAGAGGGACTTCAAGAAGGACTACAGCAAGGAATTCAGCAGGGAATTCAGCAGGGAATTCAGCAGGGAAAAGATTTGGGGCAGACTATTGGAGAGGCTAAAGTACTGGTGGAAATGGTTGGAAAACTTGAAGATAAAGGGTATTCATTCGAAGCTGCGTTGGAATTGATAGAAGTTGCGAAGGAAGACTATGATAAAGCGAAAGAATTGCTTGAAAGCACAAAGGAAGTATAAGGATATAATATATGGGCGGGACTCTGAGAGTCCCGCCCATTGCTGTTTTCCCTAGGGGAATATATATTTGATTAGATTAAATCCTTAATCTGTGAGAATGCAGCTTCGTCACCAACAACGATTACATCAGGGTGTAACTGAAGGATTGAAGCAGGTACTTGAGGTGTTACATCGCCGAAGAAAGCTTTTTTAACGATGTCAGCCTTGCCCTCGCCATTAACTACAACAAGAATCTTCTTTGCGTTCATGATAGTCTGGATACCCATTGTGTAGGCCTGTGTAGGAACATCTTCCTTTGATGCGAAGAAACGAGCGTTAGCATCAATTGTTGACTGTGTAAGGTTTACGCAGTTTGTCCCCTTAACAAATATATCACTTGGCTCATTGAAACCGATATGACCGTTGTGTCCCATACCAAGAAGCTGTAAATCTACGCCACCTGTATTTTTAACGATTTCATCATACTTCTTGCACGCCTCATCTGCGTCAGCAATCATTCCGTCAGGAACGTAAGTGTTGTTGACATCAATATTAACCTTGCTAAAAAGATGATAATTCATAAAATAGTAGTAACTTTGATCGTTGTCATGAGGAAGTCCTCTATATTCATCCAGATTAACACTTGTAACCTGAGAAAAATCTAAATCTCCCTGTTCATAACCCTCAACCAGACGGGCATAAGCACCAATTGGTGTAGAGCCTGTTGCCAGTCCAAGAACAGAGTTAGGCTTTGAGACGATCTGAGCACCAATAATGTTGGCTGCCTTTCTGCTCATATCATCATAATCCTTAGTACATATAAATCTTATCATATTTCCACCTCGACATTTAGATTTGTAATTGTAAATATTACGAAAAAATAATACTACTTTTATGTCCAATACACAAGAAAAAATTCTATTATTTGCGCTGTGGGTAGTTGCATTTTACAGCCTAAAAAAGTATGTATGTTTTTAATGTGATGTCCAGTATTTGTTAGAAATGCACAAAAAAGAGGCGTGGACGGTGTATAAAATGACATATATTCATAATTGACACCTAAAAAAGTCAGTAATTAACAGAGTAGACGGTAAAGAAATGAGTAGAAAAGGTATAAGCGAAAATGATAGGCTGAAACCAAGGTAATATATGACAGCAAGGCTTATATATTACGTAAAGATATGCGGGGTGGGCACGATAAAAAGCGTGTCCCATAAAACAAATATAATTAAATTAAGGAGGAAAAGAATTATGAAGTTTAGCTTAAAAAGAAAGCTAAAAAAAGTTGGTTCGTTGTTACTTGCCGTTACTATGGTAGCAGGCTTGCTTACAACACTTCCAGCAGGCATATTTGCTATTAAGGCAAATGCGGAAGCAGTTATACCATTAGATGGTGACGCTGTAAGTATCGATTTCGTAAATAACGAAAACGGAGCTAACGCAGCGGCAGCACTTACATCTGCATCGAGTACATATGCAATGGCAGATGGTGCGATTACATTTAAAGGTTTCTTTGGTAACAACGGCTCGCATGGTCTTCAGACAAAGCAGGCAGGTAACACAATAGCAATAAATGTACCAGCCGGAAAGATAACAATAGCTTTAGGCTCATGTATGTATGGAGATGCAGGTTCAACAGCAACTCTTTATGATAGTACAAAGGCAGAAGCT
>JAZQME010000007.1:0-173498 GCA_045543195.1 Lachnospira sp.
ATAAAGGAATATATAGATTATTATAATAACGAGAGAATACAGGCTAAAACAAAATGGATGCCTCCTGCAAAATACAGAGAAGCATCCATGTGTTGTGCCTAGTTTAAATTAATGTGTCCAGAATTCTGGGTACATATCAAAGTAGCGGTTGTTTCTAACTAATATAAAATTGGACTAACCGTCTATCGGTAGCACCTTTTCTATAATTGATTATCACACAGGCATATATTTTTGTCAATATTATTCTTATATTTTCTGACATATATCCCTCTTTGTAAATAAACATACTTTTTTCACATAATTTCACAATTATGTTCACAATTATTATGTATCATAAGTTAAAATCAAACCCAACTATGAAAGGAGTTACTTATGAAGAAATTAATAGCACTTATTCTGGTAATGTTACTGGTATTAAGTGGTTGTGGACAGTCAATATCTTCTACTGACAATAACGAAAGCAGCGTTAATAATGAACAGAACGCCAATGGCGGCGATTCTGGCGGCGATGGTGCTTCAGGTTCTGTGGAAGATGCAACATTTGCTGCAAGCGCATCTGATATGTTTACAGACAGAGATTCAAGAACAGAATACTCAACCAGCGGAAGCATCACTATTCAGTTAAATGGTGACTCAGCCAGCTGCAATTCTAACAAGGTAGAAATATCAGGCACAAAGGTTACTATTAAAGACGAAGGAACATATATCATATCAGGTACCCTTAATGATGGTATGATAGTGGTTAACGCAGAGGATAGCGATAAACCACAGCTTGTTCTTAATGGTGTTAATATCACCAGCAAGACATCAGCACCTCTATATATTCTTGAAGCAGACAAGGTTTTTGTCACATTGCAAAGCGGCACTACTAACACTCTTGCCAATGGTGGAAAATTTACAGCTATCGATGACAACAATATCGACGCTGCTGTTTTCTCTAAGCAGGACTTGACATTTAACGGCAGTGGAAAGCTCACCGTTACCTCTCCTGCGGGACATGGTATTGTGTCTAAAGATGACCTTGTATTCACAAGCGGAACATACACTGTTACATCTGCATCCCATGGTGTTGATGCTAACGACAGCGTGAGAATTACTAACGCAACCATTACCGTAGATGCCGGCAAGGATGGTATCCACGCAGAGAACTCAGACGACGCAACACTGGGATTCGTATACATAGCAAGCGGTAAACTCGATATTGACGCTGAAGGCGATGGTATAAGTGCCGGTTCAACTCTTCAGGTTGAAGGCGGTACTATTGATGTCACAGCTGGTGGTGGTGCTAAAAATGCTTCTAAGCAAACCTCTGATAACTGGGGCAATTTCGGTGGTGGTATGATGCCCGGCGGTAATCGTGGTGGCATGGGCGGTGCCGGAAATACCGGCAACAACGGAAGCACTGGAAATACTGGCAATTCAAGCATATCCAGTCTTGCAGGCGGTTCATCGTCAACTTCAACAAGTGAGGACAGTACTAGCATTAAGGGCTTGAAAGCAGCGGGCAGTGTACTTATAAACAACGGCACTATTACAGTTGATTCAGCTGACGATGCCTTACATTCTAACAGTTCCATCACTATTAACGGTGGTACATTTAATATAGCATCCGGCGATGACGGAGTTCACGCAGATGACACACTCACTATCACCAATGGAACCATTAAGATAACAGAGAGTTACGAAGGATTGGAAGCTCTTCATATAGCCGTCAGCGGTGGCGACATATCACTGGTAGCAAGCGACGATGGTCTGAATGCTGCCGGAGGTACTGACTCAAGCGGATTCGGTGGCAATCGTGGTGGAGACCAGTTCGGCGGCGGTGGACGCGGTGGTGCAAGCGTTCCTGGCGGTGTCGGTAACACAAGTGATGCAAGCACAGGCAATACTTCTGGCAACACAGCAGGCGCAGGTAACACTGGCAATGTGCCTGGTGGTATGGGCGGTGCTGGTGGTATGGGTGCCAGCTCATCATCCGGCGGAAGCATAGTAGTTTCAGGCGGCAAGCTCAATATTCAGGCTTCCGGCGATGGCATGGATGCCAACGGAACTTTAGAGATTTCCGGCGGATACACAGTTGTTTGTGGTCCTAATCAGGGCGATACCGCTACACTTGACTATGATACAAGTGGTATTATCAGCGGTGGTACATTTATCGGAACCGGTGCTTCCGGAATGGCACAGACATTTAGCTCATCAAAGCAGGGTGTTATTTCTGTAAGCGTTGGAAACCAGTCAGCCGGAACTAAGATTACACTTACAGACAGCAATGGAAAGACCCTTATTGAATACACACCTGAATTAGCCTTCTCTGTAGTTATATTAAGTACAGCCGATATGGTTATAGGTCAGAACTACACTATCAATGTAGGCTCATCTTCAGGAACATTTGCTGCACAGTAAACATAATATGTCAGGGCGGCCAAAGGCCGCCCTTTCACACCCCAGACTCAAGTAGGAGGATTATCCTTATGAAACGATACATATGGGGAATTGTATATGGTCTTACATTGGTAGCATTTACTGCCTATGTACTATTAGACACATTTGTTATTACAAAGGTTTACCAACCGGAGATTCCCAACAATTCATTCTATGAAACCAAGTCCAACAACAGTGAATCAATGAATAGTCCTGAAGCGGCCATCCAAACCGATTCCAGTTACTTGGATGAACATATAAACATCGCTATCACTCAGTACCGAAGATATGACACAACCATTTATGTAGCTGACGTACGCATTTCATCTGCCGAATACTTAAAGACTGCATTAGCAAAGGGTTCATACGGTAAAAATGTTACGCAGAAAACTTCTGAAATCGCTACCAGCAACAACGCAATTCTCGCAATAAATGGAGATTACTATGGCGTTCAGGAGAAAGGCTACGTCCTTAAAAATGGTACTGTTTACAGAAGTTCTTCATCCGGCAATCAGGAGGATTTGGTTATTTATGGTGATGGTTCATTTTCTATTATCAATGAGAATTCCACCTCCACCGGACAACTGTTATCCGACGGCGCTACTCAGGTACTTTCATTTGGCCCTGCACTGGTTATTGATAACTCTATATCAGTTACATCCGACGAAGAAGTCGGAAAGGCTATGGCGAGCAACCCTCGCACCGCTATTGGTATTATTGACGAACTTCATTACCTGCTTGTAGTATCAGACGGACGAACTAATGAAAGCGAAGGATTAACTCTTTATGAACTTGCTGAATTTATGCAGTCCTTAGGTGCTGATATTGCCTACAATCTTGACGGTGGCGGTTCTTCCACTATGTACTTTAACGGTGAAGTAGTTAATAATCCAACCACCAACGGCAAAACTATTAAAGAAAGGAGCGTGAGTGATATTGTCTACATCGGATATTAAAACCTATTCTACACCCCCTAGAAGCCGTTTTAAGACGTTTTTTGTGTATTTACTAGTTTCTATACTAGTAGCTCTATTCAGCTTCATATATGAGCTTTTTAGCCATCAGGTATACTCTTGTTTTATGATATACGCATTTGCCTTTCCGCTAATAGGAGGCGCCATTCCCTTTCTTGCAATAGGACTATTCCGACCAACTATATATCCTAAAGCAGTTTCCCGTAATCTGTATCACTCCGGAATTGCCACATTAACCATGGGTAGCCTTATGCAAGGTATTCTTGAAATATACGGCACAACCAACAGTTTAATGGTGGTGTATTGGATTATAGGAATCGCTATGACTGCCCTCGGCATTATTACTTTCTTAATACAACATATAGCCCATAGATAGGGTAACCCATATAACTAAAAATGTAAGTCCCCGCAACATATCATATGTTTCGAGGACTTACATTTTCTCTATACTGTCTCTTTTTTCATTCTCTCCAGCGCCTGCTGCATCTTCTGACTATCAGCTTTTTCCTTAAGCACTGAAATAAATGTACTTACCCCTGCACTAATAGCAAAGCACGCTAAGAACATCACCCACGCAAACCACTCTGTAGCCGGGAACCAGCCAAACATCACTATAAATGCTGCAATAGCTACAATCGTCATCGTAAACATCAACACGGTACGGAGTGTCAGGGACATTTTCTTAATGAGTGCATCAGTAAAAAATGTGAATTTAAGCGTGATAATTACTACTATAAGCAGGAAGTACTGCACCATGGTCTCTATACTCACGCCTTCTTTCCCCAATACAAACATACTGGAATAGCCTTTTGCACTCTCACCAAACACCACCGAGAATACAACCATGCACATCATTGCAATCCCAAATACCATAAATACTTGTGCCAG
This sequence comes from Lachnospira sp., assembly GCA_045543195.1. GTDB lineage: Bacteria > Bacillota > Clostridia > Lachnospirales > Lachnospiraceae > Lachnospira. Next base: position 4,284 of record JAZQME010000007.1, read on the forward strand.
ATAATCAAACATGCTGTTATCTCGTTTTACATCCTTGTAATTTATATCTTTATTATTCATTTATACTGCCTCCAATCTTGCCTTAATCTCCTCAGCATACTGCCTTGAGACCATAATCAACTCGCCATTTTCTAAAGTCAGGCAAAGCTTTCTGTTAATATCGTTTTTAATTGCTCTTATAAAATGTACATTTACAAGACAGGACTTACTAACGCGAAAAAATCCACTCTCACAAAGGCGCTCTTCCATTTCGTACAACTTAAGTTTCGACTCATAACATGACTTTTCTGTGTAAACAAATGTTTTTCTGTCCAACGCCTCAACATATACTATCTTAGCCACATCAATAATATGTATTTCGTCATCCTGCGTCACCATCATCTGCTGATTCAGCACTCGAAGTGTGGCTAATAACTTCTCTATGTCAGGTGTAAGTTTATTGCAAGATACTAAAATCTCTGTTTCCTTTATATTTTCATTAACGTTAATTGAAATATTCATACTATGCCTCCTTTCGAGATTAAGATAACATTTTTAAAATGTGCAATCAATATACCGAAACGCAAGTTGCCATGTGGAAGACATAAGTTGCCATGATATGGTCCAAAATGTAAAATGAGCGGGCTCCCCTACCTGGAAGCCCACTCATTTCTTTATTGTACCACAATCGTTTATTTAGGGTACCACAATCATTTTCTCTACAATTGCATATTTCTTTACAAACTCTTTTGTGAAATATCCTGCCTCATCATTTTCATCGATGTTATTCACATCCACAAAGTACACTGTCAGAACATCACCTGATTTTACATCTTTTCTTGAAATCCATGTAACGCCCTCTGTGTCATAGTAATTGCCCATGAACCCTACGTCCTCTGTGCCGTTTTGGGTGTAACACCAGATTGTATAGTTAGCATTGTTCTTATACTCACCTGCGGGATATGAACTGTATATGGTTATCATAGTAGGTGAAGCAATAATTTTGTCAATAGACTTACCGTCTTTGCTCTCATTTACCTCTATAACCTGAAGCTCCGACTTATTAACCTCAACCGGCACATCAAACTTCCACATACCATTAACTATAGATGTTAATTTATCCTGTGTGTTAAGATAATACATCCCCACATCACTTATCTGTAATACCAGATTAAACTTTTCCGGAAACGCCTCGTCTTTTAAGTTATAGGTAGTGTAGCCTACAAATGTGTTCTCATTGACGAACTCCCCTTCAAGACCATTAATATCTGTATTAATCAACTCTTTCTTGCCACTGTCAGTACTGATGGCATAGGAATATTTAAAATTCATATACTTATCTCTAAAATATTCTCCCCCATACTCCTTAAATGCCTTTTTGCTCTCTATCTTGTATGACACGAACATATTATATCCATCACAATACACTTCCGCCAAGGTCACTGAAACTCCGTTGCTTTCTTGAGTTTCATTAATACTTGTGGCATATGACTTATAATCTCCTATGGCATATATACGCTTCTGTATGTACTCAAACACACTTCCAACTATAGGCAGATTAGATGCCAGCGTTGGATTCACAACATTTATACTGACACTGGCCACTATTAACACAACCACTGCCGCTGCCACTATACGACATATGCTACCTAATCTGCTTGTACGAGTCTTTGAATCCTTTCCTAATGACGGCTCAGCCTCTAAGATAAAACGCTCATCAACACAGTTTAAAACTTCAATTAACCTAACATCACTCATTAAAATATCCCCTTTCCTTTAGGTATCCTTTCAATTCATTTCTTGTACGAAAAAGCATCGTTTCAACCTTGCTTTTTGACAGCCCCGTCTGCCCGACAATTTCTTTCACAGACATAAAGTACCAGTATCGAAGCATAAAAACTTTACGCTTTTCTGTACTCAACGCCCCTAGAAAATCATTAATACAATCACTAAGCTGCGAATCTTGTTCTGCCTCTGCTTGCCTGCAATAAAGCACTTCAGCAAGCTCATCATAGGCATATAGCACCTCCGCTTCACGCTTTTTGGCATGTATGTAACTGTACTTTTTCAAAGCCTGATTACGTGCTACTTTCAGCAAAAATGCTTTGAAATTACGTGGTACTGGTGGAATTGAATTCCAGACATTATAATAAATGTCATTCTCGCACTCTTCCGCATCGGAACTGTTATGCAATATGTTGTTAACTATCATACGAACCAGCCTGCCATACTTGTCCTTAGTATGCCCAATAGCCGACTGGTCTCTATCTTCGTACAATGCCATTATCTTATGGTCTTCCATATATGGTCTCCTTTGCTTTAGGATTTAACTTTTAGAACGCTCTCACTATATAAGTACGATTATATATTAAAATGCTTGCAAGCAGGAAGGATATTTTGTATAAACGACAAAAATCCCGGCGAGACGCAAACGTCCGCCGGGATTTTTTAACTATGATATTCTGCTAATAGCTTAACATTAACAACGAGAAGCCTCGAAGAGACTTTGTCTTTCCTCAGTCACGACAGCCGTCGCTTAGTTAAGCATAAAAAAACCGAGGTGAGAATAAATTCTCCCTCGGTTTTTTAGCTACAAGCCGTGCAAGCTCGAAGCACAGCTTCTCGCTCGCGGGCTGGTACCCTATAGGTTTAATCAAAATAAAAACCCGGAAGAGTGCAAGCACTCCCCGGGTATATATTATGATTAAATCTGCACGGCTTGTAGCCTTACGCGTAGATTACTCGATGATTGTAGCAACAGCACCTGAACCAACTGTTCTACCACCCTCACGGATAGCGAAACGAAGACCCTGCTCCATAGCTACTCTGTGGATAAGATCTACTGTCATCTCTACGTTATCACCAGGCATGCACATCTCTGTACCAGCTGGAAGCTCGCAGATACCAGTAACGTCAGTTGTTCTGAAGTAGAACTGTGGTCTGTAGTTGTTGAAGAATGGTGTATGACGACCACCCTCGTCCTTTGTCAATACGTAAACCTGAGCTGTAAACTTCTTGTGTGGTGTGATTGAACCTGGCTTACAAAGAACCTGACCTCTTTCGATCTCGTCTCTCTGAACACCTCTAAGAAGAGCACCAATGTTATCACCTGGCTGAGCCTCATCAAGAAGCTTTCTGAACATCTCGATACCTGTAACAACAACCTTACGTGTCTCTTCTGAGATACCAACGATTTCAACTTCATCGTTAACGTGGAGAACACCACGCTCAACTCTACCTGTAGCAACAGTACCACGACCTGTGATAGAGAATACGTCCTCTACTGGCATGATAAATGGCTTATCAACTTCTCTCTCTGGATCTGGAACATACTCATCAATTGTGTGCATAAGCTCAAGAATCTTATCGCCCCACTCACATGAAGGATCCTCAAGAGCCTTAAGAGCTGAACCCTGGATGATTGGTGTATCATCGCCTGGGAAGTCATACTCGTTAAGGAGTTCTCTGATCTCCATATCAACGAGCTCAAGAAGCTCTGCATCGTCAACCATATCACACTTGTTCATGAATACAACGATGTAAGGAACACCTACCTGACGTGAAAGAAGGATGTGCTCTCTTGTCTGAGCCATAACACCATCAGTAGCAGCAACAACGAGGATACCAGCATCCATCTGAGCTGCACCAGTGATCATGTTCTTAACGTAGTCAGCATGTCCTGGACAGTCAACGTGTGCATAGTGTCTAGCCTCTGTCTCGTACTCAACGTGAGATGTAGAAATTGTGATACCTCTTTCTCTCTCTTCTGGAGCCTTATCGATGTTCTCGAATGCAACAGCCTCACCTGTACCGAGTCTTGCATGAAGAGTCTTTGTGATAGCAGCTGTTAATGTAGTCTTACCATGATCTACGTGACCAATAGTACCAATGTTACAATGTGGTTTGTTTCTTTCAAATTTAGCCTTTGCCATTGTTTGAAATCCTCCTAAAAATATTAATTAGATTAGTCACCACTTTTCGTGGTTTTCATAGCTGAAATCTATTATATTTCATTTTAAATATTTTTTCAACTACATTTTTATATTTAGGCACTATCCATTTAAATTTTTAATTATTTAAATGGATATGCCATAAAAACTTTAAATTACTTGCTCTTTGCAGCAATAACCTTATCCATAACAGACTTTGGAGCCTGCTCGTACTTATCAAAGAACATAGAGTAGTTACCACGACCCTGTGTCTTAGAACGAAGGTCTGTAGCGTAACCGAACATCTCGGCAAGTGGTACAAAACCTCTAACCATCTTACCACCGCTGATGTCATCCATACCTTCGATACGTCCACGACGTGAGTTGATATCACCGATTACGTCACCCATGTACTCCTCTGGCATAGTAACCTCAACCTTCATGATAGGCTCGAGAAGTGCAGCACCAGCCTTAGCCATAGCATCCTTGAATGCCATAGAACCAGCGATGTGGAATGCCATTTCTGATGAATCGACTTCATGGTATGAACCATCGTAAACAACAGCCTTAACACCAAGTACTGGGAATCCTGCAAGGATACCAGCCTGTGAAGCCTCTTCGATACCTTCGCCAACAGCTGGGATGTATTCCTTAGGAATAGCACCACCTGTAACCTCTGATTCGAAGATGAACTGCTGCTCGCCATTTGGATCCATAGGCTCGAAACGAACCTTACAGTGACCATACTGACCACGACCACCTGACTGCTTAGCGTACTTACTATCAACTTCAACTGCCTTTGTAAAGCACTCTCTGTAAGCAACCTGTGGAGCACCTACGTTAGCCTCTACCTTGAACTCACGGAGAAGTCTGTCTACGATGATATCCAAGTGAAGCTCACCCATACCTGCGATAATTGTCTGACCTGTCTCAGCATCTGTATGAGCACGGAATGTTGGATCTTCTTCAGCAAGCTTTGCCAAAGCCTCACCCATCTTACCCTGATCATTCTTTGTCTTTGGCTCAATAGCAAGCTCGATAACTGGCTCTGGGAACTCCATAGACTCAAGGATTACAGGATGCTGCTCGTCGCAGATTGTATCACCTGTTACTGTAAACTTAAGACCTACTGCAGCAGCGATATCACCTGAGTAAACCTTATCAATTTCTGTTCTGTTGTTAGCATGCATCTGAAGGATACGACCAACTCTTTCCTTCTTGCCCTTGCTTGAGTTAAGTACGTATGAACCTGAGTTCAATGTACCTGAGTAAACTCTGAAGAATGCTAACTTACCTACGAATGGGTCAGTCATAATCTTGAATGCAAGAGCTGAGAATGGCTCTGAATCAGATGACTGTCTCTCCATCTCGTTACCCTCATCATCAACACCCTTAATAGCTGGGATATCGATTGGCGCTGGCATATATTCAATAACAGCGTCCAAAAGCTTCTGAACACCCTTATTCTTATAAGCTGTACCGCAGAGACATGGGATAGCATCACCAGCGATTGTACCCTTTCTTAAAGCAGCCTTTAACTCTGCTACAGAAATCTCCTCGCCCTCAAGATACTTATCCATAAGCTCTTCGTCTAACTCAACACACTGCTCTACGAGCTTTGTATGATACTCATCAGCCTGATCCTTCAAATCATCAGGAATTGGACCAACTACGATATCATCTCCCTTATCGCCGTTGAATACGTAAGCCTGCATCTCGAACAAGTCTACGATACCCTGGAAGTAATCTTCCTTACCGATAGGAATCTGAACAAGAACAGGGTTCTTGCCCAACTTTGTGATAAGCTGGTTACATGATCCAAAGAAATCAGCTCCAAGCTTATCCATCTTATTCATGAACGCCATACGTGGTACATTGTACTTATCAGCCTGACGCCATACATTTTCTGACTGTGGTTCTACACCGTTCTGAGCATCGAATACACCTACAGCACCGTCAAGTACTCTAAGTGAACGCTCAACCTCAACTGTAAAGTCTACGTGACCAGGTGTATCAATGATGTTGATACGATATCCTGGCGCGCCTGGCATTGGCTTACCCTCTTTCTCAGGTGTCCAATGACAAGTTGTAGCAGCTGAAGTAATTGTGATACCTCTCTCCTGCTCCTGGGCCATCCAGTCCATAGTAGCAGTACCTTCATGAGTATCACCGATCTTATGATTAACACCAGTGTAATAAAGGATACGCTCTGTCAATGTTGTCTTACCAGCATCGATGTGAGCCATAATACCAATATTTCTGGTTCTCTCCAATGGATATTCTCTTCCAGCCATCGGTTAATCCTCCTATGATTATTAGAATCTGTAGTGAGCAAAAGCCTTGTTTGCTTCTGCCATCTTGTGCATATCTTCCTTCTTCTTTACAGAAGCGCCTGTGTTATTAGCAGCATCGAGGATCTCGTTAGCAAGTCTGTCTTCCATTGTCTTCTCGCCTCTCGCACGTGAGTAAGCTGTCATCCAACGAAGAGCTAAAGCCTGACGTCTCTCTGGCTTAACCTCGATAGGTACCTGGTATGTTGCACCACCGATACGTCTAGCCTTTACCTCGAGAACTGGCATAATATTGTTCATAGCCTCTTCGAATACTTCGATAGCTGGTCTCTCAGTCTTAGCTGCAACCTTATCGAATGCTCCGTATACGATCTTCTGAGCAACTCCTCTCTTACCATCAAGCATAATGTTGTTGATAAGCTTAGTAACAACCTTATTGTTGTAAATAGGATCTGCTAATACATCTCTTTTCTGAGTATGTCCTTTACGTGGCACGGTTCTTCCCTCCTTAATATAATCATTAATTCATCGGTACTCACAAATATTTGTGTACATGCGCGGTATATCTTAAACCTGCAACCTTCGGATTAATCTAACTCCGGCACTTTTAATTAAATATTCTTGTGAAATACATCCGCATCTGCGCTTATGCATCTACGGTTTCGCGCTTCGCGCTGAATCTACGCTAACGCGTACATTTCATAATAACACTAATTACTTAGCGTCCTTAGGTCTCTTAGCACCGTACTTAGAACGGGCCTGTCTTCTCTTAGCAACACCTGCTGTATCAAGTGTACCTCTAACGATGTGATATCTTGTACCTGGTAAGTCCTTTACTCTACCACCTCTGATAAGAACAACGCTGTGCTCCTGAAGATTGTGGCCCTCACCTGGGATATAAGATGTAACTTCGATACCATTAGAAAGACGAACTCTGGCGATCTTTCTAAGAGCTGAGTTAGGCTTCTTAGGTGTAGCAGTCTTAACAGCTGTACAAACACCTCTCTTCTGTGGAGAAGAGATATCTGTAGCCTTCTTGTGAAGAGAGTTGTAACCCTTCTGAAGAGCTGGAGCTGTTGACTTCTTAACAGCTGACTTTCTACCCTGCTTTACTAACTGGTTAAATGTAGGCATTCCTTTTTCACCTCCCGGAATTAGAATAATTCATGGTTGCATATTCAGTAAAATCTGAACAAATGTGGCTTATGTCACTGCACAAATGCAGAAAACATTTTCGCACACTGTGATAGTATATAATTTCTAATTTTCAGTGTCAAGCACTTTTTGTAATATTTTTCTTATCTTCCTTTAAGATTTTCAAGCAGTTGCATACATTTGTTAATCATCATCTTTAACTGTTCATTTTCCTCAGTAATATTCTTAACATAATTATCCATAAAACAACTGTCAATCTCGTTAAATATCATTTCCTCAGCCAACTCCCCAAAATATGGTGTCAGCTTTGCATACTCCCACCAAAAACGCTCTGTATCGTATCTCATGGCTTCATGCTGCCACGGCTTTCTTCCAACATAATGTATAATAACAGTATTATCTTTAACCCACTGGTAACCCAGACCATCATTATACGCATTTCTTGCAAATAGGTCATACTTTTTTTCATCAAGGATAACCACATCATCCCAAAACAAATAATTTAATAAGTCCTGGTCGTATGCAAAAAGTTTATCCTTCATCTCAACAGCCTTCTTTACGAGATTCAGACCTTGATTATATAACTGTCGCATCTTTGCAATATTAATAAGCATTACACCTGCATTAAAATATACAAACTGTTCTTTTTTCCCAATTTCAGAAAACAACTCTTGTTGTATTTGGCACATTCCGTTTTCAGCCGTAATATCCTTACATACACAAAGCATTTTTCCTGAAAAATCAGCATCATACAATTCTTTCAACGAACCATTAACAATTATATCTATATCAAGATACAGTATTCTATCAACACTTTCCGGCAAAAGCTCCGGCAGTGCCAGTCTGAAGTAAGTTTCTCTAGTCCACTGCTCGTTGCTTGGCAGATTCTTAGGAAGCACCTCTTCTGTCACTTCAAGCAATGTAACTTTCTGATTATACTTTTCTTTCAGCTCATCGAAAACTACCAATTTATCAGCATCTATTTCGCTACACATCATATATATATTAACAGACTCATCTTTATTGTTCTCAAAGATAGATGTCATCAAAACATATGCGTATCTGATATATTTCTCATTAAATGCTATGGCTATATTCATATCTCTATCCATATTCCCGCGCCTCCTTATTTCTCAATCAATACCCGTAACTTACGTTCAACATATTCCACACTAAAATTGTCTTCATAGAGTTTTCTTCCAGCCTGTGCTATGAAGTCTAAATTACTATGCTCGGTTATAATTATCATGATACGTTTCATAAGTTCTGCTACATTTTCTGATGGGAACACAAAGCCATTGACGCAGTCCTGCATATATTCAGATATACCTGCCCCATCTGAAACTATTGTGTACTTTCCAAACATCATAGCCTCAATGATAGTCGTCGGGGTAGCGTCAATTCTTGAAGGTGCAAGAACACAATCGCACTGTTCATATAATTCATAGACCTCTTCTCTGCTTAATTGCCCTGCAAGTATGACGTTACTCAACTTATCCGCTATACCACTTATCATATTGTAATATTCTTCCTGCTTTTCCAACTTATATCCGCACAGAATAAATCGTGACCTGGCACGATACTCTTCCGGCAATCCGGCAACTGCCTTTAACAGCACATCCTGTCCTTTTATATATGTAAATGCTGCCGGCATAACAAATGTAACAACATCCTTTTTCTGTGTATAACTATTATCAGCCAATGTTGCACAATCCTTAACAGGCATCGGTAATATCTCTGTCTTATATAAAAACATATCCATAATTCCTTTTTGAACAGCCCTTGTTACTCCGGCTAGTACTATATTGGCACTTAAAAGATTCGGATTAGGAAAGTTACTCATCATGGTACTTAACTGCTCTTTAGTTTCATGAAGCCACCATAAAACCTTCGCATCCGTATTTATATAATAATATACATAGCTGTAGCATGCGGCTGTATTGACTAATGTAATGTCAAACTTAGTCTGTAATACTTTCTTCAACTCTTCCGTGGCAACAACATAATTTCTTATAGCAACAGTTATCCCCATCTGTTGATACTTCTCCCTGTATGGACCATCCGTAGGGGATATAATATATATATTCCATTTCTGCTCCATACGAGATATTACATGAAGCAGCTCTGTTAACACTGTCTGCGCCCCGTTAAGTTCAAGATCCGGAACTATAATCATCATACGCTTACTTTGTTCTGTCTCGCCCACCTCCGTAGGCATATAAACCACATCACAATTAGCTTCTAATACCTTAGTTACCTCCTGCATACATTCCTCCTATATTCAACATTTATAACCTGTCAAATTTAACTCTTTTTCAATTATATATAAAACACAACAAAAAATCCAGTAATTGTACTGAACAATGCGTCCCATTATACAAAAAGGGAACCGCGCTTAGGAGGTAACTCATAAGCTGCGGTTCCCGCATAAATTTTATTTAACTTAAGCCCGGAGTTTTCTCCAATAGCTTATTAATTACTCTTCGTCTGCATCCTCTGAAACAGCTACAAGCTCGTCATCTGCGTCAAAATCTGCATCTGCATCAATATCTGCATCAACCTCTGTCTCTTCCAAGTCAGAAATAATTTCTTCCTCTTCTTCCTCAACATACTCGATGCCTGTATCGATTTCAACGTTCTGATAACGCTTCATACCTGTACCAGCTGGAATAAGCTTACCAATGATAACATTTTCCTTAAGACCGATAAGTGGGTCAACCTTACCATTAATAGCTGCATCAGTAAGAACCTTTGTTGTCTCCTGGAATGAAGCAGCTGACATAAATGAGTTAGTAGCAAGTGATGCCTTTGTGATACCAAGGATAATTGGTGTACCTGTAGCAAGTTCCTTACCCTCAGCCTCAAGCTTCTCATTCATCTCTGTAAACTCAATTGTATCAACCTGTGAACCTGGAAGGAATCCAGAATCACCAGCCTCATCAACAACTATCTTCTTAAGCATCTGACGAACAATCAACTCAATGTGCTTATCATTGATTTCAACACCCTGGATACGGTAAACCTTCTGTACCTCACGGAGCATATAATCCTGAACTGCACGAACGCCAAGAATTCTAACGATATCATGTGGATTCTCTGAACCCTCAGTGATTTCTTCACCCTTCTGAACAACCTGGCCTTCCTGAACCTTAACTCTTGTATCTCTTGATACAGGGTAAGCCTTTGAGTTACCCTCGTCATCTGTGATAACGATATCTGTTTTCTTATCTGTCTTAGCAAAGCTTACAGTACCACCGAACTCGGCAAGAACTGCAAGAATCTTTGGCTTTCTAGCCTCGAAGAGCTCTTCTACTCTTGGAAGACCCTGTGTGATATTATCACCGGCAACACCACCAGTATGGAAAGTTCTCATAGTAAGCTGTGTACCAGGCTCACCGATTGACTGAGCCGCGATGATACCAACTGTTTCACCAACCTGTACTGTCTGACCTGTTGCAAGGTTAGAACCATAACACTTAGCACAAACACCTATGTGTGAACGGCATGTAAGGATTGTTCTAATCTTAATCTTCTCAAGACCTGTCTTCATAATAGACTCAGCTCTCTTAGGAGTAACTATCTTGTTAGCCTTAAGAACAACTTCGCCTGTGTTAGGATCAACTACATCCTCAGCAACAACTCTACCTGTGATACGCTCCTTAAGTGACTCAAGAACGTCTGCCTTGGCATCGCTGTCTGCTGTAGCCTTATCATTGACAAATGCTGATACATACATACCAGGAATCTGTCTGCCTACGCTACAATCTGTCTCTCTGATAACAAGCTCCTGCGCAACGTCAACAAGACGTCTTGTAAGGTAACCTGAATCGGCTGTTCTAAGGGCTGTATCTGAAAGACCCTTTCTAGCACCATGAGCAGAGATGAAGTACTCAAGTACATCAAGACCCTCACGGAAGTTTGACTTGATTGGGAGCTCGATTGTATTACCTGATGTATCCGCCATCAAACCACGCATACCTGCAAGCTGCTTAATCTGCTGGTTAGAACCACGGGCACCTGAGTCGGCCATCATGTAGATATTGTTGTACTTATCAAGACCCGCAAGAAGCGCATCCTTAAGCTTATTATCTGTTTCCTGCCATACTCTGATAACACTCTTATGTCTCTCTTCATCAGTTGAACGACCTCTGTTATAATCCTGAGTAATCTTTTCAACCTTCTTTTCAGCCTCAGCAATAAGTTCCTTCTTAATAGGTGGCACTGTCATCTCTGAAATAGAAACTGTCATAGCCGCTCTAGTAGAGTACTTATAACCCATAGCCTTAATGTCATCCAATACCTCAGCAGTAGTTGTTGTACCATGTGTATTGATAACGTGCTGCAAAATATCCTTCAACTGCTTCTTACCAACGTGGAAATCAACCTCTGGTAATAATGCATTCTCCGGAATACTTCTATCTACATAACCAAGATCCTGTGGCAAAATTTCATTGAATATCAAACGTCCAAGTGTTGACTCAACATTGCCTTCAATAACCTCACCATCAGCATTAGTCTTAGTTACATGAACCTTAATCTTAGAATGAAGTGTAATTACATCATTCTCATAAGCAAGGATTGCTTCGTTAATATCTCTAAAGAACTTGCCCTCGCCCTTAACACCAGGTCTCTCCTGTGTAAGATAGTAGATACCAAGTACCATATCCTGTGAAGGAACAGCAACAGGACCACCATCTGATGGCTTAAGTAAGTTATTAGGTGAAAGAAGCATAAATCTACACTCTGCCTGTGCCTCTACAGAAAGTGGCACGTGAACAGCCATCTGGTCACCATCGAAGTCGGCGTTGAACGCTGTACATACCAATGGATGAAGCTTAATAGCCTTACCTTCTACAAGGATTGGCTCGAAAGCCTGAATACCAAGTCTGTGAAGTGTAGGAGCACGGTTAAGCATAACCGGATGCTCTTTAATAACGTCTTCAAGAACGTCCCAAACGCTAGTCTCAAGAGACTCAACGCTCTTCTTAGCCTTCTTAATATTGTCTGCAAGACCTCTTCTAACAAGCTCCCTCATAACAAATGGCTTGAAGAGCTCGATAGCCATCTCCTTAGGGAGACCGCACTGATAAATCTTAAGTTCTGGACCAACTTCGATACCCGAACGACCTGAATAGTCAACTCGCTTACCAAGGAGGTTCTGACGGAAACGTCCCTGCTTACCCTTTAACAAGTCAGACAAAGACTTAAGTGCTCTGTTACCAGGACCTGTTACAGGACGGCCGTTACGACGACCATTATCAATCAAAGCATCAACAGCTTCCTGAAGCATTCTCTTCTCATTACGAACGATAATCTCAGGCGCGCCAAGCTCCATAAGACGAGCGAGACGGTTGTTTCTGTTGATAATTCTTCTATACAAATCATTTAAGTCAGATGTAGCAAATCTACCACCATCCAACTGTACCATCGGTCTAAGATCCGGTGGAATTACAGGAACCTCAGTAAGGATCATCCACTCAGGCTTTGTGCCTGCTGATTTGAATGCCTCCATAACCTCGATTCTCTTTATAAGTCTTGCTGCCTTCTGTGAAGTTGTGTTAGCAAGCTCTTCCTTAAGCTTCTCAACCTCAACCTCAAGGTCAACATTGCTCAAAAGCTCCAAAACAGCCTCCGCACCCATACCAACGCGGAATGCGTCACCGTACTGGTCGTAAAGCTCTCTGTACTCCTGCTCAGTCAAAATCTTCTTGAAAGGAATATCAGTTGTGCCTGGATCAAGCACTATATATGCTGCAAAGTACAATACCTTCTCAAGGTTCTTTGGACCAATATCAAGAATAAGGTCCATACGGCTAGGGATACCCTTGAAATACCAGATATGTGAAACAGGTGCTGCAAGGTGAATATGACCCATACGGTCTCTACGCACACTTGCCTTTGTAACCTCTACACCACACTTATCACAAACGATACCCTTATCCTTAATCTTCTTGTACTTACCGCAGTGGCACTCCCAGTCCTTACTAGGTCCGAAAATCTTCTCACAGTACAAACCATCTTTTTCCGGCTTTAATGTTCTGTAATTGATTGTTTCAGGCTTAGTAACCTCACCATAAGACCACTCAACTATATTCTCCGGAGAAGCAAGTTTAATCTGAATCTTATCAAATTTCATTGAATTGTTTGACATCTGTTTCTTTGATACTTCTGCCATCATCGTGCTCCCTTCTAATTAATTATTCCATCATATCTGCGTTGCCATCGCCATAGTCATCAAAATCATCATATGAATCCTCTGAATCATAATCAGCATCAGCAGCATCCTCAAATCCTTCTTCGCCAACTGTCTGAATTGTAGCACCGCTCTTTGCGAATTCACTCTCATCAGCCTTGCTGTTTCTGTTATATCCGCCCTCGTCAAATACCTTCTTGAAGTCTGTCACTTCATAATCAACGCTATCAAGCAACTTAACTTCTTCATTGTTCTGATCTAACACACGAACATCCAAAGCAAGTGACTGAAGTTCCTTTAAGAGAACCTTAAATGACTCAGGAATACCAGGTTCCGGAATATTTTCACCCTTGATAATAGCCTCATAAGTCTTAACACGTCCTACAACGTCATCGGACTTAACAGTAAGAATCTCCTGCAATGTGTATGAAGCACCATAAGCCTCAAGAGCCCAAACCTCCATCTCACCGAAACGCTGTCCACCGAACTGAGCTTTACCACCCAGTGGCTGCTGTGTAACGAGTGAGTACGGACCTGTTGAACGAGCATGAATCTTATCATCAACCAAGTGATGAAGCTTTAAGTAGTGCATGAAACCGATAGTTACAGGATTGTCGAAGTACTCACCTGTACGACCGTCTCTAAGTCTTACCTTACCGTCGCGACCGATTTCTACGCCCTTCCACTCTTCTCTATGAGCCTTATTTACATCAAGATACTCAAATACATCTTTGTTAAGTGTCTTCTTATACTTTGCTTCAAACTCATCCCACTCAAGGTTAGCATAGTCATTAGCAAGTGTAAGTGTATCCATAATATCGTTCTCGTCTGCGCCATCAAATACAGGTGTAGAGATATTGAAACCAAGCACCTTAGCAGCAAGGCTCAAGTGAATCTCAAGTACCTGACCGATATTCATACGCGAAGGAACGCCCAATGGGTTAAGTACGATATCAAGTGGACGACCGTTTGGAAGGAATGGCATATCCTCAACCGGAAGAACTCTTGAAACGACACCCTTATTACCATGACGACCAGCCATCTTATCACCTACAGAAATCTTACGCTTCTGAGCGATATAGATACGAACTGACTTATTAACGCCAGGCGCAAGCTCGTCACAATTCTCTCTTGTAAATACCTTAACAGCAACAACGATACCATACTCACCGTGTGGAACCTTAAGAGATGTATCTCTAACTTCTCTTGCCTTCTCACCAAAGATAGCTCTAAGGAGTCTTTCCTCAGCTGTAAGCTCTGTTTCACCCTTTGGTGTAACCTTACCTACAAGAATATCTCCGGCACGAACCTCCGCACCAATACGGATGATACCTTCCTCGTCAAGATCCTTGATTACCTTATCACCTGCTGAAGGGATATCTCTAGTAATCTCTTCTGGTCCTAACTTAGTATCTCTTGCCTCTGTCTCGTATTCTTCTATATGAATAGATGTATAAACATCATCTCTAACAAGTCTTTCACTTAAAAGTACAGCATCCTCGTAATTGTAACCTTCCCATGTCATGAAACCGATAAGAGGGTTCTTACCAAGAGCGATTTCACCGTTATCAGTAGAAGGACCATCAGCAATAACATCTCCAGCCTTCACCTTATCACCCTTAAACACGATTGGTCTCTGGTTATAGCAGTTACTCTGGTTACTTCTTGAGAACTTTGTAAGCTTATACTCTTTAACTTCGCCATCATCAGTCTTAACAACAATCTTGTCTGACTCTGCTGACAATACAACACTGTCTTCCTCAGCAACAACACAAACACCTGAGTCGATAGCTGCCTTATTCTCAATACCTGTTCCGATAACCGGAGCCTCAGTAGTAAGAAGTGGTACCGCCTGACGCTGCATGTTTGAACCCATGAGGGCACGGTTAGCATCGTCGTTCTGGAGGAACGGAATCATTGATGTAGCAACCGAGAATACCATCTTAGGAGAAACGTCCATAAGATCAATAAGAGTCTTATCAAACTCAGATGTCTCATCCTTATAACGTCCTGAAACAGTATTCTTTATGAAATGTCCCTCATCATCGATTTCAGCGTTAGCCTGAGCTACGTAGTAATCATCTTCCTCGTCAGCTGTGAAGTAACGAACCTCATCAGTAACGCGTGGATTCTTAGGATCTGACTTATCTACTACACGGTAAGGCGCCTCAACGAAGCCGTACTCATTAATTCTTGCATAAGAAGCAAGTGAGTTAATAAGACCAATGTTTGGACCTTCCGGTGTCTCGATAGGACACATTCTTCCGTAGTGTGTATAATGTACGTCTCGAACCTCGAAACCTGCACGATCTCTTGACAAACCACCAGGACCGAGAGCTGACAAACGTCTCTTATGAGTCAACTCACCGAGTGGATTGTTCTGATCCATGAACTGTGACAACTGGGAACTACCAAAGAACTCCTTAATAGCAGCTGTTACAGGCTTAATATTAATAAGTGACTGTGGTGAAATCTTACTGATTTCCTGAGTTGACATTCTCTCACGTACAACTCTTTCCATTCTTGAGATACCGATTCTGAACTGGTTCTGCAAAAGCTCACCAACAGCTCTGATACGTCTGTTACCAAGGTGATCGATATCATCCTTAGTACCAACGCCATACTCAAGATGCATATTATAATTAATAGAAGCTAAGATATCTTCTACTGTAATGTGCTTTGGAATCAAATCTGCAATATTCTTAGAGATTTCTTCCTTAACAGCCTCAAGGCCTTCTGTCTCCTCTAATATCTTCTCAAGAACAGGGTAGAATACGAGCTCATTAACACCAAGCTCCTTAGCCTCGTCCTCTGTGATATCAACCCACTTTGTGATATCAACTGCCATATTAGAAAGAACCTTTACTCTCTTAGTAACGATAACACCATCTGTGCCCTTAACATCAACGTCAATAAACACAGCTGGAACAGCAGCATCCTGAATCTGAGTTGCTGTCTCTCTTGTAAGCTTGTCACCTGCCTTGGCAATTGTCTTACCCTTTGTGTCCTTAACATCCTCTGAAAGCACATAACCCTCAAGTCTTGATGCAAAAGAAAGCTTCTTATTAAACTTATATCTACCAACTCTAGCAAGGTCATATCTTCTAGGATCAAAGAACATACCATGAATCAAGCTCTCTGCACTATCTATAGAGAATGGCTCGCCCGGTCTTAACTTCTTATAAAGCTCTAAAAGACCGTCCTGATAATTATTAGTTGAATCCTTCTCAAGTGTAGCCATAAGCTTTGGCTCTTCACCAAAAATAGAGATAAGCTCATCATTAGTACCGAATCCCAATGCTCTTACAAGAACAGATACAGGCACCTTCTTATTTCTATCTACCTTAACATAGAAAATATCGTTAGCGTCTGTTTCGTACTCTAACCAAGCACCCCTGTTAGGAATAACCTGGCTGCTGTAAAGGAATATCTTACCATACTTATCTTTCTGAACATCATAATATATACCAGGTGAACGTACTAACTGGCTAACAATTACTCTTTCCGCACCATTAATAACAAATGTACCTGTCTTTGTCATAAGCGGAAGATCACCCATGAAAATCTCATGTTCTCTTATGTCAACGATGTCAACGTTTTCTCTATTGTGAAGGCGCACTCTAACCTTAAGTGGCGCAGCATATGTTGCGTCTCTTTCCTTGCACTCCTCAATAGTGTACTTAACCTCATCTTCACATAACTTAAAATCTACAAATTCGAGACTAAGTCTTCCATTGTAGTCTGCGATTGGAGAGATGTCATCAAAAACTTCTTTCAAACCTTCATTCAAGAACCACTGATAAGAGTCTTTCTGAACCTCAATAAGGTTTGGCATTTCAAGAACTTCTTTCTGTCTTGAATAGCTCATTCTGACGCTTTTGCCCGACTTTATAGGACGTAATCTGTTTTTCTCCATTTGACGTTTCACCCCTTGTGTTTATTTTTAAAATGTCTTATTATCAATATGTCATCTCCATAAAATGGCAACAACATACCACAATAGTGCATTGTCCATAGTAGCACAAGCTCTTTAAAATGTCAACAACACATTTTATTTTTTTCCAAAAATTTTCTTGTATATTTAAGAAAGGGGGTGCTTAGCGCATCTTTTTATGTATAAACGTAATATTTATGTATGAACATATCTTTTATGCGGAAACGCAAACTTCGTCCAGTAACGCAACCAGAAAGCAATCAAAGTCCGAAGCTAATGCTCCGGACTTCATTATAATCTTATAATTGTTACAATCTTGTATTCACTGATACATTTCAATACATAATCTTAAACCTACGTATCCCGTACGCAAACAGCAAACTTAGATAGCAAACTTAGATAGCAAACTTAAATAGCAAACTTAAATAGCCTTAAACTTAGATATTTCTCCCTTTAATGCTACCGAAACATTGTCATTAACTGATGTAAATTTCTCAATCTGTACAATATCATCCGCTAACTCGCCAATAGCGCCTGACAATACCAAAACATTGTCATTCTCAGTTGCTACTTCTTTTGATACCAAATGTAACTTCTCATCCATCTTCTGAGCAGAGCTTACACAGAATGATGCCTTCTGGTCAATAACACTCATCATCTCTTCTACGTGATCCGCATCATCATAGTAATCCTTCGCTGCTGTAACGAACTCATCATAATCATTAGATACATTGGTTGACACATATTCAAGCAGCTTCTCTGAAGCATCTGCAAGACTCCTTACAGACACAGTGACCTTGTCGCTAATCTCCTGAATAGAATTAGCTGTACTACGGCTGTTATCAGCTAACTGTCTTATCTCATCAGCAACAACCGCAAAGCCCTTACCAACCTCGCCGGCACGTGCTGCTTCAATAGAAGCATTTAACGCAAGCAAATTAGTCTGGCTGGCAATAGACAATATCTCATCAGTAAGCGACTGAATCACATCAACACTCTTACTACTCTCTACAGACTCCTGTAAGTCCGCACGTAACATGCTTGTAATTCTGGCAGACTCTTCTTTACTGCTGTCCGCACGCTCACGAATGCGGTCTGCACGCTGTTTCATCTCTACAGAGTACTCTTTACCCTTCATGGCAACATCCGACATATCATTGCTGTCTGATGTTAAAGTTCCCATATCGCAGATTATCTCTTCTACCGACTCAACAAACAATCCGATTTCATCCTGTAATGCTGTAGCCTGTTCAGATACAACATCCATATTTCTTGTTGAATTAGAAACTTTCATAGAAATATCTCCTGAACATCTATCCAACTGACCTGAATGACTCTCTATCTGCTTTATAATATTCTGCAACTTGTCCATATACAGATTAATACCCATAACCATCTTACCGATTTCATCAGTCTTCTTAGTCTGTATACGATTTCTCAAGTCGCCCTGATTATTTTCCAATTGATTAATCAGTATATTAAGCTGATTATTTACTTTTCGCAATGGGTTAACAACACAGACAAATGCTACCACTATAGTTACCACAACCATAACCAGCTGCAATGTTGACACCAAACCGTTAGTTGACAACGTCGACGAAATCTCGTTGGCAGTATTGGTTGCCACATCCCTAACCGCTGCATCCTCCGTGGTCGCCGCAAGTGACTGTAAACTATCTCTTACTCCCTGCATACCCTGAGTAGTTGACAAATTAACCACAAGAGTCAACACAAAAATAACAATCAATGGCACCATCAATTTAACACTAATACGTTTCTTCATAAGCAAGCCTCCTTATCTTTTGTGCAAATAACACTTAAAACTGTGTAAAGTGTAACATATACACACACTTTTGTCAATCAAAGTGCTAAAGTGTACACATGCCAATCATCTTACCTAACACAAGATTTTTAATCAACAAAAATCCCCGGCAACGCATGCACGTCACCGGGAATTCACTATGCAGCTCACGCCGCAATATATACATAGTCATTCTTTGATCACTTTATTGACAGTACTCTACTGCGTATTAGGCATAGGTGCAACTATAATATCCTGCGGAGGTGTAAATATTTCTTTGTCCGTCTGTACCTCTCCTGAATTTCCATTCTGGTATCCAATAGTTTCCTCATAGCCAGCACCTTGTATTCCGCCTTCTGACGTAAATGTCTCTTTCAGTATGACCGATGACTGTGTTTTTTCTGATTCAGTTTCAGGTTCATAATTTTCTGTTTGGATTTCATACACATCTGTGCTTTGTGTCTCTACATTATTGCTTATATCACTTGCATCCTTATCTCTGCCTCCAAATATGACAATATTCACTACAAGCAAAACAACAATAATCATTAGCATCCCATATAAAAGAACTGCTTTTCTATTCATTTATCCCCGACTCTCCTCTACACCTGTCCACAAAAATCAATACCACCACTTAACTCTCCATATATATCACACTTCACATAACATCTATACTTAAATGTTGTATTGAGCGGTCTATTGGTAACATTTATATAATACACATAAATGCCATAATCCGGCGATGTTGAAAATTTTCCTTAGATTATATTTTCAAAATTCCCGGCAACGCATACACGCCACCGGGAATTCACTATGCAGCTTGCGCCGCAATATTAATTAAGTTTAAATTACTTAAGAGTAACCTTAGCACCCTCAGCCTCAAGCTTAGCCTTGATATCCTCAGCCTCTTCCTTAGAAGCGCCTTCCTTGATAACCTTTGGAGCACCATCAACTACTTCCTTAGCTTCCTTCAAGCCAAGACCTGTAAGCTCACGAACAACCTTGATAACCTTAACCTTGTTAGCACCAGCCTCTGTAAGCTCAACATCAAAATCTGTCTTCTCCTCAGCTGCACCTGCTGCTGGACCAGCTGCTGCAACTACAACGCCAGCTGCTGCTGAAACGCCGAACTCTTCTTCACAAGCCTTAACGAGCTCGTTTAACTCTAATACTGATAATCCCTTAATAACTTCAATAATTTCCTGTGTAGTCATTATTATAATCTCCTTTTTATTATTATTCTTTTCCGATACGCCTTGCGCATCTGTTAAATGTAACTTACGTCTATGCTGCACTATGCAACCATAAACTTATTATGCAACCTCGTTCTTCTCTGCGATCTGCTTGATAACACGAGCGAAGTTTGCAACTGGTGACTGCATACTTCCAAGAAGTCTTGAAAGAAGAACCTCTCTTGATGGAATGTCTGCGATAGCCTTGATACCGTTCTCATCGTAGTATGTGCCTTCAACAACACCACACTTTAACTCAAGCTTATCAGCTGTCTTAGCGAACTCTGCTAAGATTCTTGCTGGAGCTGTAGCATCAGTTGTGCTGATTGCGATAGCTGAAGGACCCTCGAGCTTCTCTGACATTGGCTCAAATGCTGTGCCAGCGATTGCTCTCTTAACCAAAGTGTTCTTATAAACCTTGTAAACTACGCCTGCTTCTCTTAACTGCTTACGGAGCTTTGTGTCCTGCTCAACAGTTAATCCACGATAGTCAACTAAAACAACGCCCTGTGCGCCGTCTAAAGCTGCTGCGATCTCGTCTACTATAGGCTGCTTAAGTTCTACCTTTGCCATGAATTGATTACCTCCTGTTAGATTTTGTATCCGTTACCGGATTACATTCTGCCTGTCAGGATTATTTGACACACTCCCGTAGGAGTTGTATAAAAAAGTCCTCCTGTCATAAGACAGAAGGACATTAAATCAAAATACACAAATCATAATAATCTCTGTATCACATCCTCGGTAGGCGTATTACCTTTAACCCTCGCGGGACCATACTGTCTTAGGCAAAATATGTTCGCGTGTCAAACACGCTTTTGATAGTATACTATCATCTATATTGGTTGTCAATCATTTTTTAAAATATTTTGAACAAATGTAACAACATGCTTTCACACGCACCTCACATCTGTCCGGCATATTTTAAATTAGCCAACATACTTAGATGTGTTAACCTTTACACCAGGACCCATTGTAGATGTAAGAGCGATGCTCTTCAAATACTGACCCTTAAGTGATGATGGCTTTGCCTTAACGATTGCATCCATAACAGCCTGGAAGTTGTCTGATAACTGCTCCTCTGAGAAAGAAGCCTTACCAATTGGTACGTGAATGATATTAGTCTTATCAAGTCTGTATTCAATCTTACCAGCCTTGATATCATTAACAGCCTTTGTTACATCCATAGTAACTGTACCAGCCTTAGGGTTTGGCATTAAGCCCTTAGGACCGAGTACACGACCGATACGACCTACAACACCCATCATATCAGGTGTAGCAACAACTACATCGAACTCAAACCAGTTCTCGTTCTGAATCTTTGGAATAAGCTCCTCACCACCAACGTAATCAGCACCAGCTGCCTCAGCCTCATCAGCCTTAGCACCCTTAGCGAATACCAATACTCTAACCTTCTTACCTGTACCGTGTGGAAGAACTACAGCTCCTCTGATCTGCTGCTCAGCGTGACGTCCGTCACAGCCTGTTCTAATGTGTGCTTCGATTGTCTCGTCGAACTTTGCAACTGCGCACTTCTTTACAAGTGCTACTGCCTCTGTTGCATCATATAATGTTGCGCGGTCTACATTCTTAGCCGCCTCAACGTATTTCTTTCCTCTTTTCATTATAAAAAAACCTCCTAGTGGTATTATCGGAAGGGTTTGACTTTCCTCCCACATATTTAAAAATTGATTACTGCTTTATTACAAATGTCGTGTTAGGAATTAGTCCTCAACAACGATACCCATACTCTTTGCTGTACCTTCGATCATAGATGTAGCAGCCTCAATTGATGCAGCATTCAAATCTGGCATCTTGAGCTCAGCGATCTTCTGAACTTCTGATCTCTTGATTGTAGCAACCTTATTCTTGTTAGGAACACCTGAACCTGACTTAAGGCCACATGCCTTCTTAAGAAGAACTGCAGCTGGTGGAGTCTTTGTGATGAAGCTAAAGCTTCTATCAGCATAAACTGTGATAACTACAGGGATAATTAAATCGCCCTGATCAGCTGTCTTTGCATTAAACTGCTTTGTGAACTCTACGATGTTTACACCGTGCTGTCCAAGTGCTGGACCAACTGGTGGAGCTGGTGTAGCCTTACCAGCAGGAATCTGTAATTTGATATAACCTGTTACTTTCTTTGCCATAATGGCACCTCCTAAAAATAAAAATGTGGTAAATGGCGAGCCCGACTTTCTATTCGTCACGTATATCATCCACAGAGAATTCACTCGTGATTTATCACTCATTCAAAGTGTAGTAGTGAATTCTCGCTGACTTAGCACGCAGTGATAAGTCTTGCTCTCCCACGTTTACGGAAACCGCAAACATTTGCTTACATTAATCTCACGTCTGTGAAACTAAGTTCAACCGGTGTCTCACGGCCGAACATCTCAACATTAATAACTACGCACTGCTTGCTGTCATTAATGCTGCTAATTACTCCAATAGTATCTTCCCAGGCACCTGAGAGAATCATTACTGTATCTCCAACCTTACCTGCGAACTGAATCATTGGCTTTGGAGCCTCTGCTTCAGGAAGCGCTATGCCCAACGCTTTAATCTCTGTAGGAGTAAGTGGTACTGGCTTTGATCCTGGCCCTACAAATCCTGTAACGCCTCTTGTGTTACGAACAACATACCAGCTTTCGTCATTCATAACCATGTTGATAAGAACATATCCCGGAAGCATCTTCTTAGGTGCAGCCTTCTTTGTGCCCTTGCCCACCTCAACTACTGTCTCAAGTGGAACCATCACCTTATGAATCTGGTCCTGAAGATTTCTGTTCTCAACTGTCTTCTCAATGTCTGCCTTTACCTTATTCTCATAACCCGAATAAGTATGCACAACATACCATTTTGCTTCGTCCATATGATCACCCTTTTCCTTACTTTACTAAGAACTCGATACCAATACGTGTTACAAAGTCTACAGCTGCAATAATCGCACCTAACAATACAGATACAACTACAACTGCAATAGTTTCTCTAGCAAGTGATTTACGGCTTGGCCAAACAACCTTTGAGAATTCAGCCTTCAAACCTTTGAACCAGTTTTTCTTCTGCTTCTTCTCCTTAGCAGGCTTTGTCTGCTTCTTTGCTTTAGAAGTTTCCTCCTGCTTAGTTTCTTTAACAGTTTCGCT
The DNA here is from genome assembly GCA_045543195.1 of Lachnospira sp. Taxonomy (GTDB): domain Bacteria; phylum Bacillota; class Clostridia; order Lachnospirales; family Lachnospiraceae; genus Lachnospira. Next base: position 27,944 of record JAZQME010000007.1, read on the forward strand.
CATAATTATACCTCACTGTCCTAGATTACTTTGTTTCCTTGTGCATTGTGTGTGACTTGCAGAACTTACAATACTTCTTAGTTTCCATTCGATCAGGATGATTCTTCTTCTCCTTAGTCGTGTTGTAATTACGCTGCTTACATTCAGTACATGCCAATGTTATCTTAACGCGCACAACTTCCACCTCCAATTTTCTTTAATAATGGTCTTAATTTTTAGGCATAAAAAAAAGACCGCCTTCCATAGCCGTTATAATATAGCACAGCGAAGAATGTCGCGTCAACACTTTTTTTGAAAATGTTGTTGCAGCAAGAATACAATAAAATTCTTCCTTAACAATTCACAGCTTGCAACACATTATACAAAGATAAGAAAAAACACGTGACAATTAGGATTTTATGTTATATAATACAAGTAAGAAAGTGGATAATTGCCTCCACTTAACATATTGATACCATAGTTTTAAAAGAATATACACATCGAAAAAGGATTTTCGATTATTTCTCTTAATTATTGCAGACAAGGAGGTGACTGTTAATGATTAGTAATGCTTATAGTTATTATATTTCTCAGTATGGGCCAAGACCTAATACTAAGTATGATACCCACACACGTTCACAATTAAAGAGTTCTTACAGTAAGGTTATGCGCTCTAACAGTCTGACTCCTACTTATAAGTTAGATATTTCTGAAGCGGCGCAGCGTTATGCCATCGACCTTAAGGAGCATGCCAGAGCTTTAGGCTATATCGTAAGAGACTTGTCCGACGAGCAAAGCGGTGAAATGACCTATAAGAAATCAGCGCAGTCTACTAACCCTGATGCAGTAGAAGTTAATTATATCGGTGACAATGCTAAAGAGGCGCCTTCATATGAATTGGAGGTTAAGCAGCTTGCTAACGCACAGATTAACACCGGTAATTTCCTGGGACCTGATTCTAAGATATTGAAGGTTGGTAATCACACATTTGATATGAACATTAACAATCTTACATATCAGTTTGAATTTAATGTATCAGAGAATGAAACTACTAAAGATATTCAGAATAAGATTTCAAGACTTATCAACCGTTCTAATATCGGCCTAAGCGCTGAAGTTATAACAGATAATCTAGGAAATACTGCACTTACTATTAAGTCTGATGCAACGGGTATATCCGGAATCAAACCTACTATATTTAATATAGAACCGGATGCCAATGAACTTGTATCAACCCTTGGTCTTGACCGTGTAAGCGAATATCCCGGCAATGCCATATACTCAGTAAATGGTGAAGAATACGCTTCTATGAGCAACGAATTCACCATAGACAACAGCTATGCAGTTAAGGTTAATAAAGTCACTACCGACACACCTGTTACCATAAGTCTCAGTGCTGATAAAGATGCAATTGCAAACAGCATCAGTGAACTTATGAGCGGTTATAACAAGCTTTATACAGTTGCTACTGAAGCTTCACACGGAACATTTGACGGCAACGACCGCTTAAAGAGAGAATTCCGAAGAATTGCAATGGCACACCGAACCACCCTTAACAATAATGGTTTGAAGGTGGAGGACAACGGAACTGTTTCAGTTGACAGAGAAGCCATCCTTAAAACTGCCGAAAGCGGCAACCTGGGTAATATATTCTCTGAACTTAACGATTTCAAGAAAGCTATGCAACGAAAAGCTGAAGATATTGCAACTAACCCTATGAACTACGTTAACAATAAGATAGTTGCATACAAGAATCCTAATCATCTTATTACCGACCCGTACAATACATCAGCGTACAGCGGTATGATGTTCAATGGATACATATAATTGGGAAATCTTTTAGATTTCCCACAAAATAAAGAAGCCTTATGAACCAGTGCCGGTCCATAAGGCTTCTTCATCTAATTTATATGGATGATTTAATTAGCGTCTCCACTGGCAGCATACTTATCTGCCTCTGCTTTAAACTTTTCAACGAAATCAAGTAACCCCTTAAAGGCCTTAGCTTTAGCTGCATCATCCGCCGCCTGGTTCAGCTCGATAACGCAACCATTGACCTCCTCTTTGTTAATGACCACGCCACCCTCATTAATGAGCGAGCTTGTTCCGTTGTAAACCTCAAATATCCAGTTCAATCCATTGATAACACTTTTCATATACTCATCTGTGTCTTCCTGTTTGTTACCTGAATACTCGTCTATAAGGTTATTCAATGCTTTAATTATTTTACCGCAGTACGGCGAAGCAACTTGCAATGCCTCTATCTGCTGTGTCCGTAATTCTTCCATAAAACTCCATTCTGTCTTCCACGACTTAGTTAAATAATTTTCTTCACTTATTATATCGACATATCAACTAAAATCTTAACCCTTATTTACAAAAAACTCTAGCTTTGTAGTACTTTTTCCAGCAAAGAAACCACTTCATCTGTGACATTTAACTTCTGTGCATTGTTGAGAAGTTCTTGTACTCTATGATTGAACTCACCGCTCTCTAACAATTCTTTCTTATACCTTCCTATCAACATACAACTTGCCACATAAAAGTTAGTCGTTGCCGAAGACACACTGTTCTTAGAAAATGTTGCTACAAGTAATTCTTCCGGCACGAATACAGCCTTAAATTCTTTTGCCAATCTTATGGCATAGTCATAATCCTCCATAGCCGGATAATTAACATCAAAGCCACCTATCTTCTCATAGCACCGCCTATGCATGACAAGCGTTGGAGCTCCTATAATATTGTCGTGCAAAACTTGTGGAAGTATATCATCATTCATGCGGGAAAGCGGAATATCTTTCGGCGGAATAACACACAATCTGACTCCGGCATCCTCATACCTTATATATGTATAGGAAAAATCTGCTTCAGTTGCCACTATGGCATCCATCTGCTTCTTTAACTTATCCGGATGCCAGTAGTCATCACTATCCTGAAATGCTATATAATCTCCTATAGCAACAGCCATACCATGATTTCTGGCTGCCGCCACTCCTTCATTAGAATCTAACAACTCATAACGCACACGCTTATCCTTACTCATATATGCAGATAACAGCTCCTTTGTATTATCAGTGGAACCATCATCAACAACTATAAGCTCTATATCTTCGTAAGTTTGTGCAAGCACACTATCTATAGACCTTCCCAAACAATACGCCCTATTGTATGTAGGTATAATGACACTTACTTTCATAGTCACCTCTCGTCTCTCAACAAAACATTTTCTTATAAATGCCTTCTCGTAAATGCATCATCGAAATTATCTGATGCTATCGCACACCTCAACATTCTGAATTATAAAGCGATACCCTTTTTTGTCATTATACCGTGTAATACGTGCTTTTATCTTATCCGGATTAGCCCCCTTATCAATAGGAACCACCTTAACTGTCAACTTATCATCACACACCATAAGACAACACTGTGCTATCCCATTAATAGCCTCTATCTCTTGGCTTATTACTTCACGACTAATCTTCTCGCCTGTAGAAAGCAATATAATATCCGGATTACGCCTAAGGACCTCCAATCGTCCGTCTTCATTAATCCTTCCATAATCTCCGGTATGAAGCCAACCATCCTGAATAACCTCAGCATTGGTCTTATCATCTCCATCATATCCAACCATCACGCAAGCACCTGATACCATAATCTCGCCATCATCTGCAATTCTTATGTGTTCATCATCAAACACCTCATAAGAATCCTTGTTATTACAACTAACAGCAATACTTCCCGTAGTCTGTTCCATACCATAAACCACACACACATCAAAACTTCGGCTGGAAAGGTCATCAAACAACTTGTCACTACACTCCGCACCACCCACTATAACCATACGAAGTTCTTCATTAAACACCTTGCATCTCTTTACATGCTCTATCATAGATGGTGTACCCGGAAGTATAGTAGGATGATAGTAAAATGTATCCGCATCTATATGTCTTAAACCTCTTCCCACGCACACACATGCCCCGTTACTTAATGGCCAAACCAGTGTATATAAAAATCCCATAATATAATGCCATGGAATCTGTGCAAGAACCTTGTCATCTGATGTGCAGCTAAAATGTTCATTAACATTAGCAACCGTGTTCAGAATATCCTTAACATCCAAAACCACGGCCTTATCGCTTTCTGTCTTAGTTGCCGTAAACATAATGATATTGCCTTCTTTAATATCCGTGTCGTATGTAAGTCCTGTTACATCATCCTTATCGGCACCTTCGATAATAGATGCCTGTGCATCAGAAAGTATATACTGATTCGTCGAACACAGTATATAATCCACCTTCGCTTTAGTAAGCATCTGTGTCCTTATATCCTCAGGCACAAAGAAATCCACCAGTACCACATCCTTGCCGGATAAAACACAACCTAACATATTAACGATCCACCTATAAGAAGCCGGACCATAAATAGCAATCCTATCCCCTTCAAATCTTCTCAAGTGAATCGCTTTATTCACCGCATCCTCGTACAACTGCTCATAACTCACCGCCATAGTATCATACAGCACTGCAGTACGTTCTCCATATGTCTTAGCATTTTCTTTCAACATCTCATATAACTTCATACCTATTCTCTCCGCACTTTACATAATAATTTACATAAATTGTAACACATTTACATTAATTTTCCAACAATCATACATTAATCATTCATTAATCATCCCTCAGTCATCCCTCAATCATACGAACCTCTTCTTCTCTTACACGATATCTCTGATTTAACAGCCACACGCGAAAGAGTCTTTCTGAGAGATAACCATATATACGTGCCTGAAATGTATCATATCCGCTTATATCCACTCTTCTCTCTACCTCAAAAAGAATATCAAACAGCCACTGGCAATACTCATCAAATACTGATTTTCTTGTAATAACCATATTACCTAGTGAAAACATATTGCAGTTCATACACAAGTCAAAAGCATCTGCATACTCAGGATATTTCTCTTCTATGACCACCCTGCACAATTCCATATCCTTATAATGGTGCATATGTTCATAATGCCCTTTCACCGAAGCGTATCGTGTAAAACTGCTGTTAGGCGTTATAATGTCATAGTCCTTCAACACATCTTCTATGTACTTCTTTTCCAGTAGCTTATTCTCCCTTATAAAGTATCGTCTATAGTGGCATATACCCACCACATCACACTTCACATTCTTCCACAGCCAATATATACCTGTAAGTTCACAGTAGTTACGATTCTTAACAGATATGTTATCTCCGGTATCATCCCCATTATATCCGTAATCACCACCAAGCGCCTTTCCCACATGCAAAGATACATATACATCATCTTCCGGCTTAGTATACTCCTTATGTGTCATAACATATATCCTTGTATCCATATAAACCTCCGTACTGCATAATAACCTGTCAGAAAATAATCAAACCATAACTGTCATTATCCACCGTAAGCTCCCTATAGCTATACTGCTTAATAAACTCACAATTCCTAACAAGTGATCCTTTATCCACCACTACCTGCTTCACATGTCCTGAAAGCCATTCCCACACAAGCTTCTCTTCCTGTAGTGACAGACTCTCTTGGGTATACAGCATATACGCAAGGTCAAAATGCTCATCTTGAAACTCCCCGGACAACATCTTTACATAATCTGAAGTCTCTATAATCTTATCATAAATAACATCATATACTGCCACCTTGCAATCCGGCATAAAATCCACGCCACACAGATACACATCTTCTGCTACAGCCGTTCCCATAATCTGTCTTGAAACTGCACCCATACGCTTTAAAAACATTCCTATATCAAGCACTCTTTTAGAACCTAACTGCTTCATAATTTCAAAATACATATATATATCATTGCCATTTGTGACACATTTTTTAAATTTTCCCATACACATCACCTTTACAAGATTGTTTTTCTTCCTAATATTTATTATAATTGTTATAGTGAATTTAGTAAATAATAGAATTTGTAGATAATCTAAAGATAGGAGTCCAATTATGAAAATATATATATACCGCTACGGCAGCATATGTGAACCAGACGTAATAGATGGTTTCAAATCACTGGGATTGCAGGTAGACGAAGAAACCGCTGAGATACATAACAAAGAACTGCTTCCTGCTGATTGTGTAAAGATTGTTTCTCCAAAGCTGTTAAGCGAACAGTATTCAATGGTATTTAGTATTAACTTTTTTCCATGGTTATCTGACCTATGTGAAATAGCTCATATAACATATATGACTCTCATCGTTGACAGCCCGGTTCTTGAGTTATATTCCAAGTCACTGTGCAACCAATGTAACCGGATATTTCTCTTTGACCGCATGCTTTATAATGAGTTTGAGCCTCACAATCCCGGACATGTATTCCATATCCCCCTTGCGACCAATGTAGAGCGAAATGACTCAGTAATAAAGAACGCGTCCTCTGAAACACTTGCCAAGTATACTTGTGACATTTCTTTTATAGGCTCTACATACCAAGAAAAATGTGGCTTCAACCGTGCCAATCTGCCCGCCTTTGAAAAAGGCTACGCAGACGGTCTGATAGAATCACAGCTTAAAGTATACGGCTACAACTTCTTAGAAGAAGCCATAACCGATGAATTCGCAGAAACATTTTTAGAGTGCACACCTAACTCATACCGCTTTCCACCTGGATATAGAGAAAACAACCGTGCAATGGTGGCACAACTATATCTTAGTGTAAAAGTGGCTGAACAAGAGCGCCTTCGTGCCTTACGACTGCTATCAGATAACTTCAAAGTAGATATATATACCGGAAGTGATACAAGCACTATGCCTAATATCAACAATCGCGGCTTTGCAAGATCTTTAGACGAGATGCCTATTATATTTAATCAAAGCAAAATCAATATTAACATGACTGCTAAGTCAATCCGTTCAGGACTGCCTCTTAGAATATTCGACATCCTTGGCTGTGGTGGCTTTCTAATCACGAATTACCAGTCTGAGTTACCTGAATTCTTTGAAATAGGCAAGGAGCTTGTCGCCTATGAGAGCATGGAGCATCTTGTTGAACTGTGCAACTATTACCTGACTCACGAAGACGAGCGTATAGAAATAGCACGCAACGGTTACGAGAAAGTGAAGAAGCTCCACACCTATCCTATACGTCTGTTGCAGATGATTGACTTGTCATTCCCAGCATCTTCTTAAGTCTGTCTTCAAATGTAAATAACTCTTTTACTTTATCAAGTCCGCGTCTCGCAACTGCGAGGCGCGCTTCTTCGTTCGCCAGATAATATTGAACTTTTTCCACCAGGTCTTTTATATCCTCATAGATAACAATATCATAACCCGGCTCAAAATGTTCCAAAAGCTCCGGTTGAAGATTGCTCATAACAAAACCACCGCTTCCCATAATATCAAGCACTCTAAGAGGTATTCCTGACGCTATAGCCTTTAGTGAAATATTAAGATTGATGCGGCTACCCGCAAACACCTTTGGCATCACGCTATAATAGTCCACATAGCCCATATGCTTAACCTTATTAAGAGTCTCATTATTGTCCTTAGAGTACAGCTTCACATCACACCTGTTCTGTAATAGTGCCAATGCCATAAATCGCTCTCTGCCTGTAGCTTCACAAGCGAGAGTATATTCCAGTTCTGCCGGCTGCACCTGAAATGTCCCCTTTGACGCCTTATTATACTGTTCATTCAACATATCCATAAGGGGGGCGGTTATCATTTCATTAAGTATGTATCCGCCTGACAACTGCATCTGTGTCTTAACCAATCCCTCAAGATAACCTCTGCTATATTCATCAAGAGGACTGCACAGATAATCAAACTCTGACTTATAAAGCTGCCCCACCAATGACACATCACAAGCATATGGCGACTGTGTAGGCAACTGTATCGACGATGCTAAGCTGGTGCCGCTTGTCCCTGCTGCTCCTAAATCACCCGACAAGACACCTGCTGCCCCTAAAAAAATCTCTGTATCTACCGCCAATGGCATATGATACACTGTATTCATACCCATAGAACTGTACTTCTCAACCTGTGAACGGTCAAAAAAGAATACTTTGTTATTAGGAAGTCCTATGGTGTCAGTTCTTCTAATATGCAAAGGGCAGTCATAAACCCAAGATATATACTCCACGCCACATATATCACATGCTTCAGCGATAAGTGGCGCAAAATTCACAGAGAAAACTGCATCGTATCCACCAGACTTAATCTTTGTAGCAAACATATCCACAAAGCCATCCTCTTTATCCCAATCCTTGAATATGTAAAAAAATGTATCATACTGCACGCCCAATTTATTTAATGCCTTCTCTATCCCTCGTTGCATAAATGCATTCCACTGAAAAAACAAAATCTTCATAATCCACCACCTTTTTACGACTACACATTTTACAAAAGCCCTGAAAGCTTAAATATCTTATTCCACGCCTTGTCGTAGGTATATTCTGCCTCAATACGCTTCAAACCATTTTTTGCAATCTGCACACGTTCTTCATCATGCTTAAGATAATAGTCCACCTTGCTCATCAAGTCCTGTCGGTCGTAATACATAACCATCTCCTCGCCTTCCACAAACAACTGTGCCAATTCCGGTTGCCAGTTAGACAGTAAAAATCCGCCTGCACCCATAATGTCCATCGCCCTAAGACTTATTCCGGACTGTATACACCTAAGTGTGATATTTAAGTTAATCTTACTTCTGTTAAACATCAAAGGCATCTGACTTGTGTAATCGATATACCCTTTCTTCTCAACTTGAGTCAGCTTACTTACATCCGACTGTGAAAATAACGTGACCTTATACTGCTTCGACAACATATCCAGAAGCTCAAAACGCTCAACCGCTGAGGCTTTCTTATGGAACATATTAAGAAGTATATCCTCTTTGGTCATACTAAGCTCTTCTTCTACCTGAAGTTCAATATGCTTCGCGATTTCTCTTACCGCCTGAGCAGACTGCATATCAGCCATAAGGTCATATCCAAGCACTCTCAACTGCGAATCTACCACAGCCTTAACAAACCCCTTTTCATAATCCCCTATTCCATTGATATTATCAGGAAAGTTCAACCCTTCTGTGTAAAGGTTCCCCATAAAAGAAACCTCTATCCCTCTATAACTGTCATCATCCTGCGCCTTAGTTATACATTCACTTACTCTTGCAACATTAACAGCTAGGGGCATGTGCCACACATTTTTTACACCTTTATTACGAAGTTTCTCAACTTCTGCACTGTCAAAGTGAAATATATAACTGTAAGGACTGTAAACCATATCCGAATACAGTGTAAGACACGGACTATCATATACCCAGCTTATATACGGCAACTTCTTTCTAAAAGAAATCTTTGCAAGCACCGGCAAGAAATTCGTAGATAACATACAATCATAATCAGACTCCTGCAACTCTTCTTCCATCAGTGCATCTAACTCCCTGTCCACCAAATAATTACTTACAGGCTGCTTCACCAATTTTACCCTATGACCTGCAGCAGTAAGGGTTCCCAATACATCGTCACATATAATTTCCGTCCATGAATAATACAGTATATTCATAATCAGCCTCCTACCAGCTCCATAAGCTCTTTATAATCTCGTATTCGTCTACTGCGTAATCTCACACATATTAACTGCTATAAATTATACATCAGTACAGTATAAAAAGGCAACCTGCCCAAGCACATAATTAAAGCTTTATTATTCTTTAAAACAGTAGTATAATCAATCTAACAGCTATATTGAATGTGTATTTCTAATGAGAGAGGTTCCTATGAACATACTAATATTTGAGTGGAAAAACTTTGGAATAGAAGATGTATGCAGCGCACTAAAGAATATGGGACATAAGTATCGTTGTATCACTACCAAGCTAGTCTATGAAAGAATCAGTGCTGAATTTGACAGTCTGTTTGACGAAGCTGTTGAAAGCGACAAGTACGACTGTGTGTTTACATTTAACTACGACCCCGTCGTGTCTAACAGCTGTAACCGCCACAACCTGCCTTATATTGCTTTCATATACGACAGTCCTTTGGTAACACTTTATTCTTACACAATAATCAACCCATGCAACTATGTGTTTATATTCGATAAAATGCAGTATCTTGACCTTAAGAAAGAGGGCATAAATACTGTATACTATGCACCGCTTGCGGTTAACACTGCAAGAATAGATGCACAGCTTGCTAATCCACATCCAAGAAACTTCAAGTCAGATGTCTCTTTTGTGGGTTCAATGTATAACGAGAAACACAACCTTTATGACCATTTTAAAGACCTGCCTCCTTTTGTAAAAGGCTATCTGGAAGCTATTATGAACGCTCAGCTTAAGGTGTATGGTTACTATTTTATAGAAGAACTTCTCACTCCCGATATAGTAAAATCTTTGCAAAAAAGTGTTCCACTTACCCCTAATAAAGACGGAGTTGAAACCGTGGAATACCTGTATTCGCACTACTTTATCGCAAGAAAGCTTGCTTCCATGGAACGAAAGGAACTTCTATCAGACGTATCAAAACATTTTAACACTAATATATACACTCCTAATCCGACACCTGAACTTCCACACATTCACAATATGGGCGCTATTGATTATTATGATGATATGCCTTATGTATTCGCAAACAGTCGGATTAATCTTAATATATCGCTACGCTCTATCCGTTCAGGCATACCGCTTCGCGCTATGGATATTATGGGGGCAGGGGGATTTCTAATGTCTAACTATCAGGCGGACTTTTATGACTTCTTTGCGCCAGGTGAAGATCTTGTGCTTTTCGAGTCAAAGGACGACTTAATAAGCAAGTGCGATTATTACTTGAAGAATGACTCTGAGCGTCGCCAAATAGCTGCCAACGGCAGTGGCAAGATAAAAGAGTTTCACACCTACGAAGTTCGTCTTAAAGAAATGTTTGAGCTGGTATTTGGATAAGTATATAGCAACAAAAGCGGATGGCTCACGCCGTCCGCTTTCACATATTATAAGTATTCCTTTATAAACAGCTCTCTATACTTATCATACAGTTTCTGTGCATCCTTCTTCATAGTTGTCTCATGCATTACAACCGGCTCATCATAGTTCATAACACAAGTCTTATATCCAGCCCTGTTAAACTCATAGCACTGGCTTATATCATAAAAATGCCAGCCATCAAAGATATCTTCTCTCCATCTTACATCCTTAGATGTTGCTATCAATATACCATCAAGAGCCTGTGCTTCTTCCATATCACCATTCTTAACTATAGACACTGAACGAAGAATATTAAGTACCGCATCCTGATACAGACACATCCTTAAGTCGCCCTTATCAGACTCCCACCACTTCGCCACATCATTAAGTTTCCTGGTGCCGCCTATACCTATAAGCCCCACTGTTTCGTCAGCCTTAAACTCCCGGATAAAGTCTGACAAAATATCTCTTTTAATGATAAATGTATCATGATGTATATAAAACTTATACTTTGAACCAACACGGTTTATAACTGAATTGTAGGCCGCTGCCATACCTGTTGCATTCCAAACACTCACTATCTTAAGACTCATGCCCTCAGGAACCTGAAGTTTCTTTAAGTAGCTTATACATTCAGCTTCATAAAGAGCATCATTCGTGCAGAACACAATAGCTATCTCATTATCTTTATCTCCCTGCACCGATTCCTGCGCCATCTCATCTTGCGGCTCCTGGTCCTTTGAAGCATCCAGCTTTAACACTTTGGCGCCATTGTCATATTCTACCGGTTCCATACATCTTTGCTTACCAGCTATATCAAGTCCCACTATCCACTTCCTGTAACGAAGCATTTCTATGCCTACTGCGGGATTATTGTACTGTATAATAGCCGCTATCCTCGCAAAGACATCCTCCCAGTACTCCTCACGCACGCTGTACTTTATAATAACCGCAAGCATGTCCTTAGAAACAGAATACTTCTCAACAAGATTCTTTACCAGATACTGTTCTTCAATAGACGCGCCAAACCACACACGACGCACTGCAAGCTTAACCTGCTTATACACTTCATTAAACTTATTCACATCGCAATCGTATCTTACAACGGTATTGTATCGTTTAAATGAGGTCTCATCCATATACTTCATTTCACACAAAACTATCTCTAACATCATATGCAGAAGCATATTAGGCTCAGACAACACTACATTGGCCGCTACCGGATTCGTATCATATAACAGTTCACCTAAGAAGACATGAGTTCTTTCATACTCTCCCAGCTTCATACGGCTTACCACAAGTCTCTCACAAGCCTTTCCCTGCTCATAGGAAGAAGTACTTGCATATGAGCATAACTGTGCATGCTGTTGTACTATCAACTGCTCATCAGCACTTCCTCTGCCAAGATATGCAGCCAGCTTGTACACATAATAAGCATCCGACACATTGCCCAACTGCTCACAGCATAATCCAAGCATATAATATAGCTCATAATTGTTGCAGTCTGCACATATACTATCCTCTATAACAGACTGTGCCTTAACATAGTCACCCTCATCCATAATAAGACTGGCTACAGCAATACCCCAGCTAGGTTCAAGCTCTTTCAAATCAAAGCTTTCTGCCGTTGCTTGCTCTCTTAAAGCATTAACCATACGCCTTGCCGAATCATAGTCCCCCACTGCCATAGTATCCAAAATAGCCTTCATATTGTCCGCAAAACTATTCATGCACTACCTCCAAACATTTAACCTAATCGTTTCTTTACCTCGTCAACAAACTTATCCATAATCGGATCATATACTTTGTTGCACATTACGCCAGCCTCATAAAGTTCCTTCTCATCCGGTCTGTACAAGTCTCTGTCCGGCCAGCCACGCTTATTCTTAGACACCAACTCCTCCTCTGACTTGGAGAAATAGTGATTGATTCGAATCTTCTTACACATACTGTCGTAGAAGTAGGAACCTCTGATATACGAACCATTCTCTGATATATTAATCCACTTATCACTAATAAAACTGCCATAATGCGGATTCGAAATATTAGAAACAACTCGAGGATTATAAATAGTTTTTATATGGACATTCTGATAAAAATCATCCTCTCCTCTATACTTATAATGCTCAATAATCAATCCATCCACCGGTGTCTTATGACCTGAAGTGCCATAGTCACGCCAATTAACGCCCACGCCTCCCACATATACGGCATGTCGCATAATATGATTCATATAATCCCTCTCAATACCATCAAGTATCTCCAGCAAATTTTTGCCTTCTTCCATAGGAACTATATACTCATCCCCATCTATAACCGCAAGCCACTTGGTGTCGTACTTATATTTTTCTATAGCATCATTATAAGACTTAAATTGTAAGTACTTTCCAGGATAATAAGTATATGTAACAAGCCCCTCCTCTATATAAGGCTTAAGTTTTTCTTCAAGCCCGTCCGTGCTCTCATTATCATATATATAAAAATGTTCAACTCCAACTAATCTATGATACTCAATCCACTCAAGAATATTTCTCTCATTCTTTATGATGGCAACTATAGAAAGTCCATAAGTCCCTTTAGGCATACTCCATAAATAATCGCTCTCCATCATATACATCTGCCAGTTAATATGCTTGTTAAAATGCTCCAACGACATCTCTTTTACCAATAATCTATAGAACACTTCACAAAGCACCTCAAATGTGCGAATAATCCTAGTGCCTTCCAGACCTCCTTTGCTTTCCATATCCATTCCCAAGTCGATTACTCTTTGCTGGAGGTCACACAATATGGAATTAATCAGTTTTTCATCATCTGTATGCTCATTTATAACCTTTGTCTGTTGAATAATATATTCTTTTAATTCGTTAATATCCTGCATGTAATCTTTCATAAGACACCTCCCACTATATCAAGCGCTCATTAATCATCTTTTTAAGCTTAGTCGAACTTGTGCTCTCGGTATACGGGAAGAACACCATAGTTGCACCGTTCTTCTCAAGGTACTCCTTCTCAGCCAGCCAACTCGGATCGTTAACATAATCACTGCCTGAGAACTGACAGTCAAAGTGATACATCTTGTGAGCATCCTTAGTTCCACCATAGTTAAATGGTATCTCTACCGCCTCATCCACGTACCTGCAGGAACGTACCATCTCTATACGCTCTTCAAAAGGCACAAAGGGCTCCGTACCCTTATGTATCACAACACCTTTATCCGAAACGACACCCACGATTAAGTAATCGCACTGTTCCTTAGCTCGCTTAAACATATTAAGGTGACCTATGTGAAACAGATCAAACACACCAGCTATGTAACCGATATGATACGGTTTCTTCGGTATCGGCTGCCCATCAATTACCTTAACAGGAACCTCCGTCACAACCACCTTCTGCTTTCTTGGGTATTCAACACCGGGATCGTACACATGATAATCCTCTATTCCCATGCTTTGTAACTGTAGTACAGTTCCAACAAAGTTCTTTATGCATATGATAATGTGACGCTCATTGACATCCATATCCCTTAACATATCCGGGGAATATATCTTAACGCCTTCAAGCTCAGTTCCCCACTTGGCCTGGTTATTGTCCACTATAGCGTACACATCATACTGCCCTCTAAACTGCACAAGGAATCTTTCTGTAAACTTGCCTGAGCCAAAAAGAACAATCTTCTTATCTTCTGCCCCTTTGAATATATCAACAAATATCTTCTGATACATTTCTGCAGAATAATTCAGACGCTGACGATTAGAAAAGAGCGTACGTCCGTTGCATTTTTTCTTTTCATTGTAGCTTCTAAGCTCCTTCTGATGACGCAACTCATCTATGAACTTGTATGACATCTTTATCCATCTGTCTTTTTCCTTAGTAAGTCCATATCTGTCAAAGAAAAATTCCATTGGCAATATACTGTTCATTTCGCCCTGTTTTGTGTCATACACTATGACCAATGTTCTGTATATAATAACATTGGCTGGGTAGTTCTCATAATAAAACTCCTGATCATAAAACAGGTACTCCCCATCTATATAGAAACTGTTCAATGGCACCAAATCGATGTAACCCCGCTCCAACGTTACCCCCATTCCGTCTCCTGCATCCTCGCTAACATGTGCAGAGGATGACAGAATAATATCTACCAGTTTGTCCAATTCCGCTATAAATGCATCTTTATCAAACTTCGCCAGCTCATAAAGATAATTCATGGCAATAGGTGCCTCTATATAAGGCATCCTATACACACCATCAGTTATAGTGGCATCAACCAGATTAATTCCCCGGTCACGAAGATACTCCGCTGCCTCCATCATTTTCTCTGCCTTTAGACTGCCCTCTGAATATATAGGTCGCTTCTCAACATATCTGCTGCCATCACTTTCTTTAATCACAGTAGCCAAAGAGTCCTCTCTGCCCCTGTCCAGTGACAATGTAGCGTGCAATGTATCATCGAACACTCCATCCTTGTTACATTCAATAATATATGAATTAGCCATAGCATGAAACAATCCATTCTTAGCAAGGTCGGTGTACAGATACTCCTCATTCAAAAACACACTGTCCGGATAATCATACATAGGAAAATACCTGATAGCCAACTCTTCCTGTGGCAGGTAATTCTCTGCATAAACAAGCTGAGTCTCCTGTAAAGTCGGCATGGCAGCATAGAACTTTCGATTATGAAATCCTGCTGTTTCCAGCATATTAATAAGTTCATCTCTAGAGTAACATCTTCCCGACATATAAGCTCTGTCTGCACCTGTCATCTTGTAGTAATTCTCTATGCCATCAAAACTTCTTCCTGTAAAAGGATCTCGCTCACCGCAAAAATACTTAATGCCCAAACGATTGTCCGCGCCAAGAATAAGCTTACCTGTCTCGCCCAAAGCCTGATACATCTTTTCTAACAAACGCTCTGGTTCCTTAGCAGTCTCCACTACCGACAGACCTAAAACGTAATCATAATCAGAAGCAATTGTCTCTGTGGCGAATAATTCTTCCGCACTTAAAAATGTTACTTCTACGTCTCGTTCTTGAAAATACTCTGACATAAGGTTACGATAGTCTATGTCTTCGTAGTCCTTACTGTTAAGCACGAAAAGAAGCCTGCTATTCTTCTTAAAAGAATACCAAGCTATGACCCCTTTTCTAAGTTCTGATTGAATGTTTAGTGTATGCATAGTTAACTCCGTTGTATTTTATAATAACTGCACCATATTCATAACTTCATCCACCGCTGGCAGTTCACCACATACATATGTCCTATCCGCAGGAACTCCCAATGACGTAAGTTGCTCTGTAATATTCTTAGCAACTGCTTTATTCTTAATAGCTATTATGTAATTAGCCTCGGGATACTTCTCAACTGCTTCCTCAACGGAAATCACAGTATAACTACCTTTCTTCTTCCCTTGGATTGATGTACTATTATCGCATACCGCCTTTATGGTATCTATTCCCATAGCATCTTCTATAAACATAATTCTGTCACAGTATTTACCTGCTCCAACTATGACTTGAGACGCCCCACCGGATATGGCTTCCTTTAACTCAATCAAATGATTTCTTCTTTCTTCTTCCTGTTCTATGGCACATTTTCTTTCATCCTCATCTGTAAGCAACTTGACTATTCCCTGTACCTCCGATGACATATCGTCTAACAGATATTTATTAGATGTATAGACTTCCATCTCTTTTTGTATAGCATCAAAAAACTTCTTAGCTGACTCATCTGACAGTCTCATATAATTCCATCTGTAGCTGTATAACTTATTATTTAAAACCAGCCTCTTTACTTCATCTGAATACAGGTATCTTTTTGTCAGCTCGTCCTCTATATATGCATATTCATCCATGATACAGGTTATCTTGCTGTCCGACTTAACTGATGAACCGGCATTATCCATTCTGTAACAGTAATATCCTTCTTTCAAAAACACTGCGCTCTCAGCTAGCAATGCAACAAGCACGGAGAAACTGGTATCCTGAAATGACGCCCCTGGGGTTTCATTAAGACGTAGGTTGTTCTTTGAAAGAAATGCTCTACTATATATCGCAGACCATATATTATTAAGATCTTTCATTCCTATTGACTTATCTTTAGAAATGTTGACAACCTTGCCATACTCAACATCAATGTCGCCTTTAATATTATCCATGTACAGTCTAACACCATCCTTATGCACAAAACCGACATATCCGGCCTTAACATAATCAACCATAGAGTCTGATGCTATAGCATACAGATTTTCATACATATCAGGCTTTATATAATCATCGGTTTCTACGATACCGATGTACTCTCCTTTAGCTGCATCAATACCTATATTAACCTGATAACCATAACTTTTCCTATCTGATATTATTACCTTAACTCTGCTATCACGTTTTTTATAGTCTTTTAAAATCTCCAACGTCCCATCCGTTGACCCTGCATCGACACAGATAACTTCTATATCTGATAATGTCTGAGTTAATACACTTTCAATGCACTCTTCTATAAATGGTCTAACGTTTAATGATGGCATGATGATTGATACTTTTGTTTTTTCCATAGACTCACCTCATATTTCCACAATAACCTGATTACGATATTCTGACTCATCTAACAATTTAAAATCTTGATTCCCTTGAATTTCCGCAACCATCTTCCCTTGTATAGAAATTCTAGTATCTGCCTGTCGTATATACCATTCATACTCGTTATCCAACTGACCTATGTCCAACGCTTGCCAACCACATTTCGCAAGGTCATAAGCCAGCACCGTAGCTGTAGGTCCCAACGATATGCAAATCAAATCATCTTTATTTGCCCGCTTTTTAACTTCGTTAAAAATTAAATCATAACTATCCCACGCATTTTGTGCTGGACACACTATTCTCTTCACGCTATTTGCCGTAGCAAACAAATCGTTCCCAACCCCTATACGACCATATTTACCTTCCACCACAAGAATGTTTTTGTCTCTCCATACCTCTTTAAATAATCTAAAAATTTCTTTTGCATTGTCACTACTATTATATAAAATATATGGTCTTGAAACATATGCATCATAATAAACTCTGCTCACATCAAGAAACTGCATTATATCATCTCTTGACTTCCAATTATACAATCTTATAGCCTCTGCCGCCGCTTCATTATATTTATCCAAATTACCATAATTATCAGCTATCGCTATAATTATATTATCATACCTGTTTGATATTATTTCTCTCAAACGAAATGACAAGTCATCCCGCACGTTTTGGAACCACGCTCTTTCCCTATGTAACATAATTTCAAATTCACCATCTCCATATCTTACAAGAGAACTTTTTTCTTTTATTATTTTTTTTAAAAGTTCAACACCATTCCTAATCTGCAAACCACTACTTTTTATATTCCACTCATATGGAGCATTAGCAAGTGTTGCTTCTAACACATTACATTTATTTATAGTTTCCCTGAGTTTTTTCATTCTGTCAGAAACAATACGATTACCTGCATCATCTTTCCAATAACATATTACTTTCTCACTTGGAACCCCCATACTTTGGCATTGTTTCTCAATAGCACTATAATTTTTTACAGAAACAACAATATAATCATATTCACAATCCACAGCAGATGCCGGACTACATATAATCATCCCATCTCGCCACATCTTGCCTTGTTTTTGCAAATCATTATCAATTATACCTATTATCTCACAATACTCTTTTATTATTTCATTGTATACATACTCCAAATAATAGCCGGCACCCCATATATATACTTTCGCCATTTGTGTCATCTCCTTCACATACCAGTAATCATATCCCCAATAACCTTATTTAACGACAGTACGGGTATATCGTACATATCCCTAATATTCTCTTCAATATCCCCACTACCATCTACTACCGTCACAATAACAACATCAACTTCTTGAATTAAATTGTTCACTTTTTTATTCTCTAACTTGTAAATAGGCACATTTGACTCTAACGAATCTGCATCTCTATCAATTCCAAACATTACTTCCACATCAGAATTCAGCAAATCGTCATATAACCTATTACCAATGTAATTCATGCCATAGACAGCCACTTTGCTATATCCGCACTTTTTTAAGTATTCATCTATTTTTTTATTATTGTTCTTCAGATACAACCAACTATCATATAACATAAACATATTTTTAAATTTAGGCACATACATCTGATCGGCGAATGCTTTTAGAGATTCTATTTCAGATTCTGATAGCATATCATATTCATTCAATAAATTTATAACCTCATATACCGATTGCTTCATCCCTTCCACATCATTGGACGTATTATGCATTCCATTAATATGTGTATATAAAAAATCTGAATTAACACCTATCTTCTTATTACACTTAAGCATCAAAAGCCACAAGTAAAAATCGTCCGCTCCGTTTTTTTTCATTTTCTTTTCCAGCCATTGTCTTGGAATTGCATTTTTTTTAATAAGAACTTGTCCTGGTGATACAATCTGATTCCCTATATCAATATACTTATCAATAAAACTAACTGACTTTTGAATTTCAATATTTGCATATATTTTTCTTCTAACCTGAGCATGAGATCTCTTTATATATCCATTACACACTATCGCATCATAATCATTTATTGATTTGATTTGGCTTAACATATAATTATCTGTTATCTCGTCATCCTGATCAATAAACAACAGATATTCACCTTGCGACTGTAACGCCCCAAATACTCTCGCGCCATGTATCCCTTGGTTTTCTGCCATATTGAATACTCTTATATTGATATTTGAGTTACCTGTATATATCTCCTCTATAATTTCATCCGGGTAATCATTTACCAATATAACATCAAGACAGCATTCTCGCTCTGACAACATCACATTATAATTATTTTCAATTTTCTCTCTCCAGTATTGTATATATTTTTTCCCCTTGTAAATAGGAATTACGATAGAAATGTGTTCCATAACTTACATCCTCAACTTATATATTTTACTCGTAACAATGTTATCACCTCAAATAGAATTCATACAATTCTCTATTTCTTGTCATAAACTCAGCCGTTTTTAGTATTCCTTCTTCTATTGATACTTGACATACATCACCAAATTCTCTACAATACCTCGAAACATCAAGAACATTTCTCTTTACATCAACATTTCGCCCCTCATAATACCTTACATTAACCTTTTTCTCTAATACATTCTCGATAATATGTAAGACTTCATTAATGCTATTTCCCTTGCCACTTCCTATGTTATATAGCTTATATTGACTCTCCTCGCAGGACAGTTTCTCTATGGCTGTTATAGCATCGTCTATATACAAAAAGTCTCTTACCACTGTACCATCACCAAACACATTTACCTCTTGTCCAGTCAATGCTTTATATACAAAATTAGTAACTACCCCCAACTTACCATTCGGTCTTTGATACGGACCATATGGATTAGAGAGCCTAATCACTCTATAATCTAATCTATACATACTCCAATACAAATACAACAACTTTTCAATAGTAACCTTTTGCAATCCATAAGAATTTATTGGAAACGTGTTTACTTCCTCCGATATAGGACATTCGTTAACATTGCCATAAACAGTCCCTCCTGACGAAAGAAACACTATTCTCCTTATATTATTTTTAACACAGGCATCCAACAACTTTACTGTAACAATAACATTTGATTCTATTTCAGTAGCAATATGAGAATTTGAAGTCGAAGGTATTGTAGTACTTATCAAATGATAGACAACATCCTGTTCTTTCACAAGTTCATCAAAGTTTGACGAATTATCACAACTATCTACAACACACTTAACATTCTCTTTCTCTTTAAAACAAAAAAAATCTATTCTTCTGTCAACCACAGTTATCTGGTTTTGTTTGCATTCTGACAAACGAAGAGTTAAATTAGTTCCTATAAAACCTGCTCCGCCGAAAATAATAATGTTCATCAATCCACCTACATTCTACCGCTATTCATATATGCCAACTCACGTTTCTCGTGTTCTTCAAAACGCTTCTCTAAATTATAATAATAATACTCATTTTTATAATAATATGTAACTATGTTCTCTGGTGATATTCCGCATCTTAAAAGTTGCGCATTAATTTCTTTTTTTGCCGTCCAAACCGCATTAATCCAAAGGGCATCCCTAAAATTCTCTGCCGCACATTCTACAGAATATGCTCCTTCTATCTGCTTTTGTGGTGAATTATCACAAGTAATAATGTTAGCTCTTACTCCACATCTAACCAACGCGTCGTAAACCATCTTTCCAACTTTACCACATCCTACCACCACAATATCTTTCGCACAATTACACCTTTTCATAATATACGACCAGTCAGTTTTATTGGTTAATTCAACTGCTTCGTTATACAAGTCCGCATATTCTTTTTCGTCCAACGCTTCTTTTGCACAAGACCACCACATATCACTTCCACTAATTCTTATATTGTTCCACGGTTTAGTAACTGCCGAAAAATGAACAATCTTATTATCAAAATCATCCTTATACAACTTATCACGTTTCTTTAATAGTGCAACAGCACTTCTCATTTCATTAAAGTGAGATGGTAACAATTTCATTTTCCCATAAAACACATGATTCATTATATCTTGGTCCATATATATATAACCTTTACTGACTTCCATCAATAACCTTTTCTTTAATCCGGCTTCTCTTATCTTGCTCAAATTAAATAACATCACACCTGCATTTACATACGTGTCCAACGACTCAAAACCACTTCTCTCTTTATGTTTCTTTGCAAGTTCTTCATCATACACGAACCCCATATCCTTTACTGCTGCAACATATAAATCTTCCATATCATTATTATATATATCATTCAAATCCCGATTAACAATTATATCTCCGTCCAAAAACAAACATTTATCAGACTCTAATATATCAGGTATAACCAATCTATAATACGACACCATTGGAATATCGCCGGTTGTTACTGCCCCCTTAAATATTTCCACATTAATCTCTCGAAAGATTACATTCACATTCTCAATTTTTTCAGCCCAAGAAATCGTCTCTTTTCGTAACTTCTGCTCAAATTCAGATGAACAAATTATGTTAACTTCTAAATTAGTATCACTAGGTGTAGATTTACGCATAGTCCATATAGCCACTTTTGTCTGTGTAATAAAGTGGCTGTCTGACACCATGCATATAATCAGTTTATCAGTATTAATCATATCTGTAGCTCCTTAAATACTTTTATCGTGACCCTTTATCCTGACTTTATGTGTTCAATTATACATTATTAAAATTATTACAGAACCATTCTTATGGGCTCTTTCCACAAAATTTTGTCACTTGCTATTCCGCTATCTTCCAACTTACTTCTAATATCATCAGCCAATTTCTTGTACTTAACTGCTATAATAACAAAATCAAATGATTTATTCACCATTTCTTCCGGCGATACCACATCATATATAGACTCTCTATACTTTCGCCAATTACTATCCACCCACATAACACTTTCCGACTGATTAAATCTTTTTATTTGTCTATAATAACATTTACCAACTGCCCCTGCACCGTAAAGTATGATACTTTTTCCTTTTAATTCATTTATAAATGGAAAAATGTAGTTTATTAACTGTGCATGTTCACCAAACCCCATAATCCTAGTTGATTCAGATAACATAATTGCAGTCCATCTTTGTAGTTGTGGAATTAGGGACTCCTTATACTGCGACTTCTCAAACACCTCCTTTAATGACAAATACAAAGTATTAATATTAATAAGATATTTTTCATTAACTGAATGTACAGCTGAATTACTTCTAACTCTATAATGATAACCGCAAATATCGGTTATCAAAACGGACTTACTTTTTAGTATATATCTATACAAAAAATCTGCATCTTCAGAAATAAAAACATCTTCATTTATTTCTTCAAATACATTTTTAGCTATGTCTACCCTAAATAACTTATTCCATATGTAGCCAGTCAGTCCCATATCCAATGTGTCTTTATAGTAAATCATATTAGCAATAAGATTCTGCATCTCCGCTTCTGTTTTGTACTCCCCTTTAGATATAACATCATAACATTTTATATCTTTACCATAATCCATATAATACCCATATGTCACCAAATCAAAATCTTCTGCTACAGCAACCACTTTCTCATAATAATCCAACTCTATAAAGTCATCCGAATCAACAAATGCTAAATATTCTCCTGTAACATATGCCATTGCATTTTTTCTAGCTTTTGCAACGCCCATATTCTTTTGCCTAATAACCTTTATTCTTGCATCATTCTTAGCATATTTATTGTATACTTCTTCACTGCCATCGGTTGATCCATCATCAACTATAACAATCTCTATATTTGAATATGTTTGGTTTGTCAAACTTATCATACATTCATCTAAATACTCCTTTGTGTTGTAAATCGGAACAATTATACTAATCTTTTTTTCTTCCACGTTACATTCCTCCTCAACATTTATATGATTGTTGTATTTTCAAATCACCCCATTTTCAACATCTCCGCGATTCTTTTAGAATGATATTCTAAAAATTTCCTTGCGTCCACTCCAACACTCGGCACAACTGGCTATACCCGCACTTTCTCTATTCATTACCTCTAACAACCCTGAATACATATCGCTAGATATATAATTATTTGAATCAACAAATGCTAAATGCTCCCCACCAAGTTGTTCTAAAGCTTCATTTTGTGCTACGCCCACAACTTTGTTGTTCTGATAAAAAACTTTGATTCTCGAATTCATTAAAAATACTATTCGAACACTCTGATAAATATTTCCCCTTGTTATATACAAGGTACAACACCTAGTTTTGCTTGTGAATCCCTCTTACTCTATCGTCAACGCTAGCATATGCATTCAAAATCCCCCTAGAATTATCTGTAGGCCCATCTTCTATACATATAACTTCTATATTATGCAATGTCTATGCCAGAATGCTACCCATACATTCTAATAAATATTTGCCTGTATCATACACCTGAACTATACTACTTATTAATGGCTGTGGTTTACTCATACGTATTCTCCTAGCTAAACTATATTGCTATTTACTATTGGACACAATCACTCCCAATACCTTTTATACTTGAGTGTTTCTTTTGTCTGCTCCGCAGCCGGAATATCACTCACAAACCCTTTCGGTCTTCCCATACAGTAATTACATACCTTCAAATACTTCTTATTAATGATTTCTTTTAACTGAGTCTGTAATGTATCACCTTCAGCATTTAACACATCCACATACTCATTCACATCCGGCGGTACTATCTCCAAACCAGCCACACATGCCGCATACGGACATGCATATAACAAACCATTTTTTATAGACAATAAATATGATGAACAACACTGTTCGTACATATTCTGTAGCGCATTCTCAGATAAGTTTCTATATGTAAAATCCACGCATTTGAACCATTTTTTTTCTGGATAAACTGAATAAAATATATCATTCTCGTCTAAAACCTTTCGTATTTCTGATATTTTTCTAGACAATTTTCCATAATTACTGATACGAACAAACACTTTATCATTTTTAAGTGCATCCAACAAATCTGCTTTAGGAACAATCGTTCCATTTGTAAGTATCGTTATATTTCCCACTTTATCATTGTTTGAAAATCTATTAATGTATTTTGCTAAATTAGGAGAAACAAGCGGCTCCCCACCTATAATTTTAAGCTCATAAACACCATCAACAACTGATAAAAGTCTCTCTGTTGCTTCTATCATTTTGTCATAATCAGCCTCTACCGGCTTCGCTATATACTGCATCAGGTTGCTGCACTCTTTACATTTTAATGAACATTTTTCTGTGATATGTAACTCTAGACTAGGCAAAACAATATTAAACTTACCGTCTCTACCTTCTATACTCTCTACCAAATTAACAATATTAGCAAATATTTTATAGTCAACGAACTCCTGTTCATCAAGACCTTGGTTGACTTTATAGAAAAATAACGGCAGTATATTTTTTACACCTTTCCTCTTCAAACTATGTACTGCATCTTGGAAATAAGCCTTAGTCATAACAATTACAGGCACGTCCGTTTCCAAACACTCATCAGGAGACTTAATCAATATATTAGATACTCTTTTCCCCCATTTATTCTCATCCTGATCAGCTCCGCATTTTATCCTAATTCCAACATCTATCAATTTAGGTATCTCTCTCTCTCCTATAGCACCAATTCCATACAATATAACTTCCTGTTTTCCTGCAAGAATTTCATCTATCAATTCTGTATCATATGCCACATCTAGTAATCTATTAGTCAACATCTCCAACCTCCTTACTGCTATCTTTCGCCTTAACAACATTACCACAAATTAATAATTACATTTCCATCTATACCCATATTCATTAGCTCAATTCTTATAGCATTTATAGTCTTTTTACTTTGTACCGCAATAACAATCTTATCATACTTGATATGTTTTAAACCTTCTAACCGCAATACCGGTATACCATCCACAGGTTCATTAGCCTTTTTATCAACAAATGCAACTACTTCCTTTTTACTTTTCAACAATTCCAACATTCTTTTGCCATAATCACCTGCCCCATATATAACAATGGTTTCATCATCTTTTATACGCTGGTATGATAAATCTGCATCCATCGCCGCTTCTGCACCAAAGCCCATCCAGAAATTGGTTCCCATAACCACTGTTTTAGCTATATAGCTTTGCAACTGCGGCACTAAGTCTTTAGCATATGGCGAATCTACAAATTGGTTCTTCAAAAACAAATAAACTAAATTAATTCTTCCCAAAAAGAATTCATCCACGCTATGCACCGTAGAACCTTCTACATACCTATAATGATAAAAAGCTTCTTTTATTACCCCTATCCTTCTGCACTTAACAAGATACGAATATACCACACAATCATCTTCTCTAAAATGTATTCTGTTATCAATATCCCTAATTGTACAAAGCAACAATTCTCTTCTAAACAGTTTTGTAACTGCGTACGCCCTTATGTTGTACTTCATCTCATTACCAGTCATCAAAAGATTCGAAAACAATTCTTGCAACTGCTCTTCTGTACTATATATCCCCGGCTCATAGTTATCACTAAAAATATTGTTGCCCTTATACAGTCCTGATGACACTATATCTAACTCATTCTCCATCATATATTTATATAATGTTTTAAACATATCAGGTTCTACCCAATCATCGCTGTCAACAAAACCTATTATTGGTGACGTAGCCATTGCCACTCCGTCTTTTCTAGCTTGAACGACACCCTCATTGTTTTTATGACGCACTTTAATTCGGCTATCTTTCCTTGCATATTCATCTAATATTTTACCTGAACCATCTGTAGAACCATCATTAATACACACCACTTCAATATCGGACATTGTTTGCCCCAATATACTATCTAAGCACTCTGCTAAATATTCTTCTTTGTTATATATCGGTACAACTATTGACAATTTATAATTGCTCATCATATAACCTACCCTTCTAGTAATAAAACTGTTAGATATATTCTTAAACACATTCGATACATAACATTAAAAGAAAAACAAATCTGTCTGTGTTTCATTACTATAAACAAATTCTTTCAATCTTGATATCGGCATAATATCTAATGCATCTAAATTAATATTACGTACATCCACAAAAAAATCATAACACTCCTCCATTATTTTGCAATATTCATCCGCCTTGCCCTTAGAAACATAATAACTTGGATTAAATTCCTGAACCATAGGAATCTTCTTTTGACTTAAAGTCTTTCTACCTCCAATAATCACTTCACTTTCAAACCCTTCAACATCCATCCATATGAAAGATATATCATTAGGATTGATATGTTGCTCCTCCAAGTAACTATCTAAAGTAGTAATATGTATCATTTCTGTACATTTCTCTGCATTGTCAGTTATGTACCCACCACCTGGATTATCTATCATATAACTATACCCCAACTGAGACGGAACATCTCCTAACCCTACATTAACAGTTTTAATATCTTCCATATCATTCAATATACAATTACATCTATACACATTATAATTTTGTCTGCTTGGTTCAAACCCAACGACTTTTATATCCGGCATTAAATATTTAGCATATATTGATGCAGTTCCTATATTAGCTCCTATATCCAAAAAATACCCAGTATCATCAAATGCAAAGAATCGTCTTGCCAATGTCAACAACTCTTTCATCATAGTATCTCCATGATTTCTCCCAGAATATTTCATAAACGGACCTATGAATTTATCTTCACTACTATACACATAATTTAGTCTATTCTCTGCAATACATGTACTATAATTCGGCTTAAACTTCTTTACAAGTTCCATAAAAGAATATAATTCAATAATTTTTCTTTCATCTGCATTATTCTCGCATAATACTTTTTTTATATCATCATAGTACTTTCTCGTGGCAACCACTACGTAATCCAGTTCACTCCATACAATATCATCATAATTGTTCACTTTAAAACCATGATACTCATCTCTATCTTTTTTTGTCTGTACAAAATATAGAATATCAACACATCCATATTCATCAATAAACTCTTCTAGTGTCTTCGCATCTTTACCACAACCATATATAACTATCTTATATTTTTTCATAATCATGCCCTTCTTTCAAACAATAATTTCTAACACACTATTCTAATAAGTACTACACCCTGCTTCCAAATAATTCACCACATAATCATACACCCCTGCCTTTACATCCATAAACTCCTCTGTATATCCAACCTCACGAAGTTTATCCATCTTAGCCTGCGTATAGTACTGGTACTTTCCACGCAGCACCTCTGGCATATCAATAAACACAATATTCTTTTCCATCCCCAACGCTTCAAATATAGCACTAACAAGCTCATAAAAGCTCTGAGCTTTACCTGTACCTACATTGAACAATCCACTAATGTCAGGATTGTCCAACAGCCACATAATAACTTTGCATATATCCTTTACATATACGAAATCTCTTAACTGACCACCATCTTCATAATCCGGATGATATGATTTAAACAAACCGATACTGCCTTTTTCCTTTATCTGATTAAACCCGTGGAATACCATACTTGCCATAGAACCCTTGAAGTATTCATTAGGTCCATACACATTAAAGAACTTAAGACCTACATGCTGCTTTGGTGCAGTTGTTGCCTGATGTTTTACCCACATATCAAATAACTGCTTTGAATAACCATAAGCATTCAGCGGTCTTAATTCATCTATATTCATGCAATCATCGAAACCGCATTCACCCGCGCCGTATGTTGCTGCGGAACTTGCATATATAAAACTAATCTGCTTTTCTGAACAATAATTCCAAAGCGCCTTTGCATATTCGAAGTTATTCTGCCACAGATAATCAAAATCTTTCTCTGTTGTAGATGACTGCGCTCCCATATGAATAATAGCTGTTACACCTTCAAGTTCAGGCAGTCTGCCAAGGAACTTACTCTTATGAATATACTCTGTATAACGCTTATTTCGCATATTGAGCCACTTTTCAGTGGTTGCTATATTGTCTACTATAATAATATCCTCTATACCATTTTCATTCAGCGCACCAACCACGCAACTTCCTATAAATCCGGCTCCTCCTGTAACAACTATACTCATTAAAGAACACCCCTTTCGCCACTCAATATATCCTCTGTACATTCTAAAAGATTCTTACTGTACTTTACATTATTAATAATGTTAGCTTTGACTTGTTTAATTACTTCCAGATTCTCTTTGTCACCAACCAAATAGCCCTTGCATGGTGTACTCTGGCAGATAGCGACATCCCTCAATTTATCCCCTACTGCGTAACTTAATGATAAATCAATGTTATGCTCTCTGATTGCATCCTCAAACAATCCAAGTCCCGGCTTTCTGCAGTTGCATTCTTTTCTGTACTCTTTCACCTTTGCCCCCGGATGGTGTGGGCAATAATACACTCCGTCTATAAACACACCTGCTACCTCAAGCTCTCTTAACATCCATTGATTTAAAGTTTCATATTGTTCTTCTGTATAGTAGCCTCGTGCAATTCCTGACTGATTAGTTATAATAATTAATTTATAACCTTCTTTCTGTAATAGGCGCAATGCTTCCACTGCCCCCGGTATAAACTCAAAGTCTTCCATCTTATAAATATAGTTCTTATCTATATTAATAGTTCCATCCCTATCCAGAAAAACTGCTTTTGACATCCCTATACACTTTCCTCTACAAGTCTTTTTTCTACTAACTCACATATAATATGTATAATTGTTATGTGACACTCCTGAATCCTTGCTGTAACATCACTTGGTACTATCACACTGCAATCAGCCACACCCGCGATTCTTCCACCATTTTTTCCCAGAAGAGCCACGGTCTTTATGCCTTTACTCGCGGCAACATTAACTGCTCGCAATACATTTTCAGAATTACCGCTGGTACTGATTCCAATCAATATATCTTTGTCCTGTAACATAGCATCTGCCTGCCTTGCAAACACTTCGTCATAACCGTAATCATTGGCTATAGATGTCATAGTGGCCACATCTGAGTTGAGAACTACTGCCGGCCAAGGATTGCGTTCCAGCATAAAGCGCCCCACAATCTCCCCTGAAAAATGTAATGCATCCGAAGCTGAGCCACCATTGCCACACAACACAAGTTTCCCACCGGTCTTTAAACAGTTTGCTATATCTTCAACCATATGTTGTATATTCTGTACTAGACACTCATCAGCCATAAGTTTTCTTTTGACATCCATACTCTCTTGTAATATTGTCTCTATTGCTTTCTTCATACTTCACCGCCATTACTCTTTAATACGCTGTATTATACTTGTTGTAGATATACCTTCAACCAACGGAATTATCTCAACACATCCACCGCGCCCCTCTACTATGTCCTTACCAACTACATCTTCTGCCTTATAATCGCCTCCCTTAACAAGGACATCAGGTTGTACTTCACTAATTAACTCATAAGGTGTATCTTCATCAAATACTACTACATAATCCACACATTCTAAGGCACATAACATCTTCACTCTGTCCATCTGAGTATTAACAGGTCTGTCATCACCTTTTAAACGCTTAACAGATGCGTCGCTGTTCACCCCGATTATTAAAGCATCTCCCAATTTAGCAGCTTTCTGAAGATACGTTATATGACCTATGTGTAATATGTCAAAACATCCATTGGTAAATACCAGCTTCTTATCCTGCAACTTTTCTCTAATCTTAACCACATCACCATGATTAACTATCTTGTCTGTCAACAGATTTCTCTTAGACGACAAGCCATCCTGTATCTCTTCCATGGTGACAATAGATGTTCCCAATTTACCGACTTGCACGCCTGCCGCCCTGTTAGCCAATATAACCGCATCTTTCATATCCAAGCCTCTCATCAGGCCAACCGCAAGATATGCAATAGTAGTATCACCAGCTCCGGTCACATCAAACACTTCCTTTGCTTCTGATGATATAGTGAACTCTTCATTATACCCAACAAGCACCATCCCCTTTTCGCCACAGGTTGTGAGTACATACTCTGAGTTACACTTCTCCATCAGTACTCTTGATGCATACACAACATCCTCTTTGGAATCAACCTTCATACCAGTAAGCTCCATAAGTTCCTTTTTGTTAGGCTTTAATAAGTACGCCCCTTGGTACTTGGCAGTATTCTTATCTTTTACATCAATCAACACCTTGATGTGGTTATCATCTGCCAATCGTATAACCGACTGCGTAAACTCACTACTTAACATACCTTTCAAGTAATCAGACATCAACACTAAGTCAAACTCACTTATGCAACTCTTTAACATATTAAGCACAGGCTCATACTCTTCCTTAGCTATATCACTGGTATCTTCCACATCAAGTCGCATCAACTGCTGATGTCCTGTTGCTATAAACCTAGTCTTTGTAACAGTTGGCTTCTTACCTTGTATCACCAATCCGGTATCTATGCCATTATCCTGTAATAGCTGTATAATCCTCAAACCATTATCATCAGTTCCACATGCAGACAATAGTGATACATCACATCCTGCCACAGATAAGTTTGCTGCCACATTAGCTGCACCACCAAGAACATAGCGCTCACTCATTTTATTAAACACAGGCACCGGCGCCTCTGGTGATATTCTTGTAACACTTCCATGGCAATAAATATCCAGCATTATGTCACCGACAACTAGTATTTTATTCTGTTTAACCTCATTCTCTATCATAAACAATGCTTCCTTTTTATGTTATATTACAATTAATCGATATTCACATCCATTGACAACTAATTATATCTTTTATACATATACTCATCCACTTCTACCATCACTATTTTAGGTGTTATACTATACATACATTCCGGCTTATCCATACCTCTTGCACATATAGTTGGGTCTTTATACATTCCATAACACCCTTGACATTCACCTATATGTATATTAGTGTTGCTCTCATATTCAAAATAACTAGCTGGAGTCTGTCCAAACAACACAAAACACTTGGTTCCTAATTGTGAAGCAATATGTACAAGCCCCCCCTCTATATCAAGGTGGAAGATACTATTATTAAGAATATGTACTACAACACTATAGTCAAGTCCTAGCAGATACTGGTCTGCACCTTGCATCTTTCTTACATTAGCTCCACCTATCTGAACTACCTGTATATCTCCATACTTAGCCTTGAATTGCTTCACAAATTCGCACATATACTCATACGGCCAACTCTTAGCATGTTTCTCAGCATCATCTACTATACCGACACCATAATTAATCGTAATATAATTTCCAAGCCCAATAACTCTAAACTGCTCTTCTGCACTCTTTAAAAGTGGAATTGACACATTTTTATCAGTTATATCAAACACACCGTTATAGCCAAATGCTGTATATGCGTTCTCACCTCTACACATTCTTCTACTATATAACAAATATGGCAATGTATTAAAGTCTGTCTGTTCTTCATCAGTTACGCATCTTAATCGCTCTATAACTTCATATGCTTGTTTATCAAGACATATAAGTTTCTCTTTCAACAGATTATCAACATGTACATACCTTGTGCTTACAATATCCAAAGCTATTGTATATAAACTCTTATTAGCATTATAATTATACCCCAGATCTGCAATAACTCTATTTACATTAACACAGTCTGAAAATAAGAATTTTATAAAATCACCGCAATTGCTATAATACAAATCCATTTTGCAATCTGGTAACAAACGTATAATCTCCTGTATAAATCGCTTGATTATAACCATATCACCCAAACCACCACATAGCAGAATACCAACTGCGCCATCTGTTAAATCATATGCATATCCATTATTGCATTCGCTAACTGAACTTTGGGGAACTACCGTCTCAACTTCTTCTCGTTCAAGCACGTAAACTATTTTATTTTCTTCCACGCCTTGTTCCAATAGAAAACTTCTAATATCTTTCGCACTTCCTCCTGCACGCACCGCAATCACAACATAGTCAAATTGTAAGTTGCTTATAATAGACGGTTCATAGATATTTACATTTGATTGATTATATTCCTTCGCATTCTTGTCAATCATACCAACCACACGGCAATATCCGGTAATATTCAATTGCTTCAAATATTCCATTCCCATTATTCCTGCACCATATATCAATATATTCGAATTATAAGGTACCTTCTCATATGGAAACAAATATTTATATCTACTATCAGCCATATCTACAATCTCCTATTTTCAATCAATTTGCCAACCCCATATCACAGCAACTTCAAATCACTTACCGGATGCACCTTTCTTTTATCCTCTGGCGGTAACTCCATATATTTTCCAAACTTGAAACTCAAGTAACTGTCATAATCCTTAATTCCTTGAAACACTTTACCCTCAAAAACCGTATCTACACTACTCTCATACCAGCACCTGTAATATCCCCACTCCGAGTTCGGTGTTGGAAACATAAGTATTCTCACCATCCTCGTCTTCTTCCGGTTATAATCGTGTATCATGCGATGATAATATCTAAATATTGTCTTTTCAGGTATCTTTGCAAGAAGTGCAAACCACGCACGTTTTGTGGCACTCTTGTCTGCTATCTGTCCTACCTTTGACCATAGCAATTTTCTAACGCAAAAGCACTGAAAATTCTGAATGCTTCTGGCTATATAGTTATCCGGCACATTATCCAATGGAAATATATCAATAAATATTCCCTGTTCATATGGCATATGCTCCTGATGCTCTCTTAAAAAAAGTGTATTCTTTCTTCTGAGTTTACCATATCCCCAACGATAACCCTTGGTATTTCTGTGATCCTGAAAGTAAAATCTAGTTGTATCCAACTCGGTTTTACAAGCTTTTCTAAACTTCTCATATTCTGGTCTTAACAATGCCACATCTGCATCATCATCCCACGGAATATAGCCACCATTTCTCACTGCTCCCAGCAATGTTCCCGCAATTATATTGTACTTTATATCACATTTTTTGCAGATTCTATCTACTTCTACCAGCATCTCCAACTGTATCATCTGAATCTTTCTAAGAGTCTCGTTATCAATCTCTAACATACACCCTCCACACAAAAAACCTTCGCATCTGTTTGCGAAGGTCTCCATTCTCTCTATCCTAGCGACTCCATTCGCACACATTTCACTCAAGTATTCATTTACATAAAATCTTTATATAATTATATCGGATTTTGAGCCATATTTCATTAACATTTTACGACATTTTTTTATATTTTCGCATGATTTTTCCATAATTTAGCTGCAACATTCGACCATCATCACAAAAACCCCCATTGTCCATATTCCTGGACAATGAGGGCTTCTACTCTCACACTGTCTGCAACTGACTGACAAGTATCTCCTGCTCTTTAGCAGTAAGCTTTGTATACTTTACTACATCTCCAAGGTTCATCCCTGCAGCAAGCATTCTTTGGGCTATCTGTATTCGCTCTTCCATACGGCCTTCTCGCTTGCCTTCTCGCTTGCCAAGTTTTATGCCATCATTGTAGATGTCATCTATCGCCTTACACACTATAGGCACCTCCTCTTTTCCTTCTTTATGTTCCTTTAGTTCCTTAGATACAAAGTTAAGAAATCTTTCGCCCTCTCCCAGCAGTGCTGCCACGGTTCCATATCCGTATTCATCAAGACTATTAAAGTATTCTGCATTGTCCATCATATACTTTCTTAACTTTTTCTTGTCTTTTTTATATTTTAGCATACCAAACATTGTTTGTAAATCATCTTGAAGATTTTTTATATTTTTCATATCATTCACATCTATAAGATTGATTCTATAGTTCGGTATGACCTTTTCCAATGTATTTTTCTCTCCCGGCAACTTACTCATTCCCAGCATTCCATACAGGTCTTTAGCTCCATCCCACTTTTCCTTACCATAGTAGAATACAATTGTTACCACAGGTGTAAGTAATTGTCCCTTTTTGTACCTTGACATAAACTCGCCTTGACTCAGTTTTTTTCTTTTTTCCTTAGGTGTGTCGCTCCACGCTGTGTCTATCTGTTCCATATATGCCAGACCATCATATATCATATTTCTCACGGGCATTATGTAACTGACTTTTTCCTGATTCTCTATGGCAAGAATTGCAAGGGTGTTGCCCTGCCAACTCATAACTATATCTCTGTATCGCCAAACAGCTCTCTTCTCATTATTTTTGTCCTTGACTATCAGGTTACGCTGTTCTGATATACACTGTAGCTCTTCTGGTTTAATTACGCATTTTCCTCCATACAACACACTATTAAATAAATCTGCAAAGCGATTCTTATTCCCAAGCCACTTCTTAAGACTTACATCTCCAACTCCCATTCAGTTCCTCCTTGTCAGCTTATATTGTATCTTTTATTAATTCCTGTGAAATCGGCTTGAAATAAGCCTGTGAACCAAAGCTTCCGTTGTGATATCACTGCTGTCAAATATATAAACAGTTCTTATACGCTTTGGATAGATAACAGATGCAGTATAGCCACATCTGTTGATTATGTTAAGAATATTCCAGCACCTCTTCCGATACCGGTGTTGCTTTAAATTGTATCACCATATTCAAACTCATCTACTTCTTTACTGCATAATAGTCCTCAACAGAGATATTAAACTTTGAACATATCTCCTCTAGACAAGGATTAAGAGCATCAGTCTGCTGTATATACTCATCTACCATTTCCGCACGAGCCATTAATTTGCCTTGCTGGATGCCCTTCTCTTCTACTATATCACTTAAATTACACATAGTGTTCATCTCCTTAATCAACTTTTCTGTGGGTTCTATTCCATAATCATCAAACAGAACATTTTTCTTGGTTTCTACAGGTATGTCATGGGCTAAAACTGTATCCAGTAACTTGATAATTGTACTGTTACTCTTTCTGGCTTTTTTTCCGAGACATATCATAATCACTTCAAGCAAGTCATATCTTGATGCTTCTCCATTGTATACGCCATATATTACATGGGGTGCCATACGATAACTGGTTATGGTATCTGACACTAGCCCGGTTGCCCCCATACACACCCATATAGAATAAACCTTCTTTAAATCATCATAGTTATCATTGACAAATTCTGTGTCCTTTTGAGCAGATAGCGAGCGTGCTGCGTAATATACACCTCTAGTGGTTAAATCATAACCCGGATTGAAACTTTTTTGCGCCTCTACATTAACAATAAGTTTTATCTTCTTATTTCTGTCTGGAGTATACACAAAAAATCTTATATCAAATGTTACTTTCCCTTCATACGGCACAGTATTCTCGTTAGATAAGCCTGTTATTTTAGGGGCATTTGTCTGCCCCGGATGAACTGCAACTGTAGCAACCTCCGGTTCACCTTCTATTAATTCAATAATATCCGCAATGGATGCATCCTTGAATTCCGATACAGTAAACTTCAATATCCAGGCAAGTATTGGCTTATTGGCTATTATATTCTTCACCTGATTGTCATATTGTGCCTTTTCACCTGCTATTTCCAGTGCGTTTGACAATGCTGTTTTTACATTCTCCATAGTTGTACCTCTCTATCTACCTTTATAATCAAGAGAAGTTCAACAGTTTACATATACATTATACCGAATACTTTGTAAAGATGTAAACACCTTTTTCAGTTTCTTCTTATTTTGCTGTGTTCTCTTGTTATATTCCATGAATATCGGCTTGAAATAAGCCTGTGAACCAAAGCTTCTGTTGTGATATCACTGCTGTCAGATATATGAACAGTTCTTATACGCTTTGGATAGATAACAGATGCCGTATAGCTCTTGCCATGCGTATCTATTATTGATATATTATCAGTATACACTTTTATTAAGATATGTCAAGTATATTTTTTATTGTAGTACAAATCACTTTATACCCCAATCTCACTGCAACACTAAAAAAAGGTCACTATGTGCATACCGCACATAATGACCTTCACTACTACCCTAAGTACCGCTCCGGCACATTGGTAATAATATCCGTAGCCCCATAAGCCTTGTACTTATCCAACGCATTTTCCTTGAATGGTCTTGTCTCCATAAAAAATGGTTCGTCAGAATTCCATGCTCTTACAGGTATATGACTCATATCCATAGGCAGTTTGTGAACCAGACCACCCACATAAGGATGCAGGGCATCTGCACCTGTGTTCTTCGCCATAGTTATACACTCCTCCAAGGAGCCTGCAAGCACTGCTGTTTTGGCATTCCCGTCAAGTTTCTTTATAAGTGCCACTGAATCTGCCAGGAATGATGACCAGACTATATACCCTTCCATACCATAGTTCTTTACCATATCCACAGCCTTTTCTTCTATGCCCTCATAGCGCACCTTGCTTGTCTTTAACTCTATGTTAATAAGTAATCCGTCCTTTTCGCAATAAGGCTTTAACAACGCAAGCACCTCTGAAAGCGTTGGTATAGTTGTGCTCTTATCACTTCCCGGTGCTACCTGTAAGTTTTTAAGTTCTTTTAATGTATAATCTTTTACAGCACCATCGCCATCAGTTACACGAGTTACATTTTCATCATGGAACACTACAATCTCACCGTCACTGGTAAGCTGAACATCAAGCTCTATACCAGTTATACCTTTTATCTTAGCTGCCGCCTCAAATGCCTCCAGTGTATTCTCCGGATATGCGAAACTACAACCTCTGTGGGCCCACACTTTAGGCGCCGGAAGCTGACCGGCACTTTCTTCAAATTCGCTTTGCGCCTGTTCCAGCTGGGGTTTGTTCCACTCCATAAACTTTTCCATAATATCAGCTATGACCACGCTTTCCGCCTCAGTTACTCCAAAGCCCATAGATCCTACGCCCATTCCACTTCGCTTTAATATCTCACTGACAAACACTATAAGCTCATACTGAAGCCCCGAAGACTCATATGGGAATTCATACACTTCCCTCTTATTAGAATCTTCGTATCTTACTTCAAACTTCTTAGTCATCCACCAAGGCGACTGGGCCAGTATATAACCGTTAGTTCCTGATATAAGTAGCTGCCCTTCTGACTTGGCACCAAGTCCTGTCTTTCCCGCGGCCATTGCATTATCATAATCCAGCATAACCTTGGTATAAGCATCCACGCCATTTACCGCACGGATACTTTTAAATTTAACTTCTCTATAATCCGTCCCCAACAGTCTTATGGCCGGCAAAAGTACATAACTGCCAAACTCCAGCATACTGCCGTTGTATATAGACGCCTGATACTCCCTTGTATTAACAGGGGTAAGTCTTGTAAATGCAGCTTCCACATCTACAACCCGACCTATCCTGCCACTCTTAACTATGTCCACAAGCGCTTTAAATCCCGGACAATAGGCAGTTTTTACAGCCTCCATAAATACGAGACCACACGCTTTCGCCAAGTTATAGAGTTCCTGTGTCTGACTCTTACTTAACCCTGCAGGCTTTTCACAAAGCACATCCTTGCCAGCCTGAAGCATAGCCTTAGCATACTCATAGTGAGTCTCGTGAGGCGATGCGATATACACTGCCTCCACCAGACTTGCCATTTCCTCAAGTTCACAGGTAAATACATCTATACTGTGTTCCCTTGCGAACCTGTCCGCACTTTCTATGCGTGGATTATATACGCAGGTTATATTTACCCCGGCAAGCCCTGTAAGAGCTGTCTTTACGAATCTGTCCGCAATCCTGCCTGTACCGATTATACCTAATCTCATAGTTAACTCCATTCTGTTGCCATTAGTCCTTATGCATTCTCTATCTGCTCTGCCATATACTCCCCTATGGAGTGAATAGTCTCAAGCACGCTACTTCTCATACTTCTTGGGAAACTGTTCATAGTTGGAAATGTCTCAAAGCTCAACGCACCATCATAACCAATCTCCTTAAGGCCCTTATATATCTTATTCCAACACTGTCCATCAGCCTGACTGCTGCCGAATGAATATGGCATCTGATGCAGGTCACCTATGGCGTCATTTTCATGTATATGCAGCGCTTTAATTCTTCTGCCCAGCGTAGTTATGAAATCATAAGGGTCTCTCTTTACAAGCTGCAGGTGTCCTGTGTCAAGGCAGAATCCAAACAGTTCCTCCCCAGCATATTCATTAAGAGTATCTATGTACCACACAGCATCTGCCGGGTCTGCACACACGCCCTCTGCGATTCTGCGCCCCATGCCCTCGTAGAGATTCTCAAAGCACACTCCTACTTTACACTGCTTTAACAGTGGTATAAGCATTTTAAAATAATTAAGATTCTCCTGCCTCTCCGCCTCTTTTCCACGAATATACTGTATCTTAAATGGGTGAATAACCACCCATGGCACTCCTAACTGTTCTGCCAACAATATGCACTTAGGTATTACAACGCCCTGCATGTATTCATTCTGCGGACCTTTTCCTTCCACCTGCAAAGGATACGGTGCATGCATCTGTGATGCCTTTATTCCCAATCTGTCCATCTGCTGCTTATACTGAGCAAAATACAAAGCCAGCTCACTAACATCTGCACTGAAGAACTGATTAATCTTACCGCTATATACATCCGTATTCTTTAAAAATGTGTCAATATTAATATCTACACAGTCAAAACCCGCCGCTTTTATCAG
This sequence comes from Lachnospira sp., assembly GCA_045543195.1. Classification (GTDB taxonomy): domain Bacteria; phylum Bacillota; class Clostridia; order Lachnospirales; family Lachnospiraceae; genus Lachnospira. Next base: position 66,967 of record JAZQME010000007.1, read on the forward strand.
CTCAAAGCCTTTATCGACCTTCATCTCAGGAAGTATTCCCTTGGTCTGAACTCCTATCTTCATCATACACAATAGCTCCTTACAAGTAATAGTGATCTATGTAACAGTTATACTCTATTCCCATATTATCAAGCTGAAGCCCAATAGCATCATAATACATATTGCATATCCACACATTGCGCTCTGCCTCCGGTATATTAAGAATCTCCTGCGGAGACTTCACTTCATAACCAAAACGCTGCTGCCCCCATATATCCTTATTATTATCCACAAGGAAAGAAGGCTTACACTTATCACCGAATGCTTCAAGATAATTCTGCGCCATTTTTCCGGCACCAAAAAGAATAAGTTTTTTCTCGGGCTGATTTAACTTATCCTCGATATTATAGCAGTCTTCCCACTCCTTGCTTATACCTGCAAGAAGCTTTAAAACAGCCCTATGAAGCTTTTGAGGTGTTCTTTTAAATGTACCAACTGTGTCAAACACAATCCATCCCTCAAATTCCATCTTGTAGAGAGCACCTACGATATGCACCCAGTCAGTTGAAAATTCTCCTCTGCCTGTTGTAAATGTGTATGGAATCTGCATCTGGTTCTTTATACCATTGTTATCGTTCACATGGACAAGACGCAACACTTCTTTGCAATCCTTAACCATAGTCTTAATATTAATTTCCAGTACATTGGCATAACCTACATTAAGACAGATTCCGAAGTTTTCCTTACCAAGCTCATTAAGCTTTGTCACCAGTTCTTTAAGTTTCCAGCCATCAGAGAAATCATTGTAATAATCAAAGCCACCTTCTGTCTTGTAACTATTCTCCACCAGTATCTTAACGTCCGTTGTACATATAGATGTATACTTCTTAAGCATATCATACAGACTCTGACAATCCTTTGCATTCCATGTCTCAAGAACCACATACTCCGCACCCAGCATATTAGCTTTCACAGCGCATACTTCCAGTTCCTCTGCCGAATCCGTATCTATAACTATACCACTTATTCTAAGATTTTCACCTAAAACATCTTCCATCTGTGCTATATCTTCAAAACGAACCTCTGCATAATCAAACTGTGATTCCTGTATATCACTGGTTTTCATACCATTAACATACTGAACTGCCGATTTAAACATACTACTTCTCCCTTTCTCTTTCCTGTTTTCTTTGTTCCATGAACATCTCAACAAACTCCGACATAGCTATTGACTCTCCCGCAGTAAGTTTGTAATCCCTGGTATCCAGTCCATTTATCTTAGATATAAAATCACTAATCTCGTATCTTAAACCATCACCCATAAACTTTGGTTCAAAATGCTCAATCTTAGATGAATCCTCATATCTTATATCAAACTGCTTCATAAGCCACCACGGAGACTGGGCAATTATGTACCCCTTAGTTCCAGCCACCACAAGCTGACCTTCTGACTTAACACCTACGCCCACCTTAGCTGTAGCAAGGCCGTTAGGATATCTAATCTGAATCTTGGTATACATGTCTATACCATTCTCATCCAGTATACTGTCTATCTGAACATCTTTGTAATCCTTACCCATAAGCTTGATTATCGGTAACAATGCATTGGCACCAAACTCAAGAAATGCTCCACCAAACTCCTTATCAGTACGCTCTCTTGAGCTTGGATCTGCTATTCTTGAAAAGCAGGCTTCTACATCTCGAATCTCGCCTATTTTACCGCTCTTTGCAGAATTAACAAGTTGCTGAAATCCGGGACTGTACGCAGCTTTTACCGCTTCCATAAGAACTATACCCTTTGCCTTTGCTAAGTCATACAATTCCATACTCTCAGCCTTTGTAAATGCCATAGGTTTTTCGCAAAGAACATGCTTTCCTTTCTCAATGGCCTTCTTGGCATAGTCATAGTGTGTCTGATGTGGCGATGCTATATAGACCGCATCTATTCTGTCAAGAAAACCTTCATAATCACATGTATAACAAGGAATGTCCTGACTTCTTGCAAATGCTTTACAACTGTCCTCTACCGGATTGTATGCACAATCTACCACAAGACCACTTACATACTTTGCTTCCCTGACAAATCTTGGTGCTATTCGTCCGGTACCAACTATGCCCACTCTCACAATCGCGAACTTATCTTTACGTAGCATGGTAGATGATATATTAGGTGTTCTGTCAAGATAAACTACCTCACAAAATGCCTTCAGGTAGTCAAATGTTCCAACCCAGTCCGAGCCCAGTGTAAATATATCAACACCGTACTTCTGAATATCCTCTATCTTCTGACCATCATGATCCTCAACGATAATCATATCCGCAAATCCGGTTTTCTTAACATTGTCTATTCTATCCATTATTGGGTCAATTACATTAACCTTACCTCTTGCCTGATCAAAATGTTCTGTAGTCACACCTACTATTAAATAATCACCCAATTCCTTCGCCCTCTTCAAAAGGCTGTAGTGTCCTTCATGGAAGAGGTCAAAGGTTCCATATGTTATAACTTTCTTCATACAAGTCCCAGCTCCTTACAAACCATCTCATATTGTTTTTTATAAAATGGATAATCATGACTTGAAGCCCCCATTACCGGTGTCATATAATTCTCCGTATATTTAATCTTAAGTATCTCATGATATCCTACCGGAATTGGTATAGTTATATGCTCAAAAGGCACTTCTATACTGCTTGCATACCACTCCTTAGGATAGAAGTCATTCGGTCTGTTGGCGGCATAGTCCGGCATAAGTGCTACATATTTAGACTCTTCCTCTGTGTACATCATACTCATGCGTTCTCCAAGCTTTAAGAACTGCACAGACAGCGGTAAGTCGTCCCTAAACTTAACACCACACATGCCTTCTACCTGAGATACAATACTTTGCTTCTCTTCAGGCTCCATCGTATCTATGTCTTTGGCTGTTACCTCCACTATCTTGATAACTTCACATACGAATCTTGACTCTTCTTCCGATGGTGGGATAAAGTCCAATGGAAATATATCTATACCTACTACATAAGGACAACCATGGAATCTATCAAGATAATCCTGATTAAAGTTAATGCTTCTTCCTGATACCACCCTCGAAAGCATATCCTGCCAACCTGGCTCTGTGTGTATATTACACAGTATAAATCCTTCCGGAAGCTCTTTAGGTGCTACCTGACAAAACTTCACGTAATCAGGTCTTTTCATAGTTATATCCATATCGTCATCCCACGGTATGAATCCCTTATGACGCACAGCACCAAGCAGTGTACCCCAGTCTGCGAAGTACTGTATATTGTGCTTCTTGCATACACTATCAATAGCGAGAAGCACCTCCATCTGTGCCGCCCATGCACGTTTCATCATACTTTCTACGAAAAACCCTTCTCTTTCTTCGCCTTCATAATATCCTTCAGGTGCCTGCATACTCCATTCCTCCCTCACATCTTTATTACACATATCAATCTGCTACAATTATACACTATATTTAACTCTTGTTAAACAACATTTTTTGACTTTATATGATATTTTGTCTCAAAATATATCTGAATTTATGTAAAACTATCTCCTATGTAACAAAAAAGCCGGCTTTGCAGCCGGCCTTAAGTTCATATATATTACTGAATGAGTGAAAGAACACCCTGTGTCTGCTGATTAGCCTGTGCAAGCATTGACTGACCTGCCTGTGAAAGGATATTGTTCTTTGAATACTCTACCATCATCTCAGCCATATCTGTATCACGGATACGTGACTCAGCAGCCTGTGTATTCTCACTTGTTGTATCCAAGTTGTTAATTGTATGCTCAAGTCTGTTCTGAAGAGCACCCAATGTAGAACGCTGATCTGATACCTTATCAATAGCTGCCTGAATTCTCTGCATTGCTGTACCAGCCATACCAAATGAAGATACGCTAAGTCCGCTAACACCAAGTGATGATGCGTTCATGTTGCTGATAGAAATAGCAATTGACTGTCCAGAAAGTGAACCTACCTGAAGGTTCTTAGCTGTGAATGAACCATCTAACAAGTTCATAGAGTTGAACTGTGTTGTTGAACGGATTCTATCGATTTCTTCTGTAAGCTGATCAATCTCAGCCTGAATAGCATCTCTGTCTGTTGATGTATTAGTATCGTTAGCTGCCTGTGTTGCAAGCTCGTTCATTCTCTGAAGAATTGAATGTGCCTCGTTCAAAGCACCTTCTGCAACCTGGATAAGTGAAATACCATCCTGTGCATTATCAGAAGCTCTATCAAGACCTCTAATCTGGCTTCTCATCTTCTCTGAAATTGAAAGACCAGCTGCATCATCTGCTGCTCTGTTAATTCTATAACCTGAAGATAACTTCTCTGTTGCGTTAGAGAGAGACTTTGTAACTCCACCTAACTGTCTGCTTGTGTTCATTGCTGAAAGATTGTGCTGTACTACCATAATAAATTCCTCCTTGATTAATTAAATCATCCATTGTTTTTTTAAAGTGATATTGACTATTTTTGATTATTTATCACTTACTTGATTTATATATCGGAATGTTTTTTAATAACTTAACCCCTTTTTTAAATTTTTTTATATTTTTTTATTTTTAACGTAATTCAACGTAGTAATCATGGACCACACAGCCTTAAAGCCTCTCATCGAATAGCAAACCAACACACTCCATAACCGTCATGATAACCCTCCGTATGCAAAAAAAGAGCTGGTCCGAAGACCAGCCCTTGTTTTACAGTAGTAATAAAGATTAGCCGAGAAGTGAAAGAACACCCTGGTTAGCCTGGTTAGCCTGTGCAAGCATAGCCTGACCAGCCTGTGAAAGGATATTGTTCTTGCTGTACTCAACCATCTCTTCAGCCATATCTGTATCACGAATACGTGACTCAGCAGCCTGTGTATTCTCACTTGTTGTATCCAAGTTGTTGATTGTGTGCTCAAGTCTGTTCTGAAGAGCACCCAATGTAGAACGCTGTGTAGATACCTTATCGATAGCTGCCTGAATAGCCTTCATAGATGCACCAGCAGCTGAGAATGAAGATACTGTAAGTCCGCTAACCTGAAGTGATGATGCGTTCATGTTGCTGATAGAAATTGCGATTGACTGTCCAGAAAGTGAACCTACCTGAAGGTTCTTAGCTGTGAATGAACCGTCTAACAAGTTCATTGTGTTGAACTGTGTTGTAGAACGGATTCTGTCGATTTCGCTTGTAAGCTGATCGATCTCTGCCTGGATAGCATTTCTGTCAGTAGATGTGTTAGTATCATTAGCTGCCTGTGTTGCAAGCTCGTTCATTCTCTGAAGAATTGAATGAGTTTCATTCAAAGCACCTTCTGCAACCTGGATAAGTGAAATACCATCCTGTGCATTAGAAGAAGCCTTATTAAGACCTCTGATCTGGCTTCTCATCTTCTCTGAGATTGAAAGACCTGCAGCGTCATCACCAGCACGGTTAATCTTGTAACCTGATGATAACTTCTCTGTTGCCTTTGACAATGAGCTCTGTACGCCGCCCAACTGTCTGTTTGTGTTCATCGCTGAAAGATTGTGTTGTACTACCATAACTTTTTCCTCCTTGAATTTCCGGGTAGCATCCTTGCTACTCCTATTTTTTTGTTACAGGTCACTTGTGTGTCCTGTTATTTATTATATCGGACTAAGTTTTGAAAACTTTAGTCCAAATAATAACATTTTTTAAAAAATTTAATTATTTTTTCTTGTCCATGAATTGTGGCTCATAATTAAGCTTATTCATATTCTTGTAATATGTATTAGCCATCTGGGTGCTTCTCTTGGCATTCTGCACTTCCTTGCGCATAGCCATAAACTTATTCTGCACAAGCACTCTGTTACGATTCTCTTTAGCTTCAACTGATGCCGCCAGATCTGTAATACTTCTGATAAGCTCCTGCATAGCAGCAATCTCATCTGAGTACTTCTGTCTGTTCTCATCTAACTGCTCTTTTACTCTGGCAAATAAACTATTAAAGCCCTCGTCCAGCTTTACCATCTCATCAATAAGTTCGGCTTTCTTGTCAACATTGTCATGAAAAGCAACTTCATCAAACTCTTCCTGTGAAGCGATGATTTCCTGCTCATCATTAAGAACGACTAACTTTTCCAAGATACCCTTCTTTATTATAAGACTTTCTGCCATAATTTGCAAATAGTTTTCTGTGCTCATGTTACCACCCTTTCAGGTTATGCCTGAAAACCACCTGTAGGTACGCTCTGACCCTTGGTTTTTACCATAACCTCTTTCCATACATCGCGCATACCTCTAAGTTCAACAAGTGCTCTCTCCAGAATCTCGCGATCTTTCTTTATGTTAGCCTCGATCAACAAGTCATATATATATGTATATATTCTGTCAAAATCTTCAGCAACCGGATATTTACGGTTAAGTGTTGACTGAAACTCCATAATAATATCTTCAACTCTTTTGATATTAACGTGAACTTTCTCTAAATCTCCCTGCTCTAAAGCCACTATCGCTATGTTACAGAACTTAATAGCTCCTTCATATAACAATAATGTAAGCTCTGCAGGAGATGCAGTCATGATTTTGTTTTTGTTGTATTGTTGATAAGCCTGATTAATCGCCATATCCACCCTCCATTAGTTACATTTTACAATTATTTGTTAGCTCTTTATCAACGACCTAAAAGACCTGATAAAGCTGATTGCTGTGAATTAAGTGAAGCCATAGCTGACTCCATAGCTGAGAACTTCTTAAAATAGTAGTCCTCCCATGTTGTAATCTCATCTTCCTTGTCAGCAATCTTTGTATTGTATTCTGAATACTCTGTAGCCATCTCTTTATCATTGTAAATAGTATATACACTACTTACAGAAGATGATGCCATTCTCTTTCCTAAGTCATCATATACCTTAGCTGAAAGCCTTGAGAAAAATTCAACAACAACTTCCGGATCGCTTGCTATCATAGCTCTTAACTTATCATCATTACCTGATGAAACGCTGTCATCTGCATCTCCATCAATGTGATAAACGCCTCGCTCATTAGACGCAGCCTCAAAATATCCCTGTGTCTTAATTCCAAAGCTTGCAAGAGAATATTTCTTTCCATCAATCTCAATAGCTGAAGCCATAGCATTCTTCATAGCTGTAGAAGCATTGCCAAGTGTTGAGTCTTTTCTAAGAAGAGAATCTTTAATCTTCTTCTCCCACTTCTCAACCTCATCCTCTGTCATAGCTTCCTTCTCTTCGCTTGTAAGAGGCTCATATCCCTTTGAACTTGTAGCATTGTAAGCTTCATCCATAGATTTAATAAGTCCATTATACTCTTTAAAGAATTCTTTAATAGAGTCGTAAATAGCATCTACGTCTGTACTTGTTGTAATAGTAACCTGCTCACCCGCTGTCTTAGCTGTCGCCTGAATTGTAAGACCGTTGATTGAGAAGTTGTTAGTATTACTTGTAAATTCTGCACCATTAAGAACAATCTTCGCATCCTGGCCTGTTATTCTTACAGCTCCGTCAGAAGATGTGGCAGTACTCATACTTGCATACACATCCACAGCATTCTTAGCCTTTTCCAGATAATCTTTCTCAATATTACTTCTGATTGTAGCATTCTCTGTATCAACTACAGCCTGAACAGCTGCAAACTTTGAAAGGTCTGCATCCGCTGCTGTTGCCGCTACTGCTGTTCCGTCATCGCCGATTGTCACATACTGCTCCATATCAGCCAAAACAGCCTTATTCTCATTGTATAACTTCAATGAATTCTCATTATCTGTAATCTCAGCTTTAGCTTTGTTAAACTCCTCAAGCTTACCATCTTCCTTAAGCTTGTCTGTATCGTATACGATATTGCCATCGTCATCCTTAACAACATCGCCATTGTCATCAACTTTTGCGTAGGCTGCATAATCTGCTTCCAGCTTTGCCTTACCGTCGTCAATCGCCTTCTGAAGATTCTCTTCAACCGTAAGATTCTCATCGGCTTTGGCTGCATCGCTCTCTGCTATCTTATCCATAGCTTTCTTAGCTGCATTGTACTTATCTGCATACTCTTTGGCTCTGGCTGCAACATCTATCTTTGATTTGTTATAAGCCTCGTCCACAAGCGCTGTAAATGCAGCTGTTGGATTACCGCTACCATCAAGATAATCTGCCCACTTCTTATACTCTGCCTTATCAGCGTTATTAACCGTGAACAACTTAAGACTCTTCAATGCTGTAAGTCCTGCATCATTGTTAGCTGTAAGAGAGAAATCCCCATCCTTACCTGATGTCTTAGAACTTATGAAAAATCTCTGATTCTGCTCATCAAAGCTTGCATTAACTCCCGCATCCTTGAGTTTTACAACAAGTTGATTAACAGTCATATCTGCACTTACTTCTATATTAGTAGTCTTGCCATCAGCAGTAACAGAAATCGAACCACCTGCAAGCCCTGACATACCATCAATATTGGCAAGCTTCATACCAGATGTAACCTTAGCAACATTACCATTGTCGTCCTTACCTGTAATCTCACCGCCTGTAAGATAACCTGTTGATGCAAGTTCCTCCACTTTAAGTGTCTGTGTTCCGTTAACAGCAGCAGAACTTGCTGTTACCTTCGCAAATGTACTATTGGAAATCGACGCTGCCTTAAGATCGTATGACTTAGACATTCTTGCTGCTGACAATTTGCCACTATAGAAGCTATAAATCTTTGTATTCATAGCCTTCCAGCTATCCTGCTTCCAAGAAAGCTTTGTCTGTGCCTTAACAAGGTTATCCTTCTGCAATGAATAAGAAGATACCAATGCTGATACCAATGCTTCTGTATCCATTCCCGAAACAATACCTGACAATCTAATTCCCATATCTAACTCCTATCTGCACCTGTCCTTGTGCCTTCAAACTATGGACCTCCTTGTCCACACCATATGTTTCCTCAATAATTATCGCTTTTCATCTACCAAAAGACCTGCAAGCTCCCAAGCCTTTGCAAGCATCTCCAATGCCTTCTCTGAAGGAATCTCCTTGATAACCTCGTTAGTTTCCTTATCCTTAATCTTAATAGTAATTCTGTTAGTTGGCTCATTGTAGCCAAACTCAGCAATCGTATTCTGATTAATTATCTTATTAAACTCGTTAACATCCTTCATAGTAGCATTTTCCTGCTTAGGCTTTCCATTGCCTGACGACGCATCCTGCTTACCTTCTTCTGATGCCATAACCTGACCTACTGCCACTGACTGATTAAGTGCGTCTGACTGCGCTACCTCCGGCGCTACAGGCGCTGCCTCTGCTACGGGCTTAGCCATAGGCTTACTCTGATAATTCTGTGATCCTACCACGCTTCCAATTGCTTCAATTCCCATTGTTTCACCTCCATGTGATTAAATATAACAAATTTTAAGCAAAATACTTTCTGTAGATTATATATCGGAACATTTTTACAGAAATTAACCTTATTTTCCAATAAAATTAATTATACAGTTTCGTTACTTCTTTCCAAACAACTGATTCAGTGCCTTAATATCAACTGACTCTGCAGCTTCCTTATTAGATGTCTGAATCTGTACATATACTTCCTTACGATATACAGGAACAGACTTTGGAGCAGAGATACCAAGCTTTACCTGATCACCCTTTATCTCAATAACTGTAACTTCGATATCATCATTGATAACGATTGCTTCATCCTTTTTTCTTGATAACGCCAGCATCTTTACTCACCACCCTTTTCATTTAAAATGTCATATATAGGGAAACGTACCATATAATCACTATTGTCTGCAATAAGCTGAATAGCCTTCATTGCATCCACATTAATGATAATAGGCGCCTTAAGATTACATGTCATCTTAGTAAGATCTGATGGTACTGTAAGAACCACCAAAACTATAAGTTCTGCATCCTTGATATTATCTGACAATGCATTGACAAGTTCATCCTCTACTATAGGATCATAATCAGGCTTAACAATCTCAGGCTTCATAACAGGAATCGCAAGTGATACTTCCTCAACTGACTGGAGCCACATAATCTCCGAGCCGCCTTCCTTCTCTGAATCATAAACAAGTGCAAACTTCTTCTGATCTTCGAATCCGATAATACCCTTCTCAAATGTTATAATCTTGTTGTCATCAACTTCAACTTCCCCAAACCACTTTGTTTGAATCTTCATATTCCCACACCTTTCTGCCTACCGGCTATAAATCTTAAAGAAAATCAAGCAACGACTGCTGAACAACCTTGCTGGCTGCTGTAAGCGATGCATTATACACCAACTCAGCCGCTGAGTAACTAATAACAACTTCTTCAAGGTCAATATCTTCGTTCTGCGACTTCAAATCCGTAAAATTAGTTTTCTGCTCTGTAAGTCTTGACTTTGTAAGTCCCAGCCTTACCATTCTGTTACCAACATCAGCCTTCGCCAATGAAACCTGCTGCTGATAGTTCTGCATCTGTCCAATACCAGCCTCAAATGCTTTGGTCATCTCTTCCTGTGCAAGCTCAAACTGCTTTGTAAGTCCCTCTTCTAACAATGCAAGTTTCTTCTGAGAATCATCATCTGCATATCTATCCTGCTTCTTCATCTGCGCAACCTGCTCAAGCTGTGCCTCAATATCAATAACATTCTGCACTGCTGTAACTAAGTCATCAATATCTCTTCCAAGATATATATTAAAAGCCTCATTAGCCTCTGAATTAACCTTTAACTTCTGTGAAAAATTAACATTGTACTCGATATCCTCTATAACCTTATCATAAACTATTCCTGTGTTATTGTCCACACAATCAAAGTACATTATTGGATTCAAATCACCTTTTATGAAGTTATCCTTCTTATATGTAAATGAAACACTGTCCGCTGAATATACCTGCTTATAAACATTTTCACCTAAAAGAATCTCTCCTGTTGACGGATTAAATGCTACTTCATCGTCTCCCGGAATATAGTTAACATCTGTAGTAACTGTGCCTGCCTGAATAGTTGTTCCATCAGATAGGCTAAGCTCAAATGGTCCTGCATCATCAACACTTGTATATGCAATTCTAAGTCTGTGAACATCTGCCACATTCGGTGTTATCGTATTGCCTGTCACAGGATCTGTATGAACATCAAGATTCAAAATATCATCATTAGAATATGCATTAGTGTAAACTGTCTTCATAGACAAATCTTCTCTTGTAAACTCCTGAGTGATTGTATAATCCACATCAGCTGCATCTTCATCTGACTGATAATTAAGCGGTGTATCTGTCATATACCCTGTAAATACATATCTTCCTGCATACTCTACATCGCCTTCTGCATAAAACGCATCTTTAAGCTTGTACAAGCTGTTAGCAAGAGTCTCACGCTCTGAAGATGAATATGAATCAGTTGCCCCCTGTGTGCAGTATCCATAGAGGTCTGTAAGAATAGAATTGGCCTCTTCAAGAGCTCCCTCTGTAGTCTTAAGCCACGAATCCGCATCCGGAATATTCTTATCAAGATACAAAGATACCTGCTCCAAACTTGAGCGAAGTCTCAATGCACGGATCGCAATAATCGGATCTTCAGAAGGCTTGCTAATCTTTTTCTGTGTAGAAAGCTGATTATCCATATTATTAAGCTGATTTTTATTAATCTGTACATTCGCCATTGTACTGTTTATCATCATCTGATTCGTAATTCTCATGTCACGCCTCCTTATATCCTCTAATCACACAATCCGCAAAGTTATCGCCGCAGGCGATAACTTGTTTTATCACGGAGATTGCGAAGCAATCTCTAGAGTTCGCTGCACACAGCGAACTTATTTTCAAGGATTGCCACCCCTCCAGTGACCAACTTTTAGACGCCAGTCAAAGAGATTGCTTTGCAATCTCTAGAGTTCGCTGCACACAGCGAACTCTTAGACACCAGTCTGATTTATCAGTTTGTCATATATCTGATTCATAACTGACAACATCTTTGAACTCAACTCGTAAGCTTCCTGAAACTTCATCAGGTCCATTGCTTCCTCATCTGTATCAACACCCATAACTGAAAGTCTCTGGTTGTGAATAGATGTCTTTAAGTTTTCATAATTCTTTGTAAGGTTGGATGCCTTCTGTGCATCAATTGACATATCACTTACAATCGCTTCCAAGTAATATGTTGCTGTGCCGCCATCAAATATCTTTGCTGTCTGCAATGCATTAAGCTGCTCCATAATCTGAGCGTTAGCCTCACCTGTATTAATATCAGCCTTAATAGCCAACAGGTTAGGGTCCTCCAACAACTCCTTATTAACAGTTATGTTGAAACCAGTCATAGAAGTTGTATTATTCTGTGTAACAAAAAGCGAAATACCTGCATGCTTTCCGTCTGAAGTGTATCCTGACTTAAGTATGTCATTAACAGCCTGTGCAAATATGTGTGCAAATTCGTTAACCTGCGACTGATAGTACGGAACACCTTTGTACTCTGTATTATTCTTCGGTGTATCTGTAGTCATGTTATACTTATTACCATCTGAGTCATAAAGCACATTGCCATTCTCATCAGTTGCTGTAGATTCAATCTCACCATTGCAACCGTCTCTCATATCAATAAGGCCTCTAAGGCTACCACCAAGTGTATCACTGTATATATCAAACACCTGACCGGAATTCCAATAAATATCATAAAGACCATCTGCGTCTGTTATATTTCTTGGATCTTCTCTTGATACAACCTCAAGCGTGTTATATGTATATCCTGATACAAGAGTCTGACCGTTAACACGAAGTGTATAGTTAGTCAAACCATTACCAAGCTGCTCCTCAGTTGTATCAAGATTAATTAGCTCAGAAAGCTCATCTACCATAGCATTACGCTTATCTCTAAGATCGTTAGCATTGCCAAAGTTGGCCTCTATCTGATTAATCTGTCTGTTAACTGCTGCGATATTCTTTGCTATAGAATTGATACGCTCAACAGTATCCTTAACTTCGTTATTGGCGTCCGCCTGCACATTACGAAGATTAGAACAAAGTGTATTGAGATAATCTGAAAAACTCTTAGCATTGTTAATAAGCTGATTCTTAGACGATGCATCGCCAGGTGTTATAGTCAGCTGGTTAACTGCCGCAAAGAAATTAGAATACTCTGCTGTCATACCCTCCAACATAAACTCGTTAAGATAATCTTCAACCTGGTTCATATAGCTGTGCTTAGTCTCAAACTCACCCTTGTTAGCCTGATTGTTACGATACTTAACATCATAATATGTATCTCTCATCTGGTCGATGGATGCAACTGTTACACCGGAACCAATAGTTCCATATGTGTTGTAAGTTCGGAGTGCTTTTGATGCATGTGTATTAGCCTGCTGTCTTGTATAACCATCCGTATTAATATTGGATATGTTATGGCCTGCAACAGTTAATGATGTCTGTGCTGCCTGAAGCCCCGAATATGCGATATTTAATCCAAAAAATGTTGAAGCCATACATTACTCCTTTCTTAATTAAGAACCTAGTGATGTTACAAGATGCTCAAGCATCTCACTTATTACGTTAATATATCTTGATGATGCATTGTAAGCCTGCTGATACTTAATCATTTTCTCAAGCTCTTCGTCAGATGCAACACCTTCTGTCTGAAGTCTCTGGTCATCATAGCCATCAACCATAGTCTGCTGATTGTCCACGTAGTTATCAAGTACGCTTCCTGCTGTAGCGAACTCAGCTACAAAATTATTGTAAAATGCATTGAAATTACCTACAGCATACTGCTCAGGATTAAGTGATGCAAAATCATTATTCCATACATCCACAAGCTCCTGGCCCTTTGCCATATCTTCTTTTCCCTGAAGGGTATGCATCGGAATCTTTGCAACGTCCTGTGCGACAACATTGTTCACACCAATATTACCAAGCTTATATTCTGATCTGTCCCCCTTAGAGTTGGCATTGTTACGGACATACATTCCGTTAACCATTACATATCTTTCTGTATAATCTCTTGAGAACAGCTCCGAACCAATAGTTCTGTCATCGTCCATACCATAGTCCGTAGCATCTGTATCAAGATACGAATATACATATTCTTCCGGAGTGGCCGCTGTTGTTGCCTCTTCGTCCATATACAGCTGCTCATCCGCTTTATATGTAAATGTGCCATCACCATTATCATATCCGTGAATTGCTTTGCCGTTAGCATCATACAAAACATCATTAGCTACTGTATACTTATATTCATTAGCCAAAAGCTCTTTACCGTTAGCATCCGTCATAGCAGATGTAAGCACCATCTCCTTCTCCGGACAGAACACCTCATTAAGCTTAGTAACTATTCCGTTAACAAGTTTATCAATGCCTGCTATGGCACTTAATATAACTGAAGGCTCTATGTACTTATTATAATAATCCTGCTTCTCAAGATATGTAGCATAATCAAGCTCGTATTCCGCTCTACCATCTGCAGTTGTCATATCATAATCTTTCTGCAAAGGCTTTATCGGAACATCTGAATAATCTACACTTACGCTACCTCTGGCAAGAATCAGACCCTTAAGACCACCCTTGTCGTTATCACTTATTGTAGTGTAGGCCTCATATGCTTTATATACATCTCTGTCGTATGCCGGCCATGTAGGAACCATAAGATCTGTTCCTTCTGTAATTCTATAAGACATCTCTGTAACCGCTGTCACAGTTACAAACGGGATAGTCTCCGCCGACACTATTACCTCTCCGTTATCAACCTCATAGTATGTAATACTTACATACTCACTGAGCTCATCCAAAAGCTTGTCTCTCTGGTCACGAAGATCATTAGCACTCTCTATATCAGTTGCCTCTATCTTAGCAACCTGCTTGTTAAGCTTATATATCTCGTTACCAATCTCATTGATTCTGGTAACCATATTGTCAACTTCTACGTTGAGAGTTGCCTGATACGCTCTAAGGCCCTGATATACAGCATCCGATCTTGTCATAAATGCTGAGGCTGTCTGAATCAGTGCCGAACGTGCTACTGTACTGGCTGGCTCTTTACTAAGCTCATTAATAGCCACATACAGATTATTAAGGCAATCCTGATAAGTTACACCCTGCATCTCGCCTAACAGATCTTCAACCTCTTCAACTGCCTTGTACTGATTAGAGTAATAGCCCAGTCTGCTGTTTTCTGTACGATAAGCTGCATCAATAAACTGATCTCTGATTCTTCTAATCTCGCTTACACCAACACCCAGACCATAAGTAGAAGAACTTACAGTGCTGTACTTGTTACCATAAGCAACATACTGCGTATCCTTAAAAGCAATCTGCTGTCTTGTATATCCAACTGTATTGATATTCGCCAGGTTGTGTGCCGTTGTGTTAATCGCTGTCTGTGCTGTCTTAAGACCTGTTGCACCAACCATAAGGCTTGCCATTCCATTTGCCATATACACCGCTCCTAAACATTTTTAGAAAAAGAAAAAGTCACTTGTGCAGTGGCTTTTTCTGAACATCCTTATTCATCATTGCTTTGCATCAAAGCTTCCGCCGCCTGTAACGTTGGACTGCTCGTATGCACCCTTGCTATAATTACCGGTCTGTGGGGCAACCACTGAATTCTTTGCCAGATTAAGTTCAAACTCAATCATATCCATAGACTCTTTTAATAATACTTTATTGTTATCGTTAATCTTCATTAACTGATCTAATGTCCTCTTTAACTTGAGATGAACTTCCCTTAAGCGTCCTTGCTCCTCGGGTTGTTTCGACAACATCTCAATTATCATATCGATTCTCATACCTTTCTCCGAAAGGTTAAGCACATTGCAAATATCTTTAACATTCTCGATTCGCTTAGCTTCCGTCTTATTGATGTCATCAATACACTTCTGCTCCTGAACCAACATTTCCTGGAGTTTTTCCACATCACCCCGGACAATAGCCGAGGTTTTATCTTTAGACAAGTTCAGCAATGCTTCATACTCTGTATTCTCTTGCTCTAACACATCAATAAGTGTCTCAATTAAACTTGCCATCAATAAAACCTCTCATCAAAATACTATTGCACTTAAATTCTCGATAATCTTATCTGCTACCGCCTCAGAACTGATTCTGTATGTTCCAGCCTCCATCTGAGCCTTAATTTCAGCGACCTTATCTGCTCTGACATCTGCTGCATTAGCAACTGCTGCCTTCGCTGTCTGATAAGTCTTTGCTACGTCAGAAAACTCAAGCTTATCACTCTGTGAATATGCACTACCTGCTTTCTTAACGCTAGTGGCTTTATTAGCCTGATAAATCTGGCTTACCGCACTGTACGCTTCTACACGCATGCTGACCGCCTCCTTTTCTTTTAACTTCTTGTCAAATGTATCGGACGGTTCAAACATTTTCTTAACCCTATATGTAGAACTTTTTTTAATTTTTACAAACTTCTTAAAAATGTGCCATACGAATTGTTTATGTGATGAAGTATATGTCTTACAGACCCGTTCTCACTTGTCGAAAAACGTAGCAGTACTAAACTCAGTCAGGGCGATACCCTGCTTCGTTAAGTGCTGACGTTAAAGTTTGTGTAACAAACTTATCTACAGTGCTGTAAGACATATACTTCATCCATATCACTTCGTATGGCACATTGTAATAAGTTCTTAATCCAAGAAGCGCATCTTTGCTGATGCATCCGAACGACGTCTCGGTGCGTTATCAACAGGCTTTGCATACATACTTCCAAACTGATTAAGCATAGTGCCCTTACAAGCATCACAAAAACGGCCTGTCTTAATAGTCTTTCCACACACTTCGCAATCAAGACCAATAGGTGAATCATCCGCAAAACACAGTCTTTCTTCTCTTATCCACTGCTCTATCTGCTTTACGCTTACATCACACTCTGAAGACACCTCATTAATCATAGCAGTTCTATTCTCCTCAATATACTGCTTAACTTCCATAAACTTCTCTTCAAGCTTCTTAATACAGTCCGGACAAAGGTTTCTATATGAACCTCCTATATAATTGTACAAACGTCCACAACCTCTACAGTTTCTAACATCCATGTTACATCCTCCTCTTTACGTTTTATATTCCTCTACCCACACACAAGCTGACACAATACACCTCTTTGGCACTATGTTCTTTAAGCACATCCGCACAGGCATCAACCGTTGCACCGGTAGTATATATATCATCTACAATTAGTATCTTATTATATTTTACATCATTATTAGTAATAATGAAAGCATTTTTAAGATTTTTTAATCTTTCATTACTTGTAAGTTCTTTCATGGGTGCCGTATTATGCCGTCGAACAAGATAATCTCCATCAACAGGTATACCCAATCGTTTCCCTAACTCATTAGCCACAAGTTCAGCCTGGTTATATCCTCGTTTCTTAAGCTTCTCACGGTGAAGTGGCACCGGCACTATAACATCCGGATTCCACATACGAATTCTCGCACCACATCTATCCGCAAGAACTCTGCCATACCACCTGGCATATTCCCTACGTCCTTTGTACTTGTAGCGGTATATGGATTGCTTTATTCCCTCTGTGTATACAAATGCAGCAGCTCCCTGTTCATAATGATGCTTAATCTTTCCACAGTCATAACAATACTGCTCATCCGTATATTTTAATTCCTTGCCACACTTAAGGCAATACGCTTCACCTATGTACTTAAGCTTTTTCGTACAGGGTATGCACACCTGTAACCTTTTGCCATCTACAACCGGTGCCGCTTTGCCACATATAGGACAAGCTCTTGGATATATAATATCTGTAATCGCATTTATTACCTTCTGAAGCAAACCTGCACCTCCATCTCGCAATGCCAATCACCATACCACACTCTCTTTACACATAATTACATACGGGCCGCTTTACACATTTCTTCTATACGCAAGTCAAGAGAAGTATATCGCCTGTATTCACTGACAGCTGACTCCATCTGTCTAAAGCAGCTCTCCTGTCCAACAAGACAAACACACTTCTTGGCACGCGTCACCGCCGTATAGAGAATATTCTTATTCATAAGCATTTTCGGTCCCGGAAACATTGGAATAATAACCGCAGGATACTCACTTCCCTGTGACTTATGAACTGTGATGGCATAAGCAAGCTCAAGCTCATCAAGCTGCGTGTACTCATACTTCACATAACGGCCATCATCGAACTTAACTTCCATCTGCGCCATATAATCGCTAATACTAACCACAACGCCTGTATCGCCGTTAAACACGCCACTACCGCCATCTGTTGCAATTCCATACCGACTTCGTTTTTCCCATGTAAGCTGGTAATTATTCTTAATCTGCATTACCTTGTCGCCCACTCTGAATACCCGGTCTCCTACAGCCTTCTCTTCCTTGCCATACTCAGGCGGATTAAGATACTCCTGCATAACTTTGTTAAGATACTCTACTCCCACCGCAGACTTTCTGGATGGTGTAAGTATCTGAATCTCACTGACATCCGCTTTAACATAGTCCGGAAGTTTCTGCTTAATAAGCGTACACATAGCACCGATAATATTATCCGCACTTTCTCTATGAACAAACAAAAAATCCTTACTATACTTATTAAGCTCCACCGGCTCACCTTGATTAATCTTGTGTGCATTGACTACAATTTCACTCTCTGCCGCCTGCCTAAAGATTTTCTCAAGTCTCACCACCTCAAATGCACCTGAACTGATAATATCCTTAAGCACATTACCAGGGCCCACACTTGGCAACTGATCAACATCGCCCACAAGTATAACTCTTGTACCTACTGCCACCGCTTTAAGCAAAGAATTCATAATGGCTATGTCCACCATAGACATTTCATCTATAATAATAACATCCGTTTCCAACGGATTCTCTTCGTTGCGGTCAAAATGCATCGCCGCTCCGGTTCTCTCACCATCCTTTACAGGTCCACCGGTGATTTCCAGCATACGATGTATAGTCTGAGCTTCGTATCCCGTAGCTTCAGACATTCTCTTTGCCGCACGCCCCGTAGGCGCTGCCAGCCTGATATCAAGTCCTTCTGATTCAAAATACTTTATTATGGTATTGATAGTTGTAGTCTTACCTGTACCAGGACCACCTGTAATAATCATAAGTCCGTTCTGTACCGCTGTTTTAACAGCCTGTATCTGAATACCATCAAGTTCAATTCCTAACTTATTCTCTATTCTGGCGATTCGGGACTCAAGCACTTCTTCTTCGCAGCTGTACTTCACATCAAGGTCACATAACATACGGGCAACCGCCGCCTCCATATAGTAATACATAGCCGCGTAGACGCACTGTCTGCCATCTATCTGTTTAACAATAACCTTTTTCTCAACAGCCAAATCCATAATAAACTTATCAAAATCAGGCATATCAACTAAAAGCAAGCTTCTTACCTGGGGTTCCAGTTCCTCCATAGGCACATATATATGCCCCTGCGCAGTCGCCTGACAAAGAACGTAGAATATACCGCTCTTTATTCTAAAGTCAGAATCCACCTTAATACCAACCTTAGCGGCTATATCATCAGCAGTCTTAAATCCCACACCTTCTATATCATCCGCCAATTTGTAAGGATTCTCTTTAATTATGGTATATATGGATGGACCGTACTGAGAATATATTTTGTTAGCAAGTTTCATAGATACACCAAACCCTTGAAGGAAAACAAATGCCCTTCGCATATCCTTCTTTTCAACAAGCTGCTCGGCAATATCCATGGCCTTTTTCATACTTATGCCCTTGATCTCAGCCAGACGTTCCGGTTCTTCTTCCATTATTCTAAATGTATCGTCGCCGAAAACTTTAACTATACTCTCAGCCAATTTTTCACCGATACCTTTTATCGCTCCGGAACTAAGATAGCGCTTCACGGACTGTGCATCCCCCGGCGCTTTAAACTCGTAAGACTTCACCGCAAACTGTATATAATACACCGGATGCTTAACAAATGCTCCTTCTGCGGTTATAAATTCACCTGCGCTGATGTAGTTAAACTCACCAACGCAGGTTATATCTTCGCCTTCATATGTTATCTCAAACACTGTATACCCTGTATCTTCGCTGCGGTATATAATGTTATCCACAAAGCCTTCTACGTACTTAACACTCTCGTAATCCACGTAAGAATCTCCTTTATAAAGTAGTTGCTTATTATCCCTGACTACAGACTTTCCACCGGTGTTACAGAATCACCTTCACCGGTAACCTCCTGAGCCTCTTTAGCACTTGGAACACCATAATTGCGCTTCATCTGCTCATAAAGCATCTGTGCAATACCAAGACCTTGTCCGCCCTGTGCCTCTGACGCATGTTCAGCCATCTTAGTCACCATCTGGTCTCCAAAGAAACTTGAAAGCGTATTCATGCCGGAATCAGAAACATCCGACATACCAAACATGGTAGAATATATGTTATTGTTATCAGAATCTCCGTCAACATCTGACATCTTCACCATAGCCTTCATAATCTGCTCAGTAAAGTAGGCTTCAAAGTCCTTGCAAACCTCCATCAACTCATCGTCAGTGGCAGTAGCAAAATCCGAATTGTTAACTTTATTCTCCAAAGAATTAGAAGATCCTGTATAAATGCTGTTGCTATATACAGAATTAATTCCACCCAAATAACTATCCATAAACTACCCCTCCCGGTTGCAAATCTCTTAATCAACAGGAGATTGCAACGCAATCTCCAGAGTTCGCAGCTACGCTGCGAATCTCTTATTATCTTTTAAGGTTATTAGCCTGCTCCATCATAGTATCTGATGTTGTAATGGCCTTAGAGCACAATTCATATGCTCTCTGCGCTGTAATAAGATTAACCATCTCTGTTGCTACATTAACATTAGATGCCTCTAAGTAGCCCTGCTTAATAGTACTTCTCATACCAACCTCATCGTACTCCTCGTTAAGAGCAACACCTGAAGCCTCTGTCTCCTGAAGATATGAGTTGCCAACCTTCGCAAGTCCTGAAGGATTGCTAAACTGGAACAATCCAACCTTAATACCAATCGGAGCCGGATTGTTAGACTCATCAGGATAGCAGAGGTTACCATCTGCATCCACTGTAATCTGACTTGGAAGATATGTACCGCTACCGTCAGGAAGCTCTCCCAACACAATCGGCATACTGTCCACATCAAGCACCGGATAACCATCTGTAGTACAGAGCATAGAGCCCTCTGTTCCTATAGCAAATAAGAAGTTACCATTTCTTGTATAATTGATAGTTCCGCTGATATCCATAACAGCAAAGAAACCATCTCCGTTAATCATAAAGTCTGTATTCTTGTCAGTTGAGTTAGCTGAACCCTGCACATACTGCGATGTGATAGATGCTACCCTTGAACCAAGACCTACCTGTGCACTAACAGGCTTGTTCTCTCCGTTAGCAGTCGTTGTCTTTGCCTGCAAATCCTGATAAAGAAGCGACTTAAATGTAGCAGTCTCTGTCTTATATCCTGTTGTATTAACATTGGCAAGGTTGTTAGAGATAACATCAACCTGTGTCTGCTGTGCCATCATACCCGATGCCGCTGTATATAACGATCTAACCATAACATTCCTCCGTTCTGAAAACCTTACGATTCTCAAGTCTTTCATGCTCTATGTTACAGAGCTTTATGTACTTTTACTTATTATAACTTATAGCTCAGACATATTAACCATTCTGCCAAGCATAGAGTCGATAGCATTGATAACTTTCTGACCACTCTCATACTCTCTGGCAATAGTAATCATCTCAACCATTTCCTGAACAACATTGATATTAGAAGCCTCCAAATACCCCTGCGTAACTGTAGCTTCTGCATCTGTCTGTGTTGCGCCGTCTACTGCTACATACAGATTCTCGCCGTACATTTCAAGGTAATTGTAATCTTCAAAATCAACTAAAGCCAATGTATCTACATACATACCGTCAGCAAAAACCTCACCGGTAGCGTCAACTGCAAGCTCGTTAACATTGGTTGGTAACTGTATAGGTCCAGACTGACCCAACAAATAATCTCCATCCTTGGTCACTAAGAAGCCTTCCTTATTCATCTGGAAAGCACCATCCCTGGTATACATCGTAGATGTCTCACCCAACTTATTAGTAAATTCAATAGAGAAGAAGCCCTTACCTGAAAGTGCAAAATCATACTTATTCTCAGTGTTAACCATAGAACCCTGATCCCAGTTTCTATATGTCTCACCAATCTTCGCACCAAGCGACATAGTTCCAACCTTCTGATTAATATGCCCCACTGTAAGGTCGTTAATCTTAACGCCCATCATCTCATCAAACGCCTTTGTTGTGCAACCTTCTTTCTTAAATCCTGTAGTAGTTGCATTGGCAAGGTTATTAGATACGACATCCAGTCTGTACTGGCTATTCACCATTCCTGTATAAGCTGTGTATAAGCCTTTTACCATATCCTGACCTCCTAAACATTGTATATGTATATCGTCACATTTGCGACAAAACTTTAGTGCTATTTTGAATTTTTCGCAATATTTTTTGAAATAATTTTAAATACTTTTGCACTTTATAGCTTTAATCATCTGCTATTAATTCTAACACAGAATGATTAAAATGTACATCTGCCCCAAAAACGCACAAAAAGGTCGCTACTATTAAACAAGTGCGACCTCCATGTACTATATTAATTATCTCTGTAACCCGCAAGGAACTCAATGAACTTACCTGTTCCAACAGCAACTGCTGTCATAGGGTCCTCTGCAGTCATAGTGTTAATACCTGTCTTTGCCTCAATCAAATCCTCAAGACCTGAAAGAAGACTTCCGCCACCTGTAAGCACAATACCTCTGTCTGCAATATCTGAAGCAAGCTCTGGTGGAGTCTTTTCAAGAACACTGTGAACTGCTTCAACGATCTGTGAAGTAGCCTCTCTTAAAGCTTCCTCAGTCTCCTCCGATGTTACCTCAACAGTCTTAGGAAGACCTGTAACAAGGTTACGACCTCTTACATTCATAGTTGTAACCTCTGCACGTGGGTACGCACAACCAATCTTAATCTTGATATCCTCGGCAGTTCTCTCACCAATAAGAAGATTGTGCTTCTTTCTCATATATCTTACAAGCGCCTCATCGAAATCATCGCCCGCAATCTTAATAGATGTACTTACAACAGTTCCACCAAGTGAAATAACCGCGATATCAGTTGTACCACCACCGATATCAACAATCATATTACCGCATGGTCTTGAAATATCAATACCTGCACCGATAGCAGCTGCAATAGGCTCCTCAATAATAGAAACCTCTCTTGCGCCAGCCTGAAGTGTAGCATCCTCAACCGCCTTCTTCTCAACTTCTGTAACGCCTGATGGCACACATACGCTGATTCTTGGCTTCTTGAGCATTCTTCTGCCCACTGCCTTCTGGATAAAGTACTTAAGCATCTTCTCTGTAACTGTATAATCAGAAATAACACCCTGACGAAGTGGTCTTACAGCAACGATATTACCCGGTGTTCTACCAAGCATGAGTCTTGCCTCTTCACCAATAGCCTTAATCTTATTAGTATCTCTGTCAAATGCCACAACTGATGGCTCCTTAAGCACAACGCCCTTTCCCTTTATATAAACCAGAATACTGGCAGTTCCTAAGTCGATACCGATATCTGTTGATAACATATTAATCCCCTTTCGATGTACACTTTAAGATATGTCAATGCCTAACGGCACACTATTGCATTTTACAATCAGCTATCATTATATACAAGATTGGGCGATTTTAAAAGTACTAAATTAAATTTTTTCAAAAAATTTACAATTACACACAATTATAAATACTTCTTAAGCGCCTCAACCTTGTCTGTTGCCTCCCAAGGAAGGTCAAGGTCAAGTCTTCCAAAGTGACCGTAAGCCGCTGTCTGCTTGTAAATAGGTCTTCTTAAGTCAAGCATCTTAATAATTCCGGCTGGTCTTAAATCAAAGTTTTCTCTGATAATCTCAACGATTTTTTCCTCAGCAAGCTTTCCTGTGCCAAATGTTTCAACCATAATAGATGTTGGTCTGGCAACACCAATTGCATATGAAAGCTGAATTTCACATCTGTCAGCAAGTCCGGCTGCAACAACATTTTTAGCAACATAACGTGCCGCATATGCAGCTGAACGGTCTACCTTAGTACAGTCCTTACCTGAGAAAGCACCGCCACCGTGTCTTGCAACACCGCCGTAAGTATCAACAATAATCTTACGTCCTGTAAGACCGCTGTCACCGTTAGGACCACCAATAACAAAACGTCCTGTTGGATTAATATATATTCTTGTCTCTGCATCAATCATAGCAGGATCAACAATCGCATCAATAACATGCTTCTTGATATCCTCATGAATCTGCTCCTGTGTAACCTCCGGTGCGTGCTGTGATGACACAACGATTGCATCGAGTCTTACCGGCTTACTGTTCTCATCATATTCAACTGTAACCTGTGTCTTTCCATCTGCTCTAAGATAAGGAAGAGTTCCATTCTTTCTAACATCTGTAAGTCTCTTTGCAAGCTTTTGTGCAAGAGCTGCTGAATACGGCATATATTCCGGTGTTTCGTTAGTTGCGTAACCAAACATCATACCCTGATCTCCGGCACCTGTTGCCTCGATAGCAGCTTCCTCATCAAACTCACCATTCTTTGCCTCAAGAGCCTTATCAACACCCATAGCAATATCCGGAGACTGCTTGTCTAACGCTACCATAACCGCACATGTGTTACCATCAAAGCCCTTCTCTGAGCTGTCATAACCAATCTCAACAACTGTGTCACGCACAATCTGTGGAATATCAATATTAGCCTTAGTTGTAATCTCACCCATAACCATTACAAAACCTGTATTTGTAAGTGTCTCGCAAGCTACTCTTGAATATGGGTCCTGTGCATAAAGCGCATCAAGGACAGCATCTGATACCTGATCACAGATTTTGTCAGGATGTCCTTCTGTAACTGATTCTGATGTAAATAATCTCTTTTCCATAAATAAATCTCCTCTCCAAATAATGTTCCTTTTAGGAACTTTTTGTGCCGAGTGCAGTCGTGCAGCGACACCTACCGCTTCGCACGAGTGCACATAAAAACGGGTCCCTTACAGGACCCGCAATCTCTATGATTCCAAATCCTCTTATTGTTCGAATATCAGTCTATACTTTCGCAACACTGAAATCTCGCTCAGGTTGGCACCTTCCTTAGGACTAAGGGGTTGCCGGGCTTCATCGATCCTATGTATCTCCACCGCTCTAAATAAGGGAAAACCTTCTTAAATATTATGTTCACACAACTGATATTACACAATCTTTTAAAATGCGTCAAGACCTAAATACTATAATTTGACATTTTGTAAAAAATTCCTTATAATAATAGTAACTTTTTTCGAGTACGCAATACTTTACTATAACTATTGATACACAGGAGGCAATGATATGGCCGAAAAGAGAATTTTTGTATTTGATGCAGAACCTGGCATGACACTGGCAAGAGATGTTTTACAAAGCGACGGACATCTTGTTGCCCCTAAAGGTTCAATTATAGACATTGATTTAATGTCTAAGATTTCCAGCTATCACATACTGGAAGTGTACGTTACAGATGAGCCTATTAAACCAATAGAAACCAAATCCGCTCCGGCACCAGCGCCAGCTGCGGATGGTCCTACATATTTTGATAAGATTCGTAACAGCGAAGATTTCCAGATATTCCAGACTGATTACAATGAAACTGTTAACGATTTGAAAGCCAATTTAAACAACATTATATCAGGCGATGCACCTATCGACACCGATGTACTCCTTGCACAGTCCGTAGCTGTTATGGGCAAGAACTCAAACAATCTTCGTATGTTCGATATGCTTCACAGCCTTCGTCATCACGGAGATATGACATATGCCCACAGTGTTAATGTTGCACTTATTTCATCAATCATCGGTCAGTGGTTGCATTATTCGGAGGAGGATATCAAGGTTCTTACCCTTTGCGGTCTCCTTCATGATATTGGTAAAGTTGCCATTGACGAGGCTATTCTCAACAAGCCGGGCAAGCTTACACCAGAAGAATTTGAGATAGTAAAGGGACACGTTAAAGCCGGATATGACCGTATCAAGGATGCTGACATTGACGTTCGAATCAAGGAAGCTTGTCTTCTTCACCATGAGAAGTGCGACGGCACAGGTTATCCATTCGGTTTAAAGAGCAATCAGATATCTGATTTCGCCAAGATTGTAGCTATAGCAGATATTTACGACGCTATGACAGCCAACAGAGTTTACCGCGGCGCTGTATGTCCGTTCGAGGTTATACACATCATAGAGAAGGACGCATTTAGCAAGCTTGATCCTGCATTTGTACTTCCTTTCCTTAAGAATGTTGTATCATCTTACATTCACACTAACGTTAAACTTTCTGACGGACAGATTGGCGAAGTAATACTTATTAACGACAGAGACTTCAGCCGCCCTATCGTTAAGTGTGGCGACAAGTTCATCGACTTATCAAAGACTCCTGGAGTAACTATTACAGCGATTATGTAAATAGCATTTTGATTTATAAGCACCTGCCACTAACGTGGTGGGTGTTTTTATATTCCCCTGTCATATTCCCTAATCATCACGCATACCTTGTATAAACAACGCAATAGGGTTATCTTGATGAAAGGATATATCGAAGAAAGGGCAATAAAAACTGCCGAGTACATAATCGAAACTAAAGCAACCGTGCGTCAGACCGCAAGAAAATTCGGTGTCAGCAAAAGCACTGTGCACAAGGATGTTACAGAGCGACTTATGCGAATCAACCCGGCACTTGCCAACGAAGCTCGTGCTGTGCTTGACGTAAACAAATCAGAAAGACACATCCGCGGCGGTCTTGCCACCAAAGAGAAATATCAGGGAACACACTAATGCAAAAGGGCTTGACTGTAGCACTGCGTGCTGCGACCAAGCCCTTACAAACATTTAATTATAATTATTTGATTCAATTCTTTATCCTAATGTAGTATCGAGGCTCATCCAGATTTAATTTCACCTTAGTGATAGCATTTTTAACATCAAATCCAAAATTCTGTTCAGCAATATTAACACTATCCGCACCACTAATCGATGCAGTCTGCTCAGTATAACACAGGTTAGAACCCAGCTTCGTCATCACATCATAACAGTCTGTATATCCATCATATCTGTTATCTTTATCACCGGATAGTTTTTTGCCCGGCTTTTTCATGGACGCCACCACGTCCACACTTTGTCCTGCCGGAATAGTCACTTCCCATGTTACGTACATAACACGCTGAGCCGAATATACAATATGTTCAAACTCCTCAATACTGTTGTACATATCGTTATCCACAGATAAGTCAAATGTTCCAAAGTCAACCATAACTTGCAACAGAGCCGATGCCAAAAGCGATTGCGAAACTAACGCCTGACGTCGCGTGCGCTCTCAACCGTTAACGCTTCCATTCTGTCGCAAATGCTCCAAAAGTCCCGTACAGCCTTCAATCACATCATCATAAGTCTCATCAAAATTCCCCGTATACCACGGATCTGCAATAGACTGCCCATTTCTTCCCGCAAAGTCAAGAAGCATATGAACTTTCCCTTCCGGGTCACTTCCGATTATTCTCATCAGATTGCGCACATTGTGTGAATCCATAACTATCAAATAATCATACTTGTCGTAATCTCTCTTCGTAACCTGCACAGCTCGGTGGTCACCACAAGGCACTCCCACCTCCCTAAGCTTCTGTTTTGTGCCATAATGCACACCATTACCGATTTCCTCAGTGCTGGTGGCAGCTGAATCGATGTAGAATTGATTTGACAGACCTGCTTTGTTTACTAGGTCCTGCATAACGTAGTGAGCCATTGGCGAACGACAGATGTTGCCGTGGCAGATGAATAATACTTTTATCATAGTAATTGTTTGCTCCTTTTTGCCCGGAAATGTCCTGTTTTGCGGGACATTTCGAGGTCATGGTTAAATTGTTGTTTGCTTGTTAACTAGGCAAATTATAGCATAATTTTGCAAGTTGTGACTACCTGTTAGTAGTAGGAATAGTAGTAAATGGGAAATTCGTACTACTAAGGATTCTTTCCATCTCCTACTAAATTAGTCTCTTTTCCATAATGGTAAACTTATTTCTACAATCATAAATTGCCTTATTTCAAAAACGCATTAGGTAATAGATGGTATATATATACCACTTCTTCCTGTTCTTCCTGTTCTTCCAAATTCAGTCCATAACCCATTTGACATCCCTTTTGCACTTTATTTATACCCAACTGTTCTTGCGCAATACGTGTAGCTTTCTGTAATAAAGTTTCTTCTTGGCATACTAACTCCGCACCCATTTTTTCAATCATATGCCTACTATGTAAATTATACGAAGATACTTTTAATACATAATATTCAATATTGGCATTTTCTTCATAATACTTCTTCGCAAGCATTTTAATTACTCTTGTCGCAATTCCCTTATTCCTGTAATCCTCTAACAAATTAATCCCAATCTCCGGCGTCGCTGTATCGAATTTTTTCAATTCTAAATTACCACAATATTCGCCCACTGCATCATATATCGAATAATCCATTTCCTCTAAATTACATATAACACTCCAAAAGAGTTCTCTATTTTCTTCCTGTTTATAAAATTCAGATGTATTATTCTCCGGAAACATGAGTTTCATATAATTTTCTTTTTCCTCATCAGAAAATTTTACAAGAAAATATTTTCCATCTGACACATAAATGTCCCTTTTTACCACAATCATCAATCTCCTAATTCGCCTCGAAATGCTCTATTATTTGGGAACATTTCGAGGTTACAGATAAATTATATACTTGTCAACTAGGCAATGTAAAACATCATATCAACATAAAACCTTCTCTGTTATACACCTTTATAATCAATCGGTTACTAAAGAAAGAGCCAGTTTTTCAAAATTATCCACTAATTCTCTAATTTCATCAAACGTCTTTTTTATGAATTCCTTAGTTAAACTCTCTGCCTCCATTATCATAGTCATCTTACTTATAATTTTTTCTCTACACTTTTCCATTTCTGCTTTTATAGCATCATCTATCTTACTATCTGCCGAAGATAATTTGTTCCTTTCTTCGCCTAAAAGCATCCTATATATGTTTTCAGCCAATTTCCCCTTGAACATATTTAAAACTTCATCTTTTTCCTTATCCACTACGGATAAGACCACTTCCCCTTCTTCTTCAAAAACTTCATATT
The DNA here is from genome assembly GCA_045543195.1 of Lachnospira sp. Lineage (GTDB taxonomy): Bacteria > Bacillota > Clostridia > Lachnospirales > Lachnospiraceae > Lachnospira. The sequence continues at coordinate 96,080 of JAZQME010000007.1, forward strand.
CTATAGCAAGTTCTCTATTCATAGATTTTCTCCTTTTTCAACATTTTAATTTCCGGCTGATTCGTTCATTGCATCCAAACCAGCCAGAGATTTTTATTGTACAATTTCATCATTTTACTTTCATATCAAAATCACCATTAGTATCTATACGAAAATAAACTCTCTTATCAAACCGTCCGGCAATGCCTATCACTCCAATGCTATAAACTTATATATATCACGCTTCAGCAATGTAATTAAATGTGTCTTTGGAAATAAATATAAAATCTTCTTCATGCTTTCCACATACCACTCAGGAACATCACACTCACCTAAAAGTCTTTCTACATCTTCTGGCATGCGGCTACGTGTATATTTTCCTTTACGCACAGCCTCTTTTATTTCAAATGCGACCCCTGAAGGATTTTCACAACATTTACTATTTAGTTTATTATATAGATACGCATATACGTCCTCTCGGTTGGATATCAATTCAACCAACGGAATCCCTTTATCATATAAAAGTTCTGCATTATCCTCCCATGCGCCGGTGCCATGCAGAAAACCATATAAAGAAAGCAACTCACTAAAATTAGGTTTTTCCATATCCGAAAGCACTTTTTCCAAATTCAAATCTCTGTAATGGTCTTTAAATATATCATTTTTAACACCATAATTGAAAAAATCATTCAATAGCTGCGTTGTAAATCCCAGTTTCACTAAATCACGGCTGCTCATTTGTTCACCAACGTCCTCTACTGCCATTACCACAGACCAATCCGTCCTCATCTCATAATACTCTTCCGCTTGTACGTTAATTATTTCTTCCGGATATTTTTTTGCTAAATCTTTTGAAACAAGTGCATATCTTGTTACTATAAATTGTTTTTCATCCTCAACATTCATCTCACCGTTATAAATAACATTTAACTCTCGAATCACACCATAACCTTCAAAATACTCTTGTAAGCAGTTCTTAACCTGTTCCGTTGCCTTTCCCGAAACATAAATCTCATTATAGTTTTTTAAAGGATATATATTTACTTCGCTAATGCCAAATCCATCCTTTTGATAGTATCTACCACAAGAACACTTCTTCTCCGGTAAATCAATCCCGCATTTTTCATTAGGTGCAAATTCCACTTTTTTACATACCGGACAATAATAATGTGATGGCAAAGGATTAACATATGTTCCACCTAAAAGCCATGCAATAAAAGAGGCTCCCATCTGCGCACCTCTTATTTCAAAATATAAATCCTTTGCACAAAATTCTTCTTGAAGTTTCCCAAAAAATCCCATCCACAGAAGCGTCTCTTGTCCATCAAGCATCAGTTCCTCTGTCTTAAAACGATTGACAATCCTTATAGGCGGATTATCTCCATACATTTCCTTCATTTTGTTTTTTGCTATATCAATTATTTCATTTTTCATCGCAAATAAGTCCTTTCTTTTCTTATCGAAAGCAGCATATTCGCAAGTTAACAGCTCGTCTACGCTAACATCTAGCACTTCTGACAATTTCCTAATAGTATCTATTCTGGGTTTGGATGCTCCATTCTCCCACTTTGATACTGCTTTATCTGAAACACCGACGAGTGCACCCAATTGGTATTGAGACAGGCCTCGTCTCTCCCTCAATGCACTGATAAAATTTCCAAAACTATAGTCTCTCATAATCATCCTCCGTTACTTGCTATCTTAATTTTACAACGGATTTTAGTTTTTTCAATTCATTCATATAGAACAAAAGTAGAGTTTACATTTTTGCATTTTCTTCAAAATATTATTTCTTTTATTATATCGTCACATCTGTTATTTTTCCATAGAAAACACGCCCCAGTATAACCGGAACGTTTCTGCCGTGTATCGATGCTACACTACTTTGAACATTTTCTGCGATACCGCTTTTGCATCGTTTTTCTTTTCAATCTCAGCCTGTGCTTTTCTAAACTCCTCCATTCGTTTCAGTTCTTCCTCTGCGTCATCAAAACTGATATGCGTGTACACGTTCATGGTAACGCTAATGTCTGAATGCCCCATAAGGTATTGCAAGGTTTTCGGATTCATTCCCGATTTTGCCATATTAGAGCAATAAGTGTGGCGGCATACATGAGGTGTAATGTTTGGCATCTGCACTCTGTAAATATCGTTGTACCTGCCAACCATTCGATTGAACCGATGCTGCCAGTGCATTGCTACTAATGGATTGCCGTCATCATCGTAAAAAAGAAATCCGGTATGACCATCTATCACTTTCTCCATCTTCGGCGACTCCCTATCCTCAATGATGGCTTGAAACATCTGTGCCACATCCTCAGTTATCGGAATTTTCCTCTTTCCCGCCTCCGTCTTAGTTTCTTCAATGATGTACCTCATATCACAAGTTCTCTGTAACTGATGGTCCATATTTACGGTTCTGTTTTCAAGGTCGATATCCTTTAAGGTCAATCCGCAGAATTCTGAAATACGCATTCAACCGCTTTATAAATTAATTAAATTATGCCACAATCATTATTTGTAATATTTATAATTTACTCGAGGTGAAAATACAATATAAAAAAACAATTTTTTATTCATGGCAATCCGATTTACCCAATAATAATAACAGAAATTTTATAGAAACATGCCTCAAAAAAGCTATAAAAGAATTAAATATAGAAAATGAATCTCTAATACATTTATGTCCAAAATCTGAGCTCCTTCATTCATTGAACAAATTTGACATAAGTGTCAAATTTGTTCAATAGAACTTACTTATTATTACACTCGCAAGTACAAACCTACACCCCCAACATCTCATCCACCAACTCAACGCATCGGTTAAACTTGGTCAGGTAATCGCCCTCTATGTATTCAAACCGTTTTCCATGGGAATTATATATCTGCGCTAACATCTCGCGATACGCAGGGCGATTGTCTCTGATTTCCTCACTGCGGTCGCCGTCCTGTACCCATTTTACATCTGGTGCTAAGAATAGAATCAAGTCATAAGCATTTATAGCATCAATTGCGTCCGACAATTTAATGTTGTCTTCATCGCCTTCAAGAAATCTCAAATAAAACTGCGTTATAAGGCAATCCGTATCGCAAAAAAGCACTTTGTTGCTATGCTCAACAGCTTTAATTTCATTTATTTTTTGTGTCAGAAGAATTTCTGTGAAATCCTCATTCAACATCATCGTATCAGTTCCAGATTTCTCCGACAATTCCCTGCCCGCTTCTTCGATGTAGTTGGAGTTAAAATAATTTGCAAGATTTACCGTCATCACCGACTTACCTGAACTTTCCAGCCCAATTATCAAAACCTTTTTCACATAGTAAGGCCTTACAAAATTAGGCAGCCAATCCCAATGCTTGTACACATTTTCCCTTAGTTTTGTAGAACTTATCTCATCTCGCTCAAATACATAAAACTCGCTGTCCGGATAGTTCACATTCCAAAAACTGTCTGCATCATAGTCGGAACCACAGAAAACGATGTCTATCGGTTCCCCGATTTGTTGCTTAACATATTCTGAGTCACCTTTCGATGCTTCCAATGTATAATCTGATTTTTCCAGACAATCATCCTGTAGAATAATTATCTTTACATTTCCAATGTGCTTTGTAGCCTGATATAACCAACGATAACGCACCTTATAATCCACTTCATCCCTATTAGTTCCTACACTTAAAACAATAAAAAGCTTTTCACACATGCATGCAGCCTTTATGATGCATTTCAAATGTCCGTTATGCATAGGATTGAATGAACCGCCGTACATTCCTACTTTATACATACTCCATTACTCCTTTGTATCTTTTCTCCACTTTATAAGCATAAAAATCGCATTTATCAAATAAATCGACCACATCAAAACAGTTGCCATATCACCGGTTCCGTTCATAAATGCGTAGACCCACATAATAACCGTAACCACATCTACAACAACCCAAAGCACCCACTGCTCCATATATCTCTTTACGCAAAGGAACTGCGCAAACACTGAAAACACTGTACTCATAGAGTCAACAAAAGGTAATGTACCATTTAAAAGCTTTAAAACAAATCCATACCCTATAGTTCCAAGTGCCACAAGTCCATAGGCTATAATGCTATTTTTCAAGGAAAGTCGCTTCTTTATTACTTCTTCTGTCTCTTTGTTCATATTTTTAGACCACATATATATGCCAACGAAATTCATTGGAACATAGTATATAAGGTTCAGCATTACCTCTCCCCAGTATCTGGCTTCCCACGCTATAATTGCATACAGCACCGTATTTACTGTACCAACCCAAAAACTGGACAACTTGCCCTTTCCAGTCAAAATTACACACCATATTCCTGTGAGGGCTGCGCATAGCGCTATTATAGAATCCTTCCAATATATGGAAACACCCAGAATAACCGCCGTTGCAACAAACAACCAGATTATCTCCCACATTTTCCAGTTTGTCAGTTCTCGTTTAATCATCTCTTTTACTTTACTCATCTTACTCAAACTCCTTTTCATGTCTCTTAAAAAAATCATAGAAATATCTCACATTTTCCAGCTCACTCCATTTTGCGATGTCATACTCTTTCGTATCAATATTGTATATTTTTGAGTTTAAGGTTCCAAGCATAAACGGAGAGTGTGTGGCTATGATAAACTGGCATTGTAACAATCTTGCCATTTTATTAATCTCCTCTGCTAAAGCCACTTGGTTGGCAGGCGAAAGAGATACTTCCGGCTCATCCAATAGATACAATGCATTGGGTTGCAAATACTCTTCAAAATACTGAAGAGAAGTTTCTCCGTTGGAGTACTTTTCCTGAGCAAACATTATATAACCTTCCTGCTTCAGCCCCTCCTTTGAAGATAAGAACCTCTTTGCTTCACTTAACGACATACCCTTCTTAACATAATCATATTCCATACCATCAGACAGTACTTGCCTCTGCTGAATCTTCTTTATTTCATACAGAATATCTTCGCTTTTAATGTAGCGACTATTCTTTGGCAAACTTCTTATTTCCTGCCCTGAATCATCTTCTCCCAGCCCGTAGGAGCATTCCTGCGAAAATGCACCGCAATAATCCACTTCTCCATAAGAATTACTGGTGGCATATTCCTTTCCTTTTAACCCCAGCGTATTAGCAATAACATTTAACAATGTTGACTTGCCCGAACCATTATTACCATAGAAAACCGTTATAGGCGCAAACACAAATGGCTCAATATATTTTCCCCTAAATACATTATAGGGATATATATTAGGATTACTAACCAGACGGTCACTTAGTTTAAAACTGCTTAAATATATCATTAGACCAAGTCCTCCTATTTCTCCGTTACTCTTTTAGTAAATCGCACTTTACTAAATCATATGCAACTATATTGCTATTTACTTTTTCTCTACAAAACGCAACCCCTTATTTCTTTTTCCATATAAAAACTAAGCTGTTCCCAATCTCTTTCTTTGTACCACACTCCATCACCATCCCCGCCACCAAAAAATCCTCCCACCACAACCCTTTCAAATCGTAGCAAGAGGATCATTTATATGTCACATAAATTCATACATCACCCTTACTCCACAACCTTAAATGCTCCGGAGCTCAAGTCAATAGTCATAGCTGGGCGGATTCCGTAGCTCTCCACGCCAACTTCCCATTCATATACATTTTCTTCCTTGTAGCCATTACCGATAAGGTAGCACTTCGATGATGAACCGTTTACCGGTTCACGCAGCCACCACATCATATTGGTAACACCAAAACCTACACAATAATCATTGTACCAGCTTGTCTGATTGTTTTTAATCGCACCTTGCGTTAGAGGTGCAAGCAGTGAAACATTGGCCTCTTCAAACCACTTTAGCTCATCCTTCGACAACAAAAAGACCTTATCTTGAGTCTCAACAATTTCTTTCGTAGACAATGCATTGCCCTTTGTCTGAACCTTAGTGTCCTTTATGGTCGCCAGTTCTTTCTCAGAAAAGCTACACAAGAAGCCTTTTTCGTTATTATACCCGTTGGCACCGTCAGCCATGGCCGATGCAACCGGCGCCTGACCTTCGTATTTAACATTTTCTGAAGCAGAATTAAGCCATGTACGGATATTCGAATCTTCCCAGCTACTGTTTCCGCGTACATACGCCTGCAATGTCATATCGCTGTCAGCATCAGTGCCCGAGAAATAATAATTGGTCTTACCATCGTGATTATATTTTCCACTATCAGGTGCGTCATAGGCCTTCACTGAAATAACATCCCTCGCAACAACTACAGCTTCCTTGCCATCAGACGTAAGCTTAAGAACTCTCCAATATATATCTTCATCATTGTACTTGCCCATAGTAATAGTTGAGCCCAGTTTAACATCACCCACCGACACAACTCCAGATGTACCGGCTTCTGTTCCACTCTGAGCATCGCCTTTTGTGGCATTATTAGCATCATCACTTCCAGACGATTCTGTTTCCCTATCGTCATCCACATCACTATTCACTACTTTATTGTCACCATTACCCGAACCGCCGGCATCCCTATTATTTATCAGCAAAGCAAATGTACCACATAATGCCACTATAACTACAAGCGCCACAGCCACAATTCCTACTATAACCGGTGCCGCGCTTTTACGGGCACTTCCGGCCTGCCCCGAAACCGCATAACTCTGAGACTGCCCTGAAACCACACCGCCCTGAGTCTGCCCTTCAACACCTGCCATCTTATTACCGAGACTATCAATACACCTTACCACATCTTCATAAGTGCTTTTCTGCGCATTGACCCACTGATGAGTCATAAGGAAATATTCCATAGACTTGCTAAGTTCAACATCTTCCACCTTGTAGACAAGAATTGGTATGCGCTTTGTAACAGCTCTTTCCACTTCTCTTAACACATGGGGTGAACCATTAGCAGCCTGTGACAGCACCAAAAGCACTGCGTCAGAACTATCCAGTCCGTTAGCTATTTCTTCAGCATACTCATATCCTGAACGAATATCTCTAGGCGCTATAAAGCAACTCTTGCCACTGTTCTCTATAACCTCGCACAATCCTGCGGCTATATCAGCTTCTTTAGACGAATGTGAAATAAATATACGCATAACTACATTTCCTCCAAAACCCTGTTGACTATCTGCTGAATCTTTACACAGTAGTCAGCATTTAGTTCAACATCAACATTTTCTACTATACCTGCCACTTGATGACGAATTCTCTCTGCATCCATATCCTTAATAAAATCCTTCCCTTTATACGGAAGACCCACGCAAGAGCGTCCTGTTATGGTCTGATAATGACAGCATGCATTAAGATACGCACCATACACAGACGCATGAGCGCCATCCTTATGATATAGCTCTATTTCAGGACATTCCCTCTGCACTCTCTGCCATGCAACACCTACCGGCGAAAGAAGCGCCCCTTCACTTTCTGCCAGTTTCCTATATGTATCAATCATAATCTGCTGATTCTCAGGCTCAGCCTTCTTAGCCCATGTTGTGGTTACTATAGGCTTGGTTCCTACTGCACGACACATATCAATCAACTGCTTTCCAAGCTCCAAAGTCTCCTTCTCATCCGGAAAAGGATGTGCCACCTGCTGCAATATACAATAATCATATTCACCATACTTGAGATTAAATCTAACCTCAAAGTACTGCTCCATATGCCATGCCCAGTCCTTCCCCGGCTGGGTAAGCATAGTTACTTCCATCTTTTCTTTTATTGCCGCTTCGTACAACTGTGCCGTTGTCTTTGGCATATCATGGAAAAATGTATGACTATTCCCTATCCATAACACCTTCATATATATCTTGTTCCCCTTCTCTTCCACAATCCAATGTAAAATACAACCTTATCACGCGCCACCGCGACATCTGCGTATGGCTCTGTCACGCCCCGCTATAAATTTACAGATACTTCGCCAACGTACTTTCCAATCTGTCAACCTCAATCGGTTTAGGAATATAGTCAGCAAATCCTTCTTTTATATAATCTTCCTCTGCACCTGCTATAGCGTTAGCCGTAAGAACAATTACCGTTGTATCCTGATTAGCACTGTCACCGTCAGCTCTTAACATATGCAATGTCTGAACGCCATCCGGTTCCGGCATCATATGGTCCATAAGAATAAGATCATATTTCTTATCCTTACACATCTTAAGACACTCCATACCGCCACCTGCAAAGTCCAGTTTAATCTGTGAACGCTTAAGCAATCCCTTAACCACCACAAGATTCATCTTATTATCATCAACTACAAGCACTGAAGCATCCGGAGCGCAAAGCACATTCTTAGCAACCTCCTTTGCCTCTCCCGCTTTCTTGTATGCACTTTTAAGATCCCCCATAGCAGTTGCATCCACTATCTTCTGAGGTATAACAACTGTAAAACAACTGCCCTTACCATATTCACTTTCCACTTCGATAGTTCCATGCATCTGTTCTACCAACTGCTTCGCAATAGAAAGACCAAGACCTGTACCCTCTATATATCTATTCCTCTTTAGCTCCAATCTCTTAAAACTGTCAAAAAGCTTCTGCATATCTTCCTTGCGAATTCCTATACCTGTATCTTTAACAGATAATACAAGGTCCACATTGTCCCCCTTGCGAATTCCTTTCGCAGTAAATGTAACAGACCCCTCTTCTGTATATTTAACAGCATTAGAGACAAGATTATTAAGAACCTGCTTAATTCTAAGTTCATCTCCAAAAAGAATAGAAGGCATATCCTCAGCGATATCAAGCTCAACAGTAAGTTCCTTCTTCTCAGCTCTTATCTGTCCGCTTAGTATCACATCATTAAGCATAGACGAAAGATAATACTGCCCTTCTGTTATCTCAAGCTTTCCAGCTTCAAGCTTAGAAAAGTCAAGCACATCATTAATAAGTCCCAGCAACATTCGGCTTGCGCTCTTGATATTTCTTGCGTATTCATCAATATTCTCATCTTCATTCTCACGAAGAATCATTTCATTCATACCTATAACTGTGTTAATCGGAGTTCTGATTTCATGAGACATATTGGCAAGAAACTTCGTCTTCGACTCTCCTGCAACAATAGCCAACTGCTTTTCTTTTTCGCTTTTTATCAAATCCCGTCCGGTTTTTATAACCGCTGTAAAAAGCAGAACCACAAGACCTAAGCACAATGAGATACCATTGTATCCGGAGCCTTTCTGATAAACTAAATATATCTCAAGCACACCAGCTATTACCATAGCTACGAATCCAACCGCAACTTCCAGATATTCCTTTATATATCCTTTCTTGATTTCCAAGCCCATAATAAGAATCATAAACACCATCATGGACACAATAATAACATGGGATATTCCCATAGTTTCAAAGAAATCCTTAATACCTAACAGCTGCATCGCTGTGGAATATACAAAATTAATCGTTATACATATGTTAAGAAACATATACACATGCTGATATCTACGGCCCTGAATTCTGTTAAGATACGACACAAACGGATATGGCAACAGCATAATCATAAAGAATCCAACACTGGTAGCAACAAAGCTGTTTGGCAGGATAAACTGTCTAAGCTTTGACTCTGCAATAATCCATATAGATGCTATCAAAACGCCCGTGGCCAGATACATAATATCCATCTTACGCTTATAAAACACTCTAAGCATCGCTGCTCCGCCCACTATAATAACGCTGAACAACAACATAAATACAGCAACTACCGTTCCCGGAAGATACCAGCTAAAAAACATTTTCCATATAGCATCTTTTTCACCTGTATATACTATATTCAGATATCCTGAATAGTTGGAATCACTAAGACTTTCCACACAAAGAACTTTGCCTGCATCCTCTTCATACACTTTAAAGAATATATATGCATCCGCGCTATTTCTGCCAAAAAGTCTGCTATCCTTGTTAGAATACTCTTGCCTTAATTTACCATCAACAAATATACGGTAATCCTGCTGTGTACTTCTTATACAAAACCAGGTATCCTCCTGATTATCTGGCAATATTGTCTCAATCGTAACAACCTCATTCCACTCTGCCTCACACTCGCCCGGAACTTCAACAGCTACACGTTGTCCATCCGGCATAACACGCTCCCACTTTCCTTCATAAACACTACATTCACTTTCATGGGATGTATGTTCTGCCGGGAGCGCAATTTCTCCAATAAAAAAGAACGCAATAACCCCTATAAGAATAAATATCAACGCGTGTTGAATTGTATCCATTATATGATCCTTACGTTCTTTCATAATATTCATACCTCGTTCACTAATTGTACTGTCTCTTAATCTTCTTTGAAGTATTCTTCTCAAACTCTGTCTCACGAACCACTAATCCAAGAACTCGCTTGTAAACCGGCGCCTCGCTATTATACTTATCAATAATCTCCTGCAATGCATTAGGAATATCCTTAATACGCTTCTTCTGTGCATACTCATAGTCAGGGAAGATTTCTGCCTGGATAACAGCGCCCTTCTCACTCACGATGACTTCCTTCACAAGACGCTCTCTCACAAGCTGATTTTCAATCTCCTCAGGAGATACATTTTCGCCATTGGCAAGGATGATAAGATTCTTCTTACGTCCTGTTATATACACAAAATCATCCTCATCAACATATCCCAAGTCACCAGTCTTAAGCCAGCCATCCACCAATGTTTCCGCTGTCTCCTCAGGCATCTTGTAATATCCCATCATAACACTTGAGCCCTTAACCCAGATTTCATCATCCACAATCTTAGCTTCGCAGTTAGGAAGAAGCTTTCCTACTGAGCCCACTCTGTTGTCCCAATCAAGGTTATTGCAGATAACAGGCGAACACTCTGTCATACCATATCCCTGAAGAATAGTTATGCCATACTCCGCAAACTTCTCCACATACTTAGGATCAAGATAAGCACCGCCGCTACAGATGGTCTTTAACTTTCCACCAAATGCCTGCTTTGCAACAAGCTTCTTTGGAAGCAATCCGCCTGCTGCCTCCAGCTTATTATATATAGACTCTATAACCAGCGGAACCATAAGCATAATTTCCGGCTGGAAAAGCTTCATATTCTTCTGAACTCTCATGATAGAGTCGTTGATACACACTGTAGAACCTATAAAGAAGCCCTTAAGAATATCCATAGTAAGACAGTATACATGGTTAATCGGAAGAAGTGTCATAGACACAATCCCCACCGGCAACTTCATATCAAGGCAAGTAGCATTCTCAGCCAGATTGCGGTTCGAAAGCATAACACCCTTACTCTTTCCTGTTGTACCGGATGTGAAGAGAATAGTACAAAGCGCATCAGGATCAATCTCTGTCTCATACTCACCCTGATACTTCTCCACCTGTTCCTTCCACGAAAGAATTCCATCCTTTTCAGCTTCTGCCTGCATAGACATAATAAACTTAATCTGTGGACAATTATTCTTTACAGCCTCAACTATATCCGGGCGAATCTCATCATATATAAGCATCTCTACATCTGCACGATTAAGCAGCTCACATATAGCATCTGCCGGAAGCTGAACATCAATAGGAACAGCAACACTGGCACTACCGGTAACACCATAATAACTAACTATCCACTGATATGTAGTCACACCTAAAAGGGCAATATGCCTGCCCTTCAGCCCCAGTGCCTCAACCATACGGCTGACCGCCATAGCATCCTTATTAACCTGTGCGTATGTTTTATCCTCTACTTCCTTACCTACCTTATAGCGATACGCCGCCTGCTCGCCATATGTATCACTTCCGTACTTTACAATATCCCTGATTGTCTGTAATGCCATTCCCTACTCCTTCTACAAAACACTGAGTCACGATAGTTATGCACCATCGCCACCCTCAGCCACATTTACATCAATGTCTTAATATACTCTATAGCGTCACCTACAGTCTTAACCTGCACTACATCACGCTCATTAACTTCGATGTCATACTTCTCCTCAATCTCACCAACAAGGCTCATGAAGTCATATGAATTAAATCCCAAATCCTCCATAAATCTTGCATCCTCTGTAATCTTCTCAGGCTCAACGTCAACATACTGACATATAATCTCTTTAAACTCGTTTAACATAATTGTTTCTCCTTTATATATTATTATAACACCTTCTTGTTTCAATGCATTTCAATGTATCTTCAATGTATCTTCAATGCACCTTCTACACATCTTCTGTACATTTATGACCAGTCTATAACCTCGCCCACAGTTCTTGTACAGTCCTCAATACCGTGGAACATAATTCTGCAAAGATAAAAATACACTTCCTGCAACTTCTCATAAGTCACCACGCCGGTCTGATGCTCAAAGCAGAAGTCAAGTCCTCCTTCAACATCATGGCTTACTGTCAAATACAATGTATGAGCGCAGGCACCATTAGAATAGCGCTTAACATTGTACTTAAACTCATCAAGCTTTTCTGCACCCGGCATCTTCATAGCCATCGGCTGGTATGTGAGTGCCATCGCCTCGTATGTCTGTCCGTTTTCAAGGCCATAATGCTGCTTACGGAACGCATAGTACTCTGACGGACTATAGTTAGCATGTCTGAAGTACTGATTCTGCATATCCCTTATCTTAAATACACCCTCTAAAAATGTATCATCTCTTGACACAATAGTTCTAAACGGAAAGCTGTGAATTCTTGTTCCGCCGCAACGCTTCTCCATAAGAGTCGCACGTCGTGCAATAGTAGTCGAAACCGATATGTCATCCACTTCATTTTCCTTCTGAAGATATGTTCTAAGCCCCATAAGAAGCAGACATGTAAGAGACACATGATGCTCCTCGCAGAACTTAAGCAGTCTTTCTGTCGGCTCCCACTCAAGATGGAAATTAGCCAGGTTGGCATCTACATTATCAGATGTGTTAATAACCGCTCTCTGGTTAGGATTGCCTGTACGCTCCCGTTCTGCTATAAGCTTACCCTTTCCATAAATATCTGTAAATATGGGCTCTGACTCTGTAATTAAGCCTTCAAAGAATTCTCTGTCACGCTGACTCGCTTTGCTTCCAGCCTCATACTCAAGGTCCTTCTTTAACTGGTTAATATACGACGCCATTTCCTTCGGATATGCAGTATCTTCAAGGACCTTAGTGCTATATATCTCCATAACATCTTTAAGAAATACAATAAGCGACTGGGCATCCATAACCATATGGTTAACCTTAACGTACATTCCATAGAACCCGTCAGGCATCTTTATCATAACAATCTCGTAAAGAGGTGTGTCATACATCTCAAAAGGCGTACTTGTCCACTCTGTCATCTTGTCGTGAGCATGATTCTCCTGCCAATGAGAAAAATCAAAATGCTTCACCTCAACAGGTGCATCCTTTGGAACATACTGAAAGGCATTGCCCTCCTTATCCTGTGCAAACTGCACCCTTATGGACTCGCAACGATTCACAGCCTCCTTTATGGAAGCCTCCAGCTTATCCCACTCTAACTCAAGCTGAATAACCAGACTGGTTCCGATATTAAGCACCTGCTTCTTAGGACAGTACTTCATACTGTAGTAATGAAGCTTCTGTGCTGATGTTAACTCGTATACTTTATTTCCTTTTCTTGTCTTCATGTATACCCCTTTCTTTAGCTGCAATCCCACATCTTATAACTATTTGTCTACGATTGGGAAGATAAACTCCTCAATAGCGCCTTCATACTGCTGTGGGTTCTTGTAGCAAGACTCCACATGTCCGGCACCCTCTATAATAACAAGCTTCTTTTCTGTTTTGCAGGCGTCATATAAGTCATACACCATAGAGCATGGCACAAATGAATCAACATCACCATGCATAAAAAGTATAGGTATATTCGCTTTTGACACTTCTATCTTAGCATTGCACTCGTCAAGAGAATATCCTGCACGGCGCTTTACCATACTGTTAGATATCTGCATAACCGGAAATGCCGGCAAGTGATACTGGTTCCAAAGCACATATGAAAACACTTCCCACGCTGATGTAAATGCACAGTCAGAAACCGCCGCCTTAACCTGTGGCGGAAGTTCAAGCCCTGTTGTCATAAGCACCGTAGAGCCTCCCATAGAATCTCCGTGAAGAACAATCTTACAATCCTCTCCATGCTTTGCAATCATCTCATGTATCCAAAGAAGCGCGTCATGTCTGTCAAGGCAGCCAAATCCTATATACTTACCTTCACTCTTTCCATGTGCTCTCTCGTCAACCAGTAACAGATTGTATCCATTGGCATGATAAAAAATAGCAAGTGTAGAATAATCATTAAGCCCCTCACTTGTATATCCGTGAAAACAGATAACAACCTTCTTAGAACCCTTGCACGGAAAATATGTAGCATGAAGCTTTAACCCATCGCCTGATGTTATGTACATATCCTCCTGTTCATACTCCTGAAGCTTAGCCTTACACTCTCTGATATGCGGGATGTAGCTATCCCAATCCGTACCTGACATCTTCTGTGTCTTTTCTCTCTTTGCATTGGCACGCAACATAATCCTGTTAAAGAAATATGCCGAGATTCCATACTCCATAGCCGCCACTGCAACACCTGCTACACCGATTCCTAACGCAACATTAATCCAATTCATAATCCCTCCTATAACCTCTTATGACCTCTTATAAGACCTCTCATAAACACTCGCAATTCGCTCTAAATAAACTCTTTTAAAAGCAATGCTTTGCCTAAGTCACCTTCCACTTTAAGAGTCCCCAGAGTAAATGCCTTTACCGGGTCAAGCTTTCCTGTAATAATCTTAAACAATATATCCGAATTACATATAAACATAGCATCTCTGTCATAGTACTCATACGGCTCAATGCTAAGCTGTCCATCCTTTACTTCTACGTAAAATATTCCTTCTCCGGCACCTGTGATGTTAAACTGGTATGCCAGATGTTCCTTCACTTTACTTACATCTGTTCCCTCAAATGTATCGTGAACCTTTGTTACAATCTCTTCGTATGTCATAAGGACCTCCAATTAAGCAAATAATATTCCGCCCTCTTGCTAATATAATACCACTAAAAACCAATATCTTCAAGTCGTAACATAGATTCAAAACATACATTCAATAACAACAAAGAGGCTATACTTTTGCAACCAAACGGCGGCAAAAGCGTAGCCTCTCCCAAGCCGCCTCCTCAGGCGACATCATTAATTATTAATTAGTTGTGAAGTTATCGAAATAACCTTGAATCAAGATGATTGGAGTTCCCTTGTCACCTGAACCTGATGTAAGGTCACAAAGTGAACCAATAAGGTCTGTAAGCTGTCTAGGTGTTGTTCCCTGCGAAGCCATATTACCTACAAGGTTATCCTGCTTTGTCTTAATACTGTTAGAGATAGCCTCCTTAAGCTCTGCTCCACTAAGGTTAGCAAAGTCATTATCTGCAAGATACTTAAGCTTAAGCTCGTTAGGTGTACCAATCAAGCCATCTGTAAATGCTGGAGATACAACAGGATCAGCTAACTCCCATATCTTACCCTGTGGATCCTTGAACGCACCATCTCCGTAAACCATAACTTCAACGTGCTTTCCAGTCTTTTCAAGAAGCTGTGCCTGAATATCAAGTACAAGCTGCTTACACTCCTGTGGGAATAACTTAATCTTGTCCTCTGTTGACTTGTTAGAACCCAGCAAACCGTACTTCTCGTTGAAACCACTACCATTAATAGAAGCAGTCATAATATCATCAAGACCACAAACAGCCTTTGCTCCAGCCTCTCTTAAGAGTCTCTTTGTACGAGCTCTTGTATGTATGTCGCAGTTGATTACACAATCTGTGTAGTTAAGAATAGTCTTTGCCTGATTAGCAAAAACAACCTCAACCTCTGCACCAGCCTCAGTAATAATATCAGAATAGTACTGAACATAATCAACACCTGTAAACTCATGCTTGTTCTCACCGAACAACTCTCTATACTTCTCAAGTGTAAGAACATCAGTGTATGGATTAACTCCCGCTTCATCAAGCTGGTCGTATGTTAAGATTGCATTACCAACCTCATCGCTTGGATAACTAAGCATTAAAACAACCTTCTTGCAACCCATAGCAATACCCTTAAGGTTAATAGCAAATCTGTTACGTGAAAGGATAGGGAAAATAACACCTACAGTTCCTCCACCTAACTTAGCCTTAACATCCGCAGCGATATCCTGTACTGACACATAATTACCTTGTGCACGTGCTACAATCGACTCTGTAAGCGCTACAACGTCTCTGTCTCTAAGCTCGAACCCTTCGCTCTTAGCAGCCTCTAACACGCTCTCCACAGTGATATCCACCAAGTTGTCTCCCTCGCGGATGATTGGTCCACGAATACCTCTTGAAACAGTTCCTACTCTTCTTTCCATCTCTTTTTCTCCATTCCACAGGATACGATAAAAATGTGTCGCGAACTCTTCAAAGCCCGTTATTCTCTTACGTAACCTGCAATAAACATTTTAGTTACGAATACATTATACACTTGTAATTTGTGTATGGCAAGAATTTTTCGTAGAAGGTGATAGAGTTTTTGCATCATTAAGCTAACGTCATTTCATATCCATCTCTATTCTACTGACATTTGCTACATCATACTTGTAATCTTCCCGCTGTATATCTAAGTACTTTTTTTCATCCAATAGAAACGCAACACATATAGCAGTAATAAGCAACATCGCAACCATAAAGATAATTAATACACTTGGTTTTTTATGCCTCATATCCCTTACCTCTTAATTATTCGAGCGCCACGAACTCCTGACGTGTCTTTTCATCAGTTTTGTCTTTATTAGCATAAACATAGTCATAGGTTATATCTGGGTTGTTGGTGAATATAGTATATTCAGATACCTCATTACACCCTTCTCTCTTACCTAGAAGTGATAACATATACTTATATGTGTTCCCATCATAAGCCCAATTTCCTTTACCATCAAACCATTGAAAACCATAAGTAAGCGCCCCTATCGTTAAGAAATTCGCGCCATTGGCCTGCCCTTCTGTAAGCTCATACTTACTGCCAGCATTAATTACATCCTCATATGTAATATTAGTATCATCAGTCAATACTATGCTATTACCATTCCCTTTACTTGTCACACACATCTTATACTTATATCTCTGCGGCTTTCCAACATAACTATATGTTGCATCCTCATTTATTATGTAACAGCCATCGTGGGTGCGTTCACGAGTTTTACGGTTTGTCACAGATATATCAGCTTTTCCTTTACCATCGTCCCAAAGGGTTTCATCCCTATAATGAATCACGACCTCATAATCTCCGTAGTAATAATAATATTCCGTTATGTTCCATGACTCAACTTTAGCTGGCAGTCCCAACACAACCTGCATCTGCTCTCTTGTATAATCTATACTCACCTGAGATAAATAACTCATCATCCAGTCATAGTCTGTCATAGATTCTATCAGTTCATCCCATGCGCCTTTAAGACTTATCTCTGAATCGTTTTCATAAGTATACTTAATCCCCTCAACAACACAATACTCATCAAAGAATATCATTCGCACTATCTTGCCATTAACAGTAATATTATATATATATGCCCAATCCTCATATGCTATCTCGTCAGAGTCAGACGAATAGAATACATAATTCTTAAAATAATCCACAATATAATTATAATACTTAGGATTAACCAGCATTCTCTTATCTTTTCTACCATTTTCTATCACGATTCTATCTATGACCGAAGCATCATTTTTATAAAAATAGTCAATCTTTCTTGTAACAGCCTGCTGCTTTATGCATATATTAGCAAGGACTACTAAAACTGTTGCAATCACCGCCCCCATAGCCATTACTATTAAGAGAAATTTCGCTTTCTTACTTTTGTTCATAACCTATACCCCCTCCTGATTTACTTTTTACTACATAATATACTGTATCACTATTATAAAACTTATCAACATCTCCTCTCGCCCATCCATCAACTATTTCTTCTGTCGATGGATCAATAACTCGTTTCCCACCATTATACATATGCAACACACGACTTGATAACTCAGTTCCTGGTTTATGAAACCACACCCCTGTATCAGCCCTATACCAAAAATGATAATCGTATGACGCTTTATCCCCATACTCATAAACTCCAACCCTCATACATACCATCCACTCATCACTTCCTACTTCAGCATCATAGGAAGCTGCTTCTCTCCATCGGTTAGTGCCAAATGTATTATTTAACCACACTTTCATACAATTCTTTGTAACAGATAGAGCTTCTTCTACTGATACGTCTCCCCCATCACTCACATCACTTTTTAAATCACTAAGCATATTATCAAAAGCTGTTCCCGCCGAATTAGGCACAAAAAAGGCATATTCTTGACAATTAAGCGCCATATCTTTTATATTGCGCGCCCCTTTACATCCATTATAAACATACTTAATGCTCAGATACGGCTTCCTACTATTCTCTGTCGTCTTAATACACTTGTGATATGTAGTACTGGTTTCATTTCCATTCTTTAAGATTATACCTTTGTTCGGATTTGCCAAACTATTCTTGGGACCTTCCACAATATACTCCTGCCACTCTCTTACTATTGACGTGAGGTTAAATTCTCTTCCCACACTGCTCGGATACGAAAATGTCTGACTATCTATATAAGGACCTATCCCGTTCCATATGTCTGAACTGTACACACTTGATTCATTCCATATAGGTCCTGTGGACTCATAGGCACTTATAGTCGCCTCCTTAGACTGCCCCGACTCATCATAAAGGCTAAGTAATGCAGATGTTACTGTATAATTACTCGACTTCATAAAGTCCTTTTCCATAAGCCCCGGAAAACTCATAAGCATACGTCCCGCTCCGTATGAGCTATTAACATACCCTATTACACCTGTAACATTAGCACCCGACTGGGCATATCTGCCACTACTGCCATTATATATAGGGTTATCACGAATCCCCTTACTACTTCCGCTTCCAGCCACCACCGCAGCAGACGGGTCAACATACACCGGATACACTGTCACCGGGTTACTTAAAAACTCCTGGTCAACAGTAATTGTTATCTCATACTTACCTTCTGCCAACTTCCTATAATTCAACTCATTAGCATATGTATAGTGAGTCTCACCCTCCAGCACATCGCCTGTGAAACTGTCGTATACATAGATTGGACTGATAGTCGCCACCACCTTATTATCACTACGTTTTACGAAGTTCAATGCCCCAATCTTCTTTTATACATACATTCCCTTTGCTTCCGCTATAAATGTAAATGTATTCTCACTGTCATCAAATATAACGATATTTTCCTTGTACCCATCAAATGTTGTTTCATACTGAAGCTGTGCTGTACTTTCAAACACATTTTCATAGATAATCTCTTTGTCGCCCACCTTAGAAACCGGCGAAACAGTATCCTTAGGGTACATCTCTATATTCAAGTCTCCGTAGTTTAACACTACGCCACTGTTCTTCCCAAGCAACTGCGGAAAATATGTATTAATATCGTTTTGGTCGTTAACATAGGCGTAATTCTTTGCAATCTTATCTGTGTTATTTCCTGCATTCCCATCTTTCATACGACCTGCAAACTTAGCACTATTGTCTTTATCATTAGCCACAAGCTTGTTGCTCTTGTCTTTCACGTTACCACTTTCATCAACATACTTAACGGTTTCTTGGAATATGTATGTTGTCTCGCTACCATCCGCATTCTCATAAACCACTGTGTTAAGGTCTGTTTCCTTGTCGCCACGCCTCTTAGTGTGGCTGTGCTCCTTGATTCCGTATTCATTCAACGGGTCTGCCAGCTCATCGCGCTTGAGAGTGTGCGAGTCTTTTCCTACTCCAATCTGAACTGTGTTTCCCGTTTTTCCTGCTTTGTCATTACCTTTCGCCAACACTGTATCTGCCGGAATAGCCACAAACAGATTAATTACCATAACCATTCCCAACAACATTGAAAATGCCCGCTTTGTCACTCTTTTTGTTACATTTCTCTTTGTTTTTTGTTTCATTAATCATATCCCCTTTTCGTATATTTGCGGCTGCGCTGACGTTAGTGCATACATTTACATTAGCACGTACACGTAGATTGACACATACATTTGCAATAACACGTACATTGGTCACAAGCATATGCAATCATATATGTATAATCTCTCGTGACTGCGCACCGCTACATATCACAATTATACAAAATTGTCAACATAAAAAAAGTGGGGTGGCAGATTTTACAAAATTCTGGCAGATTTTACACATTTTCCATATTAATAAAAGCAAATATTAACTATCTCTCATTTTATTTAGTATTAAAAAGTCTACTATTAATCCATATCAACCTTCACACTAATATAGATTTATAGTAGACTTTAATACTTACTTAGTCACATCTTGTATTAGCAAAACTAACTCTCATTATTCCTCGTTACTCTCCGCTACCTTGCTTGCCCGTGCTGTCACTTCTGCTGCCTGGATGTCGCTTGGCGCCTGCTCATAACGTGCGAATTCATATGAGTAATCACCGCGTCCGCCCGTCATAGAACGAAGCACTGTACAGTAACCATAAAGCTCCATCATCGGTATGTCAGCCTCTATAACCTGCTTACCGCTGGCAGTCGGATTCATACCAAGCACTCGTCCACGACGCTTATTCAAGTCACCCATAACATCACCTGTGTACTCCTCAGGCACCATAACCTTCAAGTTCACAATCGGCTCAAGAAGCACCGGTCCAGCCTCCATCACACCTTTCTTAAATGCCTGAATAGTTGCCATCTTGAATGCCTGCTCTGAAGAATCCACTGAATGATATGAGCCATCATAAAGCACAGCCTTCACACCTACAACCGGATATGCCGCAAGTGGTCCTTTGACAACTGATTCCTGCAAGCCCTTTTCAACCGCCGGGAAGAAGTTCTTTGGAACCGCACCGCCTACTACTTCCTGCTGGAATTCATAAGCTTCTTCATTGTTGCCTGACGGCATAAAACGCATTTTAACGTGACCATACTGTCCATGTCCGCCTGACTGTTTCTTATACTTATACTCCACGTCTGAAGTCTTCTTAATAGTCTCCCTAAATGCTACCTTAGGCTTGCTAAGCTCTATTTCACACTTATATTCATTAAGGAGTCTGCTCTGAATAACCTCAAGCTGCAAGTCACCCATTCCATAAAGAAGCAACTGTCTGTTCTCAGTATCATTAACAACCTTCAGCGTCTGGTCCTCATGAGTAAGCTTCTGCAATGACTGTGCTACTTTATCTATATTGTTCTTATTAGGAACCTTATAACGCATAGCTGTGTAAGGCTTAGAAATCTCAAATTCTCCATACTTGATAGTAGTCGCTTTTGTAGACAATGTATTACCTGTTCTTGCCTTACTAAGCTTGGCGATAGCACCAATATCACCCGCGTGAAGTTCCGGAACTTCAACCGGTTTACTGCCCGAAAGAACATAGAGTTTACTTACCTTTTCCTCAACATCCTTATCCTTATTGTAAATCAGGTCATCTGACTTAAATACACCGGAGCATACCTTAATAAGAGAGTACTTTCCTATAAACGGATCAACGATTGTCTTAAATATGTACGCAGACTTCGCCTTTGCAAAGTCATAGTTAGCCTCGAAGATATCGTTAGTCTTCATATTGAAGCCCACCATCTCCTTATTCTCCGGACTTGGCATATACTTCACAATATCATCAAGCAGTGCGTATGTTCCCTGACAAAGAGTATTAGAACCCATAGTGATAGGCACAATTGCACCCTCATCAATATTGTTACGAAGGGCTGAACGTATCTCTGCCTCTGAGAATGTGTCGCCATTAAAATATCTGTACATAAACTCTTCGCTGGTTTCAGCCACCGCTTCCATAAGAGTTTCCTTGTAAAGTGCGAGATTCTCCTTACTATAATCAGGAACGTCACAGTCCACAACTTCCTTGCACACACCATCACCCTGCCAACGATTAGCATTCTCACTGATTACATTAATGTAACCAACAAACTTCTCATTCTCTCTAATTGGGAAGTGGAACGGCGCAATCTTTTTTCCATACATCTGCGTAAGAGTCTCTACAACATTCTTAAAGGAAGCATTATCTGCATCCATACCTGTAACGTAAATCATTCTCGGCAACTTGTACTGTTCACACAGTTCCCATGCACGCTCTGTACCTGCCTCAACACCTGCTTTACCGGAAACCACAATAATAGCCGCATCAGCTGCACTTATAGCCTCCTCAACTTCGCCGATAAAGTCAAAATATCCCGGCGTATCAAGAACATTTATCTTAACATCCTTCCACTCAATAGGCACCACTGTAGTACTTATGGATATCTGTCGTTTCTGCTCTTCCTTCCCATAATCGCTTATGGTAGTTCCATCATCAACCTTTCCCATCCTTGTGGTAATACCTGCCAAATACGCCATAGATTCAACAAGGCTGGTCTTTCCTGCCCCACTGTGTCCCAGCAACACTACATTTCTAATCCTGTCGGTTGTATACACGTTCATCGCTACTACCTCCTAATATTAAATTATTCTCACGAACATATGCAAAATGTTACGGATTCATTCACATTTTGCTTGTCTGACTATAATTTTACATTAAGTTGTCTGTTTATTCAAGTAGTTTTCAGATTATTTAGCCACGTTATCACTTGCCCCAAGTGCGTATAGACGGCTCATTTTCATTAGCAGGATTATCAAGAACCGCTCCATTACCGTCAAACCTTGAACCGTGACAAGGGCAGTCCCATGTGTGTTCCACTTTATTCCACTTAAGCGCACACCCCATATGTGGACAACGCTTTTTTGATATAGTTAGCAGATTGGTTGTAGCTGAGCATGCATTCACAAAGAGCTGAGGCTTTAACATACTTCTTGAGGTCTCAAATACCTCTGCATAAGGGTTGTCTTTACCAACTATCATATCCGCCAGAACTTCTGCTGCCACCATAGATGATGTCATCCCCCACTTATTAAATCCTGTAGCCACGTAACAGTTAGACATTCGCTTTGAGTACTGCCCTATATATGGAATCTTGTCAAGAGTCATACAATCCTGCGTCGCCCAGGCGTACACCTCCTGCGCTTCGGGACAACTGTCCTTTACCAGCTGTCTGATAGCCTGCCAGTTACCACCTTTCTTACCTGTTTTATGTGCTCCGCCTCCTATCAGCAGGCAGTCGCCATAACTTCTAAAGGAAAATCCCGTCTTCGCCTCATCAACATACATCCCCTGCACCTGCGGTGCATTTTTGTATGCCACCACGTAAGAGCGGTGCTGATACATTTTTAAAAAGTACATACCATGCTTATTATCAATAGGAAAATGTGTCGCAAATATTATTCTCTTATACCGAATCAGCCCCCTATTAGTAACCGCCAGCTCATCAGTAAGCTCCCTCACCCATGTATTCTCATAGATATTAAGGCCTTCCGCCACGCCTCCCAAGAATTTCAAAGGATTAAACTGGGCCTGATTCTCAAAACATATCGCCCCTTCAGTATCAAATGGCAACTCCTTGGTTTCTGCAAACTTAGCCTTATAACCAATTCTGTGAAGGGCATCCAGTTCTTTTTCCAACTTCCCTGAATCCTTCACATCATATACGTAAGAATTCTTCCTTTCAAAATCGCAATCAATGCTCTCTGCCATCTTTGAAAACTTTTCAACAGCCGCCTGGTTAGCATCCAGATACATTCGTGTAAGCTCTGCGCCTTCACTTTTTATAAGCTTATGATATATAAGTCCGTGCTGGGCTGTCACCTTTGCAGTGGTATTCTTTGTAACACCGGCGCCTATACTCCGCCCCTCTGTAAGCACATAATCCACGCCTCGCTCCTGCAAGAAATGTGCGCACAACACTCCGGCAAGCCCTCCACCTATAATAAGCACATCCGTTTCCACGTCGCCTTTAAGCACCGGAAACCTCGGCAGTTCCACACTTTCACTCCATATAGAATTCATAAAATCCCCCACACTTCTTATAATACTTTAGTTGTATTATGGGAAAAATGTTGGGGGATTATACATCCTTTACAGTTCATCAAACTCTTCATACATAATTCGAATCGGCCCCTCTTGTGACTCCACATGATAATGCCCTGCATACCAACGGTCATAATCAAGCCTCTTCTCAATTCTGTCAAGCCACTGCTCCGTTGACTTGT
Organism: Lachnospira sp.; assembly: GCA_045543195.1. Classification (GTDB taxonomy): domain Bacteria; phylum Bacillota; class Clostridia; order Lachnospirales; family Lachnospiraceae; genus Lachnospira. The sequence goes on from JAZQME010000007.1 coordinate 120,174, forward strand.
CCACCATACTTTGGTCAATTCCCGGTATAAATGCCCATGTTGGCTCGTAAGGCTCCGGCACTGTATGAGAAAACACACAATCCACTCTCCAGCCATTCTTTTCAAGCTGCCGCTCCACATACTCCATAATCTCATCAGTTGGCTGCTCTGTATCGAACCACCTCATACCATGACTCAATCGGTAATACTTATCAACACTGTAGGCGCCTCCGATGGCAATACATCGTCTGCCATCCATATCATATATCTCTCCATCCTTCGCAAACAAAATGTTAGGATATTCCCGCTCATAATAAACCACTCCGCCATTCCACTCCATCTCTTCATAAGTATCGATTTCGTATGGTCTCTCCTCATGATTACCATGTATACATAGCAGCGTAATTGGAATCCTACTCACATCATACTTTCTATTATCATCCTTTCCATCAAGATAATAATTAAGCCCGGCATCACCCAGAATAATTAACACATCCTCCTCTGTTGTACCCATACTTTGACAAAAATCTTCCACACGTTCAAAATCTCCATGTGTATCACCTGTTATGTATATGCTCATCTGCTTCCTCCTCTCTGCTGTTTAATATCTGCGACCTTCGTTTAACCTCTTTTTCCATAAGATTAACACATTTTATGAGCATTATTCAATTGCCTTCCTAAACACAATAAACCATCGCCCATATCACAGCCATGAGGTTAACCTAAGGATAATCAGATAACTCCAAACCTTTTCCACGGATTTGGGCTTTACACCTTTCTAAGTGCAAGCTTACAGGAAATTGACGGTTGAAAAGTGACAGTTCATATGCATTCACAGTTCACCGTTCACGGTTTAAGGTTGACAGTTTAATAAGCACGTTCAGATGAATACACATTTGATCCGTGGGGTGTAACCCACTCTTTTAAACATACCTATTGTTTTGTTGTTGGAACGTTTAACCTCCGTTCCGGAGGATCTGAATTAAAGGTTTTCGTGATACAGGCGATGCCCGAATTATTATTTATCTGTACAGCACCGGGGCGGCGGTTAGCAATCTGTCGAAAACGACGGACTTCCCGCCGCCGCCCCCTTACGCAGACCTAGTCTGCAATTGTAATAAATGTTGTTGAGTTGGATACTTTTATCTGAGTCTCCAGTTCTGCAAGAAGCTTGTCCCTGCGCTCTGTAAGCTCAGCGATTTTATCCTTTATACCAAGAGGGTCCGCAAGCTCCATAGTATTCTCTTTAACATAGCTTTCCACCACTTCAAGAGGTTTGTCCTCTCTCACTTTGGTTTCGCGACCAAGAATACTAAGACGCATTTCCTCAGCGGTATCGGCAAGAGCCTGATTCTTATGCTCTGCTATACCTATGCAGTCGTTGTAAGTGCGCTTCATTCGGACGAGAAGACTTGTTTCAAAGTCCGCCTTGCCTCCGAACTTAGCATCGCCCTTCATACGATTGCGAAGTGTAATAGCTCCGGCTACAGAATACTTGCCGTAAGAAGTTTCGATGTATGTATTGGCATTGGACTCCACAATAGCAGCCTCCAACTTGTTGTATCGCTCAATCAAGTCAGTGATCTGCTGATATGCAGCCTTTGCTTCCTTATCGAACTCTTCCTTGGTGATTCTGCGGTTATACACCTTCTCCTCATTGCGCTTTGCAACATCGGCAAACACCGCACCGTCGATTTTATCGTTGATTTTCTTCATAAGCAGATCTCTCTCATCAAGAGCCTGTGTCACTAACATTTTAACTTCTGCCATAGCTTTCTCCTCCCAAGCATTCGCTTTTCGCATATGCCTTTAAACTCGCATTTGCTTTCTAATTCACATTCACTTGTTGTTTGTTACAAATGTGATTATAGAGGAGACTGCTATTATTAACAATCAACCTGTGGTTGAGAACGGTTTACATTTTGTTTAAGCACATCAGATGCCAATGAACCCACCATATCTACAGGAACGCTGCAATTTTTTCTTCAAGTTTATCACCCGTTACCGGCTTTGACAGATAGCCCGCAAAGCCTTCCTTTAAGTATTGTTCTTCAATGCCCGCGATGGCATTGGCCGTAAGCGCGATGACAGGTGTATTCACATTCGGATTAGTACTGTCATCCCGAATCATATGAAATGTCTTAACACCGTCCGGCTCCGGCATCATATGATCCATGAGTATAACATCATACTTTTTATGCTTAGTCATCTCAAAACTTTCCAATCCTCCCGACGCAAAATCCAGCTGAATCTCCGTACGTTTAAGAAGTCCTTTTACCACCATAAGATTCATCTTGTTATCATCCACCACAAGCACTTTTGCATCAGGCGCATAAAGGTAATTACGCTCCTTGCTTTCCTCACTATCCTTATGTTTACATGCATCCTCAAATCTTCCAATGGCAGTCTTGTCTATAACTGCCTGCGGAATCTTTACTTTAAAGCAACTGCCTACGCCATACTCACTTTCAACAGCTATTTCACCATTCATATTGTCCACCAGCTGTTTAGTGATGTTGAGTCCAAGACCCGTTCCCTGTATATAACGGTTTTTCTCCAGCTCAAGACGCTTGAAACTGTCAAACAATTTGCTTATATCTTCTTTCTTAATACCTATTCCGGTATCTTTAACCGAAAGCTCCAGGCAAAAGGCATCATTATCATATATTCCCTTTGCAACAAATGTAACAATGCCCTTCTCTGTATACTTGGCGGCATTAGACAACAGATTATTAAGTATCTGCTTCACTCGGATTTCATCACCCTTTAAGATACGTGGCAGACTTTCATCAATTTCTAAATTAAACTTAAGCCCCTTTTCTTTTAAGCGTGGTGTAATGCCAAGTATTACATCGTTTAACATATTGGCTGTACGATAGTCATTGTCGACAAGCTGTAACTTGCCCGCCTCTATCTTGGAGAAATCAAGAACATCATTAATAATCCCCAGCAACATATGACTGGCACTTTTGATATTGTGTGCATATTCTGCAATATCTTCATCTTTATTCTCTCTTAATATCATCTCATTCATACCGATTACAGTATTAATCGGTGTACGAATCTCGTGGGACATACTTGCAAGGAATTTCGCCTTGGACTGACTGTCTGCTATAGCTTTCTGCTTTTCCTTTTCATACTCCAACATATCTTTGATTGAATCATACAAAGAATCAATAGCTGTAGCTATCTGACCTATTTCACTTTCACCATTAATATAACGGTCAAGCTTGTGTTGCTTCTCAAGCTTTAATTCTTTTAACTGAACAATGGATTTCTCCACATATTCAAGTGGTCTTGTACTTATACGTATAAACAACCACGATAATACACCTATAACAATATCTGATATAATACAAAGCATCCCCAAAAGCTTCATATTGGCTTCTATATCCGCGTATATGTTCTTTTCACTGTTACAAGACACAACCGCCCAGCCATACTCCGGAAGATATCTGTATGATGCTATTGAGCGCCCTTCCTTATGGTCTGTATATTCTTTGGTGCCATTTGGCACACTGTTATCTTCCCTTAATGTACTGCTGATAGAAAGCAGCATGTCATCTTCAATGGACATAGCCATATGCTCTTTATTCTGTGAAAATATGTACTTATCCGATAACACATTTATCATATAATGCTGTGTTTTACCATCTTTACTAGCATGCAGTAACTCGTCAAGCTGTTCCGCAAACGGGCCACCACCCACGTAACCTACTATAGTTTTGCCATCATCATCAAACACAGGACAATACAAGGACAGCACAAGCTTGCCCGACGCAGGAGACACTATCATACCCGCATTGTACAGGCCATTTCTTGAAGTCATGGCATCCTGCAGCTGCTTAAGATACGCAGGGTCTGTTCTAGTAATCATCCCCACATGCTCCTTGTTGGAATGTGCAATAACATGGGTGTTCCACTCACCTATATAAAGTCCCTCCCAATTATCAAGTCTGGCATAATACTTTTCCGTATATTCCTGAGCCTGCCTTTTCTTCTCCTCATTGTCAGGTTCTTTTAAAAACTCTTTAATTATCTGCTCATCACTGTATGCTACAAGCATTTCTTCCTGATGATGTATATACTCTTCTATAATACCCGTTTCCATCTTTAATATAGTTTGCAGGTTCTCTATCTCCGACTGTTTCATTGAAGAGGTCATGGTTGAACTCGCAAATACATATAGTAATGAAAGGCATACCGTATTAACTATCAATATAACAAGTGTAATGATAGTTCTCATCTTTATGTTTCTCATAACGCCCCTCCTCTCCCCCCTTACAGGGTGTAGAATAAAGCGTCCGTCCTCGGACGCTTGCGTGCGAGCGGTATTGCAGCGCAATTAACTTCCTTTTCTACGAGCTACATTGTCTACAACATCCAGCCTCATAATAATCTTTAGTTATTTCACACGATACTTATTAGTATATTAGATGTATTATACCATATGTTATATCAAAATGCACGCATTTCTTATCTTCGTACATCATCTTATTTTCCGTCACATAAAAAATCCGGAAGTTAACCATACAGTCAACTTCCGGACTAATCATTTTATTAAACCCTTTAAAACCCCTGACAGATTACACCATCGGTGCATCCTCTGCCTTTTCATAAGCATCAAGCACAATAGCCTGCAAGCGATCTCTTGTTTCTGTGTTAATTGGATGTGCTATATCTCTATACTCCCCATCCGATGAGCGGCGGCTTGGCATAGCAATAAACAAACCCTTCTCGCCTTCAATAACTTTGATATCATGAACCACAAATTCATCATCAATAGTAATAGAAACAACAGCTTTCATCTTGCCTTCTTTTGCAATCTTTCTTACTCGTACATCTGTAATATTCATAAGCATACCCCCTACTCGCTTAGTAATAAAGCGGATTGTTCTCAGTAACAATCATCGGTGAACCTTCTCCTACATATCTTGTATTAGCTTTGATTGTGCTACCACTCTCAACGATACAATTCTCAATGTAAGAATTGTCCCCAATGTACGCATCATTAAGAATGATAGAATTCTTAATCACGCAGTTGTTACCAACGTAAATCTTCTTAAACAATATAGAATTCTCAACAGTACCATTAACAATACATCCGCTTGCTACAAGGCTGTTTTTAACATCCGAACCACAATTAAACTTTGCTGGTGGGGAATCATCCACTTTAGTGTAAATATCAGGATACTGATTGAAGAAGTAATCTCTAACATCTCTGTTAAGGAAGTCCATATTAGTCTTATAATATGACTCAACTGTAGAGATATTGCTCCAGTAATTCTCCAGCTTATATCCGTATATCTTCTTAATGTTCTTGTAGCGCATCAGGATATCTCTTACAAAATCATGACGATCTTCCTCTGCTGCCTTCTCAATCAACTCAATAAGCAAACGTCTTCTTATGATATAAATGCCTGTTGAAACTGTTGAGAGGTTAGTCTCCAATGGTTTCTCGTCAATCTCTGTGATTCTGCCTTCCTCTGTCATAGAAACAACACCGAATCTGTTGATTTCGCTCTTGTCTTCCATCTTCTTAACTACAACAGTGATATCAGCCTTCTTCTCAATATGATACTCAAGCACCTTATTGTAATCAAGCTTGTATACTCCATCACCAGACGCAATAACTACGTATGGCTCATGGCTTGACTTAAGAAAATGTAAATTCTGATAGAGAGAATCCGCAGTACCACGATACCAATAACTGCTGTCAGCTGTGATGGTTGGTGTGAATACAAACAAACCACCCTGCTTTCTACCAAAATCCCACCACTTAGAAGAACTCAAATGTTCATTAAGGGAGCGGGCATTGTACTGTGTAATAACAGCAACCTTCTGAATTCTCGAATTAGACATATTGCTAAGTGAGAAATCAATACTTCTATAACTTCCTGCTACCGGCATAGCTGCGATTGCACGCTTGTTAGACAACTCTTTCATCATCTTGTTGTTACCGCCGGCTAAAATAATACCTATTGCTTTCATACGTTGTCACCTGCCTTAATTATTACTCCGCCGCTTACAAGCATGCCATCCTTATAGTCTTCACTTGTAGTCTCGCCTGAAATAGCTGTATTCTTACCAACCTTTACACCACTTGGAACAACTGAACACTCGCCAATAGTAACAAGACCTGAATTGTAGATTGCAGGCTTGAAAACATTCTCTGCCTCATCCCCAATACCAAGCTCAACATTGTCACCAATAACAACTTCCTCGGCAATAATAGCCTTGTTAATAACTGTGTTCTTACCAATCTTAGTATCCTGCATAATAATTGAGTCACGAACTACTGTGCCTTCCTCAATAACAACACCGGAACCGATAACTGAGTTGTAAACCTTACCATAAATCTCCGAACCGTCACCAATAATACTCTTCTCAATGTACGCATCCGCAGCAATATACTGTGGTGGAATAGCGTCAGTCTTTGTGTAAATCTTCCAGAACTCTTCATAGAGATTGAATACAGGAATGATATCAATAAGCTCCATATTAGCCTCCCAATATGAACTTAATGTACCAACATCTTTCCAGTATCCGTTGTACTCATAAGCAAATAATCTCTTATTCTGCTCAAAGCAATATGGAATAACGTGCTTACCAAAGTCGCACTCCTGCTGGTCTTTCAGCTTAATAAGTGCGTCTCTTAATACCTTCCAGCTAAATATGTAAATACCCATAGATGCAAGGTTACTTCTTGGATTCGCAGGCTTCTCCTCGAATTCTGTTATTCTGTTGTCGCCATCTGTAATAACGATACCAAATCTGCTTGCCTCTTCAATAGGAACAGGCATAGCTGCAATTGTAATATCCGCATTATTAGCTTTGTGATAATCAAGCATAATCTTGTAGTCCATCTTATAAATATGGTCACCTGACAAGATTAATACATAATCCGGATTGTACTGCTCCATATACTCAAGGTTCTGATATATGGCATTAGCAGTACCTGTATACCACTCACTGTTAGTACTCTTCTCATATGGTGGAAGTACTGTTACACCACCAACATTACGGTCAAGATCCCATGGAATACCAATACCAATATGAGTGTTAAGTCTGAGTGGCTGATACTGTGTCAATACACCTACCGTATCAATACCTGAATTAATACAGTTACTTAATGGGAAGTCGATAATACGATACTTTCCGCCGAACGCTACTGCGGGCTTGGCAACCTTTGATGTTAAAACACCGAGTCTGCTGCCCTGACCGCCTGCCAATAACATGGCAATCATTTCTTTTTTAATCATGCTCTCACCTCTGATGTTAAAATTACCTGTTTAAAGTTAATAGAATTATAACACATATTTTCCGATAAGTAAAAAGAATTTTTATTTTTTTTAGTATTTTTTCGTATTTTCTGTCAACAATTTATTCAAAGCGTCACACAATTCAACTACATTTTTTCCAAAATATGACAATTTTCAGACTATATTTAGTGTAAAATATTTTTTCACCACTACAAATTGTGCTTTTTTTAGTACATAAAATACTATTTGAATTTTTTCTCGATATGATTATAATAAGTATGTATTATTTCATATTATATTTCATAAAATGTATCTTCAAACGGAGGATTTATGTATAAAGTAGATTTCAATAAGCCAATACATGTTCACTTCATTGGTATCGGTGGAATCAGTATGAGTGGTCTGGCGCACATTTTACTTAACCAGAATTTTACTGTATCCGGCTCAGACAATTCAGAATCACCACTTACATCAGAGCTTGCTGCTGCCGGTTGCAGAATATGCATCGGGCAGAAAGCAGATAATATCACTGATGACATTGATTTAATAGTGTACACAGCAGCTATCTCAGAAAGTAACCCTGAGTACGTTGCGAGTGTTAATTCAGGAAAGCCTATGCTTACCAGAGCGGAACTTCTCGGTCAGATTATGGCAAACTATCGTGTTGCCATCAATGTTGCCGGAACTCACGGAAAAACCACCACAACTTCTATGATAACAGAAGTACTTATGGAAGGAAACTGCGACCCTACTATTTCAGTGGGTGGTATCCTTTCAAGCATCGGCGGCAACATCCGCATCGGTAATTCAGACATATTTGTAACAGAAGCTTGTGAATATACCAACAGCTTTCTGTCGTTCTTCCCGACAATCAATATTATCCTGAATGTTAAAGAAGACCACTTAGACTTCTTTAAAGACCTTGAGGATATTCGTAATTCTTTTAAGCTTTTCACGGAAAAGCTTCCAGAGAACGGTACATTAATTATAAACACTGATATTGAAGATTATGAGTACTTTTATAAGGACACTGACTGCGAAGTTATCACTGTAGGTTCAGACCCTGAAAAAAGTATGTACAGTGCCTGCGATATTACTTACGATGAGTTTGGCTGCTGTTCATATACTCTACTTATTAATAAGAAGAAACAGGAACAGGTTAAGTTAAATGTTCCGGGACTCCACAATGTATACAACTCCCTTGCAGCTATTGCCGCAGGTATTAAAGTTGGCATAGATTTGGAGACATCTGTTAGGGGTGTCGGCAATTTTACCGGTACTGACAGACGTTTCCAGAAAAAGGGCACATTTAACGGAGTTACTGTTATTGATGATTACGCACACCATCCTGATGAGATTGACGCTACACTTGAGTCCGCAAAGCATTATCCTCACAACCGTGTATGGTGCGTTTTCCAGCCACATACTTATACAAGAACTAAAGCATTTCTTGCAGACTTCGCCCGCTCGCTCTCTGCTGCTGACAAAGTAGTTCTGGCAGATATTTATGCTGCCCGTGAGACTGATACCCTTGGAATCAGCTCTAAAGATTTGCAGGAAGCCATACTGGCTCTGGGTAAAGAATGTTTTTATTTAGAATCATTTGAGGCTATTGAAAAATTTTTATTAAAAAATTGTATCAACGGTGATTTGTTAATAACTATGGGTGCAGGAAACATATTCAAAGTTGGTGAGAATCTGGTTAAATCAAAATAGCCACAAAGTTATCCACATTATCCACAGGATTTCATCTTTTTTTCAAGATGTGACCTGTGGATTTTTTGTTTATAATTTTAATTTGTATACACCTGTATTTATGCCAAATGTTTTTCCTCTCGAAAAGTTGTCCACATTATCCACATTGCAGACAGTGGATAACTCCAGCAACCGTGCCTGTTTGCAAATATTTTTTGGTGTGTTATAATGTGCCTACGAAATGTTTTTTGTTAAAGATTGAGAGGTTTTTACTATGAGCAAATTAACTTTGCAGGCCCAGTTTGGCAATATGGCAACTGAGATATCCAACACTTTTATTGATAAGTACATGCCTTTGGCAAGTGGGGAATTTGTTAAGATTTACATTTACTTACTGCGCTGTGTGGCTGATAACCAGACCACCATATCAGTATCCGCCCTGGCTGATTTTTTCAACCAGACCGAAGCCGATATTGTTCGCGCATTGAAGTATTGGGATAAAGTAGGCGCTATTTCATTAGCATTTAACAAGCGGGATGACGGTAGCGACGATAACTCTTTGTCAGGAATAACATTCTGCGACCTGAATACTGCAGACAAGTCTTCCGACAAAGCATCTGTTAAGGCAATAGATGCCTCTGCTCAGGCGATGGATTTTGCAGCCACAACGCAATCCTCTATCGTACCACTGGCTGTGGAAGCCGAGATTGCCACTACATCAACAGTAGCTGCCGTGGACAGCTCCCTTCGCAACATATCGACCTCAGATATACAGACTGCATATCCGCCATCTAAGGTTAAACCTTTAACCAAGAACGATGATTTTAGTATGCTTCTATATGCGGTAAGTGCTTATCTGGGTGGCGAACTCAGTCCTTCTGAGATGTCAGCTATAGCATATTTCTATGACACATTACATTTTCCGGCAGATCTTATTGATTATCTTGTGGAATATTGCGTAAGTCGTGGCAAGAAGAGTATGCGCTACATAGAAAAAGTTGCTCTTTCATGGGCTGAATCAGGAATCACTTCTGTTGCCCAGGCTAAGACAGAGACTTCAAACCACAGCGAAACAACCTATTCCGTACTTAATGCATTTGGCATAACAGGACGTGCTGCCGGTAAGATTGAAAGAGACTTTATTAATAAATGGACCGATGTGTACTGCTTTGACAATGATATAATTATCGAAGCCTGCAACCGTACCCTTCGCACCACTCATCAGCCTAGCTTTGAGTATGCAGATTCTATCCTCACCAAGTGGCAGGCAGCCAATGTGAAGACCACTGAGGACATTAAACGTATGGATATTGAATTTGAGCAGAATCAGCAGAGCCGTTTTGTAAAACGTGGCAACAGCTATGGCAACTACGTAAACAATACAGCTAACGGTTCCGGCACTACTCCAAGAGGTTCCAACAGATTTAACAACTTCCATCAAAGAAACACTGATATCGATGGACTTGAAAGTGCACTGCTTAGTAATAATGGATAACAGAAAATAAGGAAGGTTTACTATGCCACTTACTAATACCCAATACAACTCTATTATGAGAGTTTATGACAACATAAGAACTGACAATCAGCATATTCTTGACAAGCGTATTGAGGAAGCATATTCCTTATGCCCTGAACTAAGAGATATCGAGAACGAGATAATCACTGTTTCTATGTCTGCTGCAACCGCCCGAATCGGCAAGTCAGACAGCGAAACTGACTACCTTTCTGAGCTGGAAACTTTGAATCACCGCCGTGTTCAATGTCTTGCATCCATAGGTAAGCCTGCAGATTATCTTGACGAAATATACACATGTAACATCTGCAAAGATACTGGTTACACAGACCATCACAGATGCGACTGTTTCAAAAGGAAAGCCATCGATCTTGTTTACAGTGACTCTAACCTAAAGAACATCACTGACAATGAGAACTTCAACACATTTTCATACGAATGGTACGACGACACAACCGTTGATACCGCCACGAACCGCACACCTTATAATAATATGCAGCAAGTTGTTTCCATATGCAAAGGATTTGTAGAGAACTTCGACAAAGAATTCTCTAACCTATTACTGTTTGGCGACACCGGTGTTGGCAAAACATTTCTCACTAACTGTATCGCCAAGGAACTTTTAGACTCGTCCCACAGTGTAATTTATTTAACTGCAATTGAGTTGTTTAAGAAGTTTGAACAGCACGATTTTAATCGCGGATATCAGAGCGAAGAGCTGGACAACGATTACATTTTAGATTGTGACTTACTGATTATTGATGACTTAGGAACCGAAGTAGGCAACACATACACTAATTCTAAGTTGTTCTATGTTATTAATGAGCGTATCTTAAGAAAGAAAAGCGTTATTATCTCAACTAACCTTTCACTTTCCGACATAAGGGACGCTTACTCTGAGCGAATATTCTCACGAATTACAAGCTCATACAAGATACTTAAGTTATTCGGTAATGATATTAGAATAATGAAAAGAACAAAAGGCAAGAATTAATTACCAATTACCGATTGACTTATTTCCAATTTATGATTATATTTTATTAGTGGTTACGAAAGCTCCTTAGAGGAGATTGTTACATAACCGCAATATTCAATATAATAATTATTAATTTAATTACATTTATGGAGGATTATTTTTATGCCAAGAGACGAACGTCACACTGCAACAATACCTTATGGTTCATTGGGAATCATCCCACTCGCAAGTTGCGCTAAGATGGGTGAAAAGGTTGACAAGTTCCTTGTTGACTGGAGAGAAGAAAGAGACCACGAAAGCGAAGGCACATTGGCTTTCAATGGTTACAAGAGAGATTCTTATATCTTAGATGCAAAAACACCTAGATTTGGTTCAGGTGAAGGTAAGGGCGTTCTTAACGACTCAGTTCGTGGAACTGACTTATATATTATGGTTGATGTATGCAACTATAGCCTCGAGTATTCACTTTGTGGTTACAAGAATCATATGTCTCCTGATGATCACTATGCTGATCTTAAGAGAGTTATCGCTGCTGCCGGTGGTAAGGCTAGAAGAATTACAGTTATTATGCCATTCCTTTATGAAAGCAGACAGCACAAGAGAACAGGACGTGAGTCTTTAGACTGTGCATTTGCTTTACAAGAGCTTACAGATATGGGTGTTGAAAACATCATCACATTTGATGCTCACGACCCAAGAGTTCAAAACGCTATTCCTCTTAAGGGCTTCGAATCAGTTTCTTGTACTTATCAGTTTATCAAGTACTTGTTACTTGGCGTTGATGATTTGCATATTGACAGCGATCATATGATGGTTATCAGCCCTGACGAAGGCGGTATGGGACGTGCTATCTACTTCGCTAACGTACTTGGTCTTGATATGGGTATGTTCTACAAGAGACGTGATTACACAAAGATTGTTAACGGACGTAATCCTATCGTTGCTCATGAGTTCCTCGGAACTAACGTAGAGGGCAAGGATGTTATCATCATCGATGACATGATTTCATCAGGCGAAAGTATGATTGATGTTGCTACAGAGCTCAAGAGACGTAAGGCTAAGAGAGTATTCTGTGCTACAACATTTGGTCTTTTCACTAACGGATTCAAGAAGTTTGATGAAGCTTATGAGAAGGGACTCATCGACAGAATTCTTACAACTAACCTTATTTACCAGCCGGAAGAACTTCTTTCAAAGCCTTGGTATATCAATGTTGATATGAGCAAGTATATGGCTCTCCTTATCGATACATTGAACCATGATTCATCAATCAGCTCACTTCTTAACCCGGTTGAGAGAATTCACAAGGTAGTTAAGGATTACAACGAAAAACATTACGGAAAGTAATTAAATCACAAGACAATCGAAGGGGCACATTATTGTTATGTGCCCCTTTAACATATGAATTTCACTATTATATTATCTTTAATTCTACATAGCGCTTACTCTAACCCAAAAGGCTAAGCACTCCTTCTGTATTATGGTTAGCTTGTGCCAGTACCGACTGCGCCGCCTGTATCAGTATGTTATGCTTTGAATACTCCACCATTTCTTCAGCCATATCCGTATCACGAATTCTTGACTCAGCCGACTGTGTATTCTCAGCAGTATTGTCCAGATTGGCTATGGTGTGTTCCAACCTATTCTGAGTGGCACCATAATAAGAGCGCATCTGTGATACTGACTTTATGCCCTTATCATACTTATCTATACCCTTACCTGCAGCTTCAAAACTATCAACCTTAACTCCCGATATATTTAAATCCTTCGCCGAAAGCTTCCATCTTTTTATGGCTACGCCCTGCCCTGACAAAGCCCCCACCTGAAGATTAATAACACCTGCTGCCGACGCAGATGAACTTCCTGATGCTCCACCCCAGCTAGCTGATGCGTTAGGATTTACCTGACCGTCAGCACCAACACCACTTGTAGTAGTAGCACCACCACCCGTCCATGGGTCAACACCTTCAGCCTGATACTTGCTGGAATTGTCTATATATCCATCAGCGTCAAGATTAAGAATAAAGAAGTTGCCAGCCTTACTTGTACTTCCTGTGATTATGTCTTCTTTCGTACTAGTGAGAGAACCTAAAACTATAGAACCACAACCGGACGGACCGCATGCAGCAAACAAATCCTTTGTAAACTGAACACCCTCAGTGGCAAAACGCGTTTCAAAATCCTCCAGGTCATAATAATCTCCACCCGTAAGAATATTAATAGTTTGTCCCAACGAGTAACCATCAGCTATATGCTTAAGAATATTATTAATACCCGATGCAATATTAGAAGAAGACACAGTTGTTGAACCACTACACACCTGTCCAAGATACATACTTGCTACATAACCTTGTGCATAGGATGCATAACCGCCATCATTTAGCTTCGAACACCACTCTCCAAGCTTTGCATCATTATTGCCTGCCACATATCCGTATGCCTCACTCACATAATTCAGTGAGCCACCTACAGCCTGTGCAAAACCTTCCACAACCCAGCCGGGGAAAGAATCACCACCAGCAGTACCAAGCATACCATTAGTTGTCATATCAAACATAATACCATGCATAAGCTCATGAGCAATAGTAGTACCCATATCACCATCTATCTTTATATTGCCATTATCATTTCCAAGGTATGCAAGATTAATTCCAAGTTCATATCCTGCACCGTTAGAACCACAATACGCCAATGTACCATCATTAACTCCGCAGTAAAACTTTAAGCCAATCTCCAAGTCTGCATTCTGTAACGGTGGATTTACATCTGTCATAGCCCCCTGAATATGATTCAATATCTGTGGCAGATATGTATCACGAAGTTGGATTGCAAATGCTTCAAGGTTAGTTTCATTGATAAATGTTATACCAGCCGCATTAGCCGCTGATGCCGCACCTGTGTAGTCAACACCATTAAATCTGACAATGTTACTTAAATCAATCTCTCCTGCCAGCGTTTTAATAACATTTCTTGAAGTAACCTGACTGCTTGACTTAGCATTGGTTGAGTCAAATATATCCATCGTATTAAACTCTGTATCTTTAGCAATCCTGTCAATTTCCTTACTTATATGATTAATCTCTGCCTGAATGGCATCTCTATCCGTATCAGTATTAGTATCGTTTGCTGCCTGTACACACAATTCACGCCCTCTTTGTAACAATTCGTGAACCTCACCCAACGCACCTTCTGCCACCTGTATATAGGATATTCCATCCTGTGCGTTATCAGAAGCCCTATTAAGTCCCCTAATCTGCGAACGCATTTTTTCTGATATCTTCAATCCAGCAGCATCATCAGCAGCTCTATTAATCTTATATCCCGAACTTAACTTCTCTGTTGCCTTTGCAAACTTGCCTTTAACACCAGTCAAATTACGGGATGAAGTCATTGCTGTCAAATTATGATTAATTACCATAACCCTATTCCCCCATAAACATTCCTAACTGTACTCACACAATTATTTCTTCTTGTCTCTTAGTCCCATATCCCATTTAAATTATGCGAAAGAATGGACTTCTTACACTTCGGACATATAATATCATCTTCCATAGTGAATGATTTCAACTTACTTTTACATTTGTCACATCTGCATCCCAGTCTTATTTCATCGCCATCTTTAGTCTGAAGCTTTACAGTAACTACTGACTTTACGTCCTCACAGTTATGACAATACGCCAATTCATATTCCCACATAAAGAATCTTATTCTTCCACTATCATATAGTCTGCTCCATTCTGCTACATCCTGCTCCAGAAGCAACTTTTTAACTACATCTGCATTAACACTCAGCATACCTGCGCCTACTTTATAGTCCTCCCTATAGCCGCAATTCTCACATGACATATTAACTATGTTGCCCATATCTCTACCTCCGAAAGACTGTCATATATCTTATATCGTCATATACTATATGCCAATTAACCTCAAATACCATAAATAATCCCTATTTTATTACTGTGCATCCCATTCTCCGGATACATTGCCTGCATTGCTGTCGCCGCCCTGTACATTACCCGCATTAGTGTCGCCGCCTTGTACATTACCTGCATTCCAGTCTCCGCCAGACACATTGCCTGCATTAGAGTCTCCACCAGTCACATTGCCTGCATTCCACTCACCAACCGGTCTGGTAGGACTTTGCGTGCCGCCTGCATTGCCAGTGCCGCCTGCATTACCGTTTCCACCTGCGTTGCCAGTTTCGCCTGTGCTTGAATTTCCTGCATTATAATCTGGGTCTACCCAATTCTCAAATGTTGGCATATCATGAGATTCTTCTGGTGGAGCTGTCAACTTCTCCGACGTTGTTTCGTTCTCAATAGTATTCTTCGTCTCTTCTTCGCCACCATTCGAATCTGCTCCCAAATACTTTTCAAATCCCATTGTAGGTTTTCCGACATGTGCTGCCGTCATAAATGTTTTGTATATTTGAGAAACCACCCAATCGTCTTTTATAGTTCTTGGATAATCGTAGCCAATCCAAGTAACAAATGTATAATATCTGCTATATCCACAAAACCACTTGTCATATAGATTATCAGTTGTGCCGGACTTTGCCCCCATAATAACACCTGGTACTGCACCTACGTATCCTGTACCTCCAGGTTCCATTACAGACACAAACATATCCGTCATCATTCGACTGGCATTTGTGTCATAAACACGCACACCTCTATTTAACTCATTAACAACTTCCTCACCCAAAGAATTGTATATTCTTATAATGCAAGTCGGTCTTCTATACACACCATCATTGGCAATAGCAGCATATCCACCTGCCATTTCCTCTGTAGTTGCACCATAGGTCATTCCACCAATCGATGTAGCTATATTATCCACATCATACCAAGCCTTTTTAAAGCCTATTTGCTGAAGAAATCCGATGCCCACCTTCGGCGTAATTTCCTTATACATTTCCCATACCATAGTATTTTTTGATGTCTTAACAGCCTCCCTAAATGTTATCCATCCTGAATATACACCATTATGATTGACTGGACCATTTTCTGCTTTCACATCATTAAACATAGTATCCGGAGTATTACCTAACTGCAAATATGGTACATAAGCCACCAATGGCTTTATACAGCTTCCCGGCTGTCTGTGACTCTGATACGCTCTGTTAAGTCCATATATATTGGCACCCTCTTGAGTTCTTGAGCCCACAATAGCCACAACATTGCCTGTATTATTATCAATACAGGTTCCTGCTCCCTGTAATGCATACACACCATCCTTAGAAATTTCTGTGTCTACTGCCAACCCACTATCTATTGAGCTTTGAAGCGCCGTCTGAAGTTTAGAATCTATAGATGTATATACTGTATAACCGCCTGTCAGTAACTGCTGCTGACATCTTGTGTAATAGAGGTCATACAATTCATTATATCCTGCATAATCTTCCTGTGTAGAGAAATTATATCTAAGTGAAAATCCCGCCTCAATCATAAGACTTTCCGTAGCACAATGTCTTACATATGTCACAACTGAACCATTGAGTGCTTCTGCCTCTTTAGGATTAAGAACCACCTTCTCAGCCTTTGCCATCTCATATTCCACCAAAGAAATACTATCTTCCAGATACATTTGTTCCAGAATCAGGTCACGCCTTGCAAGAGTATTATCATAATTCTTTATAGGATTATACTTTGTTGGATTATTAGGGATAGCCGCAATGAATGCCTGTTCCGATAAGGAAAGCTCATTAGCCGACTTGCCAAAATACCCCTTTGCCGCTGATTCCACACCGTAGTAGCCATTGCCGAAGTATATGTTATTAAGGTAATATTCCAGAATATCATCCTTGTCGTATATTTTCTCTAACTCCCACGCAATGAACATTTCTTCTATCTTACGTTGCCACGTAACCTCGTGGCTTAAGAAAATGTTACGGGAAAGCTGCTGTGTTATAGTGCTTGCTCCCTGCACAATCTTATCACTTTGCTGGTTAGCAATAGCCGCACGCATAATAGCCTTTAAGTCAATTCCTGAATGCGAGTAAAAGTCCCTATCTTCCATTATTATGAAGGCGTACTTAAGAGAGACAGGTATTGCTTCTGTCTCTAAGTAATATAGATCCTTTTCACTTTTAATCTTACACAGCTCATTGCCCTCATCGTCATAAACCAGTGTCGTCTTAGAATTCTTAAAAACACTTTCATCACTGTCTGACACCTTTTGCTTGGCACTTTCATATAACTTCCACACTGCAGTAGCCTTAGGCACAAGCCATATTCCCCCGGCAATCAGTGCAGCACCAAGAATTATGAGGACTGCCCACTTAATCTTTTTCGCCATACTAACCCTTCAATCACTTTTTATAAAATGTCTCCCATCTGTTTCCTGCCTGCGAGAACAACTTACCTGCATCACTGTAAGACACAGTGACCGACTGACCCGTCATGGTGTTAAGATATATCACTTCTTTAGAGGTATAACCTGTTATTATCATATAACCATCTAACGTATCACCTATAACCGGTGCTCCCAAATCTACAAATGGTAAAACATACTCTATGGAAACGCTCTCTAAAATCAACCAATTTGCATCGCTTCCTACAGCATAATTCTGCACAATTGATTTTGACATATTATAGGACTGCGCCTTTTCACAACCAGATGACTTAAGTCCCAATATAGATGCTTTTGCTGCCTTAAATCGTTTCCACACAAGACTGTTATCGTCGTCGTACACTCTACCGTACTGGGACTGCGCCTGATTAATAGCTTCCTCAATACTGTCATAGGCAGAAATATAACCACCAAATCCGCGTATATAGTACTTGTCTGAACCTTCTATGCTTTCAGGAAGTGTAAACTGTGAGTCTTCTTCATACTCAATCTTTAAAGTAGTCCTCATAGTTGATGAACTATCGCCATCATATCCGCCAGCCAACACCAGCACCACTTGCTTCTTTTTTGCATCTGTAACAATAGTACTTACCTTCAACTCGTCAACTTCAACATTTTCCGCTCTGTTAATAAGCTGATCAATTGACGCACTAACAAATTGTCCATCCTCATTCTTTGTAACACGTTCAAGGTTAACACGATAGTCTTCTATCGTTGCATCAATAACATAGTAACCACCGGTTTCATAATTGCGAATCTCTTTATACTCAGCATCTATAATAGTCAGCTTATGCATAGCGTAGTTAATGTTACCTTTTTTGTCGGTTATATAATCCTGCTCCTTAGCTTCGCCATAGATAAAATCATTAACAATAAAACCTAAACCTTTTACTTTTTCATCGCTTGCAGCATTAACATAATAATCTGTTCCCTCTGCAATATTAAACACCCTGATACTTTTAGAACCATTAACAGCTCCATCCACTGCATAAGCAATAATCTTTCCATTATCGGATATGTGATAATTGCCTGTTTTAAGCCCCTTAATCTCTGTCATGGACTCCTTACTCTCTAAATCTATCTGATATAAAACATCATCAATCTTTATATACAGTGAGTTGGACGCTGTCACATGAGCAATCTCTCCAACGTTATTACACAAAATACCTGCCGGTACATCCGTTGGAATATAAAGTTCCTCTTTTACCTGATTATCCGGGTAGCTATATCTGTAAAGAGAGATTCCCACCTGACCTTCGTGAATACCGCGATTCATATAACCATACACAAGAAAATATGCACTTCCATCCTCAGCCACAGAAATCATCTTAATCTCGTGAGCATTGTATCGTTCTCTTACATTGTCAGAGTCCTCCGACTCGAAAGCAAACACTTTAGAATACTTATATTCTAACTTATCAAAACACCACAAAGAGCCATTGTTTACAAAATACACATAGTTATTCTTATCGTCAGCCATAGCTTCTACTGATTCATCAGGTGCAATTCCAAGATTAATCTTTCCTGTAGAAATAAGGTCTGATTTACTGTCAAATATTTGTGTAGTCTGCCTGTCAAAGTTAAGCAGGTAGAATCTTGCTGATGTCTGACGAATTCTATAAAACTCATGAACCTTAAGCACATCATATCCACTCTCAGAACCGCCAACTCCCACAGTATAGTCCAGTGTCACAACTGCAACTTCACTATCCAGCATATACACAGATGGCACAATATTGCTTTCCACAGTCGGTTTCAAATCACCCCATCCAACCATAGCCTTTGTATTGGTAATATCCACTTTTCCGTAATTGCTGTTATCAGCATTCTTGCTCGTTTCAAGATTGCCTGCTATCTCCGAAAGTCTGCTTTCGTCCAATGTGCAGGCATTAAACTTTAACACATACTCCAGCTTGTCAGAAAGCTTAAAACCTGTGTCTTTCATAATTGTAGTGTAATAACTGATAGACTCATACTTATCCGTTTTTAGCACCACTTCCATATAATATTCTTCATCATCACGAATAAGATTCTTTATGTCAAAAACTGCATGAATCTGATTATCCTTCAATTCATAATCTTCAACTACTGTATTCTCTATAAGAGAATAATCACTTTTTGCCCTTATCTTATAAGAAACTTCTTTTATAAATTCATTGTATGTATCAATCACCACCGGAAGTTCCAAATTAGATGGTACAATAGTAAGCTCCATATTAAGTCGTGTCTCATCAATCTTCGCAGTATATCCGTACAAACGATTGTAAGTTTGTCCCTGCTCTGTCTGCATCATAACAACCGGTAACGATGCTTCTGACATCGCCACCGTCCCCATAGCTCTTGTACTAAACTGTCCCACCACAAATGAAATTACCAAGGACACAAAGAACACAAGTCCGTAAAAAATAAATTTTCCTGCTGATGATTTATTCTCGTCCATACCACTAATCCCTTATATCATATAAAATGTGTATGTAACAACACATACCTGTCTAAATCACTACTTCTTCTCAGAAAGCAATTCTCCCAATGTAAGACTCAGATTCAGTTCCTTCTCAAGTCTGTCTGCTGCCTCACCTGCCGCAGTATTACATTTCCCTGTATATACTGCTCTTATAAGCAGATTCTTTGGGGTATGCTCCATATCAATAAACTCAAGTATCTGAGTCTGATACCCTGACGCTTCCAACCTTTCTGCTCTGATACCATCAGTAATTAAGGCCGCCATACGCTCTTTAAGTATGCCGTATCTCAACACCGGCTGCATCAGACCATTGGTAATAGTTGCATTGGCCTCATGCTGACAACAAGGAACTGAAAGTATAACCTTTGCGCCCCACTTAACTGCCTTTGCAAGGGCATAATCTGTGGCCGTATCACAAGCATGCAATGTAACAACCATATCAACATGGTCTACATCCTTATAAGACGCAATGTCTCCTACATAAAAATTAAGCTTGTCATATCCATAGCGGTCCTTTAACTTATTACATGTATCTATAACATCTTCTTTAAGGTCAAGGCCAATAACCCTAATGTCATAGCCTTTAAGCTCCTTAAGATAATAATACATAGCAAATGTTAAATAAGACTTTCCACATCCGAAGTCGATAATAGTCTGCTCTCTGGTCTTGTCAAGCTGCGGCAGTATATCCTCAATAAATTCAAGAAATCTGTTAATCTGTCTGTATTTATCATACTTCGCCTTAACTATTTTACCATCCTTAGTCTGCACACCTAAGTCTACAAGAAAATCCACCACAACACCTTCTTTAAGCACATAGCTTTTACTTCTGTTGTGCGACATATCCTTTTGCTCTCTAACCTGGGCAGTTTTCTTGTATTTAATGGTCACATTACCTTTCTTGCCTGAAAGCACTTGTGCTGTGGCATCTGTCAATGTGAACTGCGCCTGCTTATAATCATTAACAATCCAGCCTTCAAGCTTAACCTTAATCTCCGGCTTGCCATAATTATTGTGAATCACTTTAGCACCCACAAACTCTGATGCCTGAAAATACAACTTCTCCTTTATAATAACAGGGCGAATCTTAATCTTGGTTGTCTTAGTAGCACCACTAGAATTCTTCGGTCCGCTTAAAGTTAGGTCTATCAGATTGTCATCTATACATATATTTAAAAGTTCACTAAGTGTCATAACTTCTTCTTCCTACATTAATCTATGGAAAATACTTCCCACTGAATTACATTTTAATAGGTATTGTTTAATTGTGCAAGGGTTAATGCGGTTTTTCACTAGTAATCCATATTATTAATAGGTGTGGCAAGATACACACAAGTCACATTATCAATCTCATCATATGCAATAGAAAGATTAACATTCACTTTATCCTTTCCAAGCTTAATAAATCCATCAATATCCTTGTCATATGCATACACGGTGTATAGCTGTGCGTCCCTATTTTGTGTAACAATATCCGCGTTGATATCACCTATCATAGTATCTGCAAGTATATCCTTCATTCCATCCGTGAGTTTTCCCGGTATTTCGCCCTTAAGATTAACCGTCACATCACAATCCATATCCAATTTCTTTACTATTTTATCTAGCACCTTTTCATATGCAAATGCAGCTTCTACCGAGTCAAATAATGTTACCTGTATGCTGATATACTGATTGCATTCTGCTTCCGGAATCTCACCAACTGTAACAAACTGGCACTCAACATCTCCATTAACTGAACTTTTCGACAATATCTTTTTGGATGTTTTTCCATCTTTTGAATCATTTATAACATACTTCTCTACACCAATTTCTCTTGCGATATCTTCAAGTATAAGCTTTTTCGCATTGTCAGTTATATTGATATTGCCATACTTACCATACACACCAATAACAGCCTCCATATCAGTGTAAGCATCGCTGTTAAATGCTGTAATTATCTCTTCTTTGCCAGCATTCTTATACTCGTTTATAACTACTCTTACTGCTGTTATAATCCAAAGCACCAATGCACATATTATGGCCACCTTGTGAAATGTATGTTTAAAACCATCTTTTCTTTTACATTGTACATACCAGTCCTTTGCTCTAAATCCCATATATAAACAAAAGTCCTTAAACATAAAAACCTCCCACATCATAGTGATAACTGCATTATTACCACGATATGGAAGGTTTATACATATTTTAATTATTCATCGCTTGTGACCGGTCATCAATCCACTGCACCAAGTCGTGCAAGTGAACGCTTAAGTGCAAGTTCTGCACGCATAGTATTGATGCCATCCTCATGAGATGAAAGTCTTCTCTCGGCTCTAATACGAGCTTCGTTAGCTCTGTTAACATCAATCTCATCAGGCCACTCAGCAATCTCTGCAAGAACAACAACCTTGTCAGGAAGCACCTCTACGATACCGCCATGAACAGCTGCCTTCTTACGCTCAGCATCTTCATGAATCTCCAATGTGCAAGGTGTAAGCACTGCTGTAAGAGGTATATGATCGGCATAGATACCGATTTCTCCCTCTGTAGTAGCAAGCTCTACCATATCAACCTCGCCCTGATAAAAGACTCTGTCCGGTGTGTTAATATACAATTCAAACTTGTTGGCCATATGCTTTCCTCCAAATCTTCGGCTTACTTACACTTTGCCAAAACGTCATCAATATTACCACAGTTAAGGAAATAACCTTCTGGAATGTCATCATACTTTCCTTCGATAATCTCCTTAAAGCCCTGGATTGTCTCACTGATTGGCACATATCTTCCTTCAAGACCAGTAAACTGACCTGCTACGAAGAATGGCTGTGAAAGGAATCTCTGAACCTTTCTTGCTCTTGACACAACAAGCTTGTCGTCTTCTGACAACTCGTCCATACCAAGGATAGCGATAATATCCTGCAATTCCTTATACTTCTGTAATATCTCCTGTACAGAACGAGCAACCTTGTAATGCTCCTCACCAACGATTCTTGGATCAAGAATTCTTGATGTAGACTCAAGTGGGTCTACCGCAGGGTAGATACCGAGCTCAACGATACTTCTTGAAAGTACTGTTGTAGCATCCAAGTGAGCAAATGTTGTAGCAGGAGCCGGGTCAGTAAGGTCATCGGCAGGTACGTATACAGCCTGTACAGATGTGATAGAACCGTTCTTTGTAGAAGTGATACGCTCCTGCAAAGCACCCATCTCTGTCTGAAGTGTAGGCTGATAACCTACGGCTGATGGCATACGTCCAAGAAGCGCTGAAACCTCTGAACCAGCCTGTGTAAATCTGAAGATATTGTCAATGAAAAGAAGCACGTCCTTACCACCCTTATCACGGAAATACTCCGCCATAGTAAGTCCTGTAAGACCAACTCTCATACGGGCTCCTGGTGGTTCGTTCATCTGACCGAATACCATTGTTGTCTTCTCGATAACGCCTGACTCTGTCATTTCGTGATAGAGATCGTTACCTTCTCTTGTACGCTCACCAACACCTGTAAATACTGAATATCCACCGTGCTCTGTAGCGATATTTCTAATTAACTCCTGAATAAGTACAGTCTTACCTACGCCGGCACCGCCGAAAAGACCGATCTTACCACCCTTCTGATAAGGGCAAAGTAAGTCAACTACCTTGATACCTGTTTCCAGCATCTCTGTTGATGTTGACTGCTCCTCAAAAGAAGGTGCCTTTCTGTGAATAGGCATATTCTCCTGTACTACCGGAGCTGGTTTATTGTCAATTGGTTCACCCAATACATTAAAGATTCTGCCCAATGTAGCTTCACCTACCGGTACAGATATTGGTGCACCTGTTGATTCTGCATCCATACCACGCACAAGACCATCTGTAGGACCCATCGCAATACATCTAACAGTGTCATCACCGAGATGCTGTGCAACTTCCACAACAAGACGCTCGCCGTTACTACGCGTAATATTGATAGCTGAATTAATCTCAGGCAAGTTGCCGTTTGCAAACTTGATATCAAGTACGGCACCGATGATCTGAGTTATTTTACCAATATTCATATCTGCCATTTTAGCCTCCATTTTATTAATATTCGATACAACTTATGCAGTTGCAATCAACCCGCTGTGTGACGCAACACTACTCAATAGCATTGGCACCACCGATGATTTCTGTAAGCTCCTGTGTAATAGCTCCCTGACGGGCTCTGTTAAACTTAAGGGACAAATCTGCAATCATCTCTTCTGCGTTGCTTGTTGCACTGTCCATTGCCTGCATTCTCGCACCGTTTTCACTAGCCACCGATTCAATCAATGCACCATATATAAGACTGCACATATACTTAGGGATAATCATATCCAGTGCCTCTTCCTCATTCGGCTCATAATTCATCGGTATGTCATCGTCTGCATCACTGCTAATATCCGGATCAACCGGAAGCAACTGGATAAGCTTCGGATTATGCACAACTGTATTCTTAAATGATGTGTAAGCAAGATGAATCTCTCCAATCTCACCTTCTGTAAAAAGCTTAAGTACTTCATCGCAGATTTCTCTGGCATCTGTGTACATAGGCTCATTAATCACTTCTGAATAATCGGCTGCAATCTTATAACCTTTTCTTTCAAGCAATTCCTTACCCTTACGTCCCACCGCAAATATAACCGCATCTTCTCTGCTTATCTCAGGATTGTCAGTTATAAGCTTTGTGATGTTAGAGTTGTAACCTCCTGCAAGACCTCTGTTAGCTGTTATAACAATAATAGCTTTCTTCTTCGACTCACCCGGCTTAAGATACTTGTGGTCAATATTGTCCGACTTAGCAAGTATGTTACAAACCGTACTGTACATAAGATCTGAATAAGGTCTTGTGCTTTCAGCTTTTCCTTTAGCTTTCTGCAGCTTAACTGTGGAAACAAGCTTCATGGCTTTGGTAATCTGACCGGTACTTTGAATACTGTCTCTACGTCTTTTTATGTCTCTCATTGAGGCCATAATTCAATTACCTCCAATCCGCTTTTTACTTAAATGTCTTCTTAAACTCTTCAATAGCACTTACTAACTTGCTTTCAGTCTCCTCGTCCATAGCCTTAGTAGCCTTGATTGACTCAGGAATATCAGGATACTTAGTATCAATAAACTCGAATAATCCATCCTGGAAGTCAAGCACTCTGTCTACATCTATGTCAAGAACGTACTTCTTAGTAACCGCATAGATAATGATTACCTGGTACTCAACTGGCATTGGCTTGTACTGTGGCTGCTTGAGCATCTCCTTGATTCTCTCACCCTGAGCAAGCTTCTCCTTAGTATCTGCATCAAGCTCTGAACCGAACTGAGCAAATGAAGCAAGCTCTCTGTACTGAGCAAGGTCAACTCTGATAGGAGCTGCAATCTTCTTCATAGCCTTAATCTGAGCTGAACCACCAACTCGAGATACCGAAAGTCCGGCATTAACAGCAGGTCTGAAACCTGAGTTAAACATCTCTGTCTCAAGATAAATCTGTCCGTCAGTGATTGAAATAACGTTAGTAGGGATATACGCTGAAACGTCTCCCGCCTGTGTCTCAATAATAGGTAACGCTGTAAGCGAACCTCCGCCGTACTCCTCTGACATACGAGCCGCTCTCTCAAGAAGTCTTGAGTGAAGATAGAATACGTCACCCGGGTAAGCCTCACGTCCTGGAGGTCTCTTAAGAAGCAATGAAAGTGTTCTGTATGCAGTAGCATGCTTACTCAAATCATCATAAACTACCAATACATCCTTTCCCTGCTCCATCCACTCTTCACCAATAGCACAGCCCGCATATGGCGCAATGTACTGAAGCGGTGCAAGCTCACTGGCTGTAGAAGCTACAACTGTTGTATAGCTCATAGCACCGTATTCTTCAAGAGTCTTTACAATGCTGGCAACAGTAGATGCTTTCTGACCTATAGCAACATAGATACAAAGAACATCCTGTCCCTTCTGATTAATAATTGTATCGATGGCAATAGCAGTTTTACCTGTCTGTCTGTCACCGATGATAAGCTCTCTCTGTCCTCTTCCGATTGGAACCATGGCATCGATAGCCTTAATACCTGTCTGCAATGGTGTATCAACTGACTTTCTTGTGATAACACCTGAAGCAACTCTTTCAATCTGTCTGTACTTGTTAGTGTTAATAGGTCCCTTGCCATCAATTGGCTGTCCGAGTGCGTTAACAACTCGTCCAATCATAGCATCACCTACAGGCACCTCAACAACTCGACCTGTTGTCTTTACTGTATCGCCTTCGTTAATATTCTTAGAATCACCAAGCAATACCGCACCTACGTTGTCTTCCTCAAGGTTCAACACCATACCGAAAACTCCGCCTGGGAATTCCAAAAGTTCTCCCTGCATCGCCTTCTCAAGGCCATGAACACGTGCGATACCGTCGGCTACCTGAATTACTGTACCTACATCTGACACTTCAAGTTCAGTTGAATATCTCTTAATCTGCTCTTTAATAACTGAGCTGATTTCTTCCGGTCTTAAATTCATTAGCTTAAAGCACCCTCTTTCTAATTATTCATAAGGCTACGCCAACTGGATTCTGCTTAAATCCTTAGCAAGCCCTTCTAGTTTAGTCTTAATACTACTGTCTACAACTCTGTCGCCAATTCTGATAACCATACCGCCTATCAGACTTTCATCAACTTCGTACTCCATATTAAAGCTTACATAGCTTGTAGTAGCAAGAAGTCTTGCAACAACCTTCGCCTTCTGACTTTCGTCAAGTGGCTTTGCTGTAGTAACCTTTGCTCTACCGATTCTCTTGAATTCGAGAACCTTATCTGTGAAATATGCGAGTGTATCAGTAATAAACTGCTGCCTGTCCTTTGAAACCATAAGGATTAAAAGACCGGTCATATCTTTGGATACAAATTTACCAAATACATCTTCGATAAACTTCTGCTTTTCCTCTTTTTCAATCTTTGGATGATTCAATAATTTGCCCAGCTCGCTGTTTTCTTCAAATGCTGTGAGAACCGCACAAGCTTCCTCATACAACGCATCAATCTTAGCCTCTTCTACGGCAAGGTCAAATAATGCATCACCATAAGTATTAGTTGCTAACTTAGCCATGTATTCTCACCCATTTCATTTAAAGTCTGCTCTATTAAAGCATTGCAATCTGTATCATCTAAAGACTTGGCAACAAGCTTTGCTGCCATTTCTTTTGCAACCACAATAATCTCCTGCTTAACATCATCAACAGCCTTCTTCTTTTCAAGCTCGGCTTCTGTGTTAGCTCTCTGAATAATTCTTGCGGCTTCCTGCTTAGCCTCATCAATGATTTTCTGTTCATTGTGCATAGCAACCTTGCGGGCTTCACTAAGAATTCCCTCAGCTTCTTTGTCCGCTGCTTTAAGTTTCTCTTCATACTCTGCCTTCATAGCAAGAACTTCCTGCTTAGCTTCCTCAGCACTCTTTATATCGCCTTCAATCTTGTCCTGACGCTTTTTGAGCATATCCCTTACAGGATTAAACAATATATACGAAAGAAGTATAAAAAGAACAAATACGTTAAAGGTTGTAATCAACACATCAAAAACCAACTGATAATCAAGGCCAAATAATCTTTCCTCGGCTGCAAGTGCAACCGCTGTATTTCCTAAGAAATTCAAATCTATAGCCTCCTTCCTATCAGCTCAATATCTGTTACGCATACGCCGTACATTCTTCAATCTTCATATGCGCATCCTTACAAAGACTTAATCTTACTTAAAAGGCTTAACAAACATTAAGATAATAGCTACGGCGAAACTGTAAAGACCTGTTGTCTCGGCAACGGCCTGTCCAAGTAACATAGTTGAAGTAACTGCTGACTTTGCACCCGGGTTACGACCTACAGCCTCGCAGGCCTTAGACGCTGCAATACCCTGACCGATACCAGGACCAAGTCCTGCAACCATCGCAATACCAGCACCTACTGCTGACATAGCATTAACATAATCCTGTCCACTAATATTACCTAATTCCATAATAAAAATCCTCCATTAAATTAAATATAAATATTACTCGTCTGCAATCTTATCGTTGATAAATACCATGGACAACATACAGAATACATATGCCTGTATGCAACCAGAGAATACATCAAAGTAGAAATGCAACGCTGCTCCGTATCCCAATGTATATGGATTGAGCAAATCATATATCAGGCCTAAAAGCAATGTACCTGACATGATGTTTCCAAATAAACGAAGTGAAAGCGAAATCGGTGTTGCGATTTCTCCCATTAAGTTTACCGGGAACAAGAAGAATACCGGCTGGAACAATCCCGTAAAATGTCCTATACCGCTCTTCTTGATTGCATTAAACTGTATCAAAAAGAATGTTATAAGACCTAACGATAATGTCACGCCATAATCTGCTGTAGGTGGTCTAAGTCCAAACAATCCCGAAAGGTTAGACACTATGAGGAAAATAAAAAGCGTAGATAAGTAATTTACAAACTTATGTGCATTCTTTCCCATAACGCCATCTACCATAGAACCAAGCATCTCTATTGCCAATTCGACAATATTCTGATATGCACCCGGTCTGTCTGTCGGTTTAACTTTGCTTATCTTTATCCTTGCAATTACCGCAAGAACAATGATAGTCAAGGAAACCAGCAAAAGTGCAATATGCGTGGTATTAATGGCAAAATCATAGTCAATACCCGGGATTCGGAAATTATACAACGTCTTTATCATGAAACTGCTATCACAGGCCACCATCGTTGATATTCCAGTGTTTCCCACCTTATCACCCTCCTTTTTTTAAGATTCTGGATGTGATTCTATGAGTTATCGGTTCTAAATATGCCGACACTTTCATAGAAAACATTCCAATACAGGCTGCTACAATATCACCTATATTGAAATAATGAAGAGCCACAAACACCACCAGCATCATCGACATTCTGAATGCCGACCCTACAGGTAAAGCTCTGCTATCTCCTCCATACACCACTTTACGAATTTGAAAGCTCATATGAAATACACAGAAAACTGCATATGCCACTCCTGCAAGAAATCCGACTGCATATATAACCGGATTAGGAATAAACAATAAAATAATTATCTCACCCAGTATAAGATACACCAAATCCAAAATCAGTATACCTGGCAAAGACTCATTTAAATCAGTCAACCATTCTGTCATAATTACCTTCCTGCTTTTCTCGATTTGCCCGCTCTACTTTGCGGCTAATCTCTTCTTCCTGCTTCTTCTTACGCAGATACTCTTCACGATCAATAACATTCTTTAATAAGATATAGGCACTTCTTAAACCTCCAGCCATACCCAACAAAAGAAGCGGCACCGTAAACCATGTTCCAAACTTACCATCAAGCCACAAGCCCAATGCCAACATCAAAAACGTTGGGGTCATAACGCTTATTCCAACCTGTGAAATCAAAACCAGATTACGAAACGCAGATCCGTTAGAGTTCATACATACTTCCTCTCAAATCAGTGATTATATCTATGATAGCATTTTATCAGCAAAAAGTCCATTTATTTGCGAATTTTTTTCACTTTCTTAACCAAATGTAAAACTATTACATTTTTTCTTCAAAATTGTCCCAAAAATACCCCGAATTTCCCAAGTAATAATTGAATTTTATCCATACTACTGCTATAATTACTGAAAAGGTGGAGGTGCGTGATTATGACTAAAATGTATAGAAAAAGACTTATTCCTGATGAATGTATTCTTCTTAAAGATGACGTCATTGTCCAAAGGGACCAGGACGAGATCATCACAAAGTGGAAAACACTTCACCCAAAGCCCGACTTTTCTCATGGTACATCCTATTATTGCCTAAAAGAGGGCTGGAAAATCAGTATTTTTTATAAAAGTGACAATTCAATCGCTTACACATATTGCGATATAATAGATACCACATACGATGCGAATACAGATACCTACGTATTCACTGACCTGCTTGCTGATGTAATCATAGACAACACTGGCTTTGTAAGAGTGGTAGACTTAGATGAACTTGCCGAGGCCTGCAGTCTTGGTATTATATCTAATGAGATGCTTGTTCGCTCTCTGCATCAGCTAAACGCACTGCTTTCTATTATATACAGCGGTGGATTTGAGAAGTATCTTGATGTTATTAGGGAAGTATAATCCATTTAAGAAAGTATAATTAGATTAACATTATAGGGGGGATACGGATATGACTTATGTAAAAGATTATAAAGCACCAGGCTTAAAGACCATAGTAACCATCGCTACCGTTTCAAGCGTACTACTTACTGTCATCGTTCTTTTAGTGCTGGCACTGGTTCCTATTAAAACCAGTGTACATCGGACTCTAGACGGTATTATGTGGAATGAAGAGACTAAAGAATACGAAACAGTAAGCATATATATTGATGGGGATTACCACAAGTACCTCTTTAACAATGATTACAATTATTATCAGGGGCTCTTCGAGATATCAAGTCTGGAACGCACACTAGAAAACCACTCTGCACACATTTTGTTTACCCACAAAACTGACTCCGATTTTCAAACTGGTTCAATTCAATTTGCAAGCTTCAATGATTTTTCAGGTAAAGTCTACTGCGACAGTGACTTCGATACAATCTACATTGACTATACCCTAAACAAAAATTCTGACAATGAGGAACATTCCTCTATTTCATTTCCGGCGCAGAATATGGACGAGGCCAAGCGCATCAAGGATGGAATTGGCAACATAGTTTTTAAGTAATTTAAAAAGGAGTGCAGTTTATTATGCAGGAAAGAGACCTAACCTCAAAGCTTATAACACTTATAAAGTGGGTTATTATAATCGCACTACTTGTTTTTGTGGGTTCCACCATAATCAATTATTTTTTTCCGAAGGTTACGGATATTACTCCTTATGTAAATTCAGATAAAGCCTACATAGAAGAACAACTGGGAGTTTCTTTACCAAGCAATCCCGATATGTTAGGGCGAATTTATGAGTATACTAAGGGAGAAGTTTCCGTATGCGGAAGTGACGGTATTGGTATCGTTTATATAGACGGATTACAAGCCGGTTTGCATACTACCAGCAAAAAGTATAGTCTCTACGGAGTTCAATTGGGCTATTCCACATACAGAGCAACAGATTCCATGACATACCAGTACGACGAATCATATGTTGTCTTAACTGATTTAGAAGGTGACACAGCTACAGCTACATTTTATACTAACAGCACCAATAACGATTGCCTTATCATAGTTCACAACAACATAGTTAATCAGGTTATTGCCATCACTTACTATAATGATATGAAAAAGGTTACTGAAGAACTATCAACTTTATAGCATTAATTTTAGATTTAGAAGAATAACTTAAAGGGGGCTATTAAGCCCCCTTGATTTACATCATTCTTCCATAATATACACATCATCCGGTGTCAAACGTCCTTGCGGTGTAAATGCAATCCAGTCTGTCACGAAATCATAAGTATATGTACCAACATCTCCGGTCTTCATACCCTTAACATAATACGGATCCTGTGTAAGCTCTGCTGTAATTGTGCCATTGTTCACATCCTTTATCTCGAACCAAATGTGTTCTCTCTCGAAGTCTGCATCCGTCTTAAACTCATCGTCCACTTCGAGTCCAATCTTCACAATAACAGTCGTGTCCTTATCTGCTACCAGTCTCTCCATATATCCGATACGCTCAAGAGCAAGCTTCTTCATACGCTCAGTCTCTGTTGCTGTAAACATATATATAGGATTGTCCTTAAGCACCTCATCAAATATATCAACCGGCATCACTCTTTTATTCTCGTAGTCATCATATGTAGGATACACAAACACCGCACTTGTATCCTCATTGTGACCATCCTTACGATCTTCTATGCCACCCAGTATATCTTTCGGATACATATTAAGAGCATCCTTCCAGTTTCTGTATGTAACAACCACCATATGTCCGCTGGTTGTTTTCGTCAAAAACAAAGGCTCACCTTCATCCATCGGCTCCTGCAAAAGTCTTGTAGCCATAGTATCTATGATATTGCCATGAATGTCATAGGTCGCCTTGTGAGAATTAAGAATCTCAAGCTCTGTAATTCCACAACGATTAAGGCCATGTGTATGAAGCCATATATCGTCATTCTTTTCGTCATTAACCGCCTGCACAGAATATATATATCTTGGTGCCGGATGCACGCTTGAAGATGCCGCAAAACGTACCCATCTCCCCGACAATATCTTCTGTGCTGAATCATCAAGAACAGCCACAGCATCAGGTAAAAGTCCTGCCACAATCTTAAGCTGAGCATGATATGATGCAAATACATCTTCTCCAAACTCCATAACCACATCCAGTCCCAACTGACTGCCACTGATTATTTCCATATCTATATCCCTGAAATAATGCTGCAAACGCACCATGGGCGGTATCTCAAACTGTATTGGCAGAATCAATGTTTTATACTGCACTCCGTCAACCTCTACCAACAGCCTAAGACCTTTAGTATAATCAACTCCACACACTGAAACAAGCACTCTGTCGCCATCTATCATATCCTTAGAGATAATCTTACACCCTTCATAAGCTTCCAGATTAGCAAGCAGCTTTTCAACACTCTGTAAATCCTCTTTACTCTTTGGTATAACTGTCATATACGAATTGCTGTTCATATATTATTCCCCCGCACTTTACAACTTAATCTCAACATTTCTGCCCGTTGGCTGATACTGATAATATCTTACACCAGCCGCATTAAGCATACGCTTTGAAGCAATAACAGAAGCTGTATCATAGTACTTGTCACACTCGAAAACAACTGTCTTGATGCCACACTGAATAATAGCCTTTGCACACTCGTTGCAAGGGAATAATGTTACATATAACTTAGCATTCTCTAAACTGCCACCTCTATAATTAAGAATAGCATTCAACTCTCCATGTGCCGTATACATATACTTAGTGTCCAGTGCCTCTCCGTCTCTACCCCAAGGGAATTCATCATCCGAACAACCAACCGGTAATCCGTTGTATCCCATAGAAAGAATCTTGTTATCAGAACTTACAATACAAGCTCCCACCTGAGTATTAGGGTCCTTTGAACGAAGTGCCGACATCTTGGCAACTCCCATAAAATACTCATCCCATGATAAATAATCCGTTCTCTTATCACTCATACATTAACCTCACAATCTTTTGCTATTAACCCATTTATCCAATAATATCATATTAACCGATTCTTCCGATTAGTCTTAATCAAACATACTGATTCTTCTAATGTGTCTCTCATCATTAGAAAACTTCGCATCAACGAATGTATCCGCTATTCTGAATGCCAGTTCCGGTCCGATTACTCTTGCACCCATACAAAGCACATTGGCATTGTTATGCTCTCTTGTAGCCTGCGCGCTGAAACAATCACTACAAAGTGCTGCTCTGATTCCCTTAACTTTATTAGCCGCCATACTCATACCAATACCTGTTCCACAGATAAGAATACCAAGCTCGCACTCTCCACTTGTCACAAGGTCTGTAACTTTCTTGGCATACTCAGGATAATCGCAGGATTCAGTACCATAACAACCTACATCCTTTAACTCAATCCCTCTCTTCTTAAAATGTTCCACCATCTGATTCTTTAACTCAAATGCTCCATGATCACAACCAATTGCTATCATCTTAATTCTCCTCTTCTTCGTCCATATTGCTTATTATGCGTTTTGACGCCTTGTCCACAAGAAACTGTAGCTTCTCGAAACAAGCTTTATACTCATCTGTTCCTCGTCCGTACGGGTCTGCCACTTCTTCCTCCGGCTCTCCTGCGAACTCACACAAAGTATATACGTTAATAGCTCTTTCAAATGTGTCATATAACTTCTGTTTCATAGACTGGTTCATAACCAGCACCAGTGTGTCACCACCAAAGTCCTTACTGTCTATCTGCACGGCACTGTTACTTGGCATAATCATACCATAACTTGCCGCAACCGCAACCGCTTTAGGGTTATAAGGCTCCGGAAAAAGCACCACCATACCTCTTGAACCCACAAGTATATCACGCCCCTGTAAATCACGCTCCATAATGGTAGCTGCCATAGGGCTTCTGCACGTATTACCCAGACACACAAATATTACTTTCCTGTAATTATTCACACTGCACTCTCCTGAAACATAGATTATATATCATCAACATTTATTATAGTATGTCCTGCCGCTTTTATCAACCTATTCATAACAGCAAGTCCAACATCATAAGTGCTGATACTCTCTGCAAAGATTATATCAACTTGCTCTTCGTCAAACTGTCTTAATGCCGCGTACAAATCCCTTGCAGCCGAAGCTTCATCGTGCTTACTTCCTACCGGAATCACCACATCCGCAGTATACTGCGCCGCAGTCTCCTTCGATGCCATAACACCTACTTTGCTTCCTTCGACCTGTTTCTTAGCGGTCATCTCGTTGATGTACTCAATCACCCGATTCGCATTTTTTTCGTCTTGCAAATCCAACTTCATTTCGCCAATATTGCCTGCACCTTCCACCAGTACCATCTGGGCCTCCGGTGCATAGTGTCTGTACTTCATACCCGGAGCCTTTGGCACCACACCATCTGCAAGACTTCCCATAATAGCCGGATCAACCTGCACCTGCCCAAGCACTGATTCAAGCTGCGCTTTTGTTATATAACCCGGTCTTAATATCATAGGAACCTCTCCGCTAATATCCACAATGGTTGATTCCACTCCAATATCTACCGTATCATCTGCAATTATCATATCTATTCTGCCCTGCATATCATGAATAACATGCTTTGCCCTTGTGGGACTTGGTTTTCCTGATGTATTGGCACTTGGTGCTGCCACATACACTCCTGAAGTTGCTATAAGTTTTCTTGCAACAGGATGACTCGGCATTCTGATTGCCACCGTTTCAAGTCCACCGGTTATAGACTTCGGCACAATATCCTTCTTCTTTAGAATCATAGTAAGCGGTCCCGGCCAAAAATGTTTCGCCAGATTAAGCGCCCACTCATTAACCTCTGAAGACAACTCATAAAGTGCCGCTTCGTCAGCAATGTGCACTATAAGCGGATTGTCCGATGGTCTTCCCTTCGCCGCATATATCTTAAGCGCCGCTTCCTCCGTTAACGCATCTGCACCAAGTCCATAAACTGTCTCTGTTGGAAATGCTACAAGTCCTCCGCTTCTAAGAATCCCGGCAGCCTGATTATATATCTGTTCATTTTTCTGTTCATTATCTGTAATATACGCAATTACTGTATTCATCCTGTAATCTCCAAAACTGTTATCTCTACATAATAAATATAATATCAATATGATTATGGCATTAGTGGGACAAGTACTCTAACACTCCACTACACAATGCCTGTGCCACCTTTTGCTGATACTCATCTGTGTTAAGTAATGCTGCCTCCTGCGGATTGGATAAAAATCCACATTCTGCAATAACTGTTGGTGCTTTAGTATTTATCAGCAAATAATACGTGCCGTCTGCCTTTTCCACCCTCTTGTTAGTAGAATCTACATGCTCCACAAAAGCTTTCTGCAAAATTTCAGCTAAACATTTTCCTTCCTTAGAACCTTTGTAGTAAAACATCTGGGCACCCTTTACTGACGGACTGGTATAGCTATTTTGATGTATACTTATGACCGCATCCGGATTACTCTTATCTATAAGTTCACAACGTGCCTTCATATCAGCCCGCTTCTTATTAGAGTCGGTCTCACTATAGTGTCCCATATCCTCACTTCGTGTCATAATTACATTTACCCCTACACATTTTAACAGTGTTTCCAGTTTCTTTGCAATAGCAAGATTAATATCTTTCTCAAGAATTCCTGACTCACTTGTTTTTCCAGGATCAATTCCACCATGTCCGCTGTCTATAACAACAGTTTTGCTGGTGTAGTCTATATCTATCTGATTATTATGTGTACGCCCTTCAGATTGCCCTTTCGATTCTCCTTTCAATTGCCCCTCCGACTGCCCACTCATCGACTCTCCCTGTGTCCGTGCATTGGTTCCCATAACGCACATCGGCAGGCATACGCATGTTGCAACATAAACTCCTAACAACATAACAACCGCCATTATAATCTTTAATCTTCTACTATCCACAACACACCTACATTCCACACTTTGTATATGGTATGAGATATTATTCCAATTTATGCCCTACACACAAAAACACCCCGCAGGCGGACTAACCATAGGCGTTAATTACGGTTAATCCACATACGGGGTTTTGCACAAAAAAGGGCCTCAATCCCACTAATGTTACTATTTGTCAGGCGATGTCACATACTTATGTGTGCGACTATCTTTGTGATATATAATCATCTTTCCGACAGCTCTGCCAGAAAACCTTTTAGTATGTACATTGTCTTTGACTGAATCACAAACGGATCCGGTTCAGCAGGCACTTGAAACACGCCCACATTATATTCCTTCTGCAGTTTTCGCACCTCTTTAGGATTACCCATAAACAGGCAAAGACTAACCCGAATATTCTCCAATTCACTTAACAGCCTTTTCAATCTGCCCAGCTTCCACACGTCTGTGGATCCTGCCACTAACCTGACATCACAACGTTTTAACTCTTCAATTGTCTCTTCTTTTTCACTTGCCATATCAATCACGACCACCTCATATTCGCCAGCCATATAATTCGCAACGTTCTTGGTTCCATCACACACATGAAAGTCGATACTCTTATATGAAAAATGTCGGATGTCCGATACTTCTATATTTGCCCCATCGCATATCTTCATATAATCCTTGTGTCCGCTTAACTCAATCAAACAAGTCCTCATACCACACCCATTAGCATAATAGTTTGCAAGCATAACCGCCAGATGTGTTGTTCCAACACCACGCGTTACTCCCATTACACCAACTTTAAGCACATTGCCTGCTTTACGTTTTCTTTGGTCTTTTAATCTCCAAAGCTTCAATTACTGCCTCCTCGAATATTTTATTGGTCTCGTTCCACTCATATATACAGGGCATACGATAATATCTTTTTGCACCCTCTGCCTGTTTTGCCAGTTCGTAGAACCGCTTAGCACTTATATGATTGACAAATGTTACATCACCGAAAGCTACCGCCTTCGATACCATCACGCCACTACGCTTAGGCGTAACTGACATGACGTTATTCCGATACCCGCGCACGTCTACGCATATGCATATGACCTCCGCACTTTCCTCTTCAAACTTTGGCCTTTCTATTCCATAATCCCGCACTA
Organism: Lachnospira sp.; assembly: GCA_045543195.1. Lineage (GTDB taxonomy): Bacteria > Bacillota > Clostridia > Lachnospirales > Lachnospiraceae > Lachnospira. The sequence goes on from JAZQME010000007.1 coordinate 157,628, forward strand.
CAATATCATACCAGGATTCATCACAGCTGATGCCTCCACCATAATCCGGCATAATATATATACCGTGCCGCTCATAGGCTCCTTGTTCTCCAAGCTTTCCTTTGCACGCTTCCCCGAATACATCATATCTGTCATTGCAACGCTTGTACAAAACCTTACTTTGTTTATAGTATCTGTGCAAAAATGCCGCCAAACATAAGCAAAAATGTGTTGTACCTACGCCATGTCTTGTTCCGTACACGCAAATATCTCTAACCACACGCGTATTATTCTGTTTTCTCTTACCAGCCTTGCCATCAGCAACCGCCAATAAGGCTTCTTTTAATTCTTTTATGGATTTAAATCGACGAATTCGACTGTGTCTGATACATCTTCTGATAATCGGACCAATCGTATCTGAATACAGTTCACACAATTTATCTGCGCTTTCTGTAAAAGATTGTATATGTCCTCCACCAAGCATATACAAAAGTAACATCCCCATACTATAAACATCCATCTGTACCGACGGACTCTGCGTCCCTGACACATACTGCTCCGGTGCCGCATATCCCACTGACCCGAAGCTTTCGCTTAAAGTTTCATGAGCATATCCCGAACTGTCAAAATCAATTATGCAGATATCGCAATTATTCTTTGACGACTTCCATATAGAGTCGTACTTTTTAACAGATTTATCACGAACAATTATATTAGCTGGCTTAATGTCCATATGAACAATACCTACACAATCATGCAGATACTCAAGCACCTCGCATATATTCACTCCTATAGAAGCAATCTGTTCTGGCGACAACTTTTCTTTAGCAATATATTCCGTCAATGATTTACCAGCAATATATTCTTCTATAATGCAGATACTATCACCACTGACTTCAATATCATATACTAAAGGTATGCCGGAATGTTTAAAATCTTTGATTATGTTCGCCTCCTTCAAGGCACGCTCACAATCTGCGCTTCCTCCTGATACAATCTTCGCCACACGATAAACCTCCAACTGCCGGTGCCTTACAAGATACACCTTAGAATGTTCTGTCCTGGCAATAAGTCGTATCACTTCATATCTCTCTTCTAAAGCCTCTAATGTACCTCCTTTCCATAATACTGCGGGCTTGTTTATTATACTAATACATTCTTTACAAAATGTCAATATATTTTTTATACTTTCTCTAAAATATTCTCTTGAAAGACTTTCCATAGCATAATAGCTTCTTTACATATCCATTAAAAATGGGTATTATAATTATAGGGAACTATGCGAATGCATATACACATTATCTTTTGCATAACAATTGTTGTCGGGGACTTAAGATATATTTCCCGTTCGATGTCCCCTTAATGAAAATGGAGTGATTATTATGAAGATAGAAAAACTTAACGATAGACAAATCCGTTGTACTCTTAAAAAGTCTGACCTTGCATCCAGACACCTTAAGATTAGCGAGCTTGCTTACGGAAGCGCCAAGGCAAAGGAGCTCTTTAGGGATATTATGCAGCAGGCTTCATCGGAGTTTGGCTTTGAAACAGATGACTTACCGCTTATGATTGAGGCCATCCCGGTTAATTCAGAATGCATTGTGCTTATTGTGACAAAAGTCGATGAACCGGAAGAGCTGGATACACGTTTCTCTAAGTTTTCACCTTCCGATGAAGATGATGACGACGTATATTCCTATGACGATGACTACGACTCCCTCTCTTCTTTAGATGATTCACAAAGCAACACCCTTGAGAATCTTTCCGCTTCTGAAGAACTTGATATTCCGGACAGCGAAATGGCAAAGGATGTCCTTAATATATTTAACACAGTGAAAGATCTTATTGAACAGAGTCTCCAAAAGGGAGCTGATGGTACATTTGACGTAAACACACCTGATGGAGATTTCACCGTAACTTCGACTAATAACAGTATTACCGAATCAAAGTCTTCTGATTCGGACAATAAATCAGTTGTAAGAATCTTTTCTTTCAACGATTTTGACACTGTAAGCGACGCAGCACCAACAGCTCTCCTTGTCTACAATGACAAGAATTCACTTTATAAGGATGAAGCTGCTTCCAAGTACTATCTTGTTCTTGAAAAATCTGTCTGCAATGCCATATCCTTTAACAAGGTGTGCAATCTTCTCTCGGAGTACGGCACTAAGGAACACTCATCCGACAATCGTGTAAACTACTTTAAAGAGCATTACACTTGTATATGCAAGGACAGAGCATTGCAAGTGATTGGGAAGATATAAAACTAGGGGAGCTGTTTCACAACAGCTCCCCTTTGTTCATTATGATTATTTACATACATTTATTATATGGTTCTATTAACCAACTGACTCAAGATATGTGTTGATATCCTCCATCAAATCATCGCAGTTAAGGCCATGTACCATACAAGCCTCCTCAATAGACTCACCTGCTGATGATGGGCAACCTACGCAATGCATACCTGCGCTCATAAGAATAGGAATAATACCTGCATCTATAGCAATAGCTTCACCAATCTTTGTTTCCTTAGTTATCTGCATATATTTAATCTCCGTTTCTGCGTCGCTGTGTTTGTAATGTTTCTCATAGGCGTTTCCGACGCACCACCTACTTGTTTACTATAATAGTCCTTGCCCATCTTGTCAAGTTTTATGCGTTATTGATAATTTTTTCCGGTAGAAAATTGTGTCAATTTTATTAACATAGTTGAATTTTCTATTTTTTTATCGTATAATCAAAAAAAAGAATCTAAAGGAGGATTACTAATATGGCATACGTAATTAATGACGATTGCATCAATTGTGGCGCTTGTGCAGCTGGATGTCCAGTAGAGGCTATCTCTGAGGGTGCTTCTCATATGGAAATCAACGCTGATGTTTGCATCGATTGTGGTGCATGTGCAGGTGCATGTCCAGTAGATGCTCCACAGGCACAGTAATTCTGTACTTAATTTAAACAAAAAGTCACAACGCAAGTACGTTGTGATTTTTTAAGAGTTTATGTTAGTTTTTCCGAACTTTTCTTAGTCAACTCTAATCTCCTTGCGTTTTCTTGTATTTCATTCCTTTGTTGAAATCATTATTCAATCTTCGCCTCTATACTAATTTATAATTCTATAATCCTGCAACTTTTTCCTTCGCTGCAACAAAAAAGCCACCGCAATGCAAACTTCGCATATACGGCAGCCTTCCTAATTTACTTATAAACACAACCTTAAAACTTCTTATCCAACAAATCCGCAAATCTTGTCTGCTCCGGAATCCAAGCCATCTTTATCGTTCCAACCGGACCGTTACGCTGCTTAGCAACAATAATCTCTGCGATACCCTTAAGCTCTGTATCTTTATTGTAATAATCATCTCTATATAAGAACATTACTACGTCGGCATCCTGCTCGATGGCACCTGACTCTCTAAGATCCGAAAGCATCGGTCTGTGATCCGGACGCTGTTCAACGGCACGTGATAACTGCGAAAGTGTTACCACCGGAACATTAAGCTCTCTTGCCAAGGCCTTTAATGAACGGGATATATCCGAAACTTCCTGCTGTCTCGAATCACCGCCCTTGCCACTACCACTCATCAACTGAAGGTAGTCGATGATAATTAGCCCCAAGTCATGGTCCATCTTATACTTTCTGCACTTTGAACGAAGCTCCGCAATAGATATACCCGGAGTATCGTCAATTATAAGATGAGAACTCGCAATACTGTCGGCACCTTCAATAAGCTTTCCCCAGTCACTGGCGTCAAGGCGACCTTTTCTTAACTTGTCCGCATCAACCGTAGATTCCAGTGAAAGCATACGGTTTACCAACTGGACATTGGACATTTCCAAACTAAATATAGCAGTTGTAATACCCTGTTTAACAGCAACATTTTCAGCTACATTTAAGACAAATGCAGTTTTACCCATAGACGGTCTGGCTGCAACCAGAATAAAGTCTGAAGGTTGCAGTCCCGAAAGGTACGTATCCAAATCCTTAAAACCTGTCGGCACACCAGTAACAGCACCCCTGTTCTTGGCTGCCGCAGATATCTTATCCAGTGCCTCAAGCACAACCTGATCGATTGGCTTGTACTCATGGTCACCTTTATTCTTTACAAGTTCAAATATCTTCTTCTCTGTGTCTGCTAATATATCTTCCGTACTCTGCGTGCCTGCATAACAGTCATTAGCTATGGTCTCATTTACCCTGATAATATTACGAAGCACAGCCTTATCTTTAACTATAGTGGCATACTGTCTTATATTAGCAGACGTAGGCACCGCTCCCAGCAAATCTCTAAAGAACTCAATGCTGTACATCTCTGCCGGCACATTTTTCTCCTTAAGCTGGTCCTGTAACGTAACAATATCTACCGGACGGCCTGCATTGCTCATCTCAACCATAGTCTGAAACATAACACCATACTGCTTATGATAAAAATCATCCATAGTAAGCAGCTCACTTGCCGTAACGATGGCCTGTCTGTCCATCATCATAGAACCAACTACCGACTGCTCTGCTTCAAGGCTGTTAGGCATAATTCGTGTAATTGCTGACTCTTCCATACTTTCCTCCTGTGAGATAAATCGTCTCATTGCTGGACGACATATCTCGAATTACTTTCCCTCAGTTACTGTAACTCTCAAAGTCGCTGTAACTTCCTTGTGAAGCTTAACAGGAACCTCGTATGTTCCAAGTGCCTTAAGCGAATCATCCAGCTTCATCTTTTTCTTATCGATATCAAGCCCCAACTGTTCCTTTGCAGCAGCCGCAATTTCCTTAGATGATACTGCGCCAAATGTTCTGCCGCCCTCTCCGGTCTTAATAGTAACCTTAACCGGCTTCTCTTCCACCTTTACAGCAAGATCCTTTGCTGCCTGAAGCTCCTCTGCTGCCAGCTTATCATTACGCTTCTGCTCAAGCTTTAAATCGTTAAGATTCTTTGCGTTAGCCTCTACGCCTAATTTCTTTGGAAGCACGTAATTACGTGCATATCCATCATTAACCTTTACAATCTGTCCCTTCTTACCAAGAGACTTTACATCCTGCAATAAAATAACTTCCATATCCTTATATCTCCCCATCTGCAATCATTCTTTCAAGGGTCACCTTAATAGTGTGAACCGCCTGTTCTGCCGTGCACTCCTTAAGCTGAGTTCCTGCAATAGTCATATGACCACCACCGCCAAGCTTCTCCATAACCAGCTGTACATTAACTTCATCAATAGAACGTGCACTTACATAAATCGTGTCATTGTACGCAGTCACAACAAATGATGCCTTAACTCCTGATATATCAAGCAGCTCATTAGCCGCTTTAGCTCCACCGATAGTCGGACTCTCCACTCCCGTACCATCAAATATTGCAAATGCATAGGCATCCTTAAATACTGTTGCCCTGCTGACTGCACTTGCCACAGCTCTATACTCTGTCATATCATTGCGAAGCATCTTACGTACTCTGGTAACATCCGCACCATGTCTTCTAAGGAAGGCTGCCGCCTCAAATGTTCTTGGCCCCGCCTTACTGTTAAAGCCATTAGTATCAATGTAAATACCTGCATAAAGAGCATCTGCTTCAAATGCCTTAATCTTAACTCCATCCTCAACATACTGAATCATCTCAGTAATCATCTCCGCAGCTGATGAAGCATATGGATCAACATAAGAAAGAACTGCACCTGCGATAGCATCACTTGACTGTCTGTGATGGTCGAATACTATAATAGTCTTACATATATCAAGAAGCTCCGGACACTCTGTCATATGAGGCTTATTAACATCTACAACAATCACCGCTGTAGTGCTATCCACATAAGCCGGTGCCTCTTCTCTTAACAGGAACAAATCCTCCGGATACTCTTCTTTTCCAACAAATCTGTCTCTAAACGGTTTAACACTGCTTGTTATATCATTAATAACAATATGTGCCTTCTTTCCTAGCTTTCTACAGATTACATATATACCCATAGCTGAACCAAATGAATCGATATCCGCCAGCTTGTGTCCCATAATAAGAACTGTTTCTGTAGTTTCAAGAATCTGTCTTAAAGCATGTGCTTTTACACGCACCTTTACTCGTGTATTCTTCTCCATTTGCTGGCTCTTGCCACCATAATAGATAATCTTGTCTCCATCCTTAAGAACTGCCTGGTCTCCACCACGACCCTGTGCCAGATCCATAGCCGCTCTTGCAACATCATAGTTCTTAGCATAATCACTGCCACCTGTACCGATACCGATACTTAATGTAACAGTCATTTCATTGCCTATCTTAACACTCTTAATATCTTCAAGAAGACTGAATTTATCAGCCATAAGCTTCTCCAGATACTTATACCTGAACACTGCTATATACTTATCCTTTTCCAACTTACGAACGATTGCCGCACCTGGCGTAAAGTACTTATTAACTCGCTTATCAATAAGTCCAACAAACAGCGAACGACGAACATCATCGATACTCTCAAGTGCTTCTTCGTAATTGTCAATATAAATAAGTCCTACAACGAATCTTTCATCCTTAATCTTCTGAATGTACATATTGATGTCTGTCTCATCAAACATGTACATAGCAATAACACTATCTTCCTCGCGTCTCTCAATAATATCAACATCTTCCAAAAGTTCGTCAGAAGAAATCCTTTTCATCTCTACGCAATAATCTCTACCATCAAATGTCAGTCTCACTTCCTTAGACTCCCCACCTACTGGAAAGACACTGCTTTCAAGCTCAGGAAGAATAGTAGTAATATTCTTTCTAAAATCCTTTTTCTTCTCCGTCTTCTCAAGCATAGTCTTGTTCATCCACAACACCCTGCCTGTATTGTCAAGAAGACAGTATGGGATAGTCAGCTCATAGAGCAATTCCCTCTGCACCTGTGAATAGTTAGTAGAAAACTCCACCAGTTCTCTCATAATAGCTGGTCTGAACTTAAACATCAACAGGCCAAATGCTATAAAATACACCACCATAAATGTAGCCATAATATTGCCACAAAGTATATCTATGTAGTACATTGCCGCTGTAACTACCAAGAGAATTATTCCAATATATAACGGCCACATAAGAAATGCTTTCAATGGTCCTTTTACCTTAAACGCCTGATTATTACTCTTATTCTTTTTCTTCTTACTCATATCTTACCTCGCGAATCATACCAATTGTATCCTAACACATAGCATAATCACCATTTTACACTTTGAGCATATTATATCATTAATGAAGAAAATTGTAAAACGTATTTACCCACAAACACCAAAGTCTTACCTTGAATAATTTTCTTGAATAATTCTGATAATGTCATCATTATCCCAGTCACGATATGTTGATTGTTGACGTTGCGCTAAAAATATTGCATCCTGCCCATAATTAGTAAGTTCGTCGACTCTTGCACCATTTTCAACAAGGAACTCTAATAATTCTTCCCCTTCACTATCCTTCAAATCTTCAGCAACAATATGCACTACATTGAAACCGTCATAGCCTTTTGCTTTCACGTCAGCATCAGACTCAACTAAAACCTTAGCAATCTCAAAATGACCTCCCTCTACCGCATGGAGAAGTGGTGTATAACCGCACCCCTCTTTTCTGCTGTAATAATCTGACTTTTCTTGCAACGTATGCCATTCACAGTCTTTTTCATGAATATAGTCCACTGCCTCCAGATTAGCACCATATTTTATAAGAAGCCGTATCATATCCAGTTCTTCCTCAGTGACAACATCATCTACAGGGTCCCCCAAACCATCTACAAACCCACCATTTTCACAAAGAAGCGACAATAATGTCTGCTGGCCATTCTCTGCCGGTGCATTGCTTTCTAAAGTACAATCCGGGTTAACCCCCTTTTCCAGTAAATATACCGCATACTCATAATTACCACTAGTAACGGAATACGCCAATGATGTTTTTTGCTCTATTACTGATGACACCGAAACATAAATAATCAGACCTATTAGTAACACCAGTGGCACCATAAATACACAGCCTATTATCCTAGGCACCAGATATGTTTTTTTCGGTCTGTTCTGAAAATTTACTCCCGACACCTTAATATTTTTTTTATATTTTGACTTCATTACAACTGAGACAATAATAAGCACAACACTTATTATTGTGCTCACGCCAACCACTATAACTATAAAAAACAGAGCCATTAGAAACATCCCCATAAAAGCCATAACGCACCCCTCCTCATTCTTCTCTATTGCATCTTTATATTTGTAAAAAGCCGAGTCTTTCGACTCGGCTCAACAATTTTAGAATTAATCTACGCTGTATGGTAAAAGTGAAATATGTCTTGCTCTCTTTACAGCTACTGTAAGAGCTCTCTGATGCTTTGCACAGTTTCCTGTGATTCTTCTTGGAAGGATCTTTCCTCTCTCAGAAACATACTTCTTTAACATAGCAACATCCTTATAATCTAACGCCTTGTTAGCGTCAGCACAAAATGCACATACTTTCTTTCTTCTGCGCATAGGTCTTCTTCTCATCTGACCTTCTGGTCTTTCAGCCTTCTTTTCTGGCATATCAGTTACCTCCTGTCTTAGTTAAAAGGTAAACCCTCGTCCTCTACACCATCAGGAATATTCATAAAACCATCGCCGGCTGAAGCACTTGGCTGTGGTCTTGATGGAACGTATCCCTCTGCGGATGATGAAGATTTACTCTCTGCAAATTCTTGTTCTTCAACTACTACATCAGTTGTGTAAACCTTCTGACCGTCCTTGTTAGTGTAGCTTCCTGTCTGAATACGACCTGTAACTACAATCTTTGTTCCCTGATGAAGATACTTCTCAGCGAACTCCGCGCTTCTACCAAATGCAACACAGCCAATAAAATCTGCTGTCTGCTCTGAGTTAGATGAGCTTGAACGTCTTCTGTCTACTGCCAATGTATATCTTGCAACTGCCATTGAGCCCTCACCGCTCTGTGAATAACGTACATCCGGGTCTCTTGTCAGTCTTCCCATTAAAATTACTTTGTTCATACTTATTCTCCTCTTCTATAAAGAGTTGTTAAGTGAAACTGTGTCGATTACTCGCCATCCTTAACGATTAAGAATCTGATTACGTTCTCCATAATACGAAGTCTGTTCTCTACTTCAGCAGGGCATGTTGCCTCAGCCTCGAACTTAATAAAGTTGTAGAAACCTTCGTTCATCTTCTGAATCTCGTATGCAAGCTTCTTCTTCTCGCATGTGCCTGGATCAGTAACTGTACCGCCAAAACGAACGATTAACTCCTTAACCTGCTCGATTATAGCAACTCTTACTTCTTCCTCGACGTTTGCACTTACAACTAATGCTAATTCATACTTGTTCATCTACGTCGCACCTCCTTCTGGTCTCTGGCCCCTTAATCACAGTAAGGAGCAAGGAAAATTATATATCACAATTAGGAATTGTAACATAACAAAATATTAATTACAAGCCTTTTTTAAATTTTTAGTATTTTTTTCCACGAGAGTACGTTTCACCATAATTTCATGGTCGCACCCCATACACTTCAACTTAAAATCTGCTCCTACTCGGAGGATTTGCCACTCTGCACTACCGCAGGGATGTTGCTTTTTCAATTTAACTATATCACCAACTTCATATGTGTACATAACTCCTCCTTAATTTCAATATAAATATTCTTACATAATAAAACGCTACTGACTCAAATCTTAATCAAAAATCTTAATCAAAAATCTCAATCATAACGTTCCAAACACATTGCCCAGAGCATCATGTATTAAAAGATTAGCATTCTTATCATACGGCGTTTCGCTCTTATTAACTAACACAAGTTTATCGCCCTTGTAATAATCAATAAGTCCTGCCGCCGGATACACTCCTAAAGATGTGCCGCCCACAATAAGAACTTCCGCCTCACTTATAAGTCTTATCGCTTCCCTTATATCCGCATCATTAAGCCCTTCCTCATAGAGAACCACATCCGGCTTAACTCTGCCTCCACAATTACATATCGGCACTCCGTCAGCTTCCACAATATAATCCGCACCATAAAAGGAAGCACACCTCTCACAATAGTTGCGCAATACACTTCCATGAAGTTCTACAACATGTTTACTACCTGCTTTCTGGTGTAACCCATCTATATTCTGAGTTATGACTCCTTTAAGCTTCCCTGCCTTTTCAAGCTCCGCCAGTTTAATATGTGTCGTAGAAGGTTCTGCATCCAAATACAACATTTTGTTCTTATAAAATCTGTAAAACTCTTCAGTCTTACGCATATAAAAACTATGGCTAAGAATCGTTTCCGGCGGATAATCGTACTGCTGATTATATAATCCATCAACGCTTCTAAAGTCAGGAATTCCACTTTCAGTTGAAACTCCTGCACCACCAAAGAAAACAATGTTATCAGAAGCTTCTATCCACTTTAGAAAAAGTTCTATGGCTTCATTATTGCTCATCAATAATCACTCCCAACATAACGCAACCTTTGTTCTCAAGCTCTTCTGCCTTTTTATCAGCATATTCTTCTGTATAATCTTCATCTTTAACAATCATGATTGTGCCGCCACAGAAAGATGCCACGTCACCATCTTCATCAGATGCTACTATCACCATATCACAACTATCCAAAGCTTCTGCTATAAGGCACTGTATACGGTCACCATACTGACTAACAGCCAAATCGTCATCAGACTCTCCTGTAAACATAATATTTACATCACTATTATTAGTTAAACATATCAGCTCTTTAACTTTCGAAGTCCCTGTGATATAGTCTGTAAAGCCTTTAAGATCTTTGCCCAAACGATACTTTGACAGAAACACATTATTAGAGATATCCGCATCTACGAAAAGCACTTTTCTACCCTTTGCAGCAACTGCAGTCGCAAGTTTAAATGCACTGCGTGGCTCTCCTACAACTCCGATACTTCTGCACTGTTCATCACACTTAGACATAAGCACATCTACGACTTCTTCATAGCACTTGCTTTCAACATCTGTCATGTTCGTTAGTTTATCAATATTTACACTAAACACCTGTTATCACCTTTACTTCTTTATTCTGCCTATTATAGTTGCGCGTTTCTTTGTAGATTTTGAGTCTTTACTCGCAGATTCCACTTTAGACTCAGTCACGTCTTCTGACTCTTCTGCAACATCCTCTAAACTTTCGTCCGCTAAGTCTTCTGTATCCTCATCCTCTATTATTATCTCTGTAGTCTTAATATGTACGTGCTCTTTATAAGTCACATTTTCTTCCTGCTTAACAGATTCTTGTGACACCTCATCATTCTCCAAAGATTTTCCGGTCTCAGAAACACTCACACCGGCATTAGCAGATACCTTAGCTGCCGCAACTTCTGTCATAGCTTCTTTCAATACTCTGACATCGTCCTTGCTGATGACCGCATACTTGCCATAATTGCGCTCGTATTCCAATTCATCATCATAATTGTCTTCTTTCTTTCGGAATGCGCCAATACACAACACAACTATAAGCTCTACAAACAAGCAAGCAGTAGCAACAAGCATAGCAATACCAGCTGTATAATATACCAATTGTGGTCTGGCAGGCTCACTTTGCACTGTACCTGTGCTTAACACTTTAACAGATTCCACCGGTATAACCTTAGAAATATTCTTAACTGCTGATTTAGCCACAGCATCAACATATTTCTTGGCTGTTCCTGCGTCAGGATTCTCACATTCTATCCTCACAATATTGCTGTCTGCCGGTGTATAAACATCTAAATATTCTGTGATATTCTCTGATGTTCCCGCCGTTTTCTTTGCATCACTGATAACCACACTGTTGGTTATCACTTCTTTAAAGTCATCATTGAGTCCTCCATCATCACTTCTTAGCGACGCCTCATTATCCGCTCCCGGAACAATATATAACTCCGAAACCGATGTGTATGTCGGCTGCAATGCATTGATACCATACACATATCCACCAACTCCGCCAAGAATAATGGCAAGTATTAATATAAGTGCACATCTTGAAAATTTCTTCATATGCATTATCCTCTCTATGTATTAATTGTAAAGCTTCTCAGGATACTTGCCCTCTGCAATCAATCTGCGAATTGATTCAACAACAACCGGCTTATCTTCTTTATATGTAACACCAAACCACTTATCTGTAGTCTCAAGAACTGATACATGTGCCTTACCTTCCTTGATAAGTTCATCAACAACCATTGGAAGAAGATATTCACTCTTTACATCGCCCTCTTTGATTCCTGATAAAAATGTTACAAAACGCTCTTCAAGTTCCCCAAAGAAATTAGGTGTAAAGCCCCACATATTCATAGATACATAGCTCTTAGGATCGATAGCCACTGTCTCTCCGTCCTTCTCGCAAGCGGCACCATCTGCTGTCTTTACAATACCACCTGTCTCGTTAACACCCACAAGATGATTATTGTCATCCATAACACATACACCTCTTGTAACTGCTCCATTGTCGCTAAGTGTATTACCAAGTATGAATCCTGCCATACAGAAATCATATACACCTGTATCTTCTCTCTCTCCCACAAGGTAGTCATGAATTAACTTAAATGCTTCCTTGCCGTAATAATCATCTGCGTTAATTACCAAAAACGGATCCTTAACTACATCCTTGCAGGCAAGTATAGCCTGACCTGTACCCCAAGGCTTAGTTCTGTCCGCAGGTGCATCAAAACCTGATGGTAAATCATTCAACTCCTGGAACGCATATTCCACAGGTACCACTTTGGAAATTCTATCACCAATAACTTCCTTAAATGTCTCAAACAAATCTTTTCTTGTAACAAATACAACCTTGTTAAAACCAGCCTCCATAGCATCATAAATAGAATAATCCATAATAATCTCACCATTTGGTCCCATTGGCTCCAACTGCTTGATTCCTCCTCCAAATCTGCTTCCCATACCGGCTGCCATAATTACTAAAGTTGTTGTCTTCATAACAATCCTCCATTTTTGTAATTTATTAAATAATATTTATATTAATCCGCTCTTTATTCTGAAAGTTCCGGATAATAATACCATCTTATTCCTGTTATCTTTTTGTCCTTACCAATATCAAAGGCAATCTGTGCAAAATCATCAGATGTAGTAGCAGTTCCGCTCTTATAAGGAGCCTTAAAAAATGTAAATTCCACAATAAATGATTCTGCCTGTTCATAACTTGCATATCCATTTAGATTAATCACGCCATATGCTACGTCATCTGACGGTTTAACCAAATCCAAAGAATCCATAGTATAACTGCCATATAAAAACTTTCCCAGTACCGCTGTACCATCTGCCGAATAATAATCTGTATTCATACAATTAGCGTCTCTGTAATAAGCAGCTAATATATCATCAAATGTTTTGCCAACAGCAAGACCTCTTGCAAATACATCGGAACTGTCAGTTGTCTCTACAGAGATTAATCTATAAGCACCATCCTGACGATAAAATCCCATAACTTTACTACCATATATGTACACTTTCTCATCAGCTGCTCCGCCTCCTGACGAAGCCCCCGCTGCCGTACTTGCATTACCATTGCCATCCTGCTCCGTAGCAGTTACATCTACTACCTTATCCGGCTTACCATACACTGCCTCAACCTGTTCATCAGTCATATAATACTTGATTGTACTTACTGTTAAATCGTCATAATCAAACTTTTCTGCAGTACTGGCTTTTAGTTCATCATATACCACCGGAGCCTCCGTTATATCTTCTCCATCCGATGTAATAACAGCTTCCTGTTTACCACATCCTACCGCAATAGTCAATAATGTCACCGCAAATGTACATATAACCACAGCATTTTTCAAAGGTGTAATCTTCTTAAATCTTTTCATATGCATAAGCTAATTCTCCCTCCGAAATATGTATATATGAATTATCCTCCCATGCATCTTCTGGATTTATTCATAACTGATGTATTATAACACATATGTCGAATTAATGCAAAAATATCTCCAATCGGAAATCCGATTGGAGATATTAAATAAACTAATTAATTAGTTCTCATAGTCACCTAAACCATCGTACATTGGGCTAATAACAATCTTACCCTTCTTATCAATGATACCATACTTACCATCAACACATACGATACAATATCCGTCGTCAGAGAACATAGCTGCACCAGTATAACGAGAAACTGCATCATACATAGCGCCTGTTACCATTTCGTTCTTCTTAACCTTTAAGTAACCATACTTGCCATCCAACTTGTATGAAGCAATACCAAGGTCAGAGATTGTTCCGATGCTCTCGTACATAGCTGGAACTACGAACTCACCCTTTGTATTGATAATACCATACTTGTAGTCAACAGATACGATAGCATATCCATCATAGAATGTACCTGCAGATGTATACATAGGAGCGATCTTCATCTCACCCTTAGAGTTAATATAACCATACTTGCCATCCATTGCTACTGCTGCAAGATTCTCTTCCTCTGAGAAGCTGTATGCATAGCTATACACTGGGCTGATTACTAAATCGCCCTTCTTGTTAACATAACCATACTTGCCATCTATAGATACTCTGAAAAGCTTCTGACTATAAACTGAAGAAATGCTGCTGTACTGCATTGCAAATACATTCTTACCCTTCTTATCAATAAGATTATACTTCTCTCCATCTACAGAAACTGAAGCATATCCTTCTTCACTGAAGTAACCAGCCTTCTTGTACATAGGATTAATTACATAAGCACCCTTCTTGTTAATGTAACCATATACATCACCTACAGCTACACGAGCAAGACCGCTCTCATCAAATGATTCAGCGTCATCATACTGACAATTGATAACGAACTTACCCTTCTTATTAATGTAACCCCACTTATCATTCATCTCAACAGCTGCTAAACCGTTGTCTGCGAAGTAGTTTACATTGTCATATATAGGCTGAATCTTGTATTCACCCTTCTTGTTGATGAATCCCCACTTACCACCGATAGATACGGCTGCAAGATCTCCATCAAACTGTACAGCATAAGTAAACATAGGCTGAATCTTATACTCACCCTTAGTGTTAATGTAGCCATAGATACCATTAGCTGATACTACAGCCAAACCATTCTCAAATGCAGAAGCTGAATCATACTGTGGCGCAATCTTCATCTCGCCCTTCTTGTTGATATAACCCCACTTCTCTTCAACGCATACCGGCACAAGACCTTCTGAGAATACTGCTGTCTTTGTGTCTTCCTTCTTACTGCCACCCATGTTAACAACAACTACAACAATTGCAATAATTGCAACAAGAACTACAGCCGCTGCTGCGATAATGGCGATAAGCTTCTTGTTAAATGGCTTATTAGCCTGTGGTGCAGAAGCCCCACCCATGTTATTCATATTATCCATATTCTTATCTCCTCTAAGATAAATTATAGTTTCACGGGAAATTATAACATCCTCACAAAGAAATTTCAATGTATTTTAACAAAATAACCCTTTTTTCGACACTTTTTTGGCAAAATCATCAAATCATTTCTTTGTAACTAATTATTATATACCGCTTACAATAAGAATATAATCAAATAGACTTACATATTCTACCAACTCAACATTGCAATTAATGCAACTATAAGTTGCAATTTTTCTTCATAATCAAAAAACTCGCAAGCATAAGCTTACGAGTTCTCTAAGAGGCGACAATCGGATTTGAACCGATGATCAGGGAGTTGCAGTCCCACGCCTTACCACTTGGCTATGTCGCCATACTTTATTATATGCACCACTTAAAATGTTATGAACACTTTAAAGCAGAAAAGTCACATACGTGACCAGCTCCCCGAGTAGGACTCGAACCTACGACAACGCGGTTAACAGCCGCGCGCTCTACCGACTGAGCTATCGAGGAAAAGAGTAAATTCCTTCGGAATTAACTCTGTTAGTTTGCAAGCAAACTAACTGTATCCCAA
>JAZQME010000008.1:0-27970 GCA_045543195.1 Lachnospira sp.
AGAACGACATGGCTACGATCCGACTTTGCAACGGTTACTTTGGAAAACGGAGAGACGAAGGAGCATTCCACCACGGCCGTGGATTTGGCGCGGATTATGGCCTATTGCATCAATGAGTCGCCGGCAAAGGATACATTTCTCGAAATTACCCGCACTCCGGAATACCGGCTTTGTGCATACAAGCAAAACGGTGACGGATTTGCAGAAAACGGAAGGACATTTTACTGCGCCAATCATAATGCCTTTTTAAACATGATGGAGGGGGCCCTTACCGGTAAAACGGGCTTTACTAATCAGGCAGGTTATTGTTATGTGGGCGCAGTCAGACGGGAAGGTAAAACCTATATTGCGGTGCTTTTGGCCTGCGGCTGGCCCAATAACAAAACCTACAAATGGCAGGATTCCAAAAAAATGCTTAACTTTGCCAGAGAAAATTACTTTCCTTCAGAAGTTATAGCAGCTGATAATCTTAATCACACAATCAGCGTGACAAATGGTCTTACAGATTCCATAACCATCTCTAACCCTTTGGATTATTCTATGCTTCTTAGTAAAGATGACAAAGTTAATGTTACCGTCAACGCTCCTACCATAATGGAAGCTCCTATATACAACGGTCAATGCGTTGGCAGTCTTGATATATACATAAATGATGAACTTCACCACTCAATTCCACTGTATTCCAGTGATAATGTTGACAGAAAAGATACTTTTTATCATATAAAAACTCTGTTAAATCGCTTTCTATTTATCGACAAATAGTATTTTTAGGTGTATAATATATGCAACATAATTATCGGAGGCGTTTTAATATGAACAAAGTATACAAAGCATTTCCGGGGGGGAAAAGTAAGGTTTTAACTTTAAGCTATGATGATGGTAAGGTTGAAGACCGCAGATTAGTTGAGATATTTAACAAATATGGCATCAAAGCAACTTTTAACTTGAATTCAGAAATGGCAGATATGTCCGGCCGAATTCCAACTTCTGAGTGGAAAGAGCTTTATGCAGGACACGAAGTAGCAGCTCATTCATGTACTCATCCTACTATTGCCCGTTGTCCTAACTCAGAAATTGCTTACCAGCTGCTTAATGACAAGGCTGGACTTGAAAAGATTATGGGTTATCCTGTTCGTGGTCTTGCGTTTCCTAACGGTTCTTATGATGACAGGTGTTGCACTATTGCTTCTGATATTGGTATAGAATATGCCCGACTTGTTGGTGATAAGTATGCCGCTGTTCGTGCAGCAAAAGAATATGCCAAGTACGCTGAAGGTCCTATACTTGTTGGTGACGAGAATGGTTTTGGTATGCCGCAGGATTATATGAGATGGGTATTCACATGCCATCACAACCACAATCTTATTGAATTCGGCAAGGAATTTATGGAGCTTAACAAGAAACAATATCTTTATATGTTATCTGTGTGGGGACATAGTTTCGAGTTTGAAAAGGATAATAACTGGAATATTATGGAAGAATTTTGCGAGATGATTGGCGGCAGAGATGACATATGGTACGCAACTAATATCGAAATCATCGATAACGAGAAAGTTTTTGCTAACCTTAAATTCGCCGCAGACAACAGTTTCGTATATAATCCTTCTGCTACTTCAGCCTGGATCGTTGTTAATGACGATGATGTTGTTGAAGTTAAGGGCGGAGAGACTGTCTATTTATAACATTTTTAAAACACATTAAAACTGCTGGTACTTTTTAGCACCAGCAGTTTTTTACTTACTTATATATCAATCTTTATTTCTAATACTCTTAAGAGCGTTAGTTAACTTGATTGGGTTACCATATCTTAATGTACCCATTCTGTATATCTTAGAACCAACAATTCCCACAAGTACTGTACTTACTACAAGAATAATGAATGATACCACAATCTCCCATACAGCAACATTACCCATAGCAATACGTGCAAACATAGCACTGTATGAACTGATTGGAAGGAATGATGCAACCTTGATAACAATACCATCAACCTCTGTAAGGAAGAAAAGCATAACAAAGTATACAACCATAATAATCATCTGTACACCACCTGATGCCTTGTTGATATCCTCTGTCTTTGAAACAAGAGCACCAAGAGCACCATAGATAAATGTGTAGAACAAAAGTCCACCAAGTCCAAAGAATGCAAATGCAATGATAACCTCTGCCGGAATATCAAAAAGCATATCAAGAGCACCGCCCCATGCATCTCTGTTAAGCTGATAGCATCCAAGTATAGAAACCATTATGATACCTACCTGCACTAATGCAGCTACTGTACCTGCCATAACCTTGCCAAAGAACAAACTGTTAGTATCCACGCTAGTAACAAGCACCTCAATACTTCTGTTGCTCTTTTCCTGTGTAACTGATGTAGCAACCATTACACCGTAGAAAATAATAATCATAAATACGATAATAACAAGGAAATAACAATAGAAATAATTATCTGCCATGTCCTTACCAAGAACATTAACTTCGCCTTCTATTACAGGTGAAAACGCTACCATAATTTCCTGGTAATTAATATTATTTTCCTGACAATATTTAATCTGATTCATAGTACGAAGTACTGATTCAAAAAGTGATGTATTATAATCACTCATATCTTTGTTATGTACACAATACTCATAAGATGTGAGGGAATTAACAATAAAACCAGCCTCAACATCTTCATTCTCAACCTTTTCTTTGAGCTTATCAACGCTCTCTGCCTTCTCCCACTTTACATTAGCAAATGTATTTTCAAGAAGGGACATATCAACAAATGCTCCGCTCTTGTCAAAAATAAGCATTGTTTCTTTATCTTCTGAATCTTCTGAATCATCATCCTTCTTATCATCAGTCTGCTCTGTATCAGAAGAATCGCCAGTACCTAACATCTCTGACATATCAAATATATTAGGAAGGAACATAGCTGCACCCATAATTAAAGAAATAAGCACTGTTGTTATAATAAAGCTTTTATTCTTCAAATAATTCATAAACTCATATTCAAAGATAATCAAAAATTTCTTCATAGTTATGCATTCTCCTTTCCAACATTATTCTGAGCTTCCACAATCTCTTCACCAACCTGTGAAACAAATATATCATTAAGCGAAGGCTTATATGTCTCAAAATGTTCAATATCAATATTCTGTGCAATAAGCTTGCTAAGTAAATCCTTTCTTGTAACACCATCAGAAAGTCTGATAATAAGTTCATCCTTATTAACACCTGTAACAGTAACCTCTGATACAAACTTACTTGTAAGCACCTCATTTAACTCTTTTATATTATAGTTAGTAGCTGATAATACAAGCTGGTTCTCACCAAACTTTCTCTTTATCTCATCAAGATTTCCTGATAGAACTACATCACCCTTGTTAATAATAGCAATATCCTCACAGAACTCTTCAACGTAGCTCATCTGATGACTTGAGAAAATAACAATCTTATTGTTAGCGATAAGTTCCTTTACTACATCCTGTAAGATACGTGAGTTTACAGGGTCAAGACCACTGAAAGGCTCATCAAGGATAACTATCTCAGGATCACAGACAAGTGTCGATGCAAGCTGAACCTTCTGCTGATTACCCTTTGAAAGTGTCTCAAGCTTTCTGTTCTCATACTCTGAAACCTCAAGTCTTGCAAGCCATTTCTTAGCATTGGCTGTTGCCTGAGCCTTTGATACTCCTCTGATTCTGCCAAGATATACTAACTGCTCAATAACAGTTTTCTTAGGATAAAGACCTCTCTCCTCCGGAAGATATCCAATCTGATGCTTCTTCTGATCAAACTTCTTTCCATCCAACAATATCTCTCCGCTGTTAGCACGGAACACATCCATAATAATACGGATAGTAGTTGTCTTACCTGCACCATTACGTCCAAGAAGACCAAGAGCCTTACCGCTCTCCACTTCGAATGACACGCCATGAAGTACTTCATTGCCATCAAACTTTTTAGTGATGTTTCTGACTTCTAATTTCATAGTCGTTCTTTTTCTCCTCTTAATTTTGATATATGTATAACTATAAGTTATAACCGAATTATAATATGCAGATAATAAATGTAAATATATATTGTCCCAAATATACATATAAACAGCTCAACTATACATATCAGACATTAAACTTGCAAATTTTACATTCTCTGCATTTTGACAAGTTATCTTTCCAAAATGACAACTTTGTTTGTCAAACCCTACACTCTGCATTATACATATGACAACTAAAGTTGTCAATATGTATTTTAAAATATTTTGTAAAACATTTTACATTAATATAATTATGCGAGATATATTATAACTTACTCTCGCCATAACCGCTCATTCTGGAGCCTTTTCTTCTTTCGCCATAACAAATATGTGGCAAATCCTAACAGTATTGAGCAAGCAATATTAATAAGCCCCAGATAATCAATTCTAATAAAACTCATAACTCCTATAAGCAAATTAGCTCCACCTATAATAGCAAGCATTGTAATAATCCTGTTAAGATGCTTTATCTTAGAATCTATATCAGAAAACAGCTCAAATTCACCAAGAGCTTTCTTCTTTCTAAAATAAACCCACTTAACCATATTACCTATATACTCAGCACCGGTTTGTTCAACAAAATCAATGTATTCCTGTGATGACGACATAGATGGTGCATTATCAAGCATCTCAATCCTAATACTATATTCATCAGCCTCAGTTGTTTTAAAATCATACCTGCACCAGCCCACACCATCCAGAGTCCAACCTGTTGCAGCCATATCATTAAGCCACTTTTCTTCTTTATCAAAATCCCAAACCCAAAACCATTTACGAATCGTTTGACGCGCCATAAGCATTCCTCCTATAAACAATACATCATATATTTAATATCATCTCACCATTGCTCACCAACTGTCTAAGACGGTTAAGTTCTGCAATCAGTACCTGTTTACCACTGTCTGTAATACAGTACTCTTTCTTTCTACTACCGGTTTCCATAGGGAGTTCTTTAATCCACCCCTTATCGCAAAGGGTATTTAATGCTCCATACAATGTTCCTGCTGCAAGTTTCACCCTACCATTACTTAACTCATCCGCCATCTGCATAATCCCATAACCATGTAAAGGCGTATTTAAGGAAAGTAATATGTAGTAAACCGCTTCTGTCAATGCAATATTCTCACCCATAAGCTTCTTCCCTTCTATATTCTAAATTAAATACTACTATTGTATTTCAGCCAACGATATATCGTCGTCCGATATATCGTAACATCATTATATCGGCTACCGAGTGTTATGTCAATACATTTTTGAAATTCGCATAATTATTATGAGACAACTTTCAATCACCGACAATTACGTAGTTTATAATCCCGAGTCCCCAGCTCTATTAAAACACAAAAAAACAAGGTGTCTTACGACACCTTGTCCATACTCTTAACAAAAGAAATATAATCCTTTAATTATGGCTGCTTACCGATGTATGCAACGATACCACCATCAACATAAAGGATATGTCCGTTAACTGCATCTGAAGCCTCTGAAGCGAGGAATACAGCTGGACCAGCTAACTCTTCTGGCTTTAACCATCTCTCAGCTGGTGTTCTACCACAGATGAATGCATCGAATGGATGTCTTGAACCATCAGCCTGACGCTCTCTAAGTGGAGCTGTCTGTGGAGTCTCGATGTAACCAGGTCCAATACCGTTACACTGGATGTTGTACTTGCCGTACTCTGAGCAGATGTTTCTTGTTAACATCTTCAAACCACCCTTAGCTGCAGCATAAGCTGAAACTGTCTCACGACCGAACTCTGACATCATAGAACAGATGTTGATGATCTTACCATGACCTCTTTCCATCATAGAAGGAATAACTGCCTTAGATACGATGAATGGTCCGTTAAGATCGATATCGATAACCTGTCTGAACTCAGAAGCCTTCATCTCATGCATAGGAATTCTCTTGATGATACCAGCATTGTTTACAAGGATATCAACTGGAGCTACATCCTTAGCAATCTGTGCTACCATAGCGTCAACCTGCTCCTCGTTAGTTACGTCACAAACATAACCATGAGCCTCAATACCCTTCTCCTTATATGCTGCAATACCCTTATCTACTAATTCCTGATTAATATCGTTGAAAACGATTGTAGCACCAGCCTCTGCCATGCCTGAAGCGATAGCAAAACCGATACCATAAGATGCACCAGTAACTAAAGCAACTTTGCCTTCAAGTGAAAAATTTACTGACATTTTAAACTCTCCTTTTCTTTGTTAAAAAATATATAAATGAAATCCTAAAAGGATGTCATTCCGCAATTACTTAAGGTCCTTCATATCAACATGATCCATGTCGTCGAAGTCCTGATTCTCACCAACCATACCCCAGATAAATGAGTATGCGTGAGTAGCTGAAGCTGAATGAATTGACCAGCTTGGTGAAATAACAGCCTCCTCGTTTCTCATAACGATATGACGAGTCTCTGTTGGCTCACCCATATAGTGGAATACAACATCATTCTCTGGCACTTCAAAGTAGAGATAAACCTCCATACGTCTGTCATGTGTATGACATGGCATAGTATTCCATACACTACCCGGTTCAAGGCTTGTAATACCCATCTCAAGCTGGCATGTTTCAACCTGTCCCGGAAGGATATACTTATTAATTACTCTGTGGTTAGCATTCTCAAGGCAACCAAGTTCCTTCTTATTCTCTGGTAAAATATCCTTATCAGGATCAATAAATACTGTAGGATATGTCATATGTGCAGGTGCACTGTTAAAGTAAAACTTCGCCGGATTAGAAGGATCCTCACTTGAGAATGTAATCTCCTTAGAACCCATACCTATGTATAAACCATCTCTATACTTGAAGTTATACTCCTTACCGTCTACTGTAACCTTACCGTTACCACCGATATTGATAATACCCATCTCACGTCTCTCAAGGAAATACTGAGCTCTAAGCTCTGCACCTGCCTCAAGTGTAAGTGTCTTATTAGCTGGTGTAGCCGCACCAACAATAATTCTGTCGATCTGGCTGTATACCATCTTAATCTCATCAGCTACAAAGAAATCCTGAATGAGGAAATCATGTCTTAATCTCTCTGTGTCATAATGCTTAACGTCTGCCTGATTGGCTCCTGGTCTTACTTCCATCACTATTCTCCTTTACAAGATAAAATTCATTACACCAATATTATCACAAAATCCAAAATAATACAACCCAAATGTAATTTATTAGAATTTACAAATTTAACATAATCAGATATTATATAAGCTGTAAACCCTTGTTTTTCAAGCACTCATAACTAACCTTAACATATTGGAGCGAATATTATGCACTATAAAATATACATTAAATACGACGGTCTTTCCTATAAAGGCTGGCAAAAACTGCCGGATAACCCCAAAACAATACAAGAAACCATTGAAAATGCACTGTCTGCATTCACCGGCGAGTCTATACATATATCAGGCAGCGGACGAACTGATGCGGGTGTGTCTGCTATCGCTCAGGTTGCAGACTTTTTCTGTGAAAAGCAGCTGGACATATCCAGTCTCATCTCTTTAAACAACCTGCTTCCTGCTGATATAGCTATTACATCAATTCACGAAGTCCCGACAGACTTCCACTCAAGGAAAAGTGCTACATCCAAGACTTACGCCTACTGTGTAGCTCTCAACGATGAAGAAAAACCCGATGTATTTGCCTCAAGATATGTATACACACCTCACCAGGGAAAACTCGACCTTGATAAAATGCGCATCTGTGCCAATTACATCATCGGAACACATGACTTCTCAGCATTCACCACTGACAAAAGAAAAGATAAGTCTCATATCCGCACGGTTACAGACATTCGTCTTGATATTATCAAATGCGTTAGTGGCAAGGAAGTCCTTATCATCAAAGTTACAGGCAACGGTTTTCTTTACAATATGGTACGCATTATCGCAGGTACACTTATATTTGCCGGTGTCGGAAAAATAAGTCCTCAGGACATCCCTGCAATCATTGCTTCGAAACAGCGTGTAAATGCAGGACCAACATTGCCGTCTAATGCACTGTTTTTATGCAGTGTATATTATGAATGATTAAAAGGCTATATAGTATATAATTGAGACACATTACTACTGTCTGTTAAATATACTATATAGCTTTTATTATTGTCTGATTAGCCAAAACCTACCGAACTACACCCTTAATCAAAGCTTTATCTACAGGCCGTTCATCACTAAACTCATATGCAGCAATCACTCGCTCTTTCGCATCCTGTGACTTCTTTTCATCATTAGAATACATAGTAACCAGTCTTTCCCCTGGTTCTACATAATCGCCAACCTTTTTGTGTATAATCACACCCACAGATAAATCAATAACGCTTTCTTTCGTTTCTCTTCCGCCACCAAGAACCATAGCCGCAAGTCCTATAGCATCAGATTGAATATGTTTAACATATCCCGAAACAGGAGATATCACATCCTCTATAAACTTAACATCAAGTGCCGATGACATATCATCTACCATAGATGAATCTCCACCTTGTGCTTTTACAAACTCCTTAAACTTATCAAGCGCTTCACCATTTTCAATAACATCTCTAAGCTTCTTTTCTGCTTCCGCCTCGTCTTGTGCTTTACCTGTTGCAATAAGTATATAACTGCCTAACGCTATACAAAGTTCTTCCAAATCCTTCGGACCTTTGCCTTTAAGGGTATCAACAGCCTCAATAACCTCTAAAATATTACCAACCGCACATCCAAGTGGCTGATCCATCTCAGAAACTATGGCAATAGTATTTCTTCCAGCACCATTACCTATGTCAACCATTGTTTTCGCTAAGGCTAATGCATCTTCTTCTGTTTTCATAAATGCGCCGCTTCCCGTTTTAACATCTAAAACAATAGCATCTGCACCTGCGGCCAGTTTCTTACTCATAATACTGCTTGCTATAAGAGGAATATTGTCAACGGTAGCCGTCACATCCCGCAAAGCATATAACTTCTTATCTGCCGGAGCAAGATTTCCTGTCTGACCTGTAATAGCAAGTCCTATACTGTTAACATTATCAATAAACATCTTCTCTGAAAGCGCAGTTGAAAAGCCTGTTATACTTTCCAGCTTATCAATAGTACCCCCCGTGTGTCCCAAGCCTCTGCCACTCATCTTGGCCATCTTAACTCCCAAGGCTGCAACCATAGGTCCCAAAACTAAAGAAGTCTTATCACCTACACCGCCTGTACTATGCTTATCTGCCTTTATTCCCTCAATTGCAGACAAGTCAAGTGTATCACCACTATCAGCCATAGCCATTGTAAGATTAAGAATCTCTTCCCTATTCATACCATTAAAATATATTGCCATAAGCAATGCCGATGCCTGATAATCCGGTATCTCTCCAGCTGTGTAACCTTTAATAAAATAATCAATCTCCTCTTTTAAAAGAACACCACCATCTCGTTTCTTCATTATAACATCATACATTCTCATAACTTACCCCAATCTGCATACAAACACTCCAAAGACTGTCCGTTCTGCCAAAACATTAATAACATAAAATTAACTAAAATACTTACATCAATGCTTATATCAATATATCTGACACCCTGCTTGTTCCTATGTTAACCTTTGGGAGTCCTAGTAACTCTGCAATAGTCTGAGCTATATCACCATAAGTTTCTCCTGTACCTAGGTTGACTCCTGCCCTAATCTTATCACCATATATAAGAAGAGGTACATATTCTCTTGAATGGTCAGTGCTTGGTGTTGTAGGATCGCAGCCATGGTCAGCAGTTATAATTAAGCAATCATCTTCACGAAGTGCTTTCATAATCTCCGGAAGTCTTGCATCAAACTCAGCCAGCCCTCTTGCATACCCTTCATAATCATTACGATGGCCCCACACAGAATCAAATTCCACAAGGTTCGTAAAAATAATCCCCTTATTATCCTGCTTCATATACTTAATAGTCACATCCACACCATCTTGATTGTCTTTGGTATGAATGGCCTCTGTTATGCCAACACCGGCAAATATGTCCTCAATCTTACCAACACCAATAACATCAAAGCCTGCATCTATAGCTCTATTAAGCACATTATCTGTGGTTGGTTTCAAAGAAAAATCTCTTCTGTTAGCAGTTCTGGTAAACGCACCATCCTTACCTACAAACGGTCTTGCAATAACTCTTGCTACCGCATGTTTTCCTGAAAGAATCTCTCTTGCATCCTCACACATCTTATAGAGTTTATCAAGCGGTATAACATCTTCGTGCGCAGCTATCTGAAACACCGAATCCGCTGATGTATACACAATCGGCTTTCCAGTCCTTATATGCTCATCGCCTAATTCTGCTATTATCTGAGTTCCTGACGCCGGACGATTGGCAAGCACCCCAGGTACACCTGTTTTTTTAACAAATGCATCAATCACCTCAGCAGGAAAGCCATCCGGATACACCGGAAATGGTTCCGGAGTATATATACCCGCCATCTCCCAATGACCTATGGTTGTATCCTTCCCATTAGAAATCTCAGCAAGTCTTCCATAACACCCAACGGGAGCCTCACACTTATCAACATCCGTCACACCAGCAATATTACCAAGTCCCAGCTTCACCATATTAGACACATTAAGACCACCTACAGCCTTAGCTGTGTTACATAGTGTGTTGCTTCCCACGTCTCCAAACTTTTCAGCGTCAGGAAGCTCACCTATACCAACACTATCCAGTACTATCCATACAATTCTGTTAATACCCATATATACCACCTCTTTTTTCGCTCATAATACTTAACTGTATTCTACTACATTTTACGCAAAAATGCAAAAAAATATCATTGCCTGATTATTTACATTTTACAATGTTTGTATTATAATTCTTGCGTCAATATTTTTAATGATTGGAGTTTATTATGAGTTTTAATTTTATTAGACAACTTCCTTCACCAGCAGAGATAAAGGAGCAGTTCCCTGTTCCTGCTGATATAGCTACATTGAAGGCTGAAAGAGATAAAGAAATCGCTGACGTTATCACTGGCAAATCAGATAAGTTCATTGCTATCATTGGTCCTTGTTCTGCAGATAACGAGGATGCAGTACTTGATTACACTCTTCGTTTAAAGAAGGTTCAGGAAAAGATCAAGGACAAGGTTATCGTTATTCCTAGAATTTATACTAATAAGCCTAGAACTACAGGTACTGGTTATAAGGGTATGCTTCATCAGCCTGACCCTGAAAAAAAGCCGGACTTATTAGCGGGTCTCATCGCTATCAGAAAGATGCACATACGCGTTATGCAGGAAGCTGAACTTATGCCAGCTGATGAGATGCTCTATCCTGAGAACTACTGGTTCTTATCTGATGTTTTATCATATGTTGCAGTAGGTGCACGTTCTGTTGAAGATCAACAGCACAGACTTACAGTTAGTGGTATGGACGTTCCTGCCGGTATGAAGAACCCTACAAGTGGTGATTTCTCAGTTATGCTCAATTCTGTTGTTGCAGCACAGGCTAAGCAGTCATTTATATACAGAAACTGGGAAGTTGAAACACCTGGTAACCCACTTGCACATACTATTCTCCGTGGTGCCGTTAACAAACATGGTCAGAACATCCCTAACTACCACTACGAGGATTTAATCAGACTTTTCAATATGTACAATACTCGTGAACTCGCTAATCCAGCTTGTATTGTAGACGTTAATCACTCTAATTCAAGCAAACTTCACCAGGAGCAGATTCGTATTACTAAAGAAATTCTTCATAGTTGCAAGCATTCAGCTGACCTTAAAACTTTAGTTAAGGGTGTTATGATTGAAAGCTACATAGAGCCTGGTTGCCAAAAGGTTGGCGAAGGCGTTTATGGAAAGTCAATCACAGACCCATGCCTTGGCTGGGACGATTCAGAAAGATTACTTTACGATATTGCAGAATACTTGTAAGATGTATTGATTATAATTGTTGTTTTAAGAACATTAAAAATGCTATGTGAGCCGATGATTGGTCACATAGCATTTTCGTTTTTATTTATCATAGCAGATATATCTTCTCATCAGGCAACTCTCCAATTATATCCGCACCAGCTTCACGCTTGACATCCAATTCTTTAACATAATCCGTTATATCTTCTATACTCACAATCCAGTTTGCCCAAATGTTCCATTTAAAACAGCCTCTTTAGCAATCACTTCAGAATACGCCTGATATACACGTATTGTTTTATCATTATAAACTGCTCTAATTTGTTTCTCTTCCATAATATCTCCTAAAACCACATCCACGAATATACCCACCTCATTATGGCCGGATTAATATACGCTTCCACGTAAGTCCCTGCAAATACCAGACTAATTATAAAAATCACCATAAATATGTGTTTTCGTATATCATTACCACTTCTTACACGCTCTTCGTGCCCTATCATGTATATCACGCGATACGCAATTATATATAATATATACTGTGGCAGTACTGACAGCAAATAAATCCAAACACCTGTAGCCCCATGATTCATTACAGCAAAGCTAATCATACCACCTGTGACAATTCCAAAATACGCAATGTAACCATTGACAGCTACTTTTCTAAGATTAGTAAAGCTAAGAATAAGTACTGCTAAAAAATCTTTGAAACGAGTGCCAAATACATACTGCCATAATGAAAAGCTGTTAACTTCAACCTCCTCATAAACTGCTAAAAAATCGTTGCTAAACATTTTAGGACTCATACCCCAATATTTCACGCCAATATTAGCATAGGCAGTACCCAAAAGGAGTCCTGCCATAATGATAATCGCTACTTTATATTTTTTAACAACATAAGAAAGGTTCATCAACTCTCCACACCGCTTTATACAAGCTCATAAATAATCACTTGTTTACATCTTATGTACATACTTATTGATATATGCCATAACTGCAGCAACAGTTTTAGAATCCTGAATCTTACACTCATATATCATATCAGCAATCTGCTCAGGTGTATAAGCTTCGACTTCAATATACTCATCCTCATCCAGATGCTGCTCTGTCTTCTTTAAGTCAGTTGCAAGATAAATATCAATAACCTCATTGCAAAATGCAACCGCTGTGGTTACAGATATAAGCTTAGTAAGATTGTCAGAGGCATATCCTGTCTCTTCCTCTAACTCTCTGGCTGCTGCTTCAATTGTCGGCTCGTCAGCGCTTTCAAGCCCACCTGCCGGAATCTCAAGAGTCTCTCTATCAAGAGCATTACGGTACTGTCTCACAAGCAGAATTCTACCATCATCAAGAACCGGTACTACAGCCGCCGCCCCTTTATGATCAAGAAAATCCCACTGTGCTTCATGACCATCAGGAGTTCTTATGGTATCTTCATACATATGTAACAATGTTCCCTTGTATTTTAACTCTCTGTTTATTCGCTGAATATGCTCCATCCCGCACCTCTTTCATTTACTATTTATTAATATTATTGCAAGCATCATAGCATGCATCTGTTGCTTTCATAATAGAATTGCGCATACCATACTCTTCTAACGCAGCTACACCTCTTATAGTTGTGCCTCCCGGTGAACAAACATTGTCCTTTAACTTACCCGGATGCTCTCCAGTTTCCAAAACCATTTTCGCAGACCCCATAACTGTCTGAGCTACAAGCTTGTAAGCATCCTGTCTTGGAATGCCGTACTTCACAACACTGTCTGCCAACGCTTCGATAAACATATACACATATGCCGGAGAACTTCCGCTTGCACAAACAACTGCACTCATAAGCTTTTCAGGAACCTCAACCATCTTACCAAATGAATTAAAGAACTTCTCTATTACATCTCTTTCTTCAAATGTAAAGTCTGTTTTTTCATAACTTACACCTGTTGTTCCCGCACCAACCAAAGCTGGTGTATTAGGCATAGCACGCACTACTCTTACTTTTCTTTCAAACTTACTCTTAACATCATCAATTGTAATTCCAGGTGCGATAGAAATAATCACACTTTCCTCTGTCACAACATTTTGAATATTATTAATTACTGTATCGTAAACATTAGGCTTAACAGCAAGTACAACATACTTTGCATTAGCTGCACACTCTGCATTGCTCTCTGCATATCTCACACCCGTTTCATCGCTTACACGCTGTCTTACGTCCTTTTCAATACATGAGAATATAATCTGATCCGGTGTATATGCTGAAAGCACCCCCTTAAGCATCGCATATCCCATATTACCCATTCCAATAAATCCAATTGTTGCCATAATCCTTCTCCCTTCTTACGTTAAAGCTTAAATCAAAAGGGGCTTTGTCACCAATATGTTTCAATAGCCCCTTCAATTAATTATATTTTACTTGTTTTCTAAGATTTTTTCAACACTTACTAACTTAACACAAAGTGCAAATAAATCAGCAGCTAATGCCATCTCATCCGGAGTAGGGAAAGATGGAGCTATTCTTATATTACTATCCTTAGGATCATTGCCATAAGGGAATGTTGCACCTGCACCTGTAAGTGTAACACCTGCTTCCTTACACTTTGCAACAATTGCCTTAGCACATCCATCCATAGCCTCAAATGATATGAAATAACCACCATTTGGCTTTGTCCATAAACCAATGCCTAAACCACCAAGCTCCTTCTCAAGCACTTCAAGTGTTGCTTCGAACTTAGGACGCATTGCATCAGCATGCTTTTTCATATGCGCCTTAAGACCATTAATATCCTTAAAGTATCTTACATGACGAAGCTGGTTGAGCTTGTCATGTCCGATTGTCTGAACTGTAAGCTGCTTCTTAACATCAGCAATATTAGCTGCTGATGTTGCCATAGCTGCAATACCTGAACCTGGAAAGCTAACCTTTGAAGTTGATGCAAATTCAAATACCATATCCGCATTGCCAGCCTTCTCACACTCAGAAATAATATCAAGAAGCTCGTCAGACTTATCGTCATATAAGTCATGAATAATATAAGCATTATCCCAGAAAATTCTGAAATCCTTTGCCGCAGGCTTAAGTGCAGCCATACGCTTCACTGTCTCATCAGAGTATGTGTACCCCTGTGGATTAGAATACTTTGGAACGCACCAAATACCCTTAACATCAGCATCATTATTAACATACTGCTCTACCATATCCATATCCGGACCATTCTCAGTCATTGGAATTGTAATCATCTCAAAACCAAAACGCTCTGTTATGGCAAAATGTCTGTCATAACCTGGAGCAGGACACAAGAACTTAATCTTATCAAGCTTGCACCATGGTGTACTTCCAAGCAAACCATGTGTATATGCTCTTGATATCTGATCAAACATAATATTAAGACTCGCATTACCATAAACAATAATATGCTCAGAAGTTGTATTCATCATATCTGCCATAAGCTTCTTAGCTTCATCAATACCATCTAAAACTCCATAATTACGACAATCTGTTCCGTTTTCTGATGTAAAATCTGATGAACTGTTCAAGCAATCAAGCATATCTAAAGACACATTAAGCTGTGAAGCAGATGGCTTTCCTCTTGACATATCAAGCTTTAATCCCTTTGCCTTTGCCTCTGTATATCTTGCATCAAGTTCACTCTTTAATGCTAATAACTCTTCCTTACTCATACTACTGTACTGCATAATAATCCTCCTAAACTATAAAACCATAAGCATATCCATTCTACACTGAATTAGAATTAAATGCAAGAAAAAATTTAATAATTTAAAGAAATCAAGTTTGATTGATTAAAAATCGCAAGTTTAGGTGTGACAACTTTATTATTTTAAGATATTCATTAACATTCTTTTCCGAAAGCTACGCATTATTCCGCAACATTATTTATAATTATACATTAGAAAGCTTTATTTTTTAATAATATTATAAAAAAATCCCCAAAGCTACATAATGTAACCTTGGGGACTAATTTAAAACTGAACTATAGTTTTACTTGGCAAAATCAACAGCTCTAGACTCGCGAATAACGCTAACCTTGATCTGTCCCGGATATTCCATCTGCTCTTCAATCTGCTTTGAAATATCTCTTGCCATAAGTACCATATCTGAATCATTAACGACTTCAGGAACAACCATAACTCGAATCTCTCTACCCGCCTGAATGGCAAATGACTTGTCAACTCCTTTAAAGGAATTGGTAATATCTTCTAATTGTTTTAGTCTGTTTGTATAAGTTTCTAACGTCTCTCTTCTAGCACCAGGTCTTGCAGCTGAAATAGTATCTGCAGCCTGTACAATACAAGCAATTAAGCTTTCTGGTTCAACGTCACCATGATGTGCTTCTACAGCATTAATAACTGTGTGTGATTCCTTGTATCTCTTACACAAATCAACACCAATCTGGATATGTGAGCCTTCAATCTCATGGTCAATTGACTTACCGATATCATGTAACAAACCGGCTCTCTTAGCCAACTTTACATCAACTCCAATTTCTCCTGCAAGGAGACCTGAAAGTTGAGCAACTTCTATAGAATGCTTCAACGCATTCTGACCATAACTTGTTCTGAAACGCATTCTACCCAAAAGCTTAACAAGCTCCGGATGAATACCGTGAACACCAACCTCTAAAGTTGCAGCTTCACCTTCCTCTTTTATTAATACTTCAACTTCTCTTTGAGCCTTCTCAACCATCTCTTCAATTCTAGCCGGATGAATACGTCCGTCTAAAATCAACTTTTCAAGTGCAATTCTTGCAACTTCACGTCTGATTGGGTCAAAGCCCGATAAAACTACTGCCTCAGGAGTATCATCAATAATCAATTCAACACCTGTAAGAGTCTCTAAAGTACGAATATTACGTCCTTCTCGACCTATAATACGACCTTTCATTTCATCATTAGGAAGCTGTACTACAGAAATAGTAGTCTCAGCAACATGATCAGCAGCACAACGCTGGATTGCTGTAACAACATATTCCTTAGCCTTCTTATCTGCTTCCTCTTTAGCTCTGCTTTCCAGGGTCTTAACCAGAATAGCAGCATCATGTTTAACTTCGTCTTCAACAGTTTTTAAAAGATATTCTTTTGCCTGTTCGGAGGTTAATCCAGAGATTCTTTCCAGTTCCTGTTGCCTCTTACTCTCCAGTTCATCAACCTTTTGCTTCATCTTACTAAGCTCTTCTTCTTTCTTAGTAAGACCTAAGTCACGCTTCTCAACAGCTTCAATCTTCTTATCAAGAGTCTCTTCCTTAGAAAGAACACGCTTCTCATACTTCTGTAATTCAGCTCGTCTTTCCTTAGTCTCTTTCTCGAGTTCATTCTTAGTTCTTAAAGATTCTTCTTTAACTTCTAAGAGCGCCTCTTTCTTCTTAGCTTCGGCTGTCTTCAATGCTTCATCTATTATCTCTCTTGCCTTATCGTTAGCACTACCAATCTTAGCATCTGTAACTTTCTTATGGTACGAGCTTGCAATAAACCAAGTAATAGGTGCGACTATAACTACTGTAGCAACGATTGCAATAATAGTAATTAATTCTGGCACAGGAGCACCTCCTTATTAAGTTTTCATTGTACAAACATACAATAATAAGATTTTATACTTATTTTACAACCTTGTCAAGAAAAATTAGTGCATAATTACACATTAGTTAGTTGTTAAATAATTCATTAACCACAATATCAAGTGCTTTTCTAATAACTTCTGACGCAAATCCTTTCCTATAATAATACGCCATCAATTTCTGACGCATCTCATAATCAGGTTCCGTCTGACAGCATGTTAATTTCTTACGC
Organism: Lachnospira sp.; assembly: GCA_045543195.1. GTDB lineage: Bacteria > Bacillota > Clostridia > Lachnospirales > Lachnospiraceae > Lachnospira. Next base: position 17,699 of record JAZQME010000008.1, read on the forward strand.
ATATGAGCCGTAACCTGCTCTAATTCAGCATCACCATTATCATCATAAAATCCTTCCAACGCCTGCTCAATAAGACTTGCAGAAACACCCTTTTGTTGTAAAAATGCAACTATCTGCTTTTTACTTTTAGTGGCTGCTTTAAAACCAATATAGTTAGAAGCATATCTGTAGTCATCAAGATAACCAAAACCGGAAACATAATCAACAGCTATATCTATCGCTTCCTGTGGATAGTATCCCTGCTCTAACTTTCCTCTTAACTCTACAGTTGTATAATCCTTTGACTTAAGAAGACTCATAGCTCTAACTGTGGCCCTTTTACCAAGTGTGGTCATAATAGTACTATAATCTGCTTCAGTAATCCTAGAATCTTCTTTAATATTAAACTGCTTAAGTTCCCCTACATAAAGCACAAAGGCTGGTTCATAATTAATATAAACCAGCCAGCGTTTATTAGTTAACTTCTTTAATGATGTAACTAAATACTCCATCTCTCACCTTACTCTGCTGACTTCTTTCGTGAAGACGCCTTAGGTGCATCTGTCTTAGTTTCATCTGCTTTAACATCATCTGTTCCTGATTCACCCTGAGCCTCAGTTGCAAAATAATGTGCTCTGACTTTATCATCAATCTCTGCCATAATATCCGGATGTTCTACAAGGAACTGCTTCGCATTCTCTCTACCCTGACCTATCTTCTCACCATTATATGCAAACCATGCACCACTCTTCTGCACAACACCTATATTAGACGCAAGATCAATCAAGTCACCTTCCACCGATATCCCCTTGCCAAACATAATATCAAACTCGGCCTCTCTAAATGGTGGTGCAACCTTGTTCTTAACAACCTTTACTCTTGTTCGGTTACCAATAACTTCTCCGCCCTGCTTCAATGTCTCTACTCTACGAACATCCAATCTTACAGAGGCATAAAACTTCAACGCTCTACCACCTGTAGTAGTTTCCGGATTACCAAACATAATACCAACCTCCTCACGAAGCTGATTAATAAATATAACTACACAGTTATTCTTACTTACAACCGGTGTAAGCTTTCTTAATGCCTGAGACATAAGTCTCGCTTGCAAACCAACATGTGAATCACCCATATCACCATCAATCTCTGCCTTAGGTACAAGGGCAGCAACAGAGTCAACAATAATAATATCCACAGCACCTGAACGAACCATAGTCTCAGCGATCTCTAATGCCTGCTCTCCACTATCCGGCTGAGAAATATAAAGATTATCAATATCTACACCGATATTCTTCGCATATACAGGATCAAGCGCATGTTCTGCATCTATAAATCCTGCAATACCGCCTCTCTTCTGTACTTCTGCAACCATATGTAATGCAACCGTTGTCTTACCACTTGATTCCGGGCCATATACTTCAACAACTCTTCCCTTCGGAACGCCTCCAAGTCCAAGTGCAATATCAAGACTTAACGAACCTGTTGGAACTGATTCAATATTACGATTAGCAGCTGACTCTCCCAACTTCATAACTGAGCCCTTACCAAACTGCTTCTCAATATTAGCCAACGCCGCATCCAGTGCTTTCATCTTCTCTTCTTTTAACATAATAATACCCTCCGTTGTTGTGAACATCTGTTCGTTATATGTATAATATCTCATATGAACCATATTGTCAAGCACAAAACGAATATTTGTTCGAAAATAAATCTGTTATTATATTATAACATTACAAAATATATTTGTAAATACATTTCAACCGAATTATCATCTTGTAAATATACTTTTAACATTTATGCAAACACTCACATACAAACAATATACATATACATAATAATCCTACATATATAAATTCAATATTACATATAAAACTGCCACAAAGTAATATGCACATTTTTATCATCACATATCACCTTGCGGCAGTATATTAAATACTATTAAATTTTATCCGTCAATCGCACCTACACAATTATTTAGAAGCTCCATCAAGTAAAACCTTATAATTCTTCACCATATAATCCACAAGGGAAATTATAGTAAGTGCAAGGGAAATATAAATAAGCGCAAGGTTAACATAATTCATATACGGTATAGGCAAATCAACGATTAAAGCAATAATCATAATTATTTGGAATGTTGTCTTAAACTTCCCCCAGTAACTTGCAGCAATAACAACGCCACTATCCGCAGCAACTGTTCTAAAACCGCTTATGATAAACTCTCTTGCAATTATTATAATAACAATCCATGATGCAATCTTCCCAAGATCTACCAATGCAATCAATGCTGAACATACAAGTAACTTGTCAGCCAAAGGATCCATAAACTTTCCAAAGTTCGTTACAAGGTTATGCTTTCTTGCAATATATCCATCAAGAAAATCTGTAATACTAGCTATTATAAATATTGAAACAGCAATATATGCATTGCCTCTTCCCCAAAAATCAGTGTATAAAAACACCAAGAAAAATGGTATAAGGATTGTTCTAAGTATCGTAAGTTTATTAGGTAAATTCATAGTTCTCCTCATTTCTTATATTATTCATCTTGCACAAGACTTCCTATTAAATCATATTCGAGTGCTCCGTCAATCTGAACCTTAACTATATCTCCTGACATAAGATTAGCTGTTGTATTAATAAATACAAAACCATCCACATTGGGTGCATCCTTGTACGAACGTCCTACATAAGCATCATCATCCGCAATCTTGCCTTCAATCATACATTCAACTATCTGACCAACCATATCGGCTGATTTATCAATAGAAACTTCCTGTTGAAGCTGCATTATACCATCCCTGCGTTCTGCTTTAACGGCTTCATCAATCTGGTTAGGCATATTGGCTGCAGGTGTATCTTCTTCTGGAGAATACGTAAACACGCCCAGTCTGTCAAATTCCATCTCATCAACAAAATCAAGAACCTGCTCGTAATCCTCTTCCGTTTCGCCTGGGAATCCGGTAATAAGCGTTGTTCTAAGGGCAATATCAGGAATCTCTCGACGAAGCTTGTTTATAATCTCCACCAACTCATCACGACTTGTACGTCTGCCCATACGCTTTAAAATATTATCACTCGCATGTTGAATAGGCATATCAAGATAATGACACACTTTTGGTTCAGTCTTGATAACTTCAATAAGTGAATCATCAATTTCCTCCGGATAACAGTAAAGAATCCTAATCCACTTAAGCTCTTCTATCTTAGCAAGTTCACGAATCAGTTTTCCAAGCGACTTTTCACCATATATATCCACACCATACATAGTAGTTTCCTGAGCAACTAGGATAAGCTCTTTAACGCCCTTATCAACAAGTCCCTCCGCCTGCTTTACCAGATACTCCATAGGATAACTGCGGTAATTACCACGCACCTTAGGAATAATACAATATGTACAATGCTTGTCGCAACCTTCAGCTATCTTTAAATATTCATAATAACCGCCCGTAGTAATGATTCTGTCAGCATCGGTTTTAACCAATCTGTCAGCATCATCCACAACATTGTAGCCCTTACCATCAAGTACCGAAAGTATCACATCTGCTATCTTATCATAAGAGGATGTACCAACAAATGCATCAACTTCCGGAATCTCCTTGATAATCTCATCCTGATATCTATGTGCAAGACAACCGGCAACTACAAGTGCCTTACAAACTCCTTCTGTCTTCAATTGAGCCATTTCTAAGATAGTATCAATACTTTCCTGCTTTGCATCATTAATAAAACAACAGGTATTAATGGCAATAACATCAGCCTGAGTCTCATCATCCGTAAACTCAAACCCCTTAGTCTTTAATATTCCAAGCATACTCTCAGTATCAACAAGATTCTTGTCGCATCCAAGAGAAATAAACATAACCTTCATCAATTAATCTCCAATATAAAAGCCTGCGAAACACCTAGCTTTATGCTTCGCAGGCCACATTCATATACAATTATAATAAAGATACTTAAAAAATGCAACTCCAATATCATCCAATAGTTGAATCTGCTTCTTCTGTTTTAACCTGGTGTTTCTTGCATATATGATTATATATAGCAATTCCTCCAATACTGATTAGCGCTGTCACCACAAATACTATCACTGCCCATAAGTAATTTTGAGTTCCTAACGCATCTCCACCCACAGTAGATGTAATAACAGACGGCAATCGTCCTAAAGAACATATAAGTAGCATTGTCATAAAATTAATATCCGTTAAACCAATAAAATAACAAAGCAAATCTTTAGGCGTACCAGGTATTATAAAAATAATCATAAAAAGTATGTTACGCTTCGGAGAACTCTTAAGGAACTTAATGGACTCTATCTTTTCCTTTGAAAAGAACAACGTCACTATCCTCATCCCAAAACGTTTCACAAGCAGATAAACAATTATACTTCCAAGTGTTGTACCCACAACACAAAGCAATGTACCCCATACAGGCCCGAACGCATATCCACCTGCTATTTCCAACGGTTCTCCCGGAATAATTGCAAGTATAACCTGAATGATAAGCATTGCCACATAAGCAAGCATACCCCATATCCCGCTTTTATCAATCCAATCTCTGAATAACTGCGGATTCTCTACAATGTCTACCATGGCATCTTTAAAGCAATATGCCAGAACACCACTTCCTATTAATAATACTGCAAAAAGTATTATAACCAGAATTCGCTTACGCTTTATACTTTTGTCAATATGTTTATTATCTGTCGTCATCTTAATACCCTCTCACATGATGATATTATGATTGTACAACCTGCACATAATCATTGCAATCTTTAAATTTTATAGAAATACTCTCTTACAAAGCTTTAATAAACTCCTATACATTAATTAAGAGAACATCAATAAGTATACTAAATACACTGTGTAAGATACAAGCATTACAACACTCCAAGGTCTTGTAAGCTTCTTTGTCTTAAATACACTAACCCACAAGAACACACCTGCTAAAGCCGCAATAATGGTATCAATAAGGAAACCGTCTGCAAACTCCAATGGAATAATAAGCGCACTTGCACCAAGTATGAAAAGAATATTAAAAATATTACTTCCTACAATGTTACCAATAGCAATATCAGCATTTCCCTTTCTTGCGGCTGTAACTGAGGTTACAAGTTCTGGAAGTGATGTACCAAGTGCAACAATTGTAAGACCTATAAACTTATTGCTAAGTCCTAAAATTACTGCAATACCTGTAGCACCATCTACAGCAAAATCACTGCCAAGAACAATAATAACAATACCAATTACTGCAAAAAGTAACAATTTCCAAACAGGCTTAGTTTCTTCTACATCTTCCTCCTTATTCTTTTTCGCCATAACAAAAAGATACGCAAGATATGCAACAAAAAGCACCAAAAGAATTATACCCTCAACTCTTGAAATAGAATTACCAGTAAAGCCTACAACACCTAAAACAACTGTTATCGCTAACATAAACGGAATATCTATCTGCAATGTTGACTTCTGAATAGCTACAGCTGTAATAGCTCCTGTAATACCTAAGATAATAAGTATGTTAAGAATATTGCTTCCTACAACATTGCCTACTGAAATGCTTGCATTTCCTTGTAAAGCAGCATTTACACTAACGGCAGCCTCTGGTGCCGATGTACCCATGGCAACGATTGTAAGACCTATAACAATCTGCGGAATACCAAATTTCCTTGCAATACCAGCAGTACCTTCAACAAACCAGTCTGCTCCTTTCATAAGAAACAAAAAACCAATAACCAACAATCCAATATCAATTACCAATCCTAAAACATCCATTACTTTTCTCCTTCTTTATCATTTTCTTCACTGCCACCACTCTCTAACCACCAAGAAAACACAGCAGCAGCTATAACGATTACAACCATAATCCCAACCAAGATATAATTTCCCATAATAAAATCTCCTTTTATTTATTTGCCATAGCAATCTTAACCATCTCATCAGAAATATTCAGACAATGATCACCAATACGCTCAAAGTCAGTAAGCATTTCTGAGAAAAGAATACTTCCTTCATCAGAACAACTTCCTGCTTTAATTCTAGAATACATATTATTGCGGTATTCCTTAGTCATATCGTCAATCTTTTGTTCCATACCTGCAATATCAGCATGCCAGTCCACAACATCGTCACCGCTATCACTAAGCATCTCCATAAGCTCATCGCACACTTTTTTAATCTGAATCATCTCTTCTTTAGCCGTATCCGAGAATTTAATGCCTTTCTCATCAATCTGATATACATAACCGCCAATATTTACTGCATGATCACTTATTCGTTCGATATTACCGGTAATCGTGTAATATGAATTATATATACAACTGCCTGCTTCTGTTCGTTCATGAGTAATAACCTTTGAAATATACTTTCTAATCTCTTTATTCAGATAGTCAACATATTCCTCATTCTTATCTACTACAGCAACAGCAGCTACATCATTACTAGAAAATGCTTCTAATGCTTTTGACACATTACTCTTAGCTATATCTAGCATACGGCTAAGCTCCTGCTTAACTGCTTCCATACTCATAGCCGATACACCAAGCTGATCATCGCCGTAATCTTTAAGATTCTTAATAAATCTAAGCTGCAATTCATCACTTTTTTCTTTTCCTGTATCCTTAAGAATCTTTTCTGCAAATGTTGCAAGATAATTACCAAATGGCAACAATAACAACGATGTTGCTACATTAAACAATGTATGAAGATTCGCAATCTGCGCTGGAGCATCTCCCGGTGTAAACATCTGAACCCATCCGATAAGTGGAGTCAATATACAAAGTGTTGTAAACAAAATGGTACCAATTATATTGAAAGATATATGTATTATAGTGGTTCTTCTAGCATTGCGGCTTGTACCAATTGATGCAAGAAGTGCTGTTACACAAGTACCAATATTTTGACCAAACAGTACAAAGGCTGCACTATCAAGCCCAATAACACCACTTTTAGCAAGTCCTTGTAAGATACCTACCGAAGCTGATGATGACTGAATAATAGCTGTAAATACTAAACCGGCAAGAATACCTAAGAACGGATTCTTAAACTGTGCAAGAAGATTTACAAACTCTGGTGAATTAGCAAGTGGCTTCATCGCAGCACTCATCATATCCATACCAATAAAAAGTATGCCTAAGCCTGCACAAATATCACCTATATGGTGAATCTTTTCATTCTTTGTAAACACAACCGCTGCAACACCTATTGCTGCTATAAGCGGTGCTATAGCACCTACGTCAAGAGCAATTAACTGCCCCGTAATTGTAGTACCAATATTGGCACCCATAATAATCCATACAGCCTGTCTAAGTGTCATCATTCCTGAATTTACAAATCCTACAACCATTACTGTTGTTGCTGATGACGACTGAATCACCGCAGTAATAACTGCACCAACCAAAACACCTAAAAATCTGTTAGATGTAAGCTTTTCCAAAAGCTTCTTCATCTTATTACCCGCAGCTGCTTCCATACCGGAACTCATCATCTGCATACCATACAAAAATAATGCCAAACCGCCTAAAAGTCCCATTACATCTGTAAAACTCATTTAATTACCTCGCAATCATTCATTCTGTACCCTACTCCAAGTTCATTAGATATATATTGATTCTCCCCTGGCTTTTCACCTAGCTTTTTTCTTATGTTTGCCATATTTACCTGCAACTTTTTAACACTTCCAAAATCCGAGTATCCCCATATTTTTTTAATAATCTCAGAATATGTAAGCACTCTTCCAGCATTAATTGAAAGCAGTTCAACAATGTTATACTCAATCTGAGTAAGTTTAACCTCCGCATCCTTTACAGTAATTCGACGATATTCATAGTCTATAATCATATCACCCGTAATAAACTTGCTTCTTCCAATTTTTTCACCATTGGTATTCCTTCTGTTGTCTCGAAGTGTTGCTCTCACTCTTGCAAGCAATTCTTCTGTTCCAAATGGTTTTGTAACATAATCGTTAGCTCCCAAATCAAGTGCTTCAACTTTGTCAAATTCATTAGTTCTTGCCGACAATACAATAATCGGAGTGTCTGACTTTTCTCTAACACTTTTAATGAACTCTACGCCATCAATATCAGGAAGTCCCAAGTCTAATATAACTAAATCCGGTCTATGGGACAAAAACATAGTTTCGCCGCTACTTCCATTGTTGGCATCAATAACCTGATAATTATTAGTCTCAAGAATAGTCTTTACAAAATTGCATATATTAGCATCATCTTCAATAACCAGTATTCTAAACTTGTTATTCATGGTTCTCATCCTCCATTTTTAATGAAAATCTAAAGCAACATCCGCCTGTTTTTCTATTTTCAACAGAAATCGTACCATCGTGTGCCTTGATAATAGATGCACATACCGACAACCCGATTCCCATATTATTTTTCTTAAAATCTGCCGGTGCATCAGCACTCTTCTTTTCATAATATCCTGAAAAAACTTCAGACAAATGCTCTTTTGGAATACCACATCCATCATCCAACACTTCAAAGATAGCATTGTCACCTACTACAAACACCTTTAGTATAAGTTTTGTCATACCTGTTGCATGCTGTACTGCGTTTTCAAGAATATTAACTATAACCTGTTCAATCAAAACTGCATCCATTGGTATACTTACAAAATCCTCAGGGATGTCAATAATAACCTTCTGTTCAGGATACCTCTTTTTAAATCTAACAAGCACAGAATCCACAAGTTCTTCTAATACAGTGGATGTTTTCTTAAGTTTAACATTGCCACCATCAATCCTTGTAACCGATAAAAGATTCTCAACCATTCCCATAAGCCACTGAGCATCTTCATTAACACCTTTTACCAACTTAAGCACCTGTTCTTTAGAGAGCTCATCATACTTTTCATGTATAACTGAACTTGAGCCATAAATCGTTGTTAATGGCGACCTCAAATCATGCGAAACCGCCCTAAGCAAATTGGCTCTCATCTTCTCTTTAGCACTCTCCACCTTCATCTTCTCATTCTGCTTAACCTTTGTTATAAGTGCACTTGAAATAATCGTTATAGCAAGCATAATAACTGCTGAGACCAAGTTTTCAGGGATACTGAAATTAAACTTAAAATATGGAAATGTAAATGCATAATTAAGTGCCAAGACACTTAACAACGACGCAACAATTCCATAAACATACCCATCTGTAATAAGTGATATCAAAAAAACTGCCAAAGTAAACATAGCCGGTATCAAAGAGTATGTATGAAACAATTTCTCCACACTTAAACTGAGCAAAAAAAATGCTACGAGAATCCCCGCTGTATACAATATGTTTTTAAAAATCAAATTAAACCTTTGCATATTCCTCCTACCGCAAATATATAGTACTGTAGACATACGCATACTCTCCACAATACACAGTGATTATACCACCTAAGTGGTAAAGAATCAGTAAAGAGTTATCGACTTTTTTCGTCACAATACTCATTGCTTTTTAATTATTCATATTCTTTTTAATCTTATCATACTTAATATTTGATTACATATAAACCTAAAAGATTAACACAAAACAAATCTTAATTACATACAAAAAAAGACCTGCATACGCAGATCTTTTCTAGCAGGGGTGGAGGGAATCGAACCCCCACCAGCGGTTTTGGAGACCGTTATGATACCACTTCACCACACCCCTATAGCTTATTAAACTTGAAGTATGTTCCTTCAAAACTGCACATTAAATATACCTATCATCCGTTTATTCCTTAAGAATAACTCTCGTTTTCTATCAGCGTGTAAAGCTATCATCTCACAAAAGAATGCCTAGCATTTACTTTTCAAACCTTAACCTATTTTCGGTTAAGCCCTCGACCTATTAGTACTGTTCAGCTGAACACATCACTGTGCTTACACCTACAGCCTATCAACCTCGTCGTCTTCAAGGGGTCTTACTAGATTAGCTCTATGGGATATCTCATCTTGAGGGAGGCTTCACGCTTAGATGCCTTCAGCGTTTATCCCGTCCCGACTTGGCTACTCGGCCATGCACTTGGCAGTGCAACCGATACACCAGAGGTCAGTCCATCCCGGTCCTCTCGTACTAAGGACAGCTCCTCTCAGATATCCTACGCCCACGCCGGATAGGGACCGAACTGTCTCACGACGTTCTGAACCCAGCTCGCGTACCGCTTTAATGGGCGAACAGCCCAACCCTTGGGACCTACTACAGCCCCAGGATGCGATGAGCCGACATCGAGGTGCCAAACCACTCCGTCGATGTGAACTCTTGGGAGTGATAAGCCTGTTATCCCCAGGGTAGCTTTTATCCGTTGAGCGATGGCA
>JAZQME010000009.1:0-44599 GCA_045543195.1 Lachnospira sp.
CTTCTTGCTTCTCCCAGATGTTCTGTAAAGGTAATATCAATATCTTCCGAAAATCGGTCTATAACTTGAAATGCTTTGGAAAGAGATGTACCACCTTTAAACACAACCGGATATTCAATTGCAGAAAGCTTCTTCAAAATCAATGTGACGTAATAATCTTTCTCTACGATATCTTCACTGACTTCAAGCTTCTGTGAAGTCAGCAAAATTGCATCGCGAAACAATTCTCTATTCTCTTTATGCAAGTACATGATCTAACCCCAATTCATAATAAAATTTAAATGTTGCCAGCGGGTATTTTCTGATGTACAAATCCACATCACTTCGCTTTATTCCATGAATCGTGATATAATCAGCAAATTTCTCCCGTGCCTCATCATAAGAATAATCTAAATATGCATCAAGATTTTTCAAAAGTTCCAACATCTGTAACACATACACATTCTCTTTTGTTATCTGTACGATTGGTTTCCTTACATAAAATCTTCTGTTGCCAATTCGTACTTCTCTGTCTGACGAGTTAGTGTTGTTACTCACAATCTCAACTACCCGCGGAACCTGTGTAGTAATCCCTATCTGGTTCGCAAAAGAATTGCCACCATAAAAACCATCAACATTATCTCCTTTGGAAATAAAACGATATCTTGCCACCATATCCGCGTTTGGACCTATGGTAGAATTTAGCAAAGACTTCTTAGGTATAAAATATACTCCGGTATCATACTTCTGTAGCAAACCTTTATCACAGAGTTTCTTCAACTGCTGATTTAATGCAGACTTCGTAATATCCTCTCTCTCCAAATCCGAAAAGAAAATTGGCTCCGCTTCTTTGTAATGTTCTTTTATATAATTGTATAGCATCGTCTTTTCCCCTTTCTTAACGTTTTAGATGTATTAAATCTATTTGGTTAAGTACATTATATTCTCCAACGAAAACTATGTCAATTATATTCTTTCGCATATCATAGATTCTATCCTTTTATTGCAAACTTCATTGTATAACCACAGCCTAAAAAATGGCGACACGTCGCCATTTTTACCCATATTATGCATGATGAACTGTATAGTAATGTTTCCCATGCAGAAATACATAATTTGCACCAACACAGTAAGCGTTCATTTGACTCATCAACCAATGTGCCGGCAAATCGAATAACGCAATTAATTCATTCTCACGATATCCATTCGCTATATCTTTTTTCGTTGGTGTCTTATGCAATTTAACTTCTGATTGAAAACCAATTTCCCAATCATCAAGATTAAAACCTTTTTGCCACAGTTCATGTTCTGTCAGCCCAGTCAACTCACAGAGTTCTTCTTCTGTTTCAAATACTACAAGATTTAGCACTTTGTCACCTCCATTTACGTACGACTCACAGAAATTTAATCATCATCAACTCTATGACTAACAACATCCTGCCACTTCGCACTAAGCTCCCGATTCATTTTATTGAATATTTTTTGTTCCAAGCGAATCTTATAATGCGCCTTTATTGCCTCATATTCTACAACGTACGATATAAGCCATGCCTGATGACTATGGGCTTGCTTTCCTAAAATGAGTACATTATATGCTTGACTATAAAGAGCTTCCAGTCGAATTTTATACAATACCAGCATTACAAAATTAACCAACACATATGAGGAAAATGCTGTTTGTGCAATAAGCAACAATATATTCTCATCACTTACAAATCTACACGCTATAACCAAGGCAACCACCGCTCCAAGTGCATATGCCCCCACTTTAAGTAACATTTTCCCAGCAATTATTTTGCTAAAATAATTGCTTTCCAAAATATTCATTCCGTACCTTTCTAATGAATGTGGAAGATTATTATTATAATACTCTTCTGTATCGTACTCTGATAGTCTCATTCCCAATCCATTTTGTATCCCATTTTTCCTTCGTTGCTTTTCAGCTTCATACCAAAAGCAACCATCATCAATTGTATTACTTACAAAATAAAGCAACGCTACAACTATCTGAACAACAATCGCAATAGAACTTATGGTTTCATTAGATACCAATGCAACCAAAGCGGCAACAATATCAAGACCAAAAAGTACCTTTTCAATTTTATCTAAAATCTCTGATGGCCTATATAAAACCATTACATCATCTCGTCTGCTCATGTTAAATCTCCGGAAATACCTTTTTAATTTCTACTTCCGCCGAATACGGCATATTTTGTTGTTCATAAGATAACGCTTGCTTAATACTCTCAAGCGCATTATTCACTCCATTATAATCTGTTTTGTATTTTATTTTTTCTAAGCCCGCTTTAAGATAATCAGTATATGAGGTACATGAAAAATATGAATATTTCAATTCCTCCGCAATGGTCTTCTCTAATAAAAAAGATGGTAAATCTCTTCTATTCTTTTGTATATTCCAATGCTTTAGCAATCTTACAACAGGTTTTATTTTATACCCATTATTCTTATTGCACTCTATCAAGGCATCACTAAAACCATCCGGATCTGTGGTTCTCCAATTGGATGGTCCATCAGGTATATAATAAATACCATAATTTTTGTAAGCTGGCGTCAATTCAAATTTAATATGATTCAACTCCAATACTAATGATGGACTTGACTGATGTATCTCCGATCTACTGTAATAGTATTCTGCAAATTTTTTTAGCCTGTCCAAGAAACTTTGTGGTTTATATCCATACGGATTATTAAATACTACCATAATATCCACATCTGATTTCTCATCAACATTTCTAGGCAATATTGTTTCTCTCAAATATGAACCAAACACCTTTTTCTCAACAACATCAGAAAAATAACTATCCACTCTGCTCTTGATTGTATTAACTGAAGTCGCAACACTTTCCTTTTCCGATGCTGATAACACCAAAGAACTTGCTAAACTCTGCAAATATGTATTAACAGACATTATACAATCCCCCTTTCATATAAACATTCATTTGCTCAGTTTGTACATATACCAACTTTTTCACGAATCGACAACTTACCATTTTCCTTAAACCCAAACTTCTTCCAAAATGTTTTACCATCTTCTATAGGTTCCAACATATAAGTCTTATCATCTTGCAATATTTTATTTACGACTTTTGCTCCTATCCCCTTATGCCTATAAGATTCCGACATTCTCATATCATTAATAAAAATTCCGTTATATTTTTTGGGTACTCCAAACAAACTTACAATATTCTTTTCGTTATTGTTTAAACATCCACAATCTATCATCGAAATAAACCCAATATTGCTATTTATTCTTCTCAAAAAACGTTTATATTGTAAATTTATAAGGATCATTTTTATTCCCGGATTCCATATTTTCAACATTGCAAAATAGTTTTCTTCTTGAGATTGTTCGCATACCCACCTAAATTTTTCGACATCCTCATATTCAAATACTTGTAGAAATATATTTTTACCAACTTCAATATACTCCATTTTTCACCTTCTTAATGTGTATTTTTGTAATCATTCCCTTGGTTTCACACTAATAGAAACTTCCGTTTGTTTCTCCTCATTAAATGTACCTTCTTTTAAACTTAATATAGACTCAATATCATTAGGATAAATAGTCAGACCGTATTCTGTTGAAAGTTCTTCCAAAAACTCACTTGGTGTAAAAACATTTTCTTGAAAAAGTATTTTTATTGCCTGACGTAATAATGAAGGTTCCGCAGTCCTCAACTCATTATCTAACGGTTCCACCTTTCGAATGCCTTGCTTTTGCATGTTTCGCATCAGCTTGCTATAATCATCATTTGAAATAATCCCTAAATCCTTGGCTCTACGGATCATGGCTGCTATTGATACTTTCCATCTTTTCTTCAATTCTGCATAATATGCCAAATTAGTAGCGTACGGTCTTACATCATCTGAAAACTCTTTCTCCGGCAACAAAAAAGCTGACGCAAATGAATGCGCCTCTTGTTCAATATCTTTAAAGTCCTCTTTATCTATATTTTCTAAATCTTCATTCCAATTATGAAGCAATATGTGCCCCAGCTCATGGGCTATGTCAAAATGAATTCTAGCTGCCGTTTTTTTATTTTGTGAATAACCAATTAAATAAGTTTCTTTTTCTTCACATACAATTTTATGACTGAATGCATCAACATCTCCCGTAGAAGTTGCAAAATCAGTTACAATCAAACCGTTCGATTCAACCAAATATACAATGTCATCAATCGGCTTATTCCCAATCTTCCAATACTCTCTCAATATTTCTGCTGCTTTTTGAGGTGATGTATTTCTTGGAATTTGTGGTAAATTCAATGATTCAAAATCCAAATATTCATTCATCATATTGTAAATTACAGCAATAAATTTAATTTTATCTTCTTGTTCAATTCTATATTTCTTATTAGTTGTCAGCAATGATCTAAAATATGTTGCGCTTTCCTCCACGTCAATCTTTATATCTTCCAAAAAAAATTTAACTGGAAATTCTAGTGTTTCACTAAATTTTTGAATCGTAGAAAATTCCGGATTATCTAATTTACCGTTTTCATACATAGAAATGGTTTGTCTATTAACTCCAATCTTCTCAGCTAATTCTATAGCCGAATACCCTCTCCATGTTCTTGCAATTCTCAAACGTTCTCCATTAAAATGTTTACCACTTGTTATTTGGTCAAACGGAATTATATTTCCCATAATAACCGCTCCTTCAATATTATTAAAATTATGCATTCTGTTCTTGCGCATTTTCTTTTAACGCAACAAGTTCTCTCTGTTTTGCTTTTTTCTTAGCCTTATCTTTCAACTTGATACCTGACACATTAGGTTCATTTGATTCAGTAACAGTATCCACTACCACTGATTCTCTATGCATAATGTAAGCACTCCAATCTTCTTCTTCAATCACTTGCAATGAGCTATCCAACACACAACAGCGTACTGCAGTTAGTTCGGAATGATACTCTTCAAATAATATTGTCTTATATCTCTTAATAATCGTCTTATCAATACCAAAATCTTTTATAATGTCTTCAACAATACTCTTAACTTCCTCTTCTTCAAAAGACGATTCTTCAAACATTGAGTACTGATGCATTGCATTCAAATCAAAATTAAAAGATTGTACTAACGCATCAACATAATGCGCTTTTCTTCTCTTTGCTTGATTCCTTTGAATTTCTCTAAAACGTTCTTCGCGCATCACTGTATAAATGGTTCCTGTTTTTTTATCATACATTGGCACCATATGCCACGCACCACGTTTAGCGTACTCAGCAGTGAAATCTCCTGCCGTAAAATTCATAATAAGATTACGATTAATAAAGTCCCATTTTATAAGCTTCTTTCCATTAGAATACTTATCATTAATATTCTCCCGGCGTAAGCAACCTTTAACATCATCGCCGATGGCTTCTGAAAGGCATTTTATAATACTTATTATTATTTTATCAGTTAAGCTATAAGTTTTTTCTTTCAAAAAAAGCACCTCCTATAATCTTTTTTCTTATTATAGGACTTTTTTCAAAATATGTCAACTATAAAAGTCTTTTTTTGAATATCTATAATTCACTAGTTGTATTTTTGTATTTTGCGATTGCTAAAGTGCAAAATATTAATATTTGTCTTAACTACCTCTATATTAATATTTCTCACTTGTAATAGCAAATGAGAAACTAATAAATATGAATCTATTAGTTTCTCACTTTTAGGTTTTAGTCCATTTCATCATTCTTATTCATTTCGACAAACTCCAAAATACATTACAACGATACAATAGCCAATGTATTCTTACGAAAATAACTTATGAATTTCTTCATTAAGTGCATTCTCTAACTGCATAATATTTGCTTTTCCAGATGTTTCTCTCATCTTATCATGAATATTTTTAGAGATTTCTGCAATCTTTCTATGTACATGATTTGTCTCATCATATTTAGCAATAGCAATATACTTCAAGACATCAACTCCCCTATTAGTCGAAATTGCATAACCATCAACGACCTCTATAACACTGGGAGAATTAATAATTCCACATACATAATAGGCTTCCATTTCATCATAAATATCGAGCATAAGAACTTTTGAATCAACAACAAGCGGCTTATCTTCTGAAAAAAGATCAATATCAGCATTCGGAACAGATTTTAAGTAAGTCGAAACTACAACTGCAGCCATACTTCCCGTCTGCTCTTTCCACAAAACCTTATATGGAGAATATGTATATGTTCCCACATTGTCTAATCTATAAAACGGCTGTGTTTCTGGATTGAAAAATTTACCGTTCTGTATTCTCGTATCCAAAAGTTCATCATGATAAAACGATAACCACTGAAATGTCTCTGGTGCTTCTCTAGCTAATTTTACCTCGGGTATACCATACTTATATTCTGATGAATGCGGTACAATCATATATTCATTAGACTTAACCATCCAACGAGCAATATTACGCCCCCCTAGCATCGGATAAATATATTTTTCTTCAACGACTCCTTTATGAATACCTTTATCAATAATATCCTTTCTTCTTTGTCTCGACATATCATTGATTATTTCCAAATATCCATTTCTAACTTTTTTAGGTTTAAGCAAAATGTAAACACCTTTGGCTCCTGCTGGTTCAATCCCCTTTCTGCCCTTATATATACGTTCTATTTCAGGGTTTACAACATTATTAGCAAATGTCATATCTTCAAGGGTTAGCCATGCAGACTGTATATCATCCTTGTCTACGGGCTGCGCTAAACAATCTGAATACTCCACCATTTCAGACACTTGCTTCCAATCAGCATGTGAATCTATTTTACTTTTTCTCCCTTTTTGAGTATAAAATCTATATTGTTGCATAGGATATTGCATAGCAGTTCCTTTTCCAAACTTTATAGCAACAGTAGGTATCGTAAACAAACTCACGCTAGAAAAATCATGCACCTTTTCTACATTAAATGGAACGCTTTGATTATTTCTTATAATTTCAAATTTTCTAAAACCTTCTCCCCCCTTTGTTGATTTCAAAAAAGAAGCCGGAAGAAGAAACACCATACTTCCTCCTATTTTTAAGTACTGATCTACGGAAACATATGTAACCGCCATTCCAAAATCATCATGTGTGGTTTTTTTATCATAAGCATTTTTTTCAAATATTCCATAGCTCTGCCATATTGTAAGTGTACCCGCACGATAGCTTTTACTCATTGCTTTCCATGCAATCCAAGGCGGATTTCCTACAACAAAATCAAACTTATCTCTTATCATAACAGGAGCAAAGCTATTTCTGAAAATAATAGGCCAAAAAGAATCTTTACTTGCACGATGTAATACACTCAGTTTTGAAAATAATGCCTTTGCAATATCCACATCATTTTCGGTAATCAACCCTTTCCCAAGCGTCAAACTCTCAAATATCTCATACGAACCCCTATCGTCTATAGATTGACTTAAAAGTTTTAAAAATTCATTTCCTTTTGAGAATGAATCGAACTTTGGAATTTCAATCTCTCCAACTGTAGTTTCCAATTTTAGAGTATCATCGTTTTCCTCCGTATATACCACCGGAGCCAGTATTGAATCAGCTATAAAAACAGGTATCCCTACAGAATCTCCAAATTCTTCATCACAGTTATCAAAAAACGCAGAAAACATTATAAGAATATAATTTGCTTTTGCTGACACAACTGAAATAGGATTAATATCGAATCCAACAATATTTTGTGTAATATTTACAATATCAGCTTTCGTTAAAACGCCGCCTTTTTGATTGATAATACGCTTAATTGCCTGCGTCAAAAAAGGACCTGATCCTGCGGTTGGATCAATCAAAGTTTTACTAATGTCGCCTTCATATCCTGCCATATCAAGAGCATGTTCTACGATCCAATCCGGTGAAAAATACTCCCCCATCAAATGTCTCATTTCCTGTGGGATTAACCCCATATACACTTCCTGTAAAATATCCTGTACATTTTCAGGTCTCAAGACAAATGTACTTAAATCAAACTTATTAACAACTGTCAATGTTTCGTTAACAAGTTTTACATCAAAACTTGATTCGGGATCATTTATATTAGCTGTAAATGTAAACCACTCTAAAAAATGAGATTCAAAGAAATTATTTACCAATTTACAACTATCATCTGTATTACCGTCAAATAGTCTATTAATTTCATCCTTGGAGAGTTCCTGTTGTGTAGTAAACATTGGATCTACTAACTGCGCCAAGAAAGAATAAACTAATAACTTCAGAAAAATATTGAAAAAAGTTTGCATCGAAAAAAGATATCTTTTACTATCAATTTCGTGAATATCACTAATTCCATACATATCTCTTATCTTAGAAGACACCTCTGTAAAATCTGTTGCATCTTCATCATCACCGTACATTACTCCAAATACGCGGTTCCACTCATCATATAAAGTTTTAACTCTATTATTAAATGTGTCCTTAGTTGTATCCAGATTTTCACCGAGACTATTATAAATTTTTAATATACTTCCCCGCACATAATCACTTTTAGGATTTATTACAGCACATAACATCTGCTTCGAAAGCGAAATCTTATCTGTCTGCTTCAAAAGTAAAGCAAGCCTTTTAATTCCCTTTGAGAAATCTTTCACCTCATATACAAACTCGATATTTACAGCCTCATTTATATCTATCTTTACTTTACTCGTATCAAGTAATGTTTTTTGAGTAGACGGAATAAATCTTGCAAAAATAAACTGTTTTCCATCAAATCCAACGCCAATACCCGATAAAATCTTTTTTATAATGACATCCATCTTATCATTGACACTTATACCCGCATTGCTTAAAATGTAATCATGCAGGCCATGATCTGCATGAGCTCTTCCGTACACCGCTTCCTTTATTCCTGAAGTTTTATCAAAATACCCTTCTTTCTTAAATTCAAACGAAATATTCTGGAAAGTTGCATCCGTTCTTCCGCCTGCTTTCAAAACATCCTCACTGCGATATTGTCCAGCCATCTCAGGGTTCAATTCTTCTAATAATGGCTTTATTATGTCCGAATGAAAATGAATCTTTATATCATCTTCATTATTAAATGTATTCTTTTTAAATTTAGCTTCTATCTCTCTTAAGTTCATAATACACCTCCAGTATTTTCTTTATTATACATACAAAAAAGTCATTGGTCAATATTGTTTTTGACTGTTTTTTCTGGTTTTTATACCCCAAAAAAGTTATTGGTCAATAGAAAGGAGGACTTATCGAAAATAGAGTAGTATTAAAAAACATGTCAGACGCAATATTAAAAACCATTCCAAATTGCTCTGACATAACTATGATTAAACACATATCAAATAATAAATTTTCTTATACTACCAACACAGGTATCACACATTACTATCTTGTCTTCAAATCATATAAAGCCTATAAAATAGGCTTTGCGGATATCCCACACAAATTAATCAAATCAAATAGTTTTTACATTGTAAAAATAGAACCAAACAAAGAAATGTAATTTTCAGCAGACTTGCTGCTAACCATTAAATACCTAATTTTACAATTCACTTAATATTGCAAAATTAGGTTGATTTCATTTGAATTCAACGTGAACCTCAATATAGCTACTACTAAAATCCCACAAATAAGGGGTGCTTTCGCACCCCTTCCCATTTGCTTACCTTTTCTACCTACTCATTCCAGCCACCTTCTGCTGTACCCACTCACCGATACTCCGCAGGAAATGTTCCAGCATATTCATTCCATTGATGGTAAACTGCCTCATAAAATCATATGCTTTATTAATCTTCTCCTTAAGCGTTCGGTTCCCAGCTTTCAGTTCCTGATTTTCACGCTTCAGACACTCATTCTCGTATTTAAGGTCCAGCATCTTTTCAAAGTATGTCTGCTCCCGCTCACTGGAATTGGTATTCTTGAAGTAATCGATAAGTTCTTCTTCAAACTGTGCTTTTTGAATCGTCTCGTCCGCATCTTCCTTGATAAGTGTCAGCTTCCGCTCCTGCACCCTAACCTCACTCTTTTTATCCGTCAGGTCCTGCTTCACTTCATCCAGCTCTGCGCTTTTATCCGCCAAATCCTGTAACACTTCATCCAGCTCTGCGCTTTTATCAGTAATCCTCACCGCCAGCTGCCTCTCTGCTTCAGCCCCCTTATCCAAGGACTCCAGTATCGCCTCCATCTGCTCTGCCTGCGCCTGAATGGTAGCCTGTCCGGCTGTAACCTTATCCTTAATATCCTCAAGTTTCCGTTCCTCTTTCTTCGCCATCTCTGCCGCCTTTTCTCTGCGGTAGTCCGACAAGGTAAGATTTCCTCTCGGATTGGAGCCTTTGTAAAAACGCTCCCAACCAAACTCCTTTAGCATCATCTCCTGAAGCACCGCCTTCTGGGTTTCCACCCAATCGACGCCACCGTAACAATCCCACTTCATCTGTGCCTTTAAGCTTCACACCCTTCACGCCTACTTCATATTAAACTCATCATTATTCCTAACCAGCTCATTAAACGAGCACGGTGAATAATTGTTAATACACACACCTGCATTAAGCGCCCTATCCAATTGCTTCATGTACTGATAGGACATATTCCTGCTATTATGATAATGCCCGAATATATGCCAAGTATCACGAAAGAAACCATCCCACTCCGCTATAGGATAATGAAACAACACTATCTTCTTATCACCATCCATAATCTCTGCATAACGTTCCACTGATTCGAAGTATTTTAATGCTTCCGCATCTTCTAAAAGTTTCCTATCGTGATTACCAATTATCAGATGCTTCTTGCCCTTTAACTGCTTAAGATACCAACTGTGCGGTTTCTCGTTACGGTATGCAAAATCTCCCACCACATACACATCATCATCCTTTGACACCCTGCTATTCCACAACTCAATCAGAACTCTATCCATCTCTTCCACATCAAAGAAAGGTCGCTTATCAAAATTAATAACACTCTTATGTCCAAAATGTAAATCCGCAACGTACAGATTCATCCGCTCCACCTCCCTATATATTTTTAAGAAGTCTGTCAAACACCCTAAAGTTGCTGTCATCCTTTGGTGAACAATACACCGCAAATTCAACAACCTTAAAGCAATTCCTGTACTCTTTCATAACATTTCTCATAGCCTGAGCTACCACCTCCGGCTGATTCATAAATGCTCCGCATCCGAATGCTCCAAGAATCACTGCCTCCGCTTCTTCATTTACTGCGATATCAAGAATTCTTCTCATACGTTTTTCATGAAGCGCAAGCAATTCCTCCGCAGTGATTTTCACCATTCCGTTACCATCTCCTGGGTTCATTCGATTGGCAGGCTTTTCACGAAGATTAGGTGCCGCACAGGTAATAACGTCCACCTTGTACCAATCCTCTTCCTTCATGGTTACCGGACTTGCAGTGTCTGATTTGAACACCACCACATCAGGCGTATAAATGCAGTCATCATTGTGTAATGGATTATGCTCTGCTCTGTGAGGTCCGTAGAAGCCATCCCACATTTCCTTTGTATTGAGGTTTGGATACAGTGTCGAACATCTGCACAAACACTCTTCCTGAGCAGTGGAACCATCCACAACTCCGCCTCCCGGATTAGTCGCCGAAGCGAAGTTATGTACCAAAGTTTTCATACCTTTGTATGCTGCCGCAGCCTCATAACTTCTCTTTTTTGATACGACGATCTTAGCCGGTGTGTCAAACTTCGCTAAATCCGTTCTAAGTACATCATAACCTTCCAGTATAAGTTTCTGCGCTTTCCCCGCTTCTTCTACAGCCTTTTTAAGAACAGAATGTTCTCTGCACATCTTCATAGTATCCTCAAACACCAAAACATTTTCATCTCTTCCCATAATCATTAATCTCCTTAACTGTTCTATTTTATTATTATATCACGTTCCTACATAAATTAAATCAACCTATAGTTTAACGCCCCGCTCAATTAATCCTCCCCTATGCCACAAACTCCTTATAAACGCGAGAGGAGGACCTCTCGTCGTTACCGACAAGCAAGTCCTCCATCGTTGTATTATATAATCTGGCTAGCATCAGAAGCTTATCCAACTTCGGCAGACACAAGCCGTTTTGCCACTTGTCGAATGCCTGTGGCGAAACCCCTACGGTCTCACAGACATCGCTAATGGTCAAATCGTTGTCGATTCTACCTTGGCGAATTCTCTCGCCGACTTCCCATGCTTCAATTATTGGTTGCTGAAAATCTTTAACCTTTCCCATACGATTACCTCCGCTTACATAAGACTATGTTACTTAGGTTGCACTTATATTATTCGGCAAAAAATGTTAATTTCCTTTTATTTTTTTCAAAAAATTTTAAAATTTTTTGAAGGTCTTTTTCAATCCTTTTTCCAATGTGTTGAAAAACTATTCTTACCTTTGTATTTCAGTGCTTATGCATGATATGGAAAGCATTTTCAGCGGCGTATTTAAAAAGTATCGAAAAGGTAACCGATCCGCCGTTAAGATAGATACCCCCTCCCGAATTAATGTCATAAGAGGGGGATGTAATTTACATTTTTAGCTCACACTTCTACCGCGCCTCGTCTTCGGAGCCTTCCTTCATCTTCATTTCCTCAAACTCTTCCAGTTCAAAGGCCTCTGCATTAACCGGCGTTTCACCTCGTCTAAACACCCATGTGCTGCCAACCGGCATATAGAGCACTCTTTTCACCGGCACGTCGCATCGCCTTGCCACATTTTGCGAGGTATCCACATCATTGCTTCCAAGATATACGTATGTGTCGCAGTTGGACATTATTGTGTTAGCGTCCCTATCATACCCTGCCTCCAACTGTGCCTCTGACTGTATCATAAGCATAGCCGATATTCCTCTAGAGCGTATAGACGCTATCATTCGCGGGAAATCCGTTATCTTGCAATTCGTAGCAAAATCATCCAGTATGAATCTTACCGGCACCGGAAGACTGCTACTCTCCTCTTTGTCTGCAGTCTCGCAAAGTACGTTCATTGCCTGGGTGTAGAATATGTTAGCCAATCCGTCCATGGAACGTTCAGTGTCACTAATTCCTACAAACACTGCCGTTAGTTGCTTTCCCACATCTTCAAAGTTAACTTCATTGTCCGACATCATCTCATTTACTTCAGGCACATCCATATCTGCAAGCTTGCCATTGACGGTAATCATTATGGATTTCAGCGTCCTGCCTGCCGCAACCCTGAACTTTCTATACTGAGATACTGCAAAACTCTTTGGATATGCTCGCCCTGCCTCTTCCATAATTCTATCAAGTGCATTGGTTCTTTCCGGAGAATCCTCTATTATTTCACAGGCATTTACCAACTTAGATATGCTACTGAATGTCCATTCCTCCTCCGGCCTGAACTCCCACAGGTATCCTATTATAGCCGACAGAAGCAGCTCTCCCGCCTGGTCCCAGAATGGGTCAATTCTCGTGCATCGGTTATCGTTATTAGCGTACATTATAGTATGAGCGATTGCCAGAATATCCTTCGGCTTCCTTATGTAGTAGAAGCAGTTGTATTTACTGGATTGTTCCGGGTCTGTGAAGTCCACATTGACTACATGGTATCCTTTGCTTTCCAAGTACTTACCATACTTTCTATGAAGGTTCCCCTTCGGGTCGCAGATTATATAACTTCCCGTTGCCTGAAGGATGTTAGGTATCACAATACCTCTGGTCTTTCCGGCTCCTGATGCCCCAACTACAAGTACATTGTTGTTGCGCTTTGTCTTGTAGCAGTCCATATCATATGATAAATCCTTTGCAATAATAAGCTCATTATCTCTAACCATACTCGTTCCCTCCTAGTAATATGTGGTTTACATACAGCAACTTTGTATTATGTACTACCTGCTACACCAGCTTTTGTACTATCTCATCGCACATACCGAATTTCACGCTTTCCTCGGCATTCATATAGTGGTCAAATGCTGTTGCTTTCTTCATGTCTTTGAGACTTTTCCCCGTATGCTTGGCAAGAATCTCGTTTAACATATCCCTGGTTTTTAGAATGGACTCAGATATATTGTGGATGGATGTTGCACTTCCTCCAACTCCTCCTGAGATAAGTGGTTCGTGTATCATAGTTTTCGAGTGTGGCAGTATGTACCTTCTGCCAGCCTGTCCCCCCGCAAGAAGCACTGCTCCCATACTGGCAGCCAATCCTGTGCAGTAAGTATTTACCGGAACCGTCAAACTCTGTATCACATCGTAGATTAAAAGTCCCGCTGTAACCTCCCCTCCCGGGCTGTTGATGTAGATGTTGATTGGCTCCTCACTCTCCCCCTGCAGATACATCAGCTGCATAATGATGTCATTTGCCATGTCGGCGTTAATCTCGCCACTTATGAAGACATTTCTCTTCATAAGGTGTCTTGTCAGCAATGCAACTTCCCTCGTTCCTGCATTGCTTTCTACTTCAACTGCCGGTCTCCATCCTAAATCACTCATAGGCATTTCCTCACTTTCTCATGGTTGTTCTCTTAGTTTCCACATATATCATAGTTCATTATAGGGGTAACAACAATCAACTGGAGGTTGAGATAGAAAAAGCACCTTCCTTACTGATTCATACAGTAAAGAAGGTGCTTATGACCTATTATCAAAGTCTTTTGATATTATTGAATTATTGCGGATATACGTTCTTCCAGTTCCTTAGCTTTATCATCTTCTTTTAAAGCTTTATATGAAATGGCAAGATTACGCATTGCGTTAATAGTATCCGGGTGTTCTTCTCCCAGCACGCGCTTGCGCACTTCTAATACATATTCCCTTAGCTGTTTTGCCTTCTCTTGTTCTCCCATCATACAATATGAATTAGCAAGGTTTGCCATAGTAGTAAGAGTATTTGGATGTTCTTCACCTAACACGCGCCTACGAACTTCCAACACCTCTTCCCTTAACTGCTTTGCCTTCTCATAATCTCCCAGATAGTTATATGAATTAGCAAGATTGTTCATGGTTATTAATGTATGAGGATGTTCTGCGCCTAACACGCGTCTACGAACTTCCAATACCTCTTCCTTCAGTTGCTTTGCCTTCTCGTATTCTCCTGCGTTATCATAGGAACTTGCAATATTATTAAGCGTTACAAGCGTATGGGGATGTTCTGCGCCTAGCACACGTCTGCTAATCTCCAGTACCTGTTCCTGCAATTGTCTTGCTTTCTCATATTCGCCGAGATTATCACATGCATTCGCAAGATTGCCCATAGTGCTAAGAGTACTTGGATGTTCTGTTCCTAACACCCGTCTACGGGCATCCAGAACTTGTTCATGCAATTCCTTTGCTTTCTTATAATTACCCATAACATTGTAACCGATTGCAACACCATGCAGTGAATTAAGAGTATCCGGATGTTCTGCTCCCAACAATTGTTTGCGGGCAGCATATAACTGCTCGTCCAATCGCAGTGATTTTTCATAATTTCCACTGGAGTAATAAACATTAGACAACTTTTCTTGTATATCAAGCCAATCTGACATATCAATATCTAAATCTCCTTTGTCCTCCGGAACAGGCGTAATTACATCTAATGCTTCTTTATATTTTCCTTTTAACCTAAGCGACTCACCATACTCACTTCTTGCAATCATTTCAGCCACTGTACTTTGATACTTA
Source organism: Lachnospira sp. (assembly GCA_045543195.1). Lineage (GTDB taxonomy): Bacteria > Bacillota > Clostridia > Lachnospirales > Lachnospiraceae > Lachnospira. Next base: position 15,553 of record JAZQME010000009.1, read on the forward strand.
TCCTTTGTGTACTTAAATAACTGTAAACTTATTGAATAGAGTAAATCATATGCTCCATTCCTCTTTAAAGAACGAAATCCTTCTTTTACATTTTCGAGATAATCGCAAAACTCTTTATGAGCATAACTATTTTCTGTAAGAATATTCACATACTCACTCAACAACATATTGGATTGCAAAGTAGTCTCCTTATTAATAGCTGTTCCCAATACATCAAGTCTGACTTCTGCAACTTCTTCCACTATCTCAACATCAGCATTTTTAATAGCCGCAGCTCTTACAGTTTCATGCATATAGTATGAATTATTAGGATTTCTTATTATGAAAGAATGCTTTACGAATTCTTCATATCTGGAATATGTATAATCCTTCAACGTTGTCATATGCCCACTAATCTCGCGGACGCTATCATTAGTCCACGTACCAAGACACGCAAGAAAATATGCCATCTCTTTTTTGTCTTTATCCAGATTAGACAGGTAACGGCTGATTAACTGAGTAAGGTCTTTTCCAAAATGCTTTATATTAGGAGTAATTCCCTGCATACGCAACTCTTCATATGTATCTACGCAGATATCAAGAAATAATGGTGTTCCACTTGTCAACTTGTATAACTGCTCGCACAATTCTGTATCCTTTACCCCTGCCTGTTCAAGAAAATATGTAGCGTCCTTTAAGCTTAAATCTCCAAGCAAATGCTGCTCCAAATGTTCCTCCGCAAGGGCTTCCTTCTCTGCTTCCGTCATTTGATCCAGCGGTCTTTCCACATATATGGCACCCCATCTGTCATCATCCTCTGCCCAGTATAACTTCTCTCGTCCCGTTACAACCCACAATACACCAGGAATAGACTGAATAACGCTTCGTCTGCCTTTTCTTAACCAGTAATCCTCCGTTATCATGTCTTTATCTCTATTTACATTATCTATGTATTTTTCATAGGTATCTATGAAAACCACCAGCGGCCTCTTTGCGATTCTTTGCATATTGTTACGCATATCACGTATGAAGTATTCATGTAGCTTATCCAATATCTCCGGTGGTTCCAGACTGTTAATTTCCTCCAGATGCTTTTTATACTTTTCTTTATCTATATGCTCTTTAACCAACTCCTTAGTCGCACCGGTTGCTTTATCAATAGCCTGTATAGCTGATGACACCCATCCAACTATAGGAATAGCTCCCACCGCTGTTACTACTGCATTTAACCACGGATTCCTATCCAGAATACCAGTTGCTACTTCATCCTTTTCTATATTGTTTCCTGTCTTTTTGCTGTATAACAAAACTGCTGAGTCAAACATATAAAATCCAAACTTTTCATCTACAGCTGCCAGCTGATTACGCCAGTTAAGAAGTATGGAAAGCTTATCAATAGATGCATTCTTTTCACTAAAGTCATAACGGATATAATCACAATCAATCTTATAAGGAAGTCTGCAATCATTACCTTCAACACCCTTTATAACCCTACAAAGCTTATTCACGAAACTGGTTTTTCCCACGCCTCCTATACCATAATAATTAAGCACATAAAATGTCTTTTTCCAATTATTACTTAGCACTCTGAATTTTCTTTCAAAAGCTTCCTGTGGGTCTTCACGGTCTGTAAACACTTTGACTGCCTTTACCTCTTGTTCCCACACGTCATCAGAAATATCGAAATCGTCTCTCATAACCAATCATCCTCTATTATCTACCCGAACATCCCCGTAGACAAATACCTGTCCCCTGAGTCTGTAAGTAACACAACAATATTCTTACCCTTATTCTCGTCTCTTTCAGCAAGCTTCACTGCCGCCTTTAAAGCCGCACCGGCAGATATACCAACTATAACACCCTCGCTAAGTGCGAATCGCTTACCTTCGGCATAAGCCTCCTCATCCTCGATAATAATTATCTCATCATAGATTGATGTATTCAGAACCTTAGGCACAAAATTAGCACCTATACCCTGTATACCATGCGCTCCTGCTCTGCCCTCGGACAACACAGGACTCTTGGCAGGTTCTACAGCGACTATCCTGATATCCGGATTCTTAGACTTCAAGAACTCACCAACACCTGTAATAGTGCCACCCGTTCCCACACCGGCCACAAATATATCAACCTTACCCTCTGTCTGTTCCCAAATTTCAGGTCCCGTTGTCTCTCTGTGAGCCTTTGCATTGGCCGGATTGTCAAACTGGCCTAATATAATGGAATTAGGAATCTCTTTATTAAGCTGTTCTGCCTTCTCTATAGCTCCAGCCATACCCTTGTCACCATCTGTAAGCACAAGCTCTGCTCCATAGGCTTTTAACAGATTCCTTCTTTCAACACTCATAGTTTCAGGAAGTGTAAGGATAGTCTTATACCCCTTTGCTGCAGACACAAGTGCAAGACCGATTCCTGTGTTGCCTGAGGTTGGCTCTATAATAGTAGCCCCCGGCTTAAGCAATCCCTTTTCCTCTGCATCCTCTATCATATAAAGTGCCACTCTGTCCTTTGCAGAACCTGCCGGATTCATTCCTTCAAGCTTTGCAAGAAGTGTTACTTCCTCCGCTCCTGCTGACTTAGCATAAGCACTAATCTTCATAAGTGGTGTATTCCCTATTAAAGCCAAAGCATTTTCTTTAATATCCATATAATCCTTTGAGGCGCCACCATATATCCTTGCACTCAGGCAACATATATGCAGCGCCCCGCTCCTTTCGTAAAGCCTACAATATCATCTCTATGGCTAGCACTAACGCACCCAGCACTATTCTATACCAGCCAAATGCCTTAAAATCGTGCTTCTTAATATAGCCCATAAAGAACTTAATAACTACAACCGATACCACAAAGGCTGTGATTGTACCTACTGCAAGTATAGCAATCTCCATACCTGACATCGTAATACCCTCAAGAGCAAACTTCACAATCTTAAGAAGTGAAGCACCTGCCATTACAGGAACTGCAAGGAAAAATGTGAACTCTGCCGCAGTTGCTCTAGACACACCGATAAGAAGCGCTCCAATAATAGTTGCACCTGATCGGCTTGTTCCCGGGAAAATAGCTGCTATAAGCTGGAATAAACCAATAATAATAACTGTCTTATATGACATTTCTGCGATACTGTTAATAGTAGGTTTCTTCTTGCTGTTCATAGACTCGATTATGATAAATGCTATACCAACTACAATAAGCGCAATGGAAACCACCACTGAATTGTAGAAAAGCTCATCAATCTTATCATCAAACAAAAGGCCCACAATCGCCGCCGGTACACAGGCTACAATAATCTTCACCCACATATCAAATGCGCCCTTCTTCCATGCAAGTACTCGTCTTTCCTCGCCCTTTTTCTTTCTCATAGCAAAAGGCCATAATTTATCCCAGAAAAGAATAATAACTGCTATAATCGCTCCAAACTGAATAACAACCTGAAACATATCGTAAAACTCATCAGATACATCAAGCTGCACGAATCTGTCAATAAGTATCATATGTCCTGTACTACTTACCGGAAGCCATTCTGTGATACCCTCAACGATACCGAATAGCAACGCCTTTAAAATCTCAAAAAATGTTGTCATCTTGCTTACTCCTTATCATAATCTTCTAAAAATGTATGCCGCACACCATTACTCTTATACCCAATAAATGTATCAAGACTTACATTGTGCAAGCTGTTAAATATATTACTCTCCACCATAGGATTGATTTCCTTTAGTTTCGCAATAATCATCTTAGTTTCCATACGCTTGGAATTACTCTCATAATCATCCTTTATCTCGATGTTTTCTGTAAATCGACAAGCACATTGAATAAATTCAAGACCATTATAGTCTCTCCACGCTTTAATAGCGTCCTCATGAACCTCGTAAAGTGGCCGTATAAGCTCCATTCCTTCAAAGTTAGTGCTGTGAAGCTTTGGCATCATCCCTTGAATCTGTGCCCCATAAAGCATTCCCATAAGCGTCGTCTCTATAACATCACTGAAATGATGTCCCAGCGCAATTTTGTTACACCCCATCTCCTTGGCTTTGGCGTACAGGTTGCCACGTCTCATTCTTGCACACAAGTAACAAGGGGACTTTTCCGTCACATTGGCAATATCAAATATCTGTGTCTCGAAAACCTCTATAGGAATCTCAAGGAGCTTCGCATTGTATTCAATCTTCTTACGATTACGCTCGTTGTATCCCGGATCCATAACCAGATACTTTAACCCAAAAGGATAGTCGCTAAATCTATGTAACATCTGCATTAGCTTAGCAAGAAGCATCGAATCCTTACCGCCGGAAATGCACACGCACACATTGTCACCCTCTTTGATAAGCTCGTAATTCTTCACTGCCTGTACAAAAGGGGACCATATGTCACGGCGAAACTTCTTCATAATGCTGTGCTCTACATTTTTATTAAAATCTTCCATATTTCTCCCTTCTTACTAGTATTTTCTCTCATCAGTCGGCAACATAATCCTACAACATAACCTCGCAATATATCCTTACAATATATGTGTTACATAATAATCTACACTTCCTCATCTCTCACAATAACTTCGCCTGTATTAGGATTCACACTAATTCCGTTAACCTCAAGGTGTTCGTCTATCTGAATAACAAGACACTGTCGTCCCTCAATAACCATAGTCTCCACAAGATCCGTCCTATCAGGATTAACCTTTACAACTACGTCAGGAGTCTTAACCTCAAACTTTCTTGTCTCAGTTATATTAGTAGCAAGAAGCTTGCAATCCTTTCCGGCTGCCATCTCAAAATGTTCCTCAAAGTTTTCAAGCTTCTCTTCCTTGACACCACTCTTTGAAAGCAACTCCTTAACCTCTGTTTTATCAAGCGCTACAGGCTCAGGACTTGACTTCTTCTCTTCTATAAGCTCATTCAGGTTTTCATGAATATTCTTAATAGTCTCATAGTCACAGTCCTCCCCAAGGGTCTCCACAACAAGATTCTGGAAAGTTTCCTTCTGATTACCGGCAGGAAGTGGAACTTCACAGCTAAGAACATAACTTAAAAAGCTCTGTTGGAAATCATCCGAATCCTTAGTGTAATACCACACTCTGTCTCCATCCTCGCTTCTATCTGTAAATGCCGGGAACAAAAAGCCAATCTCTGGAACATCTACCATATGAAACTGCTTCTGGTCGTGAAATGCATTGGCATCCTCATCATACCCAAGTCCCGCCTTAGACAACTTCACATGACATATACTGCAAAGAAGATAGCTAAACACTTCCTCCGAACCATCCTCAACCTCTAAGTTATCCGCTGTCTTAAGAGGCACATCATACACCTGATTAATTAGCAATATCAGATAATTACCTACATAATTGTATGACGCAATTACCTTGTCATAAAACTCATCAAGCAATGCCTCATCCTTAAGCTCACTATCTCTTAACTTATAAAGAAACGTTCTCGCACCATCGTCTGCATAAGAATCAACCGTAAACTGCATATCTATCAGATTCTTGCCAACAGTGCCACCGAGAGTCTTTTTAAATATATCAAAATACTTATGCTTCTCCTCTTGTGGAAGGTTAAGAAATGTTTCCTCTATCTTGGTGACTTTCTTCTTCTCTCCGTCCACGTAACAGCCACGTAGCTTAAGTATTCCACAATCCTCCAGTGTATACTGGGATTTAATTTCATTAATCTCTTTCCTATTCATCTTTATTACCTTTCCATTCTATTACGGGTAAATGTAGAATATCATACACTTGCTATCCTTATACCAGTATGTTGACATACTCACTTTATCATTAGGCCATCCGTCAGACCAATATGATATGTCACCATCAGTCGTTTCATATCTAAGCATATACTCTTTGGCACCTTGCGCTACCATCTTGTTGTACAAATCATTAAACTCTGTTTCATTAGTTACCAGTGGTATATTAGCTAATTCTGAGGGCTGAATGATCTCAATATCTATCCGAGTAATTCCATTTACCGTATCATAAACACCACGTGCATATACCGGTATGTCATACTTCTTTAGGCTATTATAAAAGTCATTTGAAATATTCTGCACAGCCCCAGTGTAAAACCATTTAACACCGCTTGAACCAGACTTAACATATTCATCGATTTTACTTTGCACCTCGCTCACAGAAGCTGAAATTACTGCATCTCCATATAGACCCGATGCAATGCCATATTCATACATTTTCTTAGCATCATAATCAGTTGCACATGTCTTATAACTATTCTTATCCCACTTATGGTTCTTTGAAAGTGTAGAATCTGAAATCAGGAAATAATCATAGTTAATTCCTCCACTGCCGGCATCATTCCAGGTTGGGTCTGTATTATACCACACACCATCAATCTTTACCTGATTCCACGCATGCCCTCCATATCCTTTACCAGTATTATTAGCAGTACCACTAACATAAACCACTTCTAACCCTGCCAGCTTTGCCATAGTATAATATGTACGTGCATATCCTTCACAAACACACTTCTTGTAAGTTAATGTCTGCTCCACCGTGCGGTATGTATATGTATAATCATAATCAACATTAGACGTTATCCAGTCATTGATAGTAATCGCCTTCTCAAACTGACTCATTCCCGGCTTGATTATGCTATCAACTATAGCCTTTGCCATCTGTACTTCCTTGTCTGTAGCCACACCTCCATAACCGTTGGCTGAACTGCTAGCTGAACTTCCGCCAGCGCCACTGCCGGAACCGCTACTCGAAGCCGCAGTTGTACTTTGTGGCTTTGTAGTAGCAGTTTCTTTTTGTGCAGAAGTTGCACCCATGCCCTGAGAAACAGTCTCCCCTGATGCAGATGAACCAGCCTCTGTACCTTCAGTTCCTGTCTGACCTTCCTTTTCTGTCTCTCCGGATTGACTATCCACAACAGTCTCTTTAGCCTCTTCCTTAGTTTCCTGTGCTGTAGTTTCTTTGCCAGCATTATTATCTGCAACAGCTTGCGTACTACTATTCTGCGCTTTTGTAGACTCTTCAGAATCATTGCTCTTACCACACGCAACTGTCATCGCTAACACAAGCACCAACAATAAAGTTACAATCTTTTTTCCATAATTTTTTTTCATAAGCCTTCTCCTTTAAGTTAATTATTGTACTGCTCTTGTAATCTTTTTATCTCTTGTTTCATCCTGTCTACTACATGTTCAGGTCCTACAATCCTTGCACCACTGCCAAGACCAATTATCCACGACAAAAACATATTGCTTATAACTACATCTATATGTACTCTAAAGTGTTCTTTCCCCTGTGGTATTATCATAACATCTTTACCAAATCTATCCAGTATTACTCCCACAAGTCTGTTTTCCAGTTCTATTGTAACATTTTCTACAGCACCATTAAACATACCAAATACACGCTTAACGTACTGTGCCGTGTTTACCTTTGCAAAATGTTCCTTACCCAGCCTGTCACTTCCTGTAACACTTATCTTACTCATCTTGTCCACACGGTAATGTCTGATTTCCTTCACTTCATCATCGTATGCCACCAGATAATAATTCTCATCATCCCACAAAAGTGCCCAAGGAGATATATTCTTTTTCACACCATTGACCCTTGGAACAAGTTCCTTTTTCAGATTCCACTCGGAATATGTAAAGTCTACCATAGAATTATTATTAATCGCCTCATGCAGTTTGTCAACATTGTAGTATATACTCTCATTCATGGCCTTTATGCGGTCGCTTACAACCACCTGTCGTTGCATTTGCTTGCCTTGATATATACTTACAAGTCCTTCTAGCTTCTTTATAAGCTCGTTAGACTTCTTAGCCGTAATAAACTTAGAAGACTGCACCGCATCCACCAAAAGCTTAAGTTCTGCCAGCTCAAATTCACTACTAAGCAGGTTATAATAATAGTTATTGTTCCTTTGCTCTCCACCTATATCCATACCAAAATCCCGAAGGAGCTCTATGTCTGAATAGAGCGTCTTTCGGGTGGCACTTATGTCATACCTGGCAAGCTCATCCATAATCTCCTGCAAGGTAATTCCATGTTCCTCATCTGTTTTTTCCTTAAATATCTTTGCAAGATATAAAAGCTTAAGTTTCTGGTTCTCCTTCTTTGGCATATTGGTTTCTCACTTTCGTATCACTGATTCTGTCCATTACCGCCTGTAAATACGTCCTTAATCTGTCTTCCTGCATCCTTCAGGCCCTCACCGATATCATTAATAACCTGTGAGGTCTTCTTATCAATCTCATGCTCCTTAATATAAGCATCTGCCTTATCAACTGCATCATTAGTAACATCAACAGCCTTACCTACACCGTTTAAAACCTTTTCCTTGTTAATAAATGCCATAATTATACCCTCCTTGTTTACCTATTCTAATCCTAGCCAACCACACTATTTACTGCGCAAACTGACTCTCATACAGATTCTTGTAGAATCCTCCCTGTGCCAGCAATGTATCATGATTGCCCTGCTCAATAATGTGTCCATCCTTCATTACCAGAATAATATCTGCCGACTGAATAGTCGAAAGTCTATGGGCCACGATAAAGCTGGTTCTTCCTTCCATCAACTTGGCAAATGCATCCTGAATCTTTAACTCTGTTCGTGTATCAATAGATGATGTGGCTTCATCCAGTATAAGCATCGGTGGCTTGCAAAGCATTACTCGTGCTATACACAGAAGCTGTTTCTGTCCTTGGGACAGACTTCCACCATCCTCGCCTATAACTGTATCATACCCCTTCGGAAGTCGTTTAATAAATCCGTGAGCGTATGACGCTTTCGCCGCTGCTATAATCTCCTCTTCTGTTGCATCAGGTTTCCCCATAGTTATATTATCTCTTATAGTACCGCTTTTTAACCAAGTTTCCTGAAGAACCATACCGAATCCTGCTCTAAGAGAATGTCTTGTAAGATTCCTTATATCAACATCCGATACCTTGATACTACCTGAATTCACATCATAAAAACGCATCAAAAGATTGATAACTGTAGTTTTTCCGCAACCTGTCGGCCCTACAATAGCCACTCTCTGTCCCTTCTTAACCTGTAGATTAAAGTCTTCTATAAGTTTCTTTTCCGGAACATATGAAAAATACACACTCTCTAAGTTAACTGTACCATCTACATTTTCAAGAACTATTGCATCTTCTGCCTCTGGAATCTCGGGCTTTTCTTCTATTAATTCAAATATTCTTGCCGCACATGCCAAAGCATTTTGCAACTCAGTAACAACACCACTTATCTCATTGAATGGCTTAGTATACTGATTAGCATAACTTAAAAAGCATGAAAGCTGACCGATTGTTATACCACCACCAATAGCTGTTATGGCACCTGTTACTGCAACGCCTGCGTATACAAGGCTGTTTACAAAACGTGTTGAAGGATTAGTGATTGACGAAAAGAATATAGCCCTCAAAGAGTACTTTGAAAGTCTTTCATTAATCTCGTCAAACTTCTCTATAGCCTCATCGCTGTGATTGTATGCAAGGACAACCTTCTGTCCTCCAATCATCTCATCAATAAGAGCGGTCTGCTCCCCCCTTGCTTCTGACTGTAACTTAAACATAGAGTAAGTCTTCTTAGCTATAAAGCTTGCTACAAGGAAAGAAACCGGTGTAATAAGCACTACCACAAGGGTAATCTTCACATTGATACTAAGCATAAATAGAAGTGTACCTATGATAGTCATAACACCTGAGAAAAATTGCGTAAATCCCATAAGCAATCCATCTGCAAATGCGTCTACATCTGCTATCACACGGCTTACAACTTCACCATATGAACGTGTATCAATATAATTAAGTGGCAAATGTGCTATACGCTCCATAGCCTCATCTCGAATATCTCTTGTAACGTGATATGTTATCTTGTTGTTACAAACATTCATAATCCACTGTGACAGTGCTGTAACTGCAACAACCACTCCAACCTTTATAAGGCACTCTATAATAGCCGCAAAGTCAACATTGCCCTTATCAATTATGAAATCTATGGCATCACCGATAATAATTGGCACATACAGTGTAGAAGCCACCGTTATCATAGCCATAATAACAGATATAGCAAGGTAGCCCCAGTAATGCTTTATTCTGTATAAAACTTTCTTTATAGTCTTTCCTGATATGCTTTTGTGTTTATTATTCTTTGCTTTATTCTCTGACATAATCTGCTACCTCCCCTTAGACTGCCTTCTCAGCATCTTTTTTATACTGAGAGTAGTAGATTTCCTGATATACTTCGCAGGCTTCAAGTAATTCATCGTGAGTACCAATGCCTGCAACCTCTCCATCGTCAAGAACTATGATAATATCTGCAAACTTAAGGGATGACGCTCTCTGTGACACTATGAATAAAGTCGGAGAAGGGGTCATCTCTCTGATAGACTTTCTAAGTGCTGCATCTGTAGCATAATCAAGAGCAGACGCACTATCATCAAGTATAAGAATGTCAGGTTTCTTAACCACTGCTCTGGCTATAGTGAGACGCTGTCTCTGTCCGCCTGAAAGATTCTTTCCTCCCTGCTCTACGTGAGAGTCAAGCACTCCATCTTTCTTAACAACAAATTCTTTTGCCTGAGCAACCTCAAGAGCCTGCATAATTTCTTCATCTGTTGCATCAGACTTTCCCCACTTAATATTATCTCTAATAGATCCTTTAAAAAGCTGTGCTTTCTGAAGCACAACTGCAACTTTATCCCTTAATGATTCCAGTGTATACTCTCTAACATCCCTGCCGTCAATAAGTACCTGTCCTGTTGTGGCATCGTAAAATCTTGGAATCATATTAACAAGAGTTGACTTCCCGGAGCCCGTACCACCAATAACACCAACAGTCTGCCCCTTCATAACCTTAAACGAAACACCTGTTACCGAATCCTCTGAGGCATTAGCATACTTGAGTGCAACATTCTTAAATTCAACTACAGGGACTTCGTCACCCACAGTTGTGACCTTCGTATCCGATGCATCCACTGCTACTCCGCTGGTCACACATACACCAGCTTCCACTTCGCCAGTGACTCCACTTTCTGCCTGCACACTTCCTTCTTCCATACTTGACTCAACGGCAAATACACCATCAATTCTGTTAGCACAGGCAAGTGCCTTCGTCACGCTGACTATAAGGTTGGCAAGCTTAATAAGCTCCACAAGAATCTGTGACATATAATTATAAAGGGCAATAACCGCACCTGTTGTAAGTGTTCCCGCATCAACACGCACGGCCCCCAGCCAAATAAGAGCAATAATTGACACATTTACAACAACATAGGTAAGAGGATTCATAAGCCCAGAAATACTGCCAACAAACTTCTGCAAACCGTTAAGTTCCTCGTTGGCCTTCCTAAAACGCTCAATCTCCTCTTCTTCCTTGTTAAATGCTCTGATAACTCTAACACCTGTAAGATTCTCTCTTGTTACAAGAAGAATCTTGTCAAGACCGGCCTGAACCTTTTTGTACAACGGTCTTGTAATCATCATTATACCAAAAACTATCACTGCCAGAATCGGTATCGCCGCCACAAATACTAACGCTGCCTGTACATCAATAGTAAATGCCATAACCATAGCGCCGAATACGATAAAAGGCGAACGAAGAAACAGTCTAAGCACAAGGTTTACACCATTCTGAACCTGATTGATATCGCTTGTCATACGTGTAATAAGCGTTGAAGAACCAATAGTATCAATCTCTGTGTATGACAAACTCTGAATGTGTGCAAACAAACTATGTCTCATACCTGTCGCACAACCTACTGCCGCTTTGGCACTGAAAAACTGCGCGGTAATAGCACACACAAGCCCTATTATGGCAAGTGTTATAAGAAGCAGGCACATCTTAATAATATAGTTCTCATCGCCCCCACCTATACCTTTATCAATAATTGAAGAAACAACAAGTGGCACAAAAAGCTCGAAAATAGCCTCAAGCATCTTAAAGAGCGGTGCACACACGCACTCCTTTTTATAATCACGTAAATACTTCCATATCATTTTCATAAGCTGTGAGAATCCTTCCAAACTGCATAATTATATATTTTAGATGCAAAATGTTGCATATAAAGGAACTATCTTTTTTCCATCCTCATACCCAAAATTCTTTGCAGATACTTTAATAGCATAGGCTGGTTTATATGTCTCTATATATACTTTTAAACTTTTAGCTCTTGTATTATCTGCGGATTTGACTTCTATCGGAATAATCTGACCTTCTCTTTGTATAACAAAGTCTATCTCTGCTCCTCGTTCTGACTCCCAATAATACGTCTTGTAACCGTTAATGGTAAGCTGAACATTCACATAATTCTCTGCCATACCCCCCTTAAAATCATTAAGCTCTTCTGACATATATATGACATCATCCACAGCTAAATCCTTCTTAGCACATAACAATCCCAAGTCGGACACATACACCTTAAAGGTATCTATATCCCTATAATTCTCCAGTGGCTTCTTAATCTGATCAACCTTATATATCTGTGACACAATACCTGACAAATTCAACCATTCAATTGCATTCTCAAACTCAGACGCCCTTCCACCCTTTTTAATCAGCTTATATTGGAATCGTGTATTCTTCTTTGATAACTGAACAGTAATATTATCGTACACCAGCCTTGTCTTCTTAATCTCATTCAAGTTATTATACTTACTCATATCATTGAGATAACCCGTAAGAATAGTATCCTGCGTATGTCTGACAAGTATATAGTCCTTCGTCTGAACGTACTGCATTACACACTCAGGCATACCTCCCACTACAAGGTACTGACGATACAGCTTCATAGCGTCATCATGTAATGCAGCAGGAATCGGTTCATTAGTACGGAAATGTTCCTTAATCTCTTCCACAAGGTTGTCTTTCCCCAGTGCTAACATAAACTCCTCTATATCCATAGGATACAATGTTTTTATATCAACCTTACCAACCGGAAAAGAAAACTTTGCTCTGTTAACAGCAACTCCCAACAGACTCCCTGCAACAATAATATGGTATTCGGGAGCATTTTCATAAAAATACTTTAACGATGTCAACGCCTTTTCGCATAACTGTACCTCATCGAAAACAATAAGAGTACTTCCTTTCACTATTGTCTGACCTGCTATATGCGATAGAATTGGAATTAAATAATCCGGACTTATATTTTCTTCAAATGTATTAATTAATTTAGGATTAGTCTCAAAATTAAAATATGCCACATTTTCATAATGCGTTCGGCCAAATTCCAATATAGAATATGTCTTACCAACCTGTCTTGCACCTTGCAATATCAACGGCTTACGATGTTCACTGTCTTTCCACGTTTTCAAAAAGCTCATAATCTTTCTATACATATGACACCTCCCTAGATACCTGGTGCTCATTCAAACACACCTTAACTACACTAATCTACATGTAGCATAGCATATATTCGTGTCATAATCAACAATTTTTAATTCCTTTTTCACACTAAATCACACGAACTTTTAACTAAATCCTGCACAAATCAACACGTATCATTATTGTTTATGATTTTAGTCGTCCTATTTTACACTTTCCACGGCCTTACTTCCCCCAGCCAACCATTACTCTCCCAGTATTCTTTCTCAACAGGGCTTGAACCCATACCACCCTTTTGCATCATTCGCATAATCATAAACAGCCCCTTTGTTTTCAGCCCCGGTTTTGGCGTATCTTTAGCAAGGACTTTCTTGGCAAGTCTTGTCATATCTTTTTCAATAACCATCTTTTTCTTATCCGACACATATTGCCATCCCATAGCCTGAACGCCTATTCCATAAGTTTTTATATATGGTACTCCCCAGTAAAATAGAGAATCCTTTATATCTTTTATGGCAGTCTTCGCTCCTGCTCCTGCCGCAGTTGAGATAATAACAGCCTTTTTACTAAACATACATTTTCTTGGTCTATGAGGCATCCAGTATGTAAATGTTAAATCTAAGAAAGTCTTCATAGGTGCAGAAGCTCTCATGCAATATGTAGGTGTAGTAAACACAAGCACCTCCGCTTCCTCCACCTTGTCCATTATCTTCTTTTTCTCAGCGTAAAACGGACATTTTACATCATCACTAATGCAATTATAACAGCCGACACAAAAGTGTTCCAAGTCCCTTGGCAAAAAGAACTCTGTTATATCATGCCCTTCACCTAACTTATCTACAAGAAGTCTGCCTATATTGTATGAACTGCCTTTATGATTCTGACCATGTATCAATACTATCTTCATTATTACTCCTCCACGCTGTATATTCTGCTAAATTGCCTGATGTGTTGTTCTAACTTCTGTATTGCTTCTCCCTCTCTTTCAGGCTCACGATCACACAACGTAAGCAACATATATATAGGAGCATAAAACTGCATCGCCATAATATCCGTATTTTCCTGCTTTAACACCCCTTGTTTAGAAAGCAATCCAAACATATGCCCCTGATATGTCAACGGGTCATTCACGTACTGCTTAGAATACATAGACGACATTTCCGAATTATGATACTGTTCTAATGTCAACATTTTTCTAAACTTCCTCACATAATCATTATGTAGAAAATATAGAAACAAACCTGTTCCCATCTTCACAAGTTCATCTTCTGAGACAGTAGCAAACATAGCAGCATCAACCGATGCGTCACTACCATTCATATTCAGTAACATAGCCTGTTTATCATAACTGCTTTTCATTTCTTCAAGAATTGCATCAAATATATCCTGTTTGCTTTTATAGTGCTTATACAGTGAAGGTGCCTTGATTCCTACAGCTTCTGCTATTTGTGCAACATACACATCACCATAGCCTTTCTCAGAAAACAGGTTTAAGGCGGCATCTAGTATACGTTTTTTTGTGCTCATTTAATCCCCTCCGTTTTAGCTAATTCTAATTAGCTTGCAATTAGCTCAATTATAAAGCTAATTACAATTAGCCGTCAAGAGATAATTTCTACATAAAAATCCAGCAGACTAATCTGCTGGATTTTATATCAATTAGCATTTTTTCCCTTCTCCTGCCTTCCCTTTACTTACTTCTTTCCACGATTTATAAAATTAATCATCTTTCATATCTATTCTCCATTCTTCCATCTTATTCTCGTATCCATTTATAATTGTTATTATATTTAATATATTGAGGTTTTCGCTCCAATTTACTTAAATCAACATATTATTAAATATAATCCCAAACATCATATCTTAACCATAGACTCTTCTATAGTTTCAAACAATCTCTGTTGCTCTATCGGCTTTAAAAGATAACCTGATGGTCTAAGAGCCAACACTGCCGCAATATGTGGTTTATCTGCTATTGCAGTTAAGAACACTACAGGCACATCTTTTAAGACTTCATCCGCTCTGATTTCTTCCAATGTTTTCTTACCATCCCATCCCGGCATCTCATAATCCAACAATATTAAATCCGGAATCTTTTTCTTTGCTTTTTCTATAGCTGCTTCACCGGAATTGGCCACTGCAATATCGTACTTGTTTTCTAACATTGCCTTTATACTTCTTAAGAAAATTCCACTGTCGTCCACAGCCAGGATATACTTTTTACTTTGTTCTACTTCTGCTTTTGCCTCTGGTTCTTTTGCATCCGTCTGTCCCTTTAACATATCTTCGCATTTTTGCAACAACATTCCTAATGTTGTTGGACGAATTACATAATCAAATTGGTCACCACTGTACTTCTTCTGATAAAAATTACACTCCTCCGCTGTACCAACAAATAGAATTGGTAGCTGCATATACTTTTCACAGAAATAATTCATTATACGATCGTCCATTTCTCCCACACCGATTAATGATATAACCACCATATCCGGCTTGAATATCTTTGACATACCTCTTACCATTTCGTAATTGTCCATAGACATCTGCGTCTGAAACTTAGTTGACAAATGCTTATTCAAAACTCCCATAATCTGGTTTAATTCGCCTACTAACAATAGCTTCTTCATATTGCACCACTCCTTTATTGTATCTTATTTATAATCTGTTGTATAAGAACTGCACCCTGCTCGCTATCCATATTAGTAACAAGAACACTCAGCTTTTCTATACTATCCTGCAACTCATCTGAATACTGATACTTTTCAAGCACTCCCATAAGCTCATCCATTCGGTCAATATCCATTTCTTCCATAGCCACTTGTAATTGTTCCAGACTCACAACAATCTCATCGTAGTTCTCTGTTGCTTGTGCTAACGGTTCACTTGATTGATTGTCCGCTCCATCTTTTGATGCCTTTACGCACTCTTTTAACTTGTCTTTATACCCTCTCCACTCTTTTATGAAAATGTCGTGTAAAGCATTTATAAGTTTTATATCGGCATCTCTAGCTGCATTCTCCAACAACTTCGCCATTCCACCGAGAACAATCGCACCAATTAGATTAGCAGAACTCTTCATTGAATGTACTTTTATTCTATACTGTGAAAGCATTTCCGAATTATCGTCAATATGTTTATACAATTCATCCAATGTATCCGCCTCAGCATTAAGTATCTTATAAAAATCACCCAATGTAGACATAAACAATTCTTTGCCTGGCAAATGACTAAATCCATAGTTCCAATCCACTCCATCCACCATAGGGAGTTCAAAATCCATAGAATTCGCATTCTTAGGTCTCTCTGTTATAGCCACCTCATCATCCTCCACGTCGAATAACAATAATTCACGTGGCAAAAGCTTAAGAATCAACTGCTCCAGTTTCTCCGGGTTAATCGGCTTTGGTAAAAATGCATCGAAACCTTCTGATATGTACATTTCCTTTGCTCCCGTTATTGCATTGGCTGTCAGAGCAACTACCGGAGTATTATGACACATATTATCCTCTAGATCCTTCATTCTATGTATTGTCTCTATTCCATCCATCTGAGGCATCATATGATCTAAGAAAATCACGTCATAATGCTTATTAGCTATCATCTCAAGACAAGCCATTCCACTGTCCGCAACATCTATATTCATTCTGGTAGGCTTTAACAAACTTACAAATACCTTTAAGTTCGTAGTATTGTCATCCACCACCAGAATATGTGCTTCCGGTGCAACAAAGGCTGAAGTATACGAATATTCTGTTGACTGCTCTTTGATTCGCTTCTCAAGATTGCCTATAGGTGTTGAATCAACGATCTGCTGTTCCAATGTAAAAGAAAAGCATGAACCTTCTCCATAAACACTCTCAACCTTTAACTTACTTCCCATAAGCTGAAGAAGCTGTGTGGTTATATTAATTCCAAGTCCCGTTCCTTCTATATTACGGTTCCTCTTTTCCTCAATACGCTCAAACTCTTTATATAGTTTAGAAATATCCTCTTCCTTAATGCCAATTCCTGTATCTTTAACAGCGAACTCTAATACTGCCTTTCGTCCTTCTATTCTTCCGTCAACACTTAAAGATACCTCGCCTTGTTGTGTGTACTTAACTGCATTGTTTAAAAGATTAACAAGCACCTGTCTTACACGAACATCATCACCTAATAATTTAGATGGCAGATTTTCATCTACATATATATTTAGAGCTAACTTCTTTGCCTCTGCTTTAGCATTTATCATATTACATATATCATGTATCAAACTGCTGAAATCATATTCTACATTAATGATTTCAAGCTTTCCTGATTCAATCTTTGAAAAGTCAAGAATATCATTAATCAATGCAAGCAGATTCTGTCCTGCATTCTGGATATCCAAAGCATATTCCTTAATATGTGTTTCTCTGGTCTCACGCAAAATCATGGTATCCATGCCAAGCACTGCATTAATAGGTGTACGTATTTCATGTGACATATGTGCAAGGAACTTGTCCTTAGCCACATTAGCAGCCGTAGCCTCCTGTCTTGCTTCCTCAGCAAGCTCGTTAGCAACTCGTAACTGCTCATTTTTCTTCTCCACTATTTCCATCTCATGCTTTAAAAGTCTCGCATTTTCTTCCATGTTACTGGCATAACCTTTTATTACCTGATTAAAATGCTGATATAACATAATTATACTAAAACATGTGGTGCCTAAGCGACTAAACTCTCCCATATCGCCTACACCAACCACATACAATCTTACTATATCTATAGTGCCACCAATACCCATAAACAACAAGCCACACATACCAATTAGTACCTGTCTGTCTCTGCGCTCTTTAAGAATATCTATGTATGATTTTGCCACTATTAATACTGTTAAAGCAATTAACCCGTGGGATACAAATGCCATACTCATAAAATCTACTATATTAGTAAGCTGTAACACTAGCTGAACTACTATATTAGCGCACTCTAACCCCAGCAGAATATTCCATCTTAACTTGAACTTACCCAGTATTCCGTTAGCATAGTACAAGCTTATAAAAAACGGCATCATCATAAGACAAAGAAATACCAATACCGAATAAAATGTCTGATTACCATAGAATATATGCAGTGTTTTAGTTTCTACGAAATAGTACATAGCCGCTACCAAACAGTAGCCGAACAAATACTGCATTCCACCCGTATCCTGACGTGAAGCCAGCTGGATGAGAAACAATAATAAGAACACAATACCACATATAAGAATAGAAACATTAAGTATGATATAAAGAATATTATTCTGTAACAGGTTCAATATAAGTACATCCCGCTCACCTATGGTTACTGTGCTTATTTTAGCCGCATAGTCATCATAGGGCGAAACCATTTCCACTCGTACTTTTCCTTCTTTTAGATTGTAGGGAATATCAATAAAATTGTATACACTACCGGGAGTATGACCGAAATACCTTTTATCATTCACACCAAACTCATACACAAGTTTATCGTCCATCCACACTTTAAGTGTCTTATCCGCTGACAAAAATGCCATAGTCTTTCCGAAGTATTCTTTAGGAATTGTATTCTCCAAAACCACTGCATCTCCAGCGGCACTTTCTCCACCATATGGAAGCTCTTCAATGGTAACACTGCTTCCATCTGGCCAAATAATCACCCAATCCTTATTAAATTCATAGAACTCCCCTTTAGAAAGAGTCATATCATCCACTTTAAAAGCAATTGCCACAAATATCAGCAAAGCCAAACTAAATGCTAAAACAGCCCAGGCTGCTCTTTGAAAATGTTTCATACGAGTTCACCTACTCTCCCACCATGCTACAGAATATACCACGCATTTTTACTTCTATTCTTAGCAACATATAACGCCTTGTCCGCATTGCTATACAACTTTTGGAAATCTTTCTCCGAGACATCTAATATTCTTGCAATACCAAAAGCCACATCAACTACATCTGCATACTTTTCACTACTTATGGTCTTCCTAAAATCTGCAAGTATCTTTTCGGCCATATATTCCAATTCCTTAGCATCAATAGCCTCCTTAAAGAACAAGCAGAATTCATCTCCACCGATTCTGCAAGAAATAGTATCATCACCCTGAGATAACAATACCTCTCCGAATTTTACTAACACACTGTCTCCTGCCTGATGTCCAAAACGGTCATTAATTTGCCTGAAATGCCTGATATCTATCATAAACAGACTTCCAACACCGCCTTGCTTGATATACTCCTCTAGCAATGTCTCAAAATACCCTCTGTTATAGAGCATAGTTAATGAATCTTTATGTGCAAGATCACTTATCTTTTCAAGCATCTTGTGATGTTCTGTAATATCAAGCATCCACAACATCTGACCTTGAACATAGCCACCTTCACTTAATGGCTCAACTCGCATCTCATACATACGCTCCTTAAGTTCCAATGTTTTTATTCGCCCTTCGAATATATCTTCAAGTGTTTTGTTATTATAAGCACTCTGCTTTAATGCCAGCTGTCCAAACACTTCCTGCATTCTTTTGTTATAATATGTAATAATACGATTATTATTGATTACCATAATTCCTTCATGTCCGTGACTCAAAGCATTTTCCCCCGCCAAAGTAATGGAATCAAAATATCCATACTTCACCAGAGTCATACCAACCAAAACAACAGCAATCATAACCCCCAAACACGGCACTTCATAACCACGCGTGATTCCTGTTAATCTGATAATGTTAGGCAACCAAGGACTTGCTATAATAATCGTCGAACATACAATTCTCTTTTTCTCTATACCTCTTGCCTTTTTGATACCTACTATACACAAAGCCAAACAACACACGCACACTATAACAACATATATTACGAATGCATAAAATCCCCAGCCATACTCTAGAACCTGTCTTGGAAAAGGACCCTCTGTATTAATTCCTATTGATGTATAAAATATCTTAGTATCCCTTGTTGTAAGAATCATCAACATAATTATTACACTACAAAGAACCTGCAATGCATATATAAATGCCGGCATTTCCTTATGGCACATCTCCGATACAAACATAGTAAATGCCATCATCAGTAAACATTCCCCAAAATATTGCACAAGAGTAGCTGCATAGAATCCTCCTACATTACCTGAGGTAATCTCTACCAAAAAGCCAAAAGTGTAAATGCAACCTGCTAATACCATTAACACCGTTCTAATCTGAGCTCTTGACGGTTTTGCCCATAGTACCATCAACAAAATACCCAAACACACCAATAAGGCAATAATGTGCAATCCTACATATATCTCATACATTGTGCACCCACCAACCAATACACGTATCGTAGCAAGAATCACAAAATGCGCAGAATAAAACACATAGAAGAAATATCTTCCGAAGATATCCTTTCCCTTCTCCCCGTTATAATGCTTAAGCACCAATAACGGTAACACAAACCCCAACAGATACAACTTATCATACCAAGGCCAGTCATAATGTGTAAAATGCCATATCTGGTTCAACTGCATACCCACAATAATAAACACTTCCATAACAACCGTAAGTGTTGAAAACAGAATCGCCTGTTTCTTAAAGCCTTTCACATAATAGAATATAAGAATATATATCATCGGCATAATAATCCAGCCGCCAATTAAAGCAGATATTGCAAACAATCCGGCGACAGGAATTACCTTCTGCCATACCTTCAACCGCTTATTCTCCAGTACTGCCAGCAAAAGCACACCCAACAGCAAGTCAAATATAATATTCTGCCGGTACTCATACATCTCACCAAAGAAAAGATAGAATGGTAACACTGCAACTACGGCAAACAGTGCCATTCGCTTAATATATCCCTTCACACTGGATGTATGACGAAATCCTTCTGCGATAAAAAAACACATAATAGGCAGTGTAAAACGCCCAATAATATGCATAATCTGCCCTAGCGGACTCATAAACTCCACAAATCCCCATGCAACGTGGTCACACACCATAGCACATATGGCAATAACTTTAAGCTGAGTACGATTTAATCCCTTCATATAAACCTCCCACGCTCTTATTCATTTGATTAACATCACGATAAAGCTCACACTTTTATATGCATTATATTATAACAGAAAACTTATAAATTTGCACCTGTTTTATTATATTCTTTCTCTCTAACCTATACCATTTAGAAAATCCAATAAGAAAGGCATAGCAATAATCGCTATGCCTTTTAAAGATTATTCTAACTATCCTCTTCCTACTCTCTTTCTTCTTGCCAAAACAAGGCCTACACAAAGGATTGCCACTGCAAAAAGCATCTGCACACCCATATAAGAAAGAACTGTTGTCAAGTCTCCAGCCTCATATTTTTCCAGTATATGAAGAGTCTTTACATACCAGTGCACCGGTAAAAACTGCCCTATCTTAATAACCATATCACTAAGTAACTCCATCGGTACAAACACACCACAAAGGAATGCCATACCAAGCGATATTACATTAGCCATAAGAGATATTACCTGTGGCTTATCTGTAAGCTTGCTTACTAAAAATGTTATGGCAAGTGCCACTGCCATCATGCATACTGCATTACCTGCATATAAGCCAAGCATTGGTGTCAATATCTCCTTTGGATACGAAATAACCAAACCCACGATAAATATCGCACATATTGCAATACCTGTTATTACAACACCAAGTACTATTTCACCGTTCATTCGAACGAACTTATATGACGAACATGTGATTCTGTCTCTTACATTCTTCTTATCAAGAGAAAGTAATGTACCTGATATAGCTGTTACACACATAGCAATGAATATCCATGCAAGATACACAAAGTAATAATACGAAATACTATATGCCTGACCATCCTCTTCGCTTGAAAAGCTAACATCTACTGAAGCATTAACAGCATCTGTAGCCTTGTTGCAAGCTTCCTTCTGAGAGTATCCTGCCTGAATGTAAGTATTAACAACTGATAAATAACTGTTAAGACTCTGTTCAAACACACCTGCTGTAAGTGTATTAGGGATAGCATATACTTCCACAGATTTGGCACTGTCTCCATCTTTAAAACCTTCTCCGAAACCCTTGCCAATCTTTAATACACAGTCAACATTTCTTGCATAAAGCTCATCCTGAATAGTTTCTTTATTGTCATCTGCAATAACCTCCAACTTATGTGCCTCTTCAAGATACTTTATAAGTCCTTTACTAAGCTCACTTTCATCGTAATCAAACACTGCAAAGTCACACTTAGATTCAGTGTATACTGCCTGATCTTCATTTTTCGCCATCTGTGGAATAATCGCACCTAAAAGTATGCCCATAAAGATTCCCACATACATAAACATTATGCCTATATTGGAACGAAGTACTTTAAAATATAACTTAAACACTTGCATATTTGTTCCTCCTTAAGATTAAAAAGCTGATTCCAAGCAATACCACTACTTCAACAGCAAGAATTCCCATATTTCTGAAATATCTGTCATAAGTATCGTAGATATTAAGTGCATAGAATGAATCTACAATCAAAGCTGCCGGATTGATTCTATTAATAATTGGCATAGAGTGCTCTATACTATCCTTAATGCCGCTGGCAACAAGGTCTGCCATAACCGAAAGTGCCATACTTACTGATATACAGATTCCCGACTTTGCTGCCTCTGACATCTTAGAAATAGAACCGATAATAATACCAAGTGCTATACCTATACAAGAACCCATAAGAAGAATTAACAATATCTGTGGATACTTGTTACCAAAGTCAACTCCAAGTACTATAAAGAAGCCAAGTGCAACTACCTCAACTGCAAACTGCATGACAAGCATAGAAATAAACTCTGCAATAATAGTTACTGCCTTGCTGTTAGGAGACAAACATCTTCTCATACCAAGCGGACTAACATTCGCCTGCATATTGCTTATCTTCTCAATTGCACCAAATGATGCAAACAAACAGCTCATAGCAAATATTGCATAGAAATAATTAACATACACGTCCTGATTGCCATCAGATGTACTCATCTCTGTGAAAAATGTTGTCTCCTCAGTCATGTTCTCTATTACATCTTTCAACGCTGCCGGATTAGTTTTCGCAATATCTGTAATCATAGCTTCTCTCTTCTTGTATTCATCAAGAATCATCTTAAGTATCGTTGTATCATAAGTACTCTCTGCTACAGTAAGTTTTATATCCTCTGCTACATATATAATACCCTTTACTTCGTCCTTCTCAAGTGCAGCCTTCGCGTCTTCCTCAGACATATCTTTTGCTTCCAGCATCTGGTCATCGCCTTCCTTAGACAATTCATCAAGCATAGTGCTAAAAGCTTCATTATCTTCCTTTTCAACCACTGCAACCGGAATTACATTAAACATCTCATCCTTTTCAAACAGCGAACCAAATGACATATACATAAATGTTCCCAACGCCAACGGGAATATCAAAGTCCACATCCATGCTGTCTTGTTCTTTAGCATGGTCATAATGGCATATTTAAGATTATGAATAAACATACGCGCCCTCCTGATTAATCTCTAAGTTCTTTTCCTGTAATCTCTAAGAATACATCGTTAAGTGTTGGAAGCTCTGAGTAAACTCTTCCAAAAGATATATTGTTGTTCTGTAAATACTCAAGCACTCTTACAAGGTTATGCTTACCACCGCTGCAACTAACTACCACTGTCTTCTCATCATACTTAACAGCATACACATGTGGAAGTTCCTTTAACGCTGCAATATTACTCTCTTCAAGACCAAGCACTTCAACTGAAATTGTCTCAGTGTTCTTAATCATCTTCTTAAGCTCTTCCTTAGTACCTATGGCAACATTCTTACCACCATCCATAATAAGGATTCTTGAACAAAGCTGCTCAACTTCTTCCATATAATGAGATGTATATACGATTGTTGCACCCTGCTCATTAAGCTTTAATATTCCCTCTAAGATTTTGTTTCGGCTCTGTGGGTCAACCGCTACTGTCGGCTCATCGAAAAAGATAAGCTTTGGCTTGTGAGCGATTCCACAAGCAATGTTAAGTCTTCTAAGCAAACCTCCTGAAAGCTTCTTTGGAAGGAACTTTTTGTAATCCTCAAGTCCTACAAACTCGATTGCCTCTTCTACGTAAGCTTTTCTTGTTTCCTTATCCTTTATATAAAGGCCACAGAAGTAATCAACATTTTCATAAACCGTAAGTTCATCAAATACTGCAACATTCTGCATTACCACACCAATGTCCTTCTTTATATCATAGCTGTCCGGTTTCATATCTTTACCAAACACCTTAATCTCACCCTTATCATATGTAAGAAGTGAAAGAATGCAGTTGATTGTTGTTGTCTTACCTGAACCATTAGGACCAAGCAATCCAAAAACCTCTCCTTCCTTAATCTCTAAATTAAAGTGGTCAAGTGCCAACACCTCTTTGTATCTTTTTACTAAGTTCTTAACTTCAATAGCGTATTCCATAATTCAATCTCCTTTTTATTAACACGGCAACTCTTTTGTTGCCAATTGCTTTGCTCATGATTATAATACACAATCTAGGAATTAAAGATAAGTGAACAGAATCATTTTAATAATGTGACAAATGTCACTTTCGATTTTTGTTTGCTATTGGAGTAGTTTGTTGTATACTTATTATATGTGTGTACTGTTTGTGGCACCAATATACGAAAGGAGCTTTTTATGCTTGTAATTGCTAAGCTACTTATATTTGTACTTTGTGCATTTATACAGTTTAATATATACAATATAAGCATCAATACTATTGCCGTTGGGCTTTTATCGCTTATTCTGTCATCACTCCCGGTTATTATCAAAACTGATTTGCTAAGTGACCGCAGCCTCAAACGATTGTACGAAGTCGTATATACTGCATACTTATTGATGTCAATATTCACACCGTCTATGCGTTGCTACATACCACTGCTTTTTCTTGATGTATGCAACATAAAACTGCCTGTGAGCTTTATCCTCGGTTGTATATGTATGCTTCTATCGATTAGTGATTGTTCTATACCCGTAGCACTGTTTATTATACTTCTTACAATGTTTTCTACGCTGTTACAGTATGCAATAGGAAGAAATGCTACTCTTACAGAACAACTTAAAATCATTCGTGACACTTCTAAAGAGCGCGAACTGCTCATAGAAGAGAAAAACCGTACTCTTCGAGAGAATCAGGATGCACAAGTATATATGGCTACACTTAAGGAACGTAATCGAATCGCAAGAGAAATTCACGATAATGTGGGACATATGCTTACACGTTCCATCTTGCAGGTAGGTGCTATCAAGACCATTAACTCTAATGAAATATTAAAAGAACCTCTCGATGGTCTTCACGAAACCCTAAACACCGCTATGGCAAGTATACGAAGCAGCGTTCACGACCTACACGATGAGTCAATAGACTTGCTCTCAGCCATCAAAGAAATAACTGATTCTGTAGATAAATTCGTAATTAACTTAGAATACGATATGGGACACGACATTCCACGCAGTATCAAATACTGTTTTATCAGCATCATAAAGGAAGCTGTAAACAATGCGCTTAAACACAGCAACGGAACTCATATGGATATTATTGTTCAAGAACATCCCGCATTTTACCAGCTCCTTATACAGGATAATGGCACCTCTATCAGCTTCAATTCGTCTGAGGGTATAGGTCTTACCAATATGAAGGATCGTGTTAACAGCCTTAACGGCAATATAAAGATTAATACAGAACACGGATTTAAGATATTAATATCTATTATAAAAAGCAATTTAACTTAAACTTCGAAATCACAGGAGGAATATATGAATATTATTATTGTTGACGATGATAAGCTTGTGTCACTTTCTCTAAAAACAATACTTGAAGCCCAGCCTGATATTAACGTAATCGCTATGGGACAAAATGGCGCTGAAGCAGTGACACTCTACGACGAGCATACACCTGACGTACTTCTTATGGATATACGTATGGACGTTATGAATGGTCTTGACGCTGCCAAAACCATAATTGAAAAACACTCTGACGCTAAGATACTGCTTCTCACCACATTTTCTGATGACGAATACATTATCAAGGCAATTCATCTCGGTGCAAAGGGATACATACTTAAGCAGGCTTTTGAGACTATCGCCCCTGCCATCAATGCAGTATACAATGGTCAGACCGTTTTCGGTGACGAAATTATGAATAAGATTCCTACACTTATCCAGAAGCAGGAAAGTATCGACTACGAAGAATTCGGACTTACAGACAAGGAATTTGATATAATCAGACTTGTGGCAGACGGCCTCAACAATAAGGAGATTGCTTCAAAACTTTATCTGGGCGAAGGCACTGTTAGGAATTACATAAGCACCATCTTAGAAAAGCTGGAACTACGTGACAGAACCCAGCTGGCTTGCTATTATTATAAGCATTTTCAATAGATAACCATTAATCAAAAACGCAGGCATTGTAAATCAGCGCCTGCGTTTTATCTTAATCTACTTCACATATTTTTTACCAACAACACTGCCACCATCAACCAGCACATCAACTCCAGCCAAATATCCGTTTCTTTCATCCGCAACAGTTGCAATAGCATAACCTAATTCTTCCGGCTTACCCATACGTCTTTCAGCAGTAGTATTAATCAAACTTCCGCCTTCTTCTGCCTCCAGGTTACCCATATCTGTAGCAATAAGTCCAGGACTTAAAGAACATACACGAATTCCCTTCGCACCATATTCATATGCACATTTGGCAGCATACCAAATAACGAATTTCTTAGATAAACCATAAGCAAGTCCCGAAGCCTTATACCCCTTCAGCATCTTAGGTAATCCCAATATCTTCTTAACAAACAAATCTTCATTCTTATCTGCTAATGCAAACGTCTTCTTATTAGCTAACATATCCGGCAAAATATATGCTGAATTGGAAGATACGTCTACTATAACACTTCCCGCCTTCATCAACCTTGAGAACTCTTCATTTACATAAACAGTTCCTAATGCATTTACACGAATTAACTTTTCAGGATCTGCCATAGCCGGTGATAATCCTGCTGAATTAATTACATTCTTGATTTCACCAAGACTCGCCGCATATTCCGCAAGTTCTTTAACCTGTTCTCTATTAGAAGTGTCACATGTCTTTGCATATGCTTCATATCCCATTTCCTGAAGCTCTTTTACTGCACTTTCCAACTTCGACATAGTACGTCCTGTCACAACTATAACCTTATCCTTCGGCATACACTTTGCAGCCGCTAATCCCATACCACTACCGCCACCGGTAATCACACATACATTTTTCATATCGCACTCTCCTCGTTAAGTTTATTTTGCATATTACACGCTTATATCTTATCATATTACAGGATAATGTTTTATAAAATGTTTGTAAAATGTTTAAGTTTTGTTAAATGATGGGGATTTTCCTTGAAATGCCTAACGGATGTCGCGGTGCTCTTCACAAGTAAATGCAAGCATTTTCTTGTTCTTCGCTACTCGCGCAAATAAGGATTTTTGATATGAAATTGATGGATTACACCGCTTTGACACCATCCACGTCTCTGCCTTTGCTCCCGGCCTCGAATTTGCTCATCTCAGATATGAGCATATCATCGGTGACGTGACAATAGAGATTCATTGTCAGTTGGATTGTAGAATATCCAAAGATTATCTGCAATGTTTTCGGGTTCATCCCCCGCTCTATACACATTCTACAATCCAATTTCCAAAGAACCAGAACCGGCATTTCACCCTACACCCCGAATCTTGTAAGCATCTAGTCCCAGGGACCAGAAGTGGCTATTTACTCTCATATGTTGACAGTATGAACCAACTGATGTAAACATATTTAATACCACTTTAATTCTATTTGCCACAAAACATTCTCTCTTACAAACTGAAATTTTCGAGTGTGTTAATAATTTGAAATTGAGCATTCATAATCAATAGTTTGAAAACTATTTTATAGCGACAATTACTGAAAACTTCTGATAAGAATACACACATTTAATTATCTTAAATTTACTCTTACAAAGCATTTCGATTTCTTCCTCGACAGAACATTCTTTATCCAATTTTTTTCGCTCTTTCCATAATTTTATATCATGTTCAGTTAAGCCACTCTTTGCCAATTGGTTCTCCCAATAAGAATTAAACCATTCGTTCATTTCATCTTGCCCACCGCAAAACTGGTCATAGTTTACAAACAAACCACCACTCGGCAATTTGTCATATATTTGTGCAAATAGTCTTTGCTTATCCTCATTCTCTAAATGATGAATTGACAAAGCAGAAGTAATTACATCAAAATCTCCGTTCGGAAGTTCTTTCGAATAGTCCAATACTTCATAAGATATGCTGTCTATACCATCAAATCTCTTACGAGCCACATTCAACATTTCATCTGCTATGTCAACTAATACATATTCTGCTGATGAACACTGCTGATACCAAAAATAAGACAATAATCCTGTTCCAGCTCCCAAATCTAAAACTCGTTTTGGTTTATCAATATTCGAAACAATAAACTTTGTTGTATTTTCGTAATAATCCTCAAAACAAGGTATAAATTTCTTTCGATTAGCATCATATTCTTGTGCCACGAAATTGAATTGTTCTTTTATATTCATTTTTAACCACTCCTTAACATAATTCAGATATAGCAATCCAACCTAAAACTTCAAAGTTGCTCTATCAATGCTTTTTTAGTTTCCATCATATCTCGTTCAATCAGCGGACGCATACTGTCCTTATACTTTGATAAATCGGCTTCTTGAAAACATGATAATATTCTCGGAATATATTGTGGCTTTGCCA
>JAZQME010000010.1:0-63993 GCA_045543195.1 Lachnospira sp.
GTTAAGAGGTTTGTAACGAACACAGAGTGATAGAAGAACAACGAGAGTTATTCCAAGTGGAAAACGGAAGTCTAAAAATATGTTGCCAAGGGCAACAACATGTGATATATTTAATGTGCAGTTTTGAAGGAATATCCTTCATAAGGCCTGGTGGCTCAGTTGGTTAGAGCGCCGCCCTGTCACGGCGGAGGTCGTGGGTTCGAGCCCCATCCGGGTCGCTTACAATAAAGCGATTTATTGTATAACTAATTTGATATGGGATCATAGCTCAGCTGGGAGAGCATCTGCCTTACAAGCAGAGGGTCATAGGTTCGAGCCCTATTGGTCCCATACTTCGCCGACATGGCTCAATGGCAGAGCAGCTGATTTGTAATCAGCACGTTGTTGGTTCGACTCCGTCTGTCGGCTCTGGGCATTGATAAATGCTCTAATTAAATAATTAAGGGTGGATTCCCGAGTGGCCAAAGGGGACAGACTGTAAATCTGCTGGCACTGGCTTCGAAGGTTCGAATCCTTCTCCGCCCACTAACAGTTGAGAAAATTATGCATATTTTCTCAACTGTAATCATATAATTTAATATAATATCGCGGGGTAGAGCAGTTGGAAGCTCGTCGGGCTCATAACCCGAAGGTCACAGGTTCAAGTCCTGTCCCCGCTACTACGCCTAGATAGCTCAGTCGGTAGAGCAGAGGACTGAAAATCCTCGTGTCGCTGGTTCGATTCCGGCTCTAGGCACTTAAAGGGTCTGACTATGTCAGACCTTTTTTGTATAATTGGAAACTTCGTTTTTGTTTAAATGTATATGTGTTAGTTGAGTTGTTATTAAATATATGTTATTATATTAATGATACACATTTTTTCGTTGCTGCAAAGCAAGATTATATTATGTGAGGAGTTTATATGGCTAAGGGGAATATTAATTACAAGTATTTGAGAAGAAGAAATCCCAACTGGTTTGCAAGAAATTGGAAGTTTATTGTTGTGTGGGTGATTCTTGTATTGGCGATTGCAGGTTTGGCTGCGTTGATTTATTTTAAATTGCTTTGATTAGTTAGTTAATTATTAAGAGATTGATTTTGTATAAGGTGTGCTATGGCGAAAAGGGATATGCTTGATATGTTAACTGAATATTCCAGAGCTGATTATATACCTATGCATATGCCGGGGGCTAAACGTAATAGCCGATTATTTAATATGGGTAACCCATTTGCATTGGATATAACGGAGATAGAAGGCTTTGATAATATGCACAATCCACAGGGGATTATCAAGGATGCACAAGAGCGCTGTGCCAAAGTTTTTGGTGCAGAGGAATCATTGTTTTTGATTAACGGAAGCAGTGCCGGCATACTGGCGGCTATATGCGGTGCTACTAAGAAAGCTGACTGTGTGATTGTTGCAAGAAATAGCCATACATCTGTGTACAATGCCTTATATATGAATGAATTGCACCCTGTATACGTATATCCAAAGGTGAATTCTTATGGATTTGCAGAGGGGATTAAACCACAACAGATACTCGATGCATTCGAAGAATGTGGTAACAGAAGTGAACTTGTAAAAGCCGTTGTTATTACGTCACCTACTTACGAAGGAATGATTTCGGATATACAGGAGATTGCTAAGATTGTCCATGACAATGGTGCAGTTCTTATAGTTGATGAGGCGCATGGTGCCCACTTGAATTTTAGTGATGCATTTCCTATAAGTGCAGTAAGTTGTGGTGCTGATGTCGTGATACAGAGTGTTCATAAGACTTTGCCGTCCCTGACACAAACCGCTGTTATGCATATGAATGGAAGTCTGGTGGATAGAGAAAGAGTTAGGATGTATTGGAATATTTATCAGACAACAAGTCCTTCTTATATACTTATGGCAGGTCTTGACAGATGCGTAAGTATATTGGAAAGAGATGGTGAGAAGCTTTTTATCGGGTATATCAGTCGTCTGAAAGTACTTAGAGAACGATTGAAAACTCTTAAGAATATCAAGCTCTGCGAGGTAGATGATATATCTAAGATTGTTTTGGCAACAAGACAAGGTAAGAAGCTGTATGATAAGTTACTCGAAGACTTTCATATACAGTGTGAGATGGCGTCCGCAGGATACGTTGTGGCGATGACAAGCATTGGTGACACGGATGAGTATTATGAAAGATTTTACGAGGCATTAAAGAATATAGATGACACCTATGCCGAAATTAACTTAGCCTGCGCGGACCAGTGCCAGAATATATATGTGGATGCATGCCAGGAAAAATGTCCGGGACAGTTTCAGGATGAACAACAAGAAAAATGTGTGGACACATACGTTAGTTACACATATAGAAGACATGAACAGTTTTGCAGCATATATGATGCAGTTAATGGAGAGAAAGAATATGTTGCATTAGCTCAGGCTGTGGGAAGAGTTGCGGCAGAGAAGATATGTCTGTATCCACCGGGAATACCCCTTGTGGTGCAGGGAGAATTTATTACTAAAGAAGATGTGCAGGTCATAGAAGAGTCGGTTAAAAGTGGCATTGAAGTGATAGGTATTGAAGTTGCAGAAACGGAAGTTATAGGAATCAGAGAGGAAAAAGTGTTATGCCTAAGATAGCATTTATAATGGGAAAAAGTGCTTCAGGAAAGGACAAGATATATAAGCATCTTGTGGAGGATGAGGCGTTAAAACTTAATACTGTTGTTATGTACACCACAAGGCCTATGCGAGTAGGCGAAGTGGATGGAGCAGAGTATCACTTTGTAAGTGATGAACAGGCTGTAGCTATGGAAAAGGATAACAGAATTATAGAAATGCGTTCTTATGACACAGTTTATGGTGTATGGAAGTATTTTACAGCTGACGATGGACAGATAGATTTATTGTCCGGAAAAAGATATATTATCATAGGAACATTGGAGGCATATGATAAGTTTTGTAACCACTTCGGAAAAGAACACATTTTGCCGATATATATAGAGGTGGATGACGGTGTGAGACTTACCCGTGCCCTTCACCGTGAGATGAAGCAGGAGAAGCCTATGTATGAAGAGTTGTGCAGAAGATTTCTTGCGGATTCGAAGGATTTCTCAGAGAGTAATATCCGCAGGTCGGGTATAGAGAGAAGATTTGTTAATAACGGCGAGATTGAGGACTGCATTGCTAAGATTACAGAAGTTATTAGTAAGGAACTTAAGTAAATTTACGCAACATTTAATTTGGTTTATTATTAAGTATGTGTTATACTGATAGGGGCCAAAGCTACAATGGGGGTTAAGATATGGATATTAGTAAGATTAATGAATTGTCCATGACACAGCAAGTAGAAACAAAGCAAGCTACTACATCAACAGATGACAGTTTTAAGTTCACGCTTATAAGCAATATTGAAGAGAAAGATCTTGCTCAGAAGCTCTCAGTGATGATGCAGGATATTAATGCACAAGGTGAAAAGATTGCAAAGCATATGGATGTCAAGGATATGAAGAGATATCGTGAATTGGTTAAAGGATTTCTCAACGAAGTTGTTAGTCGTTCACATCAGTTTGCAAGAGAGAACTTCCTTGACAGAAGAGGAAGACATCGTGTGTACGGTATTGTTAAGCTTGTTGACAAGAATCTTGATGACCTTGCCACAGAGCTTATGAAAGAAGAAAAGGATCATCTGGCTATTGTCGGAAGAATTGATGATATTAGAGGATTACTTTTGGATATTTCTACATAAAGAAAAGATTATCAGCTTCATAGGAGAGGCAGAAGGAGAACGGTATGAACAGTTTTTCGCAGATTTATGGACATGACAAGATTAAAGAGCATTTGCACAATGCTATAACGATGGATAAGGTATCACACGCATATATATTTAATGGAAGTCTGGGTTCGGGCAAGAAAGAGATGGCAGCATTATTTGCGAAGACTCTTCAGTGTGAAGGCGGTAAGGATGAGCCATGCAATGAGTGTCGTTCTTGTGTGCAGTCTGACAGCAGTAATCAGCCTGATATTATATGGATTCGTCACGAAAAGCCTGCCAGCATAGGTGTTGACGATATAAGAGACCAGCTTATAGGTGATATTCAGATTAAGCCATACAGCAGTAAGTATAAGGTATATATAATTGATGAGGCAGAGAAGCTTACACAGCAGGCACAGAATGCGTTACTTAAGACTATCGAGGAGCCACCTGCTTATGGTGTGGTAATATTGCTTACATCTAATGCGGATATATTCCTGCAGACGATTCTTTCAAGATGTGTAAAGCTTGATTTTAAGCCGGTATCGGATGATTTAGTGAAGAAGTATCTTAAGGATCATTATGATATTACTGATTATGAAGTGCGTTTTGCAGTAGGTTTTGCGCAGGGTAATATAGGCCGTGCTATTACTATTGCTACATCTAAGGAATTTGCACAACTTAAGGAAGAAGTTCTTCATATAGTTAAGTATGCTAAAGAGATGACAATCGGAGATATGATGTCAGAGATAAAGAATATTAATAACTACAAGCTTACCATTGATGATTATTTGGATCTTATGGCTATGTGGTATAGGGATGTTCTTGTATTTAAGAGCACTAACGACACGAATCCGATTATATTTAAGGATGAGATGTCTCTTATTAGAGAGCAGGCAGTAAAATGCTCATATGAGGGACTTGAAGATATTCTTAATTCGATAGATAAAGTTAAGATAAGACTTAAAGCTAATGTCAACTTTGACTTAGTACTTGAGCTTCTGATTATGGCTATTAAGGAAGCAACATTTTAGAATGGAGATATAAAGGTTTTATGACTAAGGTAATAGGTGTTAGATTCAGACGTGCAGGAAAGATATATTTCTTTGCACCGGGCAGATTTCATGGTATTGAAGTTGGACAGCATGTTATTGTTGAAACTGCAAGAGGTGTGGAGTATGGACATGTTGTTTTAGGAGAGAGAGAAGTTGAGGACAGCAGTGTTGTACAGCCTCTTAAGGCAGTTATCAGGATTGCTACGCCGGAAGATGACGAGAGAGAACTTCGTAATCGCGAGAAGGAAAAAGAGGCATATGCTATATGTCTTGAGAAGATTAAGAAGCACAATCTTGATATGAAACTTATACAGGTTGAGTATACATTTGATAACAATAAGGTACTTTTCTACTTCACAGCGGATGGAAGAATTGACTTTAGAGAGCTGGTAAAGGACCTTGCAGCTATATTTAAGACAAGAATCGAGCTTCGTCAGATTGGTGTAAGAGATGAGGCTAAGATTATGGGTGGTATCGGAGTATGTGGCAGATCGCTTTGTTGTGCAACATACCTTCCTGAGTTTATTCCTGTTTCTATTAAGATGGCAAAGGAGCAGAACCTTTCACTCAATCCTACTAAGATATCAGGTGTGTGCGGAAGACTTATGTGCTGTCTTAAGAATGAGGAAGAGGCATATGAGCACTTAAACAGCAAGCTTCCTAATATGGGAGACACAGTTACTACAGTGGATGGCGCTAAAGGCGAGGTCACAAGTGTTAATGTGCTTAGACAGCGCGTGAAGGTTACTATAACTCTTGAGAATGACGAGAAAGAGGTTAGAGAGTATTCTGTTGACGAGATTAAGTTCAAGCCAAAGAAGCGTTATGACAAGGTTCAGATTAACGATCAGGAATTGCGTGAACTTGAGGAGTTAGAAAGAAGGGAAGGAAAGTCACGTATGAATAACGATGACTGATGTAAAGATGGATATATTGCTTGGATGTGATGAGCGATTAGACGACCTTTGTTGCAACGGATATAGATTGATTCAGAACACGGCGTGTTTTTGCTTCGGCATGGACGCCGTGTTATTATCTTCATGGGCAACGGCAAGAAAGGGAGATAAGGTGCTTGACTTATGCACCGGAAATGGTGTGATTCCCATTCTTATGCATGGGAAAAATGAGGGAATAACCTGTACAGGACTTGAGATTCAAAAGCAAAGCTACGAGCTTGCAGCAAGAAATGTTTCGCTGAATGGATTAGATAAAGATATCAATATGGTTAAGGGCGATGTTAAGGAAGCAGTGACTTTGCTTGGCAGCTCTGTGTACAACGTGGTTACTACTAATCCGCCATATATGAATGAGAATCATGGCATAGTTAATCCGGAGAGTGCAAAGGCAATCGCAAGACATGAGATACTTTGTACCCTTGATGATGTGGTAAAGGCGGCAGCAGGATGTCTTAAAGTGAAAGGACATTTATTTATGGTACATAGACCACAAAGACTTGTAGATATATATGAAGCTATGAGAAAGTACAAGCTTGAACCGAAGCGTATGAGAATGGTTCATCCTTATGTTGATGCGGAAGCTAATATGGTGCTTATAGAGGGAGTAAAAGGTGGTAATTCCCAGTTAACAGTTGAAGCGCCACTCATAGTGTATAACAAGGATGGAAGTTATACGGATGAATTGCTAAAAATGTACGGGATGAGTTAGTAAAAAGAGAGGTTTGTGATGAAGAAAAAAGTTATTATTATATCAGTTATTTTAATGGTAGTGTTGATAGCTGCAGGTACAGCGTGGTATTTCGTGCCAAGAATAGTTTTAGAGAAAACCTATGGTATAGATCCAAAGTTATGTAAGAGTGCCAAGTATATAACCGACTTTGACACCGTAGGTTTAGATTATATGACGGTGGCTACGGATTATTATGTTGTGGATGTGCCAAAAACATGTGAAAAAGAAGATATAAAATTTAAAAACACTAAGTTATATACTTCTTCAGATAATTCAAAAAAATACCTTTTAATAGGAGAACCGTCAGAATCATATGATATAACTTTGATGAATCCTGATAGCTATAAGGATGATGAAAAACTTAAGGGGTTGGAGAGAGAAGAGCTTGAAAAAGTATTCAATTCTTTAGATTATGGTCTTCCGGATTCTTGTTATAATACTTTCAAATGTGCTGCCTTGTTGGATGCCAAGGATTTTAATATGTTTGATTCCAATAATGTCATCGCATTTATGTCTTACGCAATTATTAAAATCAATGGGATGACGTATCGCTACATATACGAGAGGGATGATATGCGTGCATTAGTGTCACAGATGAGTGAAGGCGAAAATAGGTATTATATAGAGGTATTTCATAAAGATAATCTCAATAAGTCATATCTTATAAATGTAACTACAGATGATGAAGACGATATTGTGAAATTACTAAACTCATTTGAATTTGTTAAATAGCAAGTATTAGATGGATATAGGCTGAAAGGAGCAGGACAATGTCAGAAAACACTAATAATGGTCAGGGGATGCTTTACTTGTGTGCTACACCAATAGGTAATCTTGAAGATATTACGTACAGAGTGCTTCGAGTACTTAAGGAGGTGGACCTGATTGCAGCTGAGGATACAAGAAATAGTATCAAGTTGCTTAATCACTTTGATATAAAGACACCTATGACCAGTTATCACGAATTTAATAAGTATGACAAGGCAAAGGTGTTGGTTGACAAGATGCTTGCCGGTGCCAATGTTGCAGTTATTACAGATGCAGGAACTCCAGGTATATCTGACCCGGGAGAGGAACTTGTGAAGCAGTGCCATGAAGCCGGAATTCAGGTTACATCTCTTCCCGGCGCGGTAGCTTGTGTGACGGCTCTTACGATGTCGGGTTTGCCAACAAGGAGATTCTGTTTTGAAGCATTTTTGCCAACAGACAAGCAGGAAAGAAAAGATATACTTGCTGAATTGGAAAATGAGACACGAACCATAATACTATATGAAGCGCCCCATCGTCTTAAGAAAACCCTTGCAGAACTGGCAGATGTGTTTGGTGAGGACAGAAGACTTTCTGTGTGCAAGGAGCTCACTAAGCGTTATGAAAATGTGTTCTTAACCACATTCGCAGAGGCTATAGAGTATTATGATAATGCGGAGCCAAAGGGTGAATATGTGCTTGTTATAGAGGGAAAGAGTCGAAGTGAGATTAAGGCAGAACAGCAGGCACAGTGGGAGACTATGAGTGTAGTGGAACATGTTGATATGTACATCTCTTCAGGAATGGACAAGAAGGAAGCGATGAAGGCAGCAGCTAAAGACAGAGGCGTGTCAAAGCGAGATATATACAATGAGTATGTTGTAGAGTAAGTGTAATAAGTAGAAAGTGACAGTGGGGGCGGCCTCCACAGTAAAAGTAAGGCGGTGTGGATTTGAGACACGCCCCTGCAACTAGAATATGGAGGTGTGACGCAAGCACGCCCCTTCAAAAGGAGGATATATGAGCGATTTTAAGATAGGATGTCACTTATCGACATCAAAGGGATTTTTGCATATGGCAAAGGAGATAGTTTCACTTGGAGGTAATACATTTCAGTTCTTTACAAGAAACCCAAGAGGCGGGTCAGCAAAGGCTATTGATGAGGCTGATGTAAAGGCATTTCATGAGTATGCGAAGGAGCACGGTATAGAAGTTATTCTTGCGCATGCACCATACACACTTAATGCCTGCTCAGCTGATGAGAATACAAGAAACTTCGCAAGAGAGACTTTTGCAGATGATTTAGTTAGAATGGAATATTTTCCGGGGAATCTTTACAACTTCCATCCGGGCAGTCATGTAAGTCAAGGTGTTGAGGTTGGAACGGATTATATCGTGGATATGTTGAATACAGTACTTAAGCTGGAGCAGACAACAACTGTACTTCTTGAGACTATGGCTGGAAAAGGTTCAGAGATAGGTAGGAATTTCTCTGAAATCAAGGCAATTATTGATAGAGTTGAGCTTAAAGATCATCTTGGCGTGTGTCTTGATACTTGTCACGTATATGACGGTGAATATGATATTGTGAATGATTTGGATGGAGTACTTGACGAATTCGACAGAATTATCGGATTGGACAGACTCAAAGCTATTCATATCAACGACTCTAAGAATCCGTTCGGAAGTCACAAGGACAGACACGAAAAGATTGGTGAGGGTTCTATCGGTATAGAAGCATTTGAGAGAATCATCAATCATCCGAAGTTGAAGCATTTGCCATTCTATCTTGAGACTCCTAATGAGCTTGACGGCTATGCGAAGGAGATTGAATTACTTAAGGGGTTGAGGAAGTAGCGTTATCTGTTGATTTTTCTAACGGACTATGCTACACTTCTTTAGTCGCAACCTAGCATAAACACTGGGATGCGACAATATAAAACCGTGAGTTCGAGACCTTCCTCACGTAAAACAAAACTAAAGGAGAATTGAATATGAAGAAAAAAGGGACAGCGTATGTTACGCAAGCTGCTGCTATTGCGGCGATTTACGTGGTTTTGGTGGTTGTGTTTAACTACTGGAGCTTTGGACCAGTGCAGTTTAGGATTGCAGAGGCATTGACAGTACTTCCGTACTTTACACCTGCGGCTATTCCGGGTCTGTTTATTGGATGTTTTATATCCAATGTTATAGGAGGTGCGGTTATTTGGGATATTGTATGTGGAAGTCTGGCAACATTGCTGGGAGCTATTGGAACGCACATGCTTAGAAAGTACTCTAAGTGGTTGGCACCGATACCGCCGATTGTGGCTAACACATTGATTATTCCTTTTGTGCTGAAGTTCGCATATGGAAGCGAAGGAATGTTGGTGTTCTTTATGGCGACAGTCGGACTGGGAGAAGTGATAGTATGCGGAGTGTTCGGGATGCTATTGCTATTTACGCTTAATAAGTATAGACATATACTGTTTCACAATTAAAACAAGCCGGGTCTTTTGACCCGGCTTTACATAATTTACATAGCTTTACTGCTTGTGTTTCTTTATAATCTCCTCATATCTTCTCATAGAAGCAAGCTCTTCTTCTGTCATAGGTGCTTCTTCCCTCGCAGCTTCAGGCATGCTTTCAAGTGTGTTCAACACATCTGCAAAATCTTCCATACTTAATAAATTATCCATAAAACTACTCCTTCCCGTAACGTAGATTGATATTATTGATTAGTTGAATCATCATCTGTGGAATGAGTCCACTGTCCAAAGAAATCCTCAAGTCTTACAAATGTTTTAGTAAGAATAGCAGCTTCTTCTTCACTTAGGTCTTGCATAACACTGTTAATCATGGCCTTGTGGAAATTCATGTGGTGCTTGAATGCAGCGAATCCCTTGCGTGTAAGTGATGCATATACGATACGACGGTCTTTATCGCTACGGTTACGCTCAACGTAGCCCTTTTTAACAAGTCCGTTAATTCCAATAGTAAGCGTACCCATAGTAACACCAAGCGACTTGGAGATGGTGGACATAGTTCTAGGTTCACCAATACCAATGTGCTCGATAATATGCATATCTGTTACAGAAATGTCGCGAAATTCTTCTGTTATTAGTGCTTTCTCCTCAATATCAAGAATGTCGTTGAAGAGCTTTACAAGCAATGTGTTAAGAACTTCAAATGTATCCATAGCAACCCCTCGTATTTATCCTAAAATGTGTTGTTGACTGTACGTTAGTGGCAGCAACAACCATCAACATATACCAATCTATAATCTATATATAGTATAACCGAATCTCAGAATTATTGCAATAAATATTAGTTTGCATTTTGCCGTGTAACATAGTATCATATATAATAAGTACGGAGATTTCCGAATTATCAAATACATTTGTCGGGTAACATAGAGTGCCCGGTTTAGTATTCAGCAAGGGAGACTAATATATGAGATTCATAGCAATTGGTGAACTTATGTTAAGATTATCGCCACCTAATTATGAGAAGATAGTTTCAACACGTAATTACGTGGTTAACTATGGTGGTGCGGAGGCCAATGTTGCCATTTCATTGGCTAACTTAGGTGTGGACAGCACATTTTTTACGGTATTGCCTAATTCAGATATAGGTAAGTCAGCTATTAACTACTTTAAGGCTAATGACGTACATACGAAGCACATTATCAAGTCTGATGGACGTATGGGTGTGTATTACCTCGAGGAAGGTGTGTCAGTAAGACCATCACAGGTTATTTATGATAGAGGCTTCTCAGCATTTGCAGAGTATGATTACAGAGATGTAGATTTCGAGAATATTCTTAAGGATTACGACTGGCTTCACTTAAGCGGTATTACTCCAGCGTTGTCATACAACTGTAGAAAGCTTGTTGATAAGGCTGTTAAAGTGGCAAAGAAGTTAGGACTTACAGTAAGCTTTGACCCTAACTTCAGAAGCTTCCTTTGGTCGTTTGAGACAGCAAGAGATGTATTGTCAAAGTATCTTCCATACGTTGATGTACTTATTGGTATTGAGCCTATTCATGTTTACAATGAAGATGGAACAGATGTTAAGGATGGTCTTACTATGGACCCATCATTCAAGGATATGGACAGAGTATTCAAGGCTATTGACGAGCAGTACGGAATGAAGGCCATTGCAAGAACAGTTCGTTATGTACATTCAGGCAGTAACAATTCTCTCAAGGCATTCTTCTATACAGACGGAGAGACTTATGAGAGTAAGACAATTAACTTTGAAATCGTTGACAGAGTTGGTGGTGGTGATGCATTTTCATCAGGTCTTATCTACGCTCTTATGCAGAATGATATGACTCCACAGGAGACAGTTGATTTCGCTGTTGCATCTTCAGTAATGAAGCATGCGATTCGTGGCGATACTAATATTGCAAGTGTAGACCAGATTAAGAGATTGATGAGTAACTCATCTTTTGATGTGCAGAGATAGAAGAGAATATTTTTCAAAACGGTAGCTTGGGCTACCGTTTGAGGGGCTGTCGCACTAGGTAATTAGTACGACAGTCCTTTTGTCATATAAAATAGCTGTCTACTTCTTTTATTTGCAATAGTGTCGAAGATTATTGCTTCAATTTATTTGCAAGTAATTTTACTTCAAAGCTTCTATCTACACGTTCCGCACATTCATAAATAACTATATCAGGATTATACATATCAACAACAGTATCTAGGTTTGTTGTATAATCTCCCCAGACAAGCCACACTTCTGAAAAGCTCTCTGCAATATCACTGATAATAAAATCGTTTATATAACTATCGCACATAAGTAATAATTTAGTATCATTATTTGCATTTTCATTCTTCCATATGCTATGTCGAGTATCGTTTGCAAATTTACTTAGATCAGATATTGCTACTTTTTTAGCTTGAGGTTTCTTAACGGAAAACGTCTCCAGCATATCTTCTTTATGAAGAAAACCATTAAGCGTGATCCCTTTGTCTGATATAGTTATATTATAATCCTTTTCTTCAAGAATTCTAAACATATTATTATTTCTCTTGTTTATCTCTTGCATGATATATTTATAGCCTATATATGCACCTCTATCTGTCCAATGAGTAGGATCTCCCCAATTACTATATACTTCATATTTGTTTTTACTATCTACAAGCACTTCTTTGAGCGAAATCGTATTCACTGTTGTATTATTTTTCAAATACGATATAACTTGATCGGTCTTGGAAATGTCGCCTATTTGATTCACAGAAGATATAAACTGCTCTGGATAAATCGAATGTTTATCCCAGCACTGTACATAGTAAAATTGAATACCCTTATTTTCAAGCCAGTCATGTATCGTTTGGTAACTATTGCCAATATGCTCGACTTCGTAATCACTTCGCAGATTAAGATGGGCATAATCCATTATCATAGCATTCGTGGCATAGTTAATGTCATTATTTTTACCTAAGTAGTAATTCGACGATTCAGGTATTCTTTCAAATACTTTATATTGAATCGTAGCATTAAAATTAATCAAGTTTTTTCGAAATCCCATATGGTCCATGAACCATATCTCGCACTCGGATGTAAAATCATCATTGTAGCATCCATCAACGGCAAGTTCTGGTAATGGCGCAAGGTTTCTGTTCTCGTCCTCTGAAACACCTCCACCAGACCAATCTGCACATACAGCTGGAATTGCTATAATAAGCAAGAATATTGCAATAAAGCATATATTATAAATTTTTTTTAACATGTTAGTTTTACCATCCTCATTACTTTTTTTAAAACCAGCTATGTCTAAAAATATTAAAATTGAAAATATATAAATGCTGAATATGTATTTGAAGCAACTTGTAATATGCATAGGAGCAATGTAAGTAATAGCACAACATATTTTACTGGTATAAGTATGTTTTCGTGTATCCTACTCTTTAGGAATTCATATATTTTCTTTAATAACGGAGTAGACATTATAAATCCCAATACCATTATAGAAAGAGACCACTTATCCAGGTAGAACCATACATTGTAAGCTGAAACCTCAGGGTTGTGCAGACCAAATAATGATAATATGTAATTTGTTGCATGCGTAATATCTGATGCTCTGAATATTACCCAACCTATAAGTACTACCAACATGGTATATAGGTGCTGAAATCCTGATATAACAATGTATCTGACTAGATTATAATTTGTTACTTTCTCTGTGGTATCTTCATTCTTTTTACTTTTCTTTCTTGTATTTAGTAGCTTTTCAGATATATTAAAGATTCCATGCCATACGCCCCATACTATATATGTAAATGCTGCGCCATGCCATATACCGGTTAA
The DNA here is from genome assembly GCA_045543195.1 of Lachnospira sp. Classification (GTDB taxonomy): domain Bacteria; phylum Bacillota; class Clostridia; order Lachnospirales; family Lachnospiraceae; genus Lachnospira. The sequence continues at coordinate 13,499 of JAZQME010000010.1, forward strand.
AATGAATACAATTGCTATATTAGCGTATACATGCTTTCTATTGCCGCCCAATGGTATATAGACATAATCTCTAAAGAATGATGATAATGAAATATGCCATCTTCTCCAGAACTCAGTGATACTTTTTGATATATATGGGTAATTAAAATTTTCTAAGAAATGGAACCCAAACATTCTTCCTAATCCAATAGCCATATCACTATAGCCTGCAAAATCAAAGAAAATCTGTAATGAGTATGCTATAATACCAAGCCAAGCCACTGATACTGAATTCAATATGGGATCTTTGTCAAACATAGCATTTGCAATAACTGCCATTGTATCCGCAATGATTATCTTCTTAAACAAACCAATTATAAATCGCTGGACTCCTTGTGAAAAATCATCTAAAGTGACACTTCTGTTTTCTATTTCTGCAGCTATATCCTTGTATCTGACAATAGGTCCAGCTACTAATTGTGGAAACATACTTATGTACATACTAAGCTTAAATATATTTTTTTGTGCTGGTACGTCATTTCGATATACATCAACAACATATGACAAGCCTTGAAATGTAAAGAATGATATTCCAATCGGTAAAACAATCTCTGCAAATTTAATATTTGGATCAAACAGATAAAATAATGTACTTATTGTAAAGTTAAAGTACTTGAAGTAAAACAACAAGCCTAAATTAATTGCGACTGTTATGAATAGCATATGCTTCTTGCGAGACGCGGTCTGCATTTTTTCGACTAGCAAAGCTCCTATATAGTTCAGAATAATGCTTCCTAGTAATATAAAAGTAAATGATGGCTTGTTCCATGCATAGAAGACAATACTTACTATCAATAGCCAATAATTTTTTGCCCTGCCTCTTAGAATGTAATACCCTAATATTACTATAGGTAAAAATATAAATAAAAAAATTGCATTGCTAAATACCATACTACTCCTTGTGAATCTGTCTTTTTTGTATTTGTTTACAGATGTACTGTTAAAATATACTTCTATAATTAAAAAAAATCAAGTAATAACCCCAAGAGAATCACCATTTTACAAAAGAATAATCTTTAAAATGATACCTTGTTTCATCTTGCCCAAAATTGGCAAAGAAATATGTTTGAAATTCGGTTAGCTGTGTGTTATTATTGTTAGGAGTGACTAACACATTAATATGAATTGAATTAAGGAGATGACATCCATGATGATTAATAAAAGGCTGATTAATACGGTCAGCGAAAGTAAAAAGTACATAGCAGGCAATGTGGCATTGCAGTGGTGTTCTCTTGCGGCTAATATCACTATGATGGGGGCTATTACACATTTGCTGGGAGGACTGGCTACAGGTACCAGCGAAAGTGGGCAGTTTCTCACAACGGTGATTATTGCTGTGGCAGCAGTTATTATAAGGTTTGTCTGTACCACTATGGCAAGCCGTATGGGGTACCTTTCAAGCGAGACAGTTAAGAAGACCTTGAGAGAGATGATATACAAAAAACTTTTAAGGCTTGGCAGTTCCTATAAGGATAAGGTGCAGACTTCGGAGATTGTGCAGGTGGCGGTTGAAGGTGTAGACCAGTTGGAGACATACTTCGCGGCATATCTTCCACAGTTTTTCTACGCAATGCTTGCACCGCTTACACTTTTTGTGGTGCTTAGTTTCGTAAGCTTTCCGTCAGCAGTAGTACTCCTCATCTGCGTGCCGATGATTCCGGTAGCAATTATTGCGGTGCAGCGTTGGGCAAAGAAACTGCTTTCAAAGTACTGGGGGCAGTACACTGCACTTGGAGACACATTTTTGGAGAATTTGCAGGGGCTTACAACACTGAAAATTTATCAGTCTGATGACTTCAAAAATGATGAGATGAACGTAGAGGCAGAGCGTTTCAGAGTAATAACCATGAAGGTACTTACTATGCAGCTTAACTCCATCACGATTATGGATTTGATTGCTTACGGTGGTGCGGCTTTGGGCGTTATCCTTGCGGTAAGTCAGTATAGTGGCGGTTATGTTACACTTGAAGGCTGTTTGCTTATTATATTATTGGCGGCGGATTTCTTTATTCCTATGAGACTTTTAGGTTCTTTCTTCCACATAGCCATGAATGGTATGGCGGCCAGTGACAAGATATTTAAGTTACTTGATTTGCCGGAGGATGAAAGGGGAAGTGAGTGTATCGACTGGGCAGTAGCGGATACAAGCATTAGCTTAAAGCAGTTACATTTTTCATATGATGAAGACCGTGAGATTCTTCATGGAGTTAACTTAGAATTTCCAAAGGGAAGCTTCACTTCTATCGTGGGTGAGAGCGGATGTGGAAAGTCTACCATAGCAGGTATTCTTATGGGAAGGAATAAAGGTTTTACAGGTGCTGTTACTGTTGCCGGCAAGGAACTTGGTAATATAACAGAGGAAAGCATTATGCAGAATCTCACATATATCAGTCACCAGAGTTATCTTTTTAAGGGCGCGGTTCGCGACAATCTTCTTATGGGTAATCCTAATGCAAGCGAGGAGCAGATGTGGACGGCGCTTGAAAGTGTTAATCTTGCGGATTTTGTAAGAGGTGAAAATGGTCTTGATACCCTGCTTTCAGAGAAGGCATCGAACCTTTCAGGTGGGCAGTGTCAGAGACTTGCACTGGCGAGAGCATTGCTTCACGACAGCGAGGTTTACATATTCGATGAGGCTACGTCTAATATTGATGTGGAAAGTGAAAATGATATTATGGCAGAGATTGCACGACTTGCCAAGACAAAGACCATAATTCTTATATCTCATCGTCTTGCCAATGTTGTAGGTTCAGACAATATATATGTAATGGATAAGGGCAATATGGTGGAAAGCGGAAGTCACGCAGAGCTTCTTTCAAAGAATGGAGCCTATGCAAGACTTTGGAACGCCCAGGCAAGCCTTGAGAATTACGGAAAGGAAGGTGGACAGGATGCGTAAGAGAAGCGGTTTTGAAGTAATGCGTAAGCTTATCGGTCTTGTAAAACCTTTGACCGGATATATGCTGCTGGCGATATTTATGGGACTTGTGGGACATCTGTGCGCCACATTTATAACGGTGTTCGGAGGATTTGCGGTGCTTGAGTTGCTGGGGTTTAATACACCATTTACTGTTACGGCTATATTCATAAGTGTAGTGATATTTGCATTGGTTAGAGGATTTCTTAGATATGCAGAACAGGCCTGCAACCATTTCATAGCATTTAAACTTTTGGCACTTATTAGAGATAAGGTGTTTAGAGCACTTAGAAAGCTTTGTCCTGCCAAACTGGAAGGTAAGGACAAGGGCAATCTCATATCAGTTATCACATCGGATATTGAGCTTTTGGAAGTGTTTTATGCACACACAATCTCGCCGATTGCTATTGCATTAGTGTTTAGCGCCATAATGTGTGTGTTTATAGGAAGCTACAATATTGCTTTAGGACTTATAGCTCTTGGGGCTTATGTTGTGGTAGGTGTGGTGATACCTATACTTACTTCTAAGTTAAGCGGTGATACTGGTATAAGATTTCGTTCTAAGTCAGGTGAACTTAGCGGTTTTATTCTTGATAGTCTCAGAGGGCTTTCAGAGATTCTACAGTACAATCAGGGCATGAATCGTCTTCAAGATATGAACTTGCGTACTGATGCACTTTCCGCAGATGAGGCGAAGATGAAGCGTATTGCTGGCCGCAATGGAGCGGTAACTAATACGGCGATACTCATATTCGACTTGGTGATGCTTTTTACATCAGTTCTTCTTATGGAAAATGATGTGATTGATTTTGCAGGAGTGATTATTCCTACAATGGCGTTGATGGGCTCATTCGGGCCTGTTGTAGCTTTAGCGAGTCTGGGAAGTACATTGCAGAATACATTTGCAGCCGGAAACAGAGTGCTTGATATATTGGAGGAAGCTCCGGCAGTTGAGGAGATTACAGGCAAGGACAATGTGGAGTTTACAGGGGCAAGTGTAGAAAATGTTACATTTGCCTACAAAGACGAGATTATCTTAGATGATGTGAGCCTTGATATCGAGAAGGGTAAGGTAGTTGGTATCGTGGGAAAAAGCGGTAGTGGTAAGTCTACACTTCTTAAACTTCTTATGCGTTTCTGGAACGTGCAGAAGGGCAGTGTAAAGATTGGTGATGCGGATATTGCCGGCATCAACACAAGTAACCTTCGAGATATGGAAGGTTTTATGACGCAGGAAACGCACTTGTTCCACGACAGTATTAAGAATAATCTGCGAATTGCAAAGCTTGACGCTACAGATGAGGAGATTGTGGAGGCTTGTAAAAAGGCTTCGGTTCACGACTTTATTGTGAGCCTTCCGCAGGGGTATGATACTGCGGTTGGTGAGCTTGGCGACACCCTCTCGGGTGGTGAACGTCAAAGACTTGGTCTTGCCAGAGCATTTTTACATGACGCGCCTTTCATGCTGTTAGATGAACCAACAAGTAATCTGGACAGTCTCAATGAGGCAGTCATTCTCAAGTCCTTGAAGGAAGAAGGAAAGGACAAGACAGTTATGTTAGTATCCCACAGACAGTCAACTATGCGCATCGCAGATGTGACCTATTCTGTGGAGGAATTGTCAAAGACAGGCAGGGTGAGCTGATGGGAAGTAATAGGGTCAAAGAAAGAGAAGAAAAGAGTGGAGAGACAATGAAGATTAAGAAAATAGTATATATAGTGCTTGGTTGTATAGGTGTTGGACTTGGTGCCATCGGAGCGGTGGTACCTATGATTCCATCGGTTCCGTTCCTTTTGTTGGCAGCATTCTGCTTTGGAAGAAGCTCAGAGAAGTTAAACAATTGGTTTATTCATACTAAGCTTTACAAGAACAATCTTGAGAGCTATGTGCAGGGTAGGGGCATGACATGGAAGACCAAGATTCGTATTATGATTATGGTGACAGTGCTTATGACAATCGGATTTATTATGATGAGCCGCGTTCCTGTGGGAAGAATCCTGTTAGCGTGCGTGTGGTTGTTCCACATCGTGTATTTTGTCTTTGGAGTTAAGACTATTAAAGCAGAAAATGTGTAGCTGGTGGGTGTCCCGGTGGCATAATATAATTTACAAATAACAACTTCCGTGGTAGAGTTTCTTTATGTAGAAATGTAAACTGCGGAGGTTTTTTTGTGAAGAAGGATTACAGTAAGTTGTGGATACTTTTTAAGTCAATGTTTTTGCTGAGTGCCTGCACATTTGGCGGAGGCTTCGTAATAGTGTCGCTTATGAAAAAGAAGTTTGTTGAAGAGTTAAAGTGGCTTGAAGAAAATGAGATGCTTGATGTTACAGCTATTACACAGTCAGCACCAGGCCCGCTTGTAGTAAATGCTTCGGTTATTGTGGGTTATCGTATAGCAGGAATAGTGGGAGCATTGACGGCGGTGCTGGGAACTATTCTACCACCGATGATAATAATATCGATAATTTCGCTATTCTATGAACAGTTCAGGACTAATCCGTACATTGCTACAGCGCTACAGGTCATGAGGGTTGGAGTGGCAGCAGTTATAATGGATGTGGTAATTAATCTTGCAGGAAATGTAGTAAAGACAAAGCGAGTATTGTACATAGTTATGATGGTAGTAGCATTTGTGGCAGCATGCGTATTCAATGTAAGTGCTATGATTATAGTTATGGTGTGTCTGGCAATAGGTATTGTTGATGTAATAGTTGCCTGCGTCAGAAAGAAAGGGGAGGTGGCATAGATGTTACTGTTTACCCTATTCATAGCATTTGTTCAAATAGGACTGTTCAGTGTGGGCGGTGGATATGCGGCCATTCCGTTGATACAGGAGCAAATCGTTAATATTCATAAGATAGTGTCGCTGGAAGAATTCTCAGACCTTGTAACGGTAGCAGAGATGACACCGGGGCCAATACTAATAAATGCGGCTACATTTGTTGGAATGCGAGTTGGCGGTGTGCCGGGAGTTATTGTGTGCTCTTTGGCCTGTGTGATTCCGTCATTTTGCATATGTTTGGTGCTGGCTCATGTTTACTACAAATACAGAAGCGTCAAAGGAGTTCAGACGGTGCTTTCGGCTATGCGTCCGGCGGTAGTGGCGCTCATCGCATCTGCGGGTGTATCTATTCTGATGCTGGCACTTTTTGGAACAGAACTTAAGAGTGTCGTGATAGAAAATATCAGGTTCGTGGAGTTAGGCATATTTGCAGTGGCACTGTTTATACTTAGAAAGTACAAAGCCAATGCAATAACGGTTATTCTTGGAAGTGGCGTGGTTGGAACGCTGATATATGCAGTTATGGGAATGATTTAGAAACTTTAAACTACAAGTTTAATGACAAATACTAGAAAGTGTGTTATAGTTGCCGTAAAGATGTGAAAGCACATTAATAAAAATGTGGGCGAAGGTATGAAACTTTGGGTCCCGGAAAGGAGTAAGTTATGATGAACGCTATAAGACTATATTATTATAATAGTGAAGCATTTAAGGCACTGGGCGAGGAACAGGGCTTAGTTTTGGCATACTCATATTCATATAAGATAGCGCCGTATGGGGCAGCGGACATAGAAGCAAGCTCCGAACGAGGCGTGGAAGGTTAAGGAATATACATAATAGAATGTAGACCGTTTATCTTATGTGAAATGTAAGATAGGCGGTCTTTTTGTATGTTCGGGAATAAGACATATAGTTGGGGGCGAGCCATCAGCTGGTTTCACCCCAAGTTGGCGAATACGCAGGAAAGGAGTTTAGAGGAATGTTTGAGATTAAAGGAAAAGTTAATACAGCCATCTGTTATGCAAAGGTGGTTGAGGATGAGGCAATAGAGCAGATTAGAAGAATGTGCGATTATGAGTTTACGAGGAATAGTAAGGTAAGGATTATGCCGGACGTACACGCAGGAAAGGGCTGTACCATCGGCACAACTATGACGATTGTGGATAAAGCAGTGCCCAATATCGTTGGTGTGGATATCGGATGTGGAATGCTTACAGTGAACTTGGGCAAGGTAGATATTGACTTTGCCAAGTTGGACGAGGCGGCACATTTCGTACCTTCCGGTAAAAATGTGTGGGAGGGCCGTAAGGAGAGATTCGACCTTCAGGCACTTCGTTGCTACAGAAGCTTGAAGGAGACCAAGTGGCTTGAGCGAAGCTTAGGAACTCTTGGCGGTGGCAACCACTTCATAGAGGTGGACGAGGGCGCAGATGGCACAAAGTACCTTGTTATCCACACAGGAAGCCGTAATCTTGGCAAGCAGGTAGCGGAGCTTTATCAGCAGCTCGCCATCGACTTACACTGTGGTAAGGAGGATTACTTCAAGCAGAGAGAGGCTATAATCGCAGAGTACAAGGCAGCAGGCAGACGCGATGAGATTCAGGCAGAGCTTAAGAAGCTCGCGGCATCGCAGGAGAAGAAAGAGGCAGATATGCCGGAGGACTTGTGCTACTTGTATGGTACATACTTGGATGATTACCTTCACGATGTAGTCATCTGTCAGGACTTCGCAAGAAGGAACAGAGAGAAGATAGCAGAGGTGTTGATAGAGAGGGCAGGACTTGGAAAAGTGACCGATGCCTTCCACACAATTCACAACTACATCGACACTGATGAGATGATTCTCAGAAAGGGCGCTATCGCTGCTCACGCAGGGGAGAAGGTACTTATTCCAATAAATATGCGCGACGGTTCAGTGCTTGCGGTTGGCAAGGGCAATTCGGACTGGAACTATTCAGCACCCCACGGCGCAGGAAGAATAATGTCGCGCCACAAGGCAAAGGAGAACCTTAACCTTGAGGATTACAAGAAAGCTATGGAGGGAATCTACACCACTTCAGTCAATGAGGCAACGTTAGACGAGGCGCCGATGGCGTACAAGTCCCTTGAGGACATTATTGATGTGATAAGAGACTCTGTAGACATCATCGATATAATGAAACCAATATATAATTTTAAGGCTAATTGAGGCTGGTGTGAGGAGGATTTGCGTTGGGGGATGCCTGACGTGAGTTCGTTCGATTGAACGCTTCTGTCGGATTCAATTTAGCCGGACAGGAGGAAAATGAAATGTTTACAACAATGCCGGTTATCGACATGATAGCCACAGGCCAAAATATAACACACTTGCGTCAATGTGCAGGACTATCTGTACATGACCTACAGGACATCTTCGGATTCACAACTCCACAAGCCATCTACAAGTGGCAACACGGCACATCAATGCCAACCATCGACAACCTCGTAGTATTGGCAGCAGTATTCGACGTGCAGGTGGATGATATCATCGTGGTAAATGTGGGGGATGAGAAGAAGGGTGTGGCGTGAGGGGCTATGTGGCACTTCATAATGATTAGAAGCTGATAAGCTAATATGTCAAATGAGAAGTGTCGCTTACGATACGCTTTATAATTGAATAATCGGGGTGTGCAACGGAAGTTGCGTGTGACACAACGGATATGCGCACCTAAAGGGCGGCTAATAGAAGTAGAAATGTGGTGTTACACAGAATGTATAAGTTAGTAAAATAAAGCACTTCAATTGCCGCCTCAAAATATGGATGGATAGCCTAGCGGCGAGGGCAGGAGACTGTAAATCTCTGACAGAGAAACATCGTAGGTTCGAGTCCTACTCCGTCCACTAGTTTTTCGGTTTCGAAACTTTAAAATTACTAAAGTTTTGAAAGTGAAGGGGAGATATGGTTGATATAGATAAGCGAGACAAGAAATATAATAGAATGATTGTTACTTAAGACGAAATGTGTTACAATAGCACATATCATTATGATTTTATAATGGAGGATAATTATATGCAAGATTTTTGGAATAGGTTTGAGGAGTATTGCAAAACTCCGGGCGTAGAATCGGGAAAAGCAAGATCGTATGTTAAGGCTATTCAATATCTGTGTGATTATCTAGAAATACGTGAAATTAATGATAAAGCTATTGCAAAGATAAAACATGTGGAAGATAGTATTAATTATAAGGATTCAGTGTTTTATTGTGATTTGTTAATTTTTTTGAGTGGTCGCGGACAAAAATCATATTTGGAAAAAGGATATATTAAAGCTGCTTTAAAGTATTTATTTTTATATCAACAGAACGTTGGTATATGACATGTTGAGGTGTATGGATGTGGATGATACTTATTCACATCTATTTTTATGTTGAACATTATAGCGCAGTGCGCTATAATGTTCTTAGGAACGGATATAAGGAGAAAGTCGGATGATTGAGATAAAAGAAAAAACATTGGAAGGTATGACCTTTATAGATTTATTTGCGGGGCTTGGTGGATTTAGAATTTCACTGGAATCATTAGGTGCAAAGTGTGTGTATTCAAACGAATGGGATAAACCAGTGCAGAAAGTTTATACAGAAAATTTTGGGGATGTACCAGAGGGAGATATTACACAAGTTGATGAAAGTACAATTCCTGACCATGACATTTTATGTGCGGGTTTTCCGTGTCAGGCGTTTTCTATTAGTGGAAAGCAACGAGGATTTGAAGATAGTAGAGGTACATTGTTTTTTGATGTTGCAAGGATAGTAAGAGCAAAAAGACCGAAGATTGTTTTTATGGAAAATGTTAAGAATTTTGCAACACATGATGAAGGAAGAACACTGGCAGTTGTGAAAGCAACTATGGAAGAATTAGGATATAAATTTTATCAAAAAGTATTAAATGCGGTGGATTATGGAGTTCCACAAAAGCGAGAGCGTATATATATGGTATGCTTTCGGAATGATCTAAATGTGTCAGAGTTTTCATATCCCAAACCATTCAAATTAGAGCGACATGTTGTAGATTTTCTTTTGAATGATGAGACACTAGTAGAAAATTTGTATGTGGAAAGATCTGATACTTACTATAATGATGTGGTTGATGATCATTACAGCAATAAATCAATAAGATTAGGTACTGTAAATAAAGGTGGTCAAGGTGAAAGAATATATAGTACAAAAGGTATTGCTATAACATTGTCAGCGTATGGTGGCGGGGTATTTGCTAAAACAGGTGGATATATGATAAATGGTAGGCCGCGAAAATTACATCCTAGAGAGTGTGCTAGGATAATGGGGTATCCAGATTCTTATAAAATTTCCACAAGTGCTAATCAAGCATATCAGCAGTTTGGAAACTCTGTGGTAATTGATGTTTTGCAGTACATATCTGTAGAAATAGGAAAAACAATGAAGAAGGTAACTGCGAATGAATGAAGTTGAGTTTAAAAATTGGTTATCGAAGAAAGGGATGAACAAAAAAGTTCAGAGTGACTGCGTATCACGACTTAAACGAATCGAGAAAGAATTAAATCACTGCGATATTGATGAGCAATATCGCAGTGATAAATGTGAGCATTTATTGTCGTTATTTGTGAAGATGGGTGTTAATGATTCGATGAAACAGTACACGGAGGTTAATTTCCCCATAGGTAAATATTACATGAATACATATCGCCATGCATTAAAACAATATATAAAATATTGTGAGGACGAGGCTAATCCAATGAATTAATAAAATCATCGTCAGATAATCCGGGATTATCATCTGTTTTTTTTATTGAAAAAATGACATTTGCATTATTTGTGTTTGAAAGTCTTCTGATTTCGTACTCAGTTCCACGTTGAGAGAACATATAGTTATATTCTCCTAAAATGAAGCGGAGATTATGAAGGTTTTTATTTGATGTGACAAAAAGCTTGTCTCCGTCAGTTCGGCTACTGGTGATTGAGTAATCATGCAATTTGATGTAGCTAAGAACATCTGCGAATCGACCTTTTCCAACACTAGTAGAACCGCTCTTTTTCACACGATATGTTGCGGTAACATCAAAGTATTCACGGAATCTCTCAAGGGGAAGGATAGTGTGATTATTTGTTATAAAAAATTTTGCTCCTTTTTCTTTGTATGTCTGCATAATCCAATCGGAGAAGACAGAAGAGTCATTTTCCATGATAATAGCTTTACCAGCAGTGCCAGCGTTTTTGAATTCATCAAAATGTTGATTCATATGTTGCATGATTTTCTCTGCATAAGGGTTTATTTTGTTAACATTTTTCTCGCTGTATTCAAATGATTCAGATGATATGTTGGGGGTCAAAACAAATTGCCCGCATTGTGCGGGAGAGTGTTTAACATCAATGTAGAATGAATTGCCATGATTTGTTTTTACTAAAATATCAGGAACAGTTGAATCAGCACCGCCTTGATGGATAAAACGTGCATATGCTCCGAATCTTTTGTTCAAATATTCTGTACATTCTTCCTCGAATTCAATCCAAGTTGTCATAGTTATCCCTCCTAGTTTATGTAATTAATAATACTTTTGCCAATTGCTTCGATTACATTCACAGTCATTGCATTTCCTGCTTGCATAAGTAAATGTCTGTTAGAAACAGAATCTTTAACTTTGTCTGCATATTGTTTTGGAAAGCCTTGTAATAGTAATGCTTCGTAGCCGGTCAGTTGATAAATTGTTTTCTCTCTAACATATAAAATACCATCTCGCTGGGCACGTAGTGTAGGACACTTTCCCTCATAAATTCTTAAATCATTCATACGTGTATCAAGGATTTTTCCCTCCATTTGCAATAAATCGTCAAGCGTATACTTTCCCTGATTTGTAGGATTGTTGAGATAATATTGCAATATAGATAAACGCTCTTTTGATGCGATATTGTTGTCAATTAAGTATTGGTCAAGGGATGGAGGTGTGACGGTATCGGGCCAAACAAAGTTAGATGCATCTTTGTGCAATTTTTTGTTAAATCCAACAAAATACACACGTTGTCTCATTTGAGGGACACCATAATCTAAACTTGTTAGTACCTTATACGTTACAGAATATCCCGAATTATCTAATTCTTTTAAAATTGTTTGTAAAGTGCGTCCTTTGTCGTGGGTAACTAATCCTTTAACATTTTCTAACAAAAAGCAACTAGGTTGAGTTTCTTTTAGTATTCGTGCTATATGAAAAATGATTTGTCCGCGATCATCTGAAAACCCTTCTTTTCTTCCTATAACAGAGAAGGATTGACATGGAAATCCAGCTATTAGCATATCAAATGCAGGAAGTGTGTTACATTTAATACGTTTTAAATTGCGATAGTTTTTTTCGCCTGTGGTATCAAACAATAGGTTGTATGTAATAGGGGCTAATCTGGCTGTATCAGAATATCCAACACAACGAAGTCCAGCTCGTTCAAGTCCTAATCTTCCGCCACCAATACCAGAGCAAAAGTCCATAAATGTGCGAATTTTCATGTGTGTGCCGCTCCTTTTGAAATTCTATATTATTATATCGTAAAGTTCTGTTTTAATCAATATAATTTATGTTAGCAGTTAATAAAAAGGTGTTAAAAATGAAGTGGAGGTTTGTTGTTTCTTTGATAAGGTGTAAAATATTATAATTACATTAATAATATTTTGACACCATTCAAAGGAGAGCTTATAATTAATTTAATTGATACAAATTACTGGATTATATATTTAATAGATATTGAATAAAGTATTGTGTAGATTTGAGCATAAAAGAAGCAAAAGCAATAAATGATTTACAAGTCAAACTTTTAGAATCACAGGTCGTTTTGGTAGAGCAGATAACGCAGTTCTTATTTGAGGGTCAACTCAATTGAATAAAGTGATGGAAATAGAGTATGAAAGTAGCTTATCGATTATTGAGAAAATTGAAGAAGAGTTGCTAAAATAGAAAGGGTTACAAATTAGACAAGGAGAGAAAATATATGACTACAGAAGAAATTTTGCATTCAAATTTAACAGATGAGCAATTTGCAGCGGTAATTGATGATTCAAGAAACATATTATGTTTGGCTTGTGCTGGTTCAGGAAAATCGAGAACTTTAGCATATAAAATAGCCTATTTGATATCGAAGGGTGAAGAACCAGAAAGCATTATTGCGTTCACATTTACTGAAAAAGCAGCGGAATCTATCAAGCGTAGAGTTGCAGAAGCATTGCATAAGTTTGGATTGTCAGAAAATATTGTAGGTGCCATGTTTATTGGCACCTTAGATGCGTTTTGTCAGAAACTTCTCGGAGATATTAACGCAAAATATCGACAGTTTGATATTTTAGATCAGAACCGATTAGTGTTATATGTTATGTCTAGACTTAGAAAATTAGGATTGCCAAATGGACAAGGCTATTTTAGACGTATTAAGGAATTTACGGATGCTTGGCAAACAATGCATAATGAAAATATAGCTTTAAGAGATATTGAACAGTATGATGAGGAGTTGTTTAAGCAATTATCATGTTTATCGGATTTGTTAAGAGCTGATGGATATATGGATTTTTCTTTTGCAATATATCTTGCGGTTCAAGAATTAAAAAAGATAGCTCGAAAAGAGGGTTCATATATTGAAAAATTCAAATATCTTTTTGTAGATGAATATCAGGACATAAATCCTGTTCAAGAAGAATTTATAAAAACTTTATCTGGATTCTTGGACATGCTATTTGTTGTGGGTGATGATGATCAGTCTATATATGGTTGGAGAGGGGCAAATGTACAGAATATTTTAACATTTGAGGATAGGTATAAAGATGTTAAAATACATAAGTTGCTAGTTAATTTTAGAAGTACAAAAGCGATAGTAGAAACAGCAAATAGTTTTGTTCAAAATACTATTCCGTTTGAAAGATTGCCAAAAGAGATACGGTATCATCAGAATGGAAATATTCAAGACTTGCGAAACTTGTGGTTCCAGACAAGAGAGGACGAAGCTAAATGGGTTGCACAGAGAATTGAATCATTGGTAGGGACAACATATATTGAATATAACCCTGATGGGACAGAGAAAAGCAGAAGGGGACTTACATATAGTGATTTTGCGGTGTTGATTAGAGGTATTCGTTCTCAGAATGGTGAAAATAAGGATATTCAATTTGTTAATGCGATGAAGGAGTTGGGTATACCAGTAAAAACATCTGGAGAAGGAGGTATTTTTGATAGACCGTATGCACAATGTATATTAGCAATAATGGAGCTGCTGAGAAATGGAGCGGGTGTAAATAGAACTGATGCAGGAAGGTGCTTTAATGAACTGGTTTTACCTATTTTTCCAGACTCGGATAAGAATAAGTATTTCAAAGTTTTACAGGAGTGGTATTCTAATATTTATGCATCTGCAACCCCAGCAAGAAGAAAAGTTTATCCGCAAAATTTTTTGCACCAGTTAGCTGATGCACTTAATCTAAGAACACTGAAGGACGAGACAGCGTTAAGGGATCTTGGATTATTCAGTGACATAATTAAGGACGTAGAACAGACATATGTCAGTATTGATTCTGAATGGAGATATAGAGAAATGCTCAACTTTTTACAGAATATTGCACAGAATTATGAACTGGATTCTGTGGACTATATTTCAAAAGTTGATGCTGTTAATGTATCTACGATACATAAGGTTAAGGGGCTTGAATATCCGGTTGTATTTGTTGTGGATTTGGTTAATCAACGGTTTCCGGGTAAAAAGGGACAGTATAACGGGATTTTGCCAGAAGAATTAATGGAAAATGCGATTGATAGAGGCGCTTATGGTAATAGGATGGAAGATGAGGCAAGACTCTTCTATACAGCGATTACAAGGGCAGAACGTTTGTTGTATTTGACTGGAAGTGAAATTCATCCGGAATTAAAAACAAAGAAGAAAAAGTCGATATTTACAGCAGAATTGAAACATGCAGATATGAGGCAGGATATAGCTTTGGATGATATGGATGACAAGATTGAGCCAGTACCAAGATTTGATGATAATGAATTGCCTACGGATTTTTCGTCAGTGAAATCTTATTTGACATGTCCATTTATGTATAAATTGCAGAATATTTATGGATATAATGCGGCAGTGCCAGAATTGTTTGGTTTTGGGCAAACTACACATACCATTCTGGAAAGATTACATCAGAAATATAAAGATAGAATTCCTACTGAAAAAGAAATATTTGATATGGTAGAAGATACATTTATGCTTAAACATATTTTTCCAAGCAATGATCCCATAAATAGGCCGGGTTCATATGAACGTGCAAAAAACCTTGTGCATGAGATTATGAAAAAATATGTGGTTACATATTCAGATGACTTTTGTAGAATTCGTCAAGATGAAGCAAGATTTGAACTGCTAGTAGAAGATGCACTAATCACAGGTTCTATTGATTTGTTGTTAAAAGAGGATGAAGCTAAAAATATTAATGCAGCAGAAGTAATCGATTTTAAGTCAATGGAAGTACCAGATAAATTGGAAGAATTTGATTGGCGGGAAATGTCACTTCAGGTACAGTTGTATTCGAGGGCAGCAAAAGAAGTTATAGGTGAAAATGCAGAAACAGGATATGTTCATACCTTAAAGAACAATAAGAGGGTAGCAGTTCCTGTTGATGAAACATCAGTTAATAATGCAATTGGTGCAATAGAGTGGGCTGTAAGAGGAATTTTACAAGAAGATTTTCCGATGAGAGCATGTTCTGCAAATTGTAGTAATTGTGATTATAAATCGTTGTGCAGGCAGGAGAGGGAGTCGTTTAAACGTAAAGATATGCCGCCTGTTATTAATACACCTGTGGGGGAGCGGGTTATTGCAGCATTTGAAGAGAAAGATGGTGAGTTCTAAGAATGAAAATAAAGTATGAAGCAATAGATATATTCTCTGGATGTGGAGGCGTATCATGTGGACTTTCACTGGCGGGATTTAAACTTAAATCAGCTGTGGAAATTGAAAAACATGCGGTTGATACATACTTGAATTACGGTCCGCTAAAAAATGTAAATGTGCTAAATGATGACATTTGCAATTTAAGTGGGGAACAGATATTAAAGGCAGCCAAAATAAAGAAAGATGATATTTATCTATTCGCAGGATGTCCACCTTGTCAGAACTTTTCAAGGCAAAATCCGCTTAATAAAAATAAAACAGATGAGGAAAGAAAGAAGTTATTGTTTGAATTTTTGCGTCTTATTGAGGAAATCCAGCCCCCATTTATTTTGATGGAGAATGTTCCAGGAATAAAGACGGAGTTTAATAAAACAATATTAACTGAGTTTTTGGAACGATTAAAAAAACGTTATGATGTCAAGGAAAATATATTAAATGCAGCTAATTATGGTGTACCACAAGCAAGAAAAAGGTTTGTTTTGCATGCTGTTAGAAAAGATATTAATGAAGAATTGAAAACAATTGGTTTTTCATTTGATTTACCTCAAGCCACACATGATAAAAATGGTAGCAATGGTTTAAAAAAATGGAAGACAGTTAAGGAAACCATTGGTGATTTGCCTCCTATTAAAGCTGGAGAAGAATATATGGGGGATGGAAAGATTTATAATCATAAGTGTGCAGGTTTATCAGCTAAAAATTTAAAAAGAATTAAGGCGATTAGGAAGAATGGTGGTTCTAGAAAGGGATTGCCAAAGTCTCTTGTTTTGGATTGCCATAAAAAGAAAGATAAAGACGGGAATGTATTTTCGGGACATGGAGATGTATATGGCATAATGGATCCTAATAAACCAGCACCAACAATTACTGGCGGCTGTTTGTGTTATTCAAAGGGAAGGTTTGGGCATTATAGCCAAAACAGAGCTATATCAATACGTGAGGCTGCCAGATTACAAACATTTCCTGATGATTTTGTTTTCAGCAATTCTTTGACAGATTCTGCATTGCAAATAGGTAACGCTGTACCGATTGATTTGGTAAAAGCGAGTGGAGAAGTGTTTAAAACAGCGATAAGATGTATAAAGACAAGCAGGGCAAAGAAGAAAATGAATAATACAGTATCATAGAATGGAGAAGGAAAATGGATGAGCAAAAGATGCAAGAAAATATTTCGAATATACAACGAATGAAAGAAAAAGGTTGTTTTAGGAATTATATAGAATATATTCAATTTCCGTTTTATAAAAACCTTGTCGAACATAGCCGAATAAATTTTGATTTTCCAATGACTGTATTGATTGGTAAGAATGGTGGAGGAAAGAGCTCGACATTGCATGCATTGTATGGAGCACCAAAAGGATATACATGTAGTGATTTTTGGTTTTCAACAGCAGTGGATCCGATTGGTGAAGGAGGTATAAATAGATACTTTTATGGATATCGAGAAAACCTAGATTCTAGTATTAAAGAAGTAATGAAAACTAGAATGAAAAGAGGCTCTAGGACAAAAAAGCTAGACTTGGATTATTGGGAAACGATTAGACCTAAAAAGAAGGATGGGATGTTACTCAACGAAAGAAATTCTCCCGTAGATAAAGAAGTAATATATTTGGATTTTAGGGCGGAAGTAAGTGCGTTTGATAAAATCTTTCATTTTTCAAAAGACGGATTGGAAGATAGAAAAGATCTATTAAGAAGAAGATCTAAATATTTGAAAAGACTATTTGAGAATGAATCCATGCGTTTTCCAGGTAGTGCTGACGATAAAATGGGAAAAATGGAAATTTTATCGCCAATAGTTGTTAGTATTATTGGTTCTATCTTAAATAAGCAGTACGCTGATATTAGAGTAGCAGATCATAGATTATTTCAGAATTATGGCACATCCGTGTATATAAAGAATAAGTATGCTACAGGCTATTCAGAAGCAAATGCTGGAAGTGGAGAAATTGCAGTTGTGCAATTAGTTAGAAGAATAGAGAATGCCTCCGAGAATGCATTGGTATTATTAGATGAACCAGAGGTATCTTTGCATCCTGGAGCACAAGAAAATCTAAAGGCGTATTTATTGGATGCAATAAAGAAGAAGAAATTGCAGGTGATAATATCAACACACTCACCAGCGTTGATAAAAGGGTTACCTAACTCAGCAATAAAATTATTTAAGACAAATGAAAAAGGAAAGTTTTATGTTGAGGAAAATGTTCATTATCAAGAGGCTTTTTATGATATAGAAGATAAAGTTAGTGATAAAAAAATAATATATTGTGAAGATTACGCGGCACAGATATTAATTGAGAAGACGCTTGTTTATATGAAAAAAGAAAAGTTCTTTGAAGTTGTTTATTTTCACGGCGGTGAAAAGACATTAATCAATCATTATATGACTCCAATTACATTAAATAGAACATTGTCTGATAGAATATTTATGATGTTAGATGGAGATATGAAAACTGATTATGTTTTTGATGAGAGTACTTTTACTAAAAAACAGTTGGAAGATCCAAAGTATTTGGCAAATTGCGTAAAAGAAGCGTTTGGAATGAAATTAGATGTATATCCAGATGGAGGTGCAGGAGGAATAAGGGAGGACCAACAGTGTGAAGAATATTTGAATTATCTTAGGTATTATTCAACAAACGTGTTTTATCTCCCTGATAAAAAAATACCAGAAGAAATGCTTTTAGAAAGCAGATTGGTCAGGGAGCGTTTTGGGGATATATTGGACCAGTATGAGCGGATAGATTCAAAAAATGCCAAAGATGTTGTTAGAGAAATCTGTATATCGGAAGATGGTGATGATCAGAATATTAATCATACAATAAAGCATTTGGCAAATAAGTGGAGTCTGGAAGAAAGTGATACAAGAAATAGGTTGGTAGCAGATTTACAAGCTATATTTGACAAATAAGTTGTAAGTTGAATTGTGCACAAAATAATATAAAACATTAAAGGAGGTCCACTATGACTCACTACATTTGTTATCCATTATGTTCAACTTGCAAGAAAGCCCAGCAGTGGCTTGATTCTAAAGGTATTGAATATGAATTACGAAACATTAAAGAAGATAATCCAACTAAAGAGGAACTCAAAGAATGGCATGCCAAGAGTGGTTTGCCACTTAAGAAGTTCTTTAATACCAGTGGGCTTTTGTATAAGTCTATGGAGCTTAAGGACAAGCTGCCGAAGATGTCGGAAGAGGAGCAGTTCGACTTGCTTGCAACCGATGGTATGCTTGTGAAAAGGCCGATAGTTGTAACAGATGATACAGTGCTTGTTGGATTTAAGGAAGCGGAGTATGAGAAGCTGTTATAGAGTGCGAATATTTGGCGAGGTCATGATATGCAAAAGATATTAGTTAACAGGATTAAGTGTAGAAAATGCGGCTACTTGGAAGATATTGAAGAGTTGAGCGAATACGAAGAGGAATGATACTATTTTGTGGAATCCAACTATGCACTGCTCTAACTTAATAGTTAACAGGGAGGCGAGTTTACATCTCGCCGCCCTTGCTCAACTGTATAAATGTTATCATTCATTTGAAAGCACATATTTTAACATTTTATAGGCCGCCGCCTTTTTAGCATTCTTTTTTGAAGATGCCGTCGCATGATAATAAGTGCTTTTTTCGGCTATGTGACATTCGCAGAGCCAAACAGGATTACCGTTTTTGTCGAAGGATTGTTTGTAATTGTAGGTTGGAATAGAGAAGTAGTTTCGTCTGGCAAGTATCTCAAGTTGGTTGATGGCATCATCTTTGTTTGGGTTCTTAATTTCATCGCTGATGGATAACAATAGTCCTCGTTTTTCCAGTTCTTTGTAAGCCAATTCACATACATTTCGCCTTGCTTCTTGTTTGGATATTCCAAAGCCTCTAAATATTGGTAAGTCTTCACCAAGTTTCATCAAACAATGAAATTTTAAGTCATTTATTTTACTTAAATCATTGTATTGTTGGGATATACCTTTAAATCCGTAATACCATGTGGATGTGTAACTACCTTTTTCAAAATAATATAGCGGTGTTTGATTGTATTTCCGCAGAGCCCATTTCTGAATGTATGCGACATAATTATCTTGTGTATTGTTTGCAAGAATGATGTCGGGTTCTAGCATAATTTCAACAACATTTTCCAACTCGGACATATCCCAGCTGCTATCTATGGCGACGGCACCGATAATTGCTTCAAAAAGGTCCTCTTTAACAGACGGCTCGGTTGAGGAGTGGTCGCCATTTCCTGTGATTAGATATGTGGCAAGTTGAAGGGAATCAATTCTTTGAGCAAGTGTTTTCTTCTGTACAAGTGTCTTCTTGATTTCGGTTAATTCTGCTTCGTTCTTTTCACAGCTAAATTCATCATACTTTGTATCGGGATTATAATCGTTGCAGTCCCTTAACATATATCCGTATTTTTCGGTGAGCAGTTTTACAACGATTAGGTCTAATACCTTGTCGCCAATAAACTCTAACACTTCATTGTTTTCACCACCGTTTTCCTGCGAATAAGAACGACGCACGAATGCTTGTTGTAGCAGGTCGTGATTGGTGAAGTAGTAACCAATTTTTTGTTGAACATCTTCAAAATCTTTTTCTTCCATAATAAAAACCTCCAGTGATTTTAGTACTGAAGGGCATAATGATTGCGCGACAAAAAACGCTCCCATAAGTGATACGTGTTCAGGATTCTGTGTACATATCAAAGTTTGGTAGCGATTCTATCGGACAAGGTAGATTAAATGCAATTCTTTGTTTTGGGGTGTTTACCGATGTTCACTTGCATAAACAGGGATAAACGCACAGAAACAATGTGTTGGATTTAAAATAAAATGCCCTTAAGCATTTAGATGGTATCATAACTTGTAGTATGTGTCAAAAGATATCATTGATTATATGCATGAAGAAAAGGCATATAAGGAAACTGTTCCGGGTGAAATCATTCCCTTTAGTTTGGCAAAAGAGATAAAAGAATTTTAAATTTATGGGTACATCGACGATTGTCAATGTACCCATTTTTTATTGCAAAAAATCACGCAAAAAATTACATAAAATTTTTCACATTTTCCCACAACCAAATCCCAACTTTTTACGTATAAGAATATGTATATCAAAAATGAATTGAGATGACTTGATTTGGAGGCGCCCTGTCACTTGTATCGTTACGCAGAAGTTGTGATGGAGGCTACTATGATTTGTTGCAGGGCGCCGGGGGAATGATTTATACGGATTGTGACTGCGTAGTAAATAGTAAAGAGGGAGATTTCGCATGGACAAAAGATTGCTGAAGGTCACTATGATTAGCATAAGGCGACGTTGGCGTGGAGTGTTAAGAACATTTGTTGCGGCATTGCTGGCGGTATTTTTTGTGACGGGAATACTGATATTTGAAGAAAATATGTTTGAGTGGCAGGTAGCGTCTAATAAGGATAGGTTTGGGGACTGGTTCGTTATGGAGGCTAACACCAGTAAGCAGAGTGAGAACCTTATGAATCATCCGTTGCTTTCAGAGTATGCAGAAGCATTTTGTGCAGTTAGATTGTGTGATGAGGATTTTGATTATCTTAATTGTTATGTGGGTTATATGTCGCCGGAATTTCTTGAGATAGGGTGTATTAAACCGGTGCAGGGAAGAATGCCTACAGCGGACAATGAAGTCGCTATGGATTATAAGACTCTTGCAAAGCTTGGGATTACAAGTCCTAAAGTAGGACAGGAAGTGACTTTAAGATACTACGAGAAGAATTCAGAGTATGATGAGAAGAATAAAAGAACCGAAGAATTAGTGCTGGTAGGAATTCTTGAGAATTATACCAATGTGTGGAATGGCGGAAGGAATCTTCCGGGGACATTGGTTACGAAGCAAAAGTATGAAGCATATGGTTATGAAGGGTTGAATGCGTACATATATAAGCTGACGGAGTCGGAAAGACATGGTAATCATCAGGCTATATATGAGGAAATTGCGGCAGAGACAAAGATTAATCTAAGATATAACAGTTACGTGTATGATTTCAAGGCATGGGGAACTGAGACAGTTTACGATTATATGTACGTGCTGGTGATGGTTATTGGTATTGCGGCACTTACTTATCAGTTGTTGGTGTATAAGAATTCGAGAGTGCGTACATATGACCTTATGAGAAGGCTTGGTGGCACCAAAGTACAGGTTGCATGGACTGCATTTGTAGAAAATGTGTTGATGCTACTTCCCTCGGGTGTGCTTGGAATATTACTGGCGGCACTTGTGGGAAAGCTCCTGTGTGCTGTCATAGAGTATCAAATGGGTATTGGCTTTTATTATATTAACTTAGAGATTCTGTTGAAAGGTCTGCTGGCAGTGTTGATTGCTGTTGTTGTGGAGGAGGTAGCAGGAAGGATTGTTAATGTAAGAGCTATTGCGTCAAGAAAGACAGTGAGAACGGGAGCATCTAAGACGGCGGAGGCCTATACGTGTCACAAGCGTAGAAGACGCCTTACGGTCAACAATGTATGGTGGGTTATAAGCAACCGCTTTACTTGTGCCAATAAAGAGAGCCAGAATATAAGTATAAGGCTATTTTCACTGATGGTATGTGTGGTGATAGTGCTGTGTGGCTGTCAGATATATAATGCACAGGTTAAGTATGATGCCAATAAGGATAATGTGGATTTTATGGGAGTTGCTTACATTGACAAGGATTATACCATGAAGGTTCCATTTTATGCTGTAATCGGTATAGGTGAGGACGAGGAAGTGAACCATGTTAATGCCTTTTATGGAGGGAAGGCAGAGATTACAGATATAGAGATTCAACCGACTGATGAACAGATAGAGCAGTTGGTAATGAGACCGGGTGGTAGCATGGCATTTGGGCATACCACGCATAAACTTGATGAGAAGAGGATGTTGCTACAGATGCATATGCCTATAAGTAATGGCAGGTTCTATAGAGTGCCGGATGCAAACATCACCGCAGGATTTACACAAGATACTATTGAGACTATTAAAAATGTGGCTGGCGTCAGAGAGGTTTCTTTTAGTACATTTGAGAGTCAGAGAGCGTGGACTTGGGAAGGGATGTCCTTTGATAAGCTGGGATATAAGTTGCTTATGCAAGAAAAGTCAGCAACAGTGGCTAGTCCTTCGGAGTATTCAGGCAGATACTTGTTTGCAACAGAGTATGTGAGTCCTACGGAGGAGTTGTACGCAAGGTTAAGTAAGTATATGGCACCTGATATGGTGGATTACGAAGCATTCGCCAGAGGCGAGCAGGTTCTGGTATTGCAGGATACTAATCCATATGGTGCATATGATGATACATTGAAAGCGGGAACTACTATTAATTATCATTATTATGAGTTGCCATTTGAAAGATATGAGTTTGGCAATGCGAAGGAAAAGGATATTAACGAGATATTTGCATGGGATGAAGCATTGATGGATTATACAGAAGGGAAACTGTGGGAAAAGGAGGAATGGAGTCCGGGACAGTTTAGTATCAACATACTGCTTGATGATTATAGTGAGTATACGAAGTATGCAAAAACAGCACTGTTAAAGCCTTGCATTCAGACTAAGGCGGCAGCAGTTGTGCGACTTACAGATGAGGTAAAGAAAGAGTTTGAAGACTTGATTGTGCGTTACGGTTATTATACCGCCATAGCATCTAGCACATTGGCGGAAAATGCTTGCGACAGGCAGAACAGTCTTTTAGAGGAACTTGTAAAATGTGTAGGGATTCAGCAACTGCCGGACTCGTGTAAAGCCAGTGTTGTATACAATCAGATAGATGTTAGATACAACCTGCAATCCTCCGTTTGTGCTACAGACAATATACTAAAAACATTTTGCATGGAAAATTCCATTGACTACGTATCATATGCTGCGGTAAAGGAACAGTACAGAACTAATCTGATCAATGCATGGCTGCAGTACGGTATAACTATAATAGCAGTTATAGTAATCAATATGCTTATCTGCGCGGTGGTTGCAAGAAACAGACTGGAAGCAAGAAAGCAAAGGACGGAACTTCTTTTAAGACTTGGTGCAGAAAGAAAAGATGTGCGAAAGGTCTTTATGATAGAGGCGGTAAGGGAAGCACTGTGGTGCATGTTTACACTGCCGATTATTCTGCTGATTCAGTGTGCTATATATAGAAGAAATATTTAGAAGTATTGTTTAGAAGTGATATGGAAGAAATATGTATGTATGGCTGTGCGGGATACCTAGCCGGACCACATAATACAAGGGAGGCCTATCTATGGACAAAAGACTATTTAAGGTAACTATGCTTAGTGTAAAGCGGCGTTGGAAAGAGGTGCTAAGAACATTTATAGCGGCATCGCTGGCGGTGTTCTTTGTGACGGGTATATTGCTCTTTGAAGAGAATATGTTTGAGTGGCAGGTGGCGTCCAATAAGGACAGGTTCGGAAATTGGTTTATTATGGAGGCCAATGTAAGTGTTCAAAGTGAGGCGTTAAAGAATCATCCGAAGCTTTCAGGAAGTGCGGAAGCCTATAGTGCCCTGAATCTTTATGATGAGAATTATAGAGATAATGGCAGTCAGGTAGGGTATATGTCGCCGAAGTTTATTAAGATGGGGTGCATTAACCTTGTGGAAGGAAGAATGCCCAAGGCGGACAATGAAATCGCTATGGATAGAAATACTTTGGCGAAGCACGGAATTAGCATACCGGAGATTGGACAGACGATTACCATAAGGTATTACGAAGGCAATGAAGCCTACGAAGGTAAAAAAGCAGAAGAAGATATGGTTCTTGTGGGTATCATAGAGGACTATTCCAATGTGTGGTATAGGAGCCGTTACATTCCGGGTGCTTTGGTTACAAAGGAAAAGTATGAAGCATTTGATAATGAGCGAATGGTAGTTTACATATATCAGCTGGCAGAGTCTGAGCGACATGGAGACCATAGGGCTATATATGAAGAGATTCTTTCTGAGCTTAGAACTAAGCCGGCCTATAACAGTTACGTGTATGATTATAAGCCATGGAGCTCTGACAATGTGTATAACTACATGTATGTGTTAGTTATGGTTATAGGTATTGCGGCACTGACATATCAGTTGGTGGTTTATAAGAATTCAAGAAAATATTCTAATGACTTGATGCGTAGACTGGGGGCGACAAAACACCAGATTACAGCCATAACATTTGTGGAAAATGTACTTATGCTCCTTCCGGCAGGATTGTTGGGGATGGGTATGGCGGCTCTTGTTGGAAAGCTAGTATGTCTGATTATTGAGGCAGAGTTAGGGATAAGTTTTTATTATATAAGCGTAGAAATTCTTTTGAAGGGTCTGCTTGCTATCGTTATAGCAGTGATTATATGCGAGATTGCAAGTGTTGTGCTGGCAGTAAAGCAGATGTTGATGTCTAAAGAAGCCAAGTCTTCTGATAGCAGGAAAGACAAAAAAGAAGTTAAAGATAACGGTAAGAACTATAAGAGTGGCAAGGGTGGTAAATCGTCCCTTAAGAATAAGCATGCGCTTGGAACTATAAGCTTTCGATTCACTAAGGCTAATAAATGGACGCAGAATCTGGGTGTAAGGATATTTTCTTTGGGTGTGTGCGTAGTTATGGTTATGTGTGTCCTTAGAATCTACACCACCTATGTAGCGTACGAAGCCAACAAGGATAATATTGATTTAAATAGTGTTGTTGGTGTGGATGTGCCGGCAGATGAATATGCATTAAGAGCTCCATATTATGTAATGGTTGATAATGATGACAAGTCAGAGTTTAACTTAATACGTTTAAGCTGGAATAGTTTCAAGTTAACTGGAGAAATGGAGCCGAAGGATTATCTGTACATACCTAGTGCTGAGGAGATGCAGAAGTTGCGAGACTATGGACAGGCACCAGATGGGTTCGGGGCTTTATACTATTCATTAGAGGCAGAGAATAATAAGCTGTTTTCTGCGGTACACCTGAAGTATAGTCAAGGAATTTTTTATAAGCAACCTAAGAATAATCTGACGGTAGGACTCGCTGATAGAGATATTGAAGTAATTGAGAACGTGGTAGGTGTTGAAGATGTATCATACTCATTATATGAAAGTCAGAGAGCTTGGTCTTGGGAAGGTATGTCTATCGTAAAGATGGGATACGAAAGGCTTATGGTGGAAAAAAGCGGTGTACAGGCAAGTGTTGCAGGTTACGGTAACCGCAATGTATATGCAACAGAATACGTTGAACCGACGAGGGAGATGTATGAAAGATTGTGCAAGTATATAGACAAGGATATGCAGGACTTTGATGCATTTGCAAGGGGAGAACAGGCGCTGGTGTTTATACAGGATAATCCTTACGGGGAATATGATGATACATTAACAGCAGGAAAAACTATTAATTATCATTATTATGATTATAGCTTTGATCAGGAGCAAGCAGATGTGTTCACATATGATTTGGCTTTGAAAGCTGCATACCGTAAGTTGAGTAAAGAGAGTTTAGAAGCTTCAAGAACGTTTGAACAGTATGAGGAATTTTTAAAGCATGTTATGGAGGTACGCAGACGTAATTCACTAGAACCGGCAGCAGAGGTTAAAGCGGCAGCAGTTATACGCATGACGGAGGATATGAAGAAGGAATTCGCGGATATATTACCGTCTGAGAGTTACTATACGTCAATTGCGTCCCACGAACTTGCTAAGAAGCTTTGTGAAAGGCAAAATGACCTTATGAAAGACCTTCTTATGGTGGATGAGTTGGAGGAGGATTGCAAAGCCGAGTTAAAGTATAACCAGCTTATTGTAAAGTACAATATGCTTGCTTCATTTAGTGCAACAGACAATATTATTACAAAATACTGCGAGGAGAATAATATTGAGTATGTGTCTTATGCAGCCGCCAATGAAAAGTACCGAACTGACTTTATAAATGCAATCTTGCAGTACGGTATAACTATCATAGCGGTTATAGTAATCAATATGCTTATCTGTGCGGTGGTTGCAAGAAACAGACTGGAAGCAAGGAAGCAAAGGACGGAACTTCTTTTAAGACTTGGTGCAGAAAGAAAAGATGTGCGAAAGGTCTTTATGATAGAGGCAGTAAGGGAAGCGCTGTGGTGTGTGTTTACACTTCCGATAGTTTTATTTATTCAGTACGTGATGTATAGAAGAAATATTTAGGAACAGCATATAGTGGCAACAGAAAGTTGCTAAAACAAAACACATTATTATGTTATGGAGGAACATGTTATGGAAGCGATTTTGAAGGTTGAAGGAATATCAAAGACTTACAGAAGTGGTTCGGTGGAGGTGCCGGCCTTAAAGAAGTGTGACATTGAATTTGAGAAGGGTGAGTTTGTGGCTATTATTGGAAAGAGTGGTTCCGGTAAGTCTACACTTCTTAGAATTCTTGGTACTATGGACAAGCCCGATGGCGGCGTTGTGGAGATTGAGGGCCAGAATGTACTTAATATGTCTGACAAGGAATTGTCGGCATTTAGAAGACAAAAGATAGGTTATGTATATCAGGATTATAGTCTTTTTCCAGAGTTCACAGCTTATGAAAATATTATTATGCCGCTGGTGCTCGATAAGAAGGATGCTAACAAGGATGAGATTGATGAGTTGATGGAGCGTCTTGAGATATCTCATTGTAGAGATAAATTCCCATCTCAGATGTCAGGTGGTGAGCAACAGAGAGTTGCCATAGCAAGAGCACTTGCAACACATCCGGCGGTAATATTTGCAGATGAGCCGACGGGAAATCTGGATGCTGCCAGTGCAGAAAATGTTGCACAGATGCTTTCTTTAGCTTCAGAGAATTATAACCAGACTATTATTATGGTTACTCATGATATGCAGATGGCGGAGCATGCTGACAGAATTCTTACAATTGTGGATGGTAATGTGACAAAGTAGGTGGCGTATGGATAAGAAACTATTTGGATTTACAATGTTAAGTGTCAGGCGAAGATGGCGCGAAGTTATAAGAACGTGTATAGCTGCATTTTTAGCGGTGTTCTTCGTAACCGGCATACTTATATTTGAAGAAAATATGTTTGAGTGGCAGGTGGCATCCAATAAGGACCGCTTTGGAAACTGGTTTATTATGGAAGCCAATGTCAGCAAACAAAGTGAATATTTCGTTAATCATCCGAAGCTTGATGGATATGCAGAAGCCTTAAGTGCCGTAACTCTTTACAATGACAAGGACCAGGCTACAGGCAGTATGGTGGGTTATATGTCTGAGGACTTTCTTGATATGGGTTGCATCAATGTGGTGGAAGGAAGATTTCCCAAGGCTGACAATGAGGTTGCCATGGATTGGAACACACTTGTCAATATAGGAATCACAGAGCCATCCATAGGTCAGACTATAACTATTAAGTATTATGAGGGCAATCTTTGGGGGAAGGATAAGAAGGTTATACAGGAGCAAATGGTGCTTGTGGGTATCCTTGAAGATTATTCCAATGTGTGGTACAAGAGCAGGCACGTTCCGGGAGCTCTTGTAACCAAGAGTAAGTATGAGTCCTTCAATTATAATTGTATTACAGCCTACATATACAAGCTGGACGATGCATACAGAAACAGTGATTACAGGACCATATATGAGGAGATTCTTTCAGGAACGAATCTTAAGCCTGCATACAATATGTATGTGTACGACTTTAAGCCATGGAACTCGGAAAATGTGTACAACTATATGTATGTGCTTGTAATGGTTATCGGTATTGCGGCACTGACATATCAGTTGCTGGTATACAACAGTTCCAGAGCCAAGTCCTATGAGCTTATGGGCAAGCTGGGTGCAAGTAAAACTCAGATAGGAGTAATGGCATTTGTTGAAAATGCTTTGATGCTGGTTCCGGCAGGAATCCTTGGAATAGTAGGTGCGGCACTTGTTGGTTTGATTGTATGCACGATTATCGGATTCAACATGGGTGTTAGTTTCTATTATATTGATATGGCAGTGCTTGCAAAGGGATTGCTTTCGATAGTTATTGCGGTGCTTGTGGAGCTTGTTATAAGCAGGGTTATAACTATAAAGAAAGCATTTGCCGGAGCCCAAAATGTTAAGAAGGCAAAGAAAACTTCGTCAGCCGCTACGCAGGAAAATGGCGGGCAGCAGGATAATAAGCAACAAGATGAAAAACAACAGAATAAAAAGCAACAGAATAAAAAGGAACAGAATAGTAAGCAGGGTAAGAAGTTTAAGAGCAAGCTTAACCGTAGAAATGCTATTCGAACTATCAGCTTCAGATTTACCGGAGCCAATAAGATAGCACAGAATCTGGGTGTGCGTATCTTTTCTCTGGGTGTGGGTGTGATTATTATTATGTGCGCTCTTCGTATATATGATACTTACACGTTGTACGACGAGAACAAGGACAATATAGACCTTATAGGTACATTTGAAGTGCAGAATGCATTCAGTTTGGATATACCATACTATGTTTCTTACGCTCCGGATGGTAGCGACGGTTCAGATGTAGATGGATTTCTTATGGAGGAGGCTGATCCGAGCGATTATCAGGTGACGCCTACTAAAGAGCAGATAGAACAAATGATAGGGCAGCATGAGCGTGTAATAGATGTTCCGGGGTACGGAAAGATATATACATATGGAGATAAGTATATCACTATTCCGGTGGGAGAAAACAGGGTTATGTCCCAATTGAATTTTAGCGTGTTTAAGGGTGCATTTTATAATGAGCCAAGAACTAATATCACTCAGGGAATTGGAGAGTATGTACGCAAGAATATGGAAAGTATTAATGGCGTTGAGTCGGTATTATATGGTACTTATGAGAATCAGCGAACATGGAACTGGGATGGCATGAATCTTGGCAAGATGGGATATGGCTTGTTAACCTTGAGAAGGGGAACATCATCGGAGGATGGTGGCAGTGATAATTCTCAAATGAGTATATATCCGTATGCGTCAAGAGATATATATGGAACAGAGTATGTTACACCGACAGAGGAATTATATAACAGACTGTGCAAGTATATTGACCCATCTATGCAGGATTATGAAGCATTTGCAAAGGGTGAGCAGGTGGTAGTATTCATAGAGGACAATCCACGTGGTAAGTATGATGATTCTCTTACAGCAGGAAAAACTATTAACTATGATTATTACGATTTACTTCCTAACAGATACTCTTCAGCTACAGAGAGTGCTACACAGTACATACTTAATAATGATGAGGAAGTATTGAGATATATGGTTGTTCACGGAATACCATATAGCAAAAGTGATTATGAGTGGTACGATACTGACTGGTACAATAAAAAGAAGGAAATATTAAGAAAGTCAGACTTGACTTCATGCGTTCAGACAAAGGCAGCAGCGGTGGTTCATATGAGTGATGAGATAAAGGAAGAGTTTTCAGATGTTATTGCTAACAATGCTTATTATCTCGCCATAGCATCTACCAAGCTTGCCCAGAAAGCTTGCGAGGAGCAGGATAAAATCGTTGCTGAGCTTCTTGAGCTGAGTCCGGAGGAGCTTCCGGAAGAATGCAAGATGAAGATTACATATAACCAGATTATTGTGAAGTATAACCTTTTGTCAACAATCAGTGCTACAGACAATATTCTGTCGACCTACTGTGAACAGAACGGCATAACATTTACTTCATATGCGGCTGTTAATGAGAAGTACCGCACGGACTTTATCAATGCGGTGCTTCAGTATGGAATAACGATTGTAGCGGTTATAGTTATCAATATGCTTATCTGCGCCGTAGTGGCAAGAAACAGACTTGAAACCAGAAAGCAGCGAATTGAGTTGTTGCTTAGACTGGGTGCAGAGAAAAAGGCTGTGCGAAAGATATTTATGATAGAGGCCTTTCGTGAGTCATTGTGGTGCCTGTTCACACTGCCGATAGTGCTGGTGATACAGGGCGTGATATACAGGAGGGATATTTAAAGTTTCAAATGCTTTCCTTGAGGTTGCAAATTACGACCTCAAGGGGAGCATTTTTATCATTATGGTTACAGAAAATACTTGACATATAAAATGACGCTTGATAATATATCTATATTAAATGTGTACTATATATTCGAGCTGGCTGTGTGCACATTTTCTTAGGCGAAAAAGCATTTCGCAATTCTAATAGTCCGCAATTGCGGCAACTGCGTCACCACATTATATAAGTGAATTAATTCACGAATTAATGCAATCGACGATGAATCCATATGATTTAACTAAATAAGTAGGAGGTATTGAATGGGAGAAAGAGATATTTCCATTAATGCATGGTTGCAAGACAAAGAGCGTTTTGCTGATTTGTTTAATGGGCTTGTTTTTAATGGCAAGAAGGTAGTAAAGAAAGAGGAGTTGGTTCTATTACCGACACATACCAAAACGATTATAGAAGGAAAACAAAAGGGGAAAAAGAAACGACGAGAAGGGCTTGAAAAGTATCGTGATGTTGTAATGCTTTGGAGGGGTGTAACATTGGCATTTATGGCGATAGAGAACCAAGAGAATATCAATTATCAGATGCCTATAAGGACAATGTTATATGATGCATTATCTTACAGGGAACAGACTAAAGATATATGGCAAGGTCTTACGCAGGAAGAACGTAGTTTATTATCAAAATCTGAGTACATATCACAGTTCAGAAAGAATGACAAACTAACACCAGTGGTAACGCTTGTCCTTTATTATGGTGATGATGATTGGGAAGGTCCAATACATTTGCATGATATGTTAGAGTTGCCGAATGATTCTCAAAAGGCGGAGATTATAAAACGAGTTGTGCCGGATTATAAAATGAATTTAGTGGAGCTTGCAAAAGTTGATAATAAATGTTTTGTTACTGATTTACAAATAATGTTTGGCATGCTAAAATATAGGAAAGATAAAGTTTCTTTATTGAAATATATAGAAATGAATCACGACTATTTTGCGGAAATTGATGAAGCTACACTGGATGCTGGAATGTCGTTGCTTAGTTTTAGTAGTACACTGGCTGATAAATTGGAACGATTGTGGGAGTCCGGTAGAAAAGAGGATATAAAGAATAAGGGAGGAGATTATAATATGTGTAAAGCCATTGAAGATATGATGAATGACAGTAGGGAAGAAGGTTACAGGGTTGGAGAAATAGTGGGAACAATTAAAACATGTAAAGACTTGGAGGTTCCGAAGGAAGACGCTATTAAAAGAATAATTATTAAGTTTCAGCTGACAGAGGATGAAGTCAAGGATATGTTTGATAAACATTGGGAGTAATAGAATGTACCTCAATTAAGAAAAAGTATATTCAACCTTGACAATCCACGCACAATTATATACAATACCCTTAACTGCGATGACGAAGACAGTAGGTTATGTTTCAAAGTTAGAAAGTTAGAATAACTTATAGCGAGCCGGGATGGTGAAAGCCGGTACGAGTAGGACATATCTGAATATCACTTCTAAGCATCCTTGCAGAAATTGTACTTGAGTACGGGAGCTGATGTAATCAGTAGTCGTCACTCAGGAAAGAGTAAGTAAGGACGGTAATCTCCACGTTATAGGAGACGCATATGCTGGTATGTCGTAATTGAGCAATGGGTAGTTGATTTAAAGTAAGTTTGTTATGCCCCTGCCGTTTTACGGCAGGGGCTTTTTTAATACGCTTGAAGTGAATCAGGCATATTAGCTTGGCGGGGAGCACACCTTGCGAAGCGGTAGTAATTAGAAAGGGAGTAATCACATGGTTTACGAAAAAGTATCCAAAGATCTCACATTTGTTGAGAGAGAAAAAGAAGTTGAGAAGTTCTGGAAAGAGAACAGAATCTTTGAGAAGAGTATTGAGAACCGCAAGGAAGGGGAGACATACACATTTTATGATGGACCTCCTACTGCTAACGGAAAGCCACATATTGGTCACGTGTTGACACGAGTTATCAAGGATATGATTCCTAGATATCGTACTATGAAGGGTTACATGGTTCCTCGTAAGGCCGGATGGGATACACACGGTCTTCCTGTTGAGCTTGAGGTTGAGAAAATGCTGGGCCTTGATGGCAAGGAGCAGATTGAAGAATACGGTCTTGAGCCATTTATGAAGCACTGTAAGGAGAGCGTTTGGAAGTACAAGGGTATGTGGGAAGATTTCTCATCTACTGTTGGTTTCTGGGCGGATATGGATAACCCATATGTTACTTACGAGAATAACTTTATTGAGTCTGAGTGGTGGGCTTTGAAGCAGATCTGGGATAAGGGTCTTCTTTACAAGGGCTTTAAGATTGTTCCTTACTGCCCACGTTGTGGTACACCTCTTTCTTCACATGAGGTAGCACAGGGCTATAAGAATGTTAAAGAGCGTTCAGCGGTAGTTCGTTTCAAGGTAGTAGGTGAGGACGCTTATTTCCTTGCATGGACAACAACACCTTGGACACTTCCATCCAATGTTGCGCTTTGCGTTAACCCTGAGGAGACTTACTGCAAGGTTAAGGCTGCTGACGGTATGGTTTATTATATGGCAGAGGCACTTCTTGATAAGGTACTTGGCGGATTGGCAGTTAAAGCCGGTCAGACTGTAGCAGGTGCTATAGAGGAAGGTGCTGAAGTTGGAACAGGTGCCGGAGTTGATTATGAAATCTTAGAGAAGTTTGACGGAAAGGCACTTGAGTATAAGGAGTATGAGCCACTCTTTGCTTGCGCAGGAGAAGTTGCTAAGAAGCAGAACAAGAAGGGACATTTTGTAACTTGCGATGGTTACGTAACTATGTCAGATGGTACAGGTATCGTTCATATTGCACCTGCATTTGGTGAGGACGATGCTAAGGTTGGACGTAATTATGACCTTCCATTTGTTCAGTTTGTTGATGGCAAGGGTGAGATGACAGAGGAGACTGCATATGCCGGAACATTTGTTAAGGACGCAGACCCTGCTATCTTAAAGGACCTTGATGCAGAGGGCAAGCTTTTTGATGCACCTAAGTTTGAGCATGATTATCCATTCTGCTGGAGATGTGATACACCGCTTATCTACTATGCTAGAGAGTCTTGGTTTATCAAGATGACAGCAGTTAAGGATGATTTGATAAAGAACAACAATACAATCAACTGGATTCCTGAGACTATCGGTACAGGTCGTTTTGGTGCTTGGCTTGAAAATGTTCAGGACTGGGGTATCAGCCGTAACAGATATTGGGGTACACCGCTTAATATCTGGGTTTGTGATGATTGTGGTGAGATGATGTCAATCGGAAGTATTGAGGAGTTAAAGGCTAACTCTGATAACTGTCCGGAAGATATTGAGCTTCACAGACCATTTGTTGATGATGTTATCTGCAATTGTCCTAAGTGTAAGGGCAAGATGAAGAGAGTTCCGGAGGTTATTGACTGCTGGTTTGACTCAGGTGCTATGCCATTTGCACAGCATCACTATCCATTTGAGAATAAGGACTTGTTCGAGCAGCAGTTCCCGGCTAAGTTTATCTCTGAGGCTGTTGACCAGACAAGAGGTTGGTTCTACTCACTTCTTGCTATCTCAACATTGTTATTTAACAAGGCGCCTTATGAAAATGTTATCGTTCTCGGTCACGTTCAGGATGCTGACGGACAGAAGATGAGTAAGTCAAAGGGTAATGCAGTTGACCCATTTGATGCATTGCAGACACATGGTGCAGACGCTATCAGATGGTACTTCTATGAGAATTCGGCACCTTGGCTTCCTAACCGTTTCCACGATAAGGCGGTTACAGAAGGACAGAACAAGTTTATGAGTAAACTTTGGAACACATATTCATTCTTCGTGCTTTATGCTAATATTGATGAGTTTGATGCAACAAAGTACACACTTGATTACGATAAACTTCCTGTTATGGATAAGTGGGTATTGTCAAAGCTTAACACAGTAGTTAAGACAGTTGACAACAACCTTGAGAATTATAAGATTACTGAGACAGCAAGAATTCTTGCAGATTTCGTAGAGGAGCTTTCTAACTGGTATGTAAGAGTTAGCCGTGAGCGTTTCTGGGCAAAGGGCATGGAGCAGGATAAGATTAATGCTTACATGACACTTTACACAGCACTTGTTACTATCAGCAAGGCTGCGGCACCTATGATTCCATTTATGACAGAGAGCATCTACAGAAACCTTGTATGCAGCGTTGATAAGAATGCACCTGAGAGTGTTCACCTTTGTGATTTCCCAGCTGTTAACGAGGCTTGGATTGATACAGAGCTTGAGGAGAATATGGAGGATGTTCTTAAGGCAACTTCTATTGGTCATGCATGTAGAGAGGTTTCAGGTATTAAGAATAGACAGCCAATCGGTAAGATGTACATTAAGGCTGATTGGAAGCTTAACGATTTCTTCACAGATATTATCGCTGCTGAGTTAAATGTTAAGACAATTGAATACACTGATGATGTAAGAGATTTCACAACATATACATTTAAGCCACAGTTAAAGACTTTGGGACCAAAGTATGGCAAGATTCTTGGCGACATCAGAACTAAGCTTACAGAGCTTGATGGCAATGCAGCTATGGATGAGCTTAACGAGAAGGGTTATATAACACTTAATGCTGGTGGCTCTGATATTCAGCTTGAGAAGGAAGACCTTCTTATCGAGATGAAGCAGATGGAAGGCTTTGTGGCTAACAGTGACAAGGGTGTTACAGTTGTACTTGACACTAACCTTACACCGGAGCTTATTGAAGAAGGTTTCGTAAGAGAGCTTATAAGTAAGATTCAGACTATGCGTAAGGAAGCTGATTTCGAGGTTATGGACAGAATTAATCTCTATGTGTCAGGCAATGACAAGATTGCAGATATTATGGAGCGCAATTCAGTACAGATTAAGACAGTGGTTCTTGCGGATGCAATCGTCACCGGAGAAGCTAAGGGTTATTCTAAGCCTTGGGATATTAACGGCGAGAATGTTACACTCGGTGTAGAGAGAATTTAATATAGGGTATATTTAAACGGGATTGGTAGTATGCTCACAGATGTGGCATGGTGCCAATCCCTTTATTTGTTAAATTAAAAACAATCTATTGTTGCATATTTTGGATAAAATTGATATAATGATTAACAGATATGTGGAGTGTAAGGGAGAGTTTTTATCCGCAAAAGAATTAGAGAGCAGGAGGAGAGGTTATGGTAAATAATAAACCGTTCGACAAGGAAGAATTTAAGAAGAAAGTAGTTGATAACTGTAAGATGCTTTACAGACGTTCTATCAAGGAAGCTGACAAGCAGCAGGTATTCCAGTCTGTGGCATATGCGGTTAAGGACATAATTATTGACAAGTGGATTGCAACTCAGAAGGAGTATGCAGCTAAGGATGCTAAGACAGTTTACTATATGTCTATGGAGTTCCTTATGGGTAGAGCCCTTGGTAACAATATGATTAATATTATGGCATATGAGCAGATTAAGGAAGCTTTGGAAGACCTTGGTCTTGATATCAATGTTGTTGAGGACCAGGAGCCGGATGCGGCGCTTGGTAATGGTGGTCTTGGTAGACTTGCAGCTTGTTTTATGGATTCTCTTGCAACTCTTGAGTATCCCGCTTACGGATGTGGTATCAGATATAAGTATGGTATGTTCAAGCAGGAGATTAAGGATGGTTACCAGATAGAGGCACCGGATAACTGGCTTAAGGATGGCAACCCATTTGAGATTAAGAGAGCAGAGTACCCTGTAACAGTTAAGTTTGGCGGATACGTTCGTTCATACAGAGATGAAGCAACAGGAAGAGATATGTTCGTTCAGGAGGATTACAGAGCGGTAACAGCTATTCCTTATGATGTTCCTGTAGTAGGTTATGGTGTTAATACAGTTAATACACTTCGTATCTGGGATGCAGAGCCTGTTGATACATTTAACTTAAGCCTCTTTGATAAGGGTGATTATCAGAAGGCTGTTGAGGAGGAAAACCTTGCAAAGAATATTGTAGAGGTACTTTATCCTAACGATAACCATTATGCAGGTAAGGAGCTTAGACTTAAGCAGCAGTATTTCTTCGTGTCTGCAAGTGTTCAGAGAGCCATTGCTCAGTATAAGGAAAGACATGATGATATTAAGAAGTTCCACGAGAAGGTAACATTCCAGCTTAACGATACACACCCAACTGTAGCTGTAGCTGAGCTTATGAGAATCCTTATGGACGAAGAAGGTCTTGAGTGGGATGAGGCATGGGATGTAACAACTAAGACAGTTGCTTACACTAACCATACAATTATGGCAGAGGCACTTGAGAAGTGGCCAATCGAACTTTTCTCAAGACTTCTTCCTAGAGTATATCAGATCGTTGAGGAGATTAACCGTCGTTTCGTAGAGGAGATTAAGGCTAAGTATCCTGACAATCAGGAGAAGATTCGCAAGATGGCTATCATCTATGACGGACAGGTTAAGATGGCTAACCTTGCTATTGCAGCAGGTTATTCAGTTAACGGTGTTGCAAGACTTCACACAGACATCCTTATGAAGCAGGAGCTTAAAGACTTCTATGAGATGATGCCTGAGAAGTTCAACAACAAGACCAACGGTATTACACAGAGAAGATTCCTTCTTCATGGTAACCCGCTTCTTGCTAACTGGGTTACAGATAAGATTGGTGATGGCTGGATAAGAGACCTTTCACAGCTTAAGAAGTTAGAAGTATATGCTGATGATAAGAAGGCACAGCAGGAGCTTATGCAGATTAAGCACAAGAACAAGGTTCGCCTTGCTAAGTATATTGAGGAGCATAACGGAATCGTTGTTGACCCTAACTCAATCTTTGACGTTCAGGTTAAGAGACTTCACGAGTACAAGAGACAGCTTCTTAATATCTTGCATGTAATGTATCTCTACAATGAGATTAAGAAGAATCCTGATATGGATATTAAGCCAAGAACATTTATCTTTGGCGCAAAGGCAGCAGCCGGATACAAGATTGCTAAGCTTACAATCAAGCTTATAAACAATGTTGCTAACGTAATTAACAACGATGCGTCAATCAACGGCAAGCTTAAAGTTGTATTTATCGAGAACTATAGAGTATCTAACGCAGAGATTATCTTTGCAGGAGCTGATGTCAGCGAGCAGATATCTACAGCATCTAAGGAGGCTTCAGGTACAGGTAATATGAAGTTTATGCTTAATGGTGCTATGACACTTGGTACTATGGATGGAGCCAATGTAGAGATCGTTCAGGAAGTTGGCGAGGAGAACGCAGTAATCTTCGGTTTAAGCTCAGATGAGGTTATCAACTTTGAGCAGAACGGTGGTTACGATCCTATGGATATCTTCAACAATGACCAGGATGTTAGAGAGGTTCTTATGGAGCTTATCAATGGTAAGTATTCTCCAGAAGATACAGAGCTGTTCAGAGAAATCTACAACTCACTCCTTAACACACAGGGTGGCAGAAGAGCAGATACTTACTTTATTCTTAAGGACTTCCGTTCTTACGCAGAAGCTCAGAAGAGGATCGATGAGAAGTACAAGGACGAGACAGGTTGGGCTAAGTCAGTTATGCTTAACATCGCTAACGCAGGTAAGTTCTCATCAGACAGAACTATTGAGGAGTATGCACAGGAGATCTGGAAGCTTACAAAGGTTACAGTACCTGCAACAGAGGAATAAACAGAGTGGTTTTGAAAGTGAATATAAGTGGTTAAGAAGTACCCGTGCCTTGTTTATAGAACAAGGTGCGGGTATTTTTATGTAATAGAAAATTTAATACATTTTTAAATCTCTTGTAATGAAATCGTAATCTTTAAGGTGTATGATAATGTGTAGAAATATAATGCGAGAATTATGCAGAAACTATACACGGGGTGTCATATGAAAAAACTATTAGGAATTATGTTAATAGCACTGTCAGCAGTGGTCATAGGATGTGGAGAACCTACTGGTGAGGCAGAGGAATCTACAGTGGAAACACACACGCAAAAGGAGACGGAACACCAATTTGTAACTGTAGCTGAAGAAACTGTTGGTTCGTGGGTTTCATTTACTTATGGAGAGGTATCCAAGTATGAGCCTGTTAGTGGAGTGTTCACAACTGACGATGTGGAAAGTGTGTATGAAGACAGATTGCTTAAAAAGAAAAACAGCTATGCTACAGCAGAGGTAAAGTGCATAAACGACGACACAATAGAACATAATCACAGTGTTTTTTATAGCAGTGCTGCAGGAAGCGTAAGTAATATAAAGATATCTCATGACACAGGTAATAATCTTATTCCAAGTGCGGCCTTTTCTGAGGCGGATATGAATGGTGATGGATATAAGGACTTGATAGTAAAATTTATATCTGCGGCAGGTACAGGGTACTCGGAAGGTATGTATATATACGACTTTAAGAATAAAAAAGGCACAGAGATTTACGGGCTCACTAAGAAGCAGAAGGATGCTGTTCTAAAGGAGTTTCAGAAGTGGTACGTTAACGGATTTACTGAGATTATGGAGATTAATCATGGACTTGTTAATGAGCTGAACTGTAGTTCATTTCATCCAGAGGCTGTTATGTACAATGGTAAGATGGCACTTTATGTTACATTTGCACCGCCGTTTCCTTGTAGTTGGGCAGACTATGGAACAGGATATTCTGCTATGCTTGTTTATAAGGACGGAGAGTATGTTGTGGATAATGTATGGGTGTCTGGACAATATAGAACCGACGTGAAAGAAAGCATATATGGAGTTCAGATAGGTACAAGTCACGCAATGGAGAAGTATTAAATTCAAAAGTACAGCATATCCTTATTATAAGACAATAAGGATATGCTTTTTTTATGTGGAAAAAATTAAGAAAAAATGTGTTTAGCGGCTTTATTATAATAAGTATATTTCTGGCGGTGCCGAGTATAATAACACTGGCGGTTACGGGAGTTGTGGGACAAAATAGTGAAGATGAGCTGATAAGCGGGCGGCGGGTAGTTGTCAAGTATGGCAATGGAACAAAGACTTATGAAGTGAATGAATTTATTGGGATGGTGCTAGCATCAAGATTTCACATTTCGTCAGAGGTGGAATTGCTAAAGGCTGAGAGCATAATGGTAAGAACAGATATATACAGAATGATGGGGGATGAGTACAGCATAGATAGTGAACAGTTAAAGATGCCCTATCTTACAGAGCGGCAGATGAAGAATCAGTGGGGCGAAAGCTATGATGTTAATTACAATATGATAATGGATTGCGTTTCTGCCACAAAGGGGACAGTTATTACTTACAAAGGTGAGCTTATTGAGGCAAAGATGCAGGAAGTAAGTGGTGGAAAAACACTGTCCGGAAGCAAGTATCTTGGGGAAAAGTACGCATATCTTGCGGAGGTGGAGTGCACACAGGATATACAGAGCGAAAATTATCTGAGGGTTGTAACATTATCTAACAAAGAATTTGTTAAGAAGATAAAAAATGTGTATGCAGACGTGGGACTTAATGAGAGCAAGCCTCTGTCAGGAATGCAGATAGTGTCAAAGTCGGACAGTGGATATGTGTTAAAGATACAGGTTGGCAATGTGGTAATGTCCGGCGGGACATTTGCCAATATACTGGGGATTAATTCACCTTGTATGACAATTGATGAAAGTGATGGTGGCGTGAAGATAACTACCAAAGGCGTGGGGGATGGTTTTGGTGTCAGCCTTTATTATGCCGATTATCTGGCAAAAAATGGTGAAAAATGTGAAAATATCCTTGCCAAATTTTACAGCGGCACGACTTTGTCGGCGTGGTGAATAGAAGCGTATAATTCGGGCAATATATTAACATCCGATGTTTAGGAAATCAGTTAAGGAGGATGTTAATATGAGACGAAGAAGAAAGAACATAAATAAAGAGAAGATAGTTTCTGTTGTTGTTGCAGGAGCCATACTTGTAACACTTGGTGTTGGCGTGTATGCGGTTACCGGTATGGGCGATGATAAGCCAAACAATAATAATATTGTGGATTTGAATGAGACAGAGGCGCCAAATGTAGCATTTAAGGCAGAGGATGTAACAAAGTCTGCATTGGGTGGCAGTGATGGAAGCGTGTCAGGAGCAAAGGAGTCTGTGGAATACTACAAGCAGGAAGAGATAGCTGGTATATATGAGCAGATGGGTACAGAGAGCGAAACAGAGCCAAAAACAGAGTCGGAAACAGGTGTTGCAGCTAAGTCTACAGAAGGTGCAACTAAGTCGGGAGAGGGTGCGGTAGTTAACGCTAAGGCTATAGTAGACCCTGCGTCAGCATACAAGTTTTCTGAGGACAGCAGTTTGCTTTGGCCTGTTAAAGGTGATATAATAATGCCATATAGTATGGAAAGTACGATATTGTTTAAAACACTTGGCGTGTATAGATGCAACCCTGCCATATTGATAAAGGCTGAGACCGGTACCAATGTTGGAGTGGCGGCTAACGGTGTGGTGACAAAGGTTGTAGAGAGTGAAGAGACTGGTGTAACAGTATCAGTTGCCGTTGGAAGCGATTATGTTGTGACTTATGGACAGCTTGCAGATGTAGTTGTTAAGGCTGGCGATAAGGTTACAAAGGGACAGTTACTTGGTACTGTTGCCAAGCCAACTGCATATTATGTAGAAGAGGGAAGTCATGTGTACTTTGCGGTGACAAAGTCCGGCGTTCCTGTGGACCCAACTGAGTTTCTTGCCAAATAATCAGTGCATAGACAATATCAAGCACCCGTTTTATGTGTCATATTACCGGAATCCGGATTCATTTGAGTAAGCTTTTTGATAGGTAGATGTGTTTTGCCGGGTGCTTTATATAGATTAGCCTGATATGTATATATCCAGGCTTGCAGGGAAGATAATTCCCTGCATACATATAAAAAGGTGTGCCAACTTATGTGTGGCATACCATATGGACAGGCAAAATATTAGAAACGGAGAAATTTATGTGGTTTGAAGAGGCAGTGATTTATCAGATATATCCACTGGGAATGTGTGGTGCACCCTTAAAAAATGTTGAGACAGATACTGAAATTGGTGGTGCAGATAGTGGTATAGAGATTGCACAATGCGGCGCCGGATGTGACACGGAGGCTGTGGGTCAGCACAGGATTCTCAGAGTGCTTGACTGGATAGAGCATATTAAGGAGCTGGGAGCAACTTGTGTTTTATTTAACCCGTTATTTGAAAGTGATGCACATGGGTACGATACAAGGGATTACAACAAGGTGGATGTAAGGCTTGGAACTAACGAGGAATTTAAAAATGTGTGTCAGGCAATTCATGATGCAGGCCTAAAGGTTATGCTGGATGGTGTGTTTAATCATGCAGGAAGAGGATTCTTTGCATTTGAGGATGTAAGGAAGTATAAGTGGGACAGTCAGTATAAGGACTGGTTTAATATATCATGGGAGGGAAACACTAACTACAATGACGGATTCTGGTATGAAGCATGGGAGGGCTGTAATGAGCTTGTGAAGCTGAATCTGAAGAATCCTGTAGTGAGAGAGTATCTTTTTGATGCCGTAAAAGGCTGGGTGAGAGATTATGACATAGATGGTTTGCGACTTGATGTGGCGTATTGTCTTGACTTGGATTTCTTAGCGCAGCTTCGTAGTCTTGTAGGTGATATTAAACCTGAATTCGTGCTTATGGGTGAGACACTTCACGGAGACTACAATACTTGGGCGAATGACCACGCCTGTCATTCAGTGACTAATTATGAGTGCTACAAAGGGCTGCATTCCAGCTTTAACTGTGCTAATATGCATGAGATTTCTTACAGCCTTAACAGACAGTTCGGCTCTGAGAACTGGTGTATATACCGCGGAAAGCATCTTTTAAGTTTCGTGGATAATCACGATGTTAGCAGAATAGCAACGATTCTTACGGACAAGAATAACTTAAAGCCTATATATGGTATGCTGTTTGGTATGCCGGGCGTTCCGTCAGTATATTATGGCAGTGAGTGGGGAATAGAAGGAGACAAATGTAACGGAGACCCTACACTTCGTCCTGATATAGAAAAGCCTGTATGCAATGAACTTACTGAGTGGATAAAGAAGCTGGCAGCAGCCAGAAAGACAAGTAAGGCACTTTGTTACGGCAGTTATCGCAATGTATTGGTTATGCCTAAGCAGCTAATCTTTGAGAGGTGTATGGATGATGAAAGGGTGCTTGTAGCTATTAATTCAGATAGTGAGCCTTATCATGCGCATTTTGATGCAGGAGCAGGCAGAGGCACAGATCTTATCACAGGAGAAACGCATGATTTTGGGGGCGGAAGTGAGTTGCCACCGTATTCGTGTAAATTTATATCGATATTGAAAGAATAAAATAGCAATAAATAGTTGACATACGAATTAAATTGTTATATTATAATTATAGAAAGGTCTCCATTAACCTTCGGTATTCAGTCCGTAAAGAGATGAACATTAATGAATGGGAAGCTTAGTCTTCCCATATTTTTTACCACAAATGTAAAGGAGAACTATTGTGTTTAAACTAGAAGAAAAGTTAACCTTTATTAATGTTGATCAAAATTATTTGAAAAAGTTACATAATGTATGTTCAGAAGTGTATTATAAAGCTGGTGGATATGAAAATAAGCCATACATAGGCATTTTAATAAACAATGATGGTAAAAAATATGTTATTCCGTTGTCGTCAGC
Organism: Lachnospira sp.; assembly: GCA_045543195.1. Lineage (GTDB taxonomy): Bacteria > Bacillota > Clostridia > Lachnospirales > Lachnospiraceae > Lachnospira. The sequence goes on from JAZQME010000010.1 coordinate 56,665, forward strand.
TAAAGAAAAGCATAAAAAGTGGAAAAATGTTGATAATGGATGCTATTTGATATATGAAATGGCGAAGAAGTCATGCATGGGGAAAGATGATATTTGGGTCACGGTAGCTGCTGATAATGTGAAGCATATTATATCAATTATAGATATAAAGAAGATGATTCCTATAATTGACGGTATGTATACGAAAGTCAATATTAATCGTGACAATAATGATTCTGATGATATTAAGAAGTATAAGGATTTGTTAAATAAGGAATATGTGCTTTGTTTAAAGATAATTAATGATGTTATAGAAAAGGCTAATAAATTGTACGATAGACAGATGAAGACGGGTAAAGTAATCAAGTTTTGTTCTGATTTTAAAAAGTTAGAGGAAGTAGCGTATAAATAAAAACAGGTAAGGCTGGGGCGTTCACGCCTCAGCCTTACCTGTTTTTGTTGAAGATTATTGTATGCAACTACATATTAGTTATCGGCGAGGATCCGATAACTACCCTATAGGAAATAGGGCAATATAGTTAAACATCATGATAAAGTGGCACGCACTTCCCAACATAACGAAAAGGTGGAAGATTTCGTGAGTGCCGAAATACTTGTGCTTCGAGTTAAAGATAGGAAGCTTAAGTGCGTATATTACACCGCCGATGGTGTAGATAATACCGCCAGCCAGAAGCCATGCAAATGCTGCGGTTGGAAGGGCATTGATAATCTGAGTAAATGCAAGTACGCAAACCCAACCCATAGCAATATAAAGTGATGAAGAAAGCCACTTTGGGCAAGTTACCCAGCAGAGCTTAAAAAGTATACCTACAATAGCGATACCCCATACTATAGCAAGGAGTCCGTAGCCGGTGATGCCACCAAGAACAACAACACACACAGGTGTATATGTTCCTGCAATAAGAATGAATATCATACAGTGGTCAAGCTTTTTTAATCGCTTTGTAAGCTGTGGTGATATGTCAAACGTGTGGTAAGCAGTGCTGGCTGCATACAAAAGTATCATACTCACTATAAATATAGTAAGTGAGATAACGTGGATTGTGTCCGGCGCAGACAGAGCTTTAATAATAAGCGGTGTTGCTGCAAGCATAGCCATAAGCATACCAATAAAATGCGTGATGGCACTGCCCGGGTCCTTTATTCTAAATTGATTGTTTCTGTATCTGATAGTCATAATATGCACCCCTTTCAAATATAAGTATCTAGATATCTGTATTACCTAATGATTATCTTCGCTAGTAAAAAAGCGAGTAAAATACAACAATGAGTTTTGTATACTTTTATACGTAGTAATTAAAACTACATCAAGTCATAAAGAATAATACATCACGTAGAAAACAAATGCAAGTGCTTTTTTAATATTTTATGAAAAATGTTCAAAAATATTCAATTTTGTTGAAAGAGACGCAGAGTTTTGATATTATTGAGGAAGAAAATATAAACATTATGACAAAGAAGGAGATACGTATATGAAGAAATTTTTGGCAGAATTTAAAAAGTTTATAGCACGTGGCAATGTTATGGATATGGCCGTAGGTATTATTATCGGTGGCGCATTTACAAGCATTGTTACATCACTTGTTAACGACATTATTAACCCTATCATCGGACTTGTGGGCGGAAAGAATTTTGACCAGTATTCAGTTACATTGCATGGTGATGCAGTTCTTTATTATGGTAAGTTTATCACTGCCATCATCAATTTCCTGATTATTGCACTGGTTGTGTTCCTTATTCTTAAGACTGTCAATACTATTGCGGACAAGCTGAGCAAAAAGGAAGCACCTCCAAAGAAGACTAAGAAGTGCCCATTCTGTAAGACAGAGATTGATATTGAGGCTACAAGATGTCCACATTGTACATCTATGTTAGAGGTTGAGGTAAAGGAAGAAAAGTAAATTGTTGTTAAAGCTCGAATGTTGGCAATCGCCAACGTTCGAGTTTTTTAAGGGAGTTGTTATGAATAATAAAGACGTTTTTGAGGGACGTTCAGTTCCTGCGGCTATTGCCAAGTTTGCCATACCTACGATTCTGAGCCAGCTGGTTACATTGCTTTATAATCTTGCGGATACATTTTTTGTTGGACATACCAATGACCCGTCACAGGTGGCGGCGCTTACATTGAGTTTTCCTATATTTATGACGCTGACTATGGTGGGTAACCTTTTTGGTATCGGAGCTAACAGTTACATATCCCGTTCCCTAGGACAGGGGGAGAAAGAAAATGCGTCAAAGGCATCTACATTTGCATTCTATGGTGCCTTGACCGGGGTTCTTGTGATTATAGCAGTGTTGTGTTTGTTCATGCGACCTATACTTACAGCGGTAGGAGCGGTGACAGAAGCTACATATAATGCCACAAAGGCGTATCTTACATGGACTGTTGTGTATGGCGGATTGCCGACAGTTGCCGCACTTATGCTAGGACACCTTATCCGCTCGGAGGGTAACACTAAGCAGGCTAGTATTGGTATGGCGCTTGGTGGTATCCTAAACATTGTGCTGGACTATGTTTTTGTGCAGGTTTTAGGTATGGGTGCAGAAGGTGCAGCCATTGCCACCTGCATATCTAATGTAGTGTCGTTCCTGTACTTGTTGGCAATAGTCCTTAGGACGAAGGGAACGGTTATTGTTCTTAATCCTGCGAAGCTAAGACTTGTTGCAAAGATTGTTAAGCAGGTCATATTGGTAGGTATTCCTGCGGCTGCTATTATTGTGCTTGGAAGTACTGCTAATATTATACTCACACATTTTATGTCAGAGTATGGAGATGTATCTATCGCGGCATTTGGTATAGTGCAGAAGATAGGAACCATAGCCATTCAGATAACTGTAGGTCTTACACAGGGTATTATGCCGCTTCTTGGGTACTGTTACGGGGCCAATGATATAAAGAGGCTTAAGGCTATTAATAAATGTTCATTCATTATTCTTGGTTGTTACGCTTTTCTTTGTATTGTGGTGGTGGAGCTTTTGGCACAGCCTTTGGTTAACTTGTTTATATCGGAAGGAGCCACCGTTGAAAAGGCAGTGAGCTTCGTGAGAATATGGTTTTTGTGTGCTCCGGGTATGTGCTTTACTAATCTGTTTGGAAGTATATTTCAGGCTATGGGAAAGTGGCTTCAGTCCCTTGTGCTGTCAATAATCAGACAGGCAGGATTGTTGTTGCCGTTGCTTATTGTACTTAGTACATACGTGGGCGAAATGGGACTTGTGTATGCACAGCCTATAGCAGACAGTGTGACGCTGGTATTGGGATTCGGATTGTATATATATTCGGTTCGCAAGTTAAAAGTTAATTAGATATGACATGATGGGCATCGAAACTGTCCATTGTTATTGGGGCGAAGCTGTAACCATTGGCTAAGCCCCATTTTATTATGTCCTCAACAGCATATACACTTTCAGGCCAGATATCGTGCTGAAGAACGATGGAGGTGTTATGTTTCTTTATGCCGGCGACAACATTGGCAACAATCTGCTCCCGCTTTAGCTGACCGGTACCGTCACAGCTATCCACATTCCAGTCAAAGTAGCGATAGCCTTCAGCGGTAAGAGTTTTGGCGAGCTCTGTCATAATCCCTTTTTTAATGGAAGCGCTTATCCGATTGGAAGAACCGCCGGGAAAGCGTACGATATATGACTTCTGTCCGGTGCTTGCGTAGACAATATTCTGAATGGTGTTTAAGTCCTTCATATATGCATCTTTACTTTTGTAGATTTCCTCGTATTTGTGGCAGTATGAGTGCAGTCCGATGGTGTGGCCTCTTGAGGCGGCATCTTTTATGATGGAGTAGCTTCCGTTGTTGCCTACCACGAAAAATGTTGCTTTAACATTGTACTTATCAAGAATATCAAGTAGTTTTCCTGTATAGATACAAGGGCCATCGTCAAATGTAAGATAGATTACTTTATCAGGCTTTGTGGTGGGTTCATCCTGGCTGTTGTAAATATTGTCTGTTGCGGTAACTTCCTTAGAAGGGTTGGTTGTGGGCCGGGCTAGCGTAGTTGCATAACAGTTGTTGATAGTGTAGCCCACAAGAATCAGTGTTGCACACGCCAGTATGACGGAAGCGGCGTATGCCAATGTTTTAATCTTCATATATGTGAAGCTCCTTATAAAATAAAATGATATTTGTGTAGTTGTTTGTCAAATGTCGTTGACGAAGGCTCCAGTTAGTGATAAAATTTAACCAATAAATTCCAGTGAGGGAGTAGCGAGCGTTTCAGATATGTAGATGGAACGTAGCAAGTCAACATGCTGACCGAAAGGTCTGGCTTGTTTTAAATTGCGAGACTCATGTGTAGTGGGCAAGTTGTAGCTATGCATGGTGTCTTTGTATTATATGTGATTACACCACCAAGTATGGCAGTTGCCACGCTTGGATTTTTTTATTTTTGGAGGAAAGTTTAATGGAATGGAATGTTGTATTTTTTATTAACAGTGTGTTGCTTGGTGTGGGACTTGCTATGGATGCTTTTTCAGTGTCGCTTGCTAACGGACTTAATGAGCCTGATATGAAGAAGGGACGTGTCTGTCTTATCGCCGGCGTATTCGCTGGCTTTCAGGCGCTGATGCCGATGCTTGGTTGGGTGTGCGTTCACACAATAGTGCAGTATTTTCAGGTTTTTGAGACATTTATACCATGGATTGCATTAGCATTTTTATGTATCATAGGCGCTAATATGCTGGTGGAAGGTATAAAGAATAAGGATTCAGAGGAAGAAAAGCCGGCAGTAGGCTTTGCGGCTCTTTTGGTACAGGGGATTGCTACGTCCATTGATGCGCTTTCTGTAGGCTTTACCATAGCAGAGTATTCGTGGTTTATGGCGTTGATATGTGCGCTTATTATCGCTGTGGTTACATTTGTTATATGCTTCTGTGGTGTGGGTTTGGGCAAGAAGTTCGGTACAAAGCTTGCAGGAAAGGCTTCTATACTTGGCGGAGTGATACTTATTGCCATTGGAATTGAGATATGGGTAACAGGAGTGTTTTTCTAAAATAAGTAGACAAGAACCCCCGTGAGCTAGCACCTCACGGGGGTTCGCTTTTCCAGCTGTGGAAAATAGCAATTTCTTTCAAGAAAATAATAACATACATAGAAAAATAAATCAATAGTAATCTTAGAAAAAATATACTCTGTAAAAATTTTTCTCGGAGAGATGACCCTTCACAAATAACTCGCAATTATATTTTTTACTCCATTATAGCAAAAAAAAATTAAATTCCAATTTATTACAAAATAATCATAAACCCTATAAAACTGCGGATTGTACGATGTTGATATACCTCTTTTGGGGTATGGACAAATGATGAAAAGGGGTATAATATGAAACTTGCATCGGGGAAATAGCACGCAAAAAAGAGTTAGGAATTAAAATCCGGAAGTGAACCTCGAGTGTTTTTGATAGAAGAGGGAGGTGACCGGATGAAAGTCAGGTATCTGCCACAGGCAGACAGGCAGGCATTGCACAAGCTAAGGCATATGACAGATACTAGTGAGATGGCAGAGTTATTCGATGATATATTAAGAAGACCCTTTTCCATGCAAGCATTGTGGGAATATCGTAAGTGGCTTCTGATGTTAAAGCCGGAAGATATAAAGAAGCATCCGGGCGCTGCTATGGGGTGCATACAGGTGCTGATAATGGAAGGCAAGATTGATAAGGCGAGAGAGGTCGTCAATATGCTTCCGTTAGGTAGTTACTACCAGCATATTATAAAGATGTTTATTCCGGGTGTGAATAAAGACGATCTGTTTAGTCTTATAAGGGAGGCCAAGGGAAAGGGACCGATGCCGGTACCTAATATGTCATTAACTGCAATGAGACCCAGTGTGTTAAATGGTGTGTGGGATCTTACGCCATATGTTGACAGTCTGGCACAGGAAAAAGAACTTACAATGGAACTGCTTGGTGTGCTTTATGGAGAGCAGGCAGGTCATATATACGATATGGCACAAGCGGAGGCTATGTATTGGCGCGACGATTGTTACGGAGCGTTGGTTAAAGTAGTGGGGATGATTCCGTTCCTTAAGGAAAGGGATGATATGAGATTACTGTTTGTAGCGTTGACGTTACAGATATACATAATGGTGCTTAACGGACAGGCATCGGTTGTTGCACCACTTATGGAAAATATGCGAAAGCAGATTAAAGAGGCAGAGCTTAATGAGTATCTGCCTAACATAGAGGCGATGACAGCGTGGGGCGCCATGTATGATGGGGATTATGCATTGGTGGCACAGTGGATGCGAGAGGGCGCACCCGACGAGAACGGTAAGTTCTGCATGTTGGATTTGTTTCGCTATATGGTCAAGATGAGAGCATACACAATACAGGGAAAGCATCTGGCAGTTACAGCACTTGCTATGCGACTTCTTCCACTTCTGGAGGGTGGTGGACGGTATATGGATACTTGTGAGCTTCATATTATATGGGCTGTAAGTGATTATGCCGATAACAGAAAGGAAGAAGCACTGGAGCATATGGAAGCAGCGCTGAAGCTGTCAGAGCGTTTCAGGTATGACAGACTGTTTGCAGACGAAGGACAGAAAGTTCTTGATATATTGAAGTATTACAAGAATTCAAGAGCTTGTGGTGTAAGTCAGGAGTATTTCGACAGTATTGTTAAGATGACTGAGAAGACAGCGGCTATGCATCCAAGGTATCTTAAGACACAGTTGCCTGATGTACCGGCGCTTACAGAAGCGGAGATGAGAGTGTTAAGGCTTCTTGCAGAGCAGTACACTAACAGTCAGATAGCAGATGTCACAGGAACTGCAGAAGAGACAGTGAAGAAGCACTGTAAGCACATATTCGGCAAGCTTTCGGTTCGCAACCGTCATCAGGCGGTACAGCGGGCATATGAGCTTGGAATATTAGAAAGTATCAGGGGATGATATATACGTAATAATTATTGTGGGTTGCATAAACATATATTTTGTGTTATTGCAACCCTTTATTGTTCCAAAATGTAACAAATTATACGCAAAAATGTGCAAATTATACGCAAGCCCCCACAATAATAAAAAGATATGTTACAATACGGGGGATAATTGATAAAGCACAACGCACTAGTTTATAGATTAGAAGCTATGAACAATAAAACAAAATATAGGAGGATGAGACGGATATGTCAAGAAAAAGAAAGCTTAAAAAGCGAATTATGAGTATCGTAATGGTTATGCTTATGATACTTACCTGCATCCCTATGTCGGGATTGACAGGAATCTTTGCGGTAAAGGCAGAAACCGGCAATGAGGCATCGGTGACTACAGCCGGCGTAGCAGGTGCCACAACAGAGTATGCCACACTGGCAGAGGC
>JAZQME010000011.1:0-20742 GCA_045543195.1 Lachnospira sp.
TTTACTGTTCAATTATCAAGGAACTATATACTTCAAACGCCCTTGTTTACTGACGTCTGTTGTATTTTATTTTTGTGTGTCGCTCGCGGCGACTTGTATATAATATCACCCTGTGAAGATATTGTCAACAACTTTTTTGAATTTTTTTAAGTTTTTATTCGCAAAAAGAAAGAACCGCACAAACACTGGGTTTGCGCGGCTTCAATAATACATTTTTAATCACAAAAAATCATTAATTCAATCTTTTGCCAACCAAATATATTCTGCCAAACCTATCTCTTTTAACTTATCGCCTTTTACTGTACTGGTAAATAACTTATTATCATTTAATACCATATGCAGTTTACCATTATAAGTAACAACTTTCTTTATATATGCATCCGACACCAATCCAAGTTTCACAGCCTTTGCCTGCATATCGCTTACATAATACCAGCCCTCTGACCTCGCATATATAATCCCTTGTTTTGTACCTTCCACACTAACCAACGTATTGGGTAAAACATCAGTCGCAATGATTGTTATAACATCCTTTTGCGCCTTGCATAACTCATTATTAGAGTTAACATACAACAATGTACTACTATCTTCAATCCAAAGCACATTTGACGAACCATTAAGCACTGCCAGTTCTTTAGTATCTAAAACAGTGGAATATCCATTACCAAACTCATTCAGCACCCTATTTACGACAGTAACCATCAATTTGTCACCATCAACATAATACATATATTCGCTATTCTTATACACAATAGTATTAACACCACCATTGATACTACCAACATATGTACGTTCATCAGACTTTTGTTTCAAATCTGCATAATAACACTTGTTGCCTTCCTTATATATAATTCCGGTGGCTCTTTCATCCATGCAAACATAACCTGTATGAGATATATATTTTCCTGTTGCATCATTATCCGGCACATATACACTGGTAACATTTTCTGCGACACACTCAACATTGCTATTGACACCATAATTGTAAACACTTAAGTTGTTGTCTTTATCAACAAATAACAGCACCTCTGATGCAGCCAAAACATCAGCATAGCTCAGATTTTCAGTTAATTGTTTAATTTTTCCACCTTCTAACGGTTTCTTTTTATTGCTTGCTTCATACACAAACAATTCATATCGCCCTGTATATCCCTCATCATTAACCACATCAAGAGCAGTATATACAACAACTCCTGTATCCGAAACATACATAACATCTAATCTCATGTCACTTTCCGCAACAATATATGTCTGATTATCTTTCAACAAAGCAACACAATATTTCTTACTGTTCTCATTATATAATGCAACAACAAAACATTTACCTTTCGGCGATGCCTGTTTTTCTGCTATATACTTATCACTATATTCATCCGGAATACTCACTTCATAAAAGCACGTACCATCCGCGGTAAAAAATGCGTTGTCATCAGAGCAAACCTGTTCTAGACTTTCGCCCTTTAAAGCATATATATTTCCCTCAGACCTAACATATGCTTTTTGCTTTCTTCCCGAAAACACAGCCACAACTGCAACAACCGCAACAACGCCAATTAATAATAATGCCATAGGTCTTGCACATTTTCTTGCCAAACTTCTCACGTCTATAGCCGGAAGTTTAACTTTCTTCTGAACCTTCTTCGAATCCGTTTTCTTATCACCTTCGGCAACATCCTTATTATCAGAAGAAGCAGACCCTTTTGCGGCCTGCTTCTCCTCGTATGCTTTCTTTCGCCTTAGGTAATCATCATTATTCACAAGTATCTGCGGACCTTCACATCTTGGGCACGATGCACCCTCATACTCTTCTCCACATTTGACACATAGCATAATTACTGCCCTCCTATAAGTTCGCTTTGCGAACTTTAGCGAATCAATATCAATTACCACTCAAACTTCTTTTCAAAATATGCCTTTAAATCAGAAATCTTAACTCTCTCCTGCTCCATAGTGTCTCTGTCACGAACTGTTACAGCTCCATCTTCCTCTGACTCGAAATCATATGTTACACAGAACGGAGTACCTATTTCATCCTGTCTTCTATATCTCTTACCGATATTACCTCTATCATCGAACTCACAATTATAATACTTAGAAAGCTCTGCATAAATCTTCTCAGCACCTTCATTAAGCTTCTTTGAAAGCGGAAGTATACCAATCTTAACAGGTGCAAGTGTAGGATGGAATCTAAGAACAGTTCTTACATCACCGCCCTCAAGTTCTTCCTCATCATAAGCTGCACAAAGGAACGCAAGTGTAACTCTGTCCGCACCAAGTGATGGCTCAACAACATATGGAATATACTTCTCCTTTGACTCATCATCAAAGTAAGACATATCTTCGCCAGAAACATTCTGATGCTGTGTAAGATCATAATCTGTTCTATCAGCAATACCCCAAAGCTCGCCCCAACCAAATGGGAAAAGGAACTCGATATCTGTTGTACCTTTACTGTAGAAGCAAAGCTCTTCCGGTGAATGATCTCTTGCTCTCATCTCCTCATCCTTGATACCAAGTGACTTCAACCAATCAATACAGAACTGTCTCCAGTACTGGAACCACTCAAGATCTGTTCCCGGCTTACAAAAGAACTCAAGTTCCATCTGCTCAAACTCTCTTGTACGGAATGTAAAGTTACCCGGTGTAATCTCATTACGGAATGACTTACCAATCTGAGCAATACCAAATGGAACCTTCTTTCTTGAAGTTCTCTGAACATTCTTAAAGTTAACAAATATACCCTGTGCAGTCTCTGGTCTTAAATAAACTGTATTCTTAGCATCCTCAGTTACACCCTGGAATGTCTTAAACATAAGATTAAACTGTCTGATATCTGTGAAATCGTGCTTACCGCAGGTCGGACAATTAATGTTATGCTCATCGATAAACTCCTTCATCTTCTCATTCGACCAGCCATCACATGAACCACCTATATCAAACTTATTCTCAAAAGCCCAGTCCTCAATAAGCTTATCTGCTCTATGTCTCTCGTGGCACTCTCTACAATCCATCAAAGGATCTGAGAATCCGCCCAAATGTCCTGAAGCAACCCAAGTCTGTGGATTCATAAGAATTGCACAGTCAACACCAACATTGTATGGGCTCTCCTGTACAAACTTCTGCCACCATGCCTTCTTAACATTGTTCTTCAACTCAACACCAAGGTTACCATAATCCCAAGTGTTAGCGAGACCTCCATAAATCTCTGAACCCGGGTATACAAAACCTCTAGCCTTTGCCAATGCAACGATTTTTTCCATTGTCTTTTCCATAAATAACTCCTCATTTCTGCCTCGCCGGATGCGACGCTTATATTGATTTAGGTAATTTTATAACATTTTTTACCGTATGACAAGTGGAGATTTTAATAATCTACGGAATCATCTCCGCCGACTTCATCACCTTGTCAAATGTTTTATCACACACCACTCCTACAACTCGACCAAGTTCATTAAGCACCTCGTCGCTTACAGTGAACTTAAAAAGCTTTTCCATAGGAGACGAAACTATGTACTGCAATGTATAAAGAGTGGACTGGGAGATTCTAATCTTATCTCCTGCTGTCCCATGACATCCTACACATAGAACACCTTCCCTGCTCATTGAAAACGCATCTACTCCCTCTGTAGAACCACATTCTCTACAACCAAACAGTTCCGGACACTCTCCATTTTCTGCTATCAGACGAAGCTCATATATGTAACGAACCAGTTTATTGGGAATATTCTTGTTCAGCAATGCCTTCAATGCCACATACAAAAGATTAATATCCGATGAGGCATCAACATTTTCTCTGCCATAATAGTCTGCAAGCTCTGCAAAATAACAAGCGTAGCAAACCGCATCATAATCAAGCAATACATCCTCAAAGTAATTCGTGATATTAGCTTGCTTTAAATTATAAGTAGTTCTGCCTTCATACATCATAAATGTGCCAAAAACGAAAGCACGGGTGACACCCAGAAGCGGACTGTTAGGTCGTCTTGCGCCTTTTGCAAACGCCGATATCTTACCACGTTCTTTTGTAAGAAGTACTATTCGTCTGTCATACTCGCCCACAGGCATAGCCGATAGCACCATACCGGTCACTTCTGTAATATCACCCATCTTTATTCTCCTAAAATGTTGTGCCGATTACTTAAGCAGACCGGCCCATCATTTACAAATTATCATTTACATATCGTCTTTCTTTTTATCATAACCAAAGTTCTTAATGAGAATGTCGCTGTCACGCCATTCCTTCTTAACCTTTACCCAAAGCTGAAGATTAACCTTAGTTTCAAGTTGTTTTTCTATCTCGTATCTTGCATTGGCACCGATTTTCTTTAACATCTCGCCGCCCTTACCTATTATGATACCCTTGTGAGAATCTCTCTCGCAGATGATAGTCGCCTGAATATCAGTTATAATTCCCTTTGGGCTCTTTCGCTCCTTCATACTGTCAATAACCACAGCAATACCATGAGGAATCTCTTCGTTAAGTGCATGAAGCGCCTTTTCTCTAATAAGTTCTGCCACAATCTGTCTCATAGGCTGGTCCGTTACAGTATCCTCATCATAAAACATCGGTCCATAAGGAAGATACTTATATATTGTGTCAACCAAATCATCCACATTGTTACCATTTCTGGCTGATACCGGTACAATCTCAACAAATTCAACTTCCTTTCTATACTTTTCAATAACAGGAAGTATCTCTTCTTTCTTGATAGTATCAACTTTGTTAATCACAAGAATAATTGGTGCCTTAACTCGCTTCAGTCTCTCAATAATGTGCTGTTCTCCTGCTCCGATGTATGTTGTTGGCTCAACAAGCCAACACACCACATCAACTTCGCCGATAGTCTTCTCTGCCGCACCTACCATATACTCACCCAGCTTATTCTTAGCCTTGTGAATACCCGGTGTATCAACAAACACTATCTGACCTCTTTCGTCAGTATGCACTGTCTGTATTTTATTACGTGTAGTCTGTGGCTTGTTAGAGGTAATAGCAATCTTTTGACCGATAATTCTGTTCATAAGTGTTGACTTACCTACATTAGGTCTTCCAATAAGCGTTACAAAACCTGACTTTGTGTTACCATTAACAGCTGCCGCTCCACCGGTTATACCGCTGGCAGCAAGCATTTCATCTAGATTCATAATAATCTCCATTTCTTCACATTAGTGTTTTGCAATAAACAATGGTTCAATCTTATCAAACATAGCTGATTCATCCTGAATATTCTTCTGATTACCAACAACACAGAAGTAGTTCTGGCTTACACCTGCTTCAACAAGCGGTGCTAACGCTCTGATACTTTCAACATTGGCACCAAGAACCTCGCTACGTTCACGCTTAAGAGTTTCATAGTCCGTATGACATATATATGCTCCAAATGAACGAATACCCTTAGCAGAAGGATTAAGTGGAGCCTCCATATCTCCAACCGTTCCTATGATAAACTTAAGCATATCTCTGTCACTTACATTAAAGTTCTTAATATATTCTGCTGCACCTTCGTAGATATCGTTAGTTTTCTTAAGGTTAGGGTCTCTGTATGATACCATATACATATCACCATTACGCGAAAATCCACTCATACAACCATAAGCTCCACCTTTAACACGAACATTTAACCAAAGATACTCATAGGAGAATATGACCTTAAGAACCTTAAGTGCTCCCGTATATGAATATCCTGCCTCCGCAAAGTTACCGCATCTTGCAACATACTGAACCATAGATGAAGATGTATAACCAGTTTTAACATTACATCTCTCAAAATGTCTTGCAGCCTCCGGCAGCTCCTTACTCTCAAGGCCTGCCACAAACTCAGTCATAGGTTCAATAAATGTGTTAAATCCTTCATCATCAGCATTAAAACTTACTATTAAGTTTTCCTTAGCAAAGATATATCCTGAAAGTTCCTTTAACTTAGCAGCTATTTGCTCCTTAAGCTCATCAAAGTTATCATCAAGTTCCTTAATAAGCTTATAATAACCATAACCTCTAAGCATATTAGAATAATACCCCGTAGGCGAAAACTGTGACATACCGCTAAGCATAGCCACCGAATGACCAGAGCTTGTCATAGAAGACTCAAGTCTTGACTTAACTCTTGCAATAATCTCCTTAAGTCTCTTGAAGTCTGTAAACTTAGTACCGTAGATAATCTCCTTAATCATCTTTGGCACAAACTCCATCTTATCAAAGAGCACTTTCCCCTTAACTTCATACATAATTCTATACTTATCAAGGTCTTTAGTGTCTGTATAGATAGCCGCATCCGTTGTGATACCGCCACAGTTAATATTAATCTCGTTAGAAAGCTCCGGATATGTGTAATTCTCAGTATCCATAAGTCCAAGTGTGGTACTCAACAAACCAAGGTATGGTATAAGTTCCTCAGGCACAGCCTTGCAGTCAAATGCCATCATAATATAAGCAATTCTGTTAGTGAACATATTATGATGAATCACATCTACGTCCGCAATCTTTTTCTCGTCAATATACAACTTCTGCGGTTCTGTATTAATATCCTTAAGTTCAAGCATTGGAATCTTTTCCAAATCCTCCTGACTTGACTCCTCATCCTGATACTCTTTAAGAGCCTTCGTATCAGCTACAAGTTTTTCAAGCTCTGCTTCACTTAATGTTTCCTTATACTTCGCCAGTCTTTCCTTCTCTGCTGTATCAATCTCAGCTTCAAGACCACGTTTTGGAACAAGACACACCACAGATGCATGATTATTGTCAAGCAGATAATCTCTTATAAGACCTTCAAAATAACCATTGCTCTTATCCTTCTTTATCTCGGCAAATGTATCACCTGCCTCAATGTGAATAAAAGGCTTTGCATCATCATAAAGCCAACTGTCCATCATAGTGAGGTAATTCATAAGCCCCTTAGGATACGGTCCAAAATCTGCCTCTCTGTACTTAAACTCATAATAGTTTATAGCTGCATCAACCATACGCTCATCAATACCATTCTTAACGATATCTTCAAGCACTTCCTTAATAGTATCAAGAAATTCCTGTTTCTTAGCCACATCTGTATTCTTTGCAATGATAGAATAAATAGGCTGGTACATAGAGGATTCAACACTACTGTATATATCAGTTCCAATATTTTTATCAATAAGAGCCTGCTTAAGTTTCGCACCAGGTGCCATAATAAGCACATAATCAAGAATCTGCAATCCCAAGTAAAGCTTGGCGTCTAAAGATGTACCCACAACCTTATTAAGTGAAAGGTACGCATTATCCTCCAATGGCTCATCCTCAGTTATAGCATATTCCTTCACAACCTCAACAGGTTTTTCAAAGGCAGCCTGCATCTTTATGTCAGCATTAATCTTAGCATCAGCTTCATTAAATTCCGCCAAATACTCATTATCAAGATAGTCCAGTCTTTCCTGCACATCAAAATCACCATAGATGTAGATATAACTGTTTGCAGGATGATAGTAGTTCTTATGATAATCAAGAAACTCTTCATATGTTAAGTTCGGAATGCATGCCGGATCTCCACCTGACTCGAAACTATAGTTAGTATCAGGGAATAATGTTGCAAATGTGTACCTCGCAAGCACATCATCAGGTGAAGAATATACTCCCTTCATCTCATTAAATACAACACCATTAAAGCTTAAATCTTCATCAACAGACTCAAGCTCATAATGCCATCCTTCCTGCTTAAAAATCTCTGGCTTTTCATATATAGCAGGATAGAACACCGCATCCAGATATACATCCATAATATTCTTAAAGTCCTGCAAATTACAGCTTGCCACAGGGTAAACTGTCTTATCAGGATAAGTCATAGCATTAAGAAATGTATTCAAAGAGCCCTTGCATAACTCAACAAATGGATCTTTTACAGGATACTTCTTAGAGCCACAAAGCACCGAATGCTCCAATATATGCTGAAGTCCTGTATCGTTATATGCAGGTGTCTTAAAACCAATTGAGAACACCTTATTGTCATCATCATTAGTCATAACAACTACTCTAGCACCGCTCTTCTTGTGCTTAAGCAAAAGGCCAACAGAATTAAGATCCCTAAGAGCCTCCACGCTTACCACTTCGTATTTATCAAGACGTAATTGTTTTACTTCATTCATTCTTGTATCTAAGTTCATTTCATACTCCATATATTATATCTTTTTTGTTAAAGCAAATGTTGTTCCCACAGGCAACATTCACCCACTTTAACTCAATAATTTTACCACAAAATGCTAGGTGTTTCAACCACTGTTTATATCAATAAATCGCTTAATAAATGCTTATTAAAATCCACTTGTATACAGTGTAATAATCGCACCTGCCATAACTGTAGATGCATTAAAAGTTATGTGCATAATAATTCCCGGTAGTATACTGTTCTTTCTCATATTTTCCACACCAAACCACAATCCCAGTCCAAATGCATATATTATCTGAATCAGATTGCCGTGTAACAAGCCAAAAATCACCGCCTGATATATAAGCCCCACTCTTCCGCCTATAGTTTCACCAATGCCACATCTAAACACAATCTCCTCCATAACAGGAACTAATACCCCTGTACTAAGAAGCACCATGAAGAAGTTTCCTGACAAAGCTATAGCTGTTCCCTTCTGATGAGTCGCTGTAATTGTTTGAGGCAGAAGTTCTATTATAAACGTTATAAAAAAATTCGCAATTAATGCATACAGGACATACTTTAAGGTTTCTCGCCAGCTTATGGACTGCCCTCGTGCATTAGTCCATCTTGTTGTCAGATAAACAGCAATAATTATAGCAGCACTTATAATACAGGTCGGTATGAGAGCAGACGAAATATATGAGCTGATAGATTGTGCCGTTTTGATATTTTCTGTTATTCCGTTTAGAACTGTATGATAATCTACTACTGTGTACTGTGCCGGTTCGCCCTCTGTCTGTACACTCCCTACTTGCGCCCCCTCTGCATACATACTTTCAAGCAACGTATCAGCCAGTCCATTGGCGAATTCCATATCAGAATTAATCCGATATAACATCACCCCAACCATAATCACCGACTGAACAACCAGATACAAAACAAACCACATTTCTGCCTTGATAAAACGCTTTGCCACAAGCACTAACCTCACTTATTTGATAAGATTAGTATAATCAAAATGTTTGATTTGATACGCAAAGACTTTAAACATGAAAAACTGGAGCTATTGTCTGAAAAAAAACTGGCTAGAAATCAATCCTAGCCAGTTTTTTACTATTCATCCTGCTTTATCTTTAAACTAACCGAACACCTTATAAATAGCCAGCTTACAAGAAACAAAGCACTTCCAACTAAAACACAGCCCCATATAAGCACATCAACCGAATAATTATAGCCGCTGTAAACAGTATCAATACCTGTTACTACCAAATAAGGCACAGCACTTCCGGCTAAAACAGCTAATGCATAGAGCAACATATTCTTTACTACCATTACATCATTGTCCGAAATCCAATAAAAACTATGGAATAATCTTACAGCTAATTCCACCCCAGCTATAACAATACACAATATTCCCAGGCAAAACCACTCAACCATAGCAAAGATTAACTCCCCCTGCATCAACAGCCCCACTTCTGATGCTACGCAATAGGCCATAACTACTATTCCCTGCATAACCAGTATATAACTGTGTATTTCACTTCTTACAATTGGCATAGTAACCAAAAGTTTATTATAGTTGTTAATTTGATATTCCTTAACAACCAATATGCTTACAAGTATAATGACAGGCAATAACAGTTCAAAGTATTCACCACGGTGAACGCTTACTGACCTTAACAATCCCAGCGCAACTGCCACCAGAATCATCCAATGGAGCTTCACTAACCGCCAGCATACTCTCATACTTTCCACGACCTTTCCTTCTTAGACTGAATAAGGTAAAAATGTAGTATAATCCCCAAACTAATTACCACAGATACCCCTATAGCTACATAGCCTGAAAACATACCAAACACAGCACTAAGTGCTTTCAATACCGTCATGGATGTATCCGACATCTCTAGGAACATCATAACAAGATATGAAACCACAAACACTATCATCAATACGTTTGACAACACAACAGTGTACTTATTCTTACACACAAATTCTGCTATATATCTTGTTATATGCTGTATAACAGATATCACCAAACATACTCCAAACATTCCTCTAACATCATACAACAGAGGATTAGACATATAAGCTACATTGTGAAGCACAACTACTAACAACCACACAGCACAGGTAATTATAGTCTGCTTAAACAATTCCTTATCAACTTGAGCACGTTTGAGCGGCAAAACACTATACACTTTATCCCCTATAC
The DNA here is from genome assembly GCA_045543195.1 of Lachnospira sp. Lineage (GTDB taxonomy): Bacteria > Bacillota > Clostridia > Lachnospirales > Lachnospiraceae > Lachnospira. The sequence goes on from JAZQME010000011.1 coordinate 10,327, forward strand.
CAGGTTGCACGCTGAGAAACAGCAGATAATATGGTGAAAAAATATTAATTATACTTGTTAAATTATCAGCATTTATATTCATAATAATAAATATGTGCATCACGGCACAAAACAGTGCACACCCCCACATAATCATCCTTACAAACCTAGTTGGATTACCACTAAGATAATCAATCTTTTTCACTATTTGTTTTATATTACACTTATCCATACTCCCACCTACTTTCTTGTATAATAAACCATAATATTCTCTATGTTAGGCTGAGAAAGCTGCAATCCTTCCTTATCTGCAACGTCACTTCTAAGGGCAAGACCATTAAATCCGATAGAAGTCTTTTTGACTCCTATAAGTATATCCTTGCAGTCATCGTAACTCTTATCATCCCCCGATACCACAACATATTTGCCAAGCAAATCATCTGTATACATATTCTCAAGAACCTTCCCCTCATGGATAAATACTATCTTATCTGCCACCTTATCCAAATCCGATGTGATGTGAGTAGAGAACAATACGCTGTGTTCCCCATCTGCCACAAACTCCCTGAACAACTCTAAAATCTCCTCTCTTGATACCGGGTCAAGTCCCGCTGTTGGCTCATCAAGAATAAGTATCTTCGGATTATGGCTTATAGCAAATGCTAACATAGCCTTAAGCTTCATTCCTTCCGAATAAGCTTTAAACTGCTTGTTCAGAGGCAACTCCCACCTCTGGGCATAGTCATCAAACTTTTCCTTTTCAAACTCATCATATGCCATAGTGAACAAATCCACATAAGAATTAACAAAAGCATTGGGCAACAGGTAATTATCAGCTGACACATAACCTATAAGATTTTTCACCTTAATCTCATCACTTATATTGTCAAGACCAGCCACCTTTATATTGCCGTTCTTTCGGTCTATCATATTCATAATCAGTTTAATTATTGTTGTCTTGCCTGCTCCGTTTCTTCCAATTAGTCCTACTATCTCCCCCGGCTCAATATCAAAATTAATATTCGTCAACTCAAAATTCTTATAACTTTTGGCTACATTCTCTAATTCTAACAACTTACCTTTCATCCTCTTTACCTCCATATACTTTGTGTACCAGATTAACCACGTCCTCTTCACTTAACTTAGCATTTACAGCTTCTTTAAGCTGCTTTTCAAGTTCCTGCTTAATCTCCTCTTTACGATTCTTAGACAATTCATCAATATTAGCCAGCTTAACAAATGTCCCCCGTCCCGCAATGGTATATATAAATCCTTCACGCTCCAAATCCGCATAAGCACGTTTTGTAGTTATCTGACTTACCTGCAAATCGGTAGACAGCTGACGAACACTTGGCAATGGCGTATTATCTTCGAGTTCACCATTATATATAGCACGCTTAATCTCTTCCTCTATCTGCTCATACATAGGTTTGGGATTATCAAAACTTAACTTTATAACCATATATTCCCTCCTTAACTTGCTGTAAAAGTATACTTTCATACTTATTCACATATAATATGCATCTTATATGCAAACTCAAGTGTGTATACCTTATATACACAGTATATTCAGAATACACAGTTTTGTCAAGTGTAATTTATAAAAATTTATTACACAACTCAAATCATCACTTATAATACTAAAAAACAAGGAGAACAGTATGCATATAAATCGCATAGCATTCTCCTTGTTTATGTATGGGCAATAGTATTAATTTTACCCCTAAAGTTTTTCAATCCAAATAACAATTAATGATGGAACAATCTCATTCCTGTGAAGCACATTGCAATGCCTCTCTTGTTACATGTCTCGATAACATTGTCATCTCTGATTGAGCCGCCTGGCTGTGCAATATACTTAACACCACTTCTGTAAGCTCTCTCGATGTTGTCTCCAAATGGGAAGAATGCATCTGAGCCAAGTGCTACATCAGTATTTTCTGCAAGCCATGCCTTCTTCTCCTCTGTTGTGAATACAGAAGGCTTCTCTGTGAAGATTCTCTCCCACTCACCATCTGCAAGCACATCCATATAGTCCTCACCAATGTAAAGGTCGATAGCGTTATCTCTGTCTGCACGTCCGATATCCTCCTTGAAAGGAAGGTTGAGAACCTTTGGATTCTGACGAAGGAACCAGTTATCAGCCTTAGAACCTGCAAGTCTTGTACAGTGAATTCTTGACTGCTGACCTGCTCCGATACCGATAGCCTGTCCGTTCTTTGCATAGCAAACTGAGTTAGACTGTGTATACTTTAAAGTAATGAGTGCAATAATAAGGTCAATCTTAGCCTGCTTTGTAAATTCCTTGTTATCTGTAACGATATTGTCAAGAAGTGCTTCGTTAATCTCGAACTCATTGCGGCCCTGCTCAAATGTTATGCCATAAACCTGCTTCTTCTCGATTGGCTCCGGCTTGTAGCTAGCATCAATCTTGATAACATTGTAGTTACCCTTCTTCTTAGACTTTAATATCTCAAGAGCCTCATCTGTATAACCAGGAGCGATAACACCGTCTGAAACCTCAGGCTTAATAAGTAATGCTGTCTGAACATCACATACATCTGAAAGTGATATAAAATCACCGAATGATGACATTCTGTCAGCACCTCTTGCTCTTGCATATGCACATGCCAAAGGAGAAAGCTCTCCGATAGTTTCATCTACCCAGTAAATCTTCTTCTCTACTTCTGTAAGTGGAAGGCCTACAGCTGCACCTGCTGGAGAAACATGCTTAAATGATGTTGCTGCCGGAAGGCCTGTAGCCTCCTTAAGCTCCTTAACTAACTGCCAGCCATTAAATGCATCAAGGAAATTGATGTAGCCCGGCTTACCATTCAAAACTTCAATCGGAAGCTCGCTTCCATCTGCCATAAAGATTCTTGATGGCTTCTGGTTAGGATTACAACCATACTTTAATTCTAATTCGTTCATACTATACCTCCGTATATACCTGTATTCTTATGGCACACTCTATGTGCTGTTTAATTACTTGTTCTTGTTGATAATTCTTGTCTCGTACTTGCCTGTTGCAATATCAATAAATCTTACAAACAACGAAACCTTGTTATCTTCATTAAGATTGTCCCAGATCATATTAGTAAATGTATCAATATCACCTGAAATCTTTACCCATGTAGGCTCTCCTTCATAGCTTGGCAATGGATTGCCGTCGCCCATATATGTATGAATGAAGTGTCCTTCTCCAGCGATTGGGTTATCGTAAGAGAATGTATAACGGTTGCACTGTGCACCGTTACCATTATGGCTCTTTAAGATTGACATAGCATAGTCATACTTGCCATCTTCAATATGCATAATACCTGAAATTCTAGGAGTAAAGTTTGGAGCATCATCCTCGAACTCTCTTGTACGAAGAGACTCTTCAAATGTCTGTCCCTTAGCCATCAAATCATAGATTGTATCTGTCTGATCACCATTAGTAACGATTGTGTCATTACCACGCACACGTACAGGTGCATAGATAATCAAATGTGGATCTGTAAGCTTTGAAGGATCAAATGCTTCAGTTCTGATACCTTCGCCATCCTCTACAAATACTCTGTTTCTGCTGTTCTCACTTCTACCCATAATAAAGTAAGCTGTAACAGCCTTTGTACCGTCCTCTGTCTTACCAATCACGATACCTCTGCCCGGATAAGCGCATCCTGACAATTCCTTTTCAAGTAACTGCATTTCCATAAATGTTCCTCCATTCGTTTAGTAGTTTTTAATTATGTTAGGAATTTGCTTGGCAAACTCCGTCTCGTCGAGTTCGATTGTACAAGCAGCGTCTACCGACTCGCACGAGTGCAACTGAACTACGATGTGACGCAATTAACTACCTTCCACCACTCAGCTACACAAAAAAGCCGACCCATCCTGAGCCATGCTACACATGATGCCCAGGCGGTCGGCTAATAATCCTTATAAAACTGTACTCCCTGTGGGTAACTCCCACAATATGAAAGCTTGGACAATCAGACACAATCATATGTCTCTTGCTCCAAATAACTTACATATCTTCCGCCAGTTGTACAGCGACACCTATAAGATACACCATAGTGTTAAAAAAATCAATCACATTTTAAATTGCTCTTAAATTAATAACGATTACTTATAATTACCCAAAATCTTTATGTACACTGACTCTTCCTCAATACCTCGCAATGCATTGATAACAGGCACGTCATTAATATTACCCTCGAAGTCAATAAAGAATCTGAATTCCCATGTTCTACCCTCGATTGGTCTTGACTCAATCTTATTCATATTAAGACCGTTATATATAATGTGACTTAAGATATTGTAAAGTGAACCCGCCTCGTTCTTAGTTTCAATAACAATGCTCATCTTAGTAGCATCCTTGACGAACTTTCTCGACTTAGTTACTATAACAAATCTTGTTGTATTGTTATCAAGGTCACTAATATTAGCTTTAAGGACTTCCAAGCCAAATTCTTCGGCAGCCTCTACGCTAGCTATGGCCACCTGTGTCATATCATTATCTTCAAACACCTTCTTAGCACTTCCTGCTGTATTAGCCTGACTTATCTGCTGCCATTCCTTATACTGCATAAGAAAATGATCACACTGCATAAGGCCCTGTGGATGAGAATAAACCGTCTTTACCTTACTTAAATCAGTCCCCGGCAAACCAAGCAAGGCATGTTCAACCTTCACATATGTCTCCGCGATTATGTGGTTGTCATATTCCTGTAAAAGATCATAAACACCTGCCACCATACCTGCTGTAGAATTCTCTATAGGAAGCACTGCATAATCAGCCTCACCATTAGTCACTGCTTCCATAGCATCTCTCCATGTAGGAACTGCGAAATTCTCCACATCCTTACCAAAGTAACGCTTCATAGCAATATAACTATATGCTCCCGGTAAGCCCTGATAAACTACCTTGCACCCTACTTTATTGACACCATCAATTGTTTCAAATGGCTCTCTTTTCGTATTGCCTGACGCTTCTAACATCCCATACTGCATCTTTCGTGAATTAGACATAATGTGCGAAAACAAATCATTAACACCATAAGCATTATCCTTATTCTTAACCATCTCGCCTATAGCTGTAAGCTTAGCCTGCTCTCTTTCAGGATCAAGAACCTTCTTTCCTGTCTCAATCTTAAATTCAGCAACATCCCTGCAAAGGTCCATACGCTGCTCGAACAATTCTACCAGTTGTCTGTCAATAACATCAATCTTATCCCTGATAACGCCTAAATCTAACACTGTAAATCTCCATTCCGAGGAAAAATCCTCCAAAAATTATCCTACGACATTATAACACATTTTTTATGGCATTACACTAAAAATGTGTTATAATGGTTTCATAATTTTGAAAGGAATCCGGCTTATATGAAAAAAGCAATGAAGATACTCATACCTATACTTGTAATTATAGGTATTGGCGTGGCTGCTGTTTTGGGCTACATTAATTCGCGATTTGACTACAATATAGATAATGCCACAGGCAACACCGCAGGCAATCTTAACAATGGCGGTACATTTGCAGAGTACGATGACAAGATATACTTTGCTAATCCTTACGACAGCGGTCGCCTGTATGTCATGAATACTGACTGTACAGATGCCAAACGTCTCAACACCGACACTGTCAGTTCTCTTAACGTGTGTGGAAGTTACATATACTATGTAAAGAATAATTATTCAAGAGACACCATTGACACCGGAGGACGTGTGAATATGTACGGAGTATATCGCACAGACTTGAAGGGCAACAATCCTGAAAGCCTTTACGAAACTCTGTCAGGTGTAACCAGTATGTATGGTAATTACTTGTATTATCAGCATTATACCAAAACCTCTCCTCTATCATTTCACAAGGTAAAGATTGATGGTACAGAGGATACAGAATTATCTACCATTCCGATTAATCCTGCCTGCATATACAATAACAAGGTATACTTTGCTAATCCTAACCAAAAAAACAACATATACACCTACGATATAAGATTGGGGACACTTAATAAAGTTAATGATGCCAATGCATACCTAGTGGATTATGCGGACAATTATGTATACTATGTAGACTTAGCTAAGAACTACTCTCTTGTTCGTTACAATATTGCCAACGGAACAACTGAATTACTTTATGCACCTGATAACGGCAAAGTAATAAGTTACAACAGATACGGCAACAAGATATTCTTCTCAGTAGAAGGGGAAGAACGCGGCCTGTATCGCATGAATGCTAACGGCACACAGATTGAATTCTTAGTAAGAGGTAACGTTGTCAACATACAGTGCACATCAAAATACACATTTTTCCAGTACTTTGAAAATGCTGAGTTACTTTACAGAGTACCAACATCAGGTTCTATTACTAAGATTGAAGAAATCACCATATTAAAAGAAGATTAAACGCAAACAGGCTACAATTGCTATGAATCGAATTTCAAAGCATCTGTAGCCTGCTTTTATTATCCTCAGCCCTGCTGTTTACTACCACTCAGGCTAAATATAACAACACCGGCAATAGCCAGACCTATTCCCAGCAACTTCATCCATGAGAAGTTGGTTTTATTGCTGCCAAACAAGCCAAACACTTCTATAAGATATGCCACTGCAATCTGTGCAATTACTATGGTAATTTCAGCCTTGGCTACACCTAAGTCAGACATAGCACGGACTACTGTGTATGTTATGAAAGCACCTATTACACCACCTAAAAGTGCATATTTAGGTTCCACATTAAATATTCCTGTAATAGGCTTTCTGCCATCTACAAACCACATTACTACACATGTGATAAAAGCGGTCAGCTGAACAAAACCTGCTGCCACCCATATACTACTACTCTTTGTCACGCCTGTATTAAACACTCCCTGAACACTCATAAGTGCTCCTGATATAATCGCAATTAAAAAGCCTATCATTGCAAACCTCCATATTAACTTTTACTGTTAATATGAACCAATGATAGGCAAATTATTCTTTATTTATCGATTTTGGCTTTGTGACTCTGTCTGAACTTCTCTAGGCTTTAACTTACCGGCAAATTCTGCTACTGCATTATTTACAATTGTATCAGCATCAGCTTCTGTATCTGCCTCAACATCAATACCGGCGTCATTGGTGCCATACACCTGATTAATCATAATCTCATAGTAAGCGTACATACTTGCTGCACCTCTAAACTGCGCCTTTATAACTGAGTTAGAATATATCTCATATATCTTCTCATACTCTTTAGCATAATCACCTTCGTATGCCATCTTTCTGGCACTGATACCACCAGTTGTCTCCGTAAACTTTGAAGCATAATCAAAGCTCAAAGCATTGGCAACAGCTTTAGCAATCTCTAAATCATCGGCATATGGACTTACCAGTGCCAATGTTGTCTCTGACAATGTGGTAGGCTTCAACTCATCTGATAAAGCAGGAATCTCGCACACATCAAATGCTACCTTTGAGTCTATAAGCGACTTGAAATACTGCATATCCATAATTGTATATGACATATTGCCGTTCTTAAACAACTCATTGTTCTCTCTCTTTGCAGCCACAGACTTTGTAATACCATAGCCATCACGGAAACGTAAGAATTCTTTCATAACCTTCACAAGCTGTGCATCATTAACAGACACGGCTGTACTGTCATCTCCTGTAGGACCACCTATCTCTACACTTCCGGAAGAGAATCCAAAGTTAAGGAACATATCTGACACATCCCAGGATACAATCTGCTTAATAGCCTCATTATCCTCCGTAGAATCAAAATGTGCTATATACTCATCCAACTGTGCAAATGTACTGATGTAATAGGCATGAGTTGTATTATACGCCATAAATGCCACATTGAAATCTATCGGATACCCATATAACTTATCATTATAAGTTGCTGCTTTTATGGCACTTTCGCAGTAGTTAGACGACGTATAATTAGATGTATATACGTTATTCTCTGCAACAATACCCATTGAGCACATTTTTTCTAATTCAGAGGACTCCGCGATAAACACATCCGGACCATTTCCCTCACGAATACTGTCATTATATATCTTAGTAAGATAATCCTTATCTTCAATATACTGTATATTTACCGTGAGTTTTTCATTAGATGTATGTAAACCATCTGCCACCGCTTTAAGGTAATCCATATACTTAGAATCCGTGTACCAGATAGTAACCTCTTTTTCAGTTTCAAGTCCTAAATTGTTTGAATTCTTATCATCAGTATCATCACTGCCACAAGCTACTACACTTATCCCCATAACAAGCACAAGAAGAAGTGCTATACACCTGCGAACGACCTTAAAACTCCTTTTCATTATATCATCCAATCCAATACTTAATTAATCGCATCCAATGCTTTTCTAAGCTTTATAATCATCTCATCCACATCATCCTTGCTGATAACAAGTGGCGGAACGAAACGAACCACATTAGAACCTGCTGAAAAAAGAATCAATCCATTATCAAGAGCACTAGCAATTACATCCTTAGGTGCCACTGACAACTCAAGTCCCTGAATAAGGCCTATACCTCTTCTCTCTACTGCAACAGCATAATCATCAACTATCTCATCAAGCTTATCTGCAAGGTATGCACCAACTTCCTTAACATTAGAAAGAACATTGTTTCTTTCAAAAAGCTCAAATACCTTAGCAGCCGCTGCACAAGCAAGTGGATTACCACCGTATGTTGTACCGTGGTCACCTGGAACAAGTGCCTTAGCAACCTCTTCTGTTGCTAAAAATGCCCCAATAGGAACACCACAACCAAGAGCCTTTGCTGTAGTTACGATATCCGGCTTAACACCATACTGCTGATATGCATACATAGAACCTGTACGACCCATACCACACTGAATCTCATCAAGTATAAGAAGTATTCCCTTCTCATCGCAAAGCTTCCTTACACCTTCGATAAATTCCTTCTTAGCCGGATAAACACCACCTTCACCCTGCACTGTCTCGAAGATGATAGCGCAAGTCTTATCAGTAACAAGCGACTTAACACTGTCAAGGTCATTGTACTTAGCAAACTTAATACCCGGTATCATAGGACCAAATGCTTCCTGATAATGCTTATTACCAGTTACTGCAAGGGCTCCCATACTTCTTCCGTGGAAAGAATGCTCCATAGCAATTATCTCATTGTCTGCCTTACCTGTCTTTAAGTAAGCATACTTCTTTGCAAGCTTAATAGCTCCCTCTACGGCCTCTGTACCTGAATTAGTAAAGAATACTCTGTCCATACCTGAAGCTTTAGTTAAAGCCTTTGCAGCCTCTACTGCCGGCTCATTGTAGAAGTAGTTTGATGTATGAATAAGCTTATCAACCTGCGCCTTTACGGCATCGTTATACTCTTTATTATTGTAACCAAGTGCAAATACTGCAATACCCGAACCAAAGTCAAGGTACTCCTTACCATCTGTATCGTAAAGTCTTACGCCATCACCCTTATCAAGAACTATCTGATAACGATTATATGTATGAATAAGCTTCTCTTCAGCTGTTTCAATGATCATCTTTGTTTCCATAACTCTTACATCCTTTCATAACAATTATGTATTCACATCTTTATACTTATTATCCCGATTATGAATGTGATTCCGGATTGTAGAAACGTTCTGCGTCTTTAGAAAGCATAGCTGTCCCAATCCCTTTGTTAGTAAATATCTCCAAAAGCAAGCAATGTGGTATACGACCATCAAGAATATGCACTCTTGATACACCATTTTCAATAGCATCAATACAATTATTAAGCTTTGGAAGCATACCACCGCCAATTGTACCACCTGCAAGAAGCTCTCTTGCCTCATCAGTAGTAATCTCAGAGATAAGTGAACTTTTATCGTTATAATCTCTGTAAACACCCTCAATATCAGTAAGGAATGCGAGCTTTTCTGCATTAACTGCTCTCGCAATAGCACAAGCTGCATCATCAGCATTAATATTATAAGTATCGAAATTATCATCCAATCCGATAGGTGCAACTATAGGCAGGTAATCGTTCTCAAGAAGGTCATAAAGAATCTTAGCATTTACTTCTTTCACATCACCCACAAAACCGATATCCTCACCGTTTGAATACTTCTTATCCACCTTAAGAAGCTTTCCGTCCTTGCCACTGATACCTACTGCTTTTACACCCAGCTCTTCTACCATGGTTACCAGTCTCTTGTTAACCTTACCTAAAACCATTTCCGCAATTTCCATGGTTTCTGCATCAGTCACACGAAGGCCGTTAACAAACTTTGCTTCCTTACCTGTCTTTTCTACCCACCGGCTGATTTCCTTACCACCGCCGTGTACAATAATAGGCTTAAAACCTACCAGCTTAAGAAGTGTTACGTCTTTAATTACATTCTTTTGTAATTCTTCGTTGCTCATGGCACTGCCGCCATACTTTACAACGATAATTTTGCGGTTGAATTTCTGTATGTAAGGAAGGGCT
>JAZQME010000012.1:0-112627 GCA_045543195.1 Lachnospira sp.
TTGGGATACAGTTAGTTTGCTTGCAAACTAACAGAGTTAATTCCGAAGGAATTTACTCTTTTCCTCGATAGCTCAGTCGGTAGAGCGCGCGGCTGTTAACCGCGTTGTCGTAGGTTCGAGTCCTACTCGGGGAGCTGGTCATAACATTAGTTATGACATAACAAAAGAATGATGGCTCCATGGTCAAGCGGTTAAGACACCGCCCTTTCACGGCGGTAACACGGGTTCAAATCCCGTTGGAGTCACTTATAGTAGGTTTTAGGTACAATATATGCCGACATGGCTCAATGGCAGAGCAGCTGATTTGTAATCAGCAGGTTGTTGGTTCGACTCCGACTGTCGGCTCTCATTGGACCTTTAGCTCAGTTGGTTAGAGCAACCGGCTCATAACCGGTCGGTCCTGGGTTCGAGTCCCCGAAGGTCCACTAAAATTTACTATATTTGGCCTGGTGGCTCAGTTGGTTAGAGCGCCGCCCTGTCACCGCGGAGGTCGTGGGTTCGAGCCCCATCCGGGTCGCTTACAATATCGCATGATATTGTAACCTAATTAAAAATGGTATATATGGGATCATAGCTCAGCTGGGAGAGCATCTGCCTTACAAGCAGAGGGTCATAGGTTCGAGCCCTATTGGTCCCATCATTATTTTGCCGGTGTGGCGGAATAGGCAGACGCACAGGACTTAAAATCCTGCGGGACTTAACTCCCGTACCGGTTCGACCCCGGTCACCGGCATTTAATTACCTTTTAATTAGAATAGTTTAATATGCATTTTGACTTATTATAATAAGTTAAATGTACGTGCGTGTAGCTCAGCTGGATAGAGCGACTGGCTACGGACCAGTAGGTCGAGGGTTCGAATCCTTTCACGCACATGAGAAGCACTTCGTATGAAGTGCTTTTTTTATGTTCAGAAAAATATTCTTCAGCAATAGAAGTATATGGATATTTAGAGAATTAGAATTGCTGAAATTTTATGAAATGTATTGCGTAAAAAATTTGTTTGGAATATACTAATTTTAGATGTTAAGACAAGTGACAGTGAAACAAATAAATATTATACCTTGTACATATTAGGAAAGAATATGATATATTCTTTGGTCTGGGGGTAAGCGACAGAATGGAGGAGACAAGATGACAGGTTTTTTTAAGAGTACCAAAGGAAAAGTGATTGTGGGGCTGGTTTTGACAGCTATTGTAATTGTAGTGGTGGTTGTTGTTTTGGCAACAGGTAACAAAGGTTTTCGAACCATTGAGATATCGGAGATTGCGGGAACTGCATTGGTAAATCAAGGGAATAAGGAATATAATGCTTATGTAGATATGAAGTTAAAAGATGGATGTAGTCTTACAACATCGACAGAGAGTTATGTACGAATGGTGTTGGATGGAGATAAGTATTTCCGATTGGAAGAAGAAAGTAAGGTAGAATTTGAGACCTTAGGGAAGGAAAATAGCGGAAAAACCAGTGTTAAACTGTTAAATGGAGCTATTACTAATGAGGTAACCAATGCTCTGGGAGTAAAAGATGAATATATTATTAATACACCGAATACTGTACTGGCTGTAAAAGGAACATTTTTTAGAGTGGAAGTAGATTCTTCGGAAGATGGTGTTGTGTATACAGATATTTATACTTATGGTGGAACCGTTGAAACGAAAACTGTAAGCCCAAGTGGACAGAGTATGAGTAATGGAACACTAATTGAAGCGGGATATAAGACAAGTATTCGAATGGATAAGAGTGGTACTGGTTATGTGGTAGAACACGATGAGTCTGGAAAGGAAAATGTAGAGCCTATCCAGATAGAAGATATTCCTGATGTTGACATTGTGGACATGTATGTTGCGGTTTTAAATGGTCATAAAATGTTCTTAGATGTAGAAGAAGTTTGGGATGTTATTGAAGAACGTAAGATAAATGTGAAGGACTATACTTCAAACAGAGATGGAGCTGTAGTGGAACCGATGGATACTACCTCCAATAATGAAACTACAGAAAATAATGAAACTACCGAAAATGATGAAAATATAGGCGATAAACCAGAGATAGATGAGGCAAGATCATGGATTTATTATACAGGGGCTGCGTATTACGTATCACTGGAAAAGTATGGTGTTGGAGAGGATTGGGTAGAAATAAGCCGATATACTCAAAATAATATTCCGGATGCACAGTTAAGCCAATCTTTGCAGGAAATTCTTCAATTGTGTAAATACCACGGATATACATATGTTGGTGATGAAGCAGACATTTTAACAATAAGCACTAAAAAACTTGATCAATTTGGTAAAATGTATTTTTTAATGCGTTTGACTGATGAAACGTTTCGAAAAGAAATAGAGCAAAGCATGATTCAAACCTATCGTGAGAAAAATGGTTCTTTACCGGAAGGCGATAAATATGATGAATTTTTGGCTTACATAAACAAAGAGATAGATGAGCATATGGTTCTTGGTCTTGAGATTCGTAATAGTGCAGGCGGTGTATTTTCTTTTCATGTAGGCGGAGAATGGGCTTATGATGGTAATAGTTTTTTGCGGCTTAGTGGAGAATGCGGTGATGTAATGATTACAGAGTTCTTAAAATATGACGAAGTAAATAAGTTTTGGTACATATATTATTAAGAGGAATGTTTATGAAAAAGAGATTTATCACATATTTATTATGTGGATTGCTGGCGTTTCTTTTTAGTTTTTTCAATGTTTTTGGAAGTCTTGAACAGGGCTTTGAGGATATATGTTTTCACAAACCGGAAGTTACCCATGATAATATTAAGATTATAAAGATTGATGACAAAACTATGGAGCGGCTAGGTGATTATAGTGATTGGGATCGTTCTGTATACACGAAGCTGTTGGAGACTATTTGCGTGTCAGAAGATATTCAGCCGGCTGTTGTAGGTTTTGATATACTATTTAATGCTCAAAAAGATACAGAGATTGATTCCAAGTTTGCATTGGTTTGTGAGAATTATGGTAATGCGGTATGCGCATTTAGTTATGTGTTTGATAAGGATCTGGTAGTGGATGCGCATGGTAATGTACAGGAGAGTTCCCTTATAGTGGAAGAAGTTGTAATGCCTTACAAGGGGTTAAAAGATGCTACTACGCAGGGATTTGCCAATGGTTTGCTAGACGTTTCAGATGGTGTTGTTAGAAGTGCATTGTTGTATTATGATGAAGATAATGGAAAGCGTCAAGATAACTTCAGTGTGGCAGTGTCAAAAAAATATATGGAAGTCCGCGGTGAGGAGTTTGTATATCCAACGGACGAAGCTGTGATGAAATTCCGTTATAGTGGTGGAGTTGGTGAATATGAAGCAGTATCACTTTGCGATGTTTTAGATGGAAAGATTCCGGCAGAAGCATTTGATGATTGTATCGTGCTTGTGGGTGCTTATGCACAGGGTATGATGGATTCTTATTATGTTCCTGTAGACAGAGGGCAGCAAATGTATGGCGTGGAAATACATGCTAATATAATACAGGCGCTTATAGAGGAAAAAATCATCCGTGAAACGCCTGCGTGGTTAGATGGTTTTGTGGCAGCTATTGTAGTCATACTGTTAATGGGTATTTGTGAAAAACTTAGTGCGGTAAAAACTGTTGTTTTATGTTCGGTGACAGTCGGTGGTAAAATAATAGCTGATTGGCTGGTTTTTGGTGCAGGATATTCTATAGAGCATTTGACTATTCCGGTTATGTCTTTGTGTGTTGCTGTTTATTTCGTGGTGGTTCATTATTACAGAGCTAGAGCGGCAAAGCTGCAAGTTGAGAAAGCTTTTAGTAAATATGTAGCACCACAGGTTATAAAAGAAATAGCAGGCAATGGAAGCTATGAAATAAAGCTTGGCGGAGAGAATCGTGATATTGCGGCGCTTTTTGTGGATATACGTGGATTTACTACCCTTTCTGAAAGTCTTGAACCAGAAAAGGTTGTGGCTATCCTGAATAAATATCTGGCAATGACAACGGAGTGCATTTTCAGAAATGGAGGTACGTTGGATAAGTATATAGGAGATGCTACTATGGCTGTGTTTAATGCTCCTTTCGAATTGGAGGATTATGTTTTCAAGGCAGTGCTGACGGCATGGGATATTGTACAGGCAGGCAAAGAGATAGAAAAGGATGTGTTGGAGCAATATGGCAAAAAGATCGGATTCGGTGTAGGTGTTAATTGCGGACCGGCAATCGTAGGAAATATAGGTTGTGATTTTAGAATGGATTATACGGCTATCGGAGATACGGTAAATACTGCAGCACGATTGGAGTCAAATGCGCCGGCGGCAGAGGTTTATATTAGCGATGGAGTTTATAACAGAGTAAAAGAGCGAATAGCAGTAAATGAAGTGGGGGAAATTCCGCTAAAGGGTAAGTCGAACAATGTTTTTGTATACTCAGTTACAGATATTAAGAAATCGTAAATACTCAATAATAAACAATAAACAATAGACAATAGACAAAGGAATGGAGGGATGGTATGAAAAAGCTGCTTGTGATTCCAGGTGTGAATCAGTTGTCGGAGTGGGAGTGTTTTGCAGGGGAGCAACAGTTAGGCTATGAATTTAATGATTTTTTTAATCCGGATGTTCTGGAAGATGATATAGAAAAGAATCGATTGGTAGAGAAATACACCAGTAGCACGTTGCCATCCTATTGTACCATGCATGGAGCTTTTTACGATATTGTTCCTACAAGCATAGACAAAAGAGTTCGTGAGATTAGTCATATGCGAATTGTACAGAGCATTGAATGTGCTTTAAGGCTCGGTGCTAAGGCGGTGGTGTTTCATACCAATTACAATCCATTTCTTGATAGTAAAGAATATAAGAAACAATGGATTAAAGCAAATGTTGAATATTGGGGGCAGGTTTTAAAGCAATATCCGGATATGGGGATATATTTAGAAAATATGTTTGACTCTTCTCCGGAGATACTGATTGGATTGTCAGAAGAATTGTCATCCTTAAATAATTATGGCGTTTGTTTAGACTGGGCCCACGCAATGCTGTCAAAGGTTTCGGCAGAAAACTGGGCAAAGGATCTGGGTAAATATGTAAAGCATATTCATATTAATGATAATGATCTTGTAAGTGATCTTCATTTGGCATGGGGGGACGGAAAGATAGACAGAGATACATTTTACTTAAGTTACGACGAAGAAATGAGTGGTGCAACTATATTGATTGAAACCAATGACTTCGATGCTGCAAAAAGGTCTGTGCAAATGCTTAAGAAGGACGGATTTATAAAATAGAATATATAAGAAGAACATGAAAGGGGAAAAGTATGAAAGAAGAAACTATTAAACAATTATATAAAATCGCTAAGCCGGAGAGTTATTCAAAAGATGAATATATATGTTATGAAGGTGAACTGGGAAAGGATATGTATATTATCCTAAAGGGATCTGTTGGCGTATATATTACTTCGGCTATGGGCACGCCGGTAGAAATTGCGGTGCTAAATACAGGCGATTTCTTTGGGGAAATGGCTATATTTGACAAACTGCCAAGAAGCGCTTCTTGCGTAGCTTTAGAGGATTCTATGTGCGTGGCAATTAATGAGTCCAATCTTATAGGTTTTATGTGCCAGTGTCCTGATGTTATGGAAAGAATTCTTAAGAATATGAGTAAGAGAGTTCGTAAGTTGAATGACGAATTGTACAAGAGTACAAAAAAGAATATTAAAGAGAGAGCTCCCCAGTTTGAAATTCCAAAGGAATATGGATTTAGTCATACGGTTAAAGAACCATATCAGGAGAAGCGATATTTTTCAGAAGATACACAGTGTTGCCCAATATGTGGAAAGGAAATAAAAACTATTAACATTAAGCGACATCTGATGGAAAAGAAAAATGTAGATATGGATTGCAGAGTGAATTACTTGATGTGTGATCCTTTATGGTATGAGGTGTTAGCTTGTCCGCACTGTTTATACAGCAATTACAGAATTGACTTCTTTAATATTAACAGTGATGAGGTTGAAGGAGTAAAAAATGTATTAAAGCAGGAGCATAAACCAGTACTTGAAAATGCGGAGATAATCAAGACAAGCTTTGATAATCTGGTAGTAAAATACTTGCAGGCAATTCACATTAATGAGGTGATAAATGATGAGGACCATTTGCTTATTGGAACGCTGTGGTTATACTTATATTGGTTGGCTAAGGACTCAGGAGATGATATATTTACGGCGTTTTGTGCTAATAAAGCTATTGATAAATTGCAGGTAGAAGTAGATAAAGGACATAGTGATATGATGAATAATAAATACTCGATTGCATTGTCATTAGCTAATTTGTATGCATATAAAGATATGAAAAAGCAAGCTCGTAAGTATGGGGAAATGGCGCTTGAAAGTATGGATGATACTATTCGGGCATGTGCACAAAACTTTATAAATTATTTGGATGAAAACTAGATATAAGCATAATTCATTCTTTGTTACGATAAGTAACAGCGATGTTACGATAAATGTATGGTCATAGGATTGCTTTTTTATTAGGATGTGAAAAAAAGGAGGTTGGTTATATGACCATAGGAGAAAAAATTAAATTATTAAGAGTAGGTAATGGAATTACACAGGAAGAATTAGCAGAAAAGTTGAACGTATCTCGTTCAGCAATTGCGAAGTGGGAAACTAATAATGGAATGCCAGAGATAAGTAATTTAAAATTGATTTCTGAAATGTTTTCAATTAGTCTGGATGATTTGTTGAATGATGAATATCAAATTGGGGAGTCTTCTGCAGAAGACAATAAACTATTTAGCAATTATCCGGATTATTCGGGTTACTATTATACTATTAACCTAAAAGGATGGAATGACGGGGTTTCAGATATATTCATATTAGGAGAGGATAAGGATTTTATTTATTACCAAAAAGAAAATGGTGTAAAAGGATTGATTGGGAAAAAATGCGTTACATCTCTTAGGAAAGGAAAGCAGTGTAGCATCTTGCAGGAGAAAGCTGCATTTGAAGGTAGGAAATACTTTTGTTTAAAACCTGTTTTTTTGGAAGTTGCACAGAAGGAAGGTTTTATAGAAGGATTTTTGGATTTTCGCAATGACGATTATCTGGATGTAGAAATTATATCCTTTTTGGACAGTGTGTTATGTTTAAAGGGTGGTATGGAAATAAGCATAGATACAATTTCTAAGATAGAGGAATTAACAGAATGATAACAATAGTTCAGCTACTCCATATATATGAATTTAGGATTTAGCAGGAAACGATTTTACAGAAGCCGGTTAGTTATGACCTTTATTCAAAGTGTAATATTTGCTGCCAGTGGATATAAAGCTATGTGTATAAACCAAAATTTGTATAAAAGCATTTGAGCGAATAATTATTTAGATAAGAGCCATAATAATCTTGAAATTCCTAGTCGAATTTCAACAAACTAATTATTATATAATAATAAGGGGGACGTTATCATGGCAAAGAATTATTCTTCAAACTCAACAAACTCAACTAATGCATCAAACGCATCAAATGCTTCTAACTCAAGCAACAAGTCTTCTAATAAGGCATCTAACAAGTCTTCAAACAAGGCTAGCAATGCATCAAATGCAAGCAATGCTTCTAATGCATCAAACGCAAGCAACTGCAATTACTAATTGCGAGCTGGAAGTTCAGCTATAATATATAGCTAATCTTTTTGCCGGTGTTACTAAAAACTATCAGGTTATGATGGTTTTAGGTGACGCCGGCTTTTGTGTTGAATAAACTAATATTAAAAAATGTGGAGGTAAAAGTTATGGGGATGGAATATATTAGTGCGGGAAAGCTTGACTACTATGCTGACAGGAAAGATTGCATTATTGTTGATTTGCGAAGTCCTTTAGATTATAAACGTGGGCATATAAAAGGTGCAGTGAATATTCAGTACAGTGTAATTGATAAAAGAGTTGATAGTCTGTTTAAGGAAAAAGCTAATACATTGGTATTTCAGAATAATGTGGTTCTTAGCAGCGAGAAAATAGTAGTTTTTTACTGCGATAGAGGCTCAAGAAGTCTTGCAATCTGTGGCAGATTGGCACAGTTTGGATTTGATGTGAAAACTGTTGTAGGCGGAATAAGGCAATATAGAGGTAAGAAGCTTGTTAGAGGTTGACATAAACCGAGGCAGGATTTAATATATTTATATGTGTACGTAGATTGCGCATATAGTTACGAAATGGAGAGTTTTATGAATACATATGAATTGATTGCACCATGTCACTTTGGACTTGAGGCGGTATTGAAAAAAGAAATTTATGATTTGGGATACGAGATAGTGTCTGTTGAAGATGGAAAAGTGACATTTGAGGGTGATGCAGAAGCCATATGTAGGGCCAATGTTAACTTAAGAACGGCGGAAAGAGTGCTTTTAAAGATTGGTCAGTTTAAAGCGGTGACATTTACAGAGCTTTTCGATCAGACTAAGGATTTGCCGTGGGAAGAGTTTATTCCGGTGGATGGTAAGTTCTGGGTTACCAAGGCTAATTCGGTAAACAGCAAACTTTTTAGTAGCTCTGATATACAGTCTATTGTGAAGAAGGCCATAGTTGAAAGGCTTAAGATTAAGTACAGGGTTGGCTGGTTTAAAGAAGACGGCGTGTCATATCCTATTAGAGTGAATATATTAAAGGATGTGGTGACTATTGCCATAGATACTACAGGTGATTCTCTCCATAAGCGTGGTTACAGGCCGGCAGCAGGAAAAGCGCCTATATCTGAGTGTTTGGCGGCGGCACTTATTAAGCTTACGCCTTGGAATAAGGACAGAATATTGGTTGATCCGTTTTGTGGAAGTGGTACATTTCCTATAGAAGCAGCTATGATTGCGGCTAATATAGCTCCAGGTATGAATAGAGAGTTTACAGCAGAGAAGTGGGCCAATATAGCACCGAAAAAAGAGTGGTATGAGGCTGTGTCAGAGGCCAATGATTTAGTGAATCTGAATATTGAGACTGATATACAAGGTTTTGATTTGGATGAAAGTGTTATCCGTATTGCGAGACAGAATGCGGTTAACGCAGGTGTGGACAAGCTTATACATTTTCAGAAGAGGGCGGTTAAAGAGCTTAGTCACCCGAAGAAGTATGGATTTATTATAACTAATCCTCCATACGGAGAGCGATTGGAGGAAAAGGAAGCGTTGCCGGAGATTTATACGGCACTTGGAAGACAGTTCGCAAAGCTTGATGGATGGTCAGCATATGTGATTACTTCATATGAAGATACTGAAAAGTATTTTGGCAGGAAGGCAGACAAGAATAGAAAGATATATAATGGTATGTTAAAGACATACTACTATTCATTCTTAGGTCCTAAACCGCCAAAGAGAAAGGATTAACTTGAAAAACAGGAAATTATATCTAGGTTTAATTTGTTTTTTATTGGTGTTTATCATATATCTGCTCAATATTATTGTGCAGGATAATGGAATTGCGTTGGGGAAAGTTGCTATTGGTCCGGAGGACAGACCTAAAGAATGGTTGGAGATGATAGCCACGGATATCAATGGAGAGCACCTTGAACTGGAAGTTGATGGCGCGGGAGTTGTGTTTAATAAATATCACCTATATATGGGTAATGATATGAATATTATGATACCGGTTGCTATAGTTCCGGACGTGTTTAAATGTGCAATCAATTATATGTCAGATGGGTATATACAGTTGCAAAAAGGCAAAACTATTGTTGAGTTAGAGGCAGATTCAGAGGTTATATACGTTAATGATGTAGCTGTAGAGTATAATGGCGGCATGAAAGTAGTGGATGGACAGCATTACATAGGTGCGAAGGTCTTGGAAAAAGGCTTTGGTTACACATATAACTGGGTGGCTAAGGAGAATACATTAAAACTTGCGGCTGCAACACAAGAAAGCTTTTTGCCGTCAAGATACAGTTATGCCGAGGTAGGAAGACTTCCGGATATTAAGAATCAGGGGAACTTAAGTACCTGTTGGGCAACAGCGGCAACAACGGCGGTGGAAAGTACTATTTTGCCGAAAGATAAGCTTACATTATCGGTAGATAATATGGTTGGCAATAATGGATATACATCATCTGCTTATGAGGGCGGTGATTATACAAGAGCCATAGCTTACCTCACTTCATGGAAGGGACCGGTGCTTGAAAGTGAAGATCCATATGGTGATGGTATTGTTAATAAAGAAGCAACAGCAAAAAAGCATGTTCAAGAGGCGCAGATTCTTGAAAGCAAGAATATAGAAGCTATAAAGAGAGCAGTGTTTTTGCAGGGTGGTGTTGAATCATCGCTGTATACATCTATGAGTAAGGCAGGACAGACATCCTGGTATTATAATGATAAAACAAGTGCGTACTGCTATATAGGCGTTCACAAGCCTAATCATGATGTAGTTATTGTTGGTTGGGATGACAATTATTCTAAGGACAATTTTAGCGTGACCTTGGAAGCTGACGGAGCATTTATATGTGCTAACAGCTGGGGAAAGGAATTTGGTGAAAACGGACTTTTTTATGTATCCTACTATGATTCCAATATAGGTATTCACAGCGTGGCTTATACAAGCGTTGAAGAAGACGATAACTACGATAATATATATCAAAGTGACCTGTGTGGCTGGGTAGGACAGTTAGGTTACGAGGAAGAGAGTGCATTTTTTGCCAATGTATATACTGCAAAGAGCAAAGAAGAGATTAAAGCGGTAGGTTTCTATGCCACGGGTAAGAATACAACCTATGAGCTATATGTGGTTGAAGATTTTACAGATTCCAGTTCTCTTAATAAACGAAGGCTTATACAATCAGGTAGCTTTAAGAATGCAGGCTTTTATACGGTGGATTTGAATCAGCCTGTGAAGATGGAAACAGGAAAGAAGTATGCTGTTGTAGTTAAGATTACAACACCTGACGAAGTGCGACCGATTGCTATTGAATATAGAGCCGGTAAGAGCACTAAGGATGTTATATTAGATGATGGAGAAGGTTACATTAGTTTCCTTGGAAGAGTTTGGGAAAATGTTGAGACTTCTAAGCAGTGTAACATATGTTTAAAGATGTACACAGACGATTTGAAATAAGTATACAGGTGTAGCCTGTGAGGAGGAATAATGATGCGAATAATACTTGCTTCAAACAATAATGGTAAGATTAAAGAGGTGCGACAGATATTAGATAATCCGGAACTTGAGATAGTTACCATGAAAGAAGCCGGAGTGGATATTGATATTGAAGAAAATGGCACTACATTTGAAGAAAATGCACTTATAAAGGCAAGAGCAGTGATGGAGCACACAGGTTGTCTTACAATAGCTGATGATTCAGGGCTTGAAGTGGATGCTATGAATAAGGAACCTGGAGTTTATTCAGCTAGATTTATGGGATACGACACTTCGTATGATATCAAGAATCAGGCTATTATAGATAGGCTTGAAGGTCTTAAGGGAGATGACAGAAGCGCAAGATTTGTGTGTGTTATCGCAGCGGTTCTTCCAGATGGCAGAGAGCTTGTTACAAGAGGAACAATGGAAGGTATAATTGCATATCATATGGATGGAGAGAATGGATTTGGTTATGACCCGATTCTGTTCCTTCCGGAGCTGGCTAAAACATCGGCAAGCCTTACGGATGAAGAGAAGAATGCAATCAGCCACAGAGGTAAAGCATTAAGACTAATGAAAGATGAACTTATGAAGTATATTTAAAGAGGTGACTTATGCAAAGGATAATGATAGTAAGTGATACTCATAGAAAACTTGGTAATCTTATATCAGCTCTCTCAAAAGAGGGTGATATTGATATGTTCATACATCTTGGCGACTTTGAGGGAGACGATGAGGCTATTAAAAATATGGTGAGTTGTCCGGTATATATGGTGCCTGGAAATAATGATTATGGAGTACCTTATGAGAGGGAGTTGGAGATAGATATTGCGGGAAGAAAAGTTCTTATTACTCACGGCCATAACTATTATGTATCACTAGATCTTGCAACTATCAGGAAAGAGGCAGTAGCCAGAGGTTTCGATATAGTTATGTTTGGACATACGCATAGGCCGGTTATTGAGATAGAGGACGAGATTACACTTATTAATCCGGGTAGTTTATCCTATCCGAGACAGTCTGATGGTGATTGTACATATATAATTATGGAAATTGATGATGACAACGAACTGCATTATACCTTGAAAAAACAGGGTTCGAGGCGTATGTGGTGATGAGTTTAAATTTTTTTCAAAAAAGTTGAAAAAATGTGTTGACAATCAGCAAACGATATAATATAATCATTCTTGCGTTGCGGTAAGACACTTACAGCAAACGCAAGAAATACATATCGGGGTGTGGCTCAGCTTGGCTAGAGCGCTTGATTTGGGATCAAGAGGTCGCAGGTTCGAATCCTGTCACCCCGATCATATTTTTAATTAAACACGCGGGTGTAGTTCAATGGTAGAACACTAGCCTTCCAAGCTAGATACGTGGGTTCGATTCCCATCACCCGCTCTTGTGTGTCCGTAGCTCAGCTGGATAGAGCAACGGCCTTCTAAGCCGTGGGTCGAGGGTTCGAATCCCCCCGGGCACACTTTTTTTATTTATGGGACATTGTTTCATAAGTGAGTGCATAATATGTATAGTGCACGAACAGAATATGGTGGGTATAGCGCAGTTGGTTAGCGCGTCAGATTGTGGCTCTGAAGGCCCAGGGTTCGAATCCCTGTATCCACCCTTTTCTATTTTTGGGCTATCGCCAAGCGGTAAGGCACGAGGTTTTGATCCTCGCACTCGCTGGTTCGAATCCAGCTAGCCCAGCTGGGTTATTGATAACCTTAAGTAGACTAAGTAAGGGCTCATAGCTCAGTCGGTAGAGCACTAGACTTTTAATCTAGGTGTCCCGGGTTCGAACCCCGGTGGGCTCATTAATCTTAATAAAGATGAGAATTGGGAACATAAATATTTGTAAATGGTAACGAATTGGACAAACCCAATTCGTTTTTCTAATTTAAGGAGGAGATTGGATTAATATGGAAAGAGAAAGCTTTAAGTCAAGGCTTGGTTTTATACTTGTATCGGCCGGATGTGCCATAGGTCTTGGCAATGTGTGGAAGTTTCCTTATATATGTGGAGAAAATGGAGGAGCAGCTTTTATCTTAATATATCTTGTGTTTCTTGCTGTTATGGGATGGCCCATACTTATGTCGGAGTTTGCAGTAGGTAGAGGAAGTAAAAGAAGTGTAGCCAAATCATTTTCGATACTTGAAAGTGAGAAGAGTCACTGGCACAGATTCAAGTGGTTTGGTATAGCCGGTAATTATCTGCTTATGATGTTTTACACTATGGTCTGTGGTTGGATGATGTACTACGCATATAAGTTTGCTATAGGTGATATGAGCGGTCTTGATAAAGAGCAGATAAGTGGCGTGTTTGATAATATGTTGGCATCGCCGGGGCTTCTTATATTCTGGACTATTGTAACTATCGTTATCTCATTCAGTGTATGTGCACTTGGTCTTGAGAATGGTGTTGAAAAGATTACTAAGGTGGTTATGATTCTTCTTGTAATACTTATGATAGTGTTGGCGGTGCGTTCAGTTACTCTTAACAATGCGGTGGAAGGCTTGAAGTTCTACTTTGTTCCGGATTTTAGTAAGGTGGCAGAAAATGGCTGGGGCAATGCCATATTTGCAGCTATGACCCATGCGTTCTTTACATTGAGTGTAGGTATCGGTTCTATGAGTATCTTTGGCAGTTACTTAAAGAAGGATCATAAGATTACTAATGAGTCAGTTAATGTAGTGCTTTTGGATACATCTATTGCGATAACAGCGGGAATTATTATTATTCCGTCGTGCTTTGCTTACGGTATTCAGCCTGATGCGGGTCCTTCCCTTTTGTTTATAACATTGCCTAACGTGTTCAATCATATGGCAGGTGGCAGAATATGGGGAACTTTGTTTTTCGTATTTATGATATTTGCTGCACTTTCAACAGTTATAGCGGTATTTGAGAATATTATTGCCATCACTATGGAGATATGGGATATTAAAAGAAAGAAGGCGGTACTTATTAATATGGTACTTATCACTATTCTTTCTATGCCGGCAGTGCTTGGTTATAATGTGCTATCAGGTGTTCAGATACTTGGAGAAGGCACAACAATTATGGATTTTGAGGATTTCCTTGTGTCATACAATATCCTGCCGCTAGGCGGACTTCTCTTTATTTTGTTCTGTACCAGAAAGAATGGTTGGGGATATAAAAAGTTTGAAGAAGAAGTTAACACAGGTAAGGGCTTTAAACTTCCGGGTATTATGGAGTTTTGGATGAAGTGGGTACTTCCTATAATAATTATTGTTGTATATCTTAAGGGATATTTCGATATGTTTAGTCCAAAGGGGACTACAACTTTAATCGTATGGATGTGTGTTGCTATTGCGCTTCTTGCACTGGTGCTTAGTTTTAGTATGAGAGCAGGCAACAGGAAGAAAGCATAATTGTTATATAAATATGTTCAGGCAATAAGATTAGCCTGTTACAGGAAAGAGGTAGAGTATGAGTGAATGTTCACATGATTGTGGAAGCTGTGGTTCTAATTGTTCAGACAGAAACGCACCACAGATAGTTGGTAATGTTAACAATGCAGGAGTTAAGAAGGTTATTGCTGTTATGAGTGGTAAGGGCGGTGTAGGCAAGTCTCTTGTGACTTCTATGCTGGCTGTTAATGCTGCTTCAAAGGGCTTAAAGGTTGCTATACTTGATGCGGATATAACAGGACCTTCAATTCCTAAGTCATTTGGGTTAAAGGACAAGGCTAAGAGCAATGAAGAAGGAACTCTGATAATGCCTGAGGTTACAAAGTCAGGTATCAAGGTTATGTCTCTTAATCTTCTTATGGAAAATGAAACTGATCCGGTTATATGGAGAGGACCTATTATTGCAAGTGCTGTAAGAGAGTTTTGGCAGCAGGTACAGTGGGGCGATGTAGATGTTATGTTTATTGACTGTCCTCCGGGAACAGGTGATGTGCCGCTTACAATATTCCAGTCCCTTCCGGTTGATGGTATTGTGGTTGTTACAAGTCCACAGGAACTTGTATCTATGATTGTTACAAAGGCAGTTAATATGGCTCGTATGATGGACATTCCGGTGCTTGGTATAGTAGAGAATATGTCGTACTTTATGTGTCCTGACTGTGGCAAGAAGCATGAGATATATGGAAAGAGTCATATTGATGAGATTGCGAAGGAGTCAGGTATTGATACGGTTGCAAAGCTTCCTATGGATATGACTGTTGCTGCAAAGGTTGATGCAGGTTTGGCAGAGGAGCTTGATACTATAGCCTTGGATGAAATGTTTTCTAAGATATCGCAGACAAAGAAGGAAGCAGTTGTTGTGAAGATTGCCGTGCCATATGATGATGGACAGGTGTTCCAGCATTTTGGACACTCAGAGCAGTTTAAGATATATATAGTAGAGGACAACAAGGTTGTAGGAAGCAAGGTTATCGGAACTGACGGACACGGACATGAAGCGTTGGCAGAGTATCTTGAAACAGATGGTGTAGACGTGCTTGTGTGCGGAGGAATTGGCGGTGGTGCCATTAATGCGCTTTCAGCAAGTGGTATTCAGGTAGTTCCGGGTGTGACAGGCTCAGCAGATGAGGCGGTTGGTGCATACCTTAGAGGAGAGGTTAAGGTTAATATGACACCTAACTGCAATTGTAGTGGTCACGACCACGATCATAGTCATGATGAAGATGGCTGTCACTGTGGTGGACACGGCGATGGTGAAGGCTGTGGATGTCACTAATTGAAAGTATGTCTAGTGCAGACGGATAGTTAGTTGTCTGTGTTGCATATAAAATAGGATATAAGGATAAATGAGCAAGCTGCGTGTGGGCAGCTTGCTTTTTGCGTTATAGGAAACTTATAGGCGTCTGCGAAGGGATGTTTCATTTTATAAATATTGACAAGCAAAGTTTTTGGAAACACTTGACATAATAATGCATAACATATAATATAGTATCGAAAACTGCATTGAAATCGTTGTGGAGGATTTATTAATGAAATGGGTAATTGTAACTGATTCGTCAAGTGATATGGCAGGTATGAAGGAAGAATTGAATGGAGCTGTTGGTTTTGAAACAACCCCTCTTAAGCTTCTGATAGGTGCAGATGAATTTGTGGATGATGAGAAGCTTGATGTTGACGTTATGATGAAGGCGTTAGCGGCATATCCTGGTAAGAGTGGTAGTGCTGCACCTAGTCCGGGAGAATGGAAGGAAGCTTTTGAAAAGGCTGACTATGCTGTTGCAGTTACTATTAGCAGCAACCTTTCAGGTAGTTATGCAAGTGCTCAGGCGGGGATACAGATGCTTAAAGAAGAGTATCCTGATAAGAAGGTGCTTTTGGTGGATTCTCGCTCTACAGGTCCTGCTATGATGATGCTTGCGCTTAGAGCATATGAACTTGCTAAGCAAAATGTAGACTTTGACACAATGGAATCAGAGATGGATGCGTATTTTAAGGGGCTTAGAACACTTTTTGTCCTTGAGAATATGGATAATCTTGTTAAAAATGGTCGTGTGAGCAAGTTAGCAGGTGGTATGGCCTCTCTTCTTGGCATTAAGGTTATGGGTGAGGCTACTCCGGAAGGTACACTTGGAGTGCTTAAAAAGTCTCGTGGAAGATTGCAGTCTCACGACAATATGCTTGAGACTATGTTTGGAAAGGGTTATAAGGGTGGCCTTGTAAAGATTGGACATTGTCACAACGAAGAGAAAGCGAAGTATATAAAAGAAAAGATTAAGGCAAAGTTTGCTGATGCTAAGATAGAGATATATAAGTTGCGCGGACTTGACAGCTTTTATGCTGAAGAAGGCGGAATAATTATGGGATATGAGATTGTATAAATTAAGTTAAACTGAATAAGTAACCAATATATTAAGGTGTAAAGTCTTTTGTTAAGTTATTAAAGGCTTTACACCTTTTTATTATGACCTCATTATAAAAAAATTACATTTTTCTACAACCAAATTCAAATTTATTACGTATGTAATAGAAAAGGGTGTTATAGAGGAGGTTTTAGAGTTAAGGTTAAGAAATGTATTGACTAATTAAGTGAAAATAATTTAAAGGGGTAAAAAGGATATGAAAGATTTAAAAAGAATGATGATTGCAGCAGGAATGTGTGTGATGATTGGAGCTGTGACAGCGTGCTCAGGGCAGCAGACAGGGGATAATAACAAAGAAAACGTAAGTCAGGAAGAAACAGTGGCGGAAACAGAGGCGCAGACATTGCCGGTAATACCACAGCCTACGGTAGAAATTCCTACAGCAAGTGTTCCGGCGGAGAAAACATTTGCAACAGATGAAGAAGCATATAAGTATGCGGTGAGTCAGATGGACGAAGGCAAGTATTATCTGGCGGTTAAGTACTTAAGAAAGATACCGAATTATAAGGATTCAAAGCAGTTGCAGATTAAAGCGGTTAATGCTATGAAGCAGGATTATCTTGGGTTTGATCAGCTTGAGGGTAAAGTTATTGCGACAGGCAGTATGAATCAGGCAGCAAAGACATCCGGCAGCGTGCTTAACAGAAAGGATGCAGGACTTGGGGATGCAGCAGTGCTTCAAAGACTGGAATACAGTTATATAGATGCATCAGGTAATCTTAAAATGGCGGTGGATAATGTTCCGAAGGATATCTATGACAGTATATATGCGCCATTACTTCAGCAGAATAAGTCTGTGAAGTATAAGAAGGTACTGATTAGTTGGGTGAGTCTTACAGGCACGGATGTGACGCCATTGCGTGCGCATATATTGACTATGGATAATCAGGTTCTTGAGTATGATACCAATAAAAAGCAGATGGTATCTTATGGCAGTCCTATAGAGGGAGAGACCTTAATCGACATTAATGATAAATATGCACTTTCTGACAAGGGTAATGTGTATAGCTTTGAATATGATAGTGCATCAAATCAACAAATTCTTTCAGTAGATAATAAATTGTCTGATATTGCAGCACTTTCATACACAGGAACAGCTGTTGCACAGGGATTATATGAGCTTTGTGGTTTTGTTTCAGTTAATACTAATGGAAATGTGGTGGCAGACACAGCTATGGCTCAGATGTTTCCGGTGTTGAAGAGTTGGTCAGATATAATTTCCATAGAGATGGCAGTTCAGTACGAAAGTTATGGATATTGTGCAGGTCTTACATCTGCTGGAGAGGTGCTGGTGGCATATCAGGGCGGTGTAACTACATTGAAGCCTTTTGATGCCAATAAGAAGTATGTAGCTATTGCGTGCTTTGAGGGTAATATAGTGGCACTTACTGATGCAGGCGAAATGTGCGTGGAGGTTATGCCAAACTGGGGAGATAAGCAGTCGGGAACTATAGAGATTCCTGAGTATACAAGCACTGCTTCAAAAACTTCTACAGATAAAACATTTGCCGGTGATTCAGAAATCTACAATTATGCAAAGACTTGCTTTGATGAAGGAAAGTACATAGAGGCTATTAAGTATCTTAGAAAAATTCCTGACTATAAGGACACATCAAGTCTTATGGACAAGGTATATCGTTTGGCTAATCATGACTTTATTGCAGTGAATAATATAAGATATACAGAACAGGACAAGATGTTTTCTTATAGCAATAAAGACATAATTAACAACACCAATATGCAGGAATTATCATGTGGCTATATTGATTCCCAGGGAGTGTTCAATTTTACTAATATCGAATACAGGAATTATGATGTGTACAAAAAAGCAATGTCAGAATACAATGCTAAGGTTAAGTTTAAGCAGATTAGCCATACAGGAGAGCATGGTTGGAATGAATTTAATCTAAGTTACATATTGACACAGGAAGGTAAACTGGTAAGAATCAATGCTGTTGACCGTGTGGGTATAACAGGATTTGATGATGTTGATATGTCGGCACTTTCAGCAGGAGAGCAGATAGTTTATATATCAGGCAATGCGGCTTTGTCAAACAAGGGATACGTGTATTATATAAAGAATTTGAAGCTTGAAAAAGATAATACACTTTCAGATATTGCTATTATTAAGTCAGGATGTGGAGTTTTATTGGCAGTAAATGTTGACGGAAAGATAGCTTACAGTCAGCCGGAGGGTTGGAAGATACCTATGACACTGTCGGTTCTTGAAAATGTAGTATCTGTGGATATGTGTCTTCAGAATAGCACTGATTCAGGATTCTTTGCAGCACTTAAGGCAGATGGCTCTGTTGTGATTGTAAGAAGAGCCGGATCAGAGATTGTGACAGAATTGCCTAAGGATAAGAAGTTTGTAGCTATTTCATTTAATTATATGGTAAGCGAATGCCGCCTTATAGCTGTCACAGCTGAAGGGGAGATATATGTAGTGAAGATGGACTAATTGATAGAGTCAGTGGAGGAATATGAAGTATGAAGAAGTTTAAAGGGCTGATATACCTGCTGGCGTTCTGCATGCTTGTGGGAACTGTTACCGGTTGCACTAAGAAAAATGAAACTTCAGAGCTTACAAGTACAGAGAATCATGCTGATGAAACTCAGGAACAGACACAAGAAGAAACGGAAGCTTACACGATACCGGAGACAGAAGCACCTACGGAAAAGCAGTATCCCGCACCGAGCATTCCGGCGGAGAAAACATTTGCAAGTGATGAGGAAACTTATAAGTATGCTATAAGCCAGTTAAATGAAGGTAAGTATTATCTGGCGGTTAAATATTTAAGAAAGATTCCTAATTACAAGGACTCTCAGGCACAGCAGATTAAGGCGATTAATGCTATGAAGCAGGACTATCTAAGATATGATGAGATACAGGGTAAAGTCATAGCTATTAAGGGTATGAATGCTACGGCGCTTGCATCAGGCAATGTTATTAAGCGTTCGGATGCCAATCTTGTCAATACAGAGGTGCTTCAACGATTGGAGTATGGATATATTGATACTGCTGGCAACTTAAAAGTGGTTTCTAATGATATGCCGTCAGTTATATATGAAAATGTATATAAACCGCTGTTAGAGTACAATAAGACTGTAAAGTTTCAAAAGATGTGTATTAACTGGGATGTTGACTATAGAAAAAAGTATGTTCCATCCAGAGTGACTATATTAACTAAAGATGGGAAGATAATATATTACTGGTTTATGGATAGTTCCACCGGTGCATACAAGACAAGCACGGAAGAGGTTACAGCACAGGCCTTGAAAAGCGGGGAGAAGATAGTGGATATTAATGAAGAATATGCACTGTCCAATCTGGGAACGGTATATTTTTTTCAATATGAATACAATGGGGATTCAACATTTCTTGCCTGTATGGATGAGCTTTCCAATTTGACAGTGTTGCCATCAGGAAGTGGGATGTCAGCCCATAAAAATCTGTTAGCTGTAGACGTTAATGGTATTATAGTGGGAACAAAGGCAGAACTTGACCTGTACCCGGTTACTAGAAGCTGGTCTGATATTATTTCTTTGGAATGTCCGGTATGGGCTAGTTCATATACTTACTATTGTGGACTTGCATCGTCCGGAGAGGTTTTGGTAGCATATGAGAATGGTACGGAAACGCTAAAACCATTCCCAGCAGGGAAAAAGTATGTTGCCATTACCTGTGATGCAGAGAAGATAGTAGCAGTTGCAGCTACAGGTGAGGTGTATGTGGAGAGTATGCCTACGCCTACCAATATTAATTCGGGGACTATTAAGTTTCCGATGGAAAGTAATACAGTAGATACGTCAGGAACTGACAAAACATTTGCAAGTAATGAAGAGATGTACAATTATGCAAAGAGCTGTATAAGTGAAAGAAAGTATTGTGAAGCGATTAAGTACTTAAGAAAGATTCCTGATTATAAGGATTCTAAAAGCCTTCAGGATGATGTTTATTGGTATATTAATCACGATTTTGTACTTAGTCATGAAGTAAGATATATAGAACAGGATACACTATTCCACTATACTGATAAGGATTTGATTCTAAAGACCAAACGACAGAGCTTTATGTTTGACGATATATACATTGATGCACAGGGAGAACTTTATGTTTCGGATAGGAATATGAGAGATATAGAGTATTATAATATGTATTTTAAACCTTTGGTTGAATATAATAAGAAGGTGAAGTACAAGTTTATAAGCTATAGCGAGATTCAGATAACTCAGAATTCTATGATGTATGTATTAACGGAAGATGGCGATGTGTTGTATATTGATAAGAATCCGAAGCTTAATGAAGGAAGACTGGTACCTATAGATACATCGCAGTTTGCAAAGGGCGAGAAGATTTCGTACATATCTAATAATGTGGCAGTTTCAAACAAGGGCTTTGTGTATTATCTTGATGGTGCTAAGGTAACAAAGGACAAGAATATGACTGATATAGTTACGGTTAAAGCTTTCAATGGAATACTTATGGCACTTACTACCAACGGTAAGATTGTGTATAGTCAGCCGGATTTTTATGAAGATATATCAGGTTTGTCAACATGGACAGATGTAGTTGCCATAGATATGTTTTCAGAAAGTTCGAAAGCTAACTACTTCATAGGGCTTAAGTCAGACGGTACGGTAGTGACTATGAGAAGCGGCAATCTGGAAGCGGAGATGGGATTCCCTAAGGACAAGAAGTTTGTAACGCTCTTCTATAATAAAAAAGGAAGAGTTGTAGCATTTACAGCAGAGAATGAGATATATATCTATGATGTTCTCAATGCTAAGAAAAAGAAGATAGCATAATGGTTGATACTGCGAAGTGAGTGGCTCTGGGGCCATTTGCTTCGCGGTTTTTGTTTTTGTGTGGGGGGTGAAGATGTGATGAGAAGAATTCGCTTCTGTGCAAAAGGGGTGCAGAGTAAAAAATATTTGAAAAATGTGTTGCATTTATATAAATAAAGTGATATAGTGAACATATGAACAGATATTCATATGTTCAAATGATGTGGTTGGATAGAGCATATCACAGGAAAGGAGTCAGGTGCGGTAGCATCAATAGTGATTATGAGTGATTTGGAAGTTGAATTGTGTGAGTGCAACGAAGTCCATAGTGATGTGGTTGATGAAGTGAGAGCGAATTTGCCGAAGGAGTACCTGCTTGATGACTTGGCAGAAGTGTTTAAGGTGTTTGGTGATAAGACCCGTATGAAGATATTATACATTCTGCATGAGAAAGAGCTATGTGTGTGTGATATTGCACAGCTGCTTGATATGAATCAGTCAGCAATCTCGCATCAGTTAAAGGTTTTAAAGCAGGCGAAGCTTATTAAGAACAGGCGTGAAGGAAAGCAGATGTACTATTCACTTGCTGATGACCATGTGCATACAATACTTAGTATGGGTATGGAACATATTATGGAAAAATATGAATAATGGTGCGATGCACTAAGATTAAGGAGGACAAGAGTTATGAAGAAAAAGTTTAAAATGGAGAATCTCGACTGCGCCAACTGTGCAGCAAAGATGGAGGATGGTATCAGAAAGCTTGATGGTGTTATTGATGTTAATATGAATTTTATGACACAGAAGCTTACTATTGAGGCAGAAGATGACAAGTTTGAGGATGTAGTAAATAAAGCTAACGAAATCTGTAAGAAGATTCATCATGACACAAGAATAATAATGGAGTAGATTATGACAAAGAAGCAGAAAAGGATGCTTTACAGAATTATAGCGGCGGCATTAGTTTATGTGGCAGTGGTTGTATCTCTCGAGGCATTTCAGCTCGTTGATATACAGGCTGTAAAGCTTATTATATATTTGGTGCCTTATGTAATTATAGGATGGGATATTGCCTATGAGGCTATAAGTAATATACTTAAAGGACAAGTGTTTGATGAGAATTTCCTTATGTTTATAGCGAGTGTGGGTGCATTTGTTATAGGCGAGTATATGGAAGCGGTTGCGGTTATACTGTTCTATCAGGTGGGTGAGCTGTTTCAGGATTATGCTGTTAATAAGTCCAGACAGTCAATCTCGGAGCTTATGGATATATGTCCTGAATATGCTAACATTGAGAAGGATGGAAAGCTTACACAGGTTGACCCTGAGGATGTGGAAGTTGGAACTGTTATCGTGGTCAAAGCAGGAGAGAGGGTTCCTCTTGACGGCGTAGTCGTAGAGGGAGATTCTATGGTTGATACATCCTCTCTTACAGGGGAATCAGTGCCAAGACATGTAGGAAGCGGCGATGAGATTATCAGCGGTTGTGTTAATGGAAGTGGCGTCCTTTATGTAAAAACAACGAAAGTATTTGATGATTCAACGGTTGCTAAGATTCTTGAGCTTGTGGAGAATGCCAGCTCAAGAAAAGCGAAGGTAGAGAATTTTATAACAAGATTTGCAAGATATTATACTCCGTTTGTGGTATGTGCTGCAGTGGTGCTGGCTGTTATTCCGCCTATTTTCTTAGGGGGATGGTTTAACTGGCTGAAACGTGCTTGCATATTTCTTGTAATATCGTGTCCTTGTGCACTTGTAATATCAGTGCCGTTAAGTTTCTTTGGAGGAATCGGTGCGGCATCTAAGAACGGTATTCTTGTGAAGGGAAGCAATTTCCTTGAAGTGATATCAAAGCTTGAGACTATCGTGTTTGATAAGACAGGAACTCTTACAAAGGGCGAGTTTGCCATACAACAGATTATTACTTCTAAAGGTGTGGAAGTGGCAGAGGGAGCCTCTACATTTAATATAATCACAGAAGCAAAGCTTCTTGAACTTGCGGCTCATGCAGAATGTTTTTCAGACCATCCTGTGGCGCAGTCTGTTAAAAATGCTTTTGCTAAGCAGGGCGGCATTACAGATACGGAGAGAGTTACAGACTGTGAAGAAATCTCAGGACACGGAATTAAGGTTAAGATTGATGGCGAAACTGTTCTTGCAGGTAATGAAAAGCTGCTCGCAAGAGAAGGTGTGAAGTTTACAGCCTGTGATAAATTAGGAACTATTGTATATATGGCTAAAGAGGGTTGTTATCTTGGTTGTATAGTTATAGCAGATTCTGTGAAGCCGGAGGCACCGGAGGCCATAAAGCTCCTCAAACAGTCAGGTGTTAAAGAAACTGTTATGCTGACAGGTGATATTGACAGCGTTGGAAAGTCAGTAGCGGCTGAACTTGGTATCGACACAGTGTATACAGAGCTTCTTCCGGGAGACAAGGTAACTAAGGTTGAAGAGTTGCTTGAGGATATAAAGAAGCGCAATTCAGGCGGAATGCTGGCATTTGTTGGCGATGGAATCAATGATGCGCCGGTGCTTTCAAGGGCAGACGTGGGTATTGCTATGGGAAGTATGGGTTCAGATGCAGCTATTGAGGCGGCGGACATAGTTCTTATGGATGATGATGTTACTAAGATAGCAAAGGTTGTAAAGATTGCCAGAAAGACGCTTGCAATAGTTAAGCAAAATATAGTCTTTGCATTGGCGGTTAAATTGTTTATAATGTTACTGGGTGCTATTGGCGTGGCTAATATGTGGGAAGCTGTATTCGCAGATGTGGGTGTGTCTGTTATAGCTATTCTGAATGCCATGAGAGTATTAAGAACGAAGTAAGTGTCATAGGGGCGGGCGGCGCCCGCCCTTATGATATGAGAAAGCAGGAATTCTATGAAGAAGTATGTGATTATGTTTAAGGGTGGCGTTGAAACCCAGGAATATTTTAGCATTCAGATGGCGGAAACATTTGAAAAGGCAGGATATGAGGTGTATTGGTTCGATCTTGTAGTGGGAGAATGTTCTGCGAAGTTGCTTAAAGACTTCTATTCTGCGGTGATCGCAGATGATGCTGAAATTATTACATTTACATTTAACTTTCACGGAATTGCGGGAGAACCAGGCTTGTATGATGAAAGTTATCCAAGCGGAAGTTTCTGGAGCGATACGGATATTCCTGTTTACAATATGGTGGTTGACCATCCGCTATATTATCACAAGTATATGCATTTGCTTCCAAAGAATTATGTGCAGATTAGCATTGATAAGAATCATACAAGGTATATGAATCGATTTTTTCCACATGTTCGTTGTGAGTTTATACCACTTGGTGGAACGGAGGTTAACCAAGGTGGAGAGATTTCACAGGATGTGCGTTATATTCCTATAAGTCAGCGCCCTATTGATGTGATATTTACAGGCAATTATACTCCTATAAAGAATTTTGAAAAGTATATTACCGGACTTGATGAGAATTCACAAAACTTTTATCGGGAGCTGGTTAATCAGGCTGTTTTACGGCCTGATGAACTTATTGAGGATATATTTGAAGAGATGCTCAATGCTGATGAGCCAACGGATGATGAGCTTCGTGCTGTTATGCCCAATGTTATGTTTGCAGATCTTTCGGCACGTTTTTACTATCGTGCAAAGGTTATTGCAGCACTTGTTGACGCTGGAATTAAGGTGCATACATTTGGGGCAGGTTGGGACAGGTTAGACTGCAATCATCCGGAAAATATTATTCCGGCTGGCAGTGTTGACTCTCAGGAATGCCTGGATATGATTAGTCAGGCTAAGATATCCATTAATGTAATGCCTTGGTTTAAGGACGGCGCTCATGACCGCATATTCAATACTATGCTAAATGGTGCTGTATGTGTAACTGACACCAGCAAGTATCTGCTGGAGCAGTTTAAGGATGGTGAGCAGGTACTGTTTTATGACCTTTCAGATATAGACAGTATGTGTCAGCGTGTTAAGGAGTTATTGTCGGACTGTGATGCTATGCAGACTATTGCGGATGCAGGGTATAAAGCCTGTATCGGTAAGCATACATGGGCTGAACGTACACTGGCACTGCTTGATATAATTGGATGAAGAAAATGTTGAAAATGTAGTGTTAGCAATTGACAAATCCACCGGCAAATGTTACAATACACAAGTTCGCGGGTGTGGCGGAATTGGCAGACGCGCTAGATTTAGGTTCTAGTACCAACCGGTGTGGGGGTTCAAGTCCCTTCACCCGCATTATAATAATAGTTTAGCACCGATTTCTCAAGTATTTGAGAAGTCGGTGTTTTTTGTTGGGTGCTGTTATATATTAAAACAGTGCGCTAGATTATATTCGTGCTTTTATGACAATAGTGTGATATAATAACCTTAATTTACCTGTGCGTTATAATTATATATATTTACTGTTTTGGAGGAATTGGGTATGGTGTCACAGAAAGTTAAGAATTTAAAAAATATATTTCACAGAAGCTTCGTTATTTACTTTTTATTGGCTATATTAGTGGAAGCGCTGATGATTGTTGTGTGTAGAGGGACGATTTCAACATTATTACATACCCTTTATGAAAAATACATGGCTGATACGGGATTTAGTGTATATGATGTTTTTTATGCACAGATATCTACTACATTTATCTTAATATCTATTATATCTTTGTTATCAACTAACACTCAGAAGGTGTATTGGGGTGATATGATGCATAGAAAGCTGATTAAGCCGATATTTCTTAATTTCACATCTTTGACAGCGTATCTGTTGGCATCGCTGTTGGTAAGCTCGTATTTCTACTGTGTGGGCAGCAATTATATGCTTCTCTCATTTGCTATATCGCTGGTCTTGATGTCAGTGTTCACTGTCAAGATGGTCGGAGCTTACTTTGGAAGAGAGTATGTAAGAGTAGAGATGGAGAAGGAATTTCGAAAGCTTACTGTTGAAGAGCAGACTGATTATAGAAAAGTGTTAATGGAAGCGTCATTGACTGCCATTGATAACAATGAAATGGGTGTCCTTGTGGAGAATATGCAGCTTTTACTGCCTGTGATTGCTAACGATGAGGATGAAATAGATATATACACTAATGCGGTTATGAATAAGATTATTGTTGAAAGAAATGCATTTGCACTGTTTTCGGTTCTTAGCCAGAACGATGTATTGTGGGTTAATCTCAATTCTCCTTTTAACAAGTATTTCTGCGCTTTAAGCAGTTGGCAGGGTGGTTTTTATTATCAGAAGGTTTTGTTGGATGGTTATGTTAATAATTCTGTGTTTAAGGCGGGTAAGGAAGATAGAACTATGGGACTTATGCAGGCTTTCAATGCCTGCTTTGAAGTGATGTATATAGAGATGTCAAAAGAGTATGGCGTGGAAAATGCAGATCAGGTTATGCAGATGATGAAGTTGTGGGTTAACACAGCTAGAAAGAAGGGTATGATATTAACTCAGGGCGATATAAATGAGATTGAAGAAGGCAAAGCAAAGAAACCTGACAGCTATATATTAGGCCACGTGTTAATCGACTTTTTGATGGATTTCGAAAGCGAAGGGGGCGGATTGTTTGTTCTTATTGAAATGATAAAAGGATGTATTGAGTTAAAGGAATTTCGTCCGGAACAATTGTCGGTTATGTTGTTTATGTATTCTTATATATTGTGCTTATTGGAGTCGGATATATCAGATAAGAATCAAAGGAAGAACAGAAAGATGATAAAGGCAATTATTAAAGAAAATGTACCTGAGTATGAGGAGGGGTGATTATGCAAGTAGGAGTGAAAAACAGGCTCAAGTCTATTCTTAATTATAAGAAACCAGCTTTTTGGATTATAATAGTTGCGGCCATAGCCTGTGTAGCAGTGACAGTGGTTTTTCTTACAGACCCGCTTAAGGCTAATAAGGAATCAGAAACAAAAACAGACACAGATCAACAAGAGAGGCTTATGGAATTTCTTGAGTTTGAGTTTATGGACCACAATAAGATAGATTCTTACGAGGGTAGTTGGTTTGCGGTAGACTGTGAGATTCTCGAAACTAAAGAATCCGATGATGAAATAACTGTATATCTGTGGGGAATGTACAGGATATATTATTATACTGATAGGCTAAATATAGATAATAGTATACATAAACCGGCGATTATAACAGCAAAGAAGCGAGAAGTGGATTATGTTTTGTCTGATTATTGGCAGCCGAGAGACGGTTCAGACTTTGAGAAGTATGTAAAGAGTAAGTTCCCTGAACACTTACAGAGTAAGGCGTTGGATTCACAACAGTACGTTAAGGCTCAGGCTGAACGATGTGATGCTGAAGCATTAGAGTATTATTCATCAGTATATATATATCATGATGGTTCTAAGATTGATGAGCCTA
Source organism: Lachnospira sp. (assembly GCA_045543195.1). Taxonomy (GTDB): domain Bacteria; phylum Bacillota; class Clostridia; order Lachnospirales; family Lachnospiraceae; genus Lachnospira. The sequence continues at coordinate 28,080 of JAZQME010000012.1, forward strand.
CAGTGAGACTGGATAGGTCTGAGCAGGAGGCCGGTTTTAATTACTCGGTGTTCGCCAGCGTAGGTGTACATGGTAAATATGAATTAACTGATACAGAGTTAACTATCACAGATGTGAATACTGGTGAAAAGTATGTATTTAAAGTGGATGGAAACAACTTGGTGTTTGATGCGTCTAAATCTGCCGAGATAATTAAGTATGACGGTGTAAATAAAGTTCCGGATGGCGCAGTATTTGAACCGATGGCGGTCAAGTAGATATAATTATTTAAAGTTATATTAGGATTTAATATTAAAACGATGCGTGTTTAAAATCACATTTTACCTAATTGCAACCGTCGGTTGACAAATTGACCGCTCTGATTTCTTGTATGCAAAGAGTGAAAATGTTAATTTTGAATCAGCCGAGGAACAAAAAGAGCGTCCTTGAGTAAATCAACTAATAAGGAGAAAATATTATGATTTTAGCGGACAAGATTATTGCTGAAAGAAAAAAGAATGGCTGGTCACAGGAAGAGCTGGCAGAAAGAATTGGAGTAACAAGACAGGCGGTTTCTAAGTGGGAAGGTGCACAGACAACACCGGATTTACAGAAGTTATTACAGATGAGCAATGTGTTTGGAGTATCTGCAGATTACTTATTAAAAGATGAATATGATGCGCCTGATTATATATCGACCTCAGAGGAAGAGGAAAGCACACTTAGAAAAGTAACTATGGAAGAGGCTAATGACTTCCTTAAAGTAAAGAAGGAAACAGCACCAAAGATTGCATTTGGTACATTTTTATGTATGATTTCACCTATAGCACTAATTATATTAGGTGTCAGTGGTGAGCTTGGAAGGTTGCCTATATCAGAGGATGCTGCAGGTGGTTTGGGAATGATTATACTTCTTGTAATTGTAGCCGCGGCTTGTGCTATATTTATCTCATGTGGTGCCAAGACAAAAGCATATGAGTTTCTTGAAAAAGAGCAGATAGAGACAGAGTATGGTGTTACAGGTATGGTAAGAGAGAAGAAGAAGCAGTATGAAGCTCAGTATACAAGATACAATATTCTTGGAACTGTAATATGTATACTTGGAGTTGTTCCATTATTTGCTTTTGCAATGTTCTCAGAGGATGATTTTGTTGCAGCTATTATGATTTCTTTGCTTTTTGTTATTGAAGCAATTGGTGTAAGATTCTTTATAATCGGTGGTATTAATAATGCAAGCTTTGATAAACTTCTTCAGGAAGGTGATTATACTATTAAAGAAAAGACAAAGTCACCAATTGTTTCAGTTGTAACAACAGTGTACTGGCTTGTAGTGACAGCTATATTCCTTGGTATTGCTTTACCTACTAATCAGTGGAACTATGCAGCGGTTATCTGGCCGGTGGCAGCAGTTTTATACGGAGCGGTGCTTGCTATAGTTAAGTTGTTTGATAATAAGAATTAAGTAATATATAAATCAAAGCGCGGCCGTTGAGGTCGCGCTTTTTGCTGTATTGGATATATAAGGATTGATATTACATAAAGTGAGTTGAAAATTTAGTAATGTTATGTGTGTTTCTAAAGATTTGCATCAGTATGCTCTTATATGTATACATTTTTTGCATAAAACTACAAGTAAAACCATAAAGATTTAGTTTCTTTTATTTATTTTGACAAAATCCCCAAATTTAGTTAATATTTTGTGTAAATTTTAACACGGATGTGTTACAATAAAAACACGAGAGAGGATAGGACGATGAATTCAAAGTTTAAATTATTTTTTCCATGCTACTATGCATTTTTTGTTAATGGTGCAATGGTGCTTTTGGTGGGCGCTATTTTGCCATATATTATTGCGGAAGCAGGCATTAATTATAGTGTAGCCGGAGGATTACTTTCAGCATTTGCTATAGGAAACCTTTTAGCAAGCTTTGTTAATCCGGTGCTTGCAGGCAAGATTGGTCGAAAGGCGACTATTGTCAGTATGTGTCTGCTTATACCGACTATGCTTTTTGTAATTACTATGATGCCACCGGTACCGGTGATGTATGCTGCATTTATACTTATTGGTATAGGTCGTGGGTCAGTGAGCATTATTAATAATGCTGTTGTTAATGACAATTCTGATGGTAAGCCAGCGGCGCTTAATCTTCTTCATATGACATTTGCAGTTGGTGCATTTTTAGCACCGTTTCTTACTTCACTTTACGTAAATATGGGACTTGGCTGGAGAGCGATTGTATATACAATTGTTGCAGGTTCAGCGTTAGCATGCGTATTCTACGCGCTTATGAAGCTTGATTACAATTGGCCGAAGGAATCTAAGAAGGCTAAGAAGGAAGCTACAGAGGCTTCTGATAAGTCAGGGGAAGTAAAGACAGATAGTGTAGCGAAGCCGTTTTATAAGAGTGGTCTCTTTTATATTATGGGCTTGTTGCTTTTCTTATATCTTGGACTTGAGAATTGCGTTAATGGTTGGTTTGTCACATATTTCAAGAGTATGGGTATTATGAGTGATACTTATGCAACTAATTTAGTGTCGGTTACATGGGTTATGGTTATGCTTGGAAGATTGCTTACAGCGAAGCTCTCAACCAAGATTAATAAAAATGTTTTGATTCTTACAAATTGTATTGCAACAGCGGTATTTTTCTTTTTACTTATTGCAACAAAGAATCTTGCAGTTATCACTGTTGCTATTGCAGGTTTGGGCTTTTTCTTTGCAGGCATATATCCAACTACAGTATCAGCTGTAGGACGTGTTATTAAGGGGTCTAACACAGGTATGTCTATGTTCCTCGCCATAGCAGCGCTTGGAGGAATTATTACACCACAGATTATAGGCGTTGTTGCTGATAATATGGGTATGGTTGCAGCTATCGTAATTCTTGCGCTGAATGCTACAGGTATGTTAGTTATGGCGCTTGTTAATATGAAAATCAATAAGCAGAGTGCATAGTATGTGATGCTTTAGGGGTAGTGTTGTCGTAGCGGATGTGCACATATGCGGTTAGGGGGTTCCTTATGAAGGATCGTGAGCATATAGTAGGTATGAGCATAAAACTAGTGTTTGTGCTTTTTACATTTGTTATTTTAGTTTATTTTGTATGGGGACAGTTGAATTATCCGAGAGAAACCGATGAGCGCAATACATACTCAAGGGAGTATGCCGAAGGCTGGTATCAGATAAAGAGTGATGGAACGCAGGTTGCTATTACGGTGCCGGGACAGTATGAAGTAGAGGAAGGACGCGAGTTTGTGGCTGTAAATAAGCTTCCGGCTGAAGTGGATGATGATGACTGGTTGTGCTTTAGAACCGCGAAACAGGATGTTGAGATTTATGTTGGTGACGAGTTACGTAAAACATATTCCACAGAAGGTAAGAGACCATTTGGAACATACAGTGTAAGTATGTACGTATTTGTTGACTTGGAGCCGGCTGATGCAGGTAAGCCCATTACTTTCAAAGCATGGAGTTCTGATGATACAAGAACCGGTGTGATGAGAGCAGTACATTATGGCGACAAATTTGCTATATGGCTTCATCTTTTGTTGGTAGGCGGACTTGAGACGCTGATTACTTTGTTTATGTTAATTGTAGGTTTTATCAGTGTTGCCATTATAGGAATTGTTAATGTGCGTTATCGCAAGCATATTGAAGTAGAGTATCTGTGTTGGGGAGTTTTGCTGGTTTCGGTGTGGCTGATTACGCAGTCTGACGTTAGACAGTTATTCTTCCCTAATGTATCAGTGGCTAACAGTATGACATATTTTACTATTATGTTGGCACCTGTTCCGTTCTTAATATATGTGGATGACGTTCAGGAGCACAGATATAGAAAAGCACATATGATTGCAGCGGTGTTGGGACTGATTAATTTCTTGTTTTGTGCGTTTTTGCAGTTTGCAGGTATACGTGACTTAATGGATATGTCACTGTTAATATTTGTAGGTATTGGAGTAGCCTTTGTGGTTATTGCTGCAACATTGATATTGGATTTGAAAAGAGGATATCTTAAAGAATATAAGCTTGCAGCTATAGGCTTTGTTGGAGCCATAGTTTTGGCATCAGTCAGAATGATTAATTTTTATGATGTCAGCGTAGTTGCTAAAGGAACGGGTGTTGCATTAGGTGTATTGTTCTTATTACTTATGGCTACTGTTAAGTCTATAACTGATGTGTTGAAGCTGGAGCGTCAAAAACAGGAGGCTGTTGTTGCAAGTCAGGCGAAAGCTCGATTCCTTGCAAGTATTTCTCATGAGATAAGGACGCCTATTAATGCGGTTCTTGGTATGGATGAAATGATATTGAGAGAGTGTAATCAGGACAATATAAAGGATTATGCAATGGATATCCGCAATGCAGGTAAAACACTCCTTTCACTTATTAATGATGTGCTCGATATGTCTAAGATTGAGTCCGGTAAGATGGAGATTATTCCATCGGAGTATGATGTGTATAAGTTAATGGACAGCTGTTATAATCTTGTGGTTATGGGAGCAAAAGGGAAGCAGTTAGAGTTAAAAGTTGCTAATGACGAAACACTTCCAAAGACATTATATGGAGATGAAGTAAGAATTAGGCAGATTATTGTCAATTTACTTACTAATGCAGTGAAGTATACGAAGCAAGGAAGCATTACATATAAGATGGGATACCGTGAAATGGATGATGACAACATTATGTTAAGTATTATGGTATCTGACACGGGTATAGGTATTAGCAAAGAAAGTCAGGCGGTGTTGTTTGACGCATATGAGAGATTTGATGAGAATAATACCCGATATATAGAAGGCTCTGGGCTTGGGCTTAACATTGTTAAGCAGCTGGTAGAGCTTATGGGAGGAACAATATCTGTACACAGTGAGCATGGTAATGGCTCAGTGTTTACAGTATTCATACCGCAAAGAGTTGTAACGGCAGAGCCTATGGGTGAATATAAGCCGGAGCAGCCGGAGAGTGATTCGGATTATGAGTATAAAGAAATGTTCATGGCACCGGATGCTCAGGTGCTTGTAGTAGATGACAACACTATGAATATAAGAGTGTTCAGAGGATTGCTTAAGAGTACCGGTGTTAATATTGATTCAGCAGAGAATGGAGCTACTTGCCTTGAGCTTATTAAGAAAAAGAAGTATGACATAATATTCTTAGACCATATGATGCCGGGCATGGATGGTATCGAAGTTATGACTCGTATGAAGCAGATGAGTGACAGTATTAACAGTTCCACACCGGTTGTTATGCTTACCGCTAATGCAGTTAGCGGTGCTAGAGAAGAATATGTTCAGCACGGATTTATAGACTATATTACAAAGCCTATGAGGCATATCGAACTTGAGAATATGCTTATTAAGTATCTTCCAAAGAGCAAGCTTTTGGGATGTGATGAGAAGGTTGCTGAGTATATTGATTTAAAGCATGAATCTGAACAGGCAGAAACTAAACTAGAGGTGAAAGATTTTGATTTTCTTGACGTTGAGGAAGGATTGTCAGGTTGCTATAATGATGAGAAGTATTACTTAGATATGGTTAAAATGTTTGTGCAGGGAGACAAGCTTTCTCTTATACAGGGATACTACGATAAGGATGACTGGCTGAATTATCGTCTGCAGGTTCATAGTATTAGAAGCACTGCACACACAATAGGTGCAGAGGAATTGAGTGAGTTGGCCAAAGCAATAGAAGTTGCCGTAAAAGGTGAAGATTATATGTATGTTCACAGAAATCACACCGCTATGTTGAACTTGTACGAAGAGTTATTGGGCAGGATTAGAGGAGTTTTGAATTCGAAGATATAGCAAGTGTTTGTGCAGTCTAATATTTGATGATTATGAGTTACAGGCATATCAGTAAGGAGGCTTTTATGAGAAAAAAGATGTTGAGAACAATAACCATAGTGATAACAATTTCTTTGTTTGTGCTGGTTGGCTGTGGTGATAAGAAAGAGACTAACAGTACGCAGACAGAGCAACAGACTAAAGAAGTTGTAGCTGAAACAACAGAAGAATCGAAAGAAACACAGACGCAGAAACAGACGGAGGTAGCTACACAAGCACCAACAGAGAATGAAACTCAAAAGTCTACAGAAGCGCCAACGCAGAAACCAACAGAGGCGCCAACGCAGAAACCAACAGAAGCGCCAACACAAAAGCCGACAGCGGCCCCTACTCAAGCACCGGCTGATGCTCCAATTGTAAAAGCAATAGGAACTGTGGATGCCAATTCTTATAAAAAGGCAGAGACTGCGTTTGAAGGCATAGTGAAGAAACTACGTAAGGACGGGCTTGTAAGTTCTCAGGATGTATGTGTAACTATGGATAATACAACGGTTAAGGTTGATATTACTTTTAAGGATACAGATACTGATCTTACACTTGTTAAAGATGCTAGTAGTGGCGTATATACACTTACATTGGACTTCCAGTGCGTATGGGTTGCGGGACTTACTGAAAAGGTTAATGGTATAGAAAGGGCACCATATAATAAGGAGTTATTGTTAGCACTTTTAAGCCTTGTTTCAGAGCAACCACAGGCACTTTTTGAAACTATAGATAAGTGCTATTTTTCAAGTTATAGTTTAAGTGATACAGATTGGACCGCTGTAGGAGACTGCTATATGCGTGATGGCGATTATAAGTATGATGTTTTCTGCCAGTTCCAGATATGTAAGACAATTCCAAAGTCATAATTGAAGATGTGCTTTTTGGGGGATGGAAAGCGTGCTAATAGTTATTATTAAGGAGGTTTTTTATGCGAAAGAAAGTACGAATTATATTAATGACTGTTATGGTTCTTTCATTATTGGCGGCTATTGGTTGTGGAACGAAGAAAGAGACTACTAACATTACAGTAAAAGATGTTGTTGAAACATCAGCGATAGAGACGACAGAGACACTAGTATCGTTTGATGAACCTACAAAAACTGTGACTTCAACTCAGGGGCAAGTGGTAGAACCGACTCAGGAATCAACATCAAAGTCCGATGAGAACACAACGTCAACTTCAGGTTCAACGGAGACGGTATCTCCAACACAGAAACCAGCGGAAACAGCAGCGCCAACACAGAAACCGGCGGAGACTACAGCACCGACACAAAAGCCAACGCAGGCTCCTACATCAAAGCCAGCAGAAACAACTGATGCAGAATATGCAAGGCTTGAAAAGATATATTGGGAGTGTATGTCCGGTTATTGGAGTTTGACCAAAGAACAACATGATGCGGCGATAAAAGAGACTATCAGAGTTGTCCGGGAGATAATGGCAAAGTATTCCACTGATTTTGAAAGGGAAATGGCTGTCAATGATTATATATGTGATGTGTGTGAATATGATTATGCAAGTCTTAATACAGGTCTTACGAAAGAAGGACAGACCCCATATGGAGTGTTTATAGAAAAGAAAGCCGTGTGCGGCGGATATGCCAACACATTTAACGTATGCATGAATATGATGGGAATTAAGTGCTATTATGTACAGATAGAAGGTGTCCATGCATGGAATCAGGTGTGTATTGACGGTGATTGGTACGAAGTAGACTGCACCAACAATGACTCCAATGGCAGACGTATGTATTTTAACCTTACAACAGAAGAGATGGGATGGGAGGCAGGTAAAAGACCGGTTATTTGTAAGGGGGGCAAATATGGTCAGGCATACTTCAAGGAAAAAGGTAAGCAAGAGTTTTTGAAGACTAATTCGGATAAGTATTTTACTGCTGAAGAGGCTGCCAAGAATTATATACAGAAGCAGCTTTCGGCAGGGAAATCACAAGTTGAATTGTATACTACAGAAGCAATGTACAAAAAGATTATGGGCATAGACTATTCTACATGGAATAACACAGATTATTACGATAGTGTGGAAACCTATAATTACACTGAGGTTGATGGCGTGCGTCTTGATGATGTTTATCGTGTTAATATTGCATTTAAGAAGATTAGCGAGCTAAAAAGCAAAGGTGTCTATTTTGATAATGTTGCAGATTTCCAGAAGTATTTAAAAGAACAGGAAGCGAAGGGGGCAACCTCTTTTGAAGCATATTTTCCAACAGGTGTAGAACCGGGATATTATGATAACTGGTCTCACGGATATGTTCATGCAGGAGATTTTTACAACTGTTGGGTGTATTACTTTTCACGTAAGTAAAAAGGATTGGATTATACAATTAAGAACTATAATTTACACAGGACCGTCAGCTTAGCTGACGGTCCTATTTCTAATCCGCAATCTGCATACCGTTGGCATCCATATGGAAGTTATCCCTTATAATCAGCTCCGACAGCGGTACCAATGTATAACCGTCAGCCTGAAGTGTTGTTATAATATTCTCTAAAGCGGCAGCAGTGTACTTTGCACCATTGTGCATAAGGATTATGGCGCCGTCTTTCATATTTTTATGTTTTGTAACGGTCTTAATTATATTATCAACACCATAATCCTTCCAGTCGAGAGAGTCAACGGACCATTGAACAGGATAATAATTACAACCGTAAACGGTTTCAATTAAGGTGGTGTTATAGTCGCCATAAGGTGGTCTGAATAGAAACATTTCGTAGCCAGTAAGCTCTTTGACGGATGCGGTTACGTCGTTGATTTCCTTTTGCTGTTCAGATATGGAAAGTTTACTCATATGCTTGTGATTTTGGCTGTGATTGCCTAAGTCATGCCCTCTTTTATGGATTTCTTTTACCATATCAGGGAAATCATCAACCCATCCTCCAGTCATAAAGAATGTTGTTTTTACATTGTGCTTATCGAGTATGTCGAGAATCTGAATGGTATCATCTGCACCCCAGGCAGCGTCAAATGAGATAGATATGTATTTTTGGTTTGAGGCATTAGTGGTTTTAGCTTCCTCATCACCGTCAGCAGAACTGTTTCGCTTAGATTCCATATCTACAGAGTATATTGGAAGGGCTTTTTTGCCCGCCATACAGTTGCCTGTAATGTTACCGCCACCGATACCGTTATATAAGGTTTGATGTTCACGATTAAGTACGTATGCGCTGCTGACACCTGTGATTGCAGGATTGGAATAGAATAGGAGAGAGATTCCTACAGTTACCATAAGAAGGAGTGCAAGTTGTACTGCATTGGACATACGTTTAATAGAAGAAACGATTGCGTTTGAGATTTTCACAATAGCCTCCCGAGAGGATACATTTTTACTAATATATAGATTGTGTGCTTGTATAATTCGCGATGTGCAAAATAAAATTCAAATAAGCTAAAGTTTTTTTACAAGATATCCGATATAGACAATAGAGTGTAGTGGGCACACGGATGTGCCGGAAACTCTAAAACTCATAGTGTACAAGGAGGTATAAAGTATGAGGATTGTTTCAAGTGCGGTTGCTATGCAATCGGACAGGTCTTATTATGCATTTGAGGAAACCCATAGTGTATCCGTATCCGCTAGGGAAGGCTCAAGTGCAGCTATTTTGACATTTTCTACAGAATCCAGAGAGTTGTATGAAAAGTCAAGTCAGAATCGCTTTAATGGTGATTCAGTTATTTACCCTAATGACAAAAAAGAACATCTTACAAGAGACGGCGACAATGCCACGAAGCGTGTGGGCGCAGAGACTGGTGCGAACACAGGTGTAGGCGGATTGTCGGTTATGGTGCCACAAAGAACCAGTACTCCTGCTGTTTCAAGTGCGCCAAGCAAAGACGAGATGATGCTACAGATGCTCAAAACGTTAATAATGGCTATGCGTCGTATTCAGATGCTCAATGCCAAAAAGGGTAAAACTGTAGATACAACACAGATTGATGCATTGCAAAAGCAGTATGAAAGATTGTGTAAAAATGCAGGAAAAAACAGTGGCGCAGGGAATGTGTCTATGGCAGGAGGATTAGTCAGTGCCGGAGCAACACAGGTAACAGATGTTTCAAATGGGGCATCCAATTCCATGGTATGGCATAGAAGCACAGTGGAATCTGTATTTGTGCATGAAGAAGAGCATACTGCATACAGTGCACAAGGTATGGCTCTTACAGCAGATGGAAGACAACTGGGGTTCAATATAACAGTTGAGATGTCAAGAGAGTTTGAAGCTAAGTATCAAAGTTACACAGAGGAAGAGTATGTTGTGACGGATCCATTGGTTATTAACCTGGAGGCGGATGTGACAGATGTATCCGACCAGAAGTTTATGTTTGACATTGATTCCGATGGAACTAAGGATGAGATATCATTTGTGGCTGGCGGAAGCGGATTCCTTGCTTTAGACAAGAATGGTGATGGTATCATCAATGATGGAAGTGAACTTTTTGGTACTAAGTCAGGAGATGGATTCAGAGATTTGGCGGCTTATGATACGGATAAGAATGGCTGGATTGATGAAGGCGATGAAGTGTTTCATGACTTGGCGGTCTGGACCAAGGATGAGGATGGTGAAGATAAGTTGATATCACTTAAAGATGCGGATGTAGGTGCTATATATCTTCAGAGTAACAACACGGAATTTAGTCTTAATGATGCCAATACTAACGAAGCAAATGCTATTATAAGAAAAACGGGTGTTTTTCTTAAAGAGAGTACCGGGGAGGTAGGTACTGTACAGCATATTGATTTGGTACTGTAGTTAGGTTTGATTGATGATGAAAGGTCCGGCGGAAACTCCCGCTGGACCTGATTTGTTATGATATTTAGTTTAATGTTGGTTTGCTCAAATCATTTAGCGCAAAATCTATGTACAAAATACTGGTAAATGGTGTATTATATAGGTAGTGGGCAGGGCTCATAAATTATTTGCTTTGGGAGATTACTTATGAATATGAGATTTGTGAAGATGCAGGGTGCCGGAAATGATTATGTGTATGTAGACTGTACTAAGATGCAGTTGGACAATGCATCACAAGTGGCTATTAAAGTGAGTGACAGACACTTTGGTATAGGCTCAGATGGTTTGATTCTTATTAAGACTTCGGATGTAGCAGATTTCTTTATGGAAATGTACAATGCTGACGGTTCGCAGAGCCAGATGTGTGGCAATGGCATTCGTTGTGTCGGAAAGTTTGTATATGATTTTGGTTTGACGGATAAAACGGAGGTTTCAGTTGAGACTCTTGCCGGAATAAAGTATCTTACGCTTCATCCTGGAAGTGATGGAAAGATTAAGACTGTCACGGTGGATATGGGAGCACCTGAATTGGATGCGGCAAAAGTTCCTGCAGATATTAGCTGTTTTACAGAAGGTAACAAGGCTATAGTGGCAGATGAGGAGCTTGCCGGAAAGGCAGCTACACCGAATGCTATTATTGGCAAGAAGCTTAACGTTAATGGTGTGGATTACGAAGTTACATGCGTTTCCATGGGGAATCCTCATTCTATAGTTTATATTGATAAGGATATTAATATTAAAGAGTTTGACCTGGATGGGGTAGGACCGTACTTTGAGAACCATAAAGCGTTTCCGGAGCGTGTAAATGCAGAGTTTATTCAGGTTGTGGACGAGTCTAATCTGAATATGCGTGTGTGGGAGCGTGGTTCCGCTGAGACATGGGCATGTGGTACAGGCGCTTGTGCCAGTCTTGTGGCAACAGTGCTTAATGGTATGTGTAACGATGAAGCAACATTACATCTTTTAGGTGGAGATTTAAAGATTAAATGGGACAGACAAAAGAACACTGTTCTTATGGAAGGTCCGGCAGAAACAGTATTTGAAGGAGAGATAGAATTATGATGGCGAATCAGAATATGAATGAATTTATAGAGGTGCTTTCTTCAAGCGCACCGGTACCGGGTGGCGGTGGTGCCAGTGCTTATGCAGCAGCTATTGGCATGTCACTTGGTTCCATGGTTGCTAACCTTACAACTGGTAAGAAGAAGTATGCAGAGTATCAGGCAGAGATTGAGGAAGTTATTGTTAAGGCAGAGGCATTGACTAAGGAGCTGGTTGCATATATGGATAAGGATGCGGAGGCTTTCGAGCCATTGTCAAAGGCTTATGGTTTGCCAAAGAATACTCCTGAGGAACTTGCAGTTCGTGAAGAGGTTATGGAAAAGGCTCTTGTTGCGGCTAGTGAGACACCACTGGCTCTTATGGAAAAGGTAGTTGAATCTATGCGTATATTAGAGCGTTTGGCGGTGATTGGCAGTGCGCTTGCCATAAGTGACGTTGGAGTAGGTATCCAGATGGCAAAGGCTGCACTTAACGGTGCGTCCTTAAATGTGTTTATTAACACAAAGCTTATGAAGAATGAGGAAGTTGCTGAGGATATGAATTCAAGAGCTGATGAGCTTCTTGCAGTAGGCAATGATTTGGCTGATGAGATATTTGATGCAGTAATGGACAGAATCAGATAATTACGTGGAGGTATATTATGGAAGTTTTAAAAGGGTTGCCTGTTGCGGAGGCGATTAATGCAGAGCTTATAGATAAGCTTGAGAAGTTCACAGGTGCGGTTCCACACCTTGCCATTATAAGAGTTGGCGAAAGACCGGATGATATGTCATATGAGCGTGGCGCTACTAAAAAGATGGACAAGATAGGTTTTAGATGTACATCTTTTGTGTTCCCGGAAGATATTACCAATTGCGATTTTCAGGCAGAGTTTGATAAGATTAATAGTAACAGTGATATTGATGGTATTTTGCTGCTTCGTCCATTACCAAAGCATTTGGATGAAAAGGCAATTGAGAACAGAATTGACCCAAGAAAGGACCTGGACGGAATATCTCCTATGAATCTTGCAAAGGTGTATGCAGGAGATGACAGCGGATATGCACCATGTACTGCGGAAGCGGTTATAGAGATGCTTGATTTTGCAGGGGTTAATCTCACAGGAAAAAGAGTTACGGTTGTTGGAAGAAGTCTTGTTATCGGTAAGCCGGTATATATGCTTCTTATGAAGAAGAATGCTACTGTTACAGTCTGTCATACAAGAACAGCTGATATGGCAGGAACTTGCAAGAATGCAGAGGTTCTTGTGGCGGCAGCAGGTGTTGCAAAGATGATTAAACCGGAATATGTAGCTAAGGATGCAGTAGTAATAGATGTTGGTATCAATGTTGATGAGAGCGGTAACCTTTGTGGGGATGTTGATTTTGATGCAATTACTGATATTGCTGCTATAGCTTCACCTGTTCCGGGTGGAGTGGGTTCGGTGACAACATCTGTACTTGCAAAGCATCTTATGAAGGCTGCAGAAGCAAGATAAAAGGGGATGGCAAAAGATACATTAAAGTAAAGGGGATAAAGTATGATGAACAAGAGGTTTAAGAAGCTGATAGCAAGCGCCGTTATGATTACGATGCTGGTAGCTACAGGTTGTGGAAACAACAAGGCTACATCTACTAATGGCACTGTGGCTGGTGGCACTCAGGAAGTGACACAGGATGTAGTACAGGAGACTCAGACACAGAACAATGTAGGGGAAAGTACTTCGGCTAAAGAGCAGACAAAAGGGACGCAGTCTACCAGTGCTCCAACTCAGGCTCCTACAAAAGCACCTGAAACAGAGGCGACAAAAGCAACACAATCAACAACTAATCCCATGACATTAGTTGTTGATGGGAAGTATACGGTTTATGATCCTGATAATACAAGAGGGCTTTCAACAAAAGGTTCCGGTTGGGGATATGGCTATGCAACGGGGGGCAAGCCACATCAGATATCCATAAACAATCAGGCCCGTTTTGATTCATTAAAGAGTAAAGGTATTCAGGCGTTGGCACTGGATACTAAGTCAACAGGTAAAGTTTTGTATCTTACATTTGACTGCGGATATGAGTATAACAACAACACGCCTAAGATATTGGATGTTTTAAAGACAAAGAATGTTAAAGCTGCATTTTTCTGTACAAAGCCATTTGTTACAGGTTATGGCAATGTAGTGCAGAGAATGATTAACGAGGGACATATAGTTGGTAATCATAGTACAACACATCCCGTGTTTACAAAGATTACAAGAACTCAGATGGCAGAAGAATTGTGGGGAGTTAGCAGCATACTTAAGTCTAAGTACAACTATGATTGTAAGTATTTCAGATTCCCTACAGGTGAGAACTCAGAGAGTTCTTTAGAGCTTGTAACATCACAGGGGTATAAGTCGGTATTCTGGTCTATAGCACATGTTGACTGGGATACAGCCAATCAGCCGACAGAGGAAAAGGCATTAAAGGCAGTGACGGAGCGATTGCATCCGGGGGCAGTTATTCTTTTACATACAGTATCTAATACTAATGTTGCGATTCTTGATGATTTTATTGATGAAGCACAGAAGCAGGGATATACATTTGTTACATTAGATGATTACAAGTGGGAGTGATATTATGAAAGCAGAAGATTTTATTATTAATGTACCGGAATTTGCAGAGAGAACTGTGCGAATAACGGATTTTGGGGCATCTTCAAGTGAATGGGATCTTGAGGATGGAAGTGTTAATGCGGCAGCTATTAATAAAGCTATTGATACAGTGTCGCAGCTTGGTGGTGGTAAGGTTGTAGTGCCGGCAGGTATATGGATTACAGGCCCTATAAGACTTAAGAGCAATGTTAATCTGCACCTTGATAAGCAGGCTACTATCAAGTTTTCAAAGAATAAGAAGGAATATCCGCTTATAATAACTAACTATGAAGGACAGGAGTGTATAAGAGCGGTTTCGCCTATTACTGCAGAAAAGGCTACCAATGTTGCCATAACAGGATATGGATATATTGATGGAAGTGGTGATCTTTGGAGACCTGTTAAGCAGTTTAAGGTTACAGATAGGCAGTGGCAGGCTATGTTAAAGAAGAGTACCTATGTTCTTCCTACAAAGGAGCATGGTGTATGGTTCCCAACAGAGAGCGCATATCTTGGTAATGAAAATAATATTCAGGGCAAGGATAAGTCAGACCTATTAGAGGCAGCTGATTATTATGATTTTTACAGGCCGGTTATGGTAAGTCTCAGATATTGTAAGAACGTGCTTCTTGAAGGCGTAACATTTATGAATTCACCGGCATGGAATATACATCCGTTCTTTTGTGAGAATCTTACGGTTCGTCATATAAGTGTTAGCAATCCGTACCACGCACAGAATGGTGATGGTATTGATATTGAATCTTGTAAGAATGTACATGTTCATGACAATGTATTTGAAACCGGCGATGATGCTATTTGTATTAAGTCAGGTAAGAATGCAGAAGCAAGAACATTTGAGGGACCTTGTGAGAATCTATATATTCATGATTGTCTCGTTAATGAAGGCCATGGCGGATTTGTAATTGGAAGCGAGATGTCAAGAGGTGTTAAGAATATTCTTGTAGAGCGTTGTACATTTATTGGTACGGATGTAGGAATTCGTATGAAAAGTGCCATGGGCAGAGGCGGTACAGTAGAGAATATACACATAAAAGATATCAATATGGTCAATATTAAGAATGAGGCTATTATTCTTACTATGGGATATGTTTTGAACCTTCTTAATAGAAATGAAGAGATTAAGCAGGAAAATGAAGAAGATGTTCCGTACTTCAAGGATATTACTATGAAGCGTATTAACTGCACCAAAGCAGGGATAGCTATTACGATTGAGCCTATTGAAGGAAGAGAGGATACCATATCTGATATAACCATATCTGATTCAACATTTGTGGCAGATAAAGAGAATAAGGTACAAGGCTGTAATATTAACATAGTTAACACTAAGGTATCTTGTGAATAAATATGATAAAAGTAAGCGCTACTTTAGCAATATAACTAAAGCAGCGCTTGTTTTAATCTTCGTTTCCTACATTAGCATCTTCAAATTCTTCAAATATATAAGAGAAAATACTTGGAAGACCAACATATTCGCAACCGTAACGATATTCACCGTTGTCAGTTGGTATGCATCTTATAATCTTAACTACACAGTAAAGGACATTGTCTTCGTCGCCAAGCTGAAGTGCGGCATTAAAATAATAACCGTCCGGTAAAACACTCTTTGATACAAAGCCAATAC
Source organism: Lachnospira sp. (assembly GCA_045543195.1). Lineage (GTDB taxonomy): Bacteria > Bacillota > Clostridia > Lachnospirales > Lachnospiraceae > Lachnospira. Next base: position 43,997 of record JAZQME010000012.1, read on the forward strand.
CGTGTCTTGATACATTGATTACAGTAATAGGTGATTCGATATTTTCAACCTTTACATTATCCTGCTTAAAAACTGATGAAACATTTAATTCTAAGTGTGCTTTGATACGTTTAGAACGTCTCTTTTCTTGCATGGTTAAACCTCCCGAACAATATTCATAGATTAATAATACACTCTTTTTTGCAAATATGCAAGTGACTGTTGATGTCGCCTGAACATTTAAGGAATATCTGAACATAAACAGGGAATGATTATAAAGTAGCTTTATGTTTGGAAGGAGTTAATGTATGAAAGACAAAGTGATATCAAAACCTTTCGGAATAAGGGATAAGCTTGGTTATTTGTTCGGAGATTTTGGCAATGATTTTACATTTTTGTTATCCTCGAGTTTTTTGCTCAAATTCTATACTGATGTGATGGGGGTAGATGCAGCCATTGTTGGTGTGGTGATGATGGTTGCAAGATTTATTGATGCGTTTACGGATGTAGCTATGGGGCGAATATGCGACAAAAGCACAACAACACCGGTTGGTAAATTTAAACCCTGGATAAGAAGGATGTGTGGTCCGGTGGCAATATCATCTTTTTTGATATATCAAAGCGGTCTTGCAGATATGCCAATGACTTTTAAGATTATATATCTGTTTGTAACTTATATTTTGTGGGGTTCGATTTTTTATACGTCAATTAATATACCATATGGTTCCATGGCCTCAGCAATATCGCCAAACCCTGATGATAGACAATCTTTATCTACCTTTAGGACTATGGGCGGTATGCTGGCAGGATTGATTATTGGCGCAGGTGTGCCTCTTATTGCGTATGATACAGTTGGTGAAAATGTGGTGCTCAATGGCGGTCGTTTCACTGTTGTGGCAGGTGTGTTCTCGGTTCTTGCAGTTGGATGTTACCTGCTGTGCTACTATTTGACTACAGAACGTGTGAAGATTGACGAAGGTCAGACGGTAAAGCAAAATAACAGCGTGGGGACTATGCTTAAAAATGCTGTAAGTAACAGGGCGCTTATATCAATTATCGTGGCATCGATATTTATGTTGCTTGCTCAGCTTACTATGCAGTCCATGGCTAACTATGTGTTTCCTAATTACTACAGAAATGTCACGGCTCAGTCAGTGTCAACGTTTGTTATGGTGATTGGTATGTCAGTGGCGGCGGCACTGGCTAAACCATTGGCAAAGCGCTTTGGTAAAGCGGAGATAAGTGTTGCATCCAATCTGTTCGCAGTGCTTATATGTGTTTTATTGTTTATAGTTCGTCCCGAAAATGTGTGGATATATATAGCACTTCAAGGATTTATATGGGTGGGACTGGGAATATTTTCTATGGTGAATTGGGCCCTTATAACGGATGTAATTGATTATTCAGAAATTAGAAATGGCATTCGAGAAGATGGTGCGGTGTATGCATTGTATTCTTTCGCAAGAAAACTTGGACAGGCTGCAGCCGCGGGACTTACTGGAACATTGCTCTCTTATATAGGGTATAATAGCGAGACTGCATTTGATGAAGGTATTCTAAACGGTATTTATAATATATCAACTTTGGTTCCGGCAGCAGGATTTCTGCTGTTGGCAGTAGTATTATGGTTTTGGTATCCTCTTCACAAGAAGCAGGTTGAAGCTAATGTGGAGATTTTAAAGAAAAAGCATGAAGGAGAATAATGATGAGACAGGTTATTAATTTTAATACAAAGTGGGCTTTTTCAAAGAATGTTGATGAAGTTCCGGAAAAGATGCCTACAAGATGGGAGTGGGTAACGTTACCCCACACATGGAACAATATTGATGGACAGGATGGCGGTAATGATTATTACCGTGGCACCTGTTATTATGTCAAAGAATTAAATAGACATGACCTTCCGGAAAGTGATAAGTACTTTCTAGAATTTTTAGGAGCTAATTCCTCAGCAGATGTGTATGTTAACGGTAAGAAACTTGGACACCATGATGGCGGGTATTCAACGTGGAGAGTGGATATTACAGAGAGTTTAGAGGATAATAACCTTATAGTAGTTGCAGTTGATAATTCAGAAAATACAGAAGTTTATCCACAAATGGCAGATTTTACTTTTTATGGCGGATTGTACCGTGATGTGAATATTATTGCTGTGAATAAATCACATTTTGATCTTGAATATTTCGGAGGGCCGGGAATTATGGTTACGCCTAAGGTTAACGGACCACAGGCTAAAGTGGAGACTGAGGTTTTTGTTGTGGGCACAAAGGATGGACAGGAGATGGTTTACACTATTAAGGATGCAGACGGAGCGGTAGTTGTGGACAATAAGGTTCCTGTGTCAGAAACTAAGATATGTCAATGTATTGATAGTGTGCACTTGTGGCAGGGTAAAAAGGATCCTTATCTATATTCTATAGAAGTTAAGCTTATGGAAGGAGACGAAATTCTTGATAATGTGCGCACGCGTTTTGGTTGCCGCACATTTGAGATTGATCCAAACAAAGGCTTTATATTGAATGGCGAAAGTTATCCATTAAGAGGTGTATCGCGTCATCAGGACAGATGGGGATATGGTAATGCATTGCTGCCGGAACATCACAGAGAGGATATGGAGTTAATATGCGAGATGGGTGCTACAACAATTCGTCTTGCACACTATCAGCACGATCAGTACTTCTATGACTTGTGCGATGAAAAAGGTATGGTTGTGTGGGCTGAGATTCCGTATATCTCAAAGCATATGCCAACAGGCAGACAGAATACCATATCTCAGATGAAAGAATTGATAATTCAGAATTATAATCATCCAAGTATCGTTGTATGGGGACTGTCTAACGAAATTACTATGTCTATGGATAATGAAAAGGACTTGATTGACAATCATATTGAGTTAAATGAGTTAGCACACCAGTTAGACCCGACAAGAAAGACGGTTATTGCCTGCGTATCAATGTGTGATATTAATCATCCATATATTAAGATTCCGGATGCTGTGTCATATAATCATTACTTCGGCTGGTACGGTGGTGATACTTCTATGAATGGTCCATGGTTTGATAAATTTCACGAGGAGTTTCCGGATATTCCTATTGGTGTGAGCGAGTACGGATGTGAGGCTCTTAACTGGCATTCTTCTGAACCTCATCAGGGGGATTATACGGAGGAATATCAGGCTCATTATCACGAAGAGTTAATAAAACAGTTGTTTACAAGACCTTATATTTGGGCTACACATGTATGGAATATGTTTGATTTTGGTGCGGATGCCCGTAATGAAGGTGGAGAGAATGGTCAGAATCATAAGGGGTTGGTAACATTTGACCGTAAGTATAAGAAGGATGCGTTTTATGCCTATAAAGCATGGCTTACAGATACACCATTTGTGCATATATGTGGAAAGCGATATATAGACAGGGTGGAGGATGTAACGAAAATCACAGTGTACTCTAACCAGCCGGAGGTTGAACTGTATGTAAACGGACAAAGTATCGGTAAACAAAGCAGTCAGTCCCATTTCTTTTGCTTTGATGTTCCAAATGAGGGCAGAACAAAGCTTGTTGCTATAGCAGATGCCTGTGAAGATGACAGTGTTATCAATAAAGTGGATGAATTCAATGAAGATTACAGACTTAAGGAGAAAGGGGCTATTCTTAACTGGTTTGATGTTACGGCTCCCGAAGGTTATTTTTCATTGAATGATAAGATAAGCGATATTATGGCTAGTGAAGAGGGAAGCCAGTTGTTTGGTGGAATTATGAGCCAGATAACAAAGGGGCTTGGTTCCAGTGGGATGGCAGGCTTTGAGATGAGTGAAGGTATGATGCAGATGATGGGTGGCTTTACGGTGCTTCGACTCACAGGACTTATGGGTATGACAGGTGTAGTGTTTACGAAGGAACAGCTCCTTGACCTTAACGAAAAGCTTAATCAGATAAAGAAGTAATATTGTAGAGTGATATTGTAGTATAATGTCGTAAAGTAATGTCGATTGAATTATATTGATTTTGAAATATTGCTGATATATAATTGTCTTGAGTTCCGTTAATGCGGAGCTTGAGGCAATTTTAGCAAGTGGGATACAGGTTTTCCACAGAATGGAGATTGTTATGAAGGACAGATATGAGACACCACTTGGGCAGCGTTATGCCAGCAAGGAGATGCAGTATATATTTTCACCGGATATGAAGTTTAGGACTTGGAGAAAGCTCTGGATAGCATTAGCTGAAACAGAGAAGGAACTGGGGCTTGAAATTACTGATGAACAGATAGAGGAACTCAAAGCTAACAAGGATAACATTAACTATGAGGATGCTATGCACCGTGAGAAGGAAGTAAGACATGATGTTATGTCCCATGTTTATGCTTATGGACTGCAGTGTCCTAAGGCGAAGGGGATTATTCATCTTGGCGCTACATCCTGCTATGTGGGAGACAATACAGACATAATTCTTATGACGGAGGGATTGAAGCTTGTAAGGAAGAAGCTTATTAATGTGTTAGCAAAGCTTTCAGAGTTTGCAGACAGATATAAAGAGCTTCCAACGCTGGCGTTTACACATTTTCAGCCGGCCCAGCCTACTACCGTGGGTAAGAGAGCGACACTTTGGATGAATGAGCTGGTTATGGATTTAGAAGACATAGACTATGTGTTGTCAACGATGAAGCTTCTTGGTTGCAAGGGAACCACAGGTACACAGGCATCATTTCTTGAGTTGTTTAACGATGACCACACTAAAATTGCACAGATAGATGTAAAGATTGCAGAAAAAATGGGCTTTGTGGGGTGTGTTCCTGTATCGGGCCAGACATATTCACGTAAGGTTGATATGCGTGTGCTTAATGTGCTTGCGGGTATTGCGGCAAGTGCTCATAAGTTTTCTAATGATATTAGGCTGTTACAGCATCTTAAAGAGATAGAGGAACCGTTTGAGAAGTCGCAGATTGGTTCATCGGCTATGGCATATAAGCGTAATCCTATGCGTACAGAGCGTATGGCATCTCTTGCGGACTACGTTATATGTGATGCCATGAATCCGGCTATTGTGTCATCGACACAGTGGTTTGAAAGAACTCTTGATGATTCTGCTAATAAGAGAATATCCATTCCGGAAGGGTTTCTGGCTGTGGATGGTATACTTGACTTGTATATCAATGTTGTGGATGGACTTGTAGTATACGAAAAGGTTATAGAAAAGCATCTTATGGCAGAGCTTCCGTTTATGGCAACAGAGAATATTATGATGGATGCTGTAAAGGCAGGTGGTGATAGACAGGAACTTCACGAGCATATAAGAGAGTTGTCGATGGAAGCCGGAATGCGTGTTAAACGTGATGGTCTTGACAATAACTTGCTTGAACTTATAGCGGCAGATTCAACATTTGGCATAAGCATTGAAGAACTTAAGCAGAAGCTGGAACCATCAAAGTATGTAGGGCGTTCACCGCAACAGGTTGAAGAGTATCTTGTCAATGTTATTAATCCTATTCTTGAGGGCAATAAAGACGTGATAGGTATGACGGCTGAGATTAGAGTGTAGAGGAGATAATATGGCGTTAAATATTACTGTTGGGGATATTCTGGATATGGAAGTGGATGCTATAGTGATTTCTGCCAATCCGTCCCCTTGTGCAGGAGGAAAACTAGGCAAGAAGGTGTATGAAGCGGCAGGCGAAGCTGCGATGATGGAGGCAAGAAGAAAGATTGGAACTCTCAAAAAAGGCACATCTGCTATTACACCAGGTTTTAAGCTGAAGTCACAGTATGTAATTCATACAGTTGCGCCTACCTGGTATGGTGGGTATGAAAAAGAGGCAAAATATCTTACGTGGTGTTATTGGTCGGCATTGGAACTTGCTTCAGAAAAAGAGCTGAACAGTGTTGCATTTGTTTTGCTTGGTGCAGGATATAACCGTGTGCCTGTGGATGATGCGTGCAAGATTGCCAAAGATGCTATTAATGGATGGTTAAAGGAACGCAATTCCAAGATGCAGGTTTATCTTGTGATTGAGTCAAAGAATAAGGTACTTATGGAGATAAACCAACCAACTGACAAGGGTTCTCTTTCAAAGTACCATGAAGAAGAGTTACAGGAATATCTTCGCATAAATAAGGGGAAGACAAGAGCGGATTTTGATAGAGAACTGTTTATTAGGTACCTGCATAAGTATATTCCTAATAATAGACGGTTTGCACGTATGATTTCATATCATGAAAGTAGTATTGGAAGGTTAAAGAATAATAGAATTAATGAACCACGAAAAGAATTTGTACTTTCGGTGGCTATAGGAATGATAGAAAATGGTTTTCCTAAAGAGCGAAGATGTGATTTTATTAGGGCAATAGGTTGCCAATATCTCGTGGACGATAGGGATAGATTAATAGAGGAACTTTTGGATAAAGGTGTACATAGCTGTAAAGAAATAAATGATATTTTGTATAAGACTAATCCGAAATGGACGTTATGTAGAAAGACCGGATGAGAAAAGTGGTAAAATGTAATAAATGTAATTGTAAGGACATTGCTGTTGGTGAGTAATCACTGGCAATGTCTTTTTATGTTGCATCATATTGCATAAGTATTGCGTGGTATGCAACCACATTTTTGTAGCGTTGATGTATGATTACTTTGTGAAGAGCATTTACAAGTTAAGGGGAATGTTTTGCAAATCGTTTTATGGGAGAAATGTTTTCGGAGTTTAGTATATTTGGACTAAATTTCCAAGTATACTAATACCTTTTTGTGGTAAGTCATAGAAGTATTGGAGGTGCAGTTATGGGAGATTTTGGGAATACGTTAAAAAAACTACGTAATTCTGCAGGATTAACGCAAAAACAGTTAGCTGAACGACTGTGGCTTTCTAAGGCAACTATAAGTTACTATGAACAGTCTTTATGTTATCCTTCCCCTGAAGTACTTGTTAAGCTCTCCAATATATTTCATGTTTCAACAGATTATTTATTAGATATTGAGGAAAAGAAACAGGTTCTTGACGTGACAGACTTGACCAGCGAGGATATTGAATTTCTAGAGCATGCTATTGAAATACTCAGAAAAAAGAACTTTGAGAATTCCTGTTTTGATAGGTGAGCTGAAGGACAAGTCCTTGGAGAGGGATTAAAAAACACTACTATATTAAATGCGAGGATGAAGATATGATCGATATTGAATCATTGCCGGCTAAGGCACAAAAGAATTACAAGTTTACTAATATGCTAAGAAAGATAGCTATGTTTGCAGGATGGGGTATTGCGGTGTTGCTATTTATATATACGACAATTACTCAGCAGGGGACATTTCTGGAGAATTTTGTGGGTTCAATTATGACAGGAGGAATACTGTTGGGAATTATTCATTGCGAGTTTTTAATGAAAAAGTTATCACGTGCAATGGGAGTGTTAGGAATATTTATTAACTTATTTATTGTTGGTTTTACCTTCTTTTTGGGGTGGATATTTTTAATCATAGATACAGTACTGTTTATCATGAAAAAGCCTTTAGTATATCCTATGGAGCATAAGAATTTTCTTATGGACAAGGCTGTTCAGCGGGAAATGGAAGAGGAGTACTATAATGCAGTTATGAATGATGCTAAGAATATAGAGAAGGCTAACAAAGAAGATGCTGCCATGGAGACTCTCCAGAAGTTAAAGGAAATGTTAGACCAGGGAATTATTACTGAGGAAGAATTTAACATTAAGAAGAAGGATTTGCTGGAGAAGTTTTAAGATAAGTGACGGACTGTTATATTAACGTAATTATTGGGAGGGTGCCTATGCAAAATACTATGAAACCATCGGGAAGAACTATAATAGAAGTCCTAGAAAGTATGCAAGAGAGCTTTTATAGAGCAAATGGTTATCATCCAACAGAGGAAGATGCCATCCGTTTAACCGACGAGGCAAGACGGGAAATAGAACTTGAAAAGGAGAAGAGGAAAAGGAAAAATGAAGCTGAAGTGTAAGTTAAAGTTAGTGGCAATGAGTGTTTTAATGATTATGGTTATGGCAGTTATGCCTATAACAACAGTCTATGCTAGTTCGGGAAGTGCGGAACAAGAAAGTGCGTGGGCTACGTTAGAAGAAAAATATGATACTTGGAATAAATGCGGCGTGCTTTATGGTAATGCAGAAATCAATAGTTATCCCGCTTATTTACTAAGTGAATTAAATTCTAGTAGTAACACGATTTTGACATTGCAAGAAAAAAAGAACGTATGCGACAGGCTGATTAAAGACGGATATGTATGTGTATACGGAAAAAACATAACAGCAACAGAGGAAGAATGTCTTATTTTTATTGATATGTTCGCGCATAGTAGAGATAAAGGCATTTGCAATGTAACCGATATAAATGGAAATATGAAAACTACTAATAGTTGTGAAATATGGTTTGATAGAGCGACTTTAGATATTATGAAAGCTAACTATACTGCATTAGAGGAAGAGGAACAGATTATAGCAAATGGCACTATTCCTACAAAGTTAAAGAGGGACGATTTGGCTAGACTTATCAGTAGAAATATCGTATTTGACGAATATGCATTATCGGAGAATTATGACCCTACCAATGAAAAATGGTTTTACGAGGACGTTGGTGCAAGTCACACAAGCGAGGATAGTGGCAATAGTACATCTAACACAGGCGACGCTGATGGCGGAAACGTGGACGATAATAATGCGTTTCCTATGGGTACAGTTATAGGAATTGGTCTAGGACTTTTGGCTATAATTGTTATTTTAGTGGTGCTTCTTATGCGTAAGAATAATAAAAGAGTATAAAGCTTCTGAATAAGATGATACTATAATATAAAAATTACTGAAAACTCTCTAAAAAACTTTAAAAAAGTGCTTGACATACATCTGGACAAGTATTATAATAAGCAAGTCAGTTCGCTTGAGGCGAGCTCTTGCATATGGGATCATAGCTCAGCTGGGAGAGCATCTGCCTTACAAGCAGAGGGTCATAGGTTCGAGCCCTATTGGTCCCATATATAACCTAATATGGCGAGATAGCTCAGTTGGCTAGAGCACTTGGTTCATACCCAAGGTGTCGGGGGTTCGAATCCCTTTCTCGCTACTAAATAAGAAAGCTAGGGAATATCACATTTCCTAGCTTTTTCTTGTCTTAAATTATGGTGAAAAACTTGCTAAAATTTGAGTTTTGGACAACTCAATAGTTTGCATATTTTACCGACCTATAGTAAGGCTTTATTCTATCGTTGTGCCTTTCGGATACGCTTATCATCATACATAAGGTCGTCAGCATCACGAAGTAATGCGTAGTGGTTCTCTTCTGAATTGTGACAAAATACATATCCTAGAGAGTAACGGATAGGTATGATTGTATTACTTATTATCTCCAAAGTCTTATTATCTCGAATTGATTCGAGTTTATCTATATAGCTTCTAATTTCATCGTCGCTATTGCAACCATAGAAAAATAATACGAATTCATCTCCGCCTTGTCGTGAAAGAATGTGCAGAGGCGGTGCAACATTTTTAATAATGTCAGCAATGGCACATAGATATTTGTCTCCTGCCTCATGACCATACTTGTCGTTAATGTCCTTTAATCCATCAGCGTCTAACATAATGAGAGCGCTGTAACCAAGTGTGTCCGGTTCTTTAAATAGGCTGTCCAAATGGGACTCAAGACCGCGACGGTTATATAGTCCGGTCAGAATATCTATATCACGCTCATTTTCCAGATTTCTATGTTTCTGCATTTCTTTAGTTACATCGGTGACAATTCCGAGAGTGTTGCCGTCTTTTTCAAAATGTTGAATCTTTACATAGTACTCTTTTTTGTTATTGATATAATATATATGTTCATAACCATCTATAGTATTAGATTCAATCTGGTTGATATACTTCTCAAACAGTTCATAGTCGGAAAGTACTGACTCTGCAAGTGAATGACTTAAATGCAGTATATCGCAGGTGTGTTTGGTTACACGTACACGGGGCATATTGGTGCTGTATTCGTACACACCGATAGGTAGTTTAGCCGAATCAAGTACGTAAGAAATCTTATCGGTAGTGGAAAGAATGCTGTCAACCATAGTGTTTATGTGACTGCTTAATTCAGCGAACTCAGGGGTTGTAGTTACACTGACTTCTGCATCAAAGTTTCCCTCAGTAATGATGGAAAGTTTTCTGTTAACAGAGTTAATGCCTGATATGATGTGCTTATCAAGATACTTTACTGCTGAAAATAGCAAGAATATAGCTGCGACTATGAGATAAAGTATCATAAACAGTGTGTAAGAAAATATGTCACTGTATAACACATCACATGAACAAACTCGTAGAATAAGAACGGAGTCTAATTCTTTATACGTACAGTAAGAAAGATTGCCATCTACGGTTGCATGAAAGCCGCCACGTTTGTTAAGTCGATTGTTGTTTTCTACACCTATATCAAATATTGATTTGCCAACGGTTGATTGATTGGTTGACCCCAGTATAATAGCATTATTATTTCTGTCAACTGCGTAAAGGTCTGAACCGTTTTCTGAGGTCAGAAGAGAAAATATGTATGAAAGTTCATTCTTTCGGGTTTGCTCCAATATACGTGTAGGCTCATTGCCCACTTGTACAATCATTGTACCAGTGCTGTTCCAAACAGCGGAGTATTGCATTTGTTTACCGGCAGCTGTGTTAGGTGTTACTTCCTGGCAGGCTTTTAGGTTTTTGTCGGTTAACATAGGCTTGAAGAACCCAATCTGTTCACCATCATTCATAGATAAGCCATAATATTCAGGGTTGGTACCATTGATAATAACACCTGTATTATCGAATATATGTATCTCATCAATTTCTAGTAGTTTTGCAATAGAAGTTAACTCTGAAATGTTTTCTAGGACAGAGGGCTTGTTTTGAATAATGTATGCAACTGCATCAGCATTGTTAATAGCAGTTTGTCGATAGCTGTCAACAACAGTTGAAAGATCTTGAGAATTCTCTGCTAGAATCTGTTCTACTTGTGCAAATATAATGTCGGATTCTTTTTTCATAGCAGACTGAATATCCAGCATCTGTATGACAAAGTTAATTACTAAGGAAAGTGCAAGTACAACAGCAAGAATTCGCAGTAGCTGCGTTGTAATCATTCGTTTCATAACAATATCCCTCCACATTGATAATTACGTAACAATTATTTTAATTTTACAATAAAAATGTAACATTTTCAATATTTTGTAAAGAAAACGGTAAAAATCTTCAAATATTTAATATTCATTTACATTTTGCGGTTGAAGTGCTAAAATAATATAGGTTATGCAATGCTTCATTGCGTAAGGAATAATCAAGGATTGAGAGGGGTTAATTATGAACAGAAGAAAAGGTAATGTTAATGCAGGTTTTTCATTGGTGGAACTGATTATAGTGATTGCGATTATGGCGGTGCTTATGGGGGTACTGGCTCCGACACTTATTAACAATATAAGCAAGTCAAGAGAATCCACGGATATCCACAATCTGGATACGATTAAGAACACTGTGTCTTATGCTATGGCCAAGGAGCCGATAGCAAAAGCGCATGGTGGTGATGCTCAGTATTGTGTTATTCGATATGATGCTTCAACAGGTAAGAATGTTATAGATGGTGCAGTTGATGGCGGTGATACATTTAAGGATCTGTTGCAGGAAGATTTGCAGGTAGAATTGACAGAAAGTGTTGAACTTCAGTCGGATGTAGCAATTACTACTAATGCATATATTCAGATCGAGGTAGATGCTAAAAGTGCGATTATGGTAAGGGTTGTTACAGGTGATGCCGGTGCAGATGCAGTGACCGTAAGATGTAAACACACTAAGGATAGTAATGGTAATTTAGTTGAATTGATTTCTAAGTAAAGAATGGAGTATTTTATGCGAGTAGGAATGGGATACGATGTACACAAGTTGGTAGAAGGAAGAAAGCTTATTATAGGTGGCGTTGATATTCCTTATGAAAAAGGGTTGCTGGGACATTCGGATGCAGATGTGTTGTTGCATGCTATTATGGATGCACTCTTAGGTGCGGCAGTGCTTGGAGATATTGGTAAGCATTTTCCGGATACAGATGATAGATATAAGGGTGCGTCAAGTATTGAATTATTAAAGGTTGTTGGTAAACTGCTTGATGAGAACAATTATATTGTTGAGAATATTGACGCAACTATTATTGCTCAGAAGCCCAAGATGAGACCATTTATTGACCAGATGCGTGAGAATATTGCCGAAGCACTTGGCATAGATATTAATCAGGTCAATGTAAAGGCAACGACAGAAGAGGGACTTGGTTTTACAGGTTCAGGTGAGGGTATATCTTCGCAGGCAATATGTAGTCTTAACACGGTGTCTAATTATATATACGGTGAGTCGGATATGAAGAATTGTTGCTCAGAGTGTGGCGGCTGTAAGAAGCAGCAGTAATATAATAGTAGCAGAGTTATCTGCTACATTAGATTTATGGCAACATGGAGAGTAATTATGGGATTTTTTGATTATTTGAAGCAGGAGATTGCTGTTATACGAGAGCGTGATCCCGCTATTAAGTCTACTTGGGAAGTGTTTCTTTACCCTAGTTTTACGGCTATACTAAAGTATAGAAAGGCGCATAAGCTCTATGAGAAAAAGCATTATTACAGAGCGAGACGTATATCTCAGAAAACCGCCAGAAAAACAGGTATAGAGATTCATCCTGGTGCACAGATAGGAGAAGGTTTCTTCATAGACCACGGGCATGGTGTTGTTATTGGTGAAACCGCTATTATAGGTGACAATGTAACACTTTATCAGGGTGTGACGCTTGGAGGTACAGGTAAGGAACAAGGTAAACGTCATCCGACTGTGGGCAACAATGTTATGATAGGTGCCGGTGCTAAAGTTTTGGGCTCTGTTACTATTGGTAATAACTGTAAGATAGGAGCAGGTTCGGTGGTTCTTAAGGATATTCCTGATAATTCAACAGTAGTTGGTGTTCCGGGACGTGTGGTTATGCGTAACGATGTAAAGGTTGAGATTGACCTCGATCAGATACATTTGCCTGACCCTGTCATGAACGATATTGATTCGTTGAAGGCAGAGAATGCCAAGCTTAAAGAAAGACTTGAAAGAATAGAAAAAGCGATAATGCAATAAAGAAGGACGGGTAGTCCTTATATATGGAGGAATATATGAAGATTTATAATACACTTACAAAGAAGAAGGAAGAATTTGTGCCATTGGAGGAGAACAAGGTTAAAATGTATGTTTGCGGACCTACGGTATATAACCTTATCCATATTGGTAATGCAAGACCTATGATATGCTTTGATACTGCAAGACGATATCTTGAGTATAAAGGATTCGAGGTTAACTATGTTTCTAACTTCACAGATGTTGATGATAAGATTATCAAGAAAGCTATCGAGGAAGGTGTAACTTCTGAAGAGATTTCTACGCGTTATATTGCAGAGTGTAAGAAGGATATGGAGGGTATGAATATTAAGCCTGCTACGACACATCCTTTGGCAACACAGGAAATCGACGGTATGATTGATATGATTAAGACTCTTATTGATAAGGGTTATGCCTATGATGTTAATGGCACAGTATACTTTAGAACCAGAAAGTTTGAAGGTTATGGAAAGCTTTCTAAGAAGAATATTGATGACCTTGAGGCTGGTCACCGCGATATTAAGGTCGCTGGAGAAGATGAGAAGGAAGACCCGCTTGATTTTGTGCTCTGGAAGCCTAAAAAAGAGGGGGAGCCTGCATGGGAGTCTCCTTGGAGTGATGGCAGACCTGGCTGGCATATAGAATGTTCAGTTATGTCAAAGAAGTATTTGGGTGATGAGATTGATATTCACGCAGGTGGTGAAGACTTAATCTTCCCGCACCATGAGAATGAAATCGCACAATCAGAAGCAGCTAATGGTGTTCAGTTCTCTAAGTACTGGATGCACAATGCATTTTTAAATATTGACAATAAGAAAATGTCAAAGTCACTTGGTAATTTCTTTACGGTAAGAGATATTGCAGCAGAGTATGATCTTCAGGTGCTCAGATTCTTTATGCTTAGTGCCCATTATCGTAATCCGATTAACTTTAGCAGAGAACTTATGGAATCTGCAAAGATAAGTCTTGAAAGAATAGTAACAGCAGTGACTAATCTTAAGTATTTGATGGAAAGTGCAGCTGATGGAGCTATGTCAGAAGATGAGGTTGCTAAGATTGCTTCAACTAAGGAGATGTTTGATAAGTTCGAGCAGGCCATGGATGATGACTTTAATACAGCAGATGCGATTTCGGCTGTATTTGAGCTTGTGAAGTTTGCTAATTCTAACAGTAGCAGTGACAATACTAAGGAATATCTGAATGCGTTGGTAGAGAAGATTAAGGTGCTTACGGACATTCTTGGACTTAAAGTTGAGAAGCAGGAAGAGATGCTTGATGAAGAGGTTGATGCACTGATTGCAGAGAGACAGCAGGCTAGAAAGGACAGAAACTTTGCAAGAGCTGATGAAATCAGAGACGAGTTGCTTGCAAAGGGAATTATCTTAGAGGATACAAGAGAAGGCGTAAGATGGAAGAGAGCTTAAGTAAAGAGAATTTGGTGCCACAGGCTGACATTCAAAGTGATAATGAAGGTGTACAGCAAAGTCTTACGGCATCTATAAAGGATATACTCAGTCTTAAGGGAACAGACCCGAAGCAGTTGTCACCATTGGTGCTTGCATATATAGGTGATAGTGTGTATGACCTTGTGATAAAAACATATATACTGGATGCTTATGGCAATATGCCTGTCAATAAGATGAATAAGCTAACAAGTAGTTTGGTAAAGGCAGAGACTCAGTCAAAGATGATAGGTTTGATTGAGTCCCTTCTGGACAGTAGTGAAGAAGCTGTGTATAAGAGAGGACGTAATGCTAAGTCATATACATCTGCTAAGAATGCTTCTATAGGAGATTATAGGCGAGCCACAGGATTTGAGGCGCTGATGGGGTACTTATATCTGTCAGGACGTTTTGACAGGATGGTAGAGCTTATTAAGGCGGCCCTTGTAG
This sequence comes from Lachnospira sp., assembly GCA_045543195.1. Taxonomy (GTDB): domain Bacteria; phylum Bacillota; class Clostridia; order Lachnospirales; family Lachnospiraceae; genus Lachnospira. Next base: position 59,012 of record JAZQME010000012.1, read on the forward strand.
AGATAGGAGAATGGAGTTAATATGAGATACAAAGAATTTACGATTGAAGGAAGAAATGCGGTACTTGAAGCATTTCGTGCAGGGAAAACTATTGATAAGCTATTTGTACTTGACGGTTGTCAGGATGGGCCTATAAAGAGTATTACAAGAGAGGCAAGAAAGACCGACACAATTATCAATTTTGTAGATAAGGAGCGTCTTGACAGACTGTCTAACACAGGACATCATCAGGGCGTTGTGGCGCAAGCGGCAGCATATGAATATGCTGAGGTTGAGGATATTCTTGAATTGGCTAGAGAAAAGGGAGAGGCTCCATTTGTATTTATATTGGATGAGATTGAGGACCCGCACAATCTTGGTGCAATTATTAGAACTGCTAATTTAGCAGGTGCTCATGGAGTAATTATACCTAAGCGTAGAGCGGTTGGTCTTACAGCTACAGTAGCAAAGACTTCTGCCGGTGCTGTTAATTATACTCCTGTTGCCAAAGTAACTAATATAGCAAAGACTATTGAGGACTTAAAAAAGGAAGGTATGTGGTTTGTATGTGCAGATATGGACGGCACAACTATGTACAACTTAGACCTTAAGGGTTCGATAGGCCTTGTTATAGGCAATGAAGGAAGTGGTGTCAGTCGTCTTGTAAAGGAAAAGTGCGACTTTGTTGCATCGATTCCTATGAAGGGGGATATTGATTCTCTTAACGCTTCTGTGGCAGCAGGTGTGCTTGCATATGAGATAGTAAGACAGAGAATGAGCTAAAAGTATAGTGTTCAACGTCAAGATGCTTGATATATTTAGGTAACATGGGTGGATGTAAGAAATATATGCAAGGAAGGGGGAGTATAATGAATTATCACGAATGTGCGGATGAAGTATTAGTTGATATGTTTCGTATGGATGATGAGCTTGCCATAGAAGTACTATTTGACCGCTATAAGAATCTTGTGAGAAGAAAAGCAAAGGCTATGTTTTTGGCTGGTGGTGAGAATGATGACCTGATTCAAGAAGGTATGATTGGTCTATACAAAGCGGTAAGAGACTATGATGAGAGCAAGGAGGCGTCTTTTGCAACATTTGCAAGTATGTGTATTAATCGTCAGATAATAAGTGCGGTTACTGCTTCAAACAGAAAGAAAAATGTTCCGCTCAACACGTATGTATCTTATGATATGCCTGCAACTATGGATGAAGAAAATGAGTTTAGACTGGTGGATGTATTACCATCTGAGACGGAATTGAATCCGGAAGATGTGTATATTGATAAGGAAAATGTCAAGTATATGAGAGAGCAGCTTGTAAAGTCTTTAAGTAAGATGGAAAAACAAGTATTTGAGCTTTATATGCAGGAAAAGGATTATAAAGAGATTGCTCAGATTATGGGAAAGGCACCAAAAGCTATAGATAATGCACTTCAGAGGATACGAGCCAAAGCTGAAAATTGGTTGACAAAATAGGCTGGTTGTAATAAGATAGCAAGTGTTCGTCACAGGTAAAAAATGCCTTGTGGTGAATTATAGATGCTGATGTAGCTCAGGGGTAGAGCACTTCATTGGTAATGAAGAGGTCGGGGGTTCAATTCCCCTCATCAGCTTTCATAATAAGCGTCGCCTAAAGCTAGCAGGAATTGGCTTTAGGCGATGCTTTTTTATTGATGAAGGGAGTAATATGAAAAGAAATAAGAGTTACATATTAGATGTATTGAAGAAGTATTGGTACATATGTGGAGCATATGTACTGTTTTCGTATGCGTTGACGCTGATTGTGGTAGAAGGCAGTGAAAGAATTGCTACGGCCACGGACGATCTGTTTGCAGGAAAAAACATTGATTTAAGAGGATTGTTGGTTCCCTTTATGGTGTTAGTATTGCTTGGAACTGTTGCTGCATTTGTAAAGAGTTTAAGTAAGAATACCTTCAGCATTAATATTCAAACGGATATTAGGAATCTTATAATGACTAAGATAGTTAAGTTCAGGTACGAATATTTTGATGAAGAAGGTACAGGCAGTCTGATGAATAAGCTTCTTTCGGATATGTATCAGATTGAGAGCCTTTTTACGGAGATGCTACCGGAAGGAATTGTTTCTCTTGTTACAATGGTAACTGTAAGTGTGTACATTGGTTTGACAGATATTAAACTTCTGTTAGTGACAATTGTTTGCTATCCGGTTCTTTTATGGCTTGCTAACGTGCTTACAAAGAAGGTTACTAAGATAGGCGTTAAAAGACGTGGACTTTATGATGACCTTCAGAATGTGGCGATTGACGCATATCAAGGGATTACTATAGGCAAGAGTTTCAATCTGTATGAGATACAGAAAAAGAGAATTTTTACTATAGTCGAAGATATTTTGGATAATGAGCGTATCAGGACTAAAGTTACAGGTATTGCATTCGCCTTTGGTTTTATAATTAAGTGGATTCCCAAGGTTATCTGTTACATCTTTGTGTTGTACGAAGTGCAGAAAGGAAATATGACCATTGGCGAGCTTATGGCATATGTTATGTTGCTGGACAGACTGACACAGCCCATGGCATGGATTCCGGATTATATAGCAGGTTTCCGTGAGTGTATGGTTTCGGTAAAACGTCTTGAAAATATACTAAATCAGCCGGAAGAGGAAACTGGTAACGGAGATTATCAGCCGGATGAAGGTAAACCTGTAATAGAGTTTGAAGATATACATTTTGCTTATAAGGAAGGCGAAGAAGTACTATCTGATTTTAATGTGTCTGTGGAGAGAGGTTCCAATGTAGCATTTGTAGGAAGCTCCGGAAGTGGTAAAACGACTTTTATCAAGATTATTTGTGGGTTTTATCGAATTTTGTCGGGTAAATATCGAATTTACGGGAAAGATTGTGAGGAATGGGACATAATGGCACTGCGTAGGCAGATTGCACTTGTTTCACAAAATGTTTTTTTGTTCCCGGTTTCTATTGCAGAAAATGTATCATACGGCAGACAGGATGCCACTATGGATGAAATAGTTGATGCTTGTAAGAATGCTAATATTCATGATTTTATTATGTCTCTTCCCCAAGGATATGATACGTTGGTGGGCGAACGAGGTGCCAGATTGTCAGGTGGGCAGAAGCAGCGTATATCTATTGCCAGAGCATTTTTAAAGGATGCACCGATACTCTTGCTTGATGAACCTACATCAGCGGTGGATGTAGAGACAGAGAGCCTTATACAGGATGCCATTGCAAGAATATCAAAGGGTCGTACGGTTGTTACTATTGCTCATAGATTGAGTACTATAGTTAATTGTGACAAGATATATGTGTTGGAGCAGGGAAGGATTGTTGAATCAGGAACCCACAGTGAACTGTTAGAAGCTGGTGGCACATATAGCAGTCTCTATGAAATGGAAGCGAAGGGAGGGATAGTAGATGGAGTTTAGTGACCTTTTAGTTGGTGAATATGGTGAAGGTGCAGGAGAAAACAATGGCAAACTTAGTCAGTGGGGTACGCTTCTCAGACTGTTAAAGATGATGAAAGCAGGATTTTGGAGATATCTTGCAGCTATCGTGACTATGAGTGTTGCGCTATCAGCTTTTGATACTGTTACAGCATTGCTTCTTAAGGATATTATTGCAAGGGCAAGAGGTGCAATTGCAGGGCAGGATGCATTTGAAGGGTTATGGCAGAACGTTGCAGGTTGTTTGGGAATTGGTTTGGTATGTATATTACTTTATGTTGTAGGTTTTTATGTATACACTATGGAGGCAAAGAAAGGGGCAGCATATGTACAGAAGGCAACGTATTCTAAGTCTTTGCGTATGCCCTATGAGTATTATGTAAAGACCCATAGCGGTGAGTTTATATCAAAGGTGGTTTATGATTCTGACCGTGCTACAGGAATATATGGTTCAAGATTTAGAAGGATACTTATGCCTTTTCTTATGACTGTATTTTTCCTTTTGCCTATGTTTGCACTTAGTTGGCAGGTTACACTGTGTTTGTTTTTGTGTAGTGCCACGTTGCTTTTGATTAATGGTACATTTGTGTCACCTATGAGAAAGGTCAGCAAACAAATGTCTTCTACCAATGAGTCTCTTACTCAGAGAATATCGGATATATTGGCAGGCATGGAACAGATTAAGATATTCGGTCTTCAAGCTAAGAAAACAGAGCAGTTTATAACAGAGAACAGAAAGTATAAGAGGCAGCAAAGAAAGATGAATATTATGTCTGCCTGTCTTGATGGGCTGAATCAGTGCTTTGAACTTTTAGGATCGCTTTTATTTATTGCTCTTGGTGTGTTTTTTGTGGCACAGGGCATAACTACAGTTGATAATCTTGCGGCTATATATGTGCTTTATGGAACAATGAGCTGGAATCTTTTGCAGGTTGGCGTGTACATACCATCTATGGCTAGTTATCTAGCTAATGCTAAGAGAGTGTTTGAATTTTTGGACTTGCCGGAAGAGCCTGAAACAGGTGTCTCTGTGCCTGTATCTGGAATGGAAGTTTTGGATGATACAATGGTTTGCTTTAGCAATGTTACATTTGCCTATGATGAGGATACGCCGGTGTTTAAGGATTTTAACTTGGAGGTTAAAAGAGGGCGGTGTGTTGCCTTAAAAGGTGAATCGGGCAAGGGTAAAAGTACTATTGCCAAGCTTTTATTAGGTTTTCACCAGGTTGATTCCGGTGCGATATATCTAAAAGGCAAACGTTATGACCAGTATAAGCTTGAACAGATACGTGATATGATAAGTTATGTGCCGCAGGAGCCGTATCTTTACAATGTAAGCATAGCGGAAAATATAAGATATGGTAAGCCTGGTGCTACTATGGAAGAGATTAAGGAAGCAGCTCGTCTTGCCAATGCACATGAGTTTATTGAAGGACTGGAACAAGGATACGATACTATAGCGGGGGAGCGTGGTAATCATTTGTCGGGAGGACAGAGACAGAGAATTGCCATAGCGAGGGCTATTCTTAAAAATGCAGAGGTACTGATACTTGACGAGGCTACTTCTGCACTTGATAACGAATCGGAGCATCTTGTGAATGACGCGTTAAAACGACTAATGGCTGGCAAAACAACAATTGTTATTGCTCACAGAATATCTACATTGGAACAGGCAGATGAGGTTATTGAAATATAAGATATTAGACAAAATGTGACAATTAAAGACTAAAAATTCCCATTGATTGACGTACTGCGTTGTGATATTATACTAAAGTCAAAAACACAGTACGTTATTTCTTTAGTGACTGTAAAGACATAGTAGTAAATTAAATAAAACAGTGGGCTTCTTGGCTGAATGGAGGAACTATGGTAAAAGCTATTGTTGGCGCTAACTGGGGAGATGAAGGCAAGGGTAAGATTACAGATATGCTTGCAGAGGAATCAGATATTATCGTGAGATATCAGGGAGGAAGTAATGCGGGGCATACTATCATTAATGATTATGGTAAGTTTGCACTACATTTGTTACCATCAGGAGTTTTTTATGACCATACCACCAGCGTCATAGGAAATGGCGTTGCACTTAATATTCCATATCTTGTTAAAGAATTGGAGTCCTTGGCTGACAGGAATGTTCCAATGCCAAAGATATTAGTGTCTGACAGAGCACAGATTGTTATGCCATATCATATTGATTTTGATACTTATGAAGAGGAGAGATTGGCTGGAAAGTCATTTGGCTCGACAAAGTCAGGGATTGCTCCGTTTTATTCAGATAAGTATGCTAAGATTGGTTTTCAGGTAAGTGAGCTCTTTGGCAGGGAAGAAACGCTAAGGGGCAAGATTAGAAATATATGTGAGATTAAAAATGTTTTGTTGGAGCATCTTTATCATAAACCGCTTCTTAAGGAAGATGAAATATATGATGTTCTTATGGAATATAAGGATATGATTAAACCGTATGTCACAGATACTTCTGCTTATCTTAACAAAGCACTTAGGGAAGGGAAGAAAATCCTTTTGGAGGGACAGTTGGGCTCTTTGAAAGATACGGACCATGGTATATATCCGATGGTTACTTCATCTTCTACACTTGCTGCATTTGGTGCAATTGGTGCAGGAATTCCTGCAGCGGCCATAACAGATGTGGTTACTGTGGTGAAAGCATATTCATCATCGGTTGGTGCAGGGGCATTCGTAAGTGAAATATTTGGTGATGAAGCAGACGAGCTTAGAAGAAGAGGCGGTGATGGTGGAGAGTTTGGTGCCACAACAGGTCGTCCTAGAAGAATGGGCTGGTTTGATGCAGTTGCAACACGTTACGGAGTCAGAATGCAGGGTACAACGGAAGTTGCACTTACAGTTATAGATGTGCTTGGGTATCTTGATGAGATACCGATGTGTGTAGGGTATGAAATTGATGGTAAGATTACTAGAGAATTTCCAGCTACATCAGAGCTTGAAAAAGCAAAGCCGGTGCTTAAAATGTTTCCGGGGTGGAAGTGTGAAATCAGAGGTATTACAAAGTATGAAGATCTTCCTGCGGAGTGTAAAGACTATATAGAGGCTATAGAACAAGAAATAGAGGCACCTATTACGATGATTTCCAATGGTCCGGGAAGGCATGAGATTATTTATAGATAAATGTATATTTAGGAGGAGATTACAGATGATTAAATTTTCTAAGTATTTTGACCATACTATACTTAAGCCGGATGCCACAAAGGAAGAGGTTATTAAGGTGTGTGATGAGGCTAAAGAGTATGGGTTTGCATCGGTGTGTGTAAATGAATGTTATACAGAGCTTGTAAGCAAGGAGCTTGAGGGTGCTGATGTAGAAGTGTGTGTTGTAGTAGGATTTCCGTTAGGAGCATCAAGTGGAGAAGCAAAAGCGGCAGAAACAAGACTGGCGGTTGAAAAAGGTGCTGATGAAATTGATATGGTTATCAATGTAGGAGCATTAAAGGATGAGTTATATGATGCTGTAGAAGCTGATATTAAAGCGGTTAGAAAAGCTTGCGAGGGTAAGACTTTGAAGGTTATTATTGAAACCTGTCTGTTAACCGATGAAGAGAAGGTTAAGGCCTGTGAAATTTCAGTAAAGGCAGGTGCCGATTTTGTTAAGACTTCAACGGGATTTAGTACAGGTGGTGCAACTGTTAAAGATGTGGCGCTTATGAGAAAAACTGTGGGAGAATCGGTTGGAGTAAAGGCATCAGGCGGAATTAGAGATTATGAAACTGCCATTGCAATGATAGAGGCCGGCGCCAACAGGCTTGGAACAAGCGCTACGGTAAAGATAGTGAATGAAAAGAGCGAAAGCTAGGATAAGAAAGTAAGCGTGGAGCCTTTGCGATTATGCAAAGGCTTCACGCTTATTTAGTATCGTTGTTTCCACGAAGTATTTTGTATACAAGTAACATTGCATAGGCAACAATTGGTAATACGATTATAGTGAATATTAAACCTGGAAATATGGTTCGTGTAAATTCGTTGTCTATAAATGCGGCTATTACCGTTGCGATTATAAGCAGTCCCCAAAGTATAACTACAGTAAGAGCTGCGATTCGTTTGATGTTCTTCTTCACATATGCCTCGATTCTGCGTATTCGCACAAATGTTGTTAAAGTCTCTGTATGTTTCAATATTAGGTGAACATACAAGTTTGACGACAGTACTACTATATCATAGAGAGAATGTTTATGACAATATTTTTTCTAGCTAAAATTTAATAAAACTAGTAATTGAGTTTAATAAAATCATGTGATATAATTACTTTGTAAAAATATACTTGACTATCCTATAAAGCTAGTGTAAGTTTATATCCACGCGGTATTAAGTTTTAAGCCGCAGATGACGATATATCTATAGAAGAAAGGCTAGGTTTTATTGATGGATCAGTTGATGGATATTTTATCACAGGTTAATGGAGACGTGGATTTCGAGACTTGCGACACACTTATGGATGATGACATTCTTGATTCATACGAACTTGATTCGATTGTTGACGAGATTAATGATGCATTTGGAGTTGATATAACTTCTGCGGATGTGACTCCTGAGAATTTTAATTCAGCAGAGGCTATATGGGACTTAATTCAGAGTTTGAAGCATAATTAACTTTAACCTTTCAGGAGTATTAATTAGGCATGGAGGCCGACTTTTAAGACAAGGAGTGTGAGAGATTATGGCAAATTATTTAAATACTGATTACTCAGCATTGTTTTCTTCTCTTGGCACAAGCAACAATAATAATTCCTCTTTATTTGGAGGAATTGACTTGAACACATACTCAACTATAAAGAGTGGTTCATATAAGAAGTTGCTTAATGCATACTACGAGAAGGAAGAGAATTCAGAAGCCAAGACTGTGGATGGAGAGACACAGACAGCAGCTCAACAGAAGGTTAATGCTACAAGTGTAAGGGATGAGGCAGAAGGACTTAATGATGCGGTGGACGCACTTAACAAGAATTCGCTTTGGGAAAAGAAGGATGTTAAGGATGCGGATGGTGTTACATCTAAGGATTATGATAAGAAGGCTATTTATGAGGCGGTATCGTCTTTTGTAAAGAGCTACAACGAGTTGGTTGAAGGAACCGGTAATTCTAGCGATGAGTCAGTTCTTAAGTCAGCAGCTAATATGGTTAACTATACTAAGGCTAATAAGAATTTATTGGCACAGATAGGTATTAGTATTGGTTCTAATAACAAGCTTAATCTTAGCGAAGATGTGTTTAATGAATCTGATATGGTTGTGGCAAAGTCTGTATTTAAAGGTGCAGGTTCATACGCTAAAAGCGTATCAGGTAATGCATCTATGATTTATGGACAGGCAGTTTCACAGCTTGCGAAGCTTAACACAGCTAATATGTATGGTAGCGATGGTTCGTATTCATATGTACCAGGCTCAACATACAATAGATTCTTATAAGAAGGTAAAAGCTGGTGCAATGTGTTGATGCACAGTATATATTAACATTTATAACAAAAGGAAACGCGAGGTAATTATTAATGGCAACATTACTTGAGACATGGAGAGGTCTTGCATACGAGTCTGAGATGAACAAGCAGCAGGCTACACAGTTCTGGGGAACTTATTTTAATCTTGAGAAAGGTATCTATGAGCAGATTCTTGCTAATCCTGATACACCTGTATCGGGAACAGTGAAGGAGCTTGCAGAGAAGTTTGAGGTTGAAGTTCTTATCATGACAGGATTTCTTGATGGAATCAATGACAGTTTGAAGAATCCTAACCCAATCGAGACTATGGAAGAGGATACAGAGGTTAGTCTTGATTATGACAAGGAGAAGCTTTACTATAATATGGTTGAGGCAAAGGCTGACTGGCTTTATGAGCTTCCACAGTGGGATTCTCTTCTTGATGAGGAAACAAGAAAGAGATTGTACAAGGAGCAGAAGATGTCAGGTACAATCATTAAGGATAAGAAGATAGGACGTAATGATCCATGTCCATGCGGAAGTGGTAAGAAGTATAAGAAGTGCTGTGGTGCTAATGCATAATTAAATTATCGAGTGTGATACATTAATATGCTAAGAGATATTGCAAAAGGGGGGCGATAAAGCCCCCCTTTTTTTCTGCTTAAAATTGGTATAGCGTATTTAATAGTTCTTTTTATGGTGTGGTTTTGACACATAGTCACTGTGATGCCATGCAAGGATGGCAGTTATAAGTGTTAATACTACGCTTGCAAATGTGAATATAGACAGAAGTACATAAGTGGATATATTGTAACTTTGTTGGTCTATGATGGTGGTACTTGTGTGTCTTAACATACCTGAATAGTTCCAATTAAGATCAGCAGACATATACTCTAGGAGAGCTTTGAAATTGTTATCGTTTTTCTTAAGAGTTGCATTGAATGTCTGATTATTAAGTACAATGGGCGGATTGGAAGAATCGCCTATTTGCTTAGTGGACAGAATATAAATAGTACATCTGTCATTAAGTAAGGTGTAATAGTAGTGTCCTGTAACTTTATTGTTGCTCACTACATCATAACCGGTGTAGTATAATGTGTCTATAGTGCAGTGTGTGTAGTTAACGCCCTCGTCATAATATTGGTCGATATCCTTTTCGGAAGTATAGGCTATAGGACTAAAACTTGACAGTATTGAGAGCCTGAAAAAAGACACAAGGCATATAATAGCGAACATTAACGCAATTAAAAATGCATATATGTATGGGTTTTGCAAGATAAACTTCTTCTTGCCGATTGTAAATTGCTTCATAATAAGATACTCCCTCATGAGCGGACTGTTAATGCTTTGAATTAAACTATCCAACAGTATATTCCAAAAATCATTTGAAATCAACATATCATCATTGCAATTTTATACATTTCTTGCTAAATTATATAAGTGGCGGTTTATGTACTGTCAAAGGAGGAATATAATGGACGCTTATACAAGCTTTGCATATGTGTATGATGAGTATATGGATAACATTCCTTATGAGGATTGGTGCAAGTATTTGATACAGTTGTTGAAGGAACAAAAAGTGCCGGATGATGCCCTGATTGCAGATCTGGGATGCGGCACGGGAACTGTTACGCAGATACTTGATGATGCGGGGTACGAATGTATCGGAATTGATTTATCAGAAGATATGTTGGCGATTGCATCAGAAAAAATGTATGATGCGGATAAACAGATTATATATACCCTTCAAGATATGCGTGATTTTGCATTGCCTTACGAAGTTGATGCTATGACAAGTATAGGCGATTCTATGAATTATATCACCAGTAAGAAAGATCTTACTAAGGTGTTTAAGTGCGTGTATGAAGGTCTTGTTGTTGGAGGCGTATTTATTTTTGATCTAAAGACGATACATTTTTTTAGAGATGTGCTTTCTGACAATACCTATGCTGAGAATAGAGATGAATCGGCATTTATATGGGCCAACAGTTTCGATGAGACGACCATGAACAATTGCTATGATTTAGCGGTGTTTATACAGAATGGGTCAGGTGCATTTGACAGGTATGAGGAGAATCATTATCAGCATGGATTCTATGATGAAGAGGTGCTGGAAGCTGCAGCACAGGCAGGACTGACTGTTGCGGCGGTTTATGATGCATTTACACATGATTCGCCTCATAAAGACAGTGAGAGACTTTACTATATATTGAAGAAGGAGAAATAAAATGAGTGATTATATCGTAAGAGCTATGGCGGCCAATGGACAGATTAGAGCATTTGTAGCTAACACAACAGATATGGTGGAGATTGCAAAGAATAAGCATGAGACAAGTCCTATTGCAACAGATGCACTAGGCAGATTGCTTACAGGCGGTGCTATGATGGGTGTTATGATGAAAAATGATTCGGATATTGTAACTATACAAATTAAGGCACAGGGACCTATTGGGAGCATGACTGTAACAGCAGATGCTAAGGGAAGAGTTAAGGGGTTTGTTGGCAATCCGCAGGTTATGTTGCCCCTTAAAGATGGAAGACTTGATGTGGCAGGTGCTTTGGGGCTCGGTGTCCTTAGTGTAATAAAAGATATGGGACTTAGAGAACCATATGTGGGAGATACTATTCTTGTTACAAGTGAGATTGCAGATGATTTGACATATTACTTTGCAACTAGTGAGCAGGTTCCTTCGTCTGTTGGACTTGGTGTGATTATTAATAAAGAGAATGTTGTTACCAATGCAGGAGGCTTTATTATTCAGCTTATGCCGGATGCAACAGAAGAAACTATTGAAAAATTAGAGAAGCGAATCTCGGAAATTAAGTCAGTGACATCTATGCTGGAGAAGGGTATGACTCCGGAAGACATACTTGAAGTCCTTCTTGGAGATATGGGGCTTGAGATCCTTGATAAGGTTGATACTGAATTTTACTGTAATTGTTCTAAGGATAGAGTAAGCAAGGCAGTGATTAGTATTGGAGAGGAAGAGATTCAGGCTATGGTTGATGAAGGTAATCCAATAGAGGTTAATTGCCACTTCTGCAACAGCCACTATACATTCTCCATAGATGAGTTAAAGGATATGCTTGAGGCTGTTCGCAGAAAGTAATGCGCTGATTACGGAATAGCAGGCATAACTTAAGTGGCTTTGTTGGTGGATGATGAGGTACTGATGTGAAGTGTATCAGTGTGGTCGATTTCATATTCACGACGTGCTTTTTCTTCAGTTAAACCGTGTCGGTTACGAGGATTATCGTTGGGAAACATCAGGTTGGGTGGAATAAATCCGAATATGTCTTCCCCACCTGTGGAGCCATTAGAATTGTAATTGTCCATAATTGTCCTCCTTTCATAGGGTATAGAATTATTATGACCGGATGGTTATGGGTAAATGCCTTGTAAAATATACCTAGTCATCGGAATCTGTTTGAATATACGATGTCTAAAAAGAGGGAAATATGAAAAATATTGTTTTAATTGGTATGCCGGGCTGTGGAAAAAGTACAATCGGAGTGGTTCTGGCAAAAAAGCTTGGTTATCGCTTTGTGGATTCGGATCTTTTAATACAGGAGAAGTATGAAAATACACTGGAAAATTTGATTGAAGAATATGGAGATGCCGGATTTGTTAGGCTGGAGAATGATGTGAATAAGTCTATTAATGTTCAAAAAACTGTAATTGCTACCGGTGGAAGTGCTGTTTATGGTGCAGAAGCTATGGAACATTTAAAGCAGATAGGTACTGTGATATATCTTGAGGTAGCAGAGACTGAGTTGAAGGATAGACTTGGAAGTCTTAAGGAACGAGGCGTTGTATCCAATGGAAAAACAACCGTGGAAGAGATATATGAAGATAGAAAAGCTTTGTACAAAAAGTATGCAGACATTACGGTTAAGCTTAACAGTAAGATTCTTAGAGAGTCGGTAGAAGAGTTGTACGAGCTTATAACAAATAAAGATAACGGTTATTGAAACATTTTGAAAAATAAGTTATACTGTATAGAAGATTATGGGAAGAGTTTATTATTAGGAGGAAACAACCAATGGAAAACGAAGCTGTTTCAAAAAATTTTATTGAGCAGATAATTGATAAGGATATTGCTGAAGGACACTGCAAAGAGGTGGTTACAAGATTCCCACCGGAACCAAACGGTTACCTTCACATCGGACATGCTAAGTCTATACTTCTTAACTACGGACTGGCACAGTCTTATGGTGGTCATTTTAATATGAGATTTGATGATACTAATCCAACTAAGGAGAAGGAAGAGTTTGTTGATTCTATCATAAGCGATGTTAAGTGGCTTGGTGCCAAGTGGGAAGGTGATGTGCTTTTTGCATCAGGTTATTTCACACAGATGTATGAGGCTGCGATTAAGCTTATTAAGAAGGGTAAGGCTTATGTGTGTGACCTTACACCTGAGCAGATAAGAGAGTACAGAGGTACGCTTACAGAGCCGGGTAAGAACAGTCCATACAGAGAGCGTTCTGTAGAAGAGAATCTTGAGCTTTTTGAGAATATGAAGAATGGTGTGTATGCCGATGGAGAAAAGGTTCTTAGAGCTAAGATTGACATGGCATCACCAAATATCAATATGAGAGACCCGATTATATATAGAGTTGCCCATATTTCACATCACAGAACAGGTGATGAATGGTGTATATATCCTATGTACGATTTTGCACATCCTATTGAGGATGCTATTGAAGGTATCTCACATTCTATCTGTACATTGGAGTTTGAGGATCACAGACCCCTTTATGATTGGGTTGTAAGAGAACTTGAGTATGAGAATCCTCCAAAGCAGATTGAATTTGCGAAGCTTTACCTTAACAATGTTGTTACAGGTAAGAGATATATTAAGAGACTTGTTGAGGATGGCATTGTAGATGGTTGGGATGACCCAAGACTTGTTTCTATTGCTGCTCTTAGAAGAAGAGGTTTTACACCTGAGTCAATTAAGATGTTTGTTGATCTTGTTGGCGTTACCAAGAGTCAGGGCGCAGTAGAGTATCCAATGCTTGAGTATTGTATCAGAGAGGATCTTAAGCTTAAAGTTAAGCGTATGATGGCAGTTCTTGACCCTGTTAAGGTGGTTATTGATAATTATCCTGAAGGACAGGTTGAGTATATGGAGGTTCCTAATAATCAGGAGAATCCGGAGCTTGGTACAAGAATGGTTCCTTTTACAAAAGAGTTATATATTGAAAGAGAAGACTTCATGGAGGAGCCACCAAAGAAGTATTTCAGATTGTTCCCAGGTAATGAGGTTCGTCTTATGAATGCTTACTTTGTTACATGTGTTGACTATAAGAAGGATGAGAATGGTAAAGTGACAGAGATTCACTGCACATATGATCCTGCAACAAAGGGTGGCAATTTTACAGAAAGAAAAGTTAAGGGTACAATTCACTGGGTATCTGCAACAGAAGGCGTTAAGGTTACATCACGCCTCTACGAGAACATTATTGACGAGGAGAAGGGTGTGTATAATGAGGATGGCTCACTTAACCTTAATCCAAACTCGCTTACTGTTGTTGAAGAGTGCTATGTAGAGCCGGAGCTTGCTAATGCTAATAAGGAAGATAAGTTCCAGTTTGTGCGTAATGGTTATTTCTGTGCTGATATGAAGGATTCGGTGGAGGGCAAGCCTGTATTTAACAGGGTTGTATCATTGAAGAGTTCATTCAAGCTTAGCTAATATTGAAAGTGTTATATGATAGATTGCGGTTAGGGGGATAAAAATAAGCAAGGCACCGATTATGGTGAAGGGTGTAGTATGGAACAAGAATTTATATTAGATAAGAAATATGATTGTCCTATATGTATGAAGGAATTCAGCACAAAGCAGGTCAAGACGGGAAGAGCTAGATTCCTAGGGACAGATGAGGATTTGCGTCCGAAGTATTCTGGTGTGGATACTATTAAGTATGATGTAATGTTTTGTCCGTTGTGTGGATATGCGGCGGTCTCAAGGGAATTTAATAATGTTACATCTATGCAGAGACAGAGTATAGTAGAGGGAATAGCTAATAAGTTTAAAGGGATTTCTTATGATGGAGAGATTTATACTTATGAGGATGCTATATACAGATACAAGATGGCGCTTCTTACTGCGATGGTGAAGCCGGCTAAGCTTAGTGAAGCGGCATATATTGCACTGAAGTTGTCATGGCTATACAGAGGTGCGAGAGAAGAGATTGAAGCAAACGAGACACCGGATGCTAAGCTCCTTAAAGCATATAAGATGGGCGAGGAACATTACTGTGAGGAGGCTTACAAAGGTTTTGTAAAAGCTGTTCAGACAGAGTATCCTCCTATATGCGGTATGGATGAGGGTACTATTAACTATCTTATGTCTGTGCTTGCTTACAACAATGGGGATTATGAAGATGCTCAGAAGTATGCGTATATGGTTATAGGTTCTCATTCTGTAACTGCGAAACTTAAGCAACGACAGAGAGATTTCTTGGAAAAGATTAAAGCGGCAAAGAATGGTGAAGAATAGTGCCATTTGAATGAAGTGTCGGTTGACAATAATTCCTGTAAATGGTAGAATTAGAAAGGTGTGCAATACAGAGTTTATGTATTCTTGAAAGAGATTTCGAGAGGCACCACATATTTTTTTGGAGGTACTTGCAATGAAGGGTACAGTAAAGTGGTTTAACAATCAGAAGGGTTACGGTTTCATCAGCGATGAACAGGGTAATGACGTATTTGTACATTACTCAGGACTCAATATGGAGGGCTTCAAGACATTGGAAGAGGGCGCTGCAGTTGAGTTTGATGTGACAGATGGTGCTAAGGGTCCACAGGCTACTAACGTAACAAAATTATAATCCTAGATGTTTTACAGTGTGCCTTTTTAAATATACAGCTAGTTATTGAAAAGATATATTGTTGCACAATCAAGATTATGATGGGAGCAGCTGCTATTAGGCGGCTGCTCTTGTTGGTTGAATAACACTTTAGGTTAATGGAGGTAATATGAACGAAATTGATTTTACAAGAGTTTTACCGGAAGGCTTGGAGATGGCAATAGGTTCCGGTGGAGCATTGGTACTTACAGTGATATTGGTTATGGCCATATTGTTTGTTAAGCGCTGGAAGGGTAGAATTATGCCTATGTTTCTCGGTGTGGCTGCATATATAATGTTTGCATTTTTACCAACAACAGTAGTGCTTATGATGTTTTCTATGATACCAAGTGTCAGTGAAGGTTTTACATATAATCCACAAGCATATGTGATTGTTAATTGTGGTTTACTTGCTGTTACAGGTTTGTTGGCAAGATATGTTACAGGTAAAATGATCTCCCAAAGGTACGAAAGACAGGGGGATATATATATGGCAGGTTTAGGTATAGGAATTGGTAATGCGCTGAACTATGCTATGACAACAATATCTATGTATATCTGGTGTATAGCCATTAATTCTGATGGTTTGATGAGCTTGTTAGAAGATTTATCGGAAGAGGAAGCTGTTGCAACCTATGAGAGTATTGAGATGTTATATACAGCACCTTTAACATTATGGACATTATTTGCAGTTAATGCAGTGTTGGATATTGTTATGCAGTTCATACTTACTAATGTTACCTATGGTGCAATGAAAGCTCAGATTCCAACTATGTGGTATTCTATATCGGCAGTTATAACATTTGCTATGTTAATAACATTTCAGATGTATGATGAAACCTCACTTACAAGTATAGTAATATGGTTTGCGGTTAAGGCGGTGTTGTTTGCTGCATCAGCATATTATGCACATTTTGTTGTGTCAAAGGAGATAAAGTACGTTGAAGACTAGTGAGATGCAAGTTACAGAAGTCAAAGAGAATAAGATGGGTGTTATGCCAATACCGAAACTTGTGTTTACGATGGCGGTTCCGATGGTTGTTTCGATGCTTATTCAGGCATTGTATAATATCGTAGATAGTGCATTTGTAGGACAGTATAGTCATGAAGCATTGGAAGCAGTTTCCATAGCATTTGCTATACAGAATCTTATGATTGCAGTGGCTACCGGTACAGGCGTTGGTGTTAATGCATTGCTTTCAAGACATTTGGGAGAAAAGAACTTTGCCAATGCGAACAGAACGGCTAATACAGGTATATTTCTTGCGATGTGCAGTTATATTGTATTTGCCATTGTGGGAGTTATTGTTGTAAGACCGTTTTATGAGATGCAGTCCGATATTCCTGCAGTTGTAGAGTATGGTGAGCAATATCTGTATGTTATTACCTTGGGCGGATTTGGAATCTTTGCAGAGATTATTGGCGAGAGACTATTGCAGGCTACGGGAAAAACATTTTTCTCTATGATAACACAGGGTACAGGTGCTATTGTTAATATTATACTTGATCCTATTCTTATATTCGGATATTTTGGTATTCCGGCTATGGGAGTTGCAGGAGCGGCGCTGGCCACTGTTATAGGACAGTGCGTGGCGGCTGTGCTGGCATTTATATTTAATATAAAGGTTAATAAAGAGATTACACTTAGCATAAAGGCAATATTTAAGCCTTGTTTAAGTGAGATAAAAAGGATATATTCTGTTGGCATTCCGTCAATAATTATGGCATCTATTACATCGGTGCTTACAGTGGGATTGAATCTTATCCTTAAAAAGTTTTCAGAAGATGCAATTACTGTATATGGTGTATATTTTAAGCTTAACAGTTTTATATTTATGCCTGTGTTTGGTCTTAATAACGGATTGGTTCCGATACTTGCATATAATTATGGAGCAGGAAAACGTGATCGAATAAAAAAGACGATTAAGTTGGGTATGACTTGTGCAGTTTTATATATGATATTAGGTATGATTGTGTTTGAGCTGATTCCGGACAAGCTTCTTTTGATATTTAATGCAAGTGAGAATATGTTGGCTATAGGTAATGTAGCGCTTAGACTAATTGCTATAAGTTTCCTTTTTGCAGGAGTTGGCATAATAGGAAGTACGGTTTTCCAAGCTATTGGAAATCCTCTTCACAGCTTGCTTATATCGGTTTCAAGACAGTTGGTTATTATTCTGCCTGTGGCGTATCTGTTGTCTTTGCTTGGAACAGTGGATGCGGTATGGTGGGCATATCCAATTGCTGAGATTGTAGCATTTACACTCACGGTAATATTCCTTATAAAAACACTTAAGAAGCTGAATAAAGAATTTAAGTAAAGAAGAGTCCCTATGTCTTGCGGTTGCGTAAGATATGGGGACTTTTTATATGATGGTTTTGTTGTGGCAAAATGTAAGGGTACATTGGTTTATTATAATTTGAAGGAATCGAAGATGAATAAATCAAAGTTTTCACGTGCAGTTTCATAATCTCTTTGTGAACGTATGGTCCAGGCAAATGTTGTAGCGCCGAGATACTTACATATTCTAAAAAATATGTTGTTGGCATGGTTATGCTTGTAAGAGATAAAATCGGGTCGGGTTAGGAAATTAGTCAGTAAAGAAGAAAGTATAAGATACATAACTTGTCCTCGATATGTTGGCTCTTTCCAATAATTCATACACAGCTGGCCACGCGCTATATGTGGTTGGTGTTTTTTGAACCAATGTAGAACAAACGGATGGAATGATTCAATGCAATAAGGTCCTTTATAAGTGGCTAAAGCAGACCATGTACGTGAACAAAGTTTAGAAGGTATATTGTAGGGTTTGAGTTCTATTATAACAGGTGTAAGTCCACCAATTGCGGCAAGTGCTTCTTTTAATGTGGGAATGGATTCGCTGGAATGAGCCAGCTTTATATGTTTTAGTTCGGCAAGAGTCATATCGCATATATTTCTGCTTATATTACACATTCTTTTTAAGGAAGCATCGTGAAAAACAACAGGGACATTGTCCTTGGTGAGTTGCACATCCAGTTCTATACCATAGCCTTCATCTATTGCCAATTTAAATGCTTTTATTGAATTTTCGGGGGCTAAGGAGTTGTTGTTAAACAGTCCTCTATGGGCATAGTGATATCTGTAAAATTTACTTATATCCGCTTTTTTAAGTAATCGTGGTGCAATCAGAAAAAGAAATAAAAGCAAGATAATCAGTGCCATTGTAAAGATTTTAATATATGCTGTCATTGTGTGGTTAATTCTCCATATATGAAATTATATGGGACTGTGAAACTGCTCTTACTCTGTAAACAAGAGTGTAGATGTTTTTGCAACAGTCCCATATACAATATTAGTAAATATAGCTACTATTATGCATGATTTAAAAGAATAGTAGAATTATTTAGCAGCATTTTTAGAAAATGAGGTATCTACCAAATCCTCGTAAGGCACATCGCTGTCGAGCTCGCCGGAAGACTTAAGGATATCTTTTAGAAGTTCAAAGCTTTCTTTTTCAAAGATAGTGTCCCCCTTCCATGTGTCCTGAGATTTATAGCGTTCCACAATCTTAGTTATTGTAGCAGTGTCAGATTCTGTAAACTGAGGTGCGATTACCTTAGCTATTTCCTCAGATGAATGAGTATTTACATAGTCAAGACCTTTTTGGATAGCGTTGGTGAAGGCCTGAATAGTTTCAGGGTTCTCTTTAATAAAACTTTGTTTTGCACAGTAAGCAGTGTATGGAACATAACCACTATCTACACCTAAGGATGCAACTACATATCCTACACCCTCTGATTCCAATGACGAGGCAGCTGGTTCAAATTCAACTGTGAAGTCGCCTAAACCGGAAGAAAAAGCAGCAGCAGTAGAACCAAAGTCGATATTTTGTGTTATAGTGACATCTTTGGCAGGGTCAATATTATTTTTTTTCAAAACATATTCTAAAAGCATCTGAGGCATTCCGCCGGCTCTACCGCCAAGGAGTTCTTTACCCTTAATATCTTCCCATTCAAAATCGTCTATAGCTGTTCGGGAAACAAGAAAGTTGCCGGCACGTTGTGTTAATTGAGCAAAGTTAACTGCATAGTCGTTGGAACCTTCGGCATATACATAGACAGAAGCTTCGGAACCCATAAACCCGATGTCGGCATCGCCGCTGACCAGTGAATTCATAACTTTATCGGCTCCAAAACCGGTAACAAGTTCAAGTTTAATACCTTCTTCTTCGAAGTAGCCCAGCTCAATAGCTGCATACTGTGGTGCATAGAATATTGAATGGGCAACCTCGTTTAATTTTACTGTTTTTAGTTCGGCTGATGAATTGGACTCATTCGTTTTAGATGTAGTTTTGTCTTTAGTATTACCACATCCTATAAAGGAAAAGAAAAGAGTTGTTAGACATAGTAACGCCAAAATTACAGATTTGTTTCTTTTTTTCATAATTTCTCCCAATTTCTTTTTTATTATCATATGATTTTTAAAATAAATGTTTCCAAATCAGAAATAATGTGTTACAATTATGACAATATTAGAGGGTTTCAATTTAATAATGTGTTAAGGAGGAATAACCTATGTTTGGAAAGAAGAAAGGTGATAACCAGTTTCTCAATCAGGACATCACGCTTTTGATGCAGGTGATGGATAATATCATAGCAGGGGAGTATGGTGCAGTTAATGTTTCGCTTTTTAATAATCCTGCATATGGCGAAAAGATTAATGAGGTTATTAAGGCATTTAAACATGCTAATAATAACTTTGTTATGAGATTGAATGAGGCAATGGAGTCCATTGGTGATAACTCCTTTGTCAAGGTTACATTGGACCAGGTACAGTCTCAGACAGAGGCTATCGCGGAGATGAGTGAAGCCAGTAAGAATCTTGAAGATTCGATTGGTAATATTTCTGATGCTATGGGGCATATTAGAGATAATACTCATGAGATGATGGGGGTTGTGCAGAACAGTACAGCTAATATGAATGAAAGTATTAAGGTTGTTAATGATTCTTCAGAAAAGATTGAAAGAATCAATGAACAGGTTCAGCAGTTCCAGGATAAGATTGATAAGATTTCAGAAATTGTTGATATTGTTAAGCAGGTAGCAAGTCAGAGTAATCTTCTTGCGCTTAATGCTTCAATCGAAGCGGCAAGAGCAGGTGAGGCTGGTAAGGGATTTGCGGTTGTTGCTGATCAGGTTAGACAGCTTTCTACTAATACTTCTGAATCAGCTGAGGATATTGTAAGATATGTTAATGAACTGAAGAAGGATATAGATGTTCTTGCAGAGTCTATGAATGAGACGACTAGAAATCTTAGAGAAGGTAACGAGAAGGTTGAAGCATCTATAGAGGATATTGATCGTATGTCTGATAGGATGGTGGCCATCAGAGAGATGGTTGATCAGATATTCAATGATATTGATACACAGTCAGATGTAACAAGAGAGTTTGCTAAGCAAGTAGGTAGTATCTCGGATAGTTACGATGAGTTGTCTAAAGATTGTATGGAACAAGGTATCCATGTATATAAGATTGGTAGATACATCGACTTGGCACGTAGTGATATGGTTAGAGGCTTTGCTGAGATTACACAGCAAGACTGGTTTAGAGTATTTGAGATTGACCATTTTATCCTTATGTGGAGAGTTTACAACAACGTTGTTGGTTTCGAGCAGCTTAAGATTACACAGCTTAACAATCCTGAGGGATGTAAGCTTGGTAAGTGGATGGCTTCTCAGACTGACCCTGCTATTACCGGTTGTGAAGAATTCCGTGCTGTAAAGAGTGCTCACAATGAAGTACATAAGTATGCAACAGAATCATGGAAGGCTAAGGATGCTGGTAATGTGCCACTTGCTATGGATTACTTCAATAAGACATATGATGCGTTCTATGTATATTCAAAGGCTATTAAGAAGTTGAAGGATAAGTTTAGGACATTAGGTTATACTGATGAGACTCATACAGTTATTTTCCGTAATTAATGGTTAATGTATAGTTGTTAAAGGGGCTTTTGCTAGATGGATATGCAAAAGCCCTATTTTTAGGGCGTTTAGACAGAAAGTGAATGGAGATTATATGAGAAAGTATAGAAAAGATGAATTGTGCTGGTGTAAAAGTGGAAAGTTATATGGAGACTGTCATATGGATTTTGACAGGCGTATTGAGATGTATAGAAAGAAGTTTCATAAGGTTCCACCAAGAGATATAATTAAGAATGAAGAGCAACTTGAGAAGATGAGGGAAAGCAGTAAGATTAATGTTGCTGTGCTTGATTATGTCGCAAAGCATATTAAAGCGGGAATAACAACTGAAGAAATTGACAAAATGGTTTATGAGAAAACGACTGAAATGGGTGGAATACCGGCCCCTCTTAACTATGAAGGTTTTCCGAAGAGCGTATGCACTTCTCTTAATGATGAGGTGTGTCACGGAATACCTTCGGATAATATCGTACTGGTGGATGGTGATATTATTAATGTAGATTGTTCAACCATATTGGATGGATATTATTCAGATTCGTCAAGAATGTTCTGCATAGGAGAAGTTTCTGAGGAAAAGAAGAAACTTGTGCAGGTGGCAAAAGAATGTGTAGAGAAAGGGTTGGAGCAGGTTAAACCGTGGGGACATCTTGGAGATGTGGCTCAGGCTATTAATGATTATGCTAGGGCTAATGGTTATACTGTAGTTAGAGAAATTGGTGGACACGGGATTGGGCTTGAATTTCATGAAACACCGTTTGTAAGTTATGTAATAAAGAAAGGTACTGGTATGGTTATGGCACCGGGGATGGTGTTTACCATAGAACCGATGATTAATATGGGAGACCAGGAAGTGTATATAGATGATGATAATGGTTGGACTGTATACACAGAGGATGGATTGCCATCAGCTCAGTGGGAGATAATGGTATTAGTAACTGAGGATGGATACGAAGTTATGAGTTGGTAGTAAAACACTAGAAAATATACATATGCAGGTTAGCACACATTAAAGATGTTTCCATATAATATATTGAGCAATAATATATGGAGCAGATATGGATTGTAAGTGTTTAGATGATTTAACACGCAATGATAAGAAAAAGCCTGGAATGGCTTTTGTTCCGTGGCAGCACTGGAGCGATATATATGAGCCATGCAAAGCACTTAGCAGAGGAACATTATTTGCGATTCTTGATAAACCATTTAAAGGAGGTCGCAGATAATTATGGCTATGAATAATGGAATGAGAAGACAGTGTCCACAGGAGAGAATGCAGTGTGTACAAGAGAGGATGCAGTGTCCGCAGGATAGAATGTTTGTTCATATGTCGCAGTGTGATAAGAAAGCGATTATGAGATGTGTGTATGAGACAGGATTTGTTCTTGTAGAGACTATGTTGTATCTGGACACACATCCTGAGGATAGGGAAGCCCTTGCGTATTTTGCACAGATGAAAGAGCAGTATAAAAAGTGTGTTAAGCAGTACAATGAAATATGTGGACCTCTCCGTTTTACGGATGTTAACGATGAGAACTATTGGACTTGGGTTATGACACCGATGCCGTGGGAAATGGAGGGGTAAAATATGTGGAGTTATGAAAAGCGTTTGGAATACCCGATATGTATAAAGCAAACTAATCCTGCACTGGCGGCTATGATTATTAGTCAATATGGTGGACCGGACGGTGAAATCGGCGCTTCTATGAGATATTTGTCTCAAAGATATGCAATGCCATATAGAGAGGTTGCTTCAGTGCTTACGGATGTAGGAACTGAAGAACTCAATCATTTGGAGATGGTGGCTACTATGGTGCATCAGTTAACAAGAAATCTTTCGATGGATCAGATTAAGGGCACACCATTTGAGGCTTATTATGTAGACCATACAGCAGGTGTATGGCCACAGGCAGCGGGAGGCGTTCCGTTTACTGCTACAGAGTTTCAGTCTTCAGGCGATGTTTTAGCTGATTTGTTTGAGGATATGGCCGCAGAGCAAAAGGCTAGAAAGACATATGATAATCTCCTTAGACTGACAGATGATTCAGATGTGCTTGAGCCGCTTAAGTTTTTAAGAGAACGTGAAATTGTACATTTTCAGCGGTTTGGTGAAGCACTGAGAATTGTGCAGGATAAGCTTGATTCAAAGAACTTTTATGCATTTAATCCTGCATTTGACAAGATGCCGAATTGTAATCGATAGAAGTGTGCTGTCAGGTGAGCGGTGCAATGTATAACGATGTATTGCTAGGTTGATAAAAATGAATTATAATAATTACAAGAAGATATAGAAAGGCCATTGTAATTGGCAGAAAGGACAATGGATGAAAGAAAAAATATTTACGATTCCGGTTAATGATGCATTTGACAGTGATTGCGAATGCCCTGTGTGTTCTATGTATAATACTCTTGAGGAGTCAGCTGTGGAGTATGCAATGGGGCCTAGCTATATGGAGGACGATATAAGGGCAAAGACAGATGTATTGGGTTTTTGTCAAAAGCATATTAAACAGGTTTATGATATAGAGAATCGACTGGGTTTTGCGCTTGTTATGAAAACTCATATGGATAGAGTTATATATGATATTAAGAAGATATCAGAGGAGCCTGTAAAGGGTAAAACTTTATTTGGAAAAGGTAAACCATCGACAGTTTCTGAATATACGAAAAAGCTTAAGTATTCATGTTTTGTCTGCGAAAAGGTTGATAATACATTTGCAAGATATATGGATACTATTATGTATCTGTATAAGCAGGATGAAGATTTTAGAAAGAAGTACGCTGATAGTAAAGGATTCTGTACCACTCATTACGGAATGTTGATGGATGTGGCAGAAGAAAAGTTATCAGGTGAGATGTATGAGGGATTTGTTAAAGAAACTAACCGGATATTTATCACTAATTTGGAAAGGGTTAGAGATGATGTTGAGTGGTTCATAAACAAGTTTGATCATAAATATGCTAATGAGCCATGGAAGAATGCAAAGGATTCACTTCCTAGGGCTATTACAAAGATGGCTTCGTTATTGCCGGAAGAACCGAAAAAGAAAGCCAGATAATATTAAGATAATCGATTAAGATAGTAAATCTTTATAAATAAAACAAGGGCCGCCAGCTTAGCTAGTGGCCCTGATGCTTTTGTTTTCAATACTTATAATGTTTAGTAGTATGTACAATTCATAGAATAGTAATAAGTGCCTTCCTTTTCTACAGTGTTCATAGTGTATGAACAGTTTGTATTAGATAAAGTCATGGCAGACTTAACATTAACATTAGACTTTGCAATAAATTCCACAGTAGGTTTCTTCGACTTCATAGCAGTGGCAATTAGTACGTTAAGGTCTTTCTGAGTATATACAATAGGTAAGCTTTCATAGCTTGCGTATATGTAGCGAGTTCCATCCACATATCCATCTGGAAGTGCAGATGTACGAGTATGATCTATAGACATCTCTGCTTCATCAATATTGAAGTATGCATAAACTCGTACCGGTTTTGTGCTCTGTTCATCTGTGTCACCCCATGTAACATCAACCTGATACCATTGTTCGCCCAAACATACAGCGTTCCACATATGATTCTCATTGTCGGCAGTGCCACTGACAGTGATACATTCATAACCTAAAAGTTCCATAAGTGTTCTAAAACACTCTGAATATCCTGCACATACGGCGCGTCCCTGTGTGAGTGCCTCATATGCGTTGAAATGTGATGTTACTGAACGGTCGTAAGTAATATTATCTACCAAATAGTTGTAGATGGCCTTTTCGTTCTCGTATGGAGATTTATCCTTAGATGTACAAAGGTTCATTATATTAATGTACTTATCATACATAGTTTTTTGTCTATCTGTAAGGAAAGATGCATTAGAGTTGCGATATGCATATATAATGGCATCGCTGTCCCAATAAGACATCTTAAACTTGTACTGTGATCCTGAAACAGAAGTAGTAGCCTCATACTCAATTGATTTAAGGCCTGAAATGCTGTTGAGGATAGTGTTTATATTAACAACTTCATCAGCATCGTCTCCGGTGTATGTGAACTTAAGCTCTGACTGATTCTTTTCCATACAGCCTACGATAGCGTCGTATAACTCGGCTTTGTTATCAACTTTAATCGTTGGAGTAAGAAAAGGAATATTTTCACATCCGGTAACAAATAGCATAGTGATAAGCAACAAACATACAATGGTAATTCTGTTAATTGTTTTTTTCATAAATAATCCCTCTCAATCTATCTTTAGTCGATTCATAATCAATACTTATATTATAATCGAAATCATACCCACAGATATTATTGTTTACATTATATATGAAGAAAAAATTTTTTACAATACTTTTGGAAAAATGTGTTGTAGAAATAAATAGTCATAAGTTATATAATATACACAAAAATAATATGATGCAGGGAAAGAACTATGAAAATATACGAAAGCAATGATGATATAATAATTGAAGGTATTAAGGATTTTGATTTGGCGCAGACGCTGGAATGCGGACAATGTTTTCATTTTATAAAGCTTGATGACAATGAATATGGTATAAGTGCGTATGGACGTATGCTTCATGCGAAGCAGACTAAAGATAAACTTGAATTGTATAATACAACTATGGAGGACTTTGAAGGAATCTGGCGAAGATATTTTGATCTGGATACAGATTACGGCGCTATTAAGGAAAGTCTGCTCAAAGAGGATGAAAAGTTAAAAGAAGCTATAGATACTATGTGGGGTGTAAGAATATTAAAGCAGGATTTTTTTGAAACGCTTATTTCGTTTATTATATCTCAGAATAAACAGATACCACACATAAAGCAGATAGTTGCAACTATTTCAAGAAAGTATGGTACATATCTTGGTAAGATAGGTGATGAAGAGTTTTATAGTTTTCCAACAGTATCGCAGCTTATGGATGTTACGGAAGAAGAATTAAGAGAGTGCAAAACAGGCTTTAGGGCTCCGTATATTAAAAATGCGGTGAATGTTGTTTCGGCAGGTCTTTTACAGGAAGAGGTGCTCAAGTCGGCACAGATAAATGTATGTAGAGAGTCTCTTATGCAGATTAAAGGTGTTGGAAGTAAGGTTGCCAATTGTGTGATGCTCTTTGGGTTGGAAAGATATGAGGCATTTCCTGTGGATGTGTGGATAAAGAGAATTGTTGAACATATGTATTTTGATGGAAATGAGATGGCAAAAGAAAAAATTGAGCAGTTTGGTGTGGAGAGATTCGGAAAGTACGGTGGTTTTGCGCAGCAGTATCTGTTTTATTATGGAAAAACTATCAGTCTTGGCACGAAAAAATAAAATAATTATAATCAAAGTCTAAAAACTCTAATATATTTGAAATAGCTGTTGACAAATAAAATATAGAGTGATATTTTAGTTATATTGAAATTAGCACTCAAACAAAAAGAGTGCTAACAACAGCATTTTGCGAGAATGGAGGAAGTAAAGATGAGATTAGTACCTTTAGGCGACAGAGTCGTTATTAAAGCGTTAGTTGCAGAAGAGACAACAAAGTCAGGTATCGTTTTACCGGGTCAGGCAAAGGAGAAGCCACAGCAGGCAGAGGTTATTGCAGTAGGTCCTGGTGGTATGATAGATGGTAAGGAAGTTACTATGCAGGTTAAGGTTGGAGATAAGGTTATTTACTCTAAGTACTCAGGAACAGAAGTTAAGATTGATGATGAGGATTTGATTATTGTTAAACAGTCAGATATTCTCGCAATTATCGAGTAATGTAAAGTTATAAGATAACAGTGAAAGTATATTTGATTAGTATGATATGGAGGATTAAAGATGGCAAAGGAAATTAAGTATGGCATCGAGGCCAGAAAGGCATTGGAGGCAGGCGTTAATCAGCTTGCTGATACAGTAAGAGTAACACTTGGTCCTAAGGGACGTAATGTAGTGCTTGATAAGTCATTTGGAGCACCACTTATTACTAACGATGGTGTAACAATTGCTAAGGATATTGAGCTTGAGGATAAGTTCGAGAATATGGGCGCACAGCTTGTAAAGGAAGTTGCAACAAAGACTAATGATGTTGCAGGCGATGGTACAACAACAGCTACAGTTCTTGCACAGGCTATGGTTAATGCAGGTATGAAGAATCTGGCAGCAGGTGCTAACCCAATTATCTTAAGAAGAGGTATGAAGAAGGCTACAGATTGTGCGGTAGAGGCTATTGCTAAGATGAGCCAGAAGGTTAATGGTAAGGACCAGATTGCAAAGGTTGCTGCCATTTCAGCAGGCGACCCTGAGGTTGGTGAATTGGTTGCTGATGCTATGGAGAAGGTTTCTAATGATGGCGTTATTACAATCGAAGAGTCAAAGACTATGAAGACAGAGCTTGACCTCGTTGAAGGTATGCAGTTTGACAGAGGATACATCTCTGCATATATGGCAACTGATATGGATAAGATGGAGGCTAATCTTGATAATCCTTACATTCTTATTACAGATAAGAAGATTTCTAATATTCAGGACATTCTTCCTATCTTAGAGCAGATTGTACAGAGTGGTGCAAAGCTTTTAATCGTTGCAGAGGATATAGAGGGTGAAGCGCTTACAACACTTATCGTAAATAAGCTTAGAGGAACATTTACAGTAGTTGCTGTTAAGGCTCCTGGCTATGGTGACAGACGTAAGGAGATGCTTAAGGATATCGCTATTCTTACAGGCGGCCAGGTTATCTCTGAGGAGCTTGGCTATGACCTTAAGGATGCTACTATTGATATGCTCGGTCGTGCTAAGTCTGTTAAGGTTCAGAAGGAGAATACTGTTATTGTTGACGGTGAAGGCAGCAAGGAAGAGATTGATGCTAGAATTGCTCAGATTAAGGCTCAGCTTGATGAGACTACATCTGATTTTGATAAGGAGAAGCTTCAGGAAAGACTTGCTAAGCTTGCAGGTGGTGTAGCTGTTATCAGAGTTGGTGCAGCAACAGAGACAGAGATGAAGGAGAGCAAGTTAAGACTTGAGGATGCTTTGGCAGCTACAAAGGCAGGTGTTGAGGAAGGCGTTGTTTCAGGTGGTGGTTCTGCTTATATCCATGCTTCTAAGGAAGTTGCGAAGCTTGTTACAGAGCTTTCAGGTGATGAGAAGACAGGTGCTGAGATTATCTTAAAGGCACTTGAGGCTCCGCTTTACCATATTGCTGCTAATGCAGGTCTTGAAGGTGCAGTTATCATCAATAAGGTAAGAGAATCAGAGACAGGAACAGGATTTGATGCGCTTAACGAGCAGTATGTTAATATGATTGAGGCAGGTATCCTTGATCCTGCTAAGGTTACAAGAAGTGCTCTTCAGAATGCCACAAGTGTTGCTTCAACACTTCTTACTACAGAGTCAGTTGTGGCTACTATTAAGGAAGATATTCCAGCTATGCCGGCAGGCGGCGGAATGGGTATGATGTAATTCATACACACTAGGATGTGTTATATCAGGCAGGGGATTTTGGGTGCAAAGTTCCCTGCTTTTTCTATTGTTTGTGTTGGAGCAAATGTGGTATAATAAGTATGATATAGTGAATTTAAAAGTTGAACATATGGAGGAAGCAAATGGATACATATAATGGTTCTGTTGAGCAGATTATAAAGACTAAGCCACCAAAGACGTCAGGCCTTTTTAAGGCGGCTACTATAATCGCAGCTATATTGTCTATAACGACTATACCGGCGGTTGGGACATTTGGATTGTTGCTTTGCGTTTTCTTTATAGCGGCTACAGTGGTTATATTTAAGTATTACAATGCAGAGTATGAATATTCTCTCACGGATGGCGAGCTTACAGTGGACAAGATTATGTCTCAGTCATGGAGAAAAAGATGTGGTGTATATAATATAGCCAGAGCTGAACTTATCGCTACGATAGGTTCGCAGGAAGCCCTCAGATTGGAACATAAGCAGTTAAGAACAAGTGATTATACAGCTAATGATGGCAGTGAAGGTGTTGTGGTTGTATATGCGTTTAACAGTGATAATGAGGCAGAGCGTTTCTTTTTACAACCTAATGAGCGTATGTTGGAAGCATTGTCGGAAGTTGCGCCAAGAGGAGTGTATAAAGTAGAAGAAATGTCTTGACAATCGGTTGCGATTTTGTTATATTTTCAGATAACATTTTCCCAAGGGATACTTTGGGAGTAGTGTATATATTAATATGAAAGAGAGGATAAAGTTAAGATGGGTAAGATTATCGGTGAAGGTATTACATTTGACGACGTGTTACTTGTACCACAGTACTCAGAAGTAACACCTAATATGATTGATTTATCAACACAGCTTACAAAGAACATTAAGCTTAACATTCCGCTTATGAGTGCCGGAATGGATACTGTTACAGAGCATAGAATGGCTATAGCCATGGCTAGACAGGGTGGAATTGGTATTATTCACAAGAATATGTCAGTTGAGGCACAGGCAGAAGAGGTAGATAAGGTTAAGCGTTCAGAGAACGGTGTTATCACAGACCCATTTTTCCTTCATCCTGACAATACATTGGAAGATGCTAACGAACTTATGGGTAAGTTCAGAATCTCAGGTGTGCCTATCACAGATGAGACAGGTAAGTTAGTTGGTATTATTACAAACAGAGACCTTAAGTTTGAGGAGAACTTCAAGCGTCCAATCAAGGAGTGTATGACAAGTGAAAATCTTATTACAGCTCCGGTTGGTATTACACTTGATGAGGCTAAGAAGATTCTTGCTAATGCAAGAAAGGAGAAGCTTCCTATCGTTGATGATGACTTTAAGTTAAGAGGTCTTATTACAATTAAGGATATCGAGAAGCAGATTAAGTATCCTTCATCAGCGCATGATTCACAGGGCAGACTTCTCGTTGGCGCTGCTGTTGGTATTACTGCTAATGTTATGGATAGAGTTCAGGCACTTGTTGATGCTAAGGTTGACTGTGTTGTTATTGACTCTGCACATGGACATTCAAAGAATATTATTACTGCACTTAAGAATATTAAGGGTGCTTTCCCAGACCTTCAGGTTATCGCTGGTAACATCGCTACAGGAGAGGCTGCAAAGGCTCTTTGTGAGGCTGGCGTAGATGCAGTTAAGGTTGGTATTGGACCTGGTTCTATCTGTACAACAAGAGTTGTTGCAGGTATTGGTGTGCCACAGGTTTCAGCTGTTATGAATGCTTATGAGGTTGCTAAGACTTATGGTGTTCCTGTAATCGCTGATGGTGGTATCAAGTACTCAGGTGATATTGTTAAGGCTATTGCTGCCGGTGGTAATGTATGTATGCTTGGTAGCTTGCTTGCTGGTTGCGACGAGTCTCCGGGAACATTCGAGTTATTCCAGGGCAGAAAGTATAAGGTATACAGAGGTATGGGTTCTATCGCTGCTATGGAGAATGGTAGCAAGGACAGATACTTCCAGACAGATGCTAAGAAGCTTGTTCCGGAAGGCGTTGAAGGACGAGTTGCATATAAGGGACTTGTTGAGGATACAATCTTCCAGCTTATGGGTGGACTCCGTTCAGGTATGGGCTACTGTGGAGCACCTAATATTCCGACACTTCAGGAGACAGCTCAGTTTATGAAGATGTCAGCTGCCGCTCTTAGAGAGAGTCATCCACATGATATTCATATCACAAAGGAAGCTCCTAACTATAGCGTTGGTGATAATTAAGATTAAATTATAGAATTTTGATGCGGACGTACGACGATTGTCGTACGTCCTTTTTTATATAAAAGGCTCTGCAAGGATGCGCAACTCTCGGAAAAATAAAGGTAATTGCTTGGCAATGCTGCTCGCGCGCAAGCGACCGAGAGAGGGCAATTTGTTTTATCAAGTATCCTGCTGGTTGACTATTTTATTGCGCGGTTAACTGGCAATCCATTGAAAAAAGAATCCAACTTAAGTATACTTTAATCATGAAGGGGCATAAAACTCCCAATAATTAATTTGGAAGTAGCTTGAATTGGAGGTGTTCTGATGCGGATGAATTTAGCTGATAATCTGGTATGGTTGAGACGAAAGCGAGGCATTACTCAGGAGGTTATAGCGGACTTTTTAGGGGTTACTAAAGCGTCTGTATCCAAGTGGGAAACAGGGCTTAGTATGCCGGATATTATGCATCTGCCAAGATTGGCATCATATTATGATATTACAATAGACGAGCTGGTAGGATATGAAGCACAGCTTACGGATATTCAGATAAAGGAATGGTATGAGAGATTTGCGTCGGAATTTACTAAAAGAGCTTTTGATGAGGTGATGGAAGAAGTACGTGACTTTGTAAGGCAGTATTATTCGTGTTATCCGGCATTATTACAGATGATTGTATTACTTATAAACCATTATATGTTGGCAGAAGAGAATAAGAGAATGGAAATTTTAGAAGAGACCGTCGAGATATGTGAACACATAAAGGGACAGTGTAATGATGCGGATATATGCTATAAAGTGAAAATGTTAAGTGCTATAGTAGAACTTCAAAGAGGCAATCCGCAAATGACAGTTGAGGAATTAAAGGCGTATGATGATTTGCAGCATAAGATGTACGGTGAGCCGGAATCAATATTAATTCAGGCGTATCAAATGTTGGGACATACTGACAAGGCATTGGAAATAAATCAGGTGTGTATATTCAATGATGTGCTTTCATTAATGGAATATAGTATATTGTATCTGATGTCGCAGCTGTCGGATAAAACAGTGGGGAGTGCCACTATTGAACGTATAAAGCATATTGCTGAAATCTATGAATTGGACAAGCTGAACCCTAATACATATCTTAAGTTTAAATATGCTGAGGCTGCATTTTACAGTGTGCATAATATGAAGGATGAGGCAATTGTTACGTTGAGAATGTATGTGGAAGGTGCAATAGATTTTGTTACCAATGCATTATATCTGCATGGTGATGAGTATTTTGACCGTTTAGATAATTATTTTAAAAAGATGGATGCGTATACTGTGACACCTAGAGACAGGGATA
Source organism: Lachnospira sp. (assembly GCA_045543195.1). Classification (GTDB taxonomy): domain Bacteria; phylum Bacillota; class Clostridia; order Lachnospirales; family Lachnospiraceae; genus Lachnospira. The sequence continues at coordinate 91,656 of JAZQME010000012.1, forward strand.
CGATTCTTAAGTCGATTTCTCAGGATATTGACAATCCGATGTTTGCGAATATATGCGGTACGGAAGAGTTCAAACAGATAAGGGAACAACTAAATAAGTATAATTAATAATTTATATATAAAGGAGGACAAAGATATGTCAGTAGAACAGTTACAGGAGATTTTACCATTTTTAATACCCATAGCAATCGTGGAGTTTGTTTTGTTAGGGGTAACGTTGCACCACATATTAACACATAGTACATACAAGCGTGGTAATAGAGCGCTGTGGGTAGTGATTACTATTGTGGGAATGCAATTTTGGGGACCTATACTTTATTTTTTGTTAGGAAAAGAGGATGCGTAAATGGATATGCTTACATTAAATCACGTTTCAAAGGCTTTTGGTAGCAGACGGATTGTGAAAGATATCAGTTTTTCTGTACCGGAAGGGACAGTCTTTGGTTTCATCGGACAAAACGGCGCCGGTAAAACAACGACTATGAAGATGATACTGGGATTGTTGCAGGCGGATAGTGGAGAGATTATTGTTAATGACAAAAAAGTTCGCTATGGTCAAAATGAGACAAACAGATACATAGGATATCTTCCGGATGTGCCGGAGTTTTATAGTTTTATGACACCGAGAGAGTATTTGGTTCTGTGTGGTGAGATTACCGGAATGCCACGAAATGAGATTGCTAAAAAGGTTGATGAACTATTAGAGCGAGTTGGACTTGCCGGTGCTAACAAAAGGATACACGGTTTTTCAAGGGGTATGAAACAGCGATTAGGAATCGCACAGGCATTGTTAAATAGTCCAAAGTTGTTAATATGTGATGAACCTACATCCGCACTTGACCCAGTGGGAAGAAAAGAGATATTGGATATTTTATCGGAAGTTAAGAAAGAAACTACGGTTATATTCTCTACGCATATATTATCAGATGTGGAAAGAATATGCGATAAAATAGCATTTTTGCATCAAGGAGAAATAGCACTTTCCGGAACTTTGGAGGAGGTTAAGGGAGCAAGAGGCGGAGCCGGACTTGAGATAGAATTCCTTAATCCTAAGGATGCATTGTGCTTTGGTGAATTGTATGCAGGCGGTAAGCAGGAAAATGCGCTGAAATTGCGATATGAAAAGAAAACTGAACAGGATATGATGAAGATAATGGGAATTCTGTTAGAGAATAATATGGCTATACAGCGTGTGGAAATGTTAGAGCCTAATCTCGAGGATTTGTTTATGGAGGTGGTGAGCCGATGAGACAATTGACAGCATTTGTAAAAAAGGAATGTGTTGAGGTATGGCGTACAAGAAAGCTGCTGATTTTGTTGGTGGTATTTGCACTTTTTGGCATTATGAATCCGGCTATTGCGAAGCTTACACCTTGGATGATGGAACAGTTTTCGGACAGCTTTGAAGGTACAGGATTAATGGTGACAGAAGTTGTGGTAGATGCACAAACCTCATGGACCCAGTACTATAAAAATGTTCCAATGGCATTAATAGTTTTTCTTCTTATGTTTAGCACAATTATGGCAGGTGAATTTCAGAAGGGAACGCTGATTAATATGATTACAAAAGGGCTTTCAAGATCCAAGATAGTTATGGCAAAGACTTTTGTAATGATTATGCTGTGGACATTAAGTTATTGGATGTGTTATGGAATTACATATACATATAATGAGTATTTTTGGGATAACAGCATCGCTAAACACGTAGTATATGCGGCTTTTTGTATATATATGCTGGGTATATGGTTGCTCGCTCTTATGATGTTAATGTCAGTTCTTTTTACTTCCCCTTCAGCTGTAGCAGTAGGAACAGGAGCAGTATTCTTTGTGTCATATATGCTTAGTATGATTGCGGATATTAAAGATTATCTACCAACAAGACTATTAGATGCTTCAGGATTGTTAACAGGCGTGGGGGAAACGGGAGATTATGTGTATAGCCTGGTAGCGGTGACTTTTTTAAGTATGATACAGTTAGTGGTTGCCGCTGTTATATTTAATAAGAAAAATATATAAGGAATACGATGAGTAAGAGCTTTTGCAGTTTGGAGATAAATCCGTTTTGCAAAAGCTCTTTTTCTTGCTTAATCTGACAAATTGGAGTATAATGCTGATAATAGTATGGTCAGATGCGCTGTGCTGTTGTAAAAGGATAGTTTTCTATTGAAAGATTAAAGTATAAAGGTTGATTATATGTATAATTATAAGTTAACAATACAGTATGATGGCGGAAGATATGATGGCTGGCAGAGAATGGGCAAGGATGAGTTATCTAATACTGTTGAATATAAGATATGTGAAGTTTTAAGAAAGATGACAGGGCAGGATATAGAGCTGTTCTGTGGTTGCAGAACAGAGAAGGGCGTACATGCTTACGGTCAGGTGGCTAATTTTAAGCTTGAAGAAAGAAGACCGGCTTTAGAGATTAGCAATTATCTTAACAGATATTTGCCAAGAGATATTGCGGTGCTTAATGTGCAGGAGGTTGATGAAAGATTTCACAGCCAGCTCAATGCTAAGGCAAAGACCTATATATATAGAGTTGATATGGCTAATATAGCAGATGTTTTTGAGAGGCGATACAGCTATCATACATTTGATAAGCCGGATTTAAGTGCTATGAGAACAGCGGCACAGTACTTTGTTGGAAAGCATGATTTTAAGGCGTTCACTACAGCGAAGAAGAATAAGTCAACTGAAAAAGATATCAAGTCTGTTGATATTACGGTAAAGGGCGATATTGCCGAGATTGAGATTAAGGCCAATGACTTCCTTCACAATATGGCACGTTTTATGGTTGGTATGCTTCTTGATGTAGGCAACGGTCTTAAGAAACCGGAGGCTGTAAGAGATATTCTTGCCGGTAAGGATGTACAGATGTCTCTTCCGGCAGAGACTTATGGTTTGTTTTTAAAATGTGTTGATTACGAATAAGTAGGAGAAAAAGTGATGAAAACTATTATAGAAAATATTACAGAAATTATAAGTGAAGCATATGTGGATTGCGGGTATGACGCTTCTTACGCAAAGGTTACTGTTTCGAACAGACCTGATCTTTGTGAGTATCAGTGCAATGGTGCAATGGCTGCTGCAAAGGCATATGGCAAGGCTCCTTTTATGATTGCTGATGAAGTTGTGGCTAAGCTTAGTGATAATAAGGCATTTAAAAGTATAGAAAGCGTTAAGCCTGGATTTATCAATATTATTCTTAATGGTGAATATCTTGCTGATTATGTTGACGGTATGGCGGAAGCTGAAAAGTTTGGCTATGCGCCAAAGACTGGAAAGAAAACAGTTATTGTAGACTTTGGTGGAGCCAATGCGGCGAAGCCTTTGCATGTAGGACATCTACGTTCTGCTGTTATAGGTGAGAGTGTTAAGAGAATTCAGAAGTTTGCAGGTAATGATGTAATCGGAGATGTGCATCTTGGTGACTGGGGACTTCAGATGGGACTTATTATAGAAGAGTTAAGGGATAGAAAGCCTGAGCTTCCTTACTTTGATGAAAGTTTCACTGGAGAGTATCCAACAGAGGCTCCATTTACTATATCAGAGCTTGAGGAGATTTATCCTGCGGCAAGTGCAAAGTCAAAGGAAGATGCTGCGTTTATGGAAAGGGCTCATACTGCCACACTTAAGCTTCAGAGTGGAGATAAGGCCTGCACTGCTATATGGAATCATATAATGGCTATTTCTAAGGAAGATCTTAAGAAGAATTATGATAATCTTAACGTATCCTTTGATCTTTGGAAGGGCGAAAGCGACGCGCAACCATACATTCCGGGCATGGTACAGGATATGATTGATTCAGGTCTTGCTTATGAGAGTCAGGGTGCCATGGTTGTAGATATTCAGGAAGAGACAGATTCTAAGGAGCTTCCACCTTGTATCGTTAGAAAGTCAGATGGGGCGGCGTTATATGCTACATCGGATTTGGCTACTATCTTAGAAAGAGAGAAGCTTTACAGTCCGGATTCATATATATATGTTGTTGATAAGAGACAGGAACTTCATTTTACACAGGTGTTCAGAGTGGCTAAGAAAGCCGGAATTGCACCGCAGGAAAGAGAGATGACATTCTTAGGTTTTGGTACTATGAATGGTAAGGATGGAAAGCCATTTAAGACTCGTTCCGGTGGTGTTATGAGACTTGAACATCTTATAGCTGATATTCAGGAAGCCTGCTATACAAAGATTATGGAGAATCGTACTGTGGAGGAAGCAGAAGCAAGAGATACTGCTAGAATTGTAGGCCTTGCAGCACTTAAGTATGGAGATCTTTCTAATCAGGCATCAAAGGATTATGTATTTGATGTGGATAGATTTACATCTTTTGAAGGCAACACAGGTCCATATATTCTTTATACAATCGTTCGTATTAAGTCAATACTTGCAAAGTACGCAAGCGAGGGCGGTCAGTGTGAAGGACTTAAGGTTAATAAGGAACAGTCAGAGAGTGAAAAGAATCTGTTGCTTGCGCTTGTGAGGTTCCTTGAAGTTATGGACGTGGCATACGAGGAGAAGGCTCCGCATAAGATATGTCAGTATATATATGAGGTTTCTAATACATTTAATGGATTCTATCATGATACAAAGATTCTTGGAGAAGCTGATGAGGACAAAAAGAAGGGTTATATCGCGCTCATCACACTTACAAAGTCAGTTCTTGAGCAGTGCATTGATTTGCTTGGAATAGAGTGTCCGGACAGAATGTAGGGGCAATAAGGAGGGAATATGAAGTTAATATCATTTGCTATACCATGTTACAATTCAGCTACGTATATGGAGAAGTGCATTAAGTCAATTCTTACAGGTGGCGAAGACGTTGAGATTATCATAGTTAACGACGGTTCAACAAAGGATAATACAGCTGAGATTGCAGATAAGTATGCAGCGAAGTATCCGACTATTATTAAAGCTGTGCATCAGGAAAATGGTGGTCATGGTCAGGCTGTTAACACAGGTCTTGCTAATGCAACGGGGAAGTTCTTTAAGGTTGTAGACAGTGATGACTGGGTTGATGTTAAAAGCCTTAAGAGAATTATTAATACTCTCAAAGGATTCATTGATGGCGAAGAGCCGGATATGGTTATCGCTAACTATGTATACGAGAAGGTTGGCGCTAAGCGTAAGAAGGTTGTTCATTATGAGAATGTTTTCCCTGTTGAGCAGATGTTTGGATGGGATGACATTGGTAAGTTTAAGGTGGATCAGTATATCCTTATGCATAGTGTAATCTATAAGACACAGGTTCTTAGGGATAGCGGAGTAGTGCTTCCTAAGCATACATTTTATGTTGACAATGTTTTCGTTTTTGAACCGTTGCCATTTGTTGAGAAAATGTATTATATTGATGCAAACTTCTACAGATATTTTATAGGTAGAGATGACCAGTCAGTTAATGAGTCTGTTATGATTAAGAGAATTGACCAGCAGATACACGTTACAAAGCGTATGGTCGATTATTTCGTAGATAATGAAATAGATAATAAAAAGCGTCGTATGTATATGCGTAATTATCTTAGAATTATGATGGAAGTTTCATCGATTTTCCTAATTATATCAGGAACAAAGGAAGACCTTGAGAAGAAGAAAGAACTTTGGAATTATGTTAAGGAAAAGGATATAGAGGTGTATAAGATGCTTAGAAACAGTGTACTTGGCTTCTCTGTTAATATTCCGACACCATTGGGACGTCAGATTTCAAAGACCGGATATAAGGTGATGAATAAGTTAATAGGGTTCAATTAATAATATGCAGGAATATATTGTCGAAAGGATATGTATGGACATTTTAAAAATGTGTCAGCATACGGGATGATATATTCCTGCTTTTAAATTGCTGTAAGATTATTGTAAGGTTTGTAGTGTATAATCATAATAAATAATAACATAGGGAGGGAGTTTATGAAAAGATTAATGATTATTATGATGTTGGTTTCGGCTGTGTTTGTCTTGGGATGTACCAAGAAGGCGGAAACTAACAATGCAGAAGTTACTACTGTTAGTGAGATTACTACGGAGGCACAGACACAGATGCGAATGGAAGCGACAACAGAATTACCGGGAGTAGAGAATACGCCATATGGTAAAGCTTTTGTGATAGGAGATAAAATGTTGGAACATCATGAAGGTGGGACTAAAGTGTTTAATGACAATTCGGCAGTTGAAGATGGTAAAACGGTAATGTGGAAGTATAATCAGACAGAAGCTGTGTTGACATTAACAGGAGAGAGCGGGGATAATACTAATTGCAAACTATCATATAGCAGTGAAGCAGGTAAGTTTGACAATCTTGAATTGCAAATCAATACTAAAGAAAAAAAGCATCTTGATATGAAGTTTTATGAGGCTGATATTAATTATGATGTGGCAAAGGATTTGATTGTTGTTTATAATCAAGGTGGTGCATTGGATAATGTGATGATATACGATTTTAAGAATGGAAAAAAGATTAATCCGGTGGGGGATGGAGCCGGAATATTCTCTAAGGAACAGAGAGAATACATATTAGGACGTTTAAAAGGATGGTATGAACAAGGGTATATTGAAGTAAAGACAGCTAATTCTGATACATTCGAAGATTTGAAATATGACACATTTAAACCTGAAGTGGTTATGATTGATGGTACGCACTATATAAGAATAGCGGTTTGGGATGCATCAAGCACTGCGGAATACAAGGATAAGCTATTTGTGAGACTGGCTTATAAGGATGGAGCATATGCTATAGATATGATTGAAGAAAAGGTTGTGCCTAAGAAGATAAATTTATAAAGAAAACGGATACTGTTATGTAACAATACACATACAGTATCCGCTTTTGGTTTATATTAGAACAAAACTCTACAGTTGTTCATATCCACACATTTCTTAATATAAGCAGGAGCTTCGTTTAACTGTTCCTGACTCATATCAGCTTTTCTTAACATGACAATCATCTTGCCACCTTTAAAGAACATATAATAACCGTACTTGTCGTATGCGGTTGTAAATTCCTTCCAGTCGTATGTATGAATAAGCTCATATTCAGGTATTTCTGCCATAATAGAGTTTTCTGTCAGTGTCATTGTGCATGGAGCACTTTCAGAAGGATCACGATGCTTCAAGTGATAGTTTACATTGCTTTTAAACTGGATGAAGAATATATACATTGGATAACAAAAACTTGCAGTGTAAAAAAATACAAGATATGTATTGAAAAGGCCAAAGCATATTAAAACTATAGAAATAGCTGCGGGTAACCATGAAAGAATGAGTTCAATCGGGTTGCGAAGGAAGCGGTTCCAGAAAACAATTTTACGGTACTCGTCACCGGAAGCCTTTAGTGTTGTGTTATATTTGATAAAATCCATAATAAATTATACCTCACTGTAAAATAGTGTATGCATTAGTAATGCACAAAAGATATAATAACACGCAAATGATTATAAAACAACGTAAAATTTTGAATTATAGTGTTTCCAAAAGACTTGAAATATTATATAATACACATATATGCTGAATGTGGCAAAGAGTTTGGTAGATGGAAGATAGTATTATGGATAATAGTGTGAGAGAATTAATAGGACAAGTACTGGGAAGCATAGATGCAGGAGTTATGCTGGTAGCGGCAGAGGACGGACAGGTTATATATGAGAATGGTGTTATTGGCGAGCTTTCTGAAGTAAAAGCTGCTATACTTGAAGACTTGGAAAGACATCGTGTTAAAAGTGATATGAAACCATATGGACTTGAAGAGCAACTGGAGTTTGTGACATGGGAGTTTTGTCACGAAGAATATGAGTTGTGGTATGAAATTAAAACTGCGCTTATGGCTTGTGAAGATGGCAGTTTAGTATATGTCTGTACGGTTATTGATATAACGCGTAAGAAACTACAGTCAAAAAAAGTGGAATTTCAGGAGTGCAGCGATTTCCTTACAGGATTGTACAATCGTAAAAGGTTTGAAGAGGACCTAAAAGATGCTATTGAAGCTGCCATAGGGAATAATGGAAAGGGAGCTGTTCTTTTTACGGATTTGGAAGACCTCAAGCATATTAATGAAGGACTTGGGCATCAGTATGGAGATGTTCTGCTTCAGGAGATAGCTAAGAAGTTAAGTGGTATTAAGGGGTTGAAGAATAACTGTTATCGTATAGGCGGTGACGAGTTTGTGGTGCTCCTAAAGGATGGTTTGTATGAAGAGATTGATCGTGTTATAGCAGATATCAAGGAACTGTTTAATGCTCCATGGAAGCTCTTAGAGGTTGAGCATTTCTGTGCTATGAGTATGGGAGTTGCCATATATCCGGATAACAGTACGGATGTGCATGATATTATTAGAATGGCAAGCAAGGCTATGTATGATGCCCGTATGTCAGGTAAGAATCAGACCAGTTTCTATACAGGTACAGATGGAGAAGATTATCTTAAAAAGTATGAGCTTGAGAATAATATGAGACAGGCTATTGCTACTGAACTCGATGAATTTGTTGTTTTTTATCAGCCTGTGGTGGATGTGGTTACAAAGGAATGCATAAGTTGCGAGGCACTGATACGTTGGGACAGCAAGGCGCTGGGATTTATGCATCCCGGGGAGTTTATACCGTTAGCGGAGTATCTTGGACTTATAACTGATATCGGAGATTATGTGTTAGAAGAAGCCTGCAAGCAGTGCAAGAAGTGGAATGATGCAGGTTTTCCGGATTTTTCGGTTCATGTTAACCTTTCGGTGGTGCAATTACTTCAGAAGAATGCTGTTGACAATATACGAAGCATAATAGAAGAGTCGGGCGTCAATCCAGCCAATATTGTGTTGGAGATTACAGAGAGTTTTGCTATTAACGATATGGACAGAGTACTAAAGATTATTGAAGGACTGAAAGCACTTGGTCCGGGGATTGCACTTGATGATTTTGGAACGGGTTATTCATCGTTAAACTATATTAAGCAATTACCGCTTAATGTTATTAAGGTAGATAAAACATTTATTGATGATATAGCTCAGGATGAATATGCGCAGGCATTTGTGAAGCTCATTGTAGACCTTTCCAAAACAATCGGTACTAAGATTGTTGTTGAAGGCGTTGAATGGCAGACGCAGTATGAAGTACTAAAGGAGCTTGGGGTTAATTATATTCAAGGATTCCTTTTTGGAAGACCTGTTGACCCTAACGAATTTGAAGAGAAGTATTTGAGGAAGGGAGAATATTTATGAAAATGATTATTAAAGGCGGTAGGGTACTTGACCCTGCAAGCAATACAGATGCAGTTAAGGATATTCTTGTAGAGAATGGTGTTATTATAAGAGTGGAGGATGTTATCAACGAGACAGCAGACAGTGTTATTGATGCAAAGGGATGCTTTGTTATGCCGGGACTTATTGATTTGCATGTTCACTTTAGAGAGCCGGGTTTTGAGCATAAAGAGACTATCAGAACCGGTGCGAGAGCGGCTGCAAGAGGTGGTTTTACAACAGTGTGTTGTATGCCTAATACAAAGCCGGTTATTGATAGTGTTGAGATGGTTAAGTACGTGGTGGATAAAGCTAAGGAGGTTACAGATATCAATGTGCTTCCTATTGCGGCCATTACAGCAGGACAGGATGGAGAGTTTATAACTGATTTTGAGAATCTTAAGGCAGCGGGAGCTGTTGCTGTAAGTGAGGATGGAAAGTCTGTTATGAATGCCAGAGTTGCAAGACAGGCTATGCGCCTTGCGGCAGAAGTTGGTATTCCGGTGTTTGCACACTGTGAGGACAAGAATCTCGTGGCAAGAGGCGTTATGAATGCAGGTAACAAGGCTAAGGAATTGGGCTTCTACGGCATTATGAATGCAGTGGAGGATGTGATTGTAGCAAGAGATATAGTGCTTGCAAAGAATACTGGTGCGCAGCTTCATCTTTGTCATTGTTCAACAGAGGATAGTGTTCGTATGGTTGAAGAAGCTAAGAAAGAGGGACTGCCTGTAACCGCAGAGGTATGTCCGCATCATTTCACACTCACGGAAGATGATATTCCGGGTGATGATGCTAACTATAAGATGAACCCACCACTTCGTGCTAAAGCAGATGTTGCTGCACTTGTGGCAGGACTTGGAAGCGGTGTGATGGATGTTATTTCTACAGACCATGCACCACATCACAAGACAGAAAAAGCACTTTCCTTTACAGAAGCACCATTTGGTATTACAGGACTTGAGACATCCGTGTGTCTTACTATTACGGAGTTGGTTAATAAAGGCGTAATTACACCGCTTCAGATGGCAGAGCGTATGAGTTATACACCGGCAAAGGTGCTTAATTCAGATAAGGGTACGTTGTTGCCGGGTAAGATAGCAGATATTACTGTTATTGACCCGGAGGAGAAGTATGTGATTGACAGTAGTAAGTTCGTTTCATTAGGAAAGAATACACCGTTTGACGGAAAAGAGGTTCAGGGTAAGGTTAGATATACCATTGTTGGCGGAAAGGTTGTTTATTCTTGTGTAGGCGGCAGTGAGTGTATTGTAGAGAAGGATGTGCCTAAAGTGTAAAAGTGAGCAGATACTTGATGTTTGTGAGCAGATAAATGATTATGAAATATTTTGGAGGATTGACAGATGATTAATAAGTTAGTTGAGAAGATTAAGAAGCAGAATGCACCGGTTGTAGTAGGACTTGACCCAATGATGAAGTTTGTTCCAAAGCATATCCAGGAGGCTGCTTTTAAAGAGTATGGAGAAACACTTGAAGGAGCAGCAGAAGCTATATGGCAGTTTAATAAGGGCATTATTGACAATATATATGACATTGTTCCGGCAGTTAAGCCACAGGTTGCTATGTATGAGCAGTTTGGCATTCCGGGTATGATTGCATACAAGAAGACTATTGATTATTGTCATGAGAAGGATATGGTAGTTATTGGTGATGTTAAGAGAGGTGATATAGGTTCAACCTCGGAGGCATATGCTGTAGCTCATCTTGGTAAGGTTCAAGTAGGTTCTAATAAGATTGCTGCATTCGATGAGGATTTTGCAACTGTTAATCCATACCTGGGTTCAGATGGTATCAATCCATTCCTTGATGTGTGCAAGGAAGAGAAGAAGGGTATCTTTATCTTGGTTAAGACTTCTAATCCATCAAGTGGTGAGTTCCAGGATAGAATGATTGATGGTAAGGCGCTCTATGAGCATGTTGGAGAGAAGGTTAATGAGTGGGCTATGTCTTGTATGGGTGATGATTACAGTTATGTGGGTGCTGTTGTTGGCGCAACATATCCGGAGCAGGGTAAGCTTTTAAGAAAAGTTATGCCTAAGTCATTTATTCTTGTACCAGGCTATGGTGCTCAGGGTGGTAAGGGTGCAGATCTTGTACACTTCTTTAATGAAGATGGTCTTGGTGCTATTGTTAACAGCTCAAGAGGCATTATAGCTGCATATAATAACGAGGCCTATGCTAAGTTTGGACCAGAGAACTTTGGTGAAGCTTCACGTCAGGCTGCTCTTGATATGATAGCCGACATTAATGGAGCACTCGGTAAGTAATTAGTCGGTTTACAGGAGGAAATTATGTCTTTTAGAGAGAAAGTAGTTATTACTAAGACAGCGTGCCTTGCTACAGGCATATATGAGATGTGGTTTAAAACTGAGAATATGGCTAAGGCTGCAAAGCCTGGACAGTTCGTGTCGGTATATTCTAACGACGGTTCAAAGCTGCTTCCAAGACCTATCAGTATATGCAGGATTGAAGGTGATGAGTTAAGAATCGTATATAGAGTTACAGGAAAGGGTACAGGAACAGAGGAATTTTCTAAGATGGTTGCAGGCCAGGAACTTGAGGTTCAGGGACCGCTTGGCAATGGTTATGATGTTAATGCGCCATACGCTTCTAAGAAAGCAATCCTTTTTGGTGGTGGAATAGGTGTTCCTCCTATGCTTGAACTTGCAAAGCAGCTTAACTGTGAGAAAGATATCGTTCTTGGTTACAGAGATGAATTGTTTTTAAATAAAGAATTTGAGTCATATGGCAAGGTTTCTATAGCTACAGAAGATGGTAGCTGTGGAACTAAAGGAAATGTTCTTGATGCAGTTAATGCTTTAGGAATTACAGGTGATGTTATATATGCCTGTGGACCTACTCCTATGCTTCGTGCCATTAAGGCCTATGCTCAGGAACACGATATAGAGTGCTATATATCATTGGAAGAAAAGATGGCATGCGGTATAGGTGCTTGTCTTGCCTGTGTATGTAAGACAAAGGAAAAGGATCATCACTCACAGGTTAACAACACACGTATATGTAAGGAAGGTCCTGTATTCAATGCGAAGGAGGTCGAGATATAATGATTAATATGTCGGTTAATATAGCAGGAGTAGAACTTAAGAATCCTGTTACTGTTGCTTCCGGAACATTCGGCTCAGGTATGGAGTATGGAGACTATGTAGATTTAAACAGACTTGGTGCGGTTACAACAAAAGGAGTTGCCAATGTGCCATGGCCGGGTAATAACACTCCAAGAATCGCAGAGACTTACGGTGGAATGATTAATGCTATCGGACTTCAGAATCCGGGCTTGGATACATTTTTATCAAGAGATATTCCATTCCTTAAGCAGTACGATACTAAGATTATTGTAAATGTGTGTGGTAAAACAAAGGAAGATTATGTGGATGCGGTGGAAAAGTTAGGTGATGCACCGGTGGACCTGCTTGAGATTAATATATCATGCCCTAATGTTAAGGAGGGCGGTATCGCATTTGGCCAGAATCCAAAGATGGCACAAGAAATTACAGAGGCGGTCAAGGCAGTTGCTAAACAGCCTGTTATTATGAAGCTTAGTCCCAATGTTACTGATATTACAGAGATGGCAAGAGCTGTTGAGGCTGGAGGTGCTGATGCGGTTTCTCTTATAAATACTCTTACTGGTATGAAGATTGATATTAACAGAAGAACATTTGCAGTTGCTAATAAGACTGGTGGTTTGTCAGGTCCAGCTATTAAGCCGGTTGCGGTTCGTATGGTATATCAGGTTGCCAATGCTATTAACTTGCCTATTATAGGTATGGGCGGTATTGCCAGCGCAGAGGATGCACTAGAGTTTATTATGGCAGGTGCAACTGCAGTGGCAGTAGGAACTGCGAACTTCCATGACCCTATGACAACGGTAAAGGTTATTGAAGGCATTGAACAGTTTATGATAAAGAATAATGTGGCAGATATCAAGGAATTGATAGGTTGCGTAAAGTAGTGATTATGGGCGTGTGCGACGTATGTTGTGCACGCTTGTTTGCTATTTATTACGGTAAAGAAAAATTAGTTTGACAGATGCGAGAATGTCATGATAATATTACTTCAATATTAGGGAGTAGTTCGCATCTGGTTGCAGATGTTGTACTTTTCGTCATCTCGTTGGTATTACCAACCGGACAGTACACTTTAGTAAGGAACGAGACTTTTATTGTACTTTAAGCTGTGCAATAGGAGTCTCTTTTTTATTGCCAATAAAGTGGGAAGTATAAGTCTATTATCTTGTCATATAATTGCATAAAAGAGATTCCACTGCACAAATCAGAAAGGATAGGTGGCAGTATGAAGGAAGTCTGGAGTGAAGACAGAGATGAACTAATGAAAAGGTTTAGTGTAACTACGCAGGGACTTGAGAATGAACAGGTGGTAAAACTTCGGGAGCAATACGGAGAAAATGTATTGCAGGAAGGCAAAAAAAAGAGTGTGCTGCAGGTGTTTTTTGAACAGTTTTGCGATTTGCTTGTAGTGATACTTATAATTGCGGCAAGCATTTCATTGGTTTCAGGGAATACAGAAAGTACTATAGTAATTCTTCTGGTGCTTGTTATGAATGCCGTACTTGGAACTGTACAGCATGTAAAGGCTCAGCGTTCTTTAGAAAGCCTTAAGCAATTATCGTCTCCATCAGCAAAGGTTATAAGAGATGGTATAAAATGTGAAGTGTTATCTAAGGATATCGTACCGGGAGATATAGTAATACTTGAAGCGGGAGATATGATTGTTGCGGATGGACGCATATTGGCCAATTATTCATTGCAAGTCAATGAAAGTTCTCTTACAGGTGAATCTACCAACGTAGATAAATCTGATAAGATAATAGAGTCAGATGCACCATTGGCTGACAGAATCAACATGGTGCATTCAGGAAGTCTCGTAACATATGGTAGAGCAGAGGTGCTTGTCACAGCTACAGGTATGAATACAGAGATTGGTAAGATTGCAGGACTTATGAATGCTGCCAAAGAAAGAAAAACACCTTTACAGGAAAGTTTGGATGCTTTTAGTAAGAAACTTGCTATTATCATAATGATAATTTGTGGAGTGGTATTTTTGCTATGTCTGTATAGAAAAATGCCTATGCTTGATTCTATGATGTTTGCAGTTGCCCTTGCGGTTGCGGCTATACCAGAGGCTCTCAGTTCTATTGTAACTATAGTGCAGGCATTTGGTACGCAGAAGATGGCAAAAGAAAATGCGGTGATTAAGCAGCTTAAGGCAGTTGAAAGTCTTGGTTGTGTATCGGTTATATGCTCTGATAAAACAGGTACACTTACAATGAACAAAATGACAGTTCAGAATGTGTATGTGGATGGAAAGATTCTTACACCACAGGAATTGAATATTAGTAATCAGACGCAGAGATATCTTTTGTATGATGCAGTTTTGACTAATGATTCTGCCATAGTAGATGGTAAAGGTATAGGTGATCCTACGGAATATGCATTGCTTGAAATGTTTCGTAATATTGATGTGTCATATAATAAGGTGCTTGCAGAAACAGGTATTCATGAAGATAATGTCAGAAACTTTATGTCCCGTATAGAAGAAGTACCATTTGATTCAGACAGAAAACTTATGAGTACCAAGTATTCAATACATGGTGTTCCTACAATTCTGACAAAGGGAGCTCCAGATGTGTTGTTGGAGCGTTGCGTGGCTATAAGATGTCAAGATAAGATTCGTACAATGACAGATGAAGAGCGCGCAAAGATTGCCTCGGTTAATTCAGAATTTGCGGGGAATGGTCTTAGAGTATTAGCGTTTGGTTATAAAGAAAGTGATGAGAATCTTACAATAGATGCTGAGAATGAACTGGTATTTTTAGGTCTTGTAGCTATGGTAGATCCGCCTAGACCGGAGTCAATAAAGGCTGTAGCTGATGCCAAGTCGGCAGGAATACGTCCTATAATGATAACCGGAGACCATAAGGTGACAGCGGTTGCTATAGCTAGGCAGATTGGAATATTTGAAGGTGGCGACATGGCTGTTACAGGTGTGGAACTTGATGCTATGTCAGATGAAGAGCTTGATGAAAAGATTGCGAGAATATCTGTGTACGCGAGAGTTTCTCCGGAAAATAAGATAAGAATTGTGCAAGGATGGCAGCGAAAGGGTAATATAGTTGCTATGACCGGAGATGGTGTTAACGATGCACCGGCACTAAAAAAAGCTGATATCGGTGTCGCTATGGGTGTTACAGGTACAGAAGTTTCTAAAGATGCAGCTGCAATGATTCTTTCAGATGACAATTTTGCAACTATTATTAAGGCGGTTTCTAATGGTAGAAATGTATATCGTAACATAAAGAATGCTATATTGTTCCTTTTGTCGGGTAACACAGCTGGAATTCTTGCAGTGCTTTATACTTCTATCATGGCGTTACCGGTTCCGTTTGCGCCGGTACATTTGCTCTTTATTAATCTGCTTACAGATTCATTACCGGCTATTGCAATAGGTATGGAGAGAGCAGATGAAGGATTGTTAAAGGAAAAGCCAAGAGATCCTGCGGTTGGGATTCTTACGAAAGATTTTCTAATAAAAATACTTTGGCAGGGCGGGCTTATTGCCGCTGTGTCTATGGTAGCGTTTTATTTAGGACTAAGAGTTGATGAAGTGATGGCGTCGACGATGGCATTTGCTACATTAACATTGGCGAGACTGTTCCATGGATTTAATTGTAGAAGTGATGCTTCTATATTTAAATTGGGATTATTCAGCAATAAGTACAGTGTTGCAGCTTTCGGAGCCGGAGTTGTTTTGCTCGGGTTAGTTCTCTTTGTGCCATTCTTGCAGGGAGTATTTAGTGTAGCAGCACTTAGTATAGCAGATATTGTATTAGTGGTATTGCTATCGGTGATTCCAACTGTTATAATACAGACGTACAAGTGCATTGTTGATATATTGTAATATAAGTAATAGGGGGATTATATGGTTTATACAGATGTTGTGCAAGTAAAGAGCAGGACTAAGAAGTTACTTTTTTCTGTAGCGGAGCTGGCAGATGCAGTGAATGAAATAGGAAAAGATAAGAGTAATTATAAGGTTGCAGACTTGGTTTTTAGATTGCACAGACCATTAAGGCAGTTTCAGACACAGTTGCATATATTATGCGATAATCATAATCATACATTTACACAAATAGAAGACCCAAGCTTTCCGACTCTTGAAGGGTGGAAAGACAGTGACAGACTACATTTGAAAGAGACGATTAGTAAGTTGGAAAAATTGTTTGATGCAGTTAATGTTGGTGTGAAAGCGGTGTGTTGTATGGATTATGTGCATTCTACACCAATTATGGCGTCTTGGCGTGTTTTGAATGATTTTCATGAGGTTCTTAAAGGTAATCCTCGTCCGGAATATCTGTAAAGGATGAATAGAAGATAGACAATTTTGAGATTGCCAAGAATATAAATAAGTATTATAATTAGTACTTGGATGTTAAATGAAGAGTTTAGCATCCAAGTATTTTGTTTTATGAAAGGCGAAAGTTATGGGTAGATTTATAAAAAGGCTGGATATAGAGAATAATAAAATAAGCTATATAGTTGGTGCCGTGATTCTGTTAATACAGTGTATAGCTACCGGGGTCGCTATATGGTATTTAAACAGACTTAATGTACTCCCGACAAAGTATTATGTGCTTTTAATTGGAGTTCTTATACTATGCATAATAATCAATGTGTGGTTAAATGTAGCAGGACCATTGTACCTGTCGCGTAAATCAAAAAAGAAATCGAAATCACGTGGTTTTATGAGTAAACTACATATCGTTGGCAAAGTATTTGGAGTGTTAATGTGTGCCGGATTGGTATGTGTATGTTTTTATGCACATCATGCATTAGGTATGCTTAATGCTATCACAGATGAACATTATGACGTTGATAAGTATATTCTTTCGGTACCTAATGATAGTAGTATACAGAGCATTACGGATATGGCAGGTAAGACTATAGGTGTTATTGATAATATGAACAATAAGGCTATGGTTGAAGATGCGATGAATCAGATTAAAAAGGCTGCTGGTTCAGAGGATATTAATTATAAGTCGTATAAGAATATCGCAGCATTGCTTGGAGCACTTAACTCGAAGGAAGTAGACGCTATTCTTTATAATCAGAACCTGTCTGAGATGTTTGATGAGGTAATAGAAGGATTTACCGGAACGATTCGAAATATAGCTGAATATGAAGTAAGAGTTGTTGTAAGCGATTCTATGGATTATCAGCAGGAATTAGAAACAGAAAGCATTCCTGGAGATGAATCAGGTACACTTGGCTGGAATGATAATATTAAAGTGCCTGTTTATAACCCTTCAAGAGATCCGAATGCACCTGCCGGTGGCGGTTATATTGGAGGAGATAATACAAGAGATAATGCATCTAAGGGTCCTATAACTGACAGAGCATTTAATGTATATATATCGGGTCAGGATGCATACGGAACTGTAAATGGTAGAAGTCGAAGTGATGTTAACATCATTATGACGGTTAATCCAATGACTAAGACAATCGTACTTACTAATACACCAAGAGATTATTATGTTCCTATTCCAGGAGTTACTCCAA
Source organism: Lachnospira sp. (assembly GCA_045543195.1). Classification (GTDB taxonomy): domain Bacteria; phylum Bacillota; class Clostridia; order Lachnospirales; family Lachnospiraceae; genus Lachnospira. Next base: position 109,487 of record JAZQME010000012.1, read on the forward strand.
GTAACGTGCGTGATAAGCTCACTCATGCAGGTAATTATGGTGTATGGACAAGTGTTGCTACACTTGAAAATGTTTACGAAGTGCCAATTGATTATTATGTAAAGGTGAACTTTACATCATTTGTGCAGATAGTTGATGCGTTAGGAGGTGTTGAAGTTGATTCGCCTCAGAAGTTTACAACTATTCATGGTAATACTTTCGAAAAGGGAAGAATAACTCTTGCAACTGGTTCAAGAGCTTTAGAGTTTGCGAGGGAAAGACATGCATTTGGAACAGGCGATCACCAGAGAGGTCGTAACCAGATGTCTGTTATTAATGGAATTATTAACAAGGCTATGTCACCAGCATTGCTAACAAACTTTGTACAGATTATTAATTCAGTAAAGGCAAGCGTTCAGACTAATATGACAATGGATGAGATTACAGCACTTGTTAAAATGCAGATTAATAATCCGTCTTCATGGACTATAACAAATCAGGCGGTAAGTGGAAGCGGCGGACATAGGTATTGTTATTCTCTTGGTTCTTATAACAGTACAGTATTACCTAGCCAGCCAACAATTGATGCTTGTAAGGTAAAGATAAACCAGGTGTTAAATGCTAAGGGAAGTGTTAGTAATGTAATAAAGCCTGTTGAGACTGAAAGTGCAACAAAGGTAGAGTCGACAACAAAGGCACCGTCGACAACAAAGGCACCGTCAACGACAAAGGCACCGTCAACGACAAAGGCACCATCAACAACAAAGGCAGAGCCAACAACGAAGGCAGAATCTACGACAAAGGCACCGTCAACAACGAAGGCAGAGCCAACAACGAAGGCAGAACCTACGACAAAGGCACCATCAACAACAAAGGCTGAAATTACAACAGAAGTTGAAAGTACTACTCAGGGTGGGAGTACAACAAATGCGTCAAACAATTAAGTAATGCTGAGTAACAGAGAGGTAACTATAGTGAGTAATGTTGAAATGTTCGATATGCATAATCATATACTTTATGGAGTGGATGACGGTGCAAAAACAATACAGGACAGCTTGGATTTAATAAAGGTTGCCTATGATGATGGCATAAGAGGCTTAGTGCTTACACCGCATTATCATCCGAAGCGAGGTATGGCGCATTATGCGGAGGTTGTTGAGAATTTTAATAATCTTTTTGATGTTGTGGAAAAAGAATTTCCGGAAATGCAGATATTTTTGGGAAGGGAAGTTTACTATAGGTCGGATGTGCTGGAAATTGAGGGCAGTATGGATAAGTATCTTATGTCAGGTACATCGTGTATGCTTGTAGAGTTCTCTACCACGGTAGAAGAAAGCTATATTAAAAATGCAGTATCTAATCTGTTATTCGCAGGGTATCAACCGATAGTTGCGCATGTTGAAAGATATGCGTGTGCAGTAAAGAATAAAAAACTGGTTGACGAACTTAAAAGCATAGGTGCATATATTCAGATTAATGCGGATTCTGTTCTGGGAAAGACTGGATTTGCTGTTAAGCAGGCGGTTAAGTATTTTTTAAAGAATGGTCTGGTAGACTTTGTTTCTTCAGATGCACATGATATTAAGACTCGAAGACCGGAGCTTTCGGAATGTTATGCTTATGTTGCAAAAAAGTATGGTGAAGATTATGCTATCCGTATATTTAGGGATAACGCCATAGCTATGCTTAATGATGAATTGTAAAAGAATTTAAAAGAGTTATAAAAGGGTTCCGCCCTATCATATGTTTTGTGAATGTGCTCTGATTGGAGCCGGTTGATGATGTTTACACATTGTTTGCACAATATATGGTGGGCGGAGTTTTTATTATCAACTTTTGTAAAGAGGGTTTATGAAAGTTGTTGCGTGTTTAATGGGATTGTGGTATGGTAGAGTTAGAAAATATGTGATATGTACTAGGAGGTATATTATGTGGCAAGCGGATTTAAATAATGGTAATTATCGTAACCCTATTCTCTATGCAGATTATTCAGACCCGGATGTTATAAGAGTTGGTGAGGATTATTTTATGATAGCCTCAAGCTTTAGTAACGCACCGGCCATTCCTTTGTTACATTCAAAGGACCTTGTGAACTGGAAGGTTGTTAATTATGTGTTGGACAGGGTTCCGGAATTTAGATACCGTAATCCTATTCATGGTTGTGGTGTGTGGGCACCAGCTATCCGTTATCATGAAGGAACATATTATGTGTGTTTCCCTATGCCTGATGAAGGTATATATATGACAACTACAAAGGACCCTTTTGGCAAGTGGAGTGAGCCTGTTAATATAAGACCGGGAGCTGGTTGGATTGACCCATGTCCGTTCTGGGATGATGATGGTAAGGCATATCTTGTAGCAGGTGTTGCAAAGAGCCGTATAGGATATAAGAGTGTTCTTCATATGGTAGAGATGCAGCCGGATGGGATGGCGCTTATAGGTGAAGAGAAGGTTATATTTGACGGTAATCTCAACGATCAGGTAACTATTGAAGGTCCTAAGATGCACAAGAAGGACGGATGGTACTACATATTTGCGCCAGCCGGGGGTGTTAAGCAGGGATGGCAGACGGTGCTTCGCTCTAAGAATGTATATGGGCCATACGAGTATAAAGTAGTTATGAGACAGGGTGATTCTCCTGTTAACGGACCTCATCAGGGAGCTTGGATTGACACGGTTACAGGTGAAGATTGGTTTATACATTTTCAGGATGTGTATGCAGCAGGTAGAATAGTACATTTACAGCCTATGCGTTGGGTAGATGATTGGCCGATTATCGGGGAAATATCTGATACAGAGATTGCAAATGGAGAGGTTGCCGGCAAGCCGGTAGCATCATATAGAAAGCCGGATGTAGGGGCTGCATATGAGCCAGTAAGCCCGGATGCGTCAGATGATTTTACATCAGACAAGTTAGGCCTACAGTGGCAGTGGAATGCCAATCCTAAATCAGGGTGGTACGAATTAAAAGATGGAGCTCTTATGTTGAATGCAGTTCAAAAGGATGTAGACAGTATTTCGAATGTATCAAACTTATTGTTGCAAAAATGGTGTATGCCTGAATTCTGCGCTGAAACTAAACTGATACTTAGCGATATGAAGACGGATGACACAGCTGGAATGATAAGTATGGGTATTACATACGGAGCTGTTGCTATAGAG
>JAZQME010000013.1:0-82419 GCA_045543195.1 Lachnospira sp.
ATTTAGATGAAATAGGAAGATGTGGTGTAGTATTTGGTAATATAGGAAAAGATATTATGCCATCAGAAGAAAGAGAATCAATAGGGCAAATAAATCGAAGTGGTTGGCATACAGCAAGATATGATTGTGTAGAAGGAAAATACTTATATAATAGATGCCATTTAATAGGATATCAACTAACAGGAGAAAATGCTAATGTTAATAATCTTATAACGGGAACTAGATATATGAATACGGTGGGGATGTTGCCATTTGAAAATAAAGTGGCAGATTACATTACATCAACTGGAAATCATGTTTTGTATAGAGTCACACCTATATATTCAGGTAATAATTTGCTTGCTAATGGTGTCCATATGGAAGCAAAGTCTGTTGAAGATAATGGAGCAGGAATTCTTTTTAATATATATGTTTATAATGTTCAACCGGGAATTGTTATTAATTATGCCACAGGAGATAGTTATCTAAATGAATCAGCTACAGAAGTGGAAAGTACGAAAGAAAAGGCGAGTGCATCAGTAGTATGTACATATGTTTTAAATACTAACACTAAGAAATTTCATTATCCGACATGTTCGTCGGTGGAAACTATAAAAGCTAACAATCGCAGCGATTACTCAGGAGATAGAGAAAGTTTGGTGCAAAAGGGATATTCTGCATGTAAAAGATGTAACCCTTAATTAAGTGAAATATAAGTTTTGGAGGTAGGTAATTATGAAAAAAAGTGTTATTGTAACATTTGTGTTAATGTTTGTTTTGTTTATTTTGGGATGTTCTGAAATTGATACGGAAACTGCGAGGGATAATATATCGAAGGCAGTAGAGTCCGAATTTAATGGATTAGTAGATGCTGATACAAACACTTATGAGACGTCATCTAATATTGTTGAGACAAAAAGTGATATTATAACAGAAAAACATACCCAGACAGTGAAAGAGACAGAGAAGGTAACAGAGAAACAAACTCAAAAACAAACAGTAAAAGAGACAGAGAAGGCAACACAGAAGCAAACAGAAAAACAGACTGTGAAGCAAACAGTGGCAAGCAATTCAGGAAATATAAGTTATGTTTGGTTATCGGCAACGGGAAGCAAATATCACAGTATAAATAATTGCGGTAAGATGAATCCGGCTAAGGCACGTCAGGTTACAAAAGATTATGCTGTATCTAGAGGATATGGTCCATGTACAAAATGTTATTAAGAAATAAATCTATTATAAAATTAAAATTGTATTATGAAAGAGGGTATAATTATGTTTTGTTCAAATTGTGGGATGAAATTAAATGAAGGAGCTAAATTTTGTTGCGGATGTGGTTCACCAGTAGTTGGCGTGGTACAAAATAGTACATATGCAAATACGAATATTATGTCAAATGATTCAAAAAGTGTAATGCAAGCTAATTTACATATTTTAAAATGTCCAACATGTGGAAATGCTATTAATGAAACAACAGCAAAATGTCCAGCTTGTGGGCTACAGTTTACAGGACGAAATGCAATTTCGTCGGTGCAAGCTTTTAAGGAACAATTAATGACTATCGAGAATTCCAGAATAGGAGGAATTGCGGGAGCGTTTTTAGGTGGAACAATGATGGTTGATCCGGCTGAAAAGAAGAAATTAAGTTTGATACAAAGTTTTCCAATACCTAACACGGTGGATGATATTTATGAGTTTATGGTTTTGGCAATTGCTAATATTGATGTTAGTTTATCTAAGAATACAGTGATGAACAAATGGAATAGCAATAATAGTACCATGGAAACAAGCATGTCGATTAAGCGTACTATAAGTAATGCTTGGGTATCTAAGATGCAACAAGTATATCAAAAAGCGGCTATATCGTTTCCAAACAGTCAAGAGTTTTGTATTATTCAAGAAATGTATACTAGTAAGATGAAGGAGTTAAAATTGAAAAGTTAAATATTTACATAGAGTAAAATATCTTGAATTGATATTTGATTTTGAATAACAATAGGCGGGAAGAAATTCCTGCCTATTGTTTGTGGTTTTATTGTAATAAACAACCATCCGCCCTTACTCAAACTATTTGATATTAATCCACATTTATGATAAAATATACCCAATGATAATGTTGTGAAGTTAATATTAGGATGGAGGGGGTATACATATGAATAGTAATAAAAATAGCGATGATATATCAGTTTATATTAAAGACCAAGAGTATATAGCTAATAGGTATGTTATGAAGTGTCTTAACGTAACTATGATTTTGTATGCTATAATTTACCTGTTGAATGGACTTGGGATTTTTATTATTGATAAAATGTTGATGGGACGAGGCTTTTTTCCTTGCCTTTTGGTATATCTGTTAGTGTTTGTTTTTTCAAAAAAAGCCTCTTTATCAAAAACAACAACTAAATATGTTATTCTATTTGGCATAGTGGTAATGTTTACACTTATGGGAATTTCTATCACATATCATGTGGTATTGATATCTATCCTGCCATTTTTGTATGCAACATTGTATTCATCTAAGAAGGCGATGAAATATGTATACATATTAACTGTTATTAGTACTGTAATAGTGGTGTATGCGGGATATTATACCGGTTTGTGTGATGCAAATATGTTGCTGTTAACTACACAGGGGATGCATGAATATGTAGTCGATGGACAGTTTGTGCTAACAGAGGTCAATGCAAATCCTGCAATTAATCTTATGTTGTTCTTTGTTATTCCGAGATGTCTTATATACATAGCATTTTCAGCGGTGTGTAAAAGTATTATTAACATTGTAAGTGGAAGTTTAGAGAAGGCAAAGCTTACAGAACAGCTTGAAGAGGCTAAAGAAGCGGCTGATGAAGCTAATCGAACGAAGAGTCAGTTTCTTGCGAAGATGTCTCATGAGATCAGAACCCCTGTTAATGCGGTGCTGGGTATGAATGAGATGATTCTTGAAGAGAGTAAGGAAGAAAATGTTCAGGGATATGCTAAAGATATAAAGAGCTCTTCTTTGGCACTGCTTAGCATCATTAATGATATATTGGATTCATCAAAGATTGAGTCAGGTAAGATGGAGTTGGTGTGTGTCAATTACAGTATGGGTAGCCTTTTGAATGACATATATAATATGATAAATATAAGAGCGAAGGAAAAGGAACTGGAGTTCATATATGACGTTGATGCCACGATGCCGAGCGAATATTATGGTGATGATAAGCGCATACGACAGGTATTATTGAATCTTTTGACCAATGCAGTAAAATATACCAATAAGGGTAGTGTAACATTAAAGGTGTCATATAGGATGCAGGATGACAATGCCATAATACTATATTCGGTTAAAGATACAGGAATAGGTATAAAGAAAGAAGATATTAGTAAGATATATGGTGCATTTGAGAGGGTTGATACTTCAAGAAATCGTAATGTTGAGGGAACCGGTCTTGGAATGTATATTGCACAGCAATTCTTAAAGCTGATGGGAAGTGAATTGCAGATAGAGAGTGAATACGAGAAGGGCAGTAAATTCTCTTTTGAAATAGAGCAGAAAGTTGTTAACTTCGAGCCGTTAGGAGATTTTCGTGCGAAGTTGTCTAAGGCAAAAGAGGTAGCCAAGACCTATAAGGAATATACTGCACCACAGGTGAAGGTATTGGTTGTTGATGATAATAAAGTAAACTGTAAGGTGTTTTCAAGTTTGCTTAAAAAGACTCAGATGCAGATTACAGAGTTACAAAGCGGTAAAGAGTGTTTGGAATTATTAAAACAACAGTCATTCGACCTCATATTTTTGGACCATATGATGCCTGGTATGGATGGAATTGAAACATTTCATGCTATACAGGAAGACAAGTTATGTGAAAATGTTCCGATTATCATGCTTACGGCCAATGCTATAGTTGGCGACAGAGAAAAGTATATAAGCATAGGATTTACGGACTTCCTATCTAAACCGATTATGCCGGCTGATTTGCATAAGATGATTCTTCATTATTTGCCGGAAGAGATGGTGAATTGGACAGAGGAAAAGGAATAGAAGTAATGTTATGTATAAACCCAGTGGTGAAAGAATTACACCTCTGGGTTTTGTTAATATACTATTGACATATAATTTGTGAAAATGTATAATGCAACTATAAAACAGTTGCAAGAGGTGTGGATGAGTAAATTCGATAAAACTAAGAAAAGAATATTATTAAAGCCCAAAGATTACACTTATACAGAGGCTAAGGCATTACTGGAGCAATTAGGGTTTCAGGAGTACAATAAAGGAAAAACATCAGGTTCGAGAATAAAATTTTATAGAGAATCGGATTCTAAGATTATTTTGTTGCACAAGCCACACCCAGGAGATGTTATGAAGTTAGGGGCGGTTAAAGCATTAGTTGATTATTTAGTTGAAATAGGAGAGTTGGTATGAAAAATGTATTGGAGTATAAGGGATATCATAGTAAGATAGAGTTTATAGCAGAAGATAAAGTCTTGTACGGAAAGATTGAAGGAATTAACGACTTGGTGAGTTTTCAGAGCGGTAATATTGCGGATATTGAAGAAGAGTTTCATAAGGCGGTAGATGATTACTTGGATTTTTGCAAAGAGGTGGGGAAAGAGCCGGATAAAGAGTATAGAGGCACATTTAATGTTCGTATTAGTCCAGAGCTTCATAAAAGGCTTGCTCTGTATGCGTTAAAATGTGGTGAGAGTTTGAATTCTTCTGTAGAGAAAGCTATAGTTCAGTATGTAACGGTGAATAACTCGGAGTGTATTGAAACAAAGTGATTTAGAAGCATGTTAACCGCTTCTTGTACAATTATGTACAGGAAGCGGATTTTTATATTTTATAGGAATTATACCAGAATAGTGCTATAATGATAAACGAAAGTGAGGTCACTATGGATACATGGGATGCTTTAGTAATAGCTGGTGGAGCTCTGCTATTTGTAACACTTGGCATAGCATGGCTTAAGAACAGACCAGCCATACTTAAGAAATATGAAGAAATACCTGACAACGTTAAGAAGCTGATAATCGCAACGGTTCCAGTGGTGTTTTCGGAAGATGATTTAAAGAATCGATATCGATTCAACTGGAAAAAACTGATTATAGTTGATGGATTAGTGTGTTTAGGAGTTTGCATATCTGAATTTAAGCTAAGACAAAGAGGAGCACCTTCAACTTGGGAAGAGTTTTTTGGACTTATGGTATCGCTTGTAATATTATGTAGTGTTGTTGCAATTGCAATAGATTCATACAAGTTTATTAAAATGTGGATTATGAAGGATAGATTGTACTGTCAGTTAGGATATATACATTCTGAGATTAATGGACATGCGGTGCTTTCGTACTATGACTTTAATAGGGAAGAGTTTGTGACAAAGCAGGTATATCTTAGCGAGGATGAGATTAAGAATAGCAAGATTTACACTAATAAATCCAATTTAGTGAATGTGATTTTGTATGTTAAAGGTGATAAGATTAAGTATATGGCGTTGGATTGGTAATGAAAGATATGGAGGAATGATATGAGTAAAAAGAATGAAGAAGTTTTACAGCAGAATTTGGAAGAAAAGGCTGTACCGGGGGTAGTGTTTGTAATGCAGCTGCTATTTGAAGAACATTGCGAGATGCCGGATAAAGATTTTATGAATTCGGTTATGGAAAAGCATCTTGGAGAGGTGGAGAATTTTGGGTATGAGGAAAGATTTGCAGGATATGCGGCAAATAAGTATTTGGCAGAATTTAAGGATGCTAAGCTACCACCACAACTTATGATTATGGGGTGCGATGAATTTGATGCTTCAAAGATTGATGTGATGCAGCGAAGTCAAATGTGGGATTGTCCTGAAAGTGAGCAGATATTGGAGAATTGTAAATATGCTGTATTTGCCACGGATATGATGGCGGCACCGCTTCATTATAAAGAGCGTGCAGAATTGGATATGGATTTTTTGGAAGCTTTAGTTGAGATGTTTCCAACCTGTAAAGCGGTATATTTTACTAATTCCGGAAAGCTGTTTACAGCGGATAAGATTAGAAACCACAAGATTCCAAGAGAGAGTAGGTTCATATATTTTGCGGTTAATGTAAGATTTTTTAACATTCAAGGAACTAATGATTCTATGGTGGATACTTTGGGAATGGATACTTTGTTTTTACCGGATTTGCAGTATCATTTTAATGGAATGGACCCTAATTGGGTTGTAAACCATGCTTACAATGTACTGTCATACATATACGATAACGAGAATCCGATAGAAAGCGGCGACCCGATTGATGGTATTGTTGATGGAGTTATGAGTAGGGAAGTTATGTGGAAGTGTCAGTATGAGAATGCGCTGATTCAGCCTGTTCGTCAAGTTATAGATATCTGTATGAATGAGTATGCATCAGGCACAAGATAAATAAAACAATAATTTTATATACACTTTTGCCAAATTTGTGGTATCATATTGCGTAATGTGCTAAATATATACTTAGCATTTACTAAAAATCAGGAGGAAACTTAATAATGGATGGAAATACAATTCAGATATTGATTGCTATGGTTATATATATGGCAGTTGTTATTGTGATTGGACTTGTTTATGCCAAGAGAGCTAATCAAAGCTCAGAGGATTATTTTCTTGGAGGTCGTTCGCTTGGCCCTTGGGTAACAGCTATGAGTGCGGAGGCCTCAGATATGAGTGGCTGGCTTCTTATGGGATTACCGGGTGTTGCATACTGGTGTGGACTTGCGGATGCAGCATGGACTGCTATTGGACTTGCAGTTGGTACATATTTTAACTGGCTTATTGTTTCAAAGAGACTTCGTCGCTATAGTGTAAGAGCTAATAATTCTATTACACTTCCGGAATTCTTCTCAAACAGATTCCGCGAGGATAAAAAGGTTATTATGTCACTGGCAGCTGCATTTATTCTTATATTCTTTACAGTGTATGCGGCAAGCTGTTTTGTTACATGTGGTAAGTTGTTTTCAACACTTTTTGGAACTCCATATGTGGCTATGATGATTGTTGGTGCTGTTTTTGTATTGTTATATACGATTTTGGGCGGATTCCTTGCAGAGAGTGCATCAGACTTTATGCAGGGTGTTGTTATGATTATTGCATTGGCGGTTATTGTTGTTATTAGTACAGCTAATGCAGGTGGTATTGGTGCAGTTATTGATAATGCACAGTCAATTCCGGGATTTTTTGAGTTCTTTGGACTTGCAACTCCAACACTTAACGAGGCTGGAGAGCAGGTTGTGGAAGCAGGAACACCAGTGTTTGGTGAGGCTGCTAATTATAGTATATTAAGTGTATGTTCTATGCTTGCATGGGGACTTGGATATTTTGGTATGCCACAGGTGCTTCTTCGTTTTATGGCTATCCGTAAGGAAGAAGAACTTAAGCAGTCAAGAAGAATTGCTATGGTATGGGTTGTGATTTCACTTGCAGTTGCTGTGTTTATTGGTATTGTAGGTAGAGCGTTATATCCTACAGCACATTTGACAGCAACAAGTGCGGAGAATATCTTTATTACACTTGCAACAAGCTCATTACCTGCTATATTAGCTGGTTTTGTAATGGCTGGTATTCTTGCGGCAACTATCAGTTCTTCCGATTCATATCTTTTGATTGCGGCATCAGCATTTGCTAAGAATATTTATCAGGGTGTATGCAGAAAGAAAGCATCTGATAAAGAGGTTATGACAGTAACAAGAATTACATTGCTTGCTATTGCACTTGTAGCTATTGTAATCGCACTTGATGAAAAGAGTGTTATCTTTAAGATTGTATCATTTGCATGGGCTGGATTTGGTGCAACATTTGGACCACTTATGTTGTTTTCTCTTTTTTGGAAGAGAACAAACAGAGCAGGTGCTATTGCCGGTATGGTAGGCGGTGCAGGAATGGTGTTCCTTTGGAAACTTGTAATTAGCAAGCTTGGTGGAGCTTTTGCTATTTATGAATTGTTGCCGGCATTCATTTTCTCATCACTTTGTATTGTGGTTGTTTCACTTTTGACAGCACCACCGTCTAAGGAGATTGAAGAGGATTTTGAAGCGGTAAAAGCTAACAAGAATTAGTGTTATGAAAGTTATTGCACATATTTATACGGACTTTCCGCAGAAGTTTGGTATTCCAAGACAAAGTGGTTTAGTGCCGGAACTTAAGGGGAAGATTGTTTTTGAGCGTGAATATAGAAGTCCTGATGCTGTGAAAGGTCTTGAAGAGTATGATTATATTTGGCTTTTGTGGCAGTTTGAAGGAAGTGACAGAGAGAATTGGTCGGCTACAGTGAAGCCACCAAGACTAGGTGGAAATACACATATGGGAGTATTTGCTACACGTTCACCATTTCGTCCCAACAATATAGGTTTATCCTCTGTGAAACTAGACAGTATTGAAATTACAGAAGAAGGCCCTGTGATTTATGTAAGTGGTGCGGATTTAAAGAATGGTACGGCAATCTATGATATTAAGCCCTATTTACCATATACGGATGCCCATCCGGATGCTAAGGCTGGTTTCGCAGCTGAGGTTAAGGATTATGAGCTTGAGGTGAAATTTTCTATGGAATTGTTAGAAGTTCTGCCAAAGGAAAAGCGGCAAGCAATTATTGAAGTGTTGAAGCAGGATCCGAGACCTTCCTACCATAATGACCCTGATAGAAGGTATGGAGTGGCATTTGCAGGGTATGATGTGAGATTTAAAGTGGATGATGGTGTGTTGACGGTTGTGGAAGTTGTGAGATTTGAAGGTTAAGTTTTTTATAAATGTTCCGATATATATTATGTCTAAGGAGAGCATCTGGTTTCAATGGAGTGAAATTCATATCCATGAAGTCGGGTGCTTTTTGTTATTTATCTTCTTAGTACTAATAAATAGATTTACCACTTGGACCTTTAAGGGGAGTGGTGCAGTCCCGAACGCCGGAGGGATTGCAGGAAGGAGGATTATGATTTTACAGACAAATCAGATGAATTATGGTACAAGCCAGTATGGTGCTACCAAGACATTTGAAAGGAAAACAACTGGAAGGCAATCGGAAGATAACCAGAAAACACCTGTAAGACAAGAGTATCTTCAACTTATTAGAGATAAGATTGGCGAAATGTATGACAAGGTTGAGAATAATGAAACTGAAGAATCATTTCAGATAGGTGCTAATTCATTTACTCAGTCCCAGTGGGATAAACTTCTTTCAGAGTTTGATGATATTCAAGAAACTATAAGAAAACTTATGAGAGAAGAATTTGAAAAGCGACAGGAGCAGAAAGTTGAACAAGAACGACTGGATGCACAGTATCTCAAAGAAGAGATTGCAGCAGATACTGTGACGGATATTATGGCAGATGCGCTTATTTCGGAGTCTGTTATATGTGAATATCCATTATCTGATTCGGAGACTGAAAAAGTTTTACATGTAGTATGGTACAATGAAGATGGTATATACTGCAAGAAAATGGGGCAAGAAAGGCTGGAGTGGGCGATAACCTTTGACAGTAATAAGCAGTATCAGTCAGTACATGAATTTATGAAGCGTTTTGATAAGGATGACAATTTAAGTTTTGCACCTAATCAGAATTTTTGGCAGGATTTCTTAGCAGGAGCATTTAATGTAGATGAATTCATAGCATCTTTTGAAATAGAAGATAAATAACGAAAAAGCTTAGGCCCTAGTGGTCTAAGCTTTTTGTAAAGTTCTATATATAAATCTAATTAAAAAATTCCTTCGTTAGTATTAAATGTTGCTTCGTCTAATTTCATACTGATTGAAAAATCTTCACTGAAATCAACAAAGTCATTGTCGGTGAATGAATCAACGGAGTAGGTTTCCGGAAGTTCTTTCTTTATCTTTAAGGCATATAACCATTTATCAGTACGTTCGCGTGGCAATAGGTAGTTTACCAAAAGTGCAACACCTACGCCGATTGCAGTGTCTAACATACGATTGAGAGAATACGAAATAAATGTATCAACAGGTGTGTTGTAAAGGATGATACATACAAGTACACCACCTGGCTGAATTGCTCCGGGCCACTTGAAAAGAAGGCTGATTAACACAAGTAATATAACTCCGATAAAGAGAAACAGAAGTATTATAGGGTGAGTTCCACCTTCAGGATAAAATATGATATATATGCGGAAAAGTATCATCCCCACAAAGCCGCCTATTATCGTTCCAAAAAGACGATTGCCGCCGTTAAGTTTTGAATTAACCATATCACTACCCATACCGAAGATAGCACCTATGCAGGCAAAGGTTGGATTGCGGTCAAAATATAAGTATAAAAGAGCTGTAAGTGTGGCTGCAAGAGCTGTCTTTATATTTCGCATTCCCACATGTAATCGGAAGGATGAATTGGGGACAACTTTAGTATGATGTTTGTTACTAACATTATCAGTGTTATTCATATATGTACCTCTCCCTTGGGTTTAATTTCGTGTATACATAACGTGGTAAGTATAGCACATTTGTGAGATGTGGAAAGTATTTTTATAAGAACAATGTTTAAATGTGTGAGTGTTGTGTGTCTACAGATAAAGTATAATGGTTGTGTCGAAAATAGGAAAAATGCTTTAATTAAATGAAGCAATGTGATAAAATAGTAATGTGCATATTTAGAATTTATGGAGGATGTAATAATGTCAGTGCAGGATTATATGAGTGCTATGCGTATGGGCAAGAGAGCTTACAGTGCCAATGTTAATAAGGGAGTGCACCCATATTTGCCGGTTTTGGAAAGTATTGTTGATGAAAAGGATATAGAGCAGGAAGTGAGTCTTGGAATAGACCAGATTCCATTAAGAAGGGTTGTGGGAACATGTAATGCAGCCAGAACCAATGCATTTGCCAGCAACTTTATGCCTATATTTGACTGGGGAACTGAGTTTGCAGCTAAGTGGGCAAGCCTTAGTGACAGTCAGGTTAATGAGGGAATTAGAGACCCAATTAAGGTTTATGAATATATGAACAAGTTTTATGTTCAAGAGGGTAACAAGCGTGTCAGTGTGCTTAAGTATTTTAATGCTGTAACGGTTGCGGCTGAAGTTATAAGGAAGGTTCCAAAGAAGAGTGATAAACCGGAAGTTAAGATATATTACGAGTTTATGGATTTTTATAAGTGTACCAGACTTAATGATATATATTTTAGTAAGGTGGGAAGTTTTCCAAGTCTTATGGAGCTTGTAGGCATAGAGAAAGACAAGCTTATGTCAGAGGATGACCTAAAGGACCTTACATCATCATATCTTAACTTCAGAAAATGCTTCGTAGCAAGAGGTGGAGATAAGTTCGATTATCCGATAGGTGATGCGTTCCTTAGATTCATTCATATTCATGGATATGATAGTGTGAAGAATATGGCACCATATGAGATGGATAAGAATGTTGCTAAGACCTGGCAGGAGTTTGAACTGTTGGATGATAACAGTGAAGTGGAGCTTATGATGGACCCTGCTAATGAACCGAAGAAGAATATACTTAGTTATTTGTTGCCAAAGCCGGGAGCGAAGAAACTTAAGGTAGGTTTTATTTACGAGAATACACCACAGGATTCAGAATGGTGTTATGCTCACGAGCTTGGAAGAAAGTATATTGAGGATACATTTGGACAGCAGATTCAAACTATGAGCATAGAGAATGTTAAGGCAGAGGTTAATGATGAAGAAGCAATTCAGAAAATGATTGATGAAAAGGCTGACCTTATATTTGTCACAGCTCCGACTATGATTATTGCCAGTGTTAAGATGGCTATAGCCCATCCGGATGTTAAGATTCTTAACTGTTCACTTAATGCATCGCATAAGTATATAAGGACTTATTACGCAAGAATGTATGAAGCTAAGTTCCTTACAGGACTTATTGCAGGTGCTATGTCAAGGGAAGATAAGATTGGTTATGTTGCACAGTATCCGGTTTATGGAACTATGGCTAACATCAATGCATTTG
This sequence comes from Lachnospira sp., assembly GCA_045543195.1. Taxonomy (GTDB): domain Bacteria; phylum Bacillota; class Clostridia; order Lachnospirales; family Lachnospiraceae; genus Lachnospira. Next base: position 11,908 of record JAZQME010000013.1, read on the forward strand.
CTATGGGTGTTAAGTTTACTAATCCTTATGCAAAGGTATATCTTGAATGGTCTTCGGTGAAGGATAGAGATGAACATAAGGTATTTGATGAGGAGGGAATTAATTATATTTCCGACCAGGATATGATTACTCCGCAGTGTTCTATGAGAAGATTTGGCCTTTATCATGTCGAAGATGAAAACAGCAGACAGAATATAGCTATGCCAACATGGAACTGGGGCGTTTTTTATGAGAAGCTTATACAAAGCATACTCAGCGGTTCGTGGAAGCATGGAGAGAGTCAGGAGCAGACAAAAGCACTTAATTATTGGTGGGGGATGTCAGCTAATGTTATTGAGCTTATATATTCTAATAAATTGCCGGTAGAGGTTATACGTTTGGTGGAAAGCTTCGAGAAGATGATATGCGATGACGAATTTGAGCCTTTTGCAGGAGTGTTAAAAGATCAGGCGGGAGTAATTCGCAATGATGGTGAACATGAGCTTACACCGGAAGAGATTATTACTATGGATTGGCTCTTGGATAATGTAGTAGGAACTATTCCGGACATAAGTCAATTGGAAGAAAGTGCACAGTTAATTGTGAAGGAACAGGGTATAGTTTAAGTTGCACTTGGAACAGGGGTTTTTATGAAAGTACTTGTTTTAGCAGATGTAGAGTCAAAGTATCTTTGGGATTACTTTGAAAAGGAAAAACTTGAAGGGATTGATTTGATACTGTCGTGTGGAGACTTGAAACCGCAGTATCTGTCTTTCCTTGCGTCTTTTACTAAAGCACCGATTCTGTATGTGCATGGTAACCATGACGATTGTTATGACCATACGCCTCCGGATGGCTGTATATGTATAGAGAATAAGATATATGTACATAAAGGTGTGCGAATAATGGGGCTTGGCGGCTGTATCAGATACAACACAGGTAAGTATCAGTATACACAGAAGCAGATGAAGGCAAGAGTGAAGCGTATGTGGTTACAGCTTAAGGTTAAGAAGGGTGTGGATATTCTTCTTACACATGCTCCGGCAGCAGGCATCAATGAAGGCGATGACCACGTACATAAAGGATTTGATGCATTTGTGGATGTCCTTAACAGTTATAAGCCAAAGTTTTTTGTGCATGGACATGTACATAAGAATTATCAAAGAGGCTTCCAGAGAGAGTCAAAGTTTAATGAAACTACAGTTGTCAATGCATTTGAAAGGCATATAATAGAGATTTAGCAAAAGAAAATTAAAAAAAATAATAAAAGTGTTGCATTATATAGTTTTGTGTGATATTATTGCAACAGCAAAAAGACAAATGTCCGTCACAGAAAGACAGAAAGCTGTAAAGGTACATTTGCTTTAATCACAAAGAGATAATGAAAAAGGGAGAATGTAACAATGAGTGATAAGTTAAGAGTTGGTATTCTTGGTGGAACAGGTATGGTAGGACAGCGTTTTATTACGCTTCTTGAGAATCATCCTTGGTTTGAGGTTGTATTGGTAGCTGCCAGCGGACGTTCAGCAGGAAAGCTTTATGAAGAGGCAGTTGAAGGTCGTTGGAAGATGGCAGCAGATATGCCTGAGTTCGTTAAGAAGATGACTGTATATGATCTTGATAAGGATTTTGACGAAATTGTTTCTAAGGTTGATTTTGTATTCTGTGCAGTTGATATGCCAAAGGATGAGATTAAGGCATTAGAGGAAAGATATGCAAAGGCAGAGGTTCCAGTAGTATCTAACAACAGTGCTCACAGATGGACACCGGATGTTCCTATGGTAGTGCCGGAGATTAATCCTGAGCATCTTGAGGTTATTGAGTCACAGAAGAAGAGACTTGGTACAACAAGAGGATTTATCTGTGTTAAGCCTAACTGCTCAATTCAGAGCTACACACCAGCTCTTAATGCGTTAAGAGAGTTTGGTCCAAAGCTTGTGGTAGCTACTACATATCAGGCTATTTCAGGTGCGGGTAAGACATTTGCTCAGTGGCCTGAGATGGTTGAGAATATTATTCCATATATCGGTGGCGAGGAAGAGAAGAGTGAGAAGGAGCCATTAAGACTTCTTGGTAAGGTTGAGGATGGACAGATTGTTCCGGCAACAGAGCCAGTTATCACATGTCAGTGTATAAGAGTACCTGTTCTTGATGGACATACAGCAGCAGTATTTGTAAACTTCGAGAAGAAGCCTACAAAGGAGCAGATTATCGAGAAGTGGAGAAACTTCAAGGGTGCGCCACAGGAGCTTGATCTTCCAAGTGCTCCAAAGCAGTTTATCCAGTATCTTGAGGAGGATAACCGTCCACAGGTTAAGCTTGATGTTAACTATGAGAATGGTATGGGTGTTTCATTTGGTCGTTTGAGAGAAGACAGCGTATTTGATTATAAGTTCGTTGGCCTTTCACACAATACACTTAGAGGAGCTGCAGGTGGTGCAGTTCTTATCGCAGAGCTTCTTAAGGCAAAGGGTTATATCACAAAGAAGTAATTATAATTAATATGTATGTGCCGTCACTTCTGAATGGAGGTGGCGGCATTTATATATAGAGGATGCTTTGTTCTTGTGTAAAAATATAAGAATAGAATTGGATTAAAAAAATATAGTATAATGATTGCAGTTTTGTTCTTTTTGTAGTACAATAACACCAAAGTGTGTTTTCCTAAGGTGGAATAGTACAAAGGAAAGGGGTAAGTATATGTTGAAAAATCAAAAGTCCTTTGGAAGAACAAAGGCAATTAGGGGAGTTGCGTTGATGTTGTGTATTGTTATGGCGCTGGTATGTTTTATGCCTATGACTGTAACAACGGCAAAGGCTAGCAGTAAGATACTTGTAAGAGATTCAGGTGGTTGGCTTGAGAGCGCATATGTAGAGTGGTATGCCGCTGATGGCGCCAAGAATTATAAGGTATATATAAAGAAAGATAATGGCGCATATGGTGCAATTAATGACAGCCTTATTAGAAGATATCAGAATACAGATGGATTTTATTATAGAGCGGACGTTCCGGGACTTGCAGCAGGTAGTTATATGTTTAAGGTGGTTCCGGTTATCAATGGCGCTGAAAGTACAGCGAATGCTACTGAAACACCAACAGTAAGTGTGACATCACATGACAGAACAGGATTTGCATGGTCTGGTGGAAGTGCTAATGGTGCATATAATGCAGATGGTACATTGAAGTCTAATGCATTGGTATTATATGTTTCGGAAGCTACCAAGAATACGGTATCTATAACAGTTGCTACAGGAACAAGAAAGTCTGAAGATGGTAAGAAAACAGAAACAATCTGGACAACATACAAGGGAATTCAACAGATTTTGAATGCATACAAAAAAGGTCATGAAAGCAGACCTTTGTGCATACGTGTAGTTGGAAAGGTTACAGACCCAAGCGACCTTGTTAATGGCGATTTGTTTATTGACGGCAATAAAAAAAGTATAACTATAGAGGGTATAGGTCCTGATGCAGTACTCTCAGGTTGGGGTATTACTGTTAAGGGAAGTTCTAATATCGAGATTCGTAATCTTGGATTTATGTTGACTGATAGTGGCTCCGGCGATAGTATTACTATTCAGGACGGAAGTGATCACGTATGGATACATAACTGCGATTTCTTTTATGGTTTGAAAGGCTCTGAAGGTAAGGGTGATGTTTCAGTAAATTCAAGCAAGTCAAATTATATAACATATTCATACAATCATTATTGGGATTGTGGAAGTACAGGAATTTCAGGTGCGGCCGGTGAGGCATCGACTGGTATGTATGTGACATATCATCATAACTGGTATGATCATTCAGACGCAGATCAGCCAAGAATACGTTATTATAGTGCTCATGTGTACAACAATTACTTTGATGGTAATTCAAGATATGGCATAGCGGCAGCGATGGGGGCTTCTATATTTGCAGAGGCTAATTACTTCAGAAATTGTCGTTATCCTATGATTAGTTCTATGCAGGGAAGTGATGAAGGTGCACTTAACGGAGAGAACGGCGGTATTATTAAAGCCACTAATAACTATATGACAGGTCAGAATTCATATATTACATACAATAGTAATACATCAAGTTTTGATGCATATGATATCAGCAAAAAGAGTCAAAAAGTACCAGGAACAGTAGTTGCGAAGAATGGTGGCAAGACTTATAACAACTTTGATACATCAGCAACTATGTATAAGTATTCTGTTGATACAGCAGTAGCTGCAAGATCAAAGGTTATGAAGTATGCAGGTCGAGTAGAAGGCGGAGATTTCGATTGGACATTTTCTAACTCTGACGATACGGTATATGCAATTAACAATGGTTTAATGCAGGCTCTTAAGAATTACAAGGGTAGAATGATATCAGTTGGCAGTGCTGACACAGGAGAAGGCGTAGGAAGCACAGGTTCACAAGTTCCTGCCGGTACTGAGACAGGTGCCAGTGCAGAGAATGGAAGTTCTGAAAGCATTGAAAGTATAGCTTCTAGTGAGGCTTCAAGCGAAAATACCACTACTTCAGGTAGTTCAAGTTCATCTACAAGTACTAATAATACGTCTAACGACAGCAATCCAAAGAAAGATGGCGGTGGTTTCCCATGGATTATAGTAGTTGTAGTAGTTGTTGCGGTAGCAGGTGTTGTTATATATAAAAAGAAGAATGGATAAGTAGTGCATATTTAGAATGTAAATCGTCGTTCACTTCACAGTGGACGACGATTTTTATTATATTTGCCAGAGAAAAAAGTATTTATGAAACAAAAAAATCTGTTGTAAATTATGCCTGTTTGCGATAAAATTAAAAGATAATTTAACTGATTATGTTTTGTGTGAAAGAGAGAGGAAAGGTAATGAACAGTAATCATTTTTATGCGATGTTATCGCGTATGAAGTATATAAACAGATGGGGGCTTATGCGTAATACAAGGAATGAGAATTTGTCAGAGCATAGCTTGGAAGTGGCATTTATAGCACATGCGCTTGGTATTATTAACAAGGAAGTGTTCGGAGGCAGTGTTCCGGCAGAAAGACTGGCATTGCTGGCCATGTATCACGATGTTACCGAGATTATTACAGGTGATATGCCAACTCCGGTTAAGTATTACAGTCCTGTTATAAGGAATGCTTACAAGGAAGTTGAACATGTGGCGAAGGATGAGCTTTTGACAGGATTACCGGACAATATCGGAAAGTATTATGAAAGTCTTCTTCTTGAAACCGAGGAGGAAAAAATATTGTGGCACTATGTAAAGGCGGCAGATAAACTGTCAGCTTTGATAAAGTGTATAGAGGAACAACAGATGGGTAACAGTGATTTTGCGGAGGCACAGAAGACCATAGAGAAGTCGCTGGAAGAAATGAATATGCCGGAGGTAGAATATTACATGAAAGAATTCTTACCGGCATATAAGATGACAATTGACGAATCAGGCAAGAGAGATGAATAAGCACCTCATTACTAAGGTGTGTGAAATGTTTGAAAAGCAATTAATGGGAGGCATATAATGTTTTTAGGAAGAACAGAGGAGTTAGCGGCACTTAATGACATTTATAACAGTGGCAAGAATAGTCTTACAGTGCTTTATGGAAGAACGGGAATCGGTAAAACAGAACTTATCAAAGAATTTATAAAGGATAAGTCATGTGTTTATTATGTTGCAACACAATCATCATCATCACAACAGGAAGAAATTATGCTGGAGTCTTTTGGTATGCAGTTTGGCAATCAGGAATTGTCAGATGTAGCATTACCTATGGGGGTGGATGCTCCAAAGGGATATGATGAGCTTTTAGCCTATGTGTACAATATTAAGGCAGATGTGAAGTTGATTATTATTGAAGAGTTTCAGAATATTGTAAAGCAGAACAAAAGCTTTATGGATAGCGTTAAAAGACTGGTTGATGGTGAGTTGGAAGGAAGATATGGGGATGGTCAGGTCATGGTAATCTGCACCAGTTCTTCTATTAGCTGGATTGAGAATAGCCTTGTGTCAACTATAGGGGCTAATGCTCTGGCTATTAATGAGTTTATTAAACTCAAGGAACTGTCTTTTGTAGATACGGTAAGGTTTTACAAAAAGTATTCGGTACCTGATGCTATGCTTTTGTATGCTATAACAGGGGGCGTTCCTGGTTATATGGTTGAGTTTTCGGATACCATGTCTATCAAGGATAATATATGTAACAATATTCTTGCTAACAATAAAAAGATGCGTAATGAGGGAAGCGAGTACATAAAGGAAGAACTTAGAGAAACTGCGCTTTACAATACAATTCTTTCATATATCGCAAGAGGTGCGGACAAGCTTAATGAGCTTCATGCTATGACAGGCTTTGGTCGTGATAAGATTAGTGTATATCTTAAGAATCTTATTGAGCGTGAGATTGTAGAAAAGATATATTCTTATGATACTAGCGGTAATGAATATACAAGAAAAGGGCTTTATAGAATTAAATCCGGTTTTACAGAGTTCTGGTTTAAGTATATATATGGAAGGGAAGCGCAGCTTGAACTTTTAGGCGAGCAGGGCTTTTATGACAGATATATTGCTGATACTATAAGCGATTATGCCAAGGAAACTTTTGTTAAGGTTGGAACTGAATTCGTTGAGATTATGGACAGCATGGACAGACTTCCTATTAAGATAGACAGACGTGGACGTTGGTGGGGTAAGAATGGTGATATTGACATTATTGCCTGCGATATAGATAAGAAGTATGTAATAGGTAAGTGCAACTGGCTCACAGAAGTGTTCACATTTACAATGTTTGAGGAGCTTGTATACAATGTGAATCTTGCAGGAATCGGTAGGGATTATATTTACTTGTTCTCTAAGGGCACATTTGATGAAGAGCTTACAGCATATGCTAAGGATAATGCCAATATTAATCTTATCAGTTTAAATGATTTGTAAGAGGAGATACAGATGGGAAAGTCAGTATTTATAGCGGAAAAGCCTAGTGTTGCACAGGAATTTGCTAAAGCGCTTCATGAGAATTTCCAAAGAAAAGATGGTTTCCTCGAAAGTGAGAACAATATAGTTACATGGTGTGTAGGTCACTTAGTTACTATGAGTTATCCGGAAAGCTATGATCCTAATCTGAAAAGATGGAGTTTTGATACATTACCATTTCTTCCAAAGGAATGGAAGTATGAGGTTATTCCGGCGGTTGAGAAGCAGTTTAATATAGTTAAGGGACTTCTTAATAGGGCAGATGTGGAAACTATATATGTCTGCACTGACTCAGGACGTGAGGGAGAATATATATATAGGCTTGTAGGTCAGATGGCTCAAGTTAAGGATAAGAAAGAGAAGCGAGTTTGGATTGATTCTCAAACCGAGGAAGAGATAATAAGAGGTATAAAAGAAGCTAAGGACCTGGCTGAGTATGATAATCTTAGTTCTGCTGCTTATTTAAGAGCCAAAGAAGATTATCTTATGGGCATTAACTTTTCAAGAGTTCTTACGCTTAAATATGGTCGCAATATTTCTAATTACTTAAAGACAGACAGAACTGTTATAGCGGTAGGTAGAGTTATGACTTGTGTTCTGGGGATGATAGTCAGACGCGAGCGTGAAATAAGAGCTTTTGTAAAGACACCATTTTATAGAGTGCTTACTAATGCGTCTTTGGGAGAGGAAGCTGGAGGCTTTGAGGCGGAATGGAAAGTATGTGAGAAAAGCAGATATTTCGGAACACCATATCTTTATAAAGAAAATGGTTTTAAAGACAGAGCTAAGGCAGAAGAGTTGGTAGGAATCTTGTCAGATCCGCTTCCGGCAGAAGGTATTGTAGAGTCTATAGAGAAGAAAAAGGAAGCAAAGAATCCTCCACTTCTGTACAATCTTGCGGAGTTACAGAATGAGTGCTCTAAGCTTTTTAAGATAAGTCCGGATCAGACGTTGAATATTATTCAGGAACTTTATGAAAACAAGCTTGTTACTTATCCAAGAACAGATGCCAGAGTAGTTTCTACTGCAGTTTGTAAGGAGATTCATAAAAATATTGGAGGGCTTAGAAACTATAGTCTGGTTAAGGATATTGCAGACAACATACTTACCAATAATATGCACAAAGGTCTTGAGAAAACGAGATACTGTGATGATAAGAAGATTACAGACCATTATGCTATAATTCCTACAGGTCAGGGGCTTAATAGCTTAAATAGTCTTTCACAGACTGCAACTAAGGTCTATGAGATTATTGTAAGAAGGTTTTTAAGCATATTCTACCCGGCTGCACAATATAGTAAAGTATCAGTAACTCTAAACTGCAAAGAGGAGCAGTTTGCAGCAGGGTTCAAAGTTCTTGTATCAGAAGGCTACCTTTCAGTAGCGAAGAATTCGTTTGCAAAGTCAAAGAGTGATGGCAAAGGACAGTCAGGGGCTGATGGTAATAGCGGTATGCAAGGTGCAAATGGTACAGAAGATTCAGAAAAAAACGAGGATAATGGAAAAGTTGATGCAGCCCTTATGGAAGCTATAAAGAAGTGTAAGAAGGGTGATAAAGTGAGTTTGACAAGCTTTGAGATTAAAGAAGGTGAGACATCACCGCCGAAGCGTTATAACTCAGGTTCTATTATTCTTGCTATGGAGAATGCAGGTCAGCTTATTGAGGACGAGGAATTGCGTGCTCAGATTAAGGGGAGTGGTATCGGAACCTCAGCTACACGTGCAGAAATACTTAAGAAACTTAATAAGATAGAATACATAACGACTAATAACAAAACTCAGATAATAACGCCCACGAAGCTGGGTGAGTTTATCTATGACGTAGTTGACAACTCGATAACACATTTGCTTAATCCAGAGCTTACCGCAAGTTGGGAGAAGGGATTAACTTATGTTTCAGATGGAACTATAACAGGTGATGAGTATATGGATAAGCTGGAAGGTTTTGTAAAAAGGCGTACAGTGGCGGTTATGGGGTTGAATAATCAGTCTCAACTTGTTACACTGTTTAATGAAGTTTCAAAGAATTATTAATGCTAGAATGGAGATTATGCAGTATGTGTGGAATAGTTGGTTATATAGGTGATAAGGATTGTGCGGATATACTTGTGGATTCCTTGGAGAAGCTTGAATACAGAGGATATGATTCAGCTGGAATAGCCGTTATAGAAAAGGGGATTATCAAAGTTGAGAAGTGCAAAGGAAGACTTGCTAATCTTAAGGACAAGATGGAGTCAGAGGGGAAACCCGCAGGTTGGTGCGGTATAGGACATACCCGATGGGCAACACATGGTGAGCCATCGGATATTAATTCACATCCTCATGGTAATAAGAGAGTTACCATAGTTCACAACGGTATTATAGAAAATTATCGTCAGATTAAGGAGTTTTTGATATCGGAAGGTTACAGTTTTGTTAGTGAGACTGATACAGAGACAGTTGCTAAGCTTATGGATTACTATTATACTGGTGATCCGATAGATACAATAACTAAGGTTATAGCGGAGATTAAGGGCTCTTATGCATTAGGAATCCTTTTTAGGGATTTTCCGGACAGAATATACGCGGTTAGAAAGGACAGTCCGCTTATAGTTGGAGTAGGAGAGAAAGAGAACTTTCTAGCTTCAGATGTACCGGCTATTATGAAGTATACAAGGGATTATATTCTTTTAGAGCACAATGAGATAGCTGTGGTTAAAAAGGATGGAGTTAAGGTATACAATATTCACAAGGAACTTCTTAATAAAGAGGTTCACACTGCGGATTGGGATGTAGATGCAGCTGAAAAAGGCGGTTTTGAGCACTTTATGTTAAAGGAGATTCATGAACAGCCAACAGCAGTAAGCACGACTATTACACCAAGAATCACAGATGGTATGCCGGACTTTTCAGTTGAGGGTTTTGATGCAAAGAAGCTTGCGGCATATAAGCATATATTTATCGTAGCTTGTGGTACTGCTATGCACGCAGGTATGGTAGGAAAATATGTGATTGAGAAGATTGCACGTATGCCTGTTGTGGTTGATATTGCATCTGAGTTTAGATACAGAGAACCATTGATAGGTGAGAATGATCTTATGATAGTTATTTCTCAGTCGGGAGAAACTGCTGATACTAAGGCTGCTCTTGAACTGGCAAAGGGGAGAGGTGCGGACACTTTGGCGGTTGTTAATGTCAAGGGCTCATCTATTGCTAGAGAGGCTGATATGGTGGTTTATACCCATGCGGGGCCGGAGATATCGGTTGCATCGACTAAGGCTTATATGGTGCAGATTGCTGTTATGTATCTGATTGCTTTTGAAGTTGCATATGGCAGAGGTACTATGACTAAGGAAGAATGTGAGAGACTTACAGGAGAACTTGCTCATATACCGGAGATTATAGAAGATGCTATGTGTCTTAAAGAACAGTGCCAGTATGCGGCATCAAAGCTGCTTAATGCTGATAGCCTTCTTTATATAGGGCGTGGACTGGATTATGCTCTTAGCATGGAGGGTTCGCTGAAGCTTAAGGAGATATCGTACATTCACTCTGAGTCTTATGCAGCAGGTGAGTTAAAGCATGGTACTATTTCACTAATTACGGAGAATATGCCTGTTATTGCAGTTGTTACGCAGAAGAACCTGGAAGAAAAGACGATTAGCAATATAAAGGAAGTAAAGGCAAGAGGCGCTATGGTTATTCTCATAGCGGCTAAGAATATAGAGATTGAGGATGCAGTTGCTGATATAGTAATCAGATTACCTGAAACAGATGAACTTCTTATGCCTATGGTAGCGGCGGTACCGCTTCAGTTATTGGCTTACTATACATCGGTTCTTAAGGGCAACGATGTTGATAAGCCGAGAAATCTGGCTAAATCAGTTACTGTAGAATAAAAGACAAAATGGTGTGTTTATACAATATCATATTAAAACGGAGGCATATATATTATGAATGAAACAATTACAATCAAAGAGCTTTTTGACTTAAACGAGACAATTGCGGTAAAGATTTTTGAAGGATGTACATTCCCTTGGGAAGTGCTTTCTAAGATAGGTGATTTTATTGTAGAGCTGGGCAATACACTTCCGGAAGATGAGTACGAAAAACGTGGAGATAATGTATGGGTGGCAAAGGATGCAAAAGTCTTTCCATCAGCTTACATCAATGGTCCATGTATCATTGGTAAGGGCGCAGAGGTTCGTCACTGTGCATTTATCAGAGGCAATGCTATTGTAGGTGAGGGAGCAGTAGTTGGAAACTCAACAGAGCTTAAGAATGTTATTCTTTTTAACAAGGTGCAGGTTCCACATTATAACTATGTGGGTGACTCGATTCTTGGTTATAAAGCACATATGGGGGCGGGCTCTATTACATCCAATGTTAAGTCGGATAAGAAGCTTATCACTATTAAGGGACCGGATGGCAATATTGAGACCGGAATAAAGAAGATAGGTGCGTTTCTTGGTGACAATGTCGAGGTTGGTTGTGGAAGCGTGCTGAATCCTGGAACAATTATTGGAAGAGATTCCAATGTGTATCCTCTTTCAAGCGTCAGAGGCTGTGTAGCTGCTAACAGTATATATAAGAAGCAGGGGGAAGTGGTTGCGAAGTACTAATGACAGGATGGCAGTAAAATGTCTGAAAGTACAGTGGATTGGTTAAATGAGAATTGTACGAAGAATAATGCACATTTTAACCCTATAAAATTGATTAAATACGATTGACTAATTAATTGGTTTATGAGAAAATAACCAAAGTACGGATAAATGAAAGTACATTTACGTTATAATACGAAAGGAGTATGAAGATGATTTATACACATGAAGTAGAAAACATGTGCCCAGTGGCACAGGGCGTTCATCATGGCGCAGCTCCAGTTCCTACAGAGGGAAGATGGGTACAGAATAAGGAAGTTAAGGATATTTCAGGTTTCACACACGGTATCGGTTGGTGTGCACCACAGCAGGGTGCCTGTAAGCTTACTTTGAATGTTAAGGAAGGTATCATTCAGGAGGCTTTAGTTGAGACAATCGGATGCTCAGGTATGACACATTCAGCTGCTATGGCATCTGAGATTTTGCCTGGTTTGACAGTTATGGAAGCATTGAATACAGACCTTGTATGTGATGCTATTAATACAGCTATGAGAGAGCTCTTCTTACAGATTGTTTATGGTAGAACACAGAGTGCGTTCTCTGAGGATGGTCTTGCAGTAGGTGCAGGTCTTGAGGATTTAGGAAAGGGTCTTCGTTCACACGTTGGTACTATGTACGGTCCTCTTGCTAAGGGACCTCGTTACCTTGAGATGGCTGAGGGTTATGTAACAGGTATTGCTCTTGATAAAGACAATCAGATTATTGGTTACAAGTTCGTAAGCCTTGGTAAGATGACAGACTTCATCAAGAAGGGTGATGACCCTAACACAGCTTATGAGAAGGCTTGTGGACAGTACGGTAGAGTTGCTGATGCTGTTAAGATTATCGACCCAAGAACAGACGAAGAAGTAAAGTAAGGAGGAGACACGATAATGGCATTATTTGAATCATATGAAAGACGTATTCCACAGATCAATGCTGTACTTAACAGCTATGGTATCGCTTCAATCGAGGAAGCTGAGAAGATCACAAAGGATGCGGGATTAGACGTATATAACATGGTAAAGGGCATTCAGCCTATCTGTTTTGAGAATGCTTGTTGGGCATATATTGTAGGTGCTGCAATCGCAATTAAGAAGGATTGTAGAAGAGCAGCTGACGCTGCAGCAGCAATCGGTGAGGGTCTTCAGGCATTCTGTATTCCAGGTTCAGTTGCTGATCAGCGTAAGGTTGGTCTTGGACATGGTAACCTTGGAAAGATGCTTCTTGAGGAGGAGACAGAGTGTTTCGCATTCCTTGCAGGACATGAGTCATTTGCTGCTGCTGAGGGTGCTATCGGTATCGCAGAGAAGGCTAACAAGGTTCGTAAGAATCCACTTAGAGTTATCCTTAACGGTCTTGGTAAGGATGCTGCTAAGATTATCGCAAGAATCAATGGTTTCACATATGTTGAGACAGAGATGGACTATGCAACAGGCGAAGTTAAGGAAATCGAGAGAATTGCATACTCAGATGGTCTTCGTTCAAAGGTTAACTGCTATGGTTCTAACGACGTAACAGAAGGTGTTGCAATTATGTGGAAGGAGAATGTTGATATCTCTATTACAGGTAACTCAACAAATCCTACAAGATTCCAGCACCCAGTTGCAGGTACTTATAAGAAGGAGAGAACAGAAGCAGGCAAGAAGTACTTCTCAGTTGCTTCAGGTGGTGGTACAGGTCGTACACTTCACCCAGATAACATGGCAGCTGGTCCAGCTTCATACGGTATGACAGATACTATGGGACGTATGCACTCAGATGCACAGTTCGCAGGTTCTTCATCAGTTCCAGCTCACGTAGAGATGATGGGTCTTATCGGTGCTGGTAACAACCCAATGGTAGGTATGACGGTTGCTGTTGCTGTATCTATTCAGCAGGCTGCTGAAGAAGGTAAGTTCTAATATTTACTATTAGTTTTAATAAGAATTCGTAAGGTTGTCATTGGGGTTGAACTCAGTGACAACCTTTTTATGTGATTAGCGAATTGCCATAATATGATCAATTAAGATTTGTCTTTTAATTGGAAAAAAATTATAAAATATTCATAGGATTTATTGTGAAATGTCATATTTTGGTGTACAATTAAATCTGTTCAGTTATTTATTAGATTAGAGCGAAAAAGTAATCTTTTAAAAATACAAGTGTGGCATTGGAGAGGGTTATGGAGAAGAAAAAAGATTTTCTGGTTAATATTGCGTATTGGGGGATAATCGTAGTAATTGGATGGGTGGCATTTAAGTATTTGTTTCCAATTATATTGCCTTTTTTGTTAGGCTTTGGTGTTGCGGCGTTGGTAAATTGGATATCATCTAAGATTAAGTGTAAACAATTGGTTGTTCGCATAGCTATTACGGTTTTAATATATGGTGTTGTGGGATTACTTATAGGATTTGGTGTATTGAAGGTGTTCTCTGCAATATACGCTGGTGTGCTATCGTTGCCAACATTGTATAAGAATGAGGTTTATCCTGTTATTGAGACAGTGTATGGTAATTTTACCGAGATAGTTAAAGAATTGGATCCTGATATGATGACGGTGATTGAAACTATTAAAACATCTTTGTATGATACGTTGAGTGGTGTTTTAAGTGCCGCTTTTGCCAAGATTGCAGGGTTTGTAACCGGTATAGTTTCATCGGTTCCATCATTTTTTATAAGCACTGTTATTATGATAGTGTCAACATTTTACTTTATTGTTGATTATAATAAGATAATAGGACTGTTTCATAAGAGTGCACCTCAGAAAGTAAAAAATGTTGTAGGCGAGATTAAGTATTATCTTTGCAATACATTGCTGGTTGTTATTCGTTCTTATGCTATCATTATGATATTGACATTTACAGAGTTGTCATTGATGTTTTGGGTTGCCGGTATAAAGCATCCATTCTTGATAGCCGGAATAATAGCAGTTTTTGATATTCTGCCTATTCTTGGAACAGGTGGTATTATGTTACCATGGGCAGTTATTGCAATTATTTCAGGGGATTTTATTCTAGGAATCAAGCTTATTGTCATATATGTTATAGTGACAGTTATTAGAAATTATGTAGAGCCAAGGATAGTTGGTGTACAGTTGGGATTGCATCCGATTGTTACATTGATTTCGATGTTTATCGGATTACGTTTGTTTGGATTTATTGGTCTGTTTGGTGTACCGATAGTTATTTCATATTTATTGAAGAGGCATAAGAAAACCATGGAGGAGAAGTAAGGCATTAATTGGTTGTAAAATGTCATATTTTGTTGTACAATAGACGTGATTGATTTATAAATTCAAAAAATGGGAGGTAGAATATGGATATTATGGAATTACTTCAATCATACTGGCCGATAGTGGTTGGTGTAGTGGTAGCTTTTTTTGTAATTATTCTTTTTATGACCGGTTACGAGAAGGCACCATCTGATACAGTGTTTATTATTTCAGGTCTTAGAAAGAAACCTAAGATTTTAATCGGTAAGGCTGGTATCAGAATTCCGTTCTTCGAGAGAAAGGATGTACTTATTGCTAAGCAGATTAGTGTAGATATTAAGACTAACGGTTTTATTCCTACACTGGACTTCATTGGTGTTGATGTTGATGCTATTGCTAAGATAGCACTTGATATTGATAATGAAGAGGGAATAGCACTTGCTCAGAAGAACTTTCTTAACATGAACGAGATGCAGATTCGTGAAGCACTTACTGATTCGTTACAGGGTAATATGCGAGAGATTATCGGTACTATTAACCTTAAAGAAATCTGTAATAACAGACAGAAGTTCGGTGATCAGGTACAGGAGAAGGCACAGAGAGATATGAATGCTCTTGGTGTTAAGATTATTTCTTGTAACATCCAGAGAGTTATTGATGAGAATGAGTTGATTAATGCTTTGGGTCAGGACAATATGTCTAAGATTCAGAAGGAAGCTTCTATCGCAAAGGCGGAGGCTGAAAGAGACGTTGCTATTGCTCAGGCAGAGGCTGCAAAGCTTTCTAATGAGGCACAGGTTAACGCAAAGACAGAGATTGCTATTAAGCAGAATGAATTAAGTATCAAGCAGTCAGAACTCCAGAAGATTTCTGATGCTAAGAAAGCTGAGGCTGCTGCGGCATATAAGATTCAGGAGCAGGAACAGAGAAAGATTCTTGAAATCACAGCTACTAATGCGGATATCGCTAAGCAGGAACGTGAGGTAGAACTTAAGGCTAAAGAGGCTGAGGTTAAAGAGCAGGAGCTTGCTGCTTCTATCAGAAAGCAGGCTGAGGCTGAGAAGTATAGAATTGAGCAGAATGCACAGGCTGAATTGTTCAAGAGACAGAAGGAAGCTGAAGCTAAGAAGTATGAAGAGACTCAGAAGGCTGAGGCTGAGAAGGTTAAGGCTGAGGCAGCAAGATTTGCCAAGGAGCAGGAGGCTGCCGGTATTGCAGCTATCGGTAAGGCGGAAGCGGAAGCTATCAGAGAAAAGGGTATTGCGGAAGCTGAGGCACTTGAGAAGAAGGCTGACGCTATGGCTAAGTATGGTAAGGCTGCTATTCTTGAAATGGTTGTTGAGAAACTTCCAGAGATGGCTGGTGCTGTTGCTAAGCCGCTTGAGTCTATTGATAAGGTTACAATTATTGATGGTGGCGGTGCTGCCAATTCCGGCGTAGAGGCTATGGGCGGTTATGTGCCATCAGTTCTTGCAAAGACAATCGAGTCAGTTAAGGAAACTACAGGTATTGATATTAATGAGATTATCAAGGCCGATACATATGACGCGAAGGTTAACAAGAACCTTAATGTAACAGGTATTGACAGCGCGGATGTTAGTGTTGTTGCAGCTGAGACTGCTATGAAGGAAGCTGCGGCTACAACTGATAAATAATTAAGTATATAAGATATTATGAAATCTCTTGTTTTGTAGTTATATAGACTACAGAACAAGAGGTTTTTAATTTGCAAAAACCTATGTTGCAAATTGAATTGTAAAGTAGTAAAATAAATATATATTGGTTGTGTGCGAAAACTTTGTTAGTATATATAATTCAGGAGGGTTGGAGTATGAAAAGAAAAGTACGCAAATTAAGTATTCAAGTGAAGTTACTAGTGCCAACAGCAATTATTGTTGCGGTATTAGCTATTGTTATGGGGGTAACAGCGTATATACAGCTTAGTACAAGCTTGGTAAAAGAAGGCGTTAGTCAGGCTAATATGGCCGCTAATATAGCGGTTAATGCAATTAGTGGTGATACACTGGCTACTATTAAACCGGGTCAGGTGGATTCTAAAGATTATAGCAACATATATAATATTATGGTTAACAACAGGAATACTTGTGGTATCAAGTATTTATATACCTTATATGCAGAAAACGGTGTTGTGTATTATGGTGTGGATGCAGATGAAAGTGATAGTAAGAATTCGATAGGAACAAGATTTGAGGTGTCTTACGGTGAATTGAAGGCAGTGTTTGATGGTGGAGAGTATGTACAGGATTACATAGATTCAACTGAAGATGGTGATTTGATTTCAGTATATAAGCCTATATTAAATAAAAAAGGTGAAGTTGTAGGTGTGTTAGGTTGTGATTATGATGCAAGTCATATTGCTGATAATCTTAAAAAAAGCATAATAACTATTACGATAATAACAGCAGTATGTCTTGTGATTGCTCTGGCAGTTGTTGGACTGATAGTAGGGAACATTCTTAGAGTGCTTAAAAATGTTGATAACAAGGTATATGATCTTGTTCATAGTGAAGGCGATTTGACTAAGAAGCTTGATGTTAAGTCGGGTGATGAGCTGGAGCTTATTGCTAACAATGTTAATGCCTTGTTAGAGCATATTCGCACTATTATGGTAGAGATTGCTAACAATTCGGATTCATTAAAGTTATCTTCGGCAAATGTTGCTTCACATCTTGCAGATACAGATGTACAGGTTAGTGATGTTTCAGCAACTATGGAACAGATGAGTGCAGCTATGCAGGAGACTAGTGCGTCATTGGTTGGTATTAATGAGGCTGTTATAAGAATTCATGAGGCTATTATGATGATTTCAGATAACGCAGCTCAGAGTAGAGCTTCGTCTAATACTATTGCTAATAAAGCTGATGAAACATACAACGATGCAGTAGAACACAGAATGGAAGCAGTAGACAAAGCGTCTAATATGAAGCGGATAGTTAATCAGAAGATTGAAGAATCAAAGGCTGTAGAGGAAATCAATGTTCTTACGGATAATATTCTTGGAATAGCAAGTCAGACTAATTTGTTAGCGCTTAATGCTAATATCGAGGCCGCCAGAGCAGGAGAGGCTGGCAAGGGATTTGCGGTTGTAGCAGGTGAAATAGGCAAACTGGCACAGGATTCTGCCACAGCTGCAGGACGAATCAGAGAAGTAAGTAACATAGTAATCAACGCTGTTAATATGCTTGCGCAAGAGTCAGAGAATATGGTTGTCTTTATGGATGAGGTAGCTATGGCCGGATATGACAAGCTGTTAGAGACAAGTAAGAATTACAGAGATGACGTTAAGAATACAGAATATATAATGGAAGAATTTGCCAAAGCAAGTGAGCAGTTAAAGTGTGATATTGATGAGATTAAGGAGTCTGTATCTGCAGTTAATATTGCAGTGGAAGAAAGTGCTAATGGCATAACCAATGTTACCGTGCTTGCATCTGAGATTAAAGAAAATGTTACTGAGATTGAGGGAGAAGCGAGTGCTAATACAGGTGTAGCTAATGACTTACATGCAGAGGTAAATAAGTTTAAATTAGCATAAGTGAAGTACTGAAAAAGCAACAAAGAAGTATAAGAAAAGTAGTAGGAGCGAGTATTTATGGGGCTATTTAATAGAAGCGGTACCAGTGGGACTGCCAAGACTACTAAGATAGCTAGAAAAGAAATAGAAGGCATTTTTAGGGATATTCAGATTAACCTTGAGAATAACTATAAGGATTTAGCTATAGCTGCCAGAAAAAGAGCAGAAGAGCGTTTGGAAGACTTAAAAGTTTCAGGCGAACTTGCTGATAAAGATTATAAAGCTCTTAAAAAGAAGTTAGACGAATACACAGAAAGAATGAAGGGGTATCATCATTGATGGTGGTGTAAAGGGATTGCTATATGGGAACAGTTATTCAGCATAATTTATCAATGATGAATACGCAAAATAAGTACAAAATAAACATAGGAAACCAGGCGAAGGCGACAGAAAAGCTTTCGTCTGGTTTTCGTATTAATAAAGCAGCGGATGATGCGGCGGGGCTTTCTATATCAGAGAAAATGCGTTGGCAGATTAGAGGGCTTAACAGAGGTAGTCTTAATGCTCAGGAAGGGATTTCATGGATTCAGGTAGGAGATGGGGCACTTAATGAAGTTCATACTATGCTTCATAGAATGAAAGAACTTACTGTTCAATCTTTAAATGATACTAATACTGATTCTGACAGGGCAGCTTTACAGGCTGAATTTGATGCACTACAGACAGAGATAGATAGAGTGTCAGATACGACACAGTTTAATACTAAGAATATATTTAGTGATCATAAGCCGACTTATTACGAGCTTGATGGTAATAGGGAGTGGGCACAAAGTCAAAAGCATATGATTACAGCCGATAAAAGTGATTTGAATATAGCATATGTAGATTCCGGAGGACAGAATAAAAACATTAGTATATCGGTTAAAGAGGGATTGTATACAACGCAGGAATTGGCTGATGAGATTGATACAGCACTTAATAAGGCTGGTGTAACAGATGTTTTTATGGAATATGCAGATGATGGAACATTTAATCTGAATGTAGAAGGTGGAGATAGTATTGAAAGTGCTATAGGAGGCCTTACATACCTTCTCAATGATGTGTTTGAGGGTGGAAGTGTAGGTTCTTTGGTGGGTACAACTATATTTGTTGATGAATACAGCCCACTTACTATATCATCACAGAATAATAATATGTCATTTTCTATAGAAGATTTTAATGGTAACAAGACAATTAAAAATGTCACATTACCAACAGGTAGTTATACAAAACAACAGATTATAGATATGCTTAATGATGAACTTAAGGATACTACAGTCAAAGCCACGGAGTTTGGAACAGGTATAAAGTTGGCAAGTAATGACAGTATTATTACAGGCTTTAAAGGCAATATGTTCAAGATTGACGAAGGTAACAATGTTTATACATCAGTGTTTTATGATAATGTTAAGTATGGTAATATCAGCATGACGGCAGCGTCATTAGTAGGCAATGCTGTTATTCCTACAGATTCAAGAGATGTAGAACATCAGAAGTTTATAATCAACTCTACAGGAAATAATCCTAATAATACTCTTGTATTTAAGGCCAATGGAAGTACAACAGAAACCACTATAATTATTCCGGATGGAGAGTACACTGTAGAACAGATGGTTACAAAGCTTGATGAGCTATTTGCAGCTGAAGGACTTGAGCTTGATGCAGTTATTAATTCCAGCTCAGATGGTAAGTACAAGGGAATTACTATTAATTCAACTGTCAAGGGGGCAACAAGTGTTATAGGATTAGATTCCACAAGTAATGCGTATGATACGCTTTTTGTAGATCGAGTTTACAATAATTATATAGGTGGTCCTGCTTATTACAGAGATACCAAAGATGATGAATCGGCTACATTTACCGGAAGCAAGGCGTTTACAGGTTCTAATATACCTTTTGTTATTACTGCTGGTGTTAATGATAAGTTTTATCTTAATATAGATAATGATTCTCCTTACGAAATAACATTAAAAGACGGAGTTTATGTGGATGCTTTAGCCGTTCAGACGCAGATAAACGAACAGTTAAATGGAGCCAACGCATCTGGCGGATATAAAGATAAAGTTGTGGTATCATTGGATTCAGGCAAGATTAAACTTACAGGTGTTGATGGTAGCGGAATAATTAATCTGTCTACATCAGCTGTGAGCAATAATAGTGGCTACTCAGATATATTTGTTGGGGTAAATGTTACTTACAAAACAACTACAGTAAGTAATACGGGTACGAGTACGACACCACCGTCAGTTACGTTAAATAATCCTATTTCGGATCCGGCGACAATAACATCAGGTAATAATACAATTACTATTAAGGTGGATGGTGTTGATCGTACAGTAACGCTTCCTACAGGAAGTAATGTTACTCATGATGATATTACAGATGCCATTGAGGACCAGATTGCACAGAATACATCATATACACCGAATACATTTACTAATATTAATGCTGTAGGAACTACAGCAAGTAACCATTTCTCAGATTCAGATACAGGAAGTACAACAAAAAGTACTAAGAATTACTCAGCGGTGGGGGATTCTAAGACGAATCAAGGTTCTACAAGTAGTTATGTGTATAATGAAGGTGCTAAGGTTGTTATGTCTGTAGCTCTTGGGAGTACAACCATTATTGATGATGATTGTAATTATTTTCAGATTAGTATTAATGGTAAGGAGCAAGGAATAACGCTTGAAAATGGTATATATAGTCAGACTGCATTAGTTGATAGACTTCAAAAGAAGATTGATGAAAAGTTTGGGGTATATAATGGAGGTGCTATAGTAGATATCGAGTCAGGTAAACTTACTTTTACAGCAAGACTTAACACACCTGGTACTAGCCAGATACCGGGGGATAGTACTAATATTAGTTTTTCTACATCTACAAGTAGTTTTATCCAAGAACTTCATACACAAAGGAAATCTGCCAATATAGAAACAAAAGCACTTAATAGTTCCGTAGTGATAGCTGATGGAGCCAATACATTTAATTTTAAGTATACTGAAAATGGTGTGCAAAGAGATGTAAGTCTTACTTTGGATAATGGAACATATACGCATTCAATGTTGGAAGATGAGATTAATGCAAAGCTTAGTGCACAGAATATCAATGTAGTTGCTACAGTTAAGAATGGTAAGCTTTATTTGGAGACTGTGGGAGTAGGAACCGGTAATGGGATTTCATTTTCAACAACTGTAGGCGGAACTGCTGTTGAGGCTATGTTTGGTGAGATGACAACAAAGAAGGCTGCTGAGGAAACGGCTAAATGTGATACTCTTGACAGTATAACTATTGGAACATCAACAGATGATTTTTCTGTAACGGTTAATGGGACACCATATAATATTAAGCTACAACAGGGAACATTTACGAGAGCAGAATTTATTAATATGTTGAATTCTAAGCTTTCAGATGCGGGTACAGGGCTTATAGCAGAGCCGGATGGAAAACGTATTAAGTATAGGACTGAAAAGACCGGTGCTGATGCGAGTTTTTCATTGAGTTATGGTACAGGCGGTTCAAGTATGATTGCCATATATGGTGAGAGTTCAAAGACTACAGCAGGTATTGATGCTGAATTTACGGCAGATAATAAGCTTAAGCTTACAGGAACCATTAATGGCGGAAGTTTGTCTGTAACATCATCATCAGGCGGTATCGCCCAGACACAGGAGAGAATCGAAACGCCTATTGCGGTAGATGAAAATTCGGGTTATGTATCAAATAAGAAAGCATATCTTGATGGTTATAATATAACAGAACCGCTTACTATTGATAAGTGGAATGATGAGCTTACTTTTGTTTATTACAATAATGGTACAGAAAAAAATGTATCAGTTACACTGGGGCATAAAGACTATATATTTGCAGAACTTCAAAGTGAATTGCAGACTGCTATTGACACACAAGTAGGAGCGGGAGAGATTAATGTTACGGTTAATGCATCAGGTGTAAGATTTGAGGCGACAAAGCCGGGAAGCAAATATTATATGAAGGACTTTGATGGCGATTTTTATGATAAGGTACTTTATAGAACGGAGGAGCGTACAACAAGCGCTAATCCGAAGATTAGTAATGGTTCCAAGCCGTCAGATTCTGCATATACTGTGGGTAGAAAAGATGTGAAGAATAAGTCGGTGGAAATTAAAACCGGTGTAACGGATACATTATCACTTGATTTTACTTATGGTGGAAGTACAAGAACTATTACTATGGTATTAGATTCGGGAACGTATAAGGGTGATAGTTTAAAGAATATGATTCAGGAAAAACTCAACGAACAGTTGGTTTTGCTTGGCTTAGCGGAAAATACCATTAAGGTAGGTATTGGCGGTATTAATACAGGTGTTCAAGGTGCTAACGATGCTAATGCATTGAATTTTGAGCTTTCAAAAGAAGTAAGATTGCCGGCAGAAGGACAGTATATTATTGATGGTGTTAGTGGTAACGCTGCCTTTAATGTGTTTTATCAGACGGACGGAGAGTTAAAGGAAGCTTATATCAAGGGTAGTAAAGATATAAGCGAAGGCGTGGTTATAGAAGATGGTGCTAATGATTTAACATTTGATGTTGATGGCACTACTTATACCATTAATATTGCATCAGGAGAGTATACAGCTGATGAGATTATTACAGAAATTAATGATCAGCTGGCTATAGCAGGTGCACCAGTAGGTGCAGAGATTGAAGACGGTGTTCTTAAACTTATGTATAATAAACTGGGTTCTCATAGAATCGATAATGTGACGGGTGGTGCAAAAGGGGCATTGTTCTTTAAAGAAGAAGGTGCAGTTGACCAACCGGATGC
Organism: Lachnospira sp.; assembly: GCA_045543195.1. GTDB lineage: Bacteria > Bacillota > Clostridia > Lachnospirales > Lachnospiraceae > Lachnospira. The sequence continues at coordinate 35,021 of JAZQME010000013.1, forward strand.
TATTATGATACAGGTTGGAAGTAGAAGCTATGATGGATTAGAGATAGGTATACCTTGTATGAATACTAAGTTTTTAGGAATCAATTCTGTAGCTATTACAAGGTCTAAGTATGCCAATAAGGCCCTTGTCAGATTGGAAGAAGCATTGGATAAGGTGTCTGATATACGTAGTGCATTTGGTGCGCTTCAGAACAGACTGGAGCATAGTATTAACAACAATGATAATACTTCTGAAAATACTCAAAGTGCAGAGTCCAGACTTCGTGACACAGATATGGCTCAGATGATGGTTGAATATTCAAAGAATAACATATTACAACAAGCGGCGCAGGCTATGATGACTCAGATTAACGCTAATTCCAGTGATGTTCTGGAGCTGCTTAGAGGGTAAAATGTTACATTTGGTCTTAAATAGGACAAAAAAACTGTATTTCCATTAAAAAGCAACAATTGTCTACTTGAACAGTTGTTGCTTTTGTTATATAATACATATTAGGTATTTTGTGACTTTGACGCTTTAGTTTGGTGCATTGATAAAACATATTTTTTGTTTTTGTGTGTTGGATATTTTGCGTTTTGTCAACAATACATTTATACAAGAAAAGGAGTATAGACTATGAATGAACAAAAAGAATTTAAGCCTTATATTCCAGCAGAGAAAGTAACACCGGAAATCACAATTACATCTGTTTTGATGGGTATTCTTCTTGCTGTTGTATTTGGTGCAGCTAACGCGTATTTAGGATTACGAGTTGGTATGACAGTATCGGCATCAATTCCTGCCGCAGTTATTGCGATGGGTGTTATTCGTGTTGTTATGAGAAAGAATTCAATTCTCGAAAGTAATATTGTACAGACTATCGGTTCAGCTGGTGAATCGGTAGCGGCTGGTGCTATATTTACATTGCCTGCGTTATTCCTGTGGGCATCTGAGGGTAAGATGGATAAGCCGGATATCCTCGAGATTACATTGATTGCTTTGATTGGTGGTTTGCTTGGAGTATTCTTTATGGTGCCACTTCGTAATGCACTTATTGTTAAGGAACATGGAATTTTACCATATCCAGAAGGAACAGCTTGTGCGGAAGTTCTTCTTGCAGGAGAGAAAGGTGGAGCCAATGCTTCAACTGTATTTGCAGGTATGGGCTTTGCAGCTGTGTTTAAGTTTATCGTTGATGGTTTAAAGGCAGTTCCAAGTGAAGTTAATCTTAGATTTAAGGGATATTCAGGCGAAGTAGGTACACAGGTTTATCCAGCAGTATTAAGTGTTGGTTATATCTGCGGACCACGTATATCTTCATATATGTTTGCTGGTGGTTTGCTTAGCTGGATGGTATTGATTCCTATTATTGTACTTTTCGGTGAGCAGCTTACACTTTATCCAGGAACAGCACCTATTGGAGAGATGTTTGCAGCAGGTGGTGCAAGTGCGATCTGGGGTTCATATATTCGTTATATTGGTGCAGGTGCTCTTGCGGCAGGTGGTATTATCAGTCTTGTTAAATCACTTCCACTTATTGTGCGTACATTTAGAGATGCAGTTAAGTCAATGGCAGGTGGTAAGGGGAGCGTAAGTACAGCTCGTACAGCACAGGATTTGAGTATGAAAATTATCTTTATATGTATTGCGGCATGTACATTAGTTATATGGCTTGTACCAGCGATTCCTGTGTCACCTCTTGGTGCTATTATTGTAGTTGTATTTGGTTTCTTCTTTGCAACAGTATCATCACGTATGGTAGGTCTTGTAGGAAGTAGTAATAACCCGGTTTCTGGTATGGCTATTGCAACACTTCTTGTAACAACAGTTCTTCTTAAGATTACAGGAGATGTTGGAGCACATGGTATGCAGGGAGCTATAGCGATTGGTTCAATTATCTGTATTGTAGCGGCTATTTCAGGTGATACATCACAGGATTTGAAGACTGGTTATCTTCTTGGTTCAACACCTAAGAAGCAGCAGATTGGTGAGGTGCTTGGTGTTATTGCTTCTGCACTTGCTATTGGTGGTACACTTTATCTTCTTGATTCAGCTTGGGGATTTGGTTCAGAAGAACTTGCTGCTCCACAGGCTACACTTATGAAGATGATTATTGAAGGCGTTATGGACAACAACCTTCCATGGGGACTTGTTCTTATTGGTGTATGTATAGCAATTATTGTTGAGATTATTGGTATTCCGGTACTTCCATTTGCTATTGGTATTTATTTGCCTGTACAGCTTAATGCTTGTATTATGGTTGGTGGTATTATTCGTCTCTTCTTTGATAAGATGAAGAAGCCGGAAGAGGAGAAGAAGTCTATTATCAGTGACGGTATTCTTTTCTGTTCAGGTATGATTGCGGGTGAAGGTTTAGTTGGTATTCTGCTTGCTGTACTTGCGGTATTTGGAGTAGGTGAAATGTTAGATCTTTCAGGAGTTCTTAATCTTCCTGAATGGGCATCTAATATTGGAAGTCTTGTTGTGCTTGCACTTATTATTCTTTCAGTGCTTAAGTTTTCTATATGGAAGAAAAGAAAGAGTGCTGAATAAAGTTTAAAGGTATATTATGAAGAAGAAAAAAGAAAAGATTTCTGAGAATTATCTTGAGCGTGTGCCGGTTCGTCCGGCACACATTCAGTGGTCTGCGGACGAAGCTGGTATTGTAACACTTGATATTGAGAACAAGGGAATTGCTAACAGAATTGCCCAGAAGCTTTTTAGAAAGCCTAAAGTAAGTCATATTCATCTTGATGAGATGGGAAGTTTTATTTGGCCTCTGGTTGATGGCAAGAAAGACATTACAGGACTTGGCGTTTTGGTGAAAGAACATTTCGGCGAAAAGGCAGAGCCATTGTATGAAAGACTTGCAAAGTATTTTCAGATATTGGACAGTTACAAGTTTATAGAGTGGAAGGAGTAAGCGTAGTGTATAACGAACTTACAAGAAATGATATTAAGAAAATGCAGGAAGAAATCGAATATCGTACTCTTGTTGTAAGGAAAGAGGCGTTAGAGGATGTGAAGACTGCAAGAGCTCACGGTGACCTTAGTGAGAATTTTGAATATCACGCTGCTAAGAAAGTCAAGAATCAGAATGAGAGTCGTATACGATATCTTCAGAGAATGATTAAGACTGCAACCATCATAGAGGATGATTCCGCAGAGGATGAGGCGGGAGTTAATAATACTCTTGAGATTCAGTATGAGGATGATGATTCTACAGAGGTTATAAAGCTTGTGACAACAGTGAGAGGTGATTCTCTTGAAGGTTATATAAGTATAGAGTCGCCGCTTGGTAAGGCAGTTCTTGGTCATAAAGTGGGAGACAGAGTTTTAGTGGAAGTTAATGACAGAGTAAGCTATTATGTTGTTATTAAGTCTATAGAGAAAACTGATGATTCCGCTGATACCATACAGTCTTATTGATTAATTATAAAATGTTTATTAAAAGTCGATGTATTCAAGGCGGATACATTGACTTTTTTTGGTATGTGATATATACTATAAATAATGAAATGTTTCGAAGGGATGAAGATGGGAACTAAAGATGATTAAAAGATTAAATAAAGAAAAAGGATTGAAAGCATGCTAAGGGAGGAATATGATGGCACTTGATGAATCACAAAAACTGGCAGTTAATCATAATAAAGGGCCGGCTATGATATTAGCAGGTCCGGGGTCTGGTAAAACTACAGTGATTACTCACAGACTTAAGCGGTTGACAGAAGAGTATGGTGTTAATCCTAGTAAGATACTTGTTATAACATTTACAAAGATGGCAGCTGTGCAAATGAAGGAACGATATCTTAAGTTGTGTAATGCAAAGAATTCAGATATAACATTTGGCACGTTTCATGCAGTGTTTTTTATGATATTAAGAAGTGTTTGTGGATACAAAGCATCGGACATAGTTAAGACAAGTGAACAAAGGGCACTGATTAAGATGCAGCTTATGGCGAGGGGGATTAATGTGCAAGACGAGAGTGCATTTATTCATGATGTAATGTCTGAGATAGCCAAAGTTAAAGGGATGAACGTAGATGTGGAAAGTTATGAGGCTAATAGCTGTGATAGGGAGTTGTTTAAAGAATTTTATGTAAGGTATGACGAGTTACTAAAGAATGAGCGGAAAGTGGATTTTGAGGATATGATGGTTAGTACATTAAATGTACTTAAGACACGAAAAGATGTGCTTTCTATATGGCAGAATCGCTATGAATATATTCTTGTAGATGAGTTTCAGGATGCGGCACCTGTTCAGTTTGACATAGTAAGACTTCTTGGAGAAAAGCATAATAATATATTTGTTGTTGGGGATGATGATCAGAGTATATACGGATTTAGAGGTGCTGCTCCCGATGTTATGAAAGCATTTGGAAGAGAGTATAAGGATGTAAAGATATATCATCTGAGCGTGAATTATAGGTGCAGCGGCAATATTGTTAAGGCTGCAACGCATATTATCAATCAGAACAAGGATCGTTTTTATAAGGATTTGAAGGCTTTTAATCATGATGGTGAAAAGGTAAGAATATTAAGATGTAAAGATGTTACCGGCGAGTGTGAACAGATTGCAGTTATGGTAGAAGAATATTTGAGAAAGAATGAAGGGAACATAGCCATACTTACAAGGACACATTCGGGTGCTAAGGAGATTGTGACAAGATTGCAGTCCAGGGGCATAAAGATAAGTCAGAATAGTAAAAGTGAAAGTGTTTATAACCATTGGATAGCGTTAGATATAGTAGCATATATCAAAATAGCACTAGGAAGTGATGATAGAGGCGATTATATGAGAGTTATTAATAAGCCTTTAAGATATATTGACAGGATGTTTTTTGATAAGCATCGTGTATGCCAAGAACAGGTGATTAAAGCCATGGAGCTGGTAGGACAGAAGGAGCTTGCGAAAGTTTATAGTGAGTTTGATAATGACTTACGATTGGTAAGGTATATGCCACCATTTGCAGGCTTTAATTATATATTTAAGAAAATGGGATATGAAAGATATCTTATGGAATATTCTAAAGAAAACGGTACAAAGTATGAGGAATTAACAAAGATAGTTGGAAAACTTGCAGATAGTATTAAGGACTGCGATAGCTATGAAATGTGGCTTGAACTTGTAAAGAATGACGGTAGGACTAAAAAAGATGCGGAGTATAAGACCCATAAGAATAGTGACATGAGAAATGGTAATACACAAGAAAGTAGAGTTATAATAAACACCATGCATGGGGCTAAGGGATTGGAGTATGATACTGTTATTATACCAGATGTTAACGAAGGGATTACGCCATACTCTAGAGCGGTTACTGAAAGTGGATTTGAAGAAGAGCGAAGGCTTTTTTATGTTGCTATGACAAGAGCAAAGACAAGGCTTATAATTGTTTATGCTGATGAGCGATATAACAAATATGTGCAGCCCTCGAGGTATGCTCGGGAACTGCACCATCATAAGAGTTGTATTTAGTTTTATTCGGCATTCTCTTCAGCATCTTCTTCAGCGTAGAGTTCTTCGTACTCCATAGCATCAAGTTCTTCGTCAAATGCTTCGGCAACAGTTTCATATTCTTCATCTGTTTCAATATTTTCAAGAACAGGTTCTCCATCGGCAGTTTCTGAATAGCGATAAAGAAAAACTTCGTCGTTATCAGCGGCTGGGCCTTCAAGAGGAAGAAGTGCTATATAATCCTTATCACCGGCAGGGAATATGCGTACTATAGCGCATTCACATTCGGTTCCATCGTCTAAAGAAAGAGTAACAGTTGAATAAAGATCGCCGTTATTGGTGTTATTAGTTTCAGACATATAAAACAACCTCCGTATAGTTAACAATATTATGATATGACTTTAACAGAATGTACCTAAAAATGCAATATGCTTAAGTAAAATAAAGATAATAAGTGCTTTGGCAATCCTTTTAAAAGATAATGGCTAAAAAACTTAAAATTAGTAATTTTTTTATTGCAAAACAGTTTTTAGAGGTGTATATTAATGGTGATATAAGTTCATAGTACAAGTCGAGGTGGAGAGTTATGGACAAGATAGATAAGATGATAGTTACATTGTTACAGGAGAATGCAAGAATGCCGCTTAAGGCCCTTGCCGAGAAAGTGTTTTTATCGTCGCCGGCCGTTTCAGCGAGAATAGAGAGACTGGAAAAGGAAGGTATTATCGAAGGGTATGAGGTAAGGATCAACCAGATTAAGTTGGGATATCACATCACAGCATTTATTAATCTCGAGGTTGCACCGGCACAGAAGCAGGAGTTTTACCCATTTGCTTTAGGCTGTCCTAATGTGGTTGAGTGTAATTGCGTAACAGGTAATTACTCTATGTTGCTTAAGGTTGTATTTCCAAGTACTATGGAGCTTGATACATTTGTGGGACAGTTACAGAAGTATGGAAGGACAAGTACGCAGATAGTTTTCTCTACACCTGTAGAACCACGTGGAGTAGATGTAAATGTTGATGTTCCGGGACATTCCAAATAATAAAGATAAATATTCAATTAAATATTGCATTAAATATTAAAGTTTAATGAATAAACGTCGTTATGTTGCCATAATGACGTTTTTTTTGTATAATTATGTGTATTGAGTGGTGTCAGAATGACCACGGAGGCGAAAAGGAGGCTCGTTATGAGTGAAGTAGTTATGAAGTATCAGGATAAAGCACGTATGATAAGGGAGAATATATCGAAGGTTATTGTCGGAAAAGAAGAAGTTACGGATTATGTGTTGGTTGCGCTTCTTGCCGGTGGACATATTCTGCTTGAGGATGTACCGGGAACAGGTAAGACTATGCTGGCTAAGACATTTGCTAAGTCAATTGATGCTAAGTTTTCAAGAATTCAGTTTACTCCGGACCTGTTACCTTCAGATGTGACGGGTATTAACTATTATAATCAGAAGGAAAGTGCTTTTGTATTTAGAGAGGGACCTATATTTGCCAATATAGTTCTTGCTGATGAGATTAACAGAGCTACACCAAGAACTCAGTCAGCACTCCTAGAGTGTATGGAAGAGGCGCAGGTAACTGTTGATGGCAAGACTAGCAAGTTAGATATGCCTTTTGTGGTGCTTGCCACACAGAATCCTATTGAGACAGCGGGAACATATCAGTTGCCGGAAGCGCAGCTTGACAGATTCTTATTGAAGGTTTCTATGGGATATTTGAGTAAGGCTGATGAGGTCAATGTTATTAACAGGTTTATTCAGAACAATCCTTTAGAGAGCGTTGAGCCAGTGTGTACAATACAGGAAGCTGTTGCTATGAAGGAAGAAGTGAAGAATGTATTTGTACATGAAGCAATTATGAATTATATAGTTGATATCGTGAATAAGACAAGGTCTCATGACAATGTTTCGATAGGTGTAAGTACAAGAGGTACCCTTAATATGGTTAATGCTGTAAGAGCTTATGCTTATATTGCAGGTCGTACATTTGTTACACCGGAAGATGTTAAGAAACTTGCAGTGCCTGTGTTTGCACACAGACTGGTTCTTAAGCATGGTATGACAAGAGAAGATAACAGAGGTTTGATAATTGAGGGTATTCTTAGTGAAACTGAGGTACCTACAGAGGATTGGGACAGATGATATTAGTGTTTATGCTACTGGGGGCGGTGGTAGTATATCTGCTGCTCCAACGGTTTTACAGAAAGAACTGGCATAAGAACTTAGAGGCGGAAGTTAAGTTTGCAGTAGGACATGCGGTTGCAGGCGATACGATTGATTTTGTAGAAGTTGTTACAAACCGCAAGAGACTGCCGCTTCCTTATGTTCACCTTAAGTTTCAGATGGATAGATCCCTTGTGTTTGAGGATGGGGGAGATAATGCTCAGATTTCGGACAAGGTATATCGTAATGACATATTTTCACTTCTGATGTACCAGCGTGTTACAAGAAAGGTACCATTGCATTGTACTAAAAGAGGTGTTTATTCGGTAAATGGGATAGAGATGGTTTCATCTGGAATATTTATGGATGAGGTTCTGGTACTCAAGCGAGGTGTTAATACGGAACTTACAGTGTATCCGGCGACTGTTGATACTCATATGCTTGAAGTAGCTTTTACAAAGCTTATGGGTACTATAGAGAAGAATAAAAGACTCTACGAAGACCCATTTGTGTTTAGGGGAATTAGGGATTACACGCCAACAGATACTATGAACAGAATTAACTGGAAAGCATCTGCACGAACGGGTGAGCTTATGGTTAATCAGTTTAATGAAACTATATGTCAGGAAGTATGCATACTCTTAAATGTTGAGTCAGAGGGTATGCTTAGACGTGATGAGCTTTCTGAGATGTCTATTTCTATAGCTGCGGGACTTGCACAGATGCTTATTGAAAATGGTATATCGGTCTCTATGATTTGCAATGGCTTGGACTATGTGTCAAAGGAGTGTGTGACAACTGAGTCCGCAAGTGGTTTAGCACATACAAAGACCATAAATACAGCATTGGCCAGAATAGATCTTAATCAAGAGATGGTTGATTATAAGTGGCTTATGGAGAATCATACTATGTTATCAGAGGATTATCATAATAATGGCAGAAGTGTATTAAACAGACAGCCTAAGCTTTATGTTATGATTTCCCAGAATAAAAGAGCTGATTTACAGCAAGCCTTCAATAAACTTACAGATGGCAATGACAGTTTGTGGATTATTCCTGCGACTAATGATGATAGTACCGAGCTTGCACATTGCAATGCGAAGAGTGTTGTATGGGAGGTGAAGTGATGGAACGAAGACAGGTTTCAGATAAAGGGTTAGGCTTTTTAACTTCAGCTTTAGAGGCACTTCTTCAGATAGTTGTGTTTGTGTCACTTACAAGTGCGTTGGCGGCATTATTGTATCCCAATGATGGCTTTTTACTGTACAAGTGCTTTCTTATAGTAGTTCCGGTAATGCTGGGAAATATGTCAAGAAAGTATATTCACAAGTTCAAACTATTTGTGTTTGTGCATATATTAATGATAATAGCAGCAGTGTCAGTAAGTTCCAATGATTCAGAACTTGCAGTTAATGTGATTAGCGTTGTTGTTTATGTTGCATATTCTATTAGGCTAAAGAACTTTGCTATACAGACACAGTTAAGCGCCGCATCAACTACTATGCTTGACAGTGAGGTTGAAAAAGAAGCTGCGCTCCGTTCATTAGTAGAAGGTGAAAAAGTATCACTGTATTGTGCGGTGTGTATGATTATTGGATATTTTGCTGCTTATTACAAGGGCAATTCTGTTGTTATGGAGCTGGAGATTGCCCTGTGTATCATCTTTGTTGTGTTACAGATTATATATGGCAATGCGTTAAGTCTTTATCAGGTGTTTAGAATTAATAAAGATAAGACCAATTTTCCTGCTATTCAGATGAAGAAAGTAACAGCATTTGTTACCATAACAGTGACTGCCATGATATTGCTTGGAATGATGGTGTTTTACAATGGTGAATATGGTAACATATTTACGCTAGTGAAGAATGGACTTTATAGTGTAGCCAAATTCTTTGTGAGGTTGCTGTTGATGTTTTTAGGTGCATTTGGCAAAAATGCAAAGGAGACTCCGGTAGAAGAAACAACAAAGGAAGCAGAAACGGAAGAACCGGAAACTACTATATTTGAAGATGCAGATGGTTCTGATTTTATGGAAGCCTTGGCTGAAGCATTCGGACTTGTACTTATTATAGCTTGCATCATAGGAATTATATATGTGGTGAGAGAGTATATAAAGAACTTCAATAGTGCGAAGAAGATTGGCAGGGATTACATTGAAAATGTTAAACCAAAGGAAGATTCAGAAGTAGTTGAAAAGCCGGTTATAGTTAATCAGCGTAAAGAGACAAAGAGCGAGAAGAATGTAAGAAAGATATATAAACGGCTTGTTCTTAAAGGCAACAAAGGTAAGGCGCCGGATGTGTCTCATACCCCTGACAGGCTTACTACTGACAATATAACAGATGATAAAGCATTGGCTGACGAAATAACTTATATCTATGAGAAGGCTAGATATTCCAACGAGAATGTTTCCAAGTCTGATATTGATAAGATGAAACAGTTGTAAAAATGTCTTGACACATAAGCGTTATTAAGGTAAACTTAGTTCAATAATTAGCAAATGCAAAGAAGAGGAGTAGTAGGTGTGAACCTGTTTCAGAGAGTTGTCGGTTGGTGTGAGGCAACAGAGGGAAAGCATTGAACTCGCCTCAGAGCTGCTATCTGAACATAACTAAGCAACATAGGGTGGACGTTAGTCCATAGTGTGGTGCAGGTTATAAGTAGGCGTAGTCGGGAGCCGCCCGTTATAGTGGACAGAATATAAGGCAATTAGCCCGTATTCAGTGAGAGCACGAGTAATCGTGAATGAGAGTGGTAACGCGTGAGACTTTATAGTCTTTCGTCTCTTGGCAGACATAGTTTGTCATAGGCGAAAGACTTTTTGTTTGTAAACGTGTCTTTAATTTGCTAATAAATTAATTTCATTATTTGGAGGTAATGTTATGTTTGATTACAGACAGTACAAGAGAGGCTATTTTATGCCACCACAGGAGTGTATGGATTGGACAAAGAAGGAGTATATAAGTAAGGCTCCTATCTGGTGTTCTGTTGACTTAAGAGACGGTAACCAGGCATTGGTTGAACCTATGAGTCTTGAGGAGAAGTTAGAGTTCTTTAAGCTCCTTGTTAAGGTGGGCTTCAAAGAAATCGAAGTAGGTTTCCCTGCAGCTTCAGAGACAGAGTATGAGTTCTTAAGAACGCTTATTGAGAAGAATATGATTCCTGAGGATGTTACTATTCAGGTACTTACGCAGGCAAGAGAGCATATTATCAGAAAGACATTTGAGGCAGTAAAGGGTGCTCCAAAGGCTGTTGTTCACGTGTATAACTCAACATCGGTTGCACAAAGAGAGCAGGTGTTTGGCAAGTCTAAAGAAGAGATTAAGAAGATTGCTATTGAAGGTGCTAAGTTACTTAAGGAGCTTGCTGCTACATATGAGGGCAACTTCGCATTTGAGTACTCGCCAGAGAGCTTCACAGGTACAGAGCCGGAATACGCACTTGAAGTATGCAATGCTGTTATCGATGTATGGGAGCCAACTCCTGATAACAAATGTATCATTAACCTTCCTGCAACAGTGGAGATGTCACTTCCACACGTATTTGCCAGCCAGGTAGAATACATGCATAAGAACCTTCATAACAGAGAGAATGTTATTATTTCACTTCACCCACACAATGATAGAGGTACAGGCGTTGCTGATGCAGAACTTGGACTTTTAGCCGGTGCTGACAGAATCGAAGGTACACTTTTTGGTAATGGTGAGAGAACAGGTAATGTTGATATCATCACACTTGGTATGAATATGTATGCACAGGGTGTTAATCCTGAGCTTGACTTCTCTAATATGCCTGAGTTGGCCGAAGCCTTTGAGAGACTTACTCAGATGAAGATAGGTGACAGACATCCATACTGTGGAAAGCTTGTATTTGCTGCGTTCTCAGGTTCACACCAGGATGCTATTTCAAAGGGTATGCACTATAGAGCAGATAACAATCCTGACCTTTGGACAGTGCCATATCTTCCAATCAATCCGGAGGATGTTGGACGTACATATGATTCAGATGTTATCCGTATTAACAGCCAGTCAGGTAAGGGTGGCGTAGCTTATGTTCTTGAGCACAACTATGGTATGATAGTTCCTAAGAAGATGAGAGAAGACTTAGGATATGCAGTTAAGGATGTTTCTGACGTTAATCATAAGGAGCTTAGTCCGGGAGAGGTACTTGAAATCTTTGAGGCAAGATACAAGAACTTCACACCTATATTTAAGATTAAGGAAGCGCACTTTAAGCAGGTTGACGGTATCGAGGCAGTTGTTACTATTGAGCAGGATGGAAAGACTGTAGAAGTACAGTCTGCGGGTAACGGTCGTCTTAATGCAGTGGCTAATGCATTGGAGAAGCATTTTGGCAAGCCTTGCAATATCTGTGTATACGAGGAGCATACACTTAACAATAAGGGTTCACAGTCAAGTGCTATTGCTTATGTGGGTATAATCGACAACGATGGCAAGGAGTACTACGGTATCGGTATCGATCACGATATTATCAAGGCTTCAATTGATGCTATTGAGAGTGCGATGAATAGAAGTATGGTTTAAGTTTCGTTTGAGATTTAATGTAAATGCATTATAATAATTCAACATAAACATAGAATTATCGGAGTTTCGAGCAAATATTTTCTAAGTGCTTTGCGTAGGTTTTATCAACGTACGCAACCGGATTTGACACGACGTCCGTGTCGTGGCAAATCCTTTCACCGACATCCATGTAGGTGAATTGCTATGATTAACAAAGCACAAAGAAAATATAATGCTCTCCACAACGATAATTCCTATGTTTAGTTGAATCATATAATATGCATTAATACATATACAGTCCTCAGACGGAACTTTTTGAGTATTAAGGTGTTTGGTGAGTATAGGATGAATGAGGCAGGAGTTATATGAAGAAGTTGATTTTAGGGTCGGGGTCGCCAAGACGCAGAGAGCTTATGGCGCAGGTTGGTTTGGAATTTGAAGTTATAGTAAGCGATGCTGATGAAAGCACAAACGAGACACAGCCTGATAAGATGGTTATGGAATTATCTAAGAAAAAGGCCGTGGCGGTGTGGAATTCTCTTAATGATAAAAAAAGAGCAGAAAGTGTTGTTATTGGTGCAGATACTATTGTGTATAGTGATGGCAGGGTACTTGGTAAGCCAAAGGACGAGGATGATGCCTTTAATATGATTAAAAGCTTTGCAGGCAAAGAACATAGCGTGTTTACAGGAGTTACGATGATTGCAGGAAGCAGTTCTTATGAAGCGTGCAGTACAAGTATCGCGATAGAGTCCTTTGCAGAAGAGACTAAGGTATATGTATACCCTATGACCGAAGAAGAGATTAGGGGGTATGTGACAACTCCTGCAACTGCGAATAAAGAGGGAACTTCCAGATGGGATTCTACAAAAGTACCTTTTGAATGTGAAGATAAGGCAGGATCGTACGGTATACAGGGCTTGTTTGCAGCATATATCAAAGGTATCGAGGGAGATTACAACAATGTTGTGGGACTTCCGGTGGCAAGACTTTATCAGGAGTTAAAGAAGGCAGGATATCTTAATGAGTGATGTAAGTGGAATTAAGCTGGTGGCTAGTGACTTGGATGGAACGATACTGCTTAATGGAGCACAAAAAGTTGATGAGACTATGATTCAGGCTATTGGCGAGCTTATTGATAAGGGCGTTATATTTGCTCCGGCAAGCGGAAGACAGTGGGTGAGTCTGGCTAGGCTGTTTCAGCCGGTGTGGGACAAGCTGCTTTTAATAGGTGATAATGGAGCAATCGTTAAGTACAAAGGCGAAACCCTTGTGAAGGTGCCGCTAGATAGGGAGTTTGCGTTAAAAGTTATCGAAGATGCATACAATATGCCTAATTGTGAGGTTCTTGTGTCAGGTGAGGACACAGCTTATATTAAGCCTAAGACAGAGGCCTATCATCATCGCATGACTAAGGTGGTTAACTATAAAACTACTTTGGTTGAAAGCTTTGCGGATATTAAAGAGGATATTTTAAAGGTGGCTATCTGCGATATGACGGGAATACACAATTCTCAGTCACATTTTTTTGAAATGTGGAGCAAAGATGCGGCAGTTACGGTGTCAGGCGACTTGTATCTTGATGTGAAGGATAAGCATGTAAGTAAGGGTTATGCTATAAAAAAAGTGCAGGAGAAGCTTGGAATAGCACCATCGGAGTGCATGGCATTTGGTGACAATTTCAATGACTGCGAAATGTTGGATGCAGTGGAACATTCATATGTTATGGAAAAGGCTGTGGATGCAGTTAAGATGCACGGCAAATATATAACGGACAATGTAGAGAAAGTTATTAGAAGGGAGTTATTATAATGGAACAGTATCTTGAGGAATGTGCAAAGGTGTTTTTAAAGGAGCAGGGCAAGCTTTTTGACGAGCCTGTAGTGTTTGATGTAGAGGAAGCAAAGGAGTTCTTAGAGGATTGCTTTGCACAGGTGTTTGAGAACATAGGCGAGGTTCGCGAGTATCTTGAAGAGGAAGGTATGGACGTAAGCGAGCTTTCTGATGAGGAACTTGAAGATGAGCTTGAAGTGTTCAAGCTTGATAATGGCATGTACTTTGTAGTGGAAGCATAATAATATAAAAAGACCACTTGCAAAAGCAAGTGGTCTGGTATATAATCAGTATAGAAAGGTTATCGGATGCGACATCCGATTGCTCTCAGTTTAGTAAGTTATAAAGAATAAGCATCCTAAACTTTGGACGGTCAGGATGCTTATTTCATTTTGTTGTTATGATTGTCTAAAAAAGACAGAGCCGCAAATACTACTAGCAATAAAGTTAGAACTTCAATTGTGTTCATAGGCATCACCCTCCTGTATGTACTAGAGGGCATATAACATCGGAAATCGCATCCACTTTCTTGTTGATTATATGATGTTATTGTATTATATTAATATAGATGGTGCGAGTATTAATAATAAAAGTATAGCATTGATTTGCAATAAGAAGCCTAATAATATAAAAAGACCACTTGCAAAAGCAAGTGGTCTGGTATATAATCAGTATAGAAAGGTTATCGGATGCGACATCCGATTGCCCTCAGTTTTATAATAATTATTTAAGAAATAAGCATCATAACTTTGGGCGGTCAGGATGCTTATTTCTTTTTGTTATAATGATTGTCTAAAAAAGACAGAGCCGCAAATATTACTAGCAATAAAGTTAGAACTTCAATTGTGTTCATAGGTATCACCCTCCCGTATGTACTAGAGGGCATATAACATCGGAAATCGCATCCACTTTCTAAATGATTATATTATATATTGTATCATATTAGTATAATAAGTGCAAGCGTTGATAATGAAAATATATGATTGGTTTATGAAAGGCAGAAGTCTAATAATATAAAAAGAACACTTGCAAAAGCAAGTGGTCTAGTATATAATCAATATAGAAAGGTTATCGGACACGAGTTCCGATTGCCCTCAGTAAATGCTAAATTACGAAGAAAATAAGCATCTGACTTTGGCGGACGGATGCTTATTTCTTTTTGTTATAATGATTGTCTAAAAAAGACAGAGCTGCAAAAACTACTAGCAATAAAGTTAAAACTTCAATTGTGTTCATAGGCCTCACCCTCCTGTATGTACTAGAGGGCATATAACATCGGAAATCGCATCCACTTTCTAAACGATTATATTATACATTGTATCATATGAGTATAATAAGTGCAAGCGTTGATAATGAAAATATATGATTGGTTTATAAAAAGCGGTAGTATTTTATGGGGTAAGGAGACTAATGACTATGAAAATAACGGTTATAGGTGTTGGAAAGATTAAGGAGAAGTTCTTTACATCTGCCATAGATGAATATACAAAACGTCTGTCTCGCTATTGCAAGCTGGATATAATTGAGCTTGCAGATGAGAAGACTCCGGACAATGCCAGCGATACGGTAAATCAGCAAATCAAGGATAAGGAAGGCGAGCGAATCTTAGCAAGTATTAAGGACGATGATTATGTTGTAGCACTTGCTATAGAAGGCAAAATGCTTGACTCGGTTGAACTGTCTGAAAAGATTGAGAAACTGGGAATTAGTGGTATAAGTAGCATAACATTTGTTATAGGAGGCTCACTTGGACTTTCAGAAAATGTGATGAAACGTGCGGATTACAAGCTTAGCTTCTCTAAGATGACCTTTCCGCATCAGTTGATGAGGGTGATTCTGCTGGAGCAGGTGTATAGGGCGTATAGGATAATGAAAGGTGAACCATATCACAAGTAAGGTTGGTTTTTAATCATATGATTAGGCTTATGATATTGAATTGGAAAGAGGCAAACATATATCGGTAGTTATTAAGAACAAAGAACATTTCGAGTATTGGGAAGATACACTGCCATTTTATAGAAAGGTTAGAAATCAAGGAGTTGTGATTTGTTAATAACAAATATTGTAAAACAAGGAGAATTATTTCCTGTTTTATAAGGAGAAGGGAGAGGAGTACCTAATGAACCTAGACTATATATTTAACATTCGAGTTACCGGAATCCTTATAGAAGATAACAGTATTTTGTTAGTCAAGCAGAAGGTAAGCGACAAGAGAAATTGGTCGTTGCCTGGTGGACGGTTGGAGCGTGGTGAGACATTAGAACAAGGAATTGTTCGTGAAATGAAAGAAGAAACCGGTCTGGATATAAAGATATTAAAGATGTTGTATGTATGCGATGTTAAAGCCAGTGATAATACGGTTTTGCATATTACATTTTTACTTAAAAGAGTATGTGGAAAACTTGAACTGCCATCTAATGAATCAGACGAAAATCCAATTCAAGATGTAAGATTTGTGCCGATTGATGAGTTAGCTCAGTATGGATTTTCCAATAAGTTTGTTCAGCTTATAGAGCAGGACTTCCCGGATGCAGGAAGTTACGTAGGTGATAAATCTAACATTGGATTAGATACATAGTTTATAATTATGAATGTACCGCTTGTCGAAGCAATACCGCTTGCTTCGGCAAGCGGTATTTTGTGTAACCAGCCAATTTTGTGTAACCGGCTAAGATTGTAAGTTGAACCGGATTACTCTCCGCCAGGACCGTCTTTTCTAGGTCTTGTAGACTCTGGAAGAGGCTCGACAGGTTCACTATCCTTACTGTTCTGAGGTAAATCAATCTCAGGAATATTACCATCATCGTAAGAGTCTTTGAAACTTTTAAAGTTGTTTGAGTTATTGATATTCTCCATATTACCATACCCTTTCATTAATTTATAGACAATGTCATTTCAAGAATATAATTACCGAAAATAGCACAATTATTCGAACTTTTTCGGTAAAGATAAAGATGCATTGGACTACTTTTATATTTGTATATTCGTAGCAAGTGTGTTAAATTAATTATAATAGATGAAGTAAAGAAGCCAAACTAACAATATTCGGAGGTAACACATGGAGACATTTCTATTTGCAGTCAATGCAATTATGCCGGTGATACTGCTTATTTTTCTCGGCTATTTTTTGAAGAAGAAGGGATTTCTTGATGAAGGGTGGTTTAAGAAAGGCAACAAGCTTGTGTTTAAGGTGTGCTTGCCGTTGCTGCTCTTTGTGAATGTTTATAATATAGAGTCGTTTGGTTCTATTGACTGGTCGGTGGTTATTTACTCAGAGATAGCGATATTTGCTATATTTACATTTGGTTTATTGCTTGTTAAATTAACTATTCCTGATAGGAAACAAAAGGGTGTAGTGCTTCAGTGCGTATTCAGGTCTAATTTTGCTATTATTGGATTGCCGCTTGCAGAGACACTTGGAGGGGCAGAAGGAGTAGGTATTGCTGCGGTTTTAAGTGCATTTTCGATTCCTACATTTAATGTGTTAGCGGTAATAGCTCTTAGTATGTTTAGCGAGAGTGATGAGGGCAAAAAGGTATCTTTTGTTGATATGGCGAAAAAGATTGCAAAGAATCCGCTGATATTAGGTGTTTTGTGTGGTTTGGTTGCATTGGGGATTCGCTCGATTATGCCTGTTAATGATGATGGAAGCTTAGTGTTTTCGCTGTCGGGAAGCTTGCCATTTCTGTACAATGCAATTAGCAATGTGGCTAAGATATGTTCACCATTGGCACTTATTATATTGGGCGGACTATTCGACTTTGCGGCGGTGAAGGAATTAAGAAAGCAGATTATAATAGGAACTTTTGCAAGAGTAGTGGTTGTACCATTTACAGTTATCGGGGTTGCAGTACTTTTATCATCTTATATGGATGTTTTAAGCTTTGACAGTACGGTATATCCGGCACTGGTTGCTTTGTTTGGTTCACCGGTGGCAGTTTCAAGTGCTATTATGGCACAGGAGATGGACAATGACGGTGTTCTGGCAGGTCAGCTGGTGGTGTGGACATCCATAGCATCTATATTTACATTGTTCTTGATGATAGCAGTATTGCGAGGAATTGGGTTGCTATAATCTTAATATAAATTTGCGTGAATAATGGAAGGAGAGTATGTATGACATTTCTTGAATTAGCTAAGGAACGATATTCGGTGAGAAGTTTTAAGGATACACCGATTGATGATGATAAGATGGCACTTATATTGGAAGCTGGGAAGGTGGCTCCAACGGCGTGTAATAATCAGCCGCAGAAGATATATGTGGTTAAGAGTGAGGAGAATAGAGAGAAGCTCGCACTGGTGTGTAAGTGTACATTTGGGGCACCGGTCATTGTTGTTGTATGCTATGATAAGACAAGGGACTGGAAGAATAAGCGTATGCCCGGCTATAGCTCAGGAGAGACAGACGCTGCTATAGTGTGTACGCATATGATGCTTGAAGCGTGGGAGTTAGGTATTGGTTCCTGCTGGGTAGGTATGTTTAACTCGGATGAAGTGATTAAAGCGCTAGGACTTCCGGAGAATGTATGTGTTTCTGCATTGCTTCCTATGGGATATCCGTCGGAGGGAATCAAGCCACTTAATCTGCATTCTATATACAGAGAAGACAGTGACATGGTGACCTACATGTGATATGATAAAGAAATGATGATGCAATGCATATAAGTGATAAAAGCTTGTATTTTGTGACTTGCACATTATTTCAATAATAACTATGTGCCAACGGAATTTAAAGATAAATATTAGGAGAATAGCTATGCTTAATATTACAGAGGATTTTTTAAAGGAAGAGATAAGATGCGATTTTACAGTGCCGGAACTGATGAAAAGGACCTGGGCGGCACAGATGAAGGTGCTTTATCAGCTTCAGGAGTTTTTTAAGGAGCATGGACTGACTTATTATGCAGAGGTTGGTACATTGCTTGGAGCAGTGAGGCATAAGGGATTTGTGCCTTGGGATGATGACATTGACATATGTATGAAGCGGTCGGATTATATGTGTTTTATTGAACTTGCAGATAAGTTGCCTTATCCGTTGAGAGCTAAGAGTATATACAATGTCGATACGTTTAAGAATTTTCATGCTGTTGTGTCTAATACGAGGAAGACTAAACTCGATTGGGATGAAGAACGTATGGAGATGTATTATGGTTGTCCCTTTATTGTAAATATTGATGTTTTTCCATTTGATTATATTCCTAGAGATAAAGATACAAGAGATTTGCAACGTCTGCTATATAATATTGCATATGTACTCGTTCATAGATATGATAAAGAACATGACACTGAGCAGTATGAAAAGGATGTGGCAGTTTTGGAACAGCACGTGGGAGGAAAGTTCGATAGAAGTCGTCCGTTACTTCCTCAGCTTACAAGATTAGCAGATAGAATTGCGTCTATGTGTGGTGAAGCTGACGCAGACCTGATAGATTATTACCCTAAGATGGTTGAATCATTGACGCCATCATTACACGACAAGCGTGGATATGAAAGTACGGTAATGCTACCATTTGAGTGTATGGATGTGGCGGCGCCGGTGCTGTATAAGCAGGCCACACAAGAGATTTATGGCGAGAATTACGAAGTGTTTGTAAGGGGTGGAGGAAGTCACGATTATCCATTTTATAAAGGGCAGCTTGAATATTTTACAACACTTGGATATATGTAAAAATGTGTATGTACTATAAACGGAGGAATTAACTTATGAAACTACAGGCAAGATTAAAGAAGCTAATTGGCGTTGTGGTAACTGTTGCATTGGTTGTCGCTATGGTTGCGACTATTGGCACATTGGTACCACAGGAGACTTATGCAGCAGCACCAACAACAAAGAAGTCAGGAGATATATACGTCGCTCCTAATGGAACTGGTAGTGGTACGTCATCATCGTCACCAACTAATCTGGCAACGGCTGTTAAGAATATTAAGGCTGGTAATACTATATGGATGGCGTCGGGTACATATTCACTTAGTTCTACAATTGTTATAGCGGAGAGTAATGCAGGTACATCAAGTGCAAAGAAAACAATAGCACCGCTTGGTGGAAAGGTTGTTTTGGATTATTCATCAATGTCATTGAATGGTTCTAACAGAGGTATTGTACTTGATGGTTCTTATTGGCATATATATGGTCTTACTATCAAAGGTGCAGGCGATAATGGTATGCTTCTGTCAGGTGATAATAACACAATAGAAATGTGTGTGTTTACGGAGAATCGTGATACCGGTTTGCAGATTAGCAGATATCAGTCAAGTTATAATTCTATGGCACAGTGGCCGACAAACAATCTTATTAAGAACTGTACATCATACAATAACTGCGATTCAGAAGGTGAGAATGCAGATGGTTTTGCGGCGAAGCTTACTTGTGGCGAAGGCAATGTGTTTGATGGTTGCATGGCTTATAATAACAGCGATGATGGTTGGGATCTGTATGCTAAGAAGGCAACAGGACCAATTGGTGTTGTAACTATTAAGAATTCTATCGCTTTCCGTAATGGTAAGCTTACTACAGGTTTGGGTACAGCACAGGGGGATATGAACGGTTTTAAACTGGGTGGTTCTGGTGTTGGAACACCTCATATAGTAGAAAATTGCATAGCATTTGAGAATGGTGCACATGGTTTTACGGATAATAATAATCCAACAGCTATTACACTTAAGAACTGTACATCTTTTGATAACAGCAAGTATGCAAGTGAGAAGTCTAACTATTCAATGTATAGAGCAAAAGCAGGTGTTAATACTAATATTTTGTCCTTCAAGAAGTCAAGCACACTTGGAAGTGATTCATTTGTGGGAACTATTGCTAACAGTATTCATTACAACAATAGTGGTACATACTACTATGTAAGTAGTAAGACAAGTATTGTAAAGGGAGATAAGACTGGTACGTCAAAGACTATATCAACGTCTGACTTTGTAAGTCTTACAGCACCGGGTACATCAACAGATTTCCACACTGCATGGAGAAATGCAGATGGAAGTATTAACACAAAGGGCTTTCTTGAGGTGTCAAGTAGCAGTAGTTTGGTAAAATTAGCAAGCGATGGAAAGGCATTAGGAGCAAGACTTTCAGGTGCTTCATCTTCAACAGGTTCATCAAGTTCAACAGGGGCGTCAAGTTCATCGGGATCTTCGGGATCTTCCGGTTCATCAAGCTCTTCCGGTTCTTCGGCGGAAAAGGAAACAGAGAATGAGAACAAGAATGAGAACGAGAATGATAACGAAATAGAAACAGAAAATGAAACAGATGCTGATAAGGAAAATGAAAAAGAGAATGTGAAGGAGACACAGACAGGAGAAGTATCACAGAATCCAAGTGTTTCGGAAAGCGAAGGTTCAACATCCGGCACTACAGCAGAAAGTAGTAAGTCAGCCGTAGATGATGCAACTTCGGAGAATACGACATCTGATAATACAGCAACAGGGAATTCAACAGAGGGTAGTACATCAGGCGGAAATGTATCTGAAAACGACTCTAATAAGGAAAGTAGTGCCACAACAGAAAGCGAAGGCAGTGTAGCAACTGATGAAAGCTCTAAAGCTGTTGTTGATACAGATACAGACGATAATAAGGATAACAAGAATAATGGTTCTAATGTATGGATATATGTAATCATTGCGATTGTAGTCGTAGCAGCTGGTGGTGCTGGCGGTTTTATGTTCTATAGATATAAGAAGAACCAGTAATAGTAATTATTTTAGCAGATATCATTAAAGTGCTAGCTTTATTGATATCTGCTTTTTTTATATTTCATTATGTGATATAATTTAACCAAAAGATTGGTATGTAGGGTAAAGGAAGGCTTGTTATATGAAATATTGGTTGAAACCGTGTAAGATAAAAAGATGTTTAATGGTGCTTTGTATATGTTGCACGGTATGCTTTATGTGCGGATGTTCTGTGCTGGGTGTTGCCTTGAATACGGTAATAGCAGTGTCGTCAACAGAGAGTCAGGAAGAAAAGTTTGTGATTGACTATTATGACATTGTTGTTCCTACTGAAGGGGATTGGAAGGATGTAACGGAGGGCAAACCATTTGACTTACAACTCCATGACGGAAACAGTTATTATAGTGTTATGGCCTATAAATATGTGGATTTAGCAGAAGGACAAACACCAGAAGATATATATGAGTGGCATAACGAGGATATTATGGGGAAAAGAGATAATTCTCAACTAATCACCGCAGATATAGTTACTAAGATGGATGGCAAATGTATCACAAAGAGAATGTATTCTGCTGAACGGGATGGTAATAAGAACTATTATGTGTCATATTTGGTTGATTTTGAGGAAGAAGAAACATTTGCCTGGGTGCTTGTGACGGCTACACCAACTACTATGATGAAGAATAGTGATAAGTATCATAAAATGGTTGAAAATATGAGTGTTAATTAAATTAAGTAAATAAGATAAATAATCTGTAGTCCGTACTATTAATTTGTAGTACGGACTTTTTTTATATGATATTATACAGAAAAAAAGCAGAAAGAGGTGCGCCTTTGAAAAGAAAATATACGGTTGGATATATAGCATTAAAATATGGAGGTTTGTTTGTACTTGGTATTGTATTGTCATTTATAACAACAGGGATTACGATTTATTGCAGTGATACTGTTGCAAAGGCTGTTGATGCAGTTATGTCAGAAGGAAGCGATGTTGAACTTTCTGCGTATATATGTACTGTATTGATAATGGCAGTGATTATGCTTGTTGCAGCATTTGTTCAAAATGTTATTACAAGGCTGTATAGTGTAAAGGTTCAGACGGAATATAAGAATAGAATAGCGGACAAAATACCTGACATAGAATATTCGTATTTTGATGATAAAGGTTCCGGAAGTATTATGAACAGACTGATAGCAGATGTTGGTGAACTTAATAAGCTGTTTTCTGAAAATATGCCAACGCTTGTTACTGCAATTATTGTTGTGGTAGCAGTTTTGTCATATATGCTGGTTTTGGACTGGAAATTGAGTCTGGTTACTATAGTTATATATCCGATTCTTTTGTATCTTGCTAATTACGTGAGTAACAAGGTGAAAAAGCTGGTTAATTTAAGGAAGAATCTGTTGGATGAGCGAACAGCAGTTGCCCATGATTGTATTCAGGGGATTGTAGTAGGGAAGAGCTACAATCTTGAGGAAGTTCAGGATAAAAGAATAGGTGAAGTTATTGATACGGTTTTTGCTAATGAAAGAGCACGTACAGGAATACAGTCACTTTCATATATATTAGAAGCTATTATCGGGTGGATTCCGGTTGTTATAAGTTATGTGATTGCCTTAATAGAAGTGTTGAACGGTTCTATAACTGTAGGTGATATGCTTGCATATACTGTGTTACTTGGGCTTGTGTCACGCAATGTTGAAAAGATTCCTATGGGAATTATTGAGTTAAAAGAATGTATGGTGTCTGTCAGAAGACTTAATGAACTTATGTGTGCACCGGTGGAAATTATGGGAGAATACGTAGGAGGGGAAAGTGGAGATGCCATTAGCTTTAGTGATGTAACATTTTCATATTCAGATGGTGAATCAGATAATGAAGCTGATATTGGATTAGATAATGAAACAGATAATCAGCAGGTGCTTAAGAGTATTAGTTTTGTGGCTAAGAAAGGACAGCAGACAGCGATAATTGGTAGTTCAGGTGGCGGTAAAAGTACTATATTCAAGCTTATATGCGGCTTTTATGGCATTGATGGAGGCAGTTATAAGTTGTTTGGACAAGAGTTTTCAAGCTGGAATCTTAAAGCTGCCAGAGAGAAACTGGCGCTGGTATCACAAAATGTATTTTTGCTACCGGAAAGTATTGCTGATAATGTGGCATATGGTCGTCAGGGAGCTACCAGAGAAGAGATAATCGCTGCCTGTAAGAGTGCTAATATACATGATTTTATCATTAATCTTCCCGATGGTTATGATACTCTGGTGGGAGAGCGAGGTGTGAGGTTATCAGGTGGTGAGCGTCAAAGAATATCTATAGCCAGAGCATTTTTAAAAAATGCCCCAATACTTTTGTTGGATGAGCCAACGGCTGCTATTGATGTTGAGACGGAAAAACTGATACAGGAGGCAATAGACCGTGTATCTGCAGGAAAGACGGTTATAACTATAGCACACAGACTTAATACAATAGTTAATGCAGATAAGATATATGTACTTGATGGCGGAGTGATATCTGAGTCAGGAACGCACAGAGAATTACTTGAAAGTAACGGTGTGTATGCTCAGTTATACGGCAAGCAGATGGAAAGTGAGGTGGCATATGAATAATAAGCATAAGGAAAACTCAACATTTGTTCGGTTGATGAAGGTTATGAGGAACAGACTTCCATTGTATTTGCTGGTTGTTGTTGTTACAACTGTTGCCAATGCAGTGTTTGGAATAGTGTCATCTTATCTTTTGAAAGATATACTTAATATGGCCCAGAGCGGTGATACATCTAATCTTATAAGCTCCATACTTATAAATGTGTCAATTGGTGTTATCTCTATGCTTGTGTGGCGCTTTGCAATTATTATATACAATGTGGAGGCAAAAAGAGGAATTGCTAATCTTGAAAAGCAGGTTTTTTCAAAAGCTGTAAGATTACCTGTTTCGTACTATGAGTCTAATCATAGTGGTGATTTTATATCCCGTATGATATTTGATACAAGTAAAGCAGGAGATGTGTTTGGTTCTCGATTTAGAAGAGTTGTAGCACCCTCTATATCTGTTATTGTATATTTAGTACCTATGCTTATACTGTGCTGGCAGCTTACATTATCTATGCTGGCATTAAGTCTGGTAACATTAATTGTTAATAGTTTGTTTGTTAAGCCTATGAAAAACATTGGTACTGTTATATCTAAAGAGAATGCCAATATGTTTGAAAAACTGACTAATCTTATAGCAGCAGGTGATGTTATTAAGATATTTGGGGCAGGAGAGAAGTTATCAAGTGATTATAAGAATATTAATTCACGCTTTATGAAGCAGTCCCATAAGCAAAATGTTTTGTCTGGAGCACTTTCAAGCCTAAATGGATTTTTCGAGGTTATATGTACGGTGTTATTCTTGCTTATAGGTATGTATTATCTTAAAGAGGGAGTTGTAACAATAGGTGCCTTAGCTGCAGTTTATACTATGTATGGAACTTTTAATTGGCATTTTCTCCAATTAGGACAGTATATGCCCGAACTTACTAATTCGTTGTCTCATGCTAAGCGAGTTTTTGAATTTATTGATTTAGAGCCTGAAAAGCAGCGTTATGATATAGCTGCAACTAATGGAAATGCCTACATAACAGTGGAAGGGCTTGGATTTGCATATGATGAAGAGCGTAAGATATTTGATGATTTTTCAATGTCTATTGAAAAAGGTGAATGTGTTGCCTTAGTGGGAGAGTCCGGCAGAGGTAAAAGTACTGTGCTTAAACTTCTATTAGGTTTTTATGAGCCTAAAGCAGGCCGAATATCTATAGATGGTAAGGGGTATGGAGAATACACACTGGCTGATATTAGACAAAAGATTTCATATGTGCCACAGGAGCCATATCTTTATAATGTGTCTATAGCTCAAAATATTGCATATGGCAGGCCGAATGCCACTAAGGAAGAGATAATCAATGCGGCAAAGGCCGCTCAGGCGCATGATTTTATTATGAAACTTGAGCATGGATATGATACTGTAGCCGGAGAGCGGGGAAATCGTCTCTCAGGTGGTGAAAAGCAAAGAATTGCCATAGCAAGGGCGATATTAAAGGACGCACCGATTCTTATACTGGACGAGGCGACTTCGGCGCTTGATAATGAATCAGAGCAATTGGTGTCAGAAGCTATTGAAAAGCTTATGGAAAACAGAACTACTATAATGATAGCACACCGACCATCAACTATTGCGAGAGCGGACAGGGTTATAACTATATAAATAAGAGGTATTGTGAATTTTGTGACAAAGTGTTATAATATATCCATATTAATGACGTGAAGAATGGAGTGGATATATGAAACGGAATGGATTGATAAGGAGGTCTGTTTCGTTTGCATTAGCAATAATGCTTACGGTACAGACCTGCTACATAGGAAATTGGAATAAAAAGCAGGTTCATGCGGAAGCCGTGTCTCTAACTACTGAAGAAAGTGTGTTACCGGGACATAGGGTTGATGGTTATTATGATATTGGTTATAGTGCACCATATATTACGGAGAGTGTGGAGGATGATCTGCTTCTTAAAGCTACTAAATTAGACAGTAGTTATAGTTCAGTTGAGAAAGGATATATTACACCTGTAAAGAGTCAGGGTAGTTTTCTTGGAACTTGCTGGGCATTCGCAGCAGTGGCATGTATGGAGGCTTATGCCGTAAAGCATGGATTGGTAGGAAGCGCCAGTGATATTGATTTGTCGGAGTATGCTTTAGCATATCTTACATTTGACGATACTACATTTGTTGATAACACAGGCACAACTTCAGGAGACCATACAACAACCACTGATATGTATACAAGTCTTCAGAACGGTGGTAATGACAATTATGTATTTAAGACTATGAATAAGTGGGCTGGTATTGTCAGTGAAGAGGATGTACCTTATGACCAATGGGGCTCTTCATCAGTTACTTATGATGCCTCTAAGATTGATTATGTTCTTACCGGGCAGCATTTTATTAATATGGCTAATCATGAGCTTATAAAGCGCGCTATTATGGAATATGGTGCGGTGGCAGGCTATTACAATGCCAACGAAGAATATACCACGGATGGTGATGGGTTTTATACATATTATCATTACACATATGAGAGTACATACACCAATCATGCTATTACAATTGTTGGATGGGATGATACTATAGCAAAAGAGAAATTTACGATTACTGATAGTAATGGTGATACACATACTCCTGCTAATGACGGAGCATGGCTTATAAAGAACAGCTGGGGTACCTATTATGGTGATGGTGGCTATATGTGGATTTCTTACGATGATATGACTATTAAGAAGTCTACAGCCTGTGTATATGAGATAGCGCCTAAGTCAGAATATACATATAATTATCAGCATGACGGCAGTACTTTAATGGGGTGGTATGCTGCATTCGACAGTACAAAGTATGCCAGTGTGTTTACTGTAAATGAACAAGGTTCACAGGATATTACAGCGGTTTCATTTAGTGCAGAGGAGCCTAATCGTAATTATAGTGTTCAAGTGTATTTAAATCCTGAAGAAGATAAGCCTGAGAGCGGAACTGCGTGCTTCGCGGAACCGGTGAAAGGCACAACCACATTGACAGGGTATTATACGGTTAAGCTGCCTAAGGCGATTAATGTTAATTCAGGGGATACATTTTCAGTAGTGGTAGAATTTGATGAAAAGACTAATCTACATGCCAGTTTAGCAAAGTCTTATACTATAGGTGGTGGCGGCGTGGCTTCTATGGCTAACACTACGGGTGATAACGAAAGTTATGTACTGTTTGGCGGTAAGCTTTGCGATACATCAGAATTTCCGGATGATGATAGTAGTGGAAGAGTTAATTTTTGTATAAAGGCTTTCACGGTTACTCATGAGGATGGTTTAAAGGCTACAGATATAACAAGTATAACTACAGACGGAACTTCAAGCATAACGGTTAAGTGGCAGGAGAGACTTGCAGGGCAAGAGTATGTTCTTATGAGAGCCACAGAGTTAAGTGGTGAATATAATGAAGTGTATAGAGGAACTGCAACAACTTATACAGATGAAGACGTCGTCATGAATGGCACATATTATTATAAAGTCAGGGTTTATGATGGTGTTACTCCGTTGGATTCTGATATAAGAAGTATTATGCTATCACTTGCAGCGCCTAATCTTAAAGATATAAGTTACAATAGAACAGGTGTAACTATTGCGTGGGATGCAGTAAGTGGGGCTGAGGGCTACAATGTATACCGTTCTATGGATGGAGTGTCATATGAACTAAAGCATAGTGTAAGTAGTGAAGCTGGTAACTCAACTGACAATGTAATTAATAATTCAGTCACATATACTGACACAGATACATCGTACGGACAGACATATTATTATATGGTAAAGTCTTATGTTGTGACAGGCAACAATAAGGATGAATCTGTTGCCAGCAATATGCTTATGTGTACAAAGAAGGTTAATGAGCCATCAGCATTGACAGCAACTAATTCTGAGTATGGCAAGGTAGAACTTAATTGGACAGGCTGCGATGATATTGATGGTTACAAGATATATAGAAGTTTCACGTATTCTAGCGGACTGAAACTTACGGAAGAGGAAGTCGCAGATGTGGAAGCAACAGTTAATTCATATGTTGCAGATACAACGGATCTTGAAGCGGGACAAAATGTTACATATTATGTGAGAGCGTATATAGAGGAAGAAGATGCAAAGAAGGTTAGCGAAAGTGTAAAAGCGGTAGTTTATCTTAACTATCCGCCGGTTGCGAATATTAAGTGGTATGTAAGTAATGGATTGTTGTATATTAATTGGGATGCGTACGCAGCCTCTAATATGACGGTGACATCTTATACAGCATATATATACAGTGATGCTGCAGGTGATAAGCTTGTAATATCAAGAGGTGACAGTCAACTGGCTAATCAGGTGTATACAACAATTGACCCAACAGGAACGTATTACACCACAGTACGTGCAAAGAGTGCTATGCACACAGAATTTACGCCAAAGCATAATCCGCTTATAAAGATAGGTGGTGTGATAGATGAGTTTGCAGTGCTTGACATAGCGGATGTAAAGCAGAAGGTAAATACAGAGGTTACTTTGACTGCTAATATGAAGGATGAGCTTGAAAACTTTGCATATAAGTATCAGTGGTATGAGGCAGCTTCAAAGGATGCAGAAGGAGTAGCCATACAGGGAGCAACTTCAAAGGAATATACACCAGATACAACAAGTAGTGGCACTAGGTATTATTACTGTGTGGTTACAGGAGAGTATAATGGCACTAAGACAGCAACCTCTAATGCAGTTGCAGTAGAGATTGTGGAACAGGAGCCTGTTACAGCTACTGAGATAACAGAAATTGTAAAGAATGAGCTGACAAGTCTTACTATTACTTGGAAAGCAGGCAAGGAGAATCAGGAATACGAGCTTTTAAGAGCCACAGAGGAGAATGGTGAATATACAGTTGTATACAAGGGAACAGACACAACCTATACGGATGTGGTGCCTTTAAGAAATAAGATATATTATTATAAAGTTAGGGTATATGATGGTGAGATACCACTTGATTCAGAGGTTGTTAGTGGAAAGTTAGAGCTTTTACCTACAACACTTAATAATATATTTTATACGGGAAAAGATATAACAATTATGTGGGATGGAGTAGAATGTGTTTCTGGTTATAAGATATATCGTTCAATAGATGGCGAGGAATTTGAACTGATAGGTACGGTTACTGATGATATATCATATACGGACGATAACGCTTTCTATGACATTAAGTATTACTATATGGTTAGAACTTATTATGCGGGAGATGCTATTGAGGAGTCCGATAATAGTAATATAAAGGACTGCACAATTCCTAAGCCAAAGGTTTCAATTGATGATTGTGATGTTCAGATAACAGGAAATTACATATACACAGGAGAGGAAATAGAGGCTACGATTATAGTCAAGGATGGTGTATATATTCTTGATGAAAATGTTGATTATACGCTCACATACAGTAACAACATTGAGGCAGGAACAGCTACTGTAACTGTTACCGGTAAGGGAGATTATATAGACAGTGTTCAGTATGTTTTTGTTATAGAACCAAAGAGTATTGAGGATGCTGATGTTACGGGTATTAGAGATTATTTATATACCGGTAGTGATATAGTTCCGGAATTTAAGGTGTATGATGTAACTAAGCTGTTAGAAGCTGACACAGATTATTATTTTGTATGCAGTGATAATAAAGCTGTGGGTGAGGCAACGATAACTATCTATGGAAAAGGCAATTATACAGATAGCCTGGAGATTAATTTTAATATAATAGAAGATGAATCTGGTGAACCGGAAGAACCGGAAGAGCCAGAAGAACCAGATGAACCGGAAGAACCAGATGTGCCTGAAAGCATTACATCTTCTAAGGTTAATGTTAATACGGATAAGAAAGTGGTCAGTAAAATTACTGTAGGTACTACAGTGGCAGAGCTGATTAATGTGCTGGATCAGAAGCAGTACATAAAGGTTTGTGACAAAACAGGAGTACAGCAGGCTGACGATGCACTGCTGGGAACTGGTATGACAGTTAAGCTTATGGACGGTAGTAAGGTAATAAAAGCCTATACTATTGTCGTAACAGGGGATTCTAACGGTGACGGAAAGATTAATATTACTGATATGATGGCAGTTAAAGCTCATGTTCTTAAGAAAAGTCTGTTAACAGAGTATAGCCTTATGGCTGGGGATACTAATGGTGATGGAAAGATTAATATTACCGATTTTATGGCAGTTAAGGCTCATATCCTTAAGAAAAACTCTATACAAGGTGTAACTGTTAAATAGAATGGAGGATTACGGATGAAAAGTATTATTTATAAGATAACAGCTTTGCTGGCGGCATTATTGCTGGTATGTGGTATATCTGTAACTGTTTATACCAGTGTGTATGGAGCAGGTGCTAATCTTACAGGAGCAACGACTGTAAGAGCCGGAGATACAATAACACTGACGCTTGTAGTATCTGATAGTGGAAAGTATGGTTTAGAGGGTACATTGTCCTATGATTCTTCTAAGGTAACATTGAGTAGCGTTACATCTTTGCGTTCAGGATGGGAAGTTGAGCGCAATGGTAATACAATTATTGCCTATGATAACAATATGACTAATCCGCTAGGTAACAATACCAGTGTACTTAAAGCTGTTTTTAAAGTGAATTCTAATATTCAAGCAGGAACAACGCTAACTATTTCAATTAATAATATTACGGCTACTACAGGAAGTTCAGAGAGCAACCTGGGTACTGCTACATATTCCGTAGCTATTGCTAAACCCTTGTCTGGTGACAATACGTTGTCAGGACTTAGTGTTGATGGATTCACACTTTCTCCGGCATTCAGCGCAGGAACAACTGCATACAGTATAGGTGAGGTTGATTATAACGTGTCATCGCTAAATGTGAAGGCAATAAAGGCTGACAGCAGTGCGACTGTTACGGTTGCCGGAAATAATCTTTCAGTTGGAGCCAATACGGTAACTGTTACGGTGAAGGCGCAGAATGGCAGTACCAAGGTATATAAGATCAGTGTTACAAGGAAGCAAAATCCTAACTATGTGGCAAGTGGTAATGCTAATGTAAGCAGTGTGACTGTAAGTAGTGGTAAGCTTTCGCCTAAGTTTGATGCATCTATTACAAGCTATGTTGTGTATCTTCCTTACGAAGAAAAGGGAACAAGATGGGAGCTTAAAGGAACTGCACAGGATGTTAAGGCTACTGGAGTTAAATCTGCTGTTGTTGAGTCGTTAGCAGAAGGAAATAATGCCACTAAGCTCGTATGTACAGCAGAAAACGGCACAACAAAGACATATAATGTAATGGTTGTAGTTATGCCAAAGTATAGTGGAGGTGAGCCGGCTACTTGGGAAGCTGAGACATCATCAGGACAGAATGGTGATAACGAAACTGTTGTGGATGCCACACAGGATAATAATAATTCTGATTCCAATGAAGCTTCTACGGAGGATGGTGGATTCAAGGAAGTAGATCATAGTGACAAACAATCAGGAAAAGGTACTCCAATATGGCTTATACTAATATTTGTTGTGTTGGCAGCAGTAGCAGGGTTTGGTGCCTGCTATGTTCTTTACAATAAAAAGTAGCACAATTCGGGAAAATGTGTTATACTCATAGTTGGTATAATTTTCTATGGAGGGTGAATATGGGATTTTTAAGCAGATTTATTGGTAGAGAAGCAGCAAAAGTATTGACGGGCGCTGTTAATGATGCATTGAATAACTCTAATGCAGATAATCCGTATTCTCAAGTTTCGGTAGTGGATGAAAAGCTTCAGAGACTGACTGGTGAAAAAGGACTTAGAGCAAGGCTTGAGGATGTGGTTGCCAGAGAGTGGAGTGATTGCGAGCTTAGAAAGAATATTCCGGCTAGTGAGCTTGGTGCACAGCGTGGCGCAAGAAGATATAGCTATGGCCTGTATAGAATGGGGTATCCTATTGCTATGATTATGGTTGTTGAAAGAAACGGCAATAATAAAAGGGATGTACTATTGGCGCAGTTAGCCAGCATAGAAAGAGGCATTCCATATATGAATTTTTACATACATTTGCCTAATGAAACAGATTACATATCTAATCGTCTTAAGGCTAATGTACCATCGATATAAATATGTTTAAAAGAAAGAGAAATGCAACTTAAGTTGCACCCGTGGCGGGTGAAGCGTACTTTGTATGTGCTTTGCGGGTAGCTGGAGTGCGTTCAGCCTTGTAATCATAAGCACAGCTTATGATTTCAAAGCATTTTCTCTTTCTTTTTTCTATGTCAATGAAAAGTGATACTGACAGAATTTAAGGGAGGAAATTCTATGTCTTACAAGGGAAGATTGTTTAAGTATAAAATACCTTATGCTATAGAAGATACTAATGAATTGTTCTTTAGGGCTATGAAGGAGAATTGTCAGTTTCAATATGATAATTGTACAGAGTACGCAAAGCTTTTAGAGAAGTTTGATTTTAAGCCTGATGATTTGAAGTCATATGATGATATTGAGAAGATTCCATTTGTTCCCACATTGTACTTTAAACATCACGCTATGTTTTCTATGAAGTCATCAAGGATGCCTGTCAAGGTTACGTCAAGTGGAACCAGTGGTAAAAAGTCCAGTATGGGATTTAACATAGGAAGTTTGTATAGAGGATTAAGGATGGTGCTGACGGTGGGAAAGTATCATGGTTTGTTCTCTATAAAGCCGTCACATTATATTATATTTGGGTATGAGCCAAACCGTAATAATAAAGTGGTGTTTTCTAAGACAGCCTATGGATTTACATATTTTGCACCGGCCATCAGCAGGGATTATGCACTTAAGTATACACCTGATGGTTATGTACCTGACTTAGAGAGTCTTAAAGATAAACTTATAAAGTACAGTAAGTCTAAGTTCCCGGTGAGAACTATAGGTTTTCCTGCATATACATATTTTCTTTTAAAGCAGATGAAGGAAGAGGGGCTTAAGGTAACACTTCCGAAAGGTTCTGTTATAACACTTGGGGGTGGCTGGAAGCAGTTTTATGCGCAAGCTGTGGCAAAGCAGGAGTTTTATGCTCTTGTTAAAGAAGTTTTGGGCGTAGATGAGAGTCATATATTTGAATTCTTTGGAGCAGCAGAGCATCCTATATTGTATACTGATTGCAGATGCCATCGTTTTCATGTGCCTGTGTACAGTCGCGTGATTATTAGAGATGTGGATGATTTAAGGCCGGTAAATGATGGAGAAGTGGGGCTTATCAATCTTATTACGCCTATGGTAGATAGTGTCCCTATACTTAGTATTATGACCGATGATTTAGGAATACTGCACTCTGAAGGGTGTCCTTGTGGAGAAAAATCGCCGTGGCTTGAGATTCTTGGCCGAGTTGGTATAAAGGATATTATAACCTGTGCAGCAGGTGCAGATAAGGTGCTGAATGGAGGGGAGAAAGAATGATTTTAGCCCATGGAGAAGTTATTAATTCAGACGTTGAAGGTACATATATAGACAAGCTTTATACTGATTGTGTGAAGACACTGAATCAGCCTAATCCATTAACTACGGAAAAGGTTATTAATGCCTGTGATGTGCTTTATAAAAGGGCGATGAAAGGTGTTTATGACGACATAGCAAAGCCATTACTTACTATGGCTGATATATCCTATGAAAGATTCTCTGAAATGGCGAGGCTTTTTTCAAGGGAAGAGCTTGAATACAAGTGTAGAACAGAGTTAGGCAGCGATTATGATTCTTTGCCAGGTTTGAAAAGCGGAACTAAAAGAGTGCTTAGTCCGTTAGGCGTGCTATTTCATATAGCGGCCGGAAATGTGGATGGTTTGCCTGCTTACAGCGTTATTGAAGGATTATTGGTAGGAAACATTAACATCTTAAAGCTGCCTGCAAGTGATAATGGATTATCTGTAACTCTTTTATCGGAGCTTATAAAGATAGAACCGGCACTTAAAGATTACATATATGTGTTTGATGTCCCATCTACTGAAACTGTTACGTTGAAGCGTTTCGCAGAAATAGCAGATGGCGTGGTTGTGTGGGGCGGTGATGAAGCAGTTACAGCAGCCAAAGCTATGACTGATACAAAGACTAAAGTTATTGCCTGGGGGCATAAATTATCATTTGCCTATGTTACATCTAAGGCTAAGGAAGAAGATTTAAAAGATTTGGCTTTGCATATATGCGAGACTAATCAGGTGCTGTGTTCTTCATGTCAGGGAATATTTGTGGATACTGATGATATGGCGGAGGTTGAAAGAATAGGAGCACATTTTTTTGAATTGTTAAAAGAAACTAATGCCAATGTGGGACAGGCTGACATAGGCATGAGAGGAAGGAATACCATACGTCTTTATAACGACAGATTGGAAGGACACAATGATTGGATAATTCACAACGAAGATGGTGTTAGTGTGATTATAAAACCTGATAGTCAGTTGGAATTGTCATATATGTTTAGAAGTCTGTGGGTAAAGCCGCTTCCAAGATATGAGCTTATAGGAGCATTAAAAAAGCATAAAGGTCATCTTCAGACATGTGGTCTTTTATGTGGTGATGATGAGAAAGAGTTGCTTTCAGGAATGCTTGCTAAAGCTGGAATAGTGAGAATAACTAAAGGTCACATGTCTAGAATGTATGCTGGTGAAGCTCATGACGGGTGTTATCCTTTGCGAGAATATAGCAGAATTGTTGAGATTGATTAGAGGTAATTGATGGGGTGCGTTAAATCTACTAGTGGAATATTAGGATTGGTGTCTGAAGAAAGTGCATGGAATGAATTTCTGGATTACAAAGTGAAGCATCAGCAAATAAGTAATCAGGAAGAGCAGGATATAAGGCAGTTTATTGAAGACAAGATGTACTTGAAAGCATCAAAGGCAATTAAAGAAGGGACATTTTTAGGGTTGCCGTCAAAGCGGTTTATTAATAAAGAGGGAACTTCAAAGAAAAGGGTTGTATATACATTTGAAAAAGACGTGAATATAGTGCTTAAGTTTATAGCAGCGAGACTCTATGAATTGGATGATTATTTCGCGTCTAATTGTTATGCTTTCAGAAGAGGATTCGGGGTTGCAGATGCTATTAGAAAGCTTTCTGGAAAAAGAGCTGATGGTAGTGGTATATATTCAGGTAAATATTGTTTGAAGGTTGACATAAGTAACTATTTTAATTCTATTGATGTAGATAAGCTGATTGATAAACTTGATTTTGTAAAGAGTCAGGATGGTGGACTTTATGATTTTTTTGTAAAACTTTTATCTGAAAAATGCGTATTAGATAACGGCAAAGTGGTAGAAGAATGTCATGGTGCCATGGCTGGAGTTCCTGTTGCCTCATTTTTTGCTAATGTGTATCTTACTGATGTAGATAAAATGTATGGGGATGATTACTATAGATATTCAGATGACATACTGATATTTGCAGACAGTATGGCCGAACTTAAATATAAGCAGGACAGACTATACAATGAACTTAAAGATCTAGGACTTACAGTTAATTCTGAAAAAGAGCATATATACGAGCCTGAAGAGCATTGGGAGTTCTTAGGGTTTGCATATTATGATGGCAGGTTTGACTTAAGTTATAATACTAAGAGAAAGATAAAGGCTAAGATAAAAAGAAAAGCTGAGGCACTTAGAAGGTGGCAGAGAAAGAAGAATCTTACATCAGATAAGGCGGCGATTGGATTTATAAAGGCTATGAATAAGAAGTTTTATGGAAAGGACGAGGAGGATGATTTTACATGGAATCGTTGGTTCTTTCCTAATCTTTCTATGGATTTAGGATTAAAGGAGATAGACCAATATATGCAACAGTATATCAGATACTGTATTACAGGAAGGCATTATAAAGGGAATTATAACATTACTTATGATATGCTTAAGGAGTGGGGATATAGAAGTCTTGTTAATGAATTCTATAATTATAAGTCTGATGGAACTGTAAATATACGTGTAAATATACGTAATTAAAAAAAAATTTTGTAAATTTCAGCGGATTATAGTATAATATTATGGTTTAGGATGCGAGGGGTTGTGGTCGCATACATATATAGCACACAAGGTGTTGTGGTTGCAGAAACGGAGGTCAATGTGAAGATAAGGCATAGAGAAAAGCAGATTATTATGTTAGTTGCTATCGCTTTAGTTATATTGCTAGTGTTTTTATATATTAAATTTTTTAATGGAAGTATTGTTTATATTTCTACAGGAACAGGTAAAGATACATTGTTTGAGGTAGAAGGTAAGACTGTTTATATGATGGAAGCTAAGATTCTTATGTCAGATGCTAAGTCGGAGTACGAGAAAATGCTGGGAAGTGGCATATGGAGTGAATCGGTAGGGGATGTAACATTTGAGCAATATGCGAAGGAACAGGTCAAAGCAAAGCTTATAAGAGTTCAGTGTATGAATCTGTTAGCAAAGGAAAAAGGTGTTGTTCTTTCAAGAAGTCAGTCGGAAGCAGTAACCAATGCTGTTGATGCATATTATTCAAAGTTAGATGAGCAACAGATTAGTGACCTTGGAATTACAAAGGACAAGCTAACTGAGATGTTTACTAAGTTTGCTGTAGCGCAGACGCTTTATGATGACATGACTTCCAATATGCAGTTTGAGATTAGTGCTGATGAGGCAAGAGTTATAAGCATTCAGTATATATATGCTGACAGTCTGGATAAAATAAATACTGCGAAAACAAGGATTGACAGTGGCGAAACATTTTATCTGGTTGCGAAGGAGTATACCGGAGAA
The DNA here is from genome assembly GCA_045543195.1 of Lachnospira sp. Taxonomy (GTDB): domain Bacteria; phylum Bacillota; class Clostridia; order Lachnospirales; family Lachnospiraceae; genus Lachnospira. The sequence goes on from JAZQME010000013.1 coordinate 71,968, forward strand.
GGATATGAATGTGAGTTGAAGCGTGGACAGATGATGGAAGCATTTGAAAAAGCGGCATTTGATTTAAAGACTGGAGAGACTAGTGAAATCGTTGAAATAGAGGGCAAGTATTATATTATCAAGTGTACAAGTGATAATGAAAATAACAAAACAGAAGCTAATAAGTCTGCTTTGTTGGAGCAGAGAAAGTTAGAAAAGTTTAATGAGACTTTTGAGGAGTATGAAGCTGGTAAGTACGTTTCTGTTAAAAAGAAGGTATGGGAGCAGCTTTCAGTTTCAGGTTCAACACAGTTGTCTGTTAATTATGAAGAAATTTATAATCAGTATTTGAAAAGTAGTAAATAGGAGTGAGAAAATGGCAAGTCAGAAGTACGATGAGAATAGTATATCCATATTGGAAGGTCTTGAAGCGGTTCGTAAGCGTCCGGGTATGTATATCGGTAGCGTAGGAACAAAGGGTTTAAATCACCTTATATATGAGATTGCAGATAATTCGGTAGATGAGCATTTGGCAGGTTTCTGTAGTGAGATTAGTGTAACTCTTAATGCAGATGGTACAGCTACTATTAAGGATAATGGTAGAGGTATTCCTATAGGAATTCATCCAAAGGCTGGTATCCCTGCAGTAGAAGTTGTATTTACTATGCTTCATGCCGGTGGCAAGTTCGGAGATGGCGGTTATAAGATATCGGGTGGTTTGCACGGTGTAGGTGCTTCAGTTGTTAATGCTTTGTCCGTGTGGCTTGAGGTTGAGATTAGAGTAGGTGGAGAAGTTCATAAGCAGCGTTACGAACAGGGAAAAGTTGTTGATAAGCTTCACGTTATAGGCACTTGTAGAAAGAATGACACTGGTACTACAGTAACATTTCTTCCGGATGGAGAGATATTTGAAAAGACTGTATTTAAGGCAGAGGCTATTAAAAGCAGACTTCACGAAACTGCTTATCTTAATCCGGGACTTACAATACATTTTGAAGATAAGAGACCTGGAAGTGAAGAAAAGATTACTTATCATGAGCCGGATGGTATTAAGGCATATGTTAAGGACTTGAATGAAGGCAAGGAAACCGTATGCGATATAGTATATTTTAAGAAGAATGAAGAGGGTATCGAGGTTGAGGTTGCCTTTCAGTATATAAATGAGTTCGAGGAAAATATTCTTGGTTTCTGTAATAACATCTATACACAGGAAGGTGGAACTCATATTACAGGATTTAAGTCTAAGTTTACTATGGTTATTAATCAGTATGCCAGAGAACTTGGTATCTTAAAGGATAAGGATGCTAATTTTACAGGAATGGACGTAAGAACAGGTATGACAGCGGTAGTTGCTGTTAAGCATCCGGCACCTAGATTTGAAGGTCAGACTAAGACAAAACTTGATAATCCTGATGCAGGAACTGTAGTAAGTTCTGTAACTAACGATGAGGTTCAGTTATACTTCGATAAGAATCTTGAGTCTTTAAAGTCTGTTATTGCTTGCGCTGAGAAGTCTGCGAAGATTCGTAAGGCAGAGGAGAAAGCAAAGACAAACCTGCTTACAAAGCAGAAGTTTTCTATTGATGGCAATGGAAAACTTGCCAACTGTGAGAGTCGTAATGCAGAGGAATGTGAGGTCTTTATTGTAGAGGGTGATTCTGCGGGTGGTTCTGCTAAAACTGCAAGAAACAGAAAAACACAGGCTATACTTCCTATCAGAGGTAAAATTCTTAATGTTGAGAAGGCTGGAATTGATAAGGTGCTTGCCAATGCTGAGATTAAGACTATGATTAATGCATTTGGCTGTGGATTTCTTGAAGGCTATGGCAATGACTTCGATATCAGTAAGCTTAGATATAACAAGATTATTATTATGACTGATGCGGACGTTGATGGTGCTCATATTGATACTTTATTACTTACATTTTTCTATAGATTTATGCCTGAGCTTATCAATCAGGGACATGTGTATATTGCTACGCCGCCTCTTTATAGAGCTGAGCTTAAGAAGGCTGATAAGGGTGAAGGTGCTAAGAAGGGTAAGAAAGGCGATAGTCAGTACCTATATGATGATAAGGCACTTGAAAAGTATAGAAAAGAGCATGCAAGTGGTACATTTACACTGCAAAGATACAAAGGTCTTGGTGAGATGGATCCGGAACAGTTATGGGAGACAACTCTTAATCCTGAGACAAGGATATTAAAGCAGGTAGAGATTGAGGATGCACGTATGGCGGCGGAGGTCACTTCATTGCTTATGGGAAGTGATGTTCCCCCTAGAAGAGAGTTTATACACGCTCACGCCAACGAGGCTGAGATTGATGCTTAGTTTTTAGCTATGCCGATACGAATAGGTAGAGATAGATTTACAAGAAAGAGGTTAGATAATGGCAGAACAGATTATAAAAACAGAATATTCTGAACTGATGCAGAAGTCATTCATTGACTACTCTATGAGTGTTATTACAGCTCGTGCATTGCCTGATGCAAGAGATGGTCTTAAGCCGGTTCAGCGAAGAGTTCTGTATGCAATGGACCAGTTGGGCTTAAATCACGATAAGCCACACAGAAAGTCAGCGCGTATCGTTGGTGATGCAATGGGTAAGTATCATCCACATGGTGACAGTTCAATATATGAGACTTTAGTAGTTTTGTCTCAGGATTTTAAGAAGGGTATGGCTCTTGTAGACGGACACGGTAACTTCGGTTCTATCGAGGGTGACGGTGCTGCGGCTATGCGATACACAGAGGCCAAGCTTAAGAAGTTCACGCAGGATGTTTATCTTGCAGACCTTGATAAAAATGTTGTGGATTTCGTGCCAAACTTCGACGAGACTGAAAAGGAGCCTGCGGTTCTTCCTGTAAGAGTGCCAAACTTGCTTATTAATGGTGCGGAGGGTATTGCTGTAGGTATGACTACCAATATTCCGACACATAACCTCAGTGAAGTTGTAGACGCTGTTTGTGCTTACATGGATAATGAAGATATCACTACCCAGGAACTTATGCAATATTGTCCGGGTCCGGATTTCCCAACAGGCGGTATTATCGTTAATAAGAGCGAGCTTGCTGATATATACGAGAATGGAACAGGTAAGATAAAAGTTCGTGGTAAAGTAGTATTTGAGCCGGGCGAAAAGCGTGGCGACAGGGATAAGCTTGTTATTACAGAGATTCCATACACTATGATAGGTGCCAATATAGGTAAGTTTTTATCTGATGTAGTTGATTTGATTGAAGCAAAGAAGGCTACAGATGTTGTGGATATTACTAATGAGTCTTCTAAGGAAGGTATTAGAATATGCCTCGAGCTTAAGAAGAATGCAGATGTTAAGTATCTTGAGAATCTCCTTTATAAGAAGACAAAGTTAGAAGACACATTTGGTGTAAATATGCTGGCTATTGTTGATGGAAGACCAGAGATACTTGGACTTAAGAAAATTATTGAACATCATATTAAGTTCCAATATGAGCTTGCTACAAGAAAGTATACAACACTTCTTAATAAGGAACTTGACAATAAGGAGATTAAAGAAGGTTTGATTAGAGCCTGTGATATAATTGACCTTATTATTGAGATTCTTAGGGGAAGCTCGAATCTTAAGATGGCAAAGGAATGTCTCATATCGGGCGTGACAGAAGGTATTAAGTTCAAGTCAGAAGTTTCAAAGTCAGCGGCATCAAAGCTTAACTTCACAGAACGTCAGGCAAGTGCTATCTTAGAAATGCGACTTTATAAGTTAATTGGTCTTGAAATCTTAGCACTTCAGAAGGAGTATGAAGAGTGCTTAAAGAGAATTGCTGAGTATGAAAAGATTCTTGGCAGTAAAACTGCTATGGCAAAGGTTATTAAGGCTGATCTTCTTAAGATTAAGAAAGAGTATGGTGTCGAGAGAAGAACTGTTATAGAAGATGCGGAGGTTGTAGTTTTAGAGGAAAAGAAGGTGCCTGAGCAGGAAGTAATGTTTATTATGGACCGCTTTGGTTACGCTAAGACTATTGATATGGCAGCATATGACCGTAACAGAGAAGCTGTTCATGCGGAGAATAAGTATATATTCTCTTGTATGAATACCGATAAGATATGTATATTCACAGACAATGGTAATCTGCATCAGATTAGAATAAAGGATGTTCCATTTGGTAAGTTTAGGGATAAAGGTACTCCGATTGATAATCTTGGTAATTACGATAGTAGTGGAGAGAATATTGTATATCTTTGTGCTTCTGAGAAGCTTAAGAATCAGAAGTTACTTTTTGTGACTAAGCAGGGTATGATGAAGCTGGTTGATGCTACAGAATTTGATGCATCCAAGAAAACAGTAGCTGCTACTAAGCTTAATGAAGGTGATTTGTTGCAAGGAATATACACAACAGATGCCAGGGTGGAAATTTATTCACAATTTAATTATATGGATGGTGCTATTGTGGAAGTTGAAGAGATTGTAAGTGAGAAAAATGTTGTTCTTCAAACTGGCGGCGGAGTATTCTTAAAGTTCCCACTTACAGAGATACCAATGAAGAAGAAGGGAGCTGTTGGTGTAAGAGGTATTAAATTATCTAAGGATGACTATGTTGATGATGTTTATCTTGTGACTGAAGGAGATGATGTAAGCATAGAGTACAAGAACAGATATATCGACTTAGGAAAGATGAAGATGGCTCATAGGGATACTAAGGGTACAAAGATTAGAGTGTAAAAATAACTTTTAAAGAGAATGTGGCACAAGTCGTTATGTTCACGACTTGTGCCACATTTGCGTTTCATTAAGATTTAGTTGTTCATATATTCTTCGCATATAGCGATTACCTTGTCCATTACATCAGGACCAGGTGCGCCAAGTGTGAGTCTCTTTTCAACGCAAGTCTTTAAGCTGATAGCCTCATATATATCTTCCTTAAATACAGGGCTGATAGCCTGATATTCTTCCAATGAAAGGTCATCTAAAGCAATTCCTTTATCAATGCAAAGAAGAACGAGCTGGCCAACGATACCGTGAGCATCTCTGAATGGAACTCCGTTCTTAACAAGGTAATCGGCAGCATCAGTAGCATTAGTGAAGCCCTTCTTAGCACTGTCTTCCATACGTTCGTTATTGAATTTCATAGTGTCAATCATACCTCTGAAAAGGCTTACACAACCTTTTACTGTATCAAAGGCATCAAATGAAAGTTCCTTGTCTTCCTGCATATCCTTGTTGTATGCAAGAGGAATTCCCTTCATAGTAGTGAGTAAGCTCATAAGAGAACCATATACACGACCTGTTTTACCACGAACAAGCTCTGCAATATCGGGATTCTTCTTCTGTGGCATAATACTGCTACCTGTGCTATATGCATCGTCAAGCTCGATAAATCTGTACTCATTAGAGTTCCATACACAAATCTCCTCAGAGAATCTGCTAAGGTGCATCATAACAATAGAAAGTGCGCTTAAAAACTCGATTAAGTAGTCTCTGTCAGAAACTGAGTCCATACTGTTAAGTGTTGGACCATAGAAATCAAGTAGTGAGGCAGTAAGCTCTCTATCCAAAGGGTATGTAGTTCCGGCTAATGCACCTGAACCAAGAGGGCAGTAGTTCATTCTTTCATAGATATCATGAAGTCTGCTTCTGTCACGTTTAAACATTTCGAAATATGCACCAAAGTGGTGAGCTACAGTAACCGGCTGAGCTTTTTGAAGATGAGTAAAGCCTGGCATATATGTGTTAGTGTTTTCTTTCATAATACGAAGGATAACTGCCATGAGTTCCTTAATCTCAGCATCTACAGCTTTAACCTCTGCTCTTGTGAAGAGTCTCATATCAAGAGCAACCTGGTCGTTGCGGCTTCGTCCTGTGTGAAGCTTCTTTCCTGCATCGCCGATTCTTTCAATAAGAGTAGCTTCCATAAATGTATGAATATCCTCGTACTGGTCAGTAATCTCAAGCTTGCCATTTTCAATATCAGAAAGAATACCTGCGAGTCCCTCCTGAATGGCAATGCTTTCATCATTAGAGATAATACCTGTAGCACCTAGCATTTTAGCATGTGCAATGCTTCCTTCTACATCCTGCTTATAAAACTTCTGATCAAATGAGATAGAAGCGTTAAAATTGTTAACAAGTTCGTTAGTTTCCTTAGTGAAGCGTCCGCCCCAAAGTTTCATAGTTATTCTCCTTTTTCTTCATCCTTCAATTCGATATTGTCAAAGTCATCCATACTTTCAATACCATTGGTTATTTCTTCAATTAGTTTTTTATCTTCGATGTCATCAATGTCATCTTCGATAGATTTTTTACTGATTACCTTATCTTCAGAATCAATAAGATATTGAATGATAACAGGTAACTTAGTTGTATTAATTTTACCATTAGTTATAGCACGTTTAGCTAAACAAACAGCAACTAATATAATAATGCATAATGCGGTAAGAATGCAACCAGGAATAAAATAAACAGGGGTATATTTTAGTTCTATGTTATGTTCTCCCTTGGAAACATAAATACCTGTAAATGCATCTTCAAAAGCAAAAGTTTCAGTTTTAACACCATCCACGTATACTGACCAACCACCATCATATGGAATGGTTAAGAGCATAGTGCCATCTTCTTTAGCGTTGATAGTACCCTTAAAATGAGTGTCAGTCCATTCGGTAATATTGAGTGCTTCATCGTTCAACTTATTGTACATAGACATAAATTTGTCTTCGTTAAGTGTATACACAGAACATGATACAGGTGAACTTGTATAGAAGTCAATGGTTTCGCCCTCATTAATATATCCAAGATCAAGGATATGAGGATTATATTTTAAATTATCAAACTTAACAGACTCCTTGTTTAAGAAGATGGTAATAGAGTCATTATAATTCTCGCCTGAAGGTATACAGATATACATATGTCCACTTTTATTGGCTGTGAATGAAAGATCACTGTATCCTGTGTATGTGTACATTAGCTCAAAAACATCTTTAACACCTGTCATATGTTTAACTAAGCTGTTCTGGTTATCAATACCGTTGTTGATAGATGTTGGAGTCCATTCATCTTCAAAGTCAGATGGAACCATATAACCAAGTGGTAAAGTGTAATTGTTCTTGTATATAAATTCTCCGTTATTACCGGTTTGATATGTTAATAAATCATATTCTACCAGATGCTGATTACTAATCAGGTATTTTACATTGAAAAGTGAATTGGTTACAACAGTCGAACCGTCATATGAATAGGCGTTGGTAGAACCTATCAAACCGAGATTCTTATATAATTTACTCATTCCGGCACTTGATGTTGAAGAAAATGTCGAAATAGAGTGATAATTATGCCAAGAACCATCGTTCTTTGAACGGGCACCGGTAATCTTGTCCATTCTGTAGAAGGAAGAATCCTGTTCATAAATAGTATTGGTTACAGTATCAACAGCATCATAGTCAAGAAGATATGCTGTTTTACTGGTTGTAAAGAATCCGGTTGTTTCCATATTGATGCCACATTCTAATATAGCTACCACAAAGGCGGCAAACAGTAATATCGGAGTTTTAAGTCCTTTATTTCTTCTAAGGTACATAATCAGTGCATATATAAGAATAAAAGCACCGCTGACATAGAAGATTTTAAAATCGTATGTATCCTTTTCCTTAAATATATAATCGTACAAAACTAACAGCACCATAGGAATCCACAAGGCAGTAGTAAACTGACGTTTCGTAAAGGACTTTATATGGTATAGGGCTTCATAACTCATAATCAGTAAGAAGAATATATATATGAAAGCCTGTCTGGCAGGAAGACTGTTAGGGAAGTGTAATCCATGCCATATGAAATTAAGTATATTTAAGTTAAATGAAATAATAAATATCAGTAATATAACACATTTGCCGATTTTTTCGCGGCTATCTATCTTCTTGCACATAATGTACAAAGGAATAAGAAGGAAAACTGCCAAACCGCAATAGATGTTAGGATGGTGTTCAAGTCCTAAGTGAACATCAACATTAATAAGCTGTCGTACCATCATCTCTAAGATAGAGAAATAAGCAGTTAACTTCTTTGGGAATGAAATGGTGCTTGAGCTTGACAGTGAAAATGTATAAATCTCAGGTAGTAAAAGACAAGCAGCCAAACCACCTGAAAGCAAGGAGTAAAAGCCCCAATTAATAACTTTTTTTATGTATACAATAGGTTTCTTAATGCCGTCATAAGATATAATCAATACAATAAAGTAAAGAATAACACTTAAGCAAACCATAATAGCTATGTAATAGTTAGTAAAAATTGATAGGCCTAAGGTGATGCAATAAAGAAGGCCTTTGTTTTCTTTAACAAGACGTTCCAAGCCTAACATAACAAGCGGGAAGAGCAGTATGCAGTCAAGCCACATAATATTCCAGCTGTAGGCTGCAATATACCCTGATAAGGCATAAAACATACCAAACAATGCAATCGTACATTTTTTAGTATTAAAATGCTTTGAAAGATAGTAGGTCATTGTTACGCTTGATGCTGAAAGTTTAAGAATTATGGTAGCATCCATGATCTCTACTATGTATTTCTGTGGAAATAAAGCAATAATCCAATTGGATGGGCTGGCAAGGTAATATGCCATAAGGGATATAAAGTTAGTACCCATACCATTGTCCCAAGAGTAGTACAAGCTTTCTCCGTTACGTATCTTGTGCCATAATTCAGAGAAAAATGGTGCATACTGGTGATACATATCTGAACGTAAATAATACTTCTGACCAAATGGAGATATCTCACGTATAGCGAAAAGTACTATCATTATGGCAAGTGGAATAATGAATGAAAGGACATAAGTTATGTTGCCATTAGGCACTCCGCCATATATATCGTCAATCCACCTGAATTTTTTTCGGTTTGAATGTTTTTTCTGCGTTTTCAAAATAGACCTCCTGATATCTGATATTTTTATATTGTACTATATTTAAGAGAGATTTGCACTTGTATTATTAAAAATATTTATGTACAATTATATATGCACAAAAAGGTCCTTAATTGATTTATAGAATTAAGGAGTTTGTTATGAATAAGATACTTAAGGTGTTTAGTAAAAACAAAGAAATACTTAAGAATATTATTATTGTTCTGATTGTTGCAGTATGTGGCGTTATATATTGCATTTACGGACGAGGTTTAACCGGATGTAAAGATACAGAAGAGTATGGTAGTGTTGCAGGATGGAGCGTAGATGAGGATGAAAGTGCCAAGGGTGTTAAAGATATTTACGAAAGTGAAAGTTTTTGCAACCAAACTCAGGGCAATTACGTATATATATGTGGGTATGTAATTAATCCGGGTGTTTATATATGCGACGAAGGTATGAGGATATACGAGCTTATTGATATGGCGGGCGGATTTCACAGTGAGGCAGATAGGGATTATCTTAATCTGGTAGAGGTCGTTACAGACGGACAGAAGATATATGTTCCTAAGCTTGGGGAAGTTGTGTCTGGGGATAAACAGAAAGTTAATATTAATACAGCTGATAAACTTACACTTATGACATTACCGGGAATCGGGGAGTCGAGGGCATCGGATATAATATCTTATCGTGAAGAGCAAGGTGGTTTTGCGAGGATTGAAGATATTATGAAAGTAAGTGGGATTAAGGAAGCTGCATACGAAAAGATAAAAGATTATATTGTGGTATGAGGAGTAAAGCGCGATGGCAAACAGAGTATTGGTTGTTGATGATGAGAAGTTAATTGTTAAGGGGCTTAAGTTTAGCTTAGAGCAGGATGGAATGATAGTTGAGAGTGCATACGATGGAGAAGAAGCGTTGGAATGTGCTAAGAATAATGAATACGACATAATATTGCTTGATATAATGCTTCCTAAGCTGGATGGCCTTCAGGTGTGTCAGATGATTAGAGAATTTTCTAATGTTCCTATCATTATGCTGACTGCCAAAGGCGATGATATGGACAAGATTCTTGGCCTTGAGTATGGTGCCGATGATTATATTACTAAGCCTTTTAACATACTGGAGGTTAAAGCCAGAATTAAAGCTATATTTAGGAGAAATAACAAGAAAGAGATTCCAAAGGTTGACAGTAGTTTACTGGTAATCAGAGATATGAAGCTGGATTGTGACAGCCGTACACTTTTTATCAATGATAAGGAGATTAACCTGACAGCCAAAGAGTTTGATTTGCTTGAACTGCTTGCAAAGAATCCTAATAAGGTATACAGCAGGGAAAGTCTGCTTAATACAGTATGGGGATATGATTATCCGGGAGATGCAAGAACCGTGGATGTTCATATAAGAAGACTCAGAGGGAAGATTGAGGAGAATCCGAGTGAACCGGAATATGTTCAGACAAAATGGGGAATGGGATATTTTTTCAAACAGTAGGATATGAAAAAAATAATTAGAAGAATTATTGGATTTTTAAAAAAAAGAATTTTAAGCATGAAGCTGGTATCAGCTGTTGTCATTGTTATGGCAGCAGTTGTTCCGCTTTTGGTGCTT